>JAIEOV010000001.1 GCA_019750135.1 Reyranella sp. | reverse complement strand
ACTATTCTTCGGGTGGAATCCTCCTCCACTGGTGATACGCGCCATCGTGGCGCACCTGGAAGCGCGCGGTCCGGAAGCGCATGAGCCTACTTCCGCTCGATCAGCTCGATCTTGTAGCCGTCGGGGTCCTCGACGAAGGCAATCACGGTGGTGCCGAACTTCACCGGGCCGGGCGCGCGCGTGACCTTGCCGCCGGCCTTGGTGACCTCGGCGCACATGCCGGCGACGTCAGGCACGCCGACCGCGAGATGGCCGAATCCCGAGCCGAGCTCGTAGGGCTCGTGGCCATAGTTGTAGGTCAGCTCGATGGCACAGTGCTCGCTCTCGTCGCCATAGCCGACGAACGCGAGCGTGTATTTGCCGTCCGGCACGTCGCGCTTGCGCAGCAGCTTCATGCCCATCGGGCCGGTGTAGAAGGCGATCGACTTGTCGAGATCGTGCACCCGGATCATCGTGTGCAGCATGCGGGCGTTGGTTACGGCGTCGGGCATCGTCCCCTCTCCTCTACCTGGCTCTATCTGATCATGGCGGCGAAGGTTGCCTCGGCCGAGACCTTGCCTTCGACAATCCCCTTGCCGGAGAACCTCCAGACATTGGCGCGGCTCTGAATCTTCTCGACGTGCAATTCCAGGCGGTCGCCCGGCACGACCGGACGGCGAAATCGCACGTCGTCGATCGACATGAAATAGACCAGCTTGCCGTCGGCCTCCTGTCCCAGACTCGACATGACGAGCACGGCGGCGGTCTGCGCCATGGCCTCAATGATCAGCACACCCGGCATGACCGGCTCGGACGGGAAATGGCCCTGGAAGAAGGGCTCGTTGATGCTGACGTTCTTGATACCGATGGCGCTGCTGTCGAGCCGCATCTCGGTCACCCGGTCGACCATCAGCATGGGGTAACGATGCGGGATCAGCTGCAGGATCCGCTTGATGTCGGCGGCGGTCGCCGTCGTGGTCCCCGCCATGCTGGTCTTGTCGGTCTGCATGTTCATCCTGGCGCCATTCCCCCGATCAGAAGCGCGTGCCGAAGCTGAAGCGGATGTTCTCCGTCTTGTCCCATGGGTCCTGCTGCAACGGCACGGCGTAGTCTATACGGATCGGCCCGAAGGGAGAAATCCACTGGATGCCGACGCCGGTCGAAACTCGCATGGTATTGCTGGTCAGCACCGTGTTGCTGTAGATCGCCGGCCCGCCCAGGCCCCATAGCGAGCCGATATCCATGAAGGCCTTGCCGAAGATGCCGATTTCCTTGGGCAGGCCCAGCGGGAAGCTGAGCTCGGTCGTGGCGGTATAGAAGTAGGTGCCGCCCAACGCGTCGGCAGTGATCGAATCGCGCGGTCCGATGCCGCCGACCTGGAAGCCGCGCAGCGTGTCGCCGCCGATGAAGAACAGGTTGTTCAGCCTGAGCGAGGAGGCGTTGTAGGGCAGCACCATGCCGACCGAGCCGCCGATCGAGGCGACGACGTCCTCGAAGATGCTCTGGTAGTAAACCGCATCGGCCGTCGTTCGATAGTACTGCTCGGTGCCGATCAGGCCCGCCACCGCCATCGAGTTGCGCAGCAGGAAGCCCTTGGTCGTGTTGAGGCGGGTGTCGCGCGTGTCCCAGGCCAGCGTCTCGGAGACCTCGTTGACGACCGAGGTACCGGCGTTGAGCTGCACGATCGTCGAGGCCCAGGGCTGCACGTTGTAGATGTCGGTCTGGCGCAGCGTGTAGCGCACGTTCTGCCGCAAATGCTCGGTGTAGGCCCAGCCGGCGCGCAGCGCGAAGCCGATGCTGCGGTCGCTGTACGAGGCCACCGCCTGGCGGTCGTTGGAGGTGCGGAAGATGTCGAAGCCCGCCGCCATCGGGCGATCCATGAAGTAGGGCTCGGTGAAACTCAAATCGATCAAGGTGCTCAAGGTACCGATCGACACGCCGAGCCGCAGCTCCTGGCCCTTGCCGAGCAGGTTGCGCTCCTTGATGGCGACGTCGCCCAGCACGCCCGATGTCGTCGAAAATCCGGCGCCGAACGAGATATCGCCGGTGCTCTGCTCGACCACCTGGACTTCGAGGTTGGTCTTGTCCGGCGCCGAGCCGGGCTGCGCCGAGATGTCGACCTTCTCGAAGAAGCCGAGGTTCTTCAGGCGCTGCTGGCTGCGCCGCACCTTGGCGGTCGAGAAGGCGTCGCCCTCGGCCAGGCGGAACTCGCGCCGGATCACCTTGTCCAGCGTGCGCGTGTTGCCCGAGATGTTGATGCGCTCGACGTAAACGCGCGGACCTTCCTGGATGTCGAAGGTGACGTCGACGGTCAGATTGTCCTTGTTGCGCCGGATGTTGGGGCGCACCTCGACGAAAGCGTAGCCCAGCGAGCCGACGATGTCCTGCAGCGCCGTCACCGACTTCTCGACCTCGTCGGCGTCGAACCAATCGCCTTCCGACATGGTCAGGTAGCTCTGCAGTACGTCGACGTCGAGGCCCTGGAAGCGGGTCGACACCTCGACCTTGCCGAGCTTGTAGCGCTCGCCCTCGCTGATGGTGAAGGTGATGAAGAAGCCTTCGCGGTTGGGCGCGAGCTCGGCCACCGCCGAGACGACCCGGAAGTCGGCATAGCCCTCGGAGAGGTAGAACTTGCGCAGCAGCTCGCGGTCGAGGTTGAGACGGTCGGGATCGTAGCGGTCGTCGGACGACAGGAAGCGGTACCAGGCGCTCTCGCTGGTCCTGATCTTGCCGCGCAGCGTGCCGTCGCTGAACGCCTCGTTGCCGACGAAGCTGATACGCTGCACGCCGGTGACGTCGCCCTCGTTGATCTCGAATACGAGATCGACGCGGCCCTGGTCGAGCTTGATGACCTTGGGCTCGACCGAGGCGTTGTAGCGGCCGCTGCGTCGATAGATCGTCAGGATGCGCTCGACGTCGGCCTGCACGCGGGCGCGCGTGAACACCTGGCGTGGCTTGGACTGCACTTCGTCGCGCAGCTTGTCGTCCTCGATCTTGCGATTACCCTCGAAGGCCACGCGGTTGATAATGGGGTTTTCCACGACCTTCACGACCAGGGTCGAGCCCTGCATCTCGATCGTGACGTCGGAGAACAGCCCGGTGCCGAACAGCGCTTTCAGCGACCGGTCGGCGGCCGCATGGTCGTAGGGTTGCCCTTCCTTGAGCTGCAGGTAGGACCGGATGGTCTCCGGCTCGGCACGCACGTTGCCCTGAATCTGCACGCCCGTGATCGTGCCGCCAACAGCCGCGGCGGCGGGACCACGCTGGGCATGCGCCGCCGTGCCGAAGGTCAGGATTGCCACAACGGCCAGAACGGCCCAACGAAAGATCAAACTCACCCCCGGCACTTCCCAGACGACCTGCCGGCCAGTTTCAGGACCGCATTTTCATAAACCGGCAATACGGACTTAGCTACCCCTTTGTCCCCAGCCGTAAGCCCTCTGAATGTCGCATCATGACACCGCAGCAAGGCCTTAGGTGAACATGCGCAGGATCTGCTTTATGTCGTTGAAAGTCGCCAGCAGCGCTAGCCCGATCACCAGGCTGAATCCGACCTTCAATCCGAGCTCTTGCGCACGCAGGCTGAGCGGCTTGCCGCGTACCGCTTCGTACAAATACATCGCCAAGTGCCCGCCATCGAGCATCGGCACCGGCAACAGGTTGAAGATACCGAGCACGACCGACAGCGCGATGACGAGATTGAGGATGCCCGTCCAGCCAGAATAGGACGCCTCGCCCGCCGCCTTGGCGATGCGGATCGGCCCGCCCAATTCATCCACAGGCCGGGCCGCCGTCAGGATCTGGCCCATCGACGTATAGAACATCGAGGTCATGCCCCACACGGCGCGCACGCCGGCGCCCATCGCGCCGAGCAGGCCGTGATTGCGGACCTCGGTGACGCCGGCCGGACGGATGCGCAGGCGACCGATCGTGTATTCCTTGCCGGCGCAGTCGACAGCTTTGTCGGCGATCGGCGTGACAACAGCTTCGCCGCGCGTGCCGTCGCGATCATAGGCGATAGTGACGGGGCTGCCGGCTCGGTCACCGATCAATTCCGGAATGCGCGAGAAATAGTCGACTGGCTTGCCGTCGATCTCCGTCAGGCGGTCGCCGACCTTGAGCCCGGCCGCCTCCGCCGGGCTATCGGCCGTAAAGCCGCCAACCACAGGCCGGACGAGCTGATCGAGGCCGTAGTCGCCAAGCCGCATCGTGTTGCTGAAGCGATCGGTTCGCTCGCAGTACTTGGGAACGATCACGCTCTTCATCAGCTGGCTGCCGCGCCGATACTCGACCGGCATCGGCTTGCTGAGATGAAGGAACTGCGCCTCGGTGATGTCCTCGTAACGGTTGACCCGGCTGTCGCCCAACCGGACGATCTCGTCGCCGGTGCGAAGGCCCGCCTTGGCCGCCGGCCCGTCGACCTGAACGGCGACCGTGGTCGGCGTATAAGGCTCGCCCGCGACGAAGAACACGACCGTCAGCACCACGAAGGCAAAGATCAGGTTGGCCAGCGGCCCGCCCAGCACGACAGCGGCGCGGGCATAGAGCGGTTGGCTGAAGAAGGCGCGCTTTTTCTCTTCGGCTGTCAGTGGTTCGCCGGACGGTGTCGCGCTCGTCGCATCGCTGTCGCCCAGGAACTTCACGTAACCGCCAAGTGGCACGGCGGAAATCTTCCAGCGGGTACCGTTGCGGTCCGTCCAACCGATCAGTTCGGGTCCGAAGCCGATGGAAAAGACCTCGGCATGAATGCCGAAGCGGCGACCCACCCAATAGTGGCCGTACTCGTGGACGAATACGAGAAGCGTCAGGACCAGGACGAAGTACGGCAGGTAGGTCGTGAACAGCGACATGGTTCAGTACACCACGAATTTCGTTTCACTTCAATTACTTAGCGATCGAGCCTTGACGGCTTTCTCGGCCCGGCTGCGGGCCTCCCGATCGGCGGCCTGGACCTGCTGGACCGATTCCACCCGCTCCAACGACAGGTTGCTTGCCGCAAGCACCTCCTCGACCACGCGGGCAATGTCCAGGAAGCCGATGCGACGCGCCAGGAACGCGGCAACAGCGACCTCATTGGCCGCATTGAGCACGGTCGGTGCGAATCCACCCAGAGCCAGAGCCTCTCGCGCCAGACGTAGCGAGGGAAAACGGCCGGAATCGGGCCGCTCGAAGGTGAGCGGCGCCAAGGTCGTGAAATCGAGCCGCTCGGCCGGGCTGTCGATGCGCGACGGCCAGCCCAGCGTATGGCTGATCGGGACGCGCATGTCCGGGGTGCCGAGTTGGGCCAGCACCGAGCCGTCGCGGTAGGCGACCATGGAATGGATCACCGACTGCGGGTGCACGACGATCTCGATCTGCTCGGCCGGCATGCCGAACAGCAGGTGCGCCTCGATCAGCTCGAGGCCCTTGTTCATCATGGTCGCCGAGTCGATCGAGATCTTGGCGCCCATGTCCCAATTGGGATGAGCCAGCGCCTGCTCGGGCGTGGCTTCGGCTATGTCGGCCAGCGCCCAGCTGCGGAACGGCCCGCCGGACGCCGTCAGGATCAGGCGGTCGATGGCGTGGCTATGGCGTGGTTCGAGCACCTGGAAGATCGCGTTGTGCTCGGAATCGACCGGCAGCAGCGCGCCACCCGATTCCTCGATCGCCCCGATCAGGAGCTTGCCGGCGCAGACCAGTGTCTCCTTGTTCGCCAGAGCCACCATGGCCCCTCGGCGTGCCGCTACGAGCGTCGATTCCAGGCCGGCAAAGCCCACGACGGCGGCCATCACCCATTCGGCCGGCCGTGCCGCGGCTTCGATGACGGCAGCCGACCCGGCCGCCGCCTCGATCGAGGTGCCGGCCAGGGCATCCTTGAGCGCCCGGTAGCGCTGCTCGTTGGCAACCACGGCCATCCGCGCCCGCAGTCGACGCGCCTGCTCGGCCAAGGCCTCGACGGAGTTGCCGGCGACCAGCGCTTCGACGCGGTAGCTTTCCGGGTCGCGGGCAATGAGATCGACGGTGCTCTGGCCGACCGACCCGGTCGATCCCAGAATCGTTACGCCGCGCGGCCGCGCGGCCGATGGCGCATGCCAGTTCGTCATGTCCATGGCCAGCCTCCACCTACGATCAGCCTAGTCAACGCTACAACGACGAGGACGGCCAGGAGCCCATCGACGCGGTCGAGCAGACCGCCATGGCCGGGGATCAGCGTGCCGCTGTCCTTCACGCCGGCCCGACGCTTGGCCGCCGATTCGACAAGATCGCCGATCTGCCCCACCACCGCCAGCCCGGCGCCAATGGCGGCCAGGGTGAATGTGTGCCCCAGGCCAAAGGCATAGCCGACGGCGGCGCTGGCCACCGCCGCCCACGCCATGCCGCCTATGAGGCCCGACCAGGTCTTGCCCGGGCTGATGCGCGGCGCGAGCTTGGCGCCGCCCGCGGCGCGGCCAACGGCGTAGGCACCAATGTCGGTCGCCCAGATGCAGGCCACGATCCAGATGATGGTCTCGCGCCCGTCCCCTGGCTGATGGCGCAGCCACAGCAGGGCGACGATGGCGGCCAGGCTGTAGACGATCGCCAGAAGACGAAGCAGCAGCCGTCCGCGTGTCAGCGCGATCCATTCCGAGACCAGCAACGGCGCCGCCACGGCGGCCACCAGGTCGATCCAGGGAAAGCCGAACCAGAGCGCCGCCAGCAGCAGCGGACCCAGGACGACTGCCGACAGGGTACGCAGCACCAGACTACGATGCCGCCCGAAACGCCCGACCGGGGCGTCAGCCGCCGACGCCGCCATATCGCCGTTCACGCCGACGGAACTCGGCGATCGCCTGCTCCAGGTGGTCCTTGCCGAAGTCCGGCCACAGCGTGTCGACGAACACCAGCTCGGCATAGGCACACTGCCAGAGCAGGAAATTGCTGATGCGCTGCTCGCCGCTGGTGCGGATCAGCAGGTCCGGATCGGGCACGCCGGCCGTCAGCAGCTCCTGCTCGAAACGGGCCTCGTCGATGCCGTCGGCGGAGAGCTCGCCGGCGGCGACACGGCGCGCCAGGCTCCGCGTCGCCTGCAGGATCTCGTCGCGTGCGCCGTAGTTGATGCAGATGTTGACGTCGATGCGGGCGTTGGCATTCGTCATTTTCTGGGCTTCGTCGATGTCGCGCACGATGTCGGCGGCAAGGCCGTCGCGGTTACCGATGACACGCAGGCGCGCACCGTTCTTATGCAGCTCCTCGAGCTCGTTGCGCAGGTAATGGCGCAGCAGGCCCATCAGGTCATTGACCTCGTCGGCCGGGCGCGTCCAGTTCTCGGTCGAGAAGGCGAAGAGCGTAAGCACGGGAATGCCGAGCTCGCCTGCCCCACGCACCACGCGTCGCACCGCATCGGCGCCGCGTCGGTGTCCGGCGACCCTGGGCAGCCCGCGCGCCTTGGCCCACCGTCCATTGCCATCCATGATGATGGCGACGTGGTGGGGACCCGGCGTCAGGTCCGCAGCGGCAGGCAGCGACGCAGTCGACATCAGACCGTCTTGATCTCTTTTTCCTTGTGGGCCAGCACTTCGTCGACCTGCTTGACGTAGCGGTCGGTGAGCTTCTGGACCTCGTCGGACTTCTGGCGATGCTCGTCCTGCGAGATCTTGTGGTCCTTCTCGAGCTTCTTGAGCGATTCCATGCCGTCGCGGCGCACGTTGCGCACGGCAACGCGGCCCTGCTCGGCGTACTTGTGCGCGAGCTTGGCAAGTTCCGCGCGCCGTTCAGCGGTGAGCTCGGGAATCGGCACGCGGACGAGCTGTCCATCGGGCGACGGGTTGAGGCCGAGGCCTGCTTCGCGGATTGCCTTGGCGACCGAGACGACCAGGCCTTTGTCCCAGACGTTGACGGCGAGCAAGCGCGGCTCGGGCGCGTTCACCGTCCCGACCTGATTGAGGGGCATGCGTTGACCATAGGCATCGACCATGACCGGATCGAGCAGGTTCACCGAGGCGCGACCGGTCCTGAGACCGCCCAGCTCCTTCTTCAGCGCATCCATGGCGCCATGCATGCGTTTTTCAAGTTCCTTGATGTCAGCGGTCATCTTCAGCCCTCGTCTCTGATGATGGTGAAGGTCCCCTCCCCGCGCATCGTGGCGGCGAACGCGCCGGGCTTGTGGATATCGAACACGATGATCGGGATGCGGTTCTCGCGGGCCAGCGAGATCGCCGAGGCGTCCATGACCTGCAGGTCGCGCTGCAGCACGTCCATGTAGGTGAGAGAATCGTAGCGCTTCGCCGTCTTGTCCTTCTTGGGATCGGAAGAGTAGACGCCATCGACCTGGGTGCCCTTCAGCATGCCATCGACGCCCATCTCGGCGGCGCGCAGGGCAGCCGCGGTATCGGTCGTGAAGAACGGATTGCCGGTGCCGGCGGCGAAGATCACCACGCGGCCCTTCTCCATGTGGCGCGCCGCGCGGCGGCGGATATAGGGCTCGCACACGGTGGTCATGGGGATAGCCGACTGCACACGGGTCTGCAGGCCTTGGCGCTCGAGAGCGCTCTGCATAGCCAATGAATTAATGACGGTCGCCAGCATGCCCATGTAGTCGCCGCTCGCCCGGTCCATGCCCGAAGCTGCGGCCGACACGCCACGGAAGATGTTGCCGCCGCCGATCACGAGGCAGACCTGCACCCCCATCTCGTGCACGGTCTTTATCTCCTGGGCCACCATGGTGACCATGGCGGGATCGAGCCCATACTCCCGAGTCCCCATGAGCCCCTCGCCAGAGAGCTTAAGCAGTACGCGGCGATAGCGGGGGCTCGACGGCATCGGGGTGCCTCAGACTCCAGTTTTCTTGGGCAACGCGGCCCCGGGGGCCCGCGCACCAGTGTTCGTTGTCATACTACTTCTTAAGCTGGGCAGCCACCTCTGCCGCGAAGTCCTCTGACTTCTTCTCGATGCCCTCGCCCAGGCCGAAGCGCAGGTAGCCCGCCAGACGGACCGGGGCGCCGATCTGCTTGGCGGCGTCGTCGACAACCTTCGAGACCTTGGTCTTGCCGTCCATGATGAAAGCCTGCTCCAGCAGCACCACCTCCTGGTGGAACTTGCGGATGCCGCCCTCGACCATCTTGGAGATGATGTCGGCCGCTTTGCCGCTCTGGCCCGCCTTCTCGCTCAACACCGCGCGCTCGCGTTCGACGAGCGCCTTGTCGAGGTCGGCCACCGTCAGCGACTGTGGGTTGGTCGAGGCCACATGCATGGCAAGCTGCTTGGCGAGCGCCTCCAGCTTGGCCTTGTCGCCGGTCGATTCGAGCGCCACCAGGACACCGATCTTGCCGAGGTCGGTCGCCACCTTGTTGTGCATGTAAGACGCCACGACGCCGTCGGAGACCGACAGCATGGCGGCGCGGCGCAGCGACATGTTCTCGCCGATGGTGGCGATCAGATGCGTGAGCTCGCCCTGCACGTCGCGGCCGGTGCCGGGATACGGCGCCGCCGCGACCTTGGCCAGGTCGCCGCCATTATCGAGCGCGAGCTTGGCAGCGTCGCCGACGAACTTCTGGAACAGGTCGTTGCGGCCGACGAAGTCGGTCTCGGCATTGACCTCGATGACCGCGCCGCGGGTGCCGTCGGCGACCACGCCGACCAGGCCCTCGGCCGCGATGCGGCCCGCCTTCTTGGCGGCTGCCGACAGGCCCTTGGTGCGCAGCCAGTCGATCGCCTTCTCGAGATCGCCCGCGACCTCACCCAGCGCCTTCTTGCAGTCCATCATGCCCGCGCCGGTCTTCTCGCGCAGTTCCTTGACCAGGGAGGCCGTAATCTCAGCCATGTCTCACTCCGTATCGCGATCGCGCGTCGTGCGCGTTCATTTGAAATCAACTCATTGCTGGGGGCGCGCCACTCCAGTGGCGCGTCTCTCGTACGGAGCGCGGACCTCCAGGTCCGCTCATGATCATGATGCGGACCTGGAGGTCCGCGCTCCAAGAAGATCATGACGCGCCACTGGAGTGGCGCGCCCCCAGCAGATCCGTTACTCGGCCGGCGAGGCCTCGGCGCCTGCGCCGTCGGTATCGGCGGCAGGAACGTCGTCGGCCATCGGATCGCCGAGCTCGCCGACGTCGCCGCCGGAAGCCGCGATCTCGGCGCGGATGCCGTCCAGCACCGCGCCCGACATCAGCTCGCAATAGAGCGACACGGCGCGGATGGCGTCGTCGTTGCCCGGGATCGGGTAGTCGACGCCGTCGGGATCGGAGTTGCTGTCGAGCACCGCCACGATCGGGATACCGCGCTTGCGGGCTTCCTGGACCGCGATCGCTTCCTTGTTGGTGTCGATGATGAACAGCATGTCAGGCGTCCCGCCCATTTCCTTGATGCCGCCCAGCGACCGCTCGAGCTTGTCGCGCTCGCGCGTCAGGTCGAGCTGCTCCTTCTTCGTCAGGCCGACGACGTCGCCCTTCAGGCGGTCATCGAGCTCGCGCAGGCGCTTGATCGAGGCAGAGATGGTCTGCCAGTTGGTAATCATGCCACCCAGCCAGCGGTGGTTGACGTAGTACTGCCCGCAGCGCTTGGCGGCATCGGCGATGCGCTCGGCGGCGGCAGCCTTGGTGCCGACGAACAGCACGCGGCCGCCGTTGGACACGACCTGGCGGACCTGCAGGAGCGCCTGCTCCAGCAGCGGGACGGTCTTGGTAAGATCGATGATATGGACCCCGTTGCGCACCCCGAACAGGTACGGCTTCATCTTGGGGTTCCAACGCCGGGTGTGGTGACCGAAATGGACACCCGCTTCCAGCAACTGACGCATTGTAAAGGTCGGCATAGCCATGCCGTTTCTCCTTTTCCGGTTGGGCCTCCGCGGGCGTGGCCCTCCTCAGCCGAGGCTTTGGAGGGCACCGGAGCGAGCGGCGGGATGTCTCCCCGTCGACCGCAAACCCGCGTGCGAAGTGGGCGTTTTTCTAAAGGCTTACGCTCCCGAATGCAAGTATCAATAAAATCAAGAACTTAGACCTATTTGGTGGTGCCGGATGGCGCCGAAAGCTTCACGATTTCGGTCCAACGGCGGACTTCCGCATTGAGATAAGCGCCGACCTCGGTGGGTGTCCCCCGCTTTTCCTCGATGCCCTGGGCGAGGAGCGCCTCCTTGATCTTTGGATTCTCCAACGCCTTGTTGATCCCGCCGGCCAGCTTGTCGACCACCGGCTGCGGCGTCCCCTTGGCCGCCAGCAGGAAGTAGGCGACGTCGACAGTCATCTCGGGATAGCCCGCTTCCTTGAAGGTCGGGATATCGGGCAGCACGCGCGAGCGGGTCTCGCCGGTGACGGCGATCATGCGGGCCTGCTTGCCGTTCTGGACGGGAACGCCCGACGCGATCGGGGTGAACCAGATCTGGATGCGATTGGCCATCAGGTCGACCAGGGCGTCGGTCGTGCTCTTGTAAGGCACCATCACCGTGTTGATCTTGGCTGCGCGATTCAGCATCTCGCCCAGGAACTGCGGCAGGCCGCCGACATAGCCCGCGTAGTTGAGCTTGCCCTGCTGCTGACGGGCGAGCTCGACGAGCTCGGCCACGTTCTTCGCCGGAAGCTCGTTGGGCACGAACGTCGAATAGACCGTGCTGCCGCTGAAGGCGACAGGCGTGAAATCCTTCGTCAGGTCGGCCGTCGCGTTTCCGGTGACCTGGTTCAGAAGGAGGCTGGTGGAAGCAATCAGCAATGTGTAGCCGTCGGGACGCGATTTCGCGACGAAGTCGGTCGCAATGTTGCCAGTGGCGCCGGCGCGATTGTCGACGACGATGCTCTGGCCCAGCGTCGCGGTCATGTCCTGCCCGATCTGACGGGCAATGATGTCGTTGGCCGTGCCGGGACCGAACGGAACGACGATCGTGATCGGCTTGCTGGGAAAGTCCTGTGCACCTGCCGGCGCGTGCATCGTGCTCGCGGCGATGGTCGCCAGCGCCACCGCGACGACAGCACGTCGGGACCATTTCGTGGCCTGCATCGAGTGTCCTCCCCTTTTCATCGATTGGTTCGCTGGCAGAACTCTAAGCGCAGACCTACGCAAGCAGCTTGGCGATTTCCTCGGCCAGTTTGACCAGCGAAAGCGGCGCGCTCCCCTCGGCCTTGTTGTTGGCCGTGATCCAGACCTTGCGCTTGGCCTTGAAGGCATTAGCCGCCATGCGGGCCAGCACCAGCCGGGTCTCGGGATCCTCGTCGACCAGCCGGTCGAACGGGTCGTAGCGCTGCTTGGCGGCCTGGTAGAGGAAGCCGCGGTGCAGGTTCCAGCGCACGACCAATGGCCCCGGCGTGTCGCCATCGAGCGCCCGCAGCGCCGCTTCCTGGCGCTCGACCTCGGGCATGCGGTCATGCAGGCCGACGCAGTAGCGGACACCGGCCGAAGCCAGCATCTTCATCAGGCGTGGCGTCAGCAGTTCGGCATTGCGCAGTTCCAGGGCGTAGAGGGGGCGTTGCTTGCCAAGCTCCTGCGGCAGGGCGGCGAAGAACGCCGCCAGTCGCTCGATGACGGTCGATGCCTCCTCGACCAGGCCGCGCGGCAAAGGCGACACCTGGAAGACCAGCGGTCCTGCCTTGTCGCCCAGCCCTTCCAGGCACGGTACGACGAACTCGCGCGTGGCGATGGCGGCGTCGAGGAAGTGCGGGTTGGGCACCTTCCCCTTGCCCTCCTCGTCACGCATCACGGCATCGCACACCAGCGCCGGCGCCTTGACCACGAAGCTGAAGTGATCCGGCACCTGGCGGGCGTAGCCCTGGTACTGCACGGTGGTGATAGGCGCGTAGAACGTGCGGTCGAGACTGACCGTGCGCAGCAGCGGGATCTGGGCATAGGCTTCCAGTCCGCGCTTGCTGAGCGCCACCTGCGGATGGACGCCATCGTAGACCAGGCCGCGCCAGCCGGGAAAGAACCACGATGACGTGCCGAGCCGGATGTCGATCGGAAGCGCCGGGGCGCCGAGCAAGGGGGAATCCCACGCCGGCCTGACTTCGCCGGCCGCGGCGCGCCGCCTGGGCGGAGGTGCGGGTTGTTCGAAGAGGCCGGGCTGCCGGCTCAAATCTCCTCCACCTGCGCGATGCCCGGCAGGCCGCCGATGGCGTCGCGCAGGCCGGCCGCGATGGAATAGGTCTCGGACAAGGTGACCTCGGCTTCGGTGTCGTCGTTCATCGGCACGACCAGGGTGACGCGGCTGCGGCCACGCTTGCCTTGCAGCGTCTTGTGCAACGGCTCGACGGCGGCCCGATCGGACAGGACGATGCGCAGACCGGCGGCCGCGTTGGCGACGGCATCGTCGAGCTTCTCCACCGTCTGCGCCGTCAGCTTCACCTGCTCGCCGTCCAGCCGGCCGTCGGCCGAGGCCAGGATCGCCTGCCCCGGTTCGAGGAGATTGCGCTTGCTGCCCAAAAGCTCGCTGAAGACGGTGAGCTCGAAGGCGCCGGACTGGTCCGAGCACTGCACGAAGGCGAAGCGGTTGCCCTTGGCCGAGGTGCGCTCCTGGCGGTCGATGACGGTGCCGGCGAGCCTGATGCGGCCCGAAACGCCGCGCGCCATCAGCGCCTGCAGATCGGCGGCGCGGGTCACGCGCAGGCGCTCAAGGCTGCGCTCGTAGGCCGCCAGCGGATGCGAGGAGAGATAGAAGCCGATGGCCGAGAACTCGTTCTGCAGGCGCTCCATCGGCGCCCAGTCCGGCACCTTGGGAAGCTGCGGCCGGCGCTGGGCCGTGTCGTCGCCGAACAGACTGTTCTGGTTGCTGCCGCGCGATTCGTGCGTGGCCTGCGAGTGACGCGTCAGCGCCTCGACGGCGCCGAAGCTCTGGGCGCGGTTCTTGTTCAGCGAATCGAAGGCGCCGGCCTTCACCAGGCTCTCGAGCAGGCGCTTGTTGATGACGCGCTGGTCGAGGCGCTCGGCAACGTCGAACAGGTCCTTGAACGGGCCGTTGGTCGCGCGCTCCTCGGCGAGCCGGTTCATGGCGTCGCGGCCGACGCCTTTGATCGCCGCCAGCGCGTAGCGCACGCCGAGCTTGCCCTCTTCCGTCCGCTCGACGGCGAACTCGGCCATCGACTTGTTGATGTCCGGCGGCAGCAGCTCGATCTTCAAGCGCTCGAGCTCGCGGCGGAAATTGCCGAGCTTGTCGGCGTTGCCCATATCGAGCGTCATCGACGCCGCGAAGAACTCGACCGGGTGGTTGGCCTTCAGATAGGCCGTCTGGTAGGCGACCAGGGCGTAGGGCGCGGAATGGCACTTGTTGAAGCCGTAGCCCGCGAACTTCGCCACCTTGTCGAAGATCATCGAGGCGCGCGCGTCCTCGACGTTGTTCTTGGCCGCGCCCTCGACGAACAAGGCGCGCTGGGCGTCCATCTCCGACTGGATCTTCTTGCCCATGGCGCGGCGCAGCAGGTCGGCGCCGCCCAGGGAATAGCCCGACAGGACGCGGGCGATCTGCATCACCTGCTCCTGGTAGACCATGATGCCGTAGGTCTCTTCCAGGATCGGCTTCAGCGAGGGATGCAGGTAGTCGGGCTTCTCCTGGCCGTTCTTGACGCTGATGTAGGTCGGGATGTCGTCCATCGGGCCGGGGCGATAGAGCGCCACCAGCGCGATCAGGTCCTCGAAGCGGTTGGGCTTCAGCTTGGCCAGGATGTCGCGCATGCCGCTGCCTTCCATCTGGAAGACCCCGTAGGCGTCGCCCTTGGCCAGCATCTTGAACGTCGGCTCGTCGTCGAGCGGTATCTTGGCGATGTTGATCTTGTCGCGACCGACCAGCTCGCAGGCCTTCTCGATCACGGTCAGCGTCTTGAGGCCGAGGAAGTCGAACTTCACCAGGCCCGCCGTCTCGACCCACTTCATGTTGAACTGGGTGGCCGGCAGCGACTCCTTATTGTCGGTATCGCGATAGAGCGGCACCAGCTCGTCGAGCGGACGGTCGCCGATCACCACGCCGGCGGCGTGGGTCGAGGCGTTGCGGTAGAGACCTTCCAGCTGCAGCGCCAAGTCGATCAGGCGCTTGATCTCCTCATCGGCGGCGTACTGGTCCTTGAGGAGCTGCTCGCTCTCCAGCGCCTGGGCCAGAGTCACCGGCTTGGCCGGGTTGTTGGGCACCAGCTTGCAGATGCGGTCGACCTGGCCGTAAGGCATGCCCAGCACGCGGCCGACGTCGCGCAGCACCGCCCTCGCCTGCAGCTTGCCGAAGGTGATGATGGCGGCGACGCGGTCGTGGCCGTACTCGTCGCGCACGTAGCGGATGACCTGGTCGCGCTTGTCCTGGCAGAAGTCGATATCGAAGTCCGGCATCGACACGCGCTCGGGATTGAGGAAGCGCTCGAAGATGAGGCCCCAGCGCAGCGGGTCGAGATCGGTGATCTTGAGCGACCAGGCGACCAGCGAGCCCGCGCCCGAGCCGCGGCCCGGCCCGACCGGAATGTCGTGGTCCTTGGCCCACTGGATGAAGTCGGCGACGATCAGGAAGTAGCCCGAGAAGCCCATCTGCTCGATCATGTCCAGCTCGTAGGTCAGGCGATCCTGATAGGCCTTGAAGTCGATGTCGGACGACAGGCGGCCGCTCTGCTTCAGGGCCATGAGGCCGGTCTCGGCCATCTCCTTCAGCGCGTCCTTCTCGGTCCGGTCGGCGAGCTTGGTGTAGCGCGGCAGGATCGGCTTGCGCGGCGTCGGCATGTAGGCGCAGCGCCGGGCAATGATCAGGGTGTTGTCACAGGCCTCGGGAATGTCGGCGAAGACCTGGCGCATCTGGGCGGCCGACTTGAAATAGTGCTCGGGCGTCAGCCGGCGCCGGTTGGGATCCTCGATGTGCGCGCCCTGCTCAATGCACAGCAGCACGTCGTGCGCCTCGTACATCTCGGCCTTGGGATAGTGCACGTCGTTGGTGGCGACCAGTGGCACGCCGCGTTCGTAGGCGAGATCGAGCAGCGCGGGCTCGACGCGCCGTTCGGCCTCCTCGCCATGGCGCTGCAGCTCGAGATAGAGGCGGCCGTCGAACAACGTCTGTAGCCGCTCGAGCTGATGGGCCGCGGCGGGCGTCTGGCCAGCAAGCAGCAGGCGGCCGAGCGCGCTGGCCGAGTAGCCGGCCAGGGCCAGCAGGCCTTCGGTGTTGCCCTCGAGCTCCGACAACGGCAGGGCCGACAGCGAGCCGGCCTTGAATTCCAGATGGGCGCGGCTCACCAGGCGCATCAGGTTGCGGTAGCCCGTCTCGTTCTGGACCAGCAGGGTCAGCCAGTCGGCCGGCACGATCTTGCCGGGCGGCCCGTTGCCCGTGCCGTCCTCGCGACGGATGCCGAGCTCGCAGCCAGTGATCGGCTGGATGCCGCCCTTGGCCGCATACTGCGAGAATTCCAGCGCGCCGAAGAGGTTGTTGCGGTCGGTGACGCCGACCGCCGGCATCGCGTTCTCCTTGGCGAGCGACACGATCTTGTCGACCTTGTTCGCTCCTTCGGTGAGCGAATAGGCGGACCGGACTTTGAGATGGACGAAATCGGCGATGGCCACGGGGCACTATTGCCCGGCCATCTTGTGGAAAACGAGGCGAAACCGTGGGCCTAGCCCGACAGCACCCCGTCCTTCAGCGTGACCGTCCGGTCCATGCGCGAGGCCAGCTCGGGATTGTGCGTCGCCACCAGCGCAGCCATGCCGGTCTCGCGCACCAGCGCCAGGAGCTGGCGGAAGACCGCCTCCGCGGTCGTCGAATCGAGGTTGCCCGTCGGCTCGTCAGCCAGCAGCACGCGCGGGGCGTTGGCGACGGCGCGGGCGATCGCGACGCGCTGCTGCTCTCCGCCCGACAGGCGGCCCGGGCGGTGGTCGGCACGCTCTTTGAGCTGAACCATGGCCAAAAGCTCGGTGGCGCGGCGGCGGGCCACGGCGCGCGAGTGGCCGTTCAGCATCTGGGGCAGCATCACGTTCTCGATCGCCGAGAACTCGGGCAGCAGGTGGTGGTACTGGTAGACGAAGCCCAGGAACTGCCGGCGCATCACCGTGCGCTCGCGATCGCCGGCCGTGCCGGCCGACTTGCCGCCGACCAGGATGTCGCCCGCATCCGGTCGCTCCAGCAGCCCGGCGATATGCAGCAGGGTCGACTTGCCGCTGCCCGACTGGCCGACCAGGGCCACGATCTCGCCCTGCCGCAGGTCGAAGGTGATGCCCTTCAGCACCTCCAGGCGGCGATCCCCCTGAACGAAGGTGCGCTTGATGTCGCGCACGGACAGGGGAAATCCGGGATCACTCATGGCGCAGCCCTTCGACCGGTTCGACGCGCGTGCTGCGCCAGGCAGGATAAGCCGCCGCCGCCAGCGACAACAGGATGGCGATGGCGATGATGGACAGGACCTCGGCCGGCTGGACGCGCACCGGCGCCGAGGTGATGAACTCGACCTCGCTCCACCCCGCTCCCGGGCCGCCGGCGTTGGTGAGCAGCACCAGCAGGTGGGCGATGCCCTGCATGTTGGCGCAAACCAGCAGGCCGAGGCCGGTGCCGACGGCCGTGCCGACCAGCCCGACCGCCGCCGCCGCCAGGAAGAAGGCGCGCACGATCGTGCCCGGCGCCGCCCCCATGGTGCGCAGGATGGCGATGCTGCCGCGCTTCACGCGCACCAGCATGGTGAAGCTCGCCACCACGTTCATCGCCGCGACGACGACGATCAGGGTGAGGATGATGAACATCATCACGCGCTCGACCTGCAGGGCGCCGACGAAGCGCGCATTGAGGCCGAGCCAGTGCGCCACCCGGAGGTCGTCGCGGCCCAGCGTCTTGCGCAGCTCCTCGGCGAATTGCGGCGCCGCCTGCGGGTCGGCGATGTCGAGGTCGATCGAGCTCACCGCCTCGTCGCCGTAGTCGAGGTCCCTCTGCAGCAGCGGCAGCGGCACGAAGATCAAGCCGTTGTCGAACTCGTAGCGCTTGGTCACGAAGCTCGCCAGGACCTCGTAGTCGGAGTAGCGCGGTTCGATCGTGCCGTTGTCGCTCACCTTGTGGGTCACCAGGGTGATCTTGTCGCCGGCCCGGAGGTTCAGGGCCTGGCGCAAGCGTTCGCCGATGACGGCGCCGGGGCGCGTGCCGAAGGAGCCGAGGTCGCCGTGGGCGACATTCCGGGAGATCATGTCCCGCGCCTGCAGGTCTTCGGGGCGCACGCCGCGCACCAGGGCGCCGCGCGTCTGATTATTCACGGTAACAAGCGCCTGGCGCTCCAGGGTGAGGTTGACGGCGCGCACGCCGGGGAAAGCCTTCAGCTTGGCGAGAAGATCGGGCGTGGCCTGCACCATGCCGCCGTCGCGGGCCGTGATCACGATGTGGCCGTTCAGCCCGATGATGCGGCCCAAAAGCTGCTGGCGGAAGCCGCCCATCACCGACAGCACGACGATCAGGGTGGCCACGCCGAGCGCGACGCCGATCAGCGAGAAGATGGCGATGAACGAGACGAAGCCCTCGCGCTGACGGGTCGCGAGATAGCGCCAGGCCAGCCAGCGCTCGACCGTGCCGGCGCGGTCACTCACGGTGCAGTCCTTCCACCGGATCGAGCCGCGCTGCCTTGGCCGCCGGATAGAGCGAGGCCAACAATGCGAAGATCAGCGCCATGACGGCGATGACCACGATCTCGCTCCACTCGATGCGTGAGGG
This sequence comes from Reyranella sp., assembly GCA_019750135.1. Taxonomy (GTDB): domain Bacteria; phylum Pseudomonadota; class Alphaproteobacteria; order Reyranellales; family Reyranellaceae; genus Reyranella. Next base: position 42,846 of record JAIEOV010000001.1, on the reverse strand, counting down.
CATCTCGGCCAGCAGGTAGAGCGTCTCGTCGAACAGGACGATGTCGAAGGTGCGCTGCAGCCATTGGCGGATGGCCTCGATGTTGCGGGCGAAGGCCAGGCCCAGCGCCAGGCCCAGCAAGGTGCCGACGCCGCCGATCGCCATGCCGTCGAGCAAGAAGACGCGCATGATGGCGCCGCGCGTCGCACCCATGGTGCGCAGGATGGCGATGTCGGCGGTCTTGGTGCGCACCAGCATCACCAGGCTCGACACGATGTTGAAGGCGGCGACCAGCACGATCATCGTGAGCACGATGAACATGACGTTGGTCTGGCCCTGGATCGCGGCGAAGAAGCCGATATTGGCCTGCCACCAGTCGAACACCCAGGCCTGCTGGCCGACGATCTCCGAGAGCTGGCGGCGGGCGGCGGCGAGCGAGGCGTCGTCGGCCACAAACACTTCAATGCCCGTGACCTTGTCGCCGTAGTTCAGCAGGCGCTGGACGTCGGGCAGCGGCGCGTAGACGAAGTTGGCGTCGTAGTCGTACATGCCGGCGCAGAAGATCGCCGCGACCTGGACCTGCACCGCGCGCGGCACGACGCCGAGCGGCGTCGCCACCTCGACCGGCGAGACGAGCTGCAGGCGGTCGCCGACCTTGACCTTCAGCAGGTCGGCCAGGCGGCGCCCGACCACGACCGAGAAGTCCTTGCCGAAGTCTTTCACCGAGCCCCAGTCGATCGGCTTGTCGTCGTCGGCCCGACACAGGCCGCGATAGCGCTCGCGCACATCGGCCGGCCCCTCGATCGCCGCCGACAGCGGCGTGCGCGCCCTGAAATCCTCGGGTCGGACGCCGCGCAGGACCACGCCCCTCACCTTGTCGCCGGCCACCGCCATGACCTGACCCTCGGCGGTCGGCGTGGCACTCAGTACGCCCGGCACCTTGATCATGGCGGCCAGCAACTCGGGCGTGGCGTCGACACCGCCGCGACTGCCCTGCACGCCGAGCTGGCCGCTGATGCTCGACATCTGGCGCAGCATCTCGAAGCGAAAGCCGTTCATGACCGACATGACGACGATCAGCGTGCCGACGCCGAGCGTGATGCCGATCAGCGAGAACGCGGCGATCACCGAGATGAAGCCCTCCTCGCGGCGGGCGCGCAGATAGCGGAAGGCGATGAGGCGTTCGACGGCGGCGAAGGCCATGGGCTCAGCCGAAGCGCTGTACGACCTGGTCGAACGGCACTTCTTCGCGCTGGCCGGTCCTGCGGTCCTTGACCTCGGCCTTGCCGGCGGACACGCCCTTGGGGCCGACGATCACCTGCCAGGGGATGCCGATCAGGTCCATGTCGGCGAACTTGGCGCCCGGCCTGAGATCGCGGTCGTCGTGCAGCGCCTCGATGCCCTTGGCGGCAAGGCCGTCATAGAGCTTCTGGCAGGCCCCGGAGACCGCGCCGTCGTCGGGCTTGAGGTTGACGATCGCCACCTTGAAGGGCGCCACCGACTCCGGCCAGACGATGCCGGTCTCGTCGTGGCTCGCCTCGATGATGCCGCCGACCAGGCGCGACACGCCGATACCGTACGAGCCCATCTCGACGGTGATCTGCTCGCCCCCGGGCCCGGCCACCACCGCCTTCATCGGCTCGGAATACGTGGTGCCGAAGTAGAAGATGTGGCCGACCTCGATGCCGCGCGCGGACAGCCGCTCGCCTTCGGGGATCTTCTCGAACGCGGCCTTGTCATGCATCTCGTCGGTCGCCGCATAGAGAGACGTCCACTCGTTGACGATCGGCTGCAGGTCGGATCCGTAGTCGATCGCGCGGCTGAGGATGTCCTTGTCGACCAGGCCCTTGTGGCAGAACACGGCGCTCTCGCCGGTGTCTGCCAGCACGATGAACTCGTGGCTGAGGTCGCCGCCGATCGGGCCGGTATCGGCGCGCATCGGGATCGCCTTCAGGCCCATGCGCGCGAAGGTGCGCAGGTAGGTCACGAACATCTTGTTGTAGGAGTGGATCGCGCCCTTCCTGTCGATGTCGAAGGAGTAGTTGTCCTTCATCAGGAACTCGCGGCCGCGCATCACGCCGAAGCGCGGGCGGACCTCGTCGCGGAACTTCCACTGGATGTGATAGAGGTTCCTCGGCAGGTCGCGGTAGCTCTTCACGGCGTCGCGGAAGAGCACGGTGATCATCTCTTCGTTGGTCGGCCCGTAGAGCATCTCGCGATCGTGGCGGTCCTTGAAGCGCAGCATCTCGGGACCATAGGCGTTGTAGCGCCCGCTCTCGCGCCACAGGTCGGCCGACTGGATGGTCGGCATCAGGACTTCCTGGGCGCCCGAACGGTCCTGCTCCTCGCGCACGATGCGCTCGATGTTCTTCAGCACGCGGAAGCCGAGCGGCAGCCAGGCATAGATGCCGGCCGCGGTCTGGCGGATCAGGCCGGCGCGCAGCATCAGCCGATGCGAGACGATCTGCGCCTCTGCCGGGTTTTCCTTCATGGTCGGCAGAAAGTACTGACTCATCCGCATTTTGGTTCGGTCCTTGCTGGGCTGGCGGGTGGCCGCGGACTGTATGAAACGGGGGGTCTAAAGGCAAACCGGGGGAAGGAAGCCGGCGCTGGCTAGCTTTGCACAGGCCAATGCCCGCACACTTCACGCGACAACCGGGGGAGAACAACAATGCTCGAGCAGGTCTTCAAGCTCAGCGAGAACAAGACCAACGTCCGGACCGAGATCGTGGCCGGCATCACGACCTTCCTGACGATGGCCTACATCATCTTCGTCAATCCGGCGATCCTGGCCGAGGCCAAGATGCCGTTCGGCGCGGTCTTCTCCGCGACCTGCGTGGCCGCCGCCATCGGCTGCTTCCTGATGGCTTTCCTGGCCAACTACCCGATCGCGCTGGCGCCCGGCATGGGGCTGAACGCCTACTTCGCCTTCGGTGTGGTCGGTGGCATGGGCCACAGCTGGCAGGTGGCGCTGGGCTGCGTGTTCATCTCGGGCGTCCTCTTCTTCATCATCAGCGTGCTGCCGATCCGCGAATGGATCGTCAATGCCATCCCGATGTCGCTCAAGATGGCGATCGCCGCCGGCATCGGCCTGTTCCTGGCGCTGATCGCGCTCAAGAACGCGGGCATCGTCGTCGCCCATCCCGCGACCCTGGTGACGCACGGCAAGCTCACCAGCTTCCCCGTCGTCATGGCGACGCTGGGCTTCTTCCTGATCGTTGCCCTGGAGCGCCGCCGCGTCATGGGCGGCGTGATCATCGGCATCCTGGTCGTGACCATCGTCGCCATCGCCGCGGGCCAGCAGAAGTTCGCTGGAATCTTCGACACCCCGCCGTCGCTCGCCCCGGTGCTGCTGCAGATGGACCTCGGCGGCGCCCTGAAGGTCGGGCTGGTCACCGTGGTCTTTGCCTTCCTGTTCGTCGATCTGTTCGACAATACCGGCACGCTGATCGCGCTCGCCCATCGCGGCGGCTTCATGAAGCCGGACGGCACGGTGCCGCGACTGCATCGCGCCCTGATGGCCGACAGCGGTGCCGCCATGATCGGGGCTGCCGTCGGCACCTCGACGACGACCAGCTACATCGAGAGCGCGTCGGGCATCAACGAGGGCGGCCGCACCGGTCTCACCGCCGCCGTCATCGGCCTTCTCTTCTTGCTGGCGCTGTTCCTGTCGCCGCTGGCGGGCTCGATCCCCGCCTACGCCACGGCGCCGGCGCTGTTCTATGTCGCCTGCCTGATGGTGCGCAGCCTGACTGAGGTCGAGTGGAACGACGTGACCGAAGCAGCACCCGCCGTCGTCACGGCGATCACGATGCCCTTCACCTTCTCGATCGCCGAAGGCATCGCGTTCGGATTCATTTCGTACGTCGCAATCAAGGTCGCGACCGGACGCTATCGCGATGTCCATCCGGCAGTCGGAATGCTCGCTGTCCTGTTCGTGATCAAGTACGTGTACATCGGATGATCACATCTTGAGCGCGGACATTTGTTTGTTGTCGAACGATCCTTGTGCTTGCAATTGTTCTAATTGAAAGCGGACGATCGAAAGAAAAGGTCTTGGCAAGACGCTGGCTTCCAGCTAAGTAGCCTGGGTCTTGGGCACAGCCCGCGTTTAGGGAGGAGAGCAGCGTAAGCTGCCGATGACGAGTTTCGGGGGTAGAGGGACGGCGGGCCGAGAGCCCGCTGTTTCTTTTTATGGCAATGGGTTAGCCTACAGTCTTAAGAAATTGGATTAAGACTATTCCACCATGCGGCGGAAGCTGAAGACGTCCGACTGGTGAAGGAAATAGAAACCTATCCACAGAATCGCCGCGACGATCGAGGTGATGATCGCCTTTCGCAGGAGTTGCGGCCGCTCCGGGGCGCCTCGCTCCTCGCCTTTGCCCGGATTTTCCACCTTGCGCACGCCGAGCGGCAGCACGGTGAACAGGATGGTCCACCAGATCACCAGGTAGACCATGATGCCGGTGGCCCAGCTCATGGCAGCGATCCTCAGACCTGCTCGAGCTCGATCAGCGTGCCCGTGAAATCCTTGGGATGCAGGAACAGCACGGGCTTGTCGTGGGCACCGATCTTGGGCTCGCCGTCGCCCAGCACGCGGGCGCCGCCGGCCTTCAGTTTGTCACGGGCGGCGTAGATGTCCTCGACCTCGTAGCAGACGTGGTGAATGCCTCCGTCGGCGTTGCGCGCCAGGAAGTTGGCGATCGGCGACTTCTCGCCGAGCGGATGCAGCAGCTCGATCTTGGTATTGGGCAGCTCGACGAACACGACGGTGACGCCATGGGCCGGCTGGGCCTTGGGCTCGCTCACCTTGGCGCCCATCACGGTGCGATAAAGTTCAGCCGCCTTGGCGAGGTCGGGCACGGCGATGGCGATGTGATTCAAGCGTCCGATCATCGGTGTCTCCTGCCGGCTTAGATGCGGACGATGTGCACGTCCGTCAACGGCTTCTTGCCGAGGTGCGCGCGCACGACGCGCCGCACGGCCTGGCGCGCCGCCTCTTCGATCCGCCCGTCGTCGCGCCGTTCGGCGGCGCTGAGGTCGGCCAGCATCTCGTTCAGGCCTGCGGCGATCGCCTCGCCCAGCGTGCCGTCGCCATCGTCGATGCCCCGCAGGGAGACCTTGGGCGGCGCCACGGCCCGGCCGCCCTTGTCGATCACCATCGTGGCCGCCGCGGCGCCGTTCCACAGGAGCTTGCGCCGCTCCTTCAGGGACTCGCCGTCGAGCGGCACCAGCCCGTCGCCGTCGCGCGCCAGCCGGCCGGCATGGACATGGTCGATGATCTCGGCCGGACCGGGCGCTAGGCGGACCAGCGTGCCGTTGGGAGCCAGAACCGTCTCAGGCACCTGGCAGGTCCGCGCGAGGGCCGCATGCTCGACCATGTGCCGGACCTCGCCATGGACCGGCACGGCGATCTTGGGCCGGATCCACTGGTAAACCCGGACCAGCTCGTCGCGCGCCGGATGGCCGGAGACATGGATGTGCGCCTCGCTGTCCGTGATGATCTCGACGCCGCGCGCCATCAGCGCATTCTGCAGGCGGCCGACGGAGCGTTCGTTGCCCGGGATGACGCGCGAGGAGAAGATCGCAGTGTCGCCCTCTTCCAGCACCAGGTCGCGATGCTCGCCGTTGGCGAGCTTGGCCATCGAGGCACGCGGCTCGCCCTGGCTGCCGGTGCAGATGAACAGGACCTTGTCGCGCGGCAGGTAGCCCGCCTGCTGCTCGGGGATGCATTGCGGGAAATCGAGCAGGTAGCCGCATTCCTGGGCCGATTCGACCATGCGCGTCAGCGCCCGGCCCGACAGCACGGGATGGCGCCCGGCCGCCACGGCCGCCAGCGCCACGCTCTCCACCCGGGCGAGATTCGAGGCAAAACAGGTCACGGCGACCCGGCACTTGGCCGTCTTCACCAGCTTCTCGAGGTTGGCACGCACGGTCGATTCCGACCCCGCCTCGCCTTCGACGAAGACGTTGGTGCTGTCGCACACCATGGCGAGCGCACCCTCCTCGCCGATGCGCCGCAGCATCGCCTCGTCGGTCACCTCGCCCAGGAGCGGCTCGGGATCGATCTTCCAGTCGCCGGTATGGAACACCGTGCCGAGCGTCGTCCTGATCGCCAGCGCATTGGGCTCGAGAATCGAGTGCGTCATTGTGATCAGCTCGAGCTCGAACGGTAGCAGGCTGAGCTTGCCGCCCAACGGAATCTCGGTGATCGGCACGGCATCCAGCAGCCCGGCCTCGACCAGCTTGCGGCGCAGCACCGAGGCCGCGAACGGCGTGGCATAGACCGGCGCCTTGAGCCGCGGCCAGAGGTCGGCGACGGCGCCGAGATGGTCCTCGTGGGCATGGGTGAGCACGATGCCTAGAAGGTCGTCGCGGCGCTCCTCGATGAACGCGGGATCGGGCATGACGACCTCGACGCCCGGCATGGAATCGTCGGCAAAGCCGATACCGAGATCGATCATCAACCACTTGCCGGCATGGCCGTAGAGGTTGAGGTTCATGCCGATCTCGCCCGCGCCGCCCAGCGCGAGGAACAGCAGCTCGTCCTTGCCCGGTACGGTCATGCCGCCTGCGTGCTGCGCTTCCAGATCTCGATCAGGCCGCGCGCGGTGATGTCGGTCGCCACCTGGTCGATCACCGAGATATAGCCGTCGAACACCGGGGCGAGGCCGCCGGTCGAGACGACTTTCATGGGCTTGCCGAACTCGGCTTTGATGCGCGTGACGATGCCCTCGATCAGGCCGACATAGCCCCAGAACACGCCGGTATGCATGCAGGCGACCGTCGTCGTGCCGATCACCTTCTCGGGCTTCTCGACCACGATGCGCGGCAGCAGCGCCGCGGCCGCCACCAGGGCCTCGATGCTGAGGTTGGGCCCGGGTGCGATGGCGCCGCCGCAATAGCTGCCCTCTTCGTCGACGACGTCGAAGTTGGTGGCGGTGCCGAAGTCGACGACGACAACCGGCGTCCGCGGGAACATCAGGCTCGCGCCGACGGTATTGCAGATCCGGTCGGCGCCGGCGCCGACGCCCTTGATCTTGATGCCGTGGACGACGTTGGGCTCGCCGATGAACAGCGGCTCGATATCGAAGTAGCGCGTGCACAGCCGGCGCAGGTTGAAATTGGCCTGTGGCACGACGCTGCCGATGATCGCGTCGGTCACCGACTTGGGATCGATGCCCTCCATGCGCATCAGCTCGATCAGCCAGACCGCGTGCTCGTCGGCCGTGCGCATGGCCGAAGTGTGCTGGCGCCATTCGCCGACGATGCGGTCGCCGTCGACCACGCCGAACTTGATGTTCGTGTTGTTGCAGTTGATGGCAAGCAGCATGCCGTCCTCCTACTCAACTCAGGCCGCGCGGCCCAGCAACTCGCCCGACACGATGCGGCGCGGGCCGGACGCCGTTTCCAGCAGCAAAGCGCCCTCGTGGTCGACGCCACCGAAACGGCCGCGCACCAGCTCGTCGCCCAGCTTCACGTCGACCTCGGCGCCGAGCGGGCCGGCTTTGGCTAGCCAGCCGGCGCGCACGGTCGCGAACCCTTCGCGCCGCCACTCGGCCAGACGCGCCGCGAGTGCGGCCATGAGCTTCTCGAGAGCCCGCTCGACGGTGCCGCCCAGCGCCGCGCTGGGATAGCGCATCTCAGGGAGCTGAGGGGCGAAGCTGACATTGACGCCAATGCCCGCCACCACGTGCTGCACCACGGCGTCCTGGCCGACCGCGCTCTCCAGCAGGATGCCGGCGATCTTGCCACCGTCGACCAGGACGTCGTTGGGCCATTTCACGCGTACCGTACGGCCCTCGGGAACCATGTCGGCCACAGCCAAGGCCGCGACGAAACCAAGCTCGGCGGCCCGAGCGGCCGTGCAGTCGGGTCGCAGCACTGTCGTGGTGTAGAGATTGCCAGGCGCCGAGGCCCACCGCCGGCCCCGTCGGCCACGGCCGCCGCTCTGCTCCCGCGCCCACACCACGGTGCCTTCCAGCGCCCCGGCATCGGCGAGGCGCGCAGCCTCGTCCATGGTGCTGCCAACGCTGTCGAGCGCGACCAGCCGCCACCCGTCCGGCAGGACGGGTGCGGAACTCACGGGAAGAGGCCCTTGGCGGCGGCGGCGGCGACGACGCTGAGCGGCTGCGGCGCCAGCGAGAACACCGCCACGATGACGGCTGACGCGAAGGCCACGACGCGGTTGACGCCGAAGACCGGCTGGTCGATCGCCTCGGCCGCCGGCTCGTCGAAGTACATGACCTTGACGATGCGCAGGTAGTAGTAGGACGCCACCACCGAGGCCAGCACGCCGAGCACGGCCGGCCAGTAGAGCTTGGCCTCGACCGCGGCCATGAAGATGTAGAGCTTGCCCCAGAAGCCCGCGAGCGGCGGGATGCCGGCCAGCGAGAACATGAACAGCAGCAAGGCGAAAGCCATCATCGGGTGGGTACGCCCCAGCCCGGCCAGGTCGTTCACGCCCTCGACCATGATGTCGCGGCGCTTCATCAGCAGAATGATGGCGAACACGCCCAAGGTCATGACCAGGTAGATGGCGAGGTAGAAGACCACCGCCTGGATGCCCTTCTCGCTGCCGCTTGCCAAGCCCAGCAGGATGTAGCCGACATTGCCGATCGACGAGTAGGCCATCAGGCGCTTGATGTTCTGCTGGCGGAGCGCGGCGAAGGCGCCGAGCGCCATCGACAGCACCGAGGCGGCGACGATGATCTGCTGCCACTGCGCGAACACCGGCTTGAATGGCCCCATCAGGACCGAGACCAGCAGCGACATGGCGGCGATCTTGGGCGCGACGGCGAACAGCGCGGTGACCGGCGTCGGCGCGCCTTCGTAGACGTCCGGCGTCCACATATGGAAGGGCACGGCCGAGACCTTGAACGCCAGACCCGCGACCACGAAGACCAGGCCGACGATGACGCCGCTCTCCGCGCCCTTGCCGTCGATCAGGGCCTTGGAAATCTCGACGAAGGCCGTGCCGCCGCAGAAGCCGTAGATCAGCGAGGCGCCGAACAGCAGCATGCCTGAGGCGACCGAGCCCAGGACGAAGTACTTCACGCCCGCCTCGGTCGAACGGACGCTGTCCCGCTGGAAGGCAGCGACGACGTAGAGCGCCAGCGACTGCAGCTCGAGGCCGACATACAACGACATCAGGTCGTTGGCCGAGATCATCAGCATCATGCCGAGAGTGGCCAGCGCGACCAGCAGCGGATACTCGAAGCGCCAGGCCTTGGCCTGCTCGAAGTAGGCGCGCGACATCAGGACGGTGATGGCCGCCCCCACCAGCACCAGCGCCTTCATGGTCGTGGTCAGCCGGTCGACGATGAACAGCGAGGCGAAGGCCGTGCCCTCGCGATAGGGCGTGAACAGCAGGACGGCGGTGACCAGCAGCGCCAGCGACGTCGCCACCGACACGAAGGCGGTCGACGTCTCGCCGCGCACCACGCCGTAGATCAATAGGAGCGCCGTGACCGCCGCGAGAAACAGCTCGGGCCGCGCCAGGGTCCAGGATTCAAGACCGACAACCATGTTCGTCACTCCCGGGTCACGGCAACGCCGCCGTGCGGGCGAGCTTGATGGCAGCCTGGTAATCGCCGACCAGCTTGTCGACCGAGGCAGCCATGGGATCGAGGAAGGAAGCCGGGTAGATGCCCATCCAAAGGCTGAGCAGCAAGAGCGGCAGGAAGACCGCGATCTCGCGGCGGTTCATGTCGAGGATGCCCTTCAACGAGTCCTTGGTGAGCTCGCCGAAGATGATCTTGCGGTAGAGCCAGAGCGCGTAGGCCGCACCCAGGATCAGGCCGGTCGCAGCCAGGGTCGCCACCCAGGTGTTGGCCTTGAAGGCGCCGACCAGGACCAGGAACTCGCCGACGAAACCCGACAAGCCGGGCAGACCGACGCTGGCCAGGGTGAACACCATGAAGGTGAAGGCATAGCGTGGCATGCGATGGACCAGGCCGCCATAGGCCGCGATCTCACGGGTGTGCATGCGGTCGTAGACCACGCCGACGCAGAGGAACAGCGCGGCCGAGACGATGCCGTGGCTCAACATCTGGAACAGCGAGCCCTGCACGCCCTGCATGTTCACCACGAAGGCGCCGATCGTCACGAAGCCCATGTGGGCGACCGACGAATAGGCGATCAGCTTCTTCATGTCCTCCTGCACCAGCGCCACCAGCGAGGTGTAGATCACGGCCACGATCGAGAGGCCGAAGATCAGCGGCGCGAAGTACTGCGTCGCCTCGGGCAGCAGCGGGATCGAGAGCCTGAGGAAGCCGTACCCGCCCATCTTCAGCAGCACGCCGGCCAGGATCACCGAGCCCGCCGTCGGCGCCTCGACGTGGGCGTCGGGCAGCCAGGTATGGACCGGCCACATCGGTACCTTCACCGCGAACGAGGCGAAGAAGGCGAGCCACAGGTAGCACTGCCAGGTGAACGGCAGCTGCAGGCGCTCCATCGCCACGACCAGGTCGGTGGTGCCGAGCTGCCAGTAGATGGCGATGATGGCCAGCAGCATCAGCACGGAGCCGAGCAGCGTGTAGAGGAAGAACTTGAAGGCGGCATAGACACGCCGCGGACCGCCCCAGACGCCGATGATCAGGAACATCGGAATCAGCACGCCCTCGAAGAAGACATAGAACAGCGCGAGATCGAGCGCGCAGAACATGCCGACCATGAAGGTCTCGAGGATCAGGAAGGCGACCATGTACTCCTTGACGCGCACATGGACCGACTCCCAGCTCGCCAGGATGCAGATCGGCGTCAGCAGGGTCGACAGCAGGACGAAGAACAGCGAGATGCCGTCGATGCCCATGTGATAGCCGATACCGAGCGCCGGCACCCAGTCGAGCTTCTCCTCGAACTGGAAGCCCGCCTTGGTGGGATCGAAGCGCGCCCACAGGATCAGCGAGATCAGGAAGGTCACAGACGAGGTGACGAGCGCAATGCTGCGGCAGTTGCGCTCCACCGCCTCCTTCGGCCCGTTGACGATCAGGCAGAAGACCGCGCCCACCAGAGGCAGGAAGGTGACCACGGACAGGATAGGCCAGCTCGTCATCGCCCTACCTCACGAACATGAAGTAGGTGACGAGGGCGGCGACCCCGACCAGCATCACGAAGGCGTAGTGGTACAGATACCCGGACTGGAAGCGCATCAGCACTCCCGCCATGTCCTGGGCACGCGCCGCGATATTGTCGGCGCCGAGCCCGTCGATGGTGGCGCCATCGCCCTTCTTCCAGAAGAAGCGACCGATCCTTAGCGACGGCTGGACGATCATCGCGTCGTAGAGCTCGTCGAAGTACCACTTGTTGTAGAAGAGCGCATGCAGGCCGGGGAAGCGCTTGACCGTCGCCGCGGGCAGCCAGGGCATGGTGACGTAGTACATATAGCTCAGCGCGATGCCGGAAAGCGCGAAGACCAGCGGCGCCAGCTTCACCCACAACGGCACCTCGTGGGCGTGATGCAGCACCTCCTCGCTCAGCTTTGTGGCGACGGCGTTGCCCCAGAAGTGGTGCCAGTCGTGGCCGACGAACCAGTCGTAGCCAATGAAGCCCGACAGGGCCGCACCGGCGCCCAGCACATAGAGCGGGATCAGCACGACCAGGGGCGATTCGTGGGCATGGTCCCAGGTGTGATGGTCGCCACGGTACTTGCCGTAGAAAGTCATGAACATCAGGCGGGTCGAGTAGAACGCCGTCAGGCCGGCAGCGATCGTGCCCAGCCAGAAGGCGATCAGGCCCACCGTGGTGTGCACGCCGTAGGCCGATTCGAGCATGACGTCCTTGGAATAGAAGCCGGCGAAGCCGATGCCGTTGCCGAGCAGGAACGGTATGCCGATGCCCGACAGCGCCAGCGTGCCGATCCACATGAGATAGAAGGTCTGCGGCGCCTTCTCCTTCACGCCGCCCATCTTGCGCATGTCCTGCTCGTGGTGCAGGGCCATGATGACCGAGCCCGAGCCCAGGAACAGCAGCGCCTTGAAGAAGGCGTGGGTCGTGAGGTGGAACATCGCCGCCTGGTAGGAGCCGACGCCGGCGGCAAAGAACATGTAGCCGAGCTGGCTGCAGGTCGAATAGGCGACCACCCTCTTGATGTCGAACTGGGTAAGACCGATCGTGGCGGCGAAGAAGGCGGTCGCGGCGCCGATCAGGGTGACGACCATCGACGCCGTCGGCGCCAGCTCGAACAGCGGCGACAGGCGGCAGACCATGAAGACGCCGGCCGTCACCATCGTGGCGGCGTGGATCAGCGCCGAGACAGGAGTCGGGCCTTCCATGGCGTCGGGCAGCCAGGTGTGCAGGCCGAGCTGGGCCGACTTGCCCATGGCGCCGACGAACAGCAGCAGGCAGGCGGTCTCCAGCGCCGGCAGATCCATGCCGAGGAACTTGATGCGCATGGCCGCCATCTCGGGCCCCTTGGCGAAGATGTCGGCGAAGCCGACCGAGCCCGACAGCACCCACACGGCGAAGATGCCGAGCGCGAAGCCGAAGTCGCCGACGCGGTTCACGATGAAGGCCTTCATGGCCGCGGCGTTGGCGGACGGCTTGTCGTACCAGAAGCCGATTAGCAGGTAGGACGCGAGGCCCACGCCTTCCCAGCCGAAGAACAGCTGCACTAGGTTGTCCGCGGTCACCAGCATCAGCATGAAGAAGGTGAACAGGCTGAGATAGGACATGAACCGGGGGATGCTGGGATCCTCCGCCATGTAGCCGATCGAGTAGACGTGGACCATCGACGACACGCCGGTGACGACGATCAGCATGACGGCCGTCAGCGTGTCGACGCGCAGCGACCAGGCGACGTCGAGTGTGCCCGAATCGATCCAATTGAACAGCTTCACCACGACCAGCTTGGCGTTCTCCGGACCGAAGCCGATCTTGACGAAGACGAAGGTCGACAGCGCCGCGGCGATCAGCAGCGCGGCACAGGTGACGATCTGTGCCGGGCGGTCGCCGATGACGCGGCAGAACAGGCCGGCGATGGCGGCGGCCAGCAGCGGCAGCAGGACGATGAGCTTGATGGCGAGATCCATGACGCGGCGCCCCTAGCCCTTCATCGCGTTGATGTCTTCGACCTCGATGGTCCCGCGGTTGCGGAAGTAGACCACGAGAATGGCAAGGCCGATTGCCGCCTCGGCGGCGGCCACGGTCAGAACCAGCATCGCGAAGATCTGGCCCACGACGTTGCCCTGGAAGACCGAGAAGGCGACGAGGTTGATATTGACCGCGAGCAGCATGAGCTCGACGCACATCAGGATGACGATGACGTTCTTGCGGTTCAGGAAGATGCCCAGGATTCCGAGGGTGAACAGCACCGCGGCGACGAACAGATAGTGGCCGAGCCCGATCACCATCACACGCCTCCCCGGGACGGCACCTTGACCACGGTGACGGCGTCGCCCTTGGGCCGGTAGAGCTGCTCGCTGATCCTCTGGCGGCGCACGCCGGGACGGGTGCGCAAGGTCAGCACGATGGCCCCGATCATGGCGACCAGCAGCACCAGGCCCGCGACCTGGAACAGGTAGAAGTACTGGGTGTAGAGGACGCGGCCGATGGCGCGGGTATTGTCGACCGCCAGGACCTGCGGTCCGGCCTTGGCGAGCGTGCCCAGGCTGGTCGGCGAACTGCCGATCACGCCCAGTCCCAGCAGGATCTCCGCCAGCAGCACCAGGCCGATCAGCGCGCCGACCGGCAGGTACTTCAGGAAGCCTTCGCGCAGCTCCGTCAGGTTGATGTCGAGCATCATGACCACGAACAGGAACAGCACGGCCACCGCGCCGACATAGACGATGACCAGGATCATGGCGATGAACTCGGCGCCGATCAGCACGAACAGCGCCGCGGCGTTGAAGAACGCCAGGATCAGGAACAGCACCGAATAGACCGGATTGCGCGACACCACGACCATGGCGGCGGACGCCATGACCACGAACGCGAAGACGTAAAAGGCCAGAGCCTGAAGTATCATTGTCTCCCCCTACCCCTTCCGGCTCACCGATACGGCGCGTCGGACTGGAGGTTGGCGGCGATGGTCGGCTCCCAGCGGTCGCCGTTCGCGAGCAGCTTCTCCTTGTTGTACATCAGCTCTTCGCGGGTCTCGGTCGAGAACTCGAAGTTCGGACCCTCGACGATCGCGTCGACCGGGCAGGCTTCCTGGCAGAAGCCGCAGTAGATGCACTTGGTCATGTCGATGTCGTAGCGCGTCGTGCGCCGGCTGCCGTCATCGCGCGGCTCGGCCTCGATGGTGATGGCCTGGGCCGGGCAGATCGCCTCGCAGAGCTTGCACGCGATGCAGCGCTCCTCGCCGTTGGGATAGCGGCGCAGCGCATGCTCGCCGCGGAAGCGCGGGCTGAGCGGTCCCTTTTCGTAGGGATAGTTCACCGTCACCTTGGGTTTGAACATGTACTTCAAGGTCAGTGCGAAGCCCGCCACCAGCTCGGAGAGCAGGAAGGATCGGGCGGTACGGTCGAGAGAGGCCATCCTGCGACTCCCTAGAGCTTCGGAACCCAGCCGCCGAACTGCAGCACGGCGGCGGTGAGCACGACCCAACCCAGCGACACGGGCAGGAAGACCTTCCAGCCCAGCCGCATCAGCTGGTCGTAGCGGTAACGGGGCAGCGTTCCCTTGGTCCACGAGAAGACGAACAGCAGGAACGCGATCTTGAGGGCGAACCAGACGATGCCGGGGAGCCAGGTGAACGGCGCGTACGGGATGGGCGACATCCAGCCGCCCAGGAACAGCACCGCCCCCAGCGCCGACAACAGGATCATGTTGGCGTATTCGCCGAGGAAGAACAGGCCGAACGTCATGGCAGAGTATTCGGTGTGGAAGCCCGCGACGAGTTCGGCTTCCGACATCGGCAGGTCGAAGGGCGTGCGATTGGTCTCCGCCAGCGCCGACACGAAGAAGATGACGAACATCGGCAGCAGCGGCAGCCAGAACCAGTTCCAGAACCAGCCGGACTGGGCGAGCACCACCTTGGAGAGGTTGAGCGAGCCGACGCAGAGGAGGACGGTGATCAGCACGAAGCCGATCGAGACCTCGTAGGACACCATCTGCGCCGCCGAGCGCAGGGCGCCCAGGAAGGCGTACTTGGAGTTCGAGGCCCAGCCCGCGATGATGATGCCGTAGACGCCGAGCGAGGAAATGGCGAACAGGTAGAGGATGCCGACGTTGATGTCGGCAATGACCCAGCCGTCGTCGAAAGGCACGACCGCCCAGGCGACCAGCGCCGTCATGAAGGCGATCATGGGCGCGATGATGAACAGCACGCCGTTGGCGCTCGACGGGACGATGGTCTCCTTCAGGAGCAGCTTCAGGCCGTCGGCCATGGGCTGCAGCAGCCCGAACGGGCCGACCACGTTGGGGCCGCGGCGCAGCTGGATCGAGGCCCAAACTTTGCGATCGACGTAGGTCATGTAGGCCACGGCGACGAGCAGCGGGATGGTGACCGCCAGGCACTGCGCCACGATGACGATCGCCTGGCCGATCCAGTTGGTCGTGAAGAAATGGATCAGGTCGGCGGTCATCCCATCCTCCGCGCCCGCTCGAGGGAGCGCTTCGCGAACTCCTCGCGCGAGGCGATGCATTCGGCCATGGTCCGGGACGAACGGCTGATGGCGCAGGTCATGTAGAAATTGCCGATCGGCGAAACGAACATGGCGTCGCCGAGCGGACCCGCGGCGCCGAACGTGCCCCAGCTGCCCGCCTCCTGCTGGTCGATGGCGGCGAAGCTCTTGCTGACATGGACCAGCTTGTCGCGGACCTGGTCGAGCGTGTCGTACGGCAGGGTCTTGCCCAGGCGCTCCGACAGCGCGCGCAGGATCGCCCAGTCCTCGCGGGCGTCGCCCGGTGGGTAGGCGGCGCGGCGCGCCAGCTGCACGCGGCCCTCGGTGTTCACGTAGGTGCCCGGCTTCTCGGTGTAGGCTGCACCCGGCAGCACCACGTCGGCACGATGGGCGCCGGCGTCGCCGTGATGGCCCTGGTAGATCACGAAGGCCTTGCCCAGCCGCTTGGTGTCGATCTCGTCGGCGGCCAGCAGGTAGACCGCACCGATCTCGCCCTTCTCGCAGCCGGTCAGGATGCCCTCGACGTCGCGGCCGCCCTCGCCCGGCACCAGGCCGAGATCGAGGCCGCCGACGCGCGCCGCCGCCGTGTGCAGGACGGCAAAGCCGTTCCAATCCTGGCGCACGGCGCCGAGCTTGTCGGCGAGCTCGCGCACCAGCGCCAGCACCGCGCCGCCGTCGGAACGGGCGAGCGCGCCCATGCCGAGGATGATCAGCGGATTCTTGGCTGTCTTCAGCTTCTCGAAGAAGCCGAGCTTGCCGTCCACCAGCTCGCGCAGGGTCGCCGGTCCCATGCCGAGACGCTCGACCGGGTAGCTCAGGTCGTCGACCAGGCCGATGCCGGCAATCGGACAGTTGCCGTGGAGATAGCGCTTGCGGATACGTGCGTTCAGCACCGGTGCTTCCCAGCGCGGATTGCTGCCGATCAGCAGGATGGCGTCCGCCTGGTCGATACCGCGGATGCCCGCGTTGAAAATGTAGCTGCCGCGCGGCCCGCCTTCGAGCTTGGCGCCGTCCTGGCGGCAGTCGATGTTGGGCGAGCCCAGCGCCGTCATCAGGTCCTTGAGCGCCAGCATCGATTCGGCGTCGCACTGGTTGCCGGCGATGGCCGCGATCTTGGAGCCCTCGAGCTTGCCGAGCCTTTCGGCAATGGCGGCAAAAGCCTGATCCCAGGTCGCCTCGACGAGCTTGCCGCCCTTGCGGACATACGGTCGATCGAGGCGCTGATAGCGCAGGCCGTCGATGGCGTGCCGCGTCTTGTCGGAGATCCACTCCTCGTTGATGTCGTCGTTCAGCCGCGGCAGCACCCGCATGACCTGCGCGCCGCGTGTGTCGATTCGGATGTTGGAACCGAGGGCGTCCATCACGTCAACCGATTCGGTCTTGGCAAGCTCCCACGATCGCGCCTCGTAGGCGTAGGGCTTCGAGGTCAGCGCACCGACCGGGCAGAGGTCGACCAGGTTGCCCGAGAGCTCGCTGGTCAGCGCATGCTCGACATAGGTCGTGACTTCCATGGACTCGCCGCGCCCGGTCGCGCCCAGCTCCTCCGTCCCCGCCACCTCGGTGGCGAAGCGGATGCAGCGCGTGCAGTGGATGCAGCGGTTCATCGAGGTCTTGACCAGCGGGCCCAACTCCTTGTCGGGCACGGCGCGCTTGTTCTCGTGGAAGCGGCTGCGGTCGAAGCCGTAGCCCATCGCCTGGTCCTGCAGGTCGCACTCGCCGCCCTGGTCGCAGATCGGGCAGTCGAGCGGATGGTTGATCAGCAGGAATTCCATCACGCCCTTGCGCGCCTTCTGCACCATCGGCGTGGTGGTGAAGATCTCCTGCTTGTCGGCGACGGGCAGCGCGCAGCTCGCCTGCGGCTTGGGCGGGCCGGGCTTCACCTCGACCAAGCACATACGGCAGTTGCCGGCGATCGACAGGCGCTCGTGATAGCAGAAGCGCGGGATCTCGAGTCCGGCGAGTTCACAGGCCTGCAGGATGGTGATGCCGGCCGGCACCTCCATCTCGACGCCGTCGATCTTGATCTTGGGCATTGACTGCTCCCTGCCCTACTCGGCGGCCAGCTTTTCGGTGCGCGCGCGGATGCGGCGCTCCATCTCGGGCCGGAAATGGCGGATCAGGCCCTGGATCGGCCAGGCCGCCGCGTCGCCCAGCGCGCAGATCGTGTGACCCTCGACCTGCTTGGTGACGTCCTCGAGCGCGTCGATCTCGTCGATGCGCGCATTGCCCACGACCATGCGTTCCATCACGCGCCACATCCAGCCCGTACCCTCGCGGCACGGCGTGCACTGGCCGCAGCTCTCGTGCTTGTAGAACTGGCTGAGGCGCGCGATCGCCTTCACGATGTCCGTCGACTTGTCCATGACCATGACCGCGGCCGTGCCCAGGCCGGACTTCTGGTCGCGCAGCGAGTCGAAGTCCATCAGGACCGTGTCGCAGATCGACTTGGGCAGCAGCGGCACCGAGGCGCCGCCCGGGATCACCGCCAGCAGATTGTCCCAGCCACCGCGCACGCCGCCGGCATGGCGGTCGATGAGCTCGCGCAGCGGGATGCCCATCTCCTCCTCGACGTTGCACGGCTTGTTCACGTGCCCGGAGATGCAGAAGAGCTTCGTGCCGGTGTTGTTGGGCCGGCCGATGCCGGCGAACCAGGCGGCGCCGCGGCGCAGGATGGTCGGCGCGACGGCGATCGACTCGACGTTGTTCACCGTCGACGGGCAGCCGTACAGTCCCGATCCAGCCGGGAACGGCGGCTTCAGCCGCGGCATGCCCTTCTTGCCTTCCAGGCTCTCCAGCAGCGCCGTCTCCTCGCCGCAGATATAGGCGCCGGCGCCGCGATGGACGTAGAGATCGAAATCCCAGCCCGAGCCGCAGGCGTTCTTGCCCAGCAAGCCGGCGTCGTAGGCCTCCTTGATGGCGGCCTTCAGCGTCTCGGCTTCGTTGTAGAACTCGCCGCGCACGTAGATGTAGCCGGCGTTGGCGCGCATGGCGAAGCCCGCGACCAGGCAGCCTTCGACCAGCAGATGCGGATCGTGGCGCATGATGTCGCGATCCTTGCAGGTGCCGGGCTCGGACTCGTCGGCGTTGACCACTAGGTAGTGCGGCCGGTCCTTCACCTCTTTCGGCATGAAGGACCACTTGAGGCCGGTCGGGAAGCCGGCGCCGCCGCGGCCGCGCAGACCCGACTTCTTCATCTCGTCGATGATGGCGTCGACGCCACGTGCCAGGATCTCCTTGGTGCCGTCCCACGCGCCGCGCGCGCGAGCCGCCGGCAGCCGCCAATCGTGGAAGCCGTAGAGATTGGTGAAGATGCGGTCCTTGTCGGCAAGCATCGTCTACTCACCCTTCAATGTGGTCGGTCCGCCCTCGGGCGCCGAGGTCTGGCGGTCGACCTGCGGGCCGGGCTTGGGCGTCTCGCCACGGCGGAAGGCGTCGAGCACCTTCTGCAGCGAGGCCTCGTCGAGGTCTTCATAGAAATCGTCGTTGATCTGCACGACCGGCGCGTTCACGCAGGCGCCGAGACACTCGACCTCCTGCACGCTGAAGGTCTCGCCGTCGGCGGCGTGCTGGCAGGCCTTCATGATCGCGTCAGAGCCGCGCAACCAGCACGGCGTCGTGGTGCAGACCTGCAGCAGGTACTTACCCTTCGGCTTCAGCTGGAACATCGTATAGAAGGTCGCGATCTCGTAGACGCGGATCGGCGCCATATCGAGGAGCTTCGCGACCTCGTCCATCGCGGTGCGCGACAGCCAGCCTTCCTGGCGCTGCGCCAGGTCGAGCACGCCAATCACCGCGCTGGCCTGGCGGCCGGGCGGATAGTTCGCGATCAGGGCATTCACCTTCTCGAGGTACTGCGGCGTAAACCGGAATTCCTCGACATAGGGCACGTCCACGGGATCAGCGGTGATCATGGCCTGCGATCGTCTCCTAGCGGTCGATCTCGCCGAACACGATGTCGAGCGAGCCGATGTTCGCCGACATGTCGGCGAGCTGGTGGCCCTTGGTCATCATGTCGAGCGCCGCGAGATGCGGGAACCCCGGCGCGCGGATCTTGCAGCGATAGGGCTTGTTGGTGCCGTCGGACACGAGATAGACGCCGAACTCGCCCTTGGGCGCCTCGACGGCGGTGTAGGTCTCGCCGGCCGGCACCTTGTAGCCCTCGGTGTACAGCTTGAAGTGATGGATCAGGGCTTCCATCGAGTCCTTCATCTCGCCGCGGCGCGGCGGCGAGATCTTGCGGTCATCGACGCGCACGGGACCGGTCACGGTCCGCAGGGCGGCGACGCACTGCTCCATGATGCGGGCGCTCTGGTACATCTCCTCGATGCGCACCAGGTAGCGCGCGAAGCAGTCGCCGGTCTTGCCGACCGGGATGTCGAAATCCATGCGGTCGTAGACGTCGTAGGGCTGCGACTTGCGCAGGTCCCACGGCAGGCCCGAGCCACGGATCATCGGGCCCGAGAAGCCCCAGTCGAGCGCTTGCTGCGGATTGACGACGCCGATATCGACCGTGCGCTGGCGAAAGATGCGGTTGTCGTTCAGCAGGTTCTCGATGTCCTTCATGAACGGATAGAACTGCTTGATCCACGCTTCCATGGAATCGAGCATCCCGTCCGGCAGGTCCTGGTGCACGCCGCCCGGACGGAAGTAAGCCGCATGCATGCGTGAGCCGCTGACGCCCTCGTAATATTCCATCAGCAGCTCGCGCTGCTCGAACCCCCACAGCGGCGGCGTGAGCGCGCCGCAGTCCATCGCGAAGGTCGTGACGTTCAGCAGATGGTTGAGGATGCGCGTGATCTCGGAGAACAGCACGCGGATGTACTGGCCGCGCTCCGGCACGGTGATCCCGAGCAGCTTTTCCACGGCGAGCGCGTAGGCATGCTCCTGGTTCATCGGCGAGACGTAATCGAGCCGGTCGAAGTACGGCACCGCCTGCAGGTAGCTCTTGTACTCGATCAGCTTCTCGGTGCCGCGATGCAGCAGGCCGATATGCGGATCGCACCGCTCGACGATCTCGCCGTCCATCTCGACGACCAGGCGCAGCACGCCGTGGGCCGCCGGATGCTGCGGCCCGAAATTCATCGTCAGCGTTTTGATCTCGACGTCGGACATGACGCTAACTCTTTGCCTTTTCGTCGGCCTTCTCGTCCCCCGGCAACACCTGGGGTGCGCCTTCCCACGGGCTGAGGAAGTCGAAGCGACGGAACTCCTGCTGCAGCTTCACCGGTTCGTAGACGACGCGCTTCTGCAGGTCGTCCCAGCGCAGCTCGACGAAGCCGGTCAGCGGGAAATCCTTGCGCAGCGGGTGGCCCTCGAAACCGTAGTCGGTGAGGATGCGGCGCAGGTCGGGATGGTCGGAGAACCACACGCCGTAGAGGTCGTAGGTCTCGCGCTCGAACCAGCCGGCCGAGCTGAACACCGTGGCCGCCGACGGCACCGGTGTGCTCTCATCGGTCGCGACCTTGATACGCACACGCTGGTTGTTCTTGAGACTGAGCAGATTGTAGACGACGTCGAAGCGCTTCTCGCGCTCGGGCCAGTCGACGCCGCAGACATCGACGAGCTGCTTGAACAGGCAGCGCGGATCGTCGCGCAGGAAGGTCAGCAGCCCAATCAGCTTGTCCGGGGTCGCGTCGAGCATCAGTTCGCCCAGGCGGACAGTCGCGGTAACGACGGCGCCGGCCGTCGCCTGCTTGATGTGCTCGCCGAGGTCTTGGAGAGGTTCGGTCACCGAACAATCGTCCCAGTCCGGCGGACCTTCTTCTGGAGTTGAAGGACGCCGTAGAGCAACGCCTCGGCGGTGGGCGGGCAGCCCGGGACGTAGACATCGACCGGCACGATGCGATCGCAGCCGCGCACGACGGAGTAGCTGTAGTGGTAGTAGCCGCCGCCGTTGGCGCAGGAGCCCATCGAGATCACGTAGCGCGGCTCGGCCATCTGGTCGTAGACCTTGCGCAGCGCCGGCGCCATCTTGTTGGTGAGCGTGCCGGCCACGATCATGACGTCGGCCGAGCGCGGGCTCGGCATCGGCGCGAAGCCGAAGCGGTCGAGGTCGTAGCGGCTCATCCAGCAATGGATCATCTCGACGCCGCAGCAGGCCAGACCGAAGGTCAGGCCCCACATCGAGCCGGTGCGCGCCCAGGTAATCAGCTTGTCGAGCTGGGCGACGACGAAGCCCTTGTCGGCGAGCTCGTCGTTCAGCGCACGCGACAGCGCCGCCTCGGCGGCCGGGTTGGTCTTGGCTGGGGTGATCACTCCCATTCCAGCGCTCCCTTACGCCATTCGTAGATGAATCCGACCGTGAGCACGGCCAGGAACAGCATCATCGACCAGAAGCCGAACAGGCCTATGTCACCTAACGCCACAGCCCACGGAAAGAGGAACGCGACCTCGAGGTCGAAAATGATGAAGAGGATGGCAACCAGGTAGAAGCGGACGTCGAACTGTCCGCGGGCGTCGTCGAAGGGCGCAAAGCCGCACTCGAAGGGCGACAGCTTCTCGGAATTCGGGTTCTGGCGGGCGATGAGGTAGGAGCCGCCGACCGCGGCGCAACAGATGGCCAGGGCGAGGCCGAGGAAGATCAGGATTGGCAGGTATTCCCTGAGAAGATCTTCCATCGCCACCCCTCGCTGCGTGTGGCGCCCGTTCGGGCTGCCAGCGTTGGGGCTGGCGCGAGCGACGGGACTCGAACCCGCGACCTCCGGCGTGACAGGCCGGCGTTCTAACCAACTGAACTACGCCCGCGTAAGTCCCCAACGGCGCGCGAGAGATATAGGACACCCTATATAGTGTCAAGCATACCGCACTCGCGAAGAAGTGTGTAAGCCTCGGAAATATCGACGCTTTCCGCAGGTTGAGGGAACGACGCCGCAAGCCTCGGGCTGCAGATACACTGGCAGGCCGCCAAAGTGGGGTTTTGGCGGGCCAGGCACCGCCAAAATCTGCCGAATTTCCCACCGATAGGGGCTGACCGTCTTCCGCGTGCCAGATCGTGCGATGGCCCTGCCCACCCCCGGCGTCACCCTACGGCTGCTTCAAAAGCATCGAGATCAGCCGTGCGACGATGAGCGCGATGAACACTCCAAAGGCGATGGATTGCACCTTGCCCACCGGGAACCCCAGGATCCCGGCGGACGAGCCGATCCTGCCGAACCGTTGCCGCCCCCAGATGCTGAGCTGGTTTTCGTTGAGGCGTGTGGCGAGCGCATTATAGGCGACGGCTTCAGATGGCGGCGCAAACCAGGCGTCGATCGCCAGTTCCTTGCTGTTGACGATCGAGCGACCTTCCATAGCGAGGCGATCAGTATAGGTGGCCCCGGTCACGTAGTCGGCCCGGCTCCACCCCTCACCCGCCCAGCGCCGCGGCATGATCATCGTGGTTCGCCGGGTGATACGGCGAGGACGCGCGAGATAGATGTCGGACTGGCGCGGCCCGCTCTTGAGAAGGCCGAGTTCTCCGGGCAGCACACCATCGATGATATTGAAGGCCAGGTTCTTACCCTTCTCATCCGCCTTCCAGCAGTCGGGAATCTCGTAACGCAGCACCAGCGTCAGGCAGTTCTCCTGCGAGTCGTCGTCGACCGAAACCGCCGCGGTCTCGACCACCTTCGGCCAGACCGCCTGGATCGCCTGCAGCAGCGTCTTCGCGTGGCCGGTCGTCCCCTCGTTCGCAATCTGGTGGCGCATGGCATCTGCGGCCCAGGAATAGTATTCGACCTGCCGACGAAGCATCGCCGGCGAGTCCTTCCTGGGGCCGAACCGGATCTCGTCTTCCCAGTTCAGATGATGGATGGGTTCGTCGCCACCCATCGATTCCAAGGCGGTGGTGCCGGGCGCCAGCGGCAGCGCCCAGCCGGAGTGCGGCTGGTAGATGATGGCGAGCCGGCCCGACTGGGACGGGACGGTCGGATCGAGCCAATAGGATTTGCCGTCGATCTGCAGCCGCACGATGCAGTGATTGAAGACGTTGGAGGCCGGCAGGAAGCCGTCCAGCGCCTTGGAATGCGTCGTGGAGGTCAGCGCCGCGCAGGCGTCGAGGCCGAGCCGGCGGGCGCCGGCGACATAGAGCCGGGCGGCATCCTTGCAGTCGCCGAACCGGCGTCTTGGGCAGGGCGGCGCTCTCGTAGAGCGGCGCGAACAGATCGACGACCTCGGCCCAGTTGGAGAATTCGCTGAAATGCAGGGTCGGTGCTTCGAGTCGCCACGGCGGCACGTACTCTTCGGCTTCGCGCCGGGTCGGGCGGACCATGCGCCAGCGCATGTCCTCGATGCCATTGGCCTTGCTCGTCGCGAGCGCAGGCGGTTCGTTGAAGCGCTTGACGGAAACGGCCCGCCGCTCGGCGCGCAGCAGGCGATAGCGAGTCTCGGCCGCGGGATTGAAGTCGTCGAAGGCGACCCACGCCGTATGCTTTCCGCCAACCGCGGGGTTGGCCCCACGCAGCGTGAGGGCGATCTCGACGACATCGCCGATCCGAACGTCGGCGATGAGGAGGGAGGCCGTCAGGCGACCGTCGAGCACCAGCCGGTTGAGGTTGGTCTCGCGCCGAAGGATCTGGAAGCGGTCGGGCTTGGCATGCTCGATGCGCTCTTCCCCGCGCACGACGCGAACGAAATGCACTTCGGCCCGCTCGTACAATGGGTCGTACTCGACAGTCACATGTGCGACCTGCTCGGCGCCGGCGCGAGTGAGGACGCGCCGCACGGTGCGAACGTGCCACGCATACTCTGTCCCCGACAGGTCGACCTGGGTGTCGTACAGCAGGCGGCAGAGGCCGTTGCCGACATAGGCTTCGTCGTCGCCTGACGCCGAATCGGCATAGGGCTCATGCTGGACCCAAGCGGGCAGCGGCACGCAATGGATGACGCCCGTCGGTGCACCGGGTGCGATCTCGTCCTGTCCCACACCCTACTCCGAACCAACGCCAAGATAGAAGGCTGGTGGGCGATGACGGGATCGAACCGCCGACCTGTCCCGTGTAAAGGGAATGCTCTACCGCTGAGCTAATCGCCCGGCGGCGTTGGTATCACAGTGCCAGATGAAACGCGCTAGTTGATCGCGTCCTTGAGCTGCTTGCTGGCCTTGAACCGGGGGACGTTTGCCGCCGGGATCTTGATCTTCTCGCCGGTCTGCGGGTTACGGCCCTCGGCCGCCTTGCGCTTGGAGACCAGGAAGGTGCCGAAGCCGACGAGCAGCACCTTTTCCTTCTTCTTCAACGACTTGGTGATCACCGTCAGCACTGCTTCGATCGCCCCGGCTGCATCGGTCTTGGACAGGTTGGTCGAAGCGGCGACGGCGGCAATCAAATCGTGCTTGTTCACAGGCAAGACCCCCAAATGATCCGGCTGGTGGTGAGTGTAAGGGCGCGCGGAAAACCGCGTCAACGTTGAATACCATATTTTGTAGGAATGGCGGGCCCAAAACCGCATAAGTAGCGAGTTAAGGCCCGGCAACCCCCCGAAACGACGAAGCCCCGGATCGCTCCGGGGCTTCGCTCAGTCGTTCGCTATGGGCCGCTCAGTGGGCGCGGACTTCGGCTCCCTCCGCCGGCTTGGCGGCGGCCACTTCGAGGTCGTTCGGCCACTCGATGGCGACCAGCGGCTTGACCAGCGCGCGGGCCAGGACCTCGTCGACGGTCGAAACCGGGACGATCTCCAGGCCCTTCTTCACGTTGTCCGGGATCTCGGGCAGATCGCGCTCATTCTCCTTGGGGATGAGCACGGTCTTGAGACCGCCGCGCAACGCCGCCAGCAGCTTCTCCTTGAGGCCGCCGATCGGCAGCACCCGGCCGCGCAGGCTGATCTCGCCGGTCATGGCGACTTCCTTGCGCACCGCGACGCCGGTCAGCGCCGAGACGATCGAGGTGATCATCGCCACACCCGCCGACGGGCCGTCCTTGGGCGTGGCGCCCTCGGGCACGTGGACGTGGATGTCGCGCTTCTCGAACATCACCGGCTTGATGCCGAAGGAGTTGGCCCGCGAGCGGACATAGGCGTTGGACGCCTGCACCGACTCCTGCATGACGTCGCCGAGCTTGCCGGTGACGGTCACCCGGCCGCGGCCCGGCACCAACACGGCTTCGACCTGCAAGAGCTCGCCGCCGACCTCGGTCCACGCCAGACCCGTCGTGATGCCGACCAGATCCTCGAGCTCGGCCTCGCCGAAGCGGAAGCGACGGACCCCGGCATACTTGTCGAGGTTCTTGGCCCGCACCTTCACCTTGGCCGTCCCCTTCATGAGGATTTCCTTGGTGGCCTTGCGCGCCAGGTTGGCGATCTCGCGCTCGAGGTTACGGACACCGGCCTCGCGCGTGTAGTAGCGGACCAGGTCGCGCACGGCATCGTCGCCGATGTCGAGCTCGTCGTCCTTGAGACCGTTGGCCTCGATCTGCTTGGGGATCAGGTGCTTGCGGGCGATCGCGACCTTCTCGTCCTCGGTGTAGCCGGCCAGCCGGATGATCTCCATGCGATCCATCAGCGGCTGCGCCATGCGCAGTGAGTTCGCCGTGGTGATGAACATCACGTTCGACAGGTCGTAGTCGACCTCGAGGTAATGGTCGTTGAAGGATGCGTTCTGCTCGGGGTCGAGCACCTCAAGCAGCGCCGACGACGGGTCGCCGCGGAAGTCCGCGCCGAGCTTGTCGATCTCGTCGAGCAGGAACAGCGGGTTCGACGACTTCGCCTTCTTCATGCTCTGCAGGACCTTGCCCGGCAGCGAGCCGATATAGGTCCGGCGATGGCCGCGGATCTCGGCTTCGTCACGCACGCCGCCCAGCGACATGCGCACGAAGTTGCGGCCGGTCGCCTTGGCGATCGACTTGCCGAGCGAGGTCTTACCGACGCCCGGCGGGCCGACCAGGCACAGGATCGGGCCCTTCATCTTGTCGACGCGCTGCTGGACCGCGAGATACTCGAGGATGCGCTCCTTCACCTTCTCCAGGCCGTGGTGGTCGGCGTTGAGCACGTCTTCGGCGTACTTGAGATCCTTGATGATCTTGGTGGGCTTGCGCCACGGGATCGACAGCAGCCATTCGAGGTAGTTGCGCACCACCGTCGCTTCGGCCGACATCGGGCTCATGGTGCGGAGCTTCTTCAGCTCGGCATTGGCCTTCTCGCGCGCCTCCTTGCTGAGACGCGTCTTCTTGATGCGCTTCTCCATTTCGGAGATCTCGTCGCGACCGTCCTCGGTCTCGCCAAGCTCCTTCTGGATCGCCTTCATCTGCTCGTTGAGATAGTACTCGCGCTGCGTCTTCTCCATCTGACGCTTCACGCGGTTACGGATCTTCTTCTCGACCTGCAGGACGCCGATCTCGCCTTCCATGAGGCCGAGGATGCGCTCGAGGCGCTTGCTGACCGAGTCGAGCTCGAGCAGCTGCTGCTTCTCGGGGACCTTGAGGGCCAAGTGCTGGGAAATCTGGTCGGCAAGCTTGGCCGGCTCGTCGATCTTGGCGATCGAGACGACCACCTCGGGCGGCACCTTCTTGTTCAACTTGACGTAGTTCTCGAACTCCGAGACCACGGACCGCGCCGCAGCCTGCAGCTCGGAGGCGTCCGATGCCGTCTCTTCCATGTCGACGGCGTTGGCCTCGACGAATTCCGTCTTGCCGGTGTAGCTGACGATCCTGACGCGCTTGCCGCCCTCGACCAGCACCTTCACGGTGTCGTCCGGCAGCTTCAGCAGTTGCAGCACGGTGCCGAGCGTGCCGATGGTGTGGATGTCCTCGGGCCCGGGATCGTCCTGGCTGGCATTCTTCTGGGCGATCAGCAGAATCTGCTTGTCGTCCTTCATGACCTCTTCAAGGGCCTTCACGCTCTTCTCGCGACCGACGAAGAGCGGCACGATCATGCCGGGAAACACGACAATGTCGCGCAGCGGAAGGACGGGATAGGTGGTGCCTACAGTGGGGGCGTTCATGATTGCCTCGCTACATACGCTGTTAGAGCTACCCGCACCCCAGCCGTGATCCCCGCAATGGGCGATCCTCGGCCTGCCGGCACGCGCACTCACTCGTAGAGATTGGCCTGAACAGAGGGTTGTTCAAGGCCACGGCGGGTTGCCGGCGGGGGCTACCGCCGGCGCAGCAAAAGTCAGGCCGGGGCGGCAGCGATGCCTTCCTTGCGCTCACCGTGCACGTACAGCGGTTGAGCCCGTCCTTCGATGACTTCGCGATTGATGACGACTTCCTCGACCCCGTCGAGCGACGGCAGGTCGTACATCGTGTCGAGCAGCACCGTCTCCATGATGGAGCGCAGGCCGCGCGCGCCGGTCTTGCGCAGGATCGCCTTCTGGGCGACGGCGCGCAGCGCGTCCTCGGAGAACTTGAGCTTCACACTCTCCATGTCGAACAGCCGCTGGTACTGCTTCAGCAGCGCGTTCTTGGGACGCGTCAGGATCTCGATCAGGGCGCTCTCGTCGAGATCCTCGAGCGTGGCGACCACCGGCAGGCGGCCAACGAACTCGGGGATCAACCCGTACTTCAGCAGGTCCTCCGGCTCGAGATCCCGCAGCACCTCGCCGGTGCGACGGTCTTCCGGCCCGCGCACCTCGGCGCCGAAACCGATCGACGTGCCCTGGCGACGCATCGAGATGATCTTGTCGAGGCCCGAGAAGGCGCCGCCGCAGATGAACAGGATGTTGGTCGTGTCGACCTGCAGGAACTCCTGCTGCGGATGCTTGCGCCCGCCCTGCGGCGGCACGGAGGCGACGGTGCCTTCCATGATCTTGAGCAGCGCCTGCTGCACACCCTCACCCGACACGTCCCTGGTGATCGACGGGTTGTCGGACTTGCGGCTGATCTTGTCGACCTCGTCGATATAGACGATGCCGCGCTGCGCCCGCTCGACGTTGTAGTCGGCCGACTGCAGCAGCTTCAGGATGATGTTCTCCACATCCTCGCCGACGTAACCGGCTTCGGTCAGCGTCGTGGCGTCGGCCATGGTGAACGGCACGTCGAGCATGCGCGCCAGGGTCTGGGCGAGCAGTGTCTTGCCGCAGCCCGTCGGACCGATCAGCATGATGTTCGACTTGGCGATCTCGACGTCGTTGGCCTTCCCGCCGTGGCTGAGGCGCTTGTAGTGATTGTGCACCGCAACGGCCAGGATGCGCTTGGCCTGGTCCTGGCCAATCACATAGTCGTCGAGGATCTGGCGGATTTCCTTGGGAGACGGCACGCCATCCTTGGACTTGACCAAGGTGGTCTTGCTCTCTTCCCGGATGATATCCATGCAGAGTTCGACGCATTCATCGCAGATGAACACCGTCGGCCCGGCAATAAGCTTTCTGACCTCGTGCTGGCTCTTCCCGCAGAAGCTACAGTACAAGGTGTTGCGGGAGTCGCCCCCGGACTTGGCGGCTGGCATGGCCTTAACGCACCTCCGCTTGGGGAGCCCGCTGACACTACGGGCCCGCACGCAAGACTATGTTAAACTCGACCCCAGGGACGCCACAACCTCAAAATATGGTGTGCCGAGGGCCAACTGGGAAACAATTGGTCGCGCCCGCCCCTAGGAAGCAGCCGCTTGGATGGTCGGAGTCGGGCGCTTTTCGAACACTTCGTCGATCAGCCCGAACTCCTTGGCCTCGGGCGGCGAGAAGAACTTGTCTCGCTCCATCGCCCGTTCGATCTCCTCGATCGAGCGACCCGTGTGGGTAACGTACATCTGGTTCAGACGTGCCCGGGTCGCAAGGATCTCTCGGGCATGGATCTCAATATCGGTCGCTTGGCCCTGGGCGCCGCCTGAGGGCTGGTGGATCATGATGCGCGCGTTGGGCAGCGCGAACCGCTTGCCCTTCTGGCCAGCCATCAGCAGCAGCGAGCCGGCTGACGCCGCCTGGCCGAACACCAGGGTCGAGATCTGCGGGCGGATGTACTGCATGGTGTCGTAGATCGCCATGCCCGACGTCACCACGCCGCCCGGCGAGTTGATGTAGAACGAAATGTCCTTAGTAGGATTGTCGGCTTCCAGATAAAGGAGCTGGGCGCAGACCAAGCCGGCGACGTTGTCCTCGATCGGGCCATTCAGGAAGATGATGCGTTCCTTGAGCAGCCTCGACCAGATGTCGTAGCCGCGCTCGCCGCGCGCCGACTGCTCGACGACCATCGGCACATAGTAGTTGTTGTAGATCTCGAGTGGATTGCGGTCGCGACTCATCGCGGGCCCCCATTGTGACTGGCCATAAAAGTGGCAGCGGCGCTGGTCGGGTTCAAGACCATCGCTCCGCCCTGGATCAATTCGTCGCCCACTATTCCTTGGACTCGTCTTTCTTCGACGAGTCCTCGTCCTCGGCCTCTTCTGCCTCGCGAGCCGCCTTCAGCAGTTCCTCAGGCGTAACCGACTTCTCGTTGACCTTGGCGAGTTCGAGGATGAAGTCGACGGTCTTCTCCTCGAAGATCGGCGCGCGCAGGCGCTCCTTCAGCTCGGCGTTCTTGCCGTAGAACTCCAGCACCTGGCGCTCCTGGCCGGGATAGCGCATGGCCTCGCGCATCACTGCCTGGTTCAGCTCCTCGGGCGTGACATCGATCGAGTTGGAGCGGCCGACATCGGCCAGCAGAAGACCGAGGCGAACGCGGCGCTCGGCGATCTCGCGATACTCCTTGCGCATCTTCTCTTCGTCGCCGTCGACCGGCTGGCCGGCCTTCTTGGCCTCCTCGATGCGCTGCCAGATGGCGTTGAACTCGCCCTCGACCAAGCCTTCGGGCACGTCGAATTTGTGCGTGTCGGCGAGCTTGTCGAGCAGCTGGCGCTTGATCATCGTGCGCGAGACCTGCGCGTAGTCCTGGCCGATGCGCTCGGCCACCGCCTTGCGCATGGCGTCGAGGTTCTCGAAATTGTTCTTCTTGGCGAGCTCATCGTCGGCCGGCTTCTCGACGAACTCGTGGATCTCCTTGATGGTGCACTTGAAGACGGCGTCCTTGCCGGCGAGCTCGGGCGCGCCGTACTCGGCCGGGAAGGTCACCTTCACGTCGATGGTCTTGCCCACCTCGGCGCCGAGCAGCTGATCCTCGAAGCCCGGGATGAACGAGCCCGAGCCGAGCTCCAGCGTATAGTCCTGCGCGGCGCCGCCGGGGAACTCCGTGCCGTCGACCGAGCCCACGAAGTCGAGCTTGATGGCGTCGCCCTTCTGCGCCGGGCGCGGCGGGTCGACCGGCTTCTGCTCGCGGTTGGCCTTGGCGATGCGGCCGATCGCGTCCTCGACGTCCTTCTCGGGCACGACGGCCTTGAGGCGCTCGAGCTCGACTTCGGAGAAGTCGAGCTTGCCGATCTCAGGCAACACTTCGATCACGACCTCGAACTCGACGTCCCTGCCCTCTTCCAGCGTTTTGAGGTCGACGCGCGGCTGCAGCGCGGGCTTCAGGCCGCGATCCTCGATCGCCTTGGCGGTGCTCGAATTGACCGCCGCCTCCAGCGCCTCGCCGAACAGGGCCTGCCCGTACTGCTTCTTCAGCAGCCCGACCGGCACCTTGCCCTGGCGGAAGCCCGGCATCTGCGCGGTCTTGGCGAGTTCCTTCAAGCGCTCATCGACCGTGGCCGACAGGTCGCTCGCCGGCACGACGATCTTGAATTGCCGCTTCAGCCCTTCGGCCGAAAGTTCCGTGACTTGCATCGTCCTAACCTTCACTTTGATCTGCTGCCGGCGGGGGTACTGGCGCGACCGTAGTATTCTGATTCCATTGGGGTTTTGTCTGACAGCACGAGCCCCGTGCCACGTCTCCAGTATACCCCGGTCTTGAATTGGCCTGTCGGGATGCGAGCGTCTACCTGCACTGGCTGTCACACGCAAGGGGCCATCTGCCAAGGGATGCTTGGCGCCGGACTATCCAGCGCTGGTGCGGGCGGAGGGACTTGAACCCCCACGCCTTGCGGCACGAGAACCTAAATCTCGCGTGTCTACCAATTTCACCACGCCCGCGTGGCCGCTGCCCTAACCCGTGCTGGCCAGACGGTCAATTCGTGGCTTGTGCGGCCTGCAGCGCTTCCGGAATTCGGCCTACGAGATCTTCGGCAATGAGGCCCGGGCGACCGAAGCGCAGCGCGCAGTCGCCATGGAGCCACGCAGCAGCAGCAGCAGCCGCGAGCGCCGACAGGCCCTGCGCCATGAGACCGGCCGCGATGCCGGCCAGCACGTCGCCAGAGCCCGCGGTGGCGAGGCCGGGCGAGGCATGGACATTGATGACCGCGCGTCCGTCGGGCGCGGCGATCACGGTATCGGGCCCCTTCAGCAGCACCGTCGCCCCGCTCCGCTTGGCCGCCTCGCGAGCACGCTCGACCTTCGCGGGGATCGCCGCCAAGTCGGGAAACAGGCGCCGGAATTCGCCTTCGTGGGGCGTGAGCAAAGTCTGGCCTTGGATGGCGGCGAACAGCTCGGCCGGCAACTTGGCAAAGACGGTGATGGCATCGGCATCGAGCACGACCGAGCGGCGGGCCCCCAGCGCCGCGAGGGCGGCATTGTGCGTGCGCTCGTTAACCCCGGAGCCTGGTCCGACCAGGATCGCGTTGCGGCGCCCGTCCTCGAGCAGGCGGGCGAAGGCGCTGCCGTCCTCGCACGCCGTGACGAGATTGCCCGGCTCGGCCGCTTGATAGATGGCAAGCGCCGAAGGCGGCGCGGCGATGGTGACGAGCCCTGCTCCCGCCCGACGCGCACCGAGAGCCGCAAGACGCGCCGCACCAGTGGCGAGTTCGCCTGCCAGGATGGTGGCATGGCCGCGCGCGTATTTGTGGTCGCCGCGGTCCGTGCGTTGCAGATGCGACTGCCACAGCGCCGGCGCATTCAGCCAAAGGCGCGGCGCGATCTCGGGCAGCACGCCAGGCGCAATGCCGATGTCGGCGATGTCGAGCACGCCGCAGCGCCGCAGTCCCTCGAGCGAATAGTGGCCCGGCTTGGCGCGAAAGAACGTCACCGTCCGCGTCGCCATCGGCGCACGGCCCATGATCTCGCCGCTGTCACCGTGCAATCCGCTGGGCACGTCGACGGCCACGGTCGTGAGCGCTTCGTCGTTGATGCGGTCTATGAGCTCACCGGCGATGCCTTGGATGGGCCGCGTCAGCCCCGCACCGAACAGCGCGTCGATCACCAGCGGTCGGCCATCGAGCAGATCGAGCGACAGCGGCGCCACCTCGCCAGCCCAAGTTCCGGCAGCCCACGCCGCATCGCCTTTCAGCGCGCCCCGCTCGCCCAGCAGGCCGAGCCGCACCGGCCAGCGCCTGGCCTGCAGATGCCGAGCCGCCACGAAGCCGTCGCCGCCGTTGTTGCCGGGCCCGCACAGCACGACCGCCGGCTGCCGTGGGTGGTGCGCCGTGACGGCATCGGCCACCGCTCGGCCCGCCGCCTCCATCAGGTCGATGCCGGGCACGCCGCCCGAGATCGCAGCGGCGTCCGCTCGGCCCATCTCGGCGCAGGTCAGGAGGACGAGGTCATCGCGGGGCTTTAAGTCGCGCACTGAAGCCTCAGAAGCCACAGCGTGCGAGCGATTGGGGCGGCCGACCGGACTTGAACCGGCGACATCCAGAATCACAATCTGGCGCTCTAACCACCTGAGCTACGGCCGCCACCGTGGTCGCTCCCGCGAAGCGGCGCCTTCCTACGCTTGCCGGCCCAAAGCGTCAAGAAACAGGCGTCGGCGGCAGCAGGAGGTCGATCGACTTGATCCACACCTCGCGCGCCTCCTCGATCGACATGCCGCCGAAGTCGCGCATTCGCGCCCAGCTCTCGAAGTCGATCAGGCTCTCGATGGCGATCAAGGTCTGCCGCTTCTCGGTTTCGTTCAGGGTCGAAAGCTCGGGGTCGTACATCAGCTCGATACGCTTCAGGATGGCCTGGCGTATCAGGTTGATCCGGGACTTAAGCTCGTTCGAATCGCCCTGGTTGGCGTTCAGTGCGCGCCATAGCGGCAGCCACTGCTCGCAGATCCAGCTGCGCGTCTCGACATGGGATTTCACGCGGGCGTGACGATCGCCGGAAAAATCACGCGCCACGGCCTGCGCCGTGCCTTGGGTGAAGGCATAGTCCGTGGCTGCGACGCGCAGCGCATGCAGGTCTGGAAACCGCTCGAACACCGAGCGCACGGAATACCCTGCCCGCTCGGCAATCGTCGCAGCCGTCGGGATTTGCGGGCTATCGCGCAGCAGCGCGAGATAGGCCTCGATGATCAACTGCTTGGTGCGTGCGCTGCGCAGGCGCCGGCCGTCGATCCGGGAAGATTTGGAAGCGGCTGAGGAGGGCAAGGAGTTTCAGGTCACAGTCAGGTCGGAGGCCCATCCGCATGAAACAGGCCAGGGTTGATCATCTGCAAGCCAAAGTCCGCGTTCGGACAGTCCGGAAACGAAACCAAGAAGCTGCAAATTGTGATTGTCGCGCTGCAAATTTTAGCGGTAACTGCAACAAAGCGCCAGAAGTTACCATTGAGTAACTATAGTTTGGCAGGTGTCGGCGGCAGCAGCCGGTCGATCGCCTGACGCCAGGCAAGGCAGGCCTCTTCGAAGGACAGGCCGAAAAACTCCCGCATCCGCGCCCAGCTTTCGACGTCGGTCAAGGTCTCCAGCACGATCAGGAGATGGCGACGCTCGGTTTCCGGCAGTGTCGACAGTTCCGGCGCGTACATCAGCTCCAGGCGGGCAATGACGCGTTCGCGCGACAGCACGATGCGTTGCTTGAGTTCCGGCGAATCGCCCTGGTTGACGACCAGCGAGCGCCATAGCGGCAACCAGCGCTCGCAGCTCTGGCCGCGGGTCTCGACCTGGGTCTTGATGCGCGTCACCCGATCGCCTTGGCTGTCGCGTGCCGGCGCGAGGGCGGCGACCTGGACCAGGGCGTAGTCGGTCGCCGCAACCTGCAGGGTGCGGATGTCGGGAAAGCGCTCGAACACCGAGCGCACCGAGTAGCCGGCACGATGGGCAATTTCGGCCGCCGTCGGGACTTGCGGGGAGTTCTCCTGCGCGAGCGCGAGATAGGCCTCGATGATCAACTGCTTGGTCCGCTCGCTCCGCAGGCGCCGCCCATCGACGCGGGTGGGTCTGGGCGGCGGCGTATCGGATGTGCTCATGGCCGGCCGAGTGGCGTCGGCGGAAGCAGGCGATCGATCATCCGTATCCACACCGAGCACGCCTCGTCGAATGACAGGCCATGGCCCTCGCGCATGCGGCCCCAGCTCTCGAAATCGATCAACGCCTCGAGCGCGATCAGGAGGTCGCGCCGCTCCTGGGCGGAAAGACCATCCAGCTCCGGCCGGTACATCAACTCCATGCGCTTGACGATTGCCAGCCGAATGAAGCGAACGCGTTCACGCAACGCGTCGAGCTTGCCCAGGTTGGCGATGACGACGCGCCATACCGGCAGCCAATGCTCGCAGGTCCGGGCGCGCGTCTCGACATGCGAGCGCACGCGGGTTTGCCGGTCGCCATCGACGTTGCGCGCAACGGCCTGCGTCTCGCCCATCGCGAAGGCATGGTCCACGGTCGCGAGGCTGAGCCGCTGCAGGTCGACGAACCGCTCGAAGACCGAGCGAGTCGAGATGCCGGCCCGGGCGGCAATCTGGGCGGCGGTGGGCAGCTCGGGTCGCTCGCGCAGCAGCTCGATATAGGCCTCCATGATCGACTGCTTGGTCCGCTCGCTGCGCAGGCGCCGGCCGTCCGGGGAAGACGAAGGCGAGCCCATCGTCGTGCTCAACTCGACGGAGTCGCCGGCAACATCCGGTCGATCGCGCGAATCCACACGCCGCACGCCTCCTCGAACGACAGGCCGTAGAGCTCGCGCATGCGGGCCCAGCTCTCGATGTCGGTGATGGCCTCGAGCGCGATCAGCAGATGCTTGCGCTCGCGCTCCGGCAGTGCCGAGAGCTCGGGCCGGTACATGATCTCCATGCGCTCGATGGTGCGCTCGCGGGCAACGCGGATCCGCGGCTTCAGATCTTCGTCCTGATCGACGCTGAAAATCAGCACCCGCCACAGCGCCACGCCGCGTTCGCAAGTGCCGGCGCGGGTCTCGACCTGCGACTTGATCCGCGTGTGGCGATCCCCGTCGATATTGCGCGGCGGGGCAAGCGCCGCCGCCTGGGCAAGCTGATAGTCAGCCGCCGCGGCCCTGAGCTTGTTGAGATCGGGAAAGCGCTCGAAGATCGAGCGCACCGAATAACCGGCACGCTCGGCGATGCGCGCCGCCGTCGGCATCGGCGTGATCGGGTTCTCGCGCAGCAGGGCGAGGTAAGCCTCGATGATCAACTGCTTGGTTCGCTCGCTTCGCAGGCGGCGACCGTCGATGCGGGCAGGTCTTGGGGCTGTGGTCGTGGTGGTGGACACGTTCTTCGTCAGGTCAGGGGACGGCGGCCGCCGCGACACGACATTTCGCATCTCGGCGCCTCCGGCTGCAACCAATATATTAGCAATCGAGGTGCAGGAAGTACATGCACACTTGGGGGAGGTCAGCGGTGCAAATTGTAACGATCATGAAGCACGTCTGAACGTGAAAAATCCCACATCCCGCCTGGCATCATTTCCTGAAATGCCGTCCAAGCCGGTCGATTGCACTGTCGAGCGTCTCGTCGTGCTTGCAAAAACAAAAGCGCGCCAGATGGCGTGGCGCACGCTGGGGGGCGTCGTAGAAGGCGCTGACCGGCACGGCCGTCACTCCGGCCTCGACCGTGATGTGGCGGCAAAAATCCTCGTCCGTGCCGTTGAAGCCCAACGGCCGGAAATCGGTCGTCACGAAGTAGGTGCCGTGCGCCGGCAGGACGTCGAAACCGATCTCGGACAAGGCGTGGGCCAGGCGGTCACGCTTGCGCTGCATGTCGGCGGCGAGGCCGGAGAAGTAGCCGTCGCCCAGGCGCAGCCCGGTCGCCGCCCCCCACTGCAGGTTGGGCGGCGTGGTGAAGGTCATGAATTGATGCGTCTTGGCGATGACCTTCATCAGTTCGCGCGCCGCCGTGACGTAGCCCACCTTCCAGCCCGTCAGGCTGAAACTCTTGCCGGCCGAGCCGATGCGCACCGTGCGCTCGCGCATGTCGGGCAGCGTCATGATCGACAGATGCCGTCGATCGTCGAAGATGATGTGCTCGTAGACTTCATCGCATACGGCATAGGCATCGTGCTTGAGACAGAGCCCGGCGATGAAATCGAGTTCGTCGCGATCGAACACCTTCGAGCAGGGGTTCATCGGCGTGTTGAACAGGATGAGCTTGGTGCGATCGCTGAAGGCCGCGGCCAGTTCTTCGCGCGGCAGGCGCCATGTCGGCGGTTCCACGCGCACCAGCTTGGGGATGCCCCCTGCCCGGCGCACGATCGGCAAATAGGAATCGTAGAGCGGCTCGATCAGCACGACCTCGTCGCCCGGCTCGATCAGGCCGAACAGGCAGTCACCCAGAGCCTCGGTCGCGCCCGAGGTCACCAGCACCTCGTCCTGCCAGTCGACGTCGAGGCCCTGGAACCGCTTGGCATGCTCGGCCACGGCCTGGCGCAACTCGGGGATGCCCATCATCGGCGGGTACTGGTTGTGGCCCTTCATCAGATAGTCGGCGGCCGCGGCCCTCACCTCTTCCGGTCCTTTGTCGTCAGGGAAGCCCTGGCCGAGGTTTACCGACTGATGCTCGCGAGCCAGGGCCGACATCACTTCGAAGACCGTCGTGCCGAGGCCGGACATCAATGAATTCACGGGTTTCATAAGCGCACTCGTCTGTGACTTCGTATTAAGCAGTTTTCTGCCCTGAAATTCGACAATCAGCCCACGGAATGGTCAGCCAAGGCGTTCAATTCACGGCCAGCCGTTGTTGATAAGTATGGCATGAACTCTGCTTCCTTGAATTCCAAACGGACTGCCTCGATGGGCAGGCCCGGTGTCTGCGTGCGAGGGTGGCCTAAGCCAAATGAAGAAGATCGAAGCGATCATCAAGCCCTTCAAGCTCGATGAGGTGAAGGACGCCCTCAACCAGATTGGCCTGAAGGGCATCACGGTGCTCGAGGCCAAGGGCTTCGGCCGCCAGAAAGGCCATACCGAGCTCTATCGCGGCGCCGAGTACGTCGTCGACTTCCTGCCCAAGGTGAAGCTCGAGCTGATCATCGAGGACGAGATGGTCGAAAAAGCGGTCGAGGCGATCCGCAGTTCGGCGCATACCGGCCGCATCGGCGACGGCAAGATCTTCGTCTCGAGCATCGACGATGCAATTCGAATTCGTACTGGCGAGCGTGGTGACGCCGCCGTATGAGACCTAGCCTCTGGGGGCAGAGGCAACCCGACCACAAGAAAGGGAAGTACGACACATGGACGCCAAGCAGGTTCTCGCGCTGATCAAGGAAAAGGACGTCAAGTTCGTCGACTTCCGCTTCACCGATCCGCGCGGCAAGTGGCAGCATACCGCGCGCATGGCCTCGGCCACCGATGAAGGCACCTTCGTCGACGGCGTGATGTTCGACGGTTCCTCGATTGCCGGCTGGAAGGCGATCAACGAGTCGGACATGATCCTGATGCCCGACACGTCCACCGCGGTGCTCGATCCCTTCGCCGCCCAGACGACCCTGATCATCAACTGCGACGTCGTCGAGCCTTCGACCGGACAGCTCTATGCCCGCTGCCCGCGCTCGACCGCCAAGCGCGCCGAGTCGTTCCTGAAGTCGGCCGGCGTCGGCGACACCGCCGTGTTCGGCCCCGAGCTCGAGTTCTTCGTGTTCGACGACGTCCGCTTCGACGTCTCGATGGGCGGCAGCTTCTACAAGGTCACCTCGAGCGAATCGCCGTGGAATTCGGGCGCCGAGTTCGAGGGCGGCAACATGGCCCATCGTCCGGGCGTCAAGGGCGGCTACTTCCCCGTCCAGCCGGTCGATTCGATGAATGACCTGCGTGCCGAGATGATGTCGGTCTGCACCGACATGGGTCTGGTCATGGAGATCCATCACCACGAGGTGGCGCCGGCGCAGAACGAGCTCGGCTTCAAGTTCGACACCCTGGTGAAGACCGCCGACAACGTGCAGAAGTACAAGTACACCCTGCACAACGTCGCCCACAGCTACGGCAAGACGCTGACCTTCATGCCGAAGCCGCTGTACGGCGACAACGGCTCGGGCATGCACACCCACCAGTCGATCTGGAAGGACAACAAGCCGCTGTTCGCGGGCTCGGGCTATGCCGACCTGTCGGAGACCGCGCTGTACTACATCGGCGGCATCATCAAGCACGCCAAGGCGCTCAACGCCTTCTGCAACGCCAGCACCAACTCCTACAAGCGCGTCATCCCGGGCTTCGAGGCGCCGGTGCTGCTGGCCTACTCCTCGCGCAACCGCTCGGCCTCGTGCCGCATTCCCTACGCGTCCTCGCCCAAGGGCAAGCGCGTCGAAGTCCGCTTCCCCGATCCGTCGGCCAATCCCTACCTCGCCTTCGCGGCGATGCTGATGGCCGGCATCGACGGCATCCAGAACAAGATCCATCCGGGCGACCCGATGGACAAGAACCTGTACGACCTGCCGCCGGAAGAGCTGACGAAGGTGCCGACCGTGGCCGGCTCGCTGCGCGAGGCCCTGAACAGCCTCGACGCCGACCGCTCCTTCCTCACCAAGGGCGGCGTGTTCACCGACGACCAGATCGACGCCTACATGGAGCTCAAGTGGGAAGAGGTCTACAACTGGGAGCACCAGCCGGCGCCGGTCGAGTACAAGATGTACTACTCGATCTGAGCGAGACGGAGATCGATGGAAAGGGGACCTTCTGGTCCCCTTTTCTTTTTGTGCGTTGCTGACACAACGCTGTCAGCAGGACCAGGCTATTGGCTTGCTCCCGTTCACCAGGAGAGCCGCCATGTCATCAGACGCCCAGATCCGCCACATCTACGAACAGTGGCACAAGACGCTGATGTCACAGGATCTCGCCGGCCTGATGGCGCTCTATGCCGAGCACGCCGTGTTCGAGAGCCCGACCGTCCTGGCGCAGTTCCCCGAGCGCGACGACGGCATTTTGCGCGGCCACAGCGAGATCGAGAAACTGTTCGCCCGCAATTTCGTGAACCTCAAGGCGGAGTTCACCGAGCTCTATCGCAGCGGGCTCTTCTTCTCCAACGGCAAGCTGCTCACCTGGGAATATCCGCGGCTCACGCCCAGCGGCGGCACACAGGTCGACCTGTTCGAATCGATGGATATCGAGAACGGCCTGATCGTCTATCACCGCGTCTACTGGGGCTGGCAGGGCCTCAAGGCGTTGCTGTCGGCGCGCGACCGGCGCACGTAGCGAAAGCCGGCTCTTCTTCTTCGCTCCCGGGCGTGCGATTTTCCCGCGCCCACGGAGGACGACGCGATGAGCTGGATGGACGAGGCGATGAAGGATCTGCGGCCCTGGATCGGCCGCGTGCGCACCACCGAGGACGATGTCGGGCTGATGTCGGTGCGGCGTGCCGCCGGCACCTTCAACGTCGATCCGGCGACGATCGTGCGCGGCACCGAGCTGCCGCCGCACTGGTTCACTTTCGTCGGTGTCGAGACGGTGCTGCAGAGCGAGATCGGCCCCGACGGCCACGCCAAGAAGGGCGTCGTGCTGCCGCCGATTCCCATGCCGCGCCGCATGGGCGCCGGCCGTCGCACCAAGATCATGGCCCGGCTGCGCGCCGGCGAACCCGCCGTGAAGAAGGCCGAGGTGGCCAACATCGTCCCCAAGAGCGGCCGCTCGGGCGATATCTTCGTGCTGACCATGCGCCACACCTACGAGCAGGGCGGCAAGGTCCTCGCCGTCGACGAGATGGACGCGATCTACCGGCAGGCCGTGCCGGCGGGACAGAAGACCACGGCGACCGTGCCCACGCAGGCGCGCACCGATCAGGCCTGGAGCGAGCGCACCGAGCTCACGAACACGCTCAACTTCCGCTTCTCGTCGCTGACCTGGAACGCCCACCGCATCCACTACGACGGCGACTACACGCGCAGCGAGGAAGGCTACCCGGCCATCGTCTCCAACGGCGGCCTGTCGATGCACCTGATGGTCGATGCGGCCCTCAAGCACGCCAAGGGCGAGCTCACGGGCTACACCACGCGGCTCGTCCATCCGCTGTGGGTCGGCGATTCCATCGAGGTGCGCGGCGAGGAGCAGAAGGACGGCAAGCTCAGGATCTGGGCGGCCGACAAGAACGGCGTGCTGTGCGGCGAGATGGACCTGGAGTTCGCGCAATGAATGGCGGCCCTCTCGACGGCGTGCGCGTCGTCGACCTGACGACGGTCGTGGTCGGGCCGATCTGCACGCGCACCCTGGCCGACTACGGCGCCGACGTGATCAAGGTCGAGGCGCCGGGCGGTGACCTGCTGCGCACCATGGCGCGCGGCAGCCGCAATCCCGGCATGTCGGGCAAGTTCCTCAACTTCAATCGCAACAAGCGCTCGATCGTCCTCGACCTCAAGAAGCCCGACGGGCTCGCCGCGATGAAGCGGCTTATTGCGAACGCCGACGTGTTCGTGAGCAACGTGCGGCCCGAAGGCCTCGCCCGCGCCGGCCTCGACTACAAGAGCCTGGCGGCCAAGCACCCCAAGCTCATCCATTGCTCGATCCTGGCCTTCGGCCGCGGTGGCCGGTACTACAACCGCCCCGCCTACGATCCGATCGTGCAGAGCCTGTCGGGCGTCGCCGGCACCCTTGCCCGCGCCACCGGCGAGCCGCGCTTCGTGCCCATGGTGATGAGCGACCACACCAGCGGGCTGATCGCCGCCCAAGCCATCGGCTTTGCCCTCTATCGCCGCGAGAAGACCGGCAAG
The DNA here is from genome assembly GCA_019750135.1 of Reyranella sp. Lineage (GTDB taxonomy): Bacteria > Pseudomonadota > Alphaproteobacteria > Reyranellales > Reyranellaceae > Reyranella. Next base: position 1,597 of record JAIEOV010000001.1, on the reverse strand, counting down.
GGCGAGGCGATCGACGTGCCGATGCTGGAGAACATGGCGTCGTTCGTGTCGAGCGAGCACATGGGCGCCATGACCTTCGATCCGCCTGTCGGCCCCAGTGGCGACAACCGCCTGCTCACCCCCGACTACCGGCCGTTGCCCACCAAGGACGGCTACATCACCGTCGCGCCCAACACCAACGCCCATGCCTTCGGCTTCTTCGACGCCATCGGCCGGCCCGAGCTCAAGACCGACCCGCGCTTCGACAGCCCCGGCAGCCGCACCGCCAACTCCGCCGACTACTTCGAGGTGCGCAAGTCGGGCCTCGCGCAGAAGACCACGGATGAGTGGCTGAAGATCTTCGACGAGCTCGACATACCGGCGGCCCGCTACAACTCGATCGAGGACCTGCTGACCGACCCGCATCTGAAAGACGTCGGCTTCTTCGGATCGGAGGACCATCCCAGCGAGGGCAAGATCCATCGCACCAAGCCCGCCAACACCTTCTCCGGCGGCAACCGCGAGAAGCTCACGCACGCCCCGAAGCTCGGCGAGCAGACGGTCGAAGTGCTGGCCGAGGCGGGCTTTTCGGACGCCGAGATCGAGGCGATGAAGGCAGCCGGCACAGTGCGTTGACGGGAGCGCGGGCCTCTGGCCCGCATTCAAGAGCGGGCCAGAGGCCCGCGCTCCCGTCACACCGGCTTCTCGCCTTCGATCAGCACGCGCTGCATCACTCGCGGTTCGCCCATCGGGTAGTCGATCACCACGCGGTGCATGGTGGCGCGATTGTCCCAGATGACGATGTCGCCCGCCGCCCAGACATGGCCGAAATGGTGCCGCGGCTTGCGCGCCTCGTCGGCCAGCTCGTCGAGCAGCGCGTCGCTTTCGGCCCGCTCTAGCCCGACGATGCGGTCGAGCCTGTTGGGATTGAGATAGAGCGCCTTGCGTCCGGTCTCGGGATGGGTGCGCACCAGGGGATGCTCGACGTCGGGCGTCTCGGCGATCTCCTGCGGCGTGCGTGCCGATGGCCGGTTGCGGGCACGCGGCGTGTCGTAGCCGTGGATGGCGCGCATGCCGTCGATGCGCTGCCGCAGTTTCTCGGGCAGCGCCTCGAAGACCGAGTGCATGTTGCAGAACCAGGTCGAGCCGCCCTGGCTCGGGATCTCTATGCCGTGCAACAGCGTCGCCTTGGCCGGGACAGCGAAGTACGAATCGTCGGTGTGCCAGTCCTCAGCGCGGATCGCCGTCTTGTCGGTCGTGCCGTCGGCCATGAGCGTCGACACCATGACCGACACTTCCGGCACGTCGCCGCTGCGCTTGTAGCGTAAGAGCTGTGTGCGCGGCTCGCCAAAGGCCCGGGCGAACGCCAGGGTTTCGGAGGGAGCCATGCGCTCGCCCGGCACCACGACCAGCAGGTGCTCGGCCAGTGTGCGGTTCAGGAAGGCTGCCATCTCAGGCTCGCCAGCACGGCTGCGATCGAGACCCTCGATGCGCGCGCCCAGGGGACCTTGGCAAGGAACGACTTCAGGCATGGTCGAACTCTAGAGCGGCGAGCGCTTAATCGGAAGCGTATCCGGCGTGTTTGAGGTAGTTCCAACACTCCTGCTCGGTGTAGATG
>JAIEOV010000004.1 GCA_019750135.1 Reyranella sp. | reverse complement strand
ATCTACACCGAGCAGGAGTGTTGGAACTACCTCAAACACGCCGGATACGCTTCCGATTAAGCGCTCGCCGCTCTAGTGCCGAAGCCTCCTGCCTGACGCCCAAGCCAGCAACAACACGCCGTCGACGGAGAAGTCGTCGCTCGCCAGCAGACGCTTGACCTGCGGATGGACGATCACCGCCGCCAGGAACTTTCGCGCCGTCGCGCCTGCCAGCAGCCGGTCGCGGTGCGTCGCGAAGCTCCAATGGTCCCACGCGGCATCATCTGTTTCCAATCCCACGAACCAGCGGAACGCATGGTCGGCTTCCATGCGGTCCATCAAGTGATGCTCCGACCTTATGCCGTAGAAGGCCTGCAACAGCATCGCGCACAGCAGTCGCTCGGGCGGGATCGATGGCCGTCTCAGCCGCTCCGAACGTAGCTTGGCGAGCTCTCCGGCCAGTTCGCCCAGAGCCGCGTCCGCGACCTGCCGAATCGTGCGCAGGGGGTGGTGCGTTCCGTCGTCGCTGCCGCTGGTGCCGTTCAGGATGTTGTTGCCACCGCTGCCGATCTTGATCGCCATGGTCCGCCACTCCCCAAAGTGGAAACTCCCGGAGGTGAGCTTCACCGTCGCGAACCGCGCAATCAATTTGCATGATGCATCCAAAGCTGACCTTTATTGGGTGCTTTTTCGGGAAAGGAACTGCCCATGACGACGCTTGCCCCGGTCGACTCCCTCGACATCCAGATCATCGTCGACAACGTCACCGATTCGCTGTCGTCGGTGCCGTCCTTCATCGAGACCGAGCTGGGCGGCCTGGCCCGCCGTCGCGGCGGCGCCTGGGTGCTGGGCGGCGGCTGCCTGTGCTGCGCCGCCCACGGCCTTTCCTGCCTGCTAACCGTGAAGAGCGGCGGCCGCAGCCATTCCGTGCTGTTCGACACCGGGCCGGAGGATCGCGTGTTCGAGCAGAACGTCTCGCGGCTCGGCCTCGATCTCGGGCCGGTCGAGGCCGTGGTGTTGAGCCACGGACACTGGGACCATGCCGGCGCCATGCTGCGCGCACTGCAGCTCGTGCTCGACCGCAACGGCGGCAAACGCATCGGCTGCTACGTCCATCCCGACATGTTCCGCAGTCGCGCCGCCAGGCTGCCCGACGGCTCGTTCCGGCCGATGGAGGACGTGCCCTCGCTGGCCGACCTCGAGGCACAGGGCGGTCGCGTCGTCTGCACGCGAGAGCCGCAGCTCATCGCCGACTGTGTGTTCGTGAGCGGCGAGATCCCGCGCCGCACGCCGTTCGAGACCGGCCTGCCCGGCCAGCACCGCCGCACCGAGGACGGCAAGGGCTGGGAGCCTGACGAGCTTCTGATCGACGAGCGCTTCGTGGCGGTGAACGTGAAGGGCAAGGGCCTGGTCGTGCTGACCGCCTGCAGCCATGCCGGCGTGGTCAACGTGCTGCATCACGCGCGCGAGAGCTTTCCCGAGGTGAAGCTGCACTGCGTACTGGGCGGCCTCCATCTCTCGGGCACCAACGAGCGCGTCATCCCGCAGACGGTCGAGGCGCTGAAAGGCTTCGACCTCGACGTCGTCGCCGCCGGCCATTGCACCGGCTGGCGCGCCATGGCCGCCCTCACCAACGCCTTCGGCGACAAGAAATTGACGCCGTTGGCCGTCGGCAAGCGCCTGAGCTTCTAGGCTGGAAAGATGTCCTTGCGCACGATGGCGTGGACGCCCCAGTTGCCGTCGACCACCTGGGTGATGCCGAAATCGACGGCGATCGACATCAGGCTGATCGCCTCGTCCTCGGTGAGGTTCTTGGCGGTCATCAGGAAGCGCCGCATCTTGCGGAAGGCGTCGCGCATGGCGAGATCGACCGAGGATTTCTGGAAGATGGCGGACTGCGCCTCGGGACCGAGATCGGCCAGGTAGTTGGGATAGCTGAAGCCCTGCAGCACCCATTCGTCGCGCGTCTCGATCATCGGGAAGTCGAGGCCCTCGATCGGCGTGCCGGCAAGCTCCCCCGCCTTGTGCAGGATGACCTGGAAGGTCCCGGTCAGGGAACATTCGATCGCCGTGCCGCAAAGCTCGGAATCGCCCTGCGAGGCATGCGGATCGCCGACCGACAGCAGCGCGCCCGGCACGGCCACCGGATAATAGACCGAGGCGCCCTTGCCGATGCGCCAGTTGTCGATGTTGCCGCCGGTATAGCTCGGCGGCACCGAGTTCACGTCGTCGGCTTCCTTGGGCGCCAGCCCCATCACGCCGAAATGCGGCCGCACCGGAACGCGCACGCCCTTCAGCACATCCCAGTTGCGCGCCGTCAACGCGTGATCGATCGGCAGCCCCGGATAATCGATGGTCGGATGCCTGACGCCGAATGGGTCGGTGACCTCGGGCCAGCGGAAATTGTAGACCGCGCGCGCCCAGTTGCGCTCGCCCGTGGCGTCGAGCTCGTAGATCGTCACGACCTCGCGCGTGTCGCCGGTGAGAAAGTCGTTGTAGTGGAAGCCCCAGTTGGCCGCAGCATTGCTGCCGAAGGCCAGCCCCCTGAACTTCGGATTGGCGCTCGGCCGCAGCGTCACGTCGACGATGCGAACTTCCAGGACGTCGCCAGGCTCGGCGCCGTGCACCAGGACCGGGCCGGTGCAGATATGGACTCCCAGGCCCTTGCCGTCGCCCTCACCCGCGCCGCGGCGCATCACGCCCTTCCTGTCCTTGGTCCAGAGATAGACGCTTTCCGCACCGGGATCGCCCGCGATCATGCGTTCATGATCGTCGCTCGCCTGGTGGGTCAGCGTCTCGATGGTAACGAAGTCACCTGAATGGACCTCGAGCTGCGGCTTGAGGTTGCGGCTGAAGTAGCCCCAATGGACCGTGTCGGCATTGGCAGGCAGGTGATGGTGCCGTGTCGCGACCGACACCTTCCGGGGCAACGCCACGCCGCCGGCCGCCAGGGCGGCAACCCCGCCCTTGGCGGCGAAGGCGCTGGTCAGGAACGCACGGCGCTCGCGCGCCATGTCCTCGACGAACTGCCGGTGATGGATCTCGAAGTCGGCGCAGGTCGGATCGTCGCCTCTGCACATCGGGTCAACGCTTCGCCAAAAGATCGATCTCGACCATGGCGTCGCGCGCCAGGCCGGTGACGCCGATGCAGGTCCGCGCTGGCCGGCGGTCCGGCGGGAAGTAGCTGGCATAGACCGCGTTCATGCGCGGATAGTTGGCCTCGAAGTCGGTGATGTAGACGCGCGCGCAGATGACGTGCTCGAGCCCGAGCTTCAGGCCGCTCAGCACGATCTTGAGGTTCTCCATCACCCGCACCGTCTGGCCCTCGATGTCGGGTGGCAACGGCTTGCTGTCGTCGTCCGGCCAGGTCGGCATCTGGCCAGTGATGAAGCACCAGCCGTCGACCTCGACGGCGTGGCTGAAGGGGGCGACCGGATTCGGTGCGCCGGGGGCCATGAAGAATAGCGGTGCGCTCATGAGTCCTTCGGCAGCAACTTACATGCCATAGCGCGACTTTCTGGTCGCCACCCGCGCCCGGCGTTGATCGCCGACCCGCCGCAGGCGCTCCCGCTCGGCGGGGTCGACGCGGCCATAGCGCCCGCGCCAGTCGGGGTCATGCCAGTCGAATGGAGCGCGGACCGTGGTGCGCGGCTTCTCGGCGTCGGACAAAAGGCCGAGCGCCAGCTCGACCACGGCGCGCTGCACGTCGCGGCGGTCCGGCGGGCCGCAGGGATTGCCCAGCGGGAAGTCGGTGAAGACGAAGCGCGGCACGCCACAATGTTCCACGACATCGAGCGCGGAGCCGATGATGACAGTCGCCACGCCGGCGGCTTCGAGGGTTCGGGCGACCAGACTCACGGTCTGGTGGCAGACGGGTCAAAGCGGACAGAGTATGGCGGCGTCGGCACCGTCGGCGCGCAGGCGGGACAGCACCTGCGGCGCATCCGCGGTCAAGGTCTTGCGCTGGCTGTACTCGGTCGGAATGCCGTGGAAATGCGTCGCGAGGCCGGCGAAGCGGCCTTCGCGCGCCAGCAGGCCCGCGGTCTCGATGGGCAGGAAGCTCTCGCGGTCACGCGTATGCGTGGATTCCTTGTCCCAGGCGACGTTGTCGGTGAACAGCCTCTCCGGCGGCGGCGAGACGGTGCCCGACCACACCTGCTTGGCAACGCTGCCGTCGCCCCGCACGGCGGTGAGCGGGCTCGCCGTCGTCACCGGGGCGATGCGGCAGTCGGCGAGCGGCTTGGCCAAGCGTGCGAACGGCACGTCGCCGTAGTGCGCCCAGACATAGTCCTGGTCGTAACCCAGCGCCCGATAGTAAAGGCGCGTACGCTCCATGTAGCGGACCGGCTCGTTGCTCGGCGTCATGGCGGGGCTTCCTCCGCCGCCATGTTAGTACGGGCGATGACCGGATCGCGAGCGGAACAACTCGCTAGGCGGCTTCCGCCTTCGCCGTGTGCCCGGGGTAGTCGGCATCGAGGATGAATGGAAACGGACCTTCGAAACGGCCGATATTCACTCCATGTGTCACCAGGCCGCTGTCCTTCGACCAGACGTGCAGATGAAAGCCCGGCGGCTCCATGGTGAAGCTCGACGGTCCGCCGTCGGGAACGAGGTCGAGCGTCACCTGGTGGGCCGTGCTGGGCGCCACCGAGCCGATGGTACCGCCCCAGCGCACGGTGACGGGCCGATGATGATGGCCGCACACCACGCGCTCGATATTGTCGAAGCGGCGCAGCACGGCCGACAGGGCATTGCCGTTGCGACAGTTGATGCGGTCCATGTCGGCGAGGCCGGTGCCGAACGGCGGATGATGCATGAAGATCATCGTCGGCCGCTTGCGCTCCTGGCCGAGCTTGCCTTCCAGCCAGGCGAGCCGCGCCCCGCACATCTCGCCATGGCCGTGACCCGGCACGACGGAGTCGAGGCCGATCAGGCGCACGTCATGGCCCTCGATCGCGTAATGCAGGAAGCCGTCGTCGTTCCTGAGGTAGCCGTCCGAGCCGAACTCGGCAAAGAGCTCGGTGCGGCGGTCGTGATTCCCCGGCACGAGATAGACCGGCATGGACAGCGGCTCGAGGATGTCGCGCAGGACTTCGTACTCCGCGGCGAGCCCGCAATCTGTGAGATCGCCGGTGGCGATCACCAGGTCGGGCTTGCGCGGCAGGGCTTCGATGGCGGCGACGGCCGCCTCGAGCATGGCATTGGTGTCGACCCGCTCGTAGGCGACCTTGCCGCGCGGGCGGACATGCAGGTCGGTGATCTGGGCGATCATCATGGGAATGACTCCTTTCAAAAGCAATCTTCGTCCTCCCCCGTCATCGGACCGTCATCGGGGGAGGACATGAGAGATCACGGCAGCTTCAACGACGTCGTCTCGGCATACGGCCGCATCAGCTCGTCGGCCTTCTTCTGGGCGTCCTTGACGGCTTGGTCGGCCTTCTTCTTGCCGTTCATCAGGGCCTGGATCTCGTCCTCCAGGGCCTTGCGCACGGCCACGGTCTGGTAGGTCGCGAACCACGGCTTGGCGTAGGGCAGCTGGTCGAGCGCCACCTTGGCGTCGGGGTTCTTGGCAATGAACTCCTTCATCTCCGGCTTGTCGTAGGCCGACTTGCGCGGCGCGAAGTAGCCGGTGAAGCGGCTCCAGCCGCCCAGCGTGTCGGCCGTGGTCAGCCACTTGATGAACTTCCAGCCAGCCTTCTTGCTGTCCTCGCTCTGGCCCGCGAACATGACCAGCGAGGCGCCGCCGATCGGCACTGCGTTGCGCACGTTCTTCGGCACGAAGGCCACGTCGTACGGCGTCTTCATGTTCTCGCGGATGAACGACAGCGAGCCGGTCGACAGCAGCACCATGGAGGCCTTGCCGGCGAAGAAGGCCGTCGAGACGCCGCCCGCCTCGGTGACGCCCTGCGGCATGACCTTGTGCTTGAAGACCAGGTCCTCGACGAAGCGCGCCGCGCCCAGCATCGAGGGCTGGTCGTAGTAGACCTCGCCGCCGTAATCCTCGTTGAAGTAGCGGCCGCCGTTGGACATGGAGAGCGCCGCCATCAGCCAGCCGAGATAGTCGTAGCCGGCCGGCATCATGAAGCCCGAGCGGTCGCCTTTGGTGAGCTTCTTGGCGGCATCGACCATCTCCGCCCAGGTGCGCGGCGGCTTGGTGGGGTCGAGGCCCGCTTCCTTGAAGTGCTCGACGTTGTAGTAGAGCAGCGGCGTCGAATTGTGGAACGGCACGCCGTAGAGCTCGCCGTCGACCGTGGCGTTGGCATGCAGTGCCGGCCAGAAATCCTTGAGGAAGTCCTCGCGCGTCGTCTCGTCGGCCTTGAGCATGGGCTCGAGCGAGATGATGTCGCCGGAAAGCTTGAGATCGACGTTGAAGTTGGCGCTCATCAGCACGACCGAGGGCGGCTTGCCGGCCTTGGCGGCCGCCTGCGCCTTTAGCTTGGTGTCGTCGTAGCCGCCGGTATAGGAGGCCACGACCTCCACTTCCTTCTGGCTCTCGTTATAGAGCTTGACCAGCCGGGTCATCTCGCGCGCGAGCTTGCCCTCGACGGGAACCGGGAAGAAGAAATCGATCTTGGTCTGCGACCATGCCGGAAAGGCGGCGCTGGCCAGCGATAGCGCGAGTGCGCCCAATCCCAAACGTCCAATTCTCATTGTTGTGCCTCCTAGCCTTTCACACCACTGAACACGAAGCTGTCGACGAAGCGGCGCTGGAAGGCGATGAAAGCCACTGCCAGTGGCGCCATGACGAGAAGGGTGCCGGCCGCCAGCACACCCCATTCCTTGCCGCCCTCGGCGCCGCGGGTAAAGGCGGCGAGCCCGATGGTGAGCGTCTGTTTGTCGGGAGAGCTGATCACCATCAGGGGCCACAGGAACTCGTTCCAGTGGGCGGTGACCGAGACGATGGCGAAGGCGATCAGGCCGGGCTTGCCCATCGGCAGCAGCACGTACCAGACGATCGCCCACCACGGCGCGCCATCGATGGCGGCGGCCTCCTCGAAATCGCGCGGCAGGGCGAGGAAGGTCTGGCGCATCAGGAAGGTGCCGAAGGCCGAGGCGAAATACGGCGCCATCACGCCGGGCAGCGTGTCGTAGAGATGGAGATCCACGACGGTCGAGAGGTTGGGCACGATCAATGCCGGCGGAACCAGCATGAGCTGCAGCAGAAAGGCGTAGAACAGCACGTCACGGCCCGGGAAGCGCAGGCGGGCGAAGGCATAGCCGGCAAGGCTCACCGTCACGCACTGAACGGCAAGCACGCCCACGACGACGATCAGCGTGTTGAGGTAGTAGAGGCCGAACGAGCCGCTATCGAGGGCGTTGCGGAAGTTCTCCAGCGTCGGCTTGAAGTCGGGCCATAGCGAGGCCATGCCGGCGCTGCCCGCGCTCTCGGGACGGAACGAGGCGATCAGGGTCCACAGGAACGGACTCGCCCACAGGAACGCGACGGCCGACAGCAGCGCGGCGAGCAAGGCGGCGGGGAGGTGTTTGCGTACGCGCTTCATCGCCGGAGCGCCTCTTGCCGGACCGCGGACCTCCAGGTCCGCATCATGATCATGAGCGGGCCTGGAGGCCCGCGGTCCGGCAAGACTCTACCCATTGCCGCGCGCTCCCTTCTCCATGATCCGGAGCGAGCCCAGCGAGATCGCGAGCAGGACGGCGACACTCATCAAGGTCGCGGCGGCGGCCTTGCCGTACTCGAAATTCTCGTGTGCCGACTGGAAGATGTAATAGAGCAGCAGGTTGGTGGCGTTGGACGGCCCGCCGCGGGTCAGCACGATCACATGGTCGACACTGGTCAGAAGCTGGATCAGGGCGATCACGACGACGAAGGCGGTGGTCGTCGCCAGGGCCGGCAGGATGACGAAGCGCAGGCGCTGCCAGGCGTTGGCGCCGTCGATCATCGCCGCCTCGATGGTGTCGCGCGGCACGTTCTGCAGGCCCGCGATGTAGAACAGCATGTAGTAGCCCGCGTTCTTCCACACGGTGAGGCCGATCACCGACCACAGCGCCACGTCGGAGGAGCCCAGCCAGTTCGGCCCCTGCAGGCCGATCTTGGCGAGGTAGTAGTCCAGGAGCCCGACACGCGGCAGGAAGACGAAGAAGAACAGCGAGGCCGCCGCCACCAGCGGCACCAGCGAGGGGAAGAAGAACACCGTGCGCAGCACCGCCGAGAAGCGCGTCGAGCGCTGCACGGCGAGCGCAAAGGCAAGCGCCAGCACCAGGGTAGGCACAAGCACACCCACGGCATAGATCAGGTTGTTGAGCGCGGCCTGGCGAAAGGCGGGATCGGCCAGCACCTTGGCGTAGTTGCCCAGCCCGACGAACGTCGTTGCAGCGCCTGTGCCGTGCGGCTTGTCGTACAGCGATTCGACCAGCACCCGCGCCACCGGCAGGTAGGTGAACAGGACGAGGAACAGCAGCGACGGCGCCAGCAGGGCATAAGGCAGCAACCGCAGCCTGCGACGCCGAACCGGGACCGCTGCAGCCTGGATGCCGTCGAGGACTCCAGTCGTGCCGGCTAAGCTCATGCGCCGCTGAATAGGCCGGGCGGAACAAGCCCGGGTTACAGAACGGCTACGCTTGCGTGACGCTCACCGCGCCGATGGGGATAATGGCGGACGTCCCTCCCCGCCCAAGCGTCAGGAGGGCTGGACCTCGATCTGGCGGGCCCGTTCGGCGCCGTGGGCGGCCTTGCCGATCCTGAGGGTCAGCACACCGTTGGCGAAGTTGGCCGAGACGTCGTTGCGGTCGGCGTCCGACGGCAGGGTGAAAGCGCGCGTAAAGCTGCCGTAGCTGCGCTCGGAGTAGTGGGTTTTCTCATCGGTGCGCTCGACGTGCTTCTCGCCGGAGATCGTCAGCACATCGTCCTCGACAAGGACCTTCACGTCCTTCTGGTCGACACCCGGCAGTTCGACCGTAACGGTGTAGGTCTTGCCGTTCTCCTGTACTTCGACCTTGGGCGCATGCTCGTGCGTACCGAGCGCGCGCATGTGACCGTTGGCCGGTTCGAAGAAGCCGAACGACCAGGCACGCACCATGCGATTGAAAAGCTGGTCGAACTCGCCGCCGAACGGCGTGAAAACGCTGGGCGTCAGAGCCTTGGGCACATTCTCTGCCATCGCAGTCCTCCTGGATGAATTCGATTCGGATTTAGGACCCGCCGATGACAATGCAATCACAGCCGAATCGGATGCCGCGACATTCATGCAATCTTCACGGCCAACGCCAACAGCGCCTCGTCCTCGCCGGATCCTGCAACGATCGACAAGCCGAGCGGACAGCCGTGCATCGTCGCGATCGGCAGGCTCACCGCCGGCAGCCCGGCGTGGCCTGCGATGGATCCCAATGTGAGCGAAGCGTCATAGAAGCGGCGGGCGGCATCGTCGCGCAGGTAGCGCAACGGCGCGACCGACGGCGTGGTCGGCAGCAGGAGAAAGGTTCCCGGCGGCAACAGTTGCCGCAAGCGAACTGTCGTCTCGGCACGCCAGGCATTCCATCGCTCGCCTGCCGCAGGATCGAGCGAGCACACACCATCGAAGCGCGGCTTCATGGTCGGACCGAAGGTCGGGTTGCTGGCAAGGAAATCGTCGAGCTCGCGGGCGATGTCGAGACCCTGCAGGGTCGCATAGGCATCAAGGAAGTCGGCCGATCGGCCGGCAAAGATTTCCACCTCCTCGACAACAGCCAACGAGCGTGCCGCGTCCGAGAGGATGGCCGCTGCCTCGGGCTCGGCCAACGCGAAGGCGTCGGCGGCCAGCAGCAAGCGGACATTCGGCGGCGATACCGCTGGCGTTCCAAGCAGGCATTGCCCGGCAAGCCGCAGCCGAGCGGCATCCCGTGCCAGCAGGCCGACCGTGTCGTAGCTCGGCGCGAAGCGCACCACGCCCTCAAGCGGGACGCGGCCGTGGCTGGGACGCCAGCCGTACAGGCCGCAGAAGGAGGCGGGAACGCGCACCGAGCCGCCGGTGTCGGTGCCCAAGCCGAGATCGGCGAGGCCCGCCGCGACAGCGACGGCGGAGCCACTCGACGAGCCGCCGGGCAGCCGATCGGGCGCGCGTGGATTTATGGGCGTGCCGTAATGCTCGTTCTCGCCTTCCAGGCTGAAGGCCAGCTCATCGGTAATCGTCTTGCCGACGAGCGCGGCGCCGGCGCGAAGCAGGCGATCGACGGCCGGCGCGGATGTCGCGGCAGGCTTCTGCCGGCGGGCCCAGTCGGGATTGCCGCCGCCGGTCACATATCCGGCGACGTCCAGAAGATCCTTGGCGACGAAGGTGAGGCCATCGAGCGGCCCCGATCCCAGCGGCGCCAAGCGTGCCCGGGGACCGGGAACGAAGGCGCCATGGTCATTCATTGCTGGGGGCGCGCCACTCCAGTGGCGCGTCTTTGTTGATGAGAGAGATGATCGCGCCACTGGAGTGGCGCGCCTCCAGCGAAGACATCATCGCAATGCTTTGACGACCGCGTCAGTCGGCGCCGTCCAACCGACGATGCCGCCCTGGGCGCGAATCATGGCGAGGGTCGCTGCCTTGAACTCGGGGAAGTAGCTCTCGGTCGCGTCCTCGGCCAGCAGGCATTCGTAGCCGCGGTCGTTGGCCTCGCGCATGGTGGTCTGCACGCAGACCTCGGTGGTGACGCCGGCGAACACCAGATGGCCGATGCCGTGGCGCTTCAGGATGTCGTCGATCGGCGTCGCGTAGAACGCGCCCTTGCCAGGTTTCACGATCACCGCCTCGCCCGGCAAGGCAGCGAGCTCGGGCACGAGGTCGTTGCCCAACTCGCCGTCGACCAGGATGCGGCCCATCGGGCCCTCGTCGCCGATGGTGAGCGTGCCGCGGCCGCGGATGCGCTTGGACGGCGGACAATCCGAAAGATCGGGCTTGTGGCCCTCCCGGGTATGGATGATCGGCAGCCGGGCGGCGCGGAAGCCGTCGATCAGGCGGCGCACGGTGGGCACGATCTTGGCCAGCGGACGCACGTCGTTGCCCAGCACCGATCCGAAGCCGCCTTCCTCGACGAAGTCGCGCTGCATGTCGATGACGATCAGCGCCAGCCGGCCGGTGGGGAAACGGTACTCGTAAGGCTCGGCGGCAATCGTGGGCATGGACTCTACTTTCCTCGTTGGAACGGCAGCGTGAGGGACGTCGGCGGCTCCAGGCGGCCGACGACGCCCGCCACCGCCAGCAGAGCCAGCAGATAGGGCAGCATCAGCAGGAAGGCGGTGGGCACGTTGATGCCCATGGCCGGCAGCTGGAACTGCAACGCCGTGGCGGCGCCGAACAGCAGGCAGGCGGCGACGGTGCGGCCGATGTTCCAGCCGCCGAAGATCACGGCAGCCAAGGCGAGATAGCCCGCGCCGTTGGTCATGTTCTCGGTGAAGGTGTGGATGTCGGCGATGGAGATGAAGGCGCCGGCGACGCCCGCCATGAAGCCGGTGATCAGCACCGCCTTCCAGCGCGTCGCGGCCACGGGAATGCCGGCCTTGTCGGCGCTGCGCGGCTCGTCGCCGACGGCGCGCACCGAAAGCCCGAACGAGGTGTGGTTCAGCATCGCCCAGATCAGCACGATCAGCGCCAGGCCGGCATAGACGATGACCGACTGCTGGAAGAAGGCGGTGCCGGCGAACGGCAGGTCGCTCAGGCCCTTCACCGCGAGCTTCGGCAGGCCGGGGATCTCCTCGCGCGACAGGCCGCCGAAGATGATGCGGTAGAGCAAGGTCGTGGCGCCGAGCGCCAGGATGTTGAAGCCGATGCCGACCACCAGCTGGTTGGCGCGCAGGTTGACGCTGAGCCAGGCCTGAACCGCCGAGACGACGACTGAGGCGAGAATGGCGCAGGCGACGCCGAAGTAAGGATCGCCGCTGGCCCACGAACCCAACGCGCCGAAGAAGGCCGCCGTCAGCATCATGCCTTCGAGGCTGAGGTTCAGCACGCCGGCCCGCTCGGACACCAGCTCGCCGCTGGCCGCCAGCATCAGCGGCATGGCCAACCGCAAGGTAGAGGCGATGAAGATGGCGAGCGTCTCTTCCATCAGCGGTTTCCCTGCAGCTTCTCGACCAGGATCACCGAGCCGGCGACGGCGATGACGATCAGGCCCTGGATGACCAAGGTCAGCGCCGCCGGCACCTGGGCCATGATCTCCATGGAGATGCCGCCCGAGCGCAGGAAGCCGAAGAACAAGGCGCCCGCCAGCACACCCACCGTCGAGCCGCGTGACAGAAGGCCAACGACCAGGCCATCGAAGCCGTAGCCCGAGGAGAAGCCGGTCTTCAGGTAGTACTGCTCGCCCTGCAGCATGATGGCGCCGGCGAGCCCACCGAAGGCGCCGGCAACGGCCAGCGCCACGACCAGCAGGATGCCGCCCGGCATGCCGGCACGGCGTGCCGCCAGCTCGTTGAGGCCGATGGCGCGCAGGCGCAGGCCGAAGGTCGAGCGCTGCAGGACGATCGCCGTGGCGACGGCCAGCAGCAGGCAGATCACGAGGCCGATATGCAGGGGCGATTCAGAACCGGCGAGGCCCGGCAACTTCACTGAATCTGCGATCGGCAGCGATTCCGGGAGCGTCGCCGAGTTGGTTTGCGGCTGACGCAACAGCGCCGTCGACTGCACGCACCAATAGACGATCAACAAGGCGACGAAGCCCAGCAGCAGCGTGCTGATCACCTCGTTGGTGCCGAAACGTACCTTCATGACTCCGGCGATGCCGCCCCAGAAGGCGCCGGCCAACGTGCCACCCAGCAGCGGGATGATGACAGCCAGCCCCAGAGGCAGGTCGGCAACCGGCGCCCACAGGCCGAGCGCGGTTGCGGCAATACCACCTACCGCGATCTGGCCCTCGCCGCCGACGTTGGTCAGGTTGGCGCGGAAGGCCAGGATGAAGCCCAGGCCCACCAAAGACAGCGCGACGGCGCGATTGATCGAGGCGCCGATCGCGAAGGCCGAGCCGAAGGCGCCGTCCATGAAGGCTTCTATGGCGTCCGGCACGTCCTTGCCGCTTGCCGCGATCAGCAGCAGACCGACGATCATCGAGCCGACGACAGCGATGAAGGGCACCGCCATGCCAAGCAGGCGGCGTCGATCCGGCAGGGAGAGCGCGATGGCCGTCATGTAAGCTGCCCCGACATGAGCGCACCGATGGCGCCCCGCTCGCTCATCTCGGCGGGCCTCTCGCCGACCAGCCGGCCGCGATAGAGCACGGCGATGCGATCGGCGACCGCGATCAGCTCGTCGAGCTCGCTCGAGATCAGCAGCACACCGACGCCGCGGCGGGCGGCGGCGCGAATCTGGCGGTAGACCGCCTCGACGGCGCTGACATCGAGGCCGCGTGTCGGCTGAGCCGCGACCAGCGCCACCAATGGATCGAGCGTCAGCTCGCGCGCCAACACGGCCTTCTGCTGGTTGCCGCCTGAGAGGCCGGAGAAGGCGACGTCGGGGCTCGCGGCGCGCACGTCGAACTCGCGCATCTGAACCTGCGCCGCCACGTTCAGCGCGCCACGCTGCAACAGGCCGAAGCGCGTGAAACGGTCGAGCTTGTTCAAGAACATGTTCTCGGCCACCGACATGGCAGTGACACACGCCACGGCGTGGCGATCTTCCGGGACGATGCCACCACCCGCCGTGGTGACCGCCGCCGCGCCGGCGTGGGTGAGATCGATCCCGCCGATATGGAAGTGTCCTTCGGTCGGCCGCAGCAGGCCCGCCAGGACCATGCCGAGCTCGCTCTGGCCGTTGCCCTCGACCCCGGCCAGCCCGACGATCTCGCCAGGCTTGATCTCGAGCGTGAAATTGTCGAGCCGCACGGCGCCGTGCCGATCGTGCACGGTGAGGCCGTCGCACACCAGCGCGAGCTTGGGCGGCGTGACCAGCGGCTCCGGCGCCGCCGGCGGCTCGCCATCATCGGCGAGCGCAACGTCGAGCGGCTTCAGCTCGCGGCCGACCATGGCATGGACCAGCGCGCCCATGTCGGCGCCTTGCATGCTCTCGTCGGCGACCAGCCGGCCGGTGCGCAGCACGGCGACGCGATCGGCGACCTTGGCGATCTCGGCGAGCTTGTGGGTCACCAGGATGACGGCGCGGCCAGAGTCGGCGACGCGCCGGCAGATGTCGAGCAGCGCGCCGATCTCGCCGGGCGGCAGCACGGCCGTCGGCTCGTCGAGCACCAGGAGCTTGGGATCGCGCATCAGGCACTTCACGATCTCGGCGCGCTGGCGTTCGCCGACCGAGAGCTCGCCGACCACGGCGTCGGAGTCGAGGCTGAAACCGAAGCTCTCGGCGATGTCGCGGATCCGGGCGCCGAATTCGTGGCGCTTCAGCACGCCCTTGACCTGGCCCAGCATCAGGTTCTCGACCACGGTCATGCGCGGCACCAGGCTGAAATGCTGGTGCACCATGGCGATACCGCGCTCCAGCGCGACCGCCGGACTTTCGGGCGCCCAGGCCTCGCCGTCGAAGGTCATGCTGCCGACCGTCGGCTCGTAGACGCCGAAGATCAGGTTGCACAAGGTCGACTTGCCGGCGCCGTTCTCGCCCAGCAGACACTGCACGGACCCGGCGCGCACGTCGAGGCTGACGCCTTCGAGCGCCTGCAGGCTGCCGAAGCGCTTGCCGAGACCGTCGAGCGAGAGCAGCGGCTCGGCCTGCTCGTCCATCGCCGCTGCTCCCAAAGACGACCTAGGAATCGAGGACCTTGATCTTCTTCGACAGCAGATCTTTCTTGATCTCGTCGAGCTTGGCCTTCTGCTCGGGGGTCGCCTTGCAGATGATCATGTCGGAGGCTTGTGGGCCCATCGCCAAGCCGAACGGCTTGAACTCCGGCTTCCAGGTGCCGTTCACCGCCGCATCCATGGCGTACGCGACCTGGAAACCCACGCCTGTGACCGAGTAGGCGACGTAGAGCGGGTCGGTGCCGCAGCGATCGGTGTAGCCGCCGATGATGTGCGTGCCCTTCTCGCGCGCCGCCTGCTCCATGCCGCGCAGGCCGAGATTGAGGATGTGATAATGGACGTCGGCGCCCTGGGCGATGGCGGCCAGCGTCGCCTCCTTGGCCTTGGCGACGTCGTCGAAGTCGCCGGTGTAGCTCTCGAAGTACTTGATGTTGGGGTTGATGTACTTGGCGCCCTTGCCGAACTCGATGCCGGCATTCTTGATCGCCGGAATCTCCAGGCCGCCGACGTAGGACACGCCGCCGGTCTTGGAGAGCATGGCGGCTGCCGCGCCGGCCGCGAAGGCAATCTCTGCCTGGCGCACGTCGTAGCCCGAGACGTTGTCGGGCTTCTTCGGATCGGCGTTGCCGCCGATGATGGCGAACTTCACCTTGGGGAAGCGCGGCGCCACCTTGAACACCGAGGCCTGGGTCTGGCCGCCGACGCCGATCACCAGCTCGTTCTTGCCGGCCAGAGTCACCAGCACCTGCTCCATGTCGCCGAACTTCACGTTCTCGATGAACTTCACCGCGACCTTGTTGCCGAGCGTCTTCTCGGCCGCCTTCATGCCGTCGTAGCCCGATTCCATCCAGCCCTTGTCGGACTTCGAGCCCGGGATCAGCACGCCGACATTGAGCGGACCGGCGGCGCGCGCAGGCGCGCCGAAGCCGCCGAGCATCACAAGGCCTGCAGCGCCGGCCGTGCCAGCCAGGAATACGCGACGATCGAACTTGTTCATGGCTATGTTCCCCCGCTCCTTGGGTCAGTGATCCCCGCCGAGGCAGAGGCAATCGGCGTGCCAACTGGCAGGGAACTTGCAATCAACGGCCCAATCACAGGGCCCTTTGGGGGAGATCAATGGCCAGCAAACTGCATCCTTTGAGCGCTCCGCGCGCCGGCTTCGCCTGGGGCGCAAATGCCCGCGAAATAGACATGGCGGCACCGCCGGCGAAGCCCGTTCCGCTCAAGATTTCGGCGGCGCCGCAGAACATCACCGTCGATCTCAAGCGCACGGCCATGATCGTGATCGACATGCAGAACGACTTCTGCGCCAAGGGCGGCTGGGTCGACTATCTCGGCGCCGACTACACGCCCGACCGCAAGCCCATCAAGCCGCTGCAGAAGCTGCTGCCGGCGCTGCGCAAGGCGGGTGTGCCGGTGATCTGGGTGAACTGGGGCAACCGGCCGGACCTCGCCAACATGCCGCCCAACCAGATCCATCTCTACAAGCCCACCGGTGTCGGCGTCGGGCTGGGCGATCCGCTGCCCGGCAACGGCGCGCCGGTGCTGCAGAAGGACTCCTGGGCCGCTGCGGTCGTCGACGAACTCGAGCAGGAGCCGCAGGACATCAAGGTCGACAAGCACCGCATCTCGGGCTTCTGGGACACGCCGCTCGATTCCATCCTGCGCAACCTCGGCACGCGCACGGTGCTGTTCTCCGGCGTCAACACCGACCAGTGCGTGCTGCATTCGCTGACCGACGCCAACTTCCTGGGCTATGGCTGCGTGCTGGTCGAGGATTGCTGCGCCACCACCTCGCCCGACTTCTGCACCGAGGCCACGGTGTGGAACGTCAAGAAGTGCTTCGGCTTCGTCACCGATTCGGGGAAGATACTGAAGGCCCTGAAGAAGTAACCAAGCGTTTGCGCCATCTCGTCCTGCTGCCCGGCTTCATGTGCGACAAGGACCTGTGGACCGACATGGTCCCGGGTCTTGGCGCCCTCGGCACGACCCATTACGGCAACGTCTACGAGGATTCGACGCTCGAAGGCATGGCGCGGCGCGTGCTCGACGGTTCGCCCGAGCGCTTCGTGCTGGTCGGCTTCTCGATGGGCGGGTTCGTCGCCCGCGTGCTGACGCTGATGGCGCCCGAGCGCGTGGCCGGCGTGGCCTTCGTCGCCTCGTCCGCGCGAGGCTATTCGAAGGAGGAGACCGAGCGGCGCAAGGCGGGCTTTCGCCCGGGCGACCGGCCGCCGCGCGCGGCAGGCGAGGTCTCAACCGCACGCGGCCTGCATCCCGACCGCGAGAATGATCCCGTGCTGCTCGATCGCCTGCGCGCGATGCAGCGGCGGCTGGGACGCGAGGTGCGGGCGCGCCAGGCGGCGCTGGTCAGGCTCGACGGCTACGCCGACCTCGAGCGCATCGCCTGCCCCTCGCTGGTCGTAGCCTGCCGCCAGGACCGCCTGCGCAGCTTCGCCGAGACCGAGCGCATGGCGCATCACCTGCCCCATGCGCGCTTCGCCATCCTCGAGGATTGCGGCCACATGGCGCCTCTGGAGCGGCCGCAGGAACTGACAGCGCTGCTCGCAAGCTGGATGGAAGAAGCCCGCCTCTGACGCATGAGGTAATTTGTCGGATCATTCGGCTTGAACCGGCTTCGTCCCACGCCATTTCTGGGCGAGGCATCCGATCATGAGCGAAGCACAATCACTGTTTGCAGTTCTACGGCAATCGGCTGATACCGATTGCGTTACTGCGCTCGAACGATTGGTGCGCGATGCGCCCGATCGGAGGCTTGCGCGCATCAATGTGCTCGAGTTTGCTGGGCGCGAGGGCCTCGCCGAAGAGCGAACGATCGCCACATTCCTGCAAGCCGCCCAGATCGGCCTTCTGGACATGTCGTGGAACGTGCTCTGCCCGAGCTGCAGCGGCGTGCTGGACGCCAACACCTCGCTGAAGAGCGTGCGATCCCAGGAATACTACTGCGCCTTCTGCAACCTCAACAACGAGCCGACGCTCGATGACATGGTCGAGGTGAGCTTCACGGTGAACCCGCGCGTGCGGCGCATAGCGGCCCACGATCCCGATCAACTTCCGCTCTGGGAGTATTACCGCCAGGTCTTCTGGGGCCGCGGCGTCGACCTGCCCGAGGAAGGCCTGGAGGCGGCGATGCAGCAGGTCACGCTCGATGCTGTCGAGCTGCCGGCGGGCGAGAAGGCGTTCCTGTCCCTGCAACTGCCGGCAGGCTTCGTCATCGTGCTCGAGCCGGTGAACCACGCCGCGCAGTTCATCAACGTGACCGGCGAGCCGACGCAGGACCGCCAGAACGTCACGCTGGTCTACAACAACCTGCGGGCGCCAACGGGCGAGATCACGTTGAGACCCGGGACGATCCGGCTGTCACTCGAGAACCGGACGGCCGTGCGTACGTTGCCCACCGTCTGGGTCGTCGATGACAAATTTGCCGCAGCGGTGGGCAAACGTCGGCCGTTCCTGACGGCCAAGCGCCTGCTGTCGAACCAGACCTTCCGCGACATCTATCGCACCGACACGCTCGACGTCGACCAGCGGCTGAAGATCACCAGCCTCACCTTCCTGTTCACCGACCTCAAGGGCTCGACCGAGCTCTACGAGCGGGTCGGTGATCTGGTCGCCTTCGACCTGGTGCGCGAGCACTTCCGGACGCTGAACGAGATCGTCGCAGCCGAGGGCGGCGCCGTGGTCAAGACCATCGGCGATGCCGTCATGGCGACCTTCCTGACGCCCGACCATGCGCTGTCGGCGGCGCTGCGCATGCGCGAGGCCATGCGCAAGCTGAACGCGACGCACGGCCGCGAGGACCTGCTGCTCAAGATCGGCATCCACGAGGGGCCGTGCCTGGCGGTGAACCTGAACGAGCGGCAGGACTACTTCGGACAGACGGTGAACATCGCCTCGCGCGTGCAGGGCCTGGCGCAGACGCGCTCGATCCTGGCCACCGCGCCGGTGATCGACAATCCCCGGAGCGCCGAGGTGCTGGGCAACAACGGCCAGAAGCCGACGGTGCAGAGCCATCCCCTGCGCGGTGTCGCCGCCGAGGTCGCCGTCTACGAGATCCCCTAACGGGAGCGCGGGCCTCCGGCCCGCGCTCCCACTATGACGCCCGCCGCCGCGACCAGCGGGACAGCCAGACCGAGCCACCGAACAGGATCGCCACGCCGAAGGCCACGGCCGAGGGCAGCCAGAGGTCGAGAAAGGAGACGATGCTGGCGCGGATGGGGTTGGCCGGATCGTAGACCACCGTCACGCGATCGTCTCGGGTGAGACCGCGGTCGCTGCCGCCGCGGCCGTGGAACTCGATCTCGCGGCCGTCGCTGGTGGTGAAGCGCACGACCGGGGCATAGGAGACGCGCTCGACGTTGCGCCGGTACGCGCTGCCGTCGGGCCGCGTCATCTCCTCCTGCTCAGTGCGCCGCGTCTCGCGCACCTCCAGCACCCTGCCCTCGGTGCGCGTGCCGTTGCTGTGGAGTCCGGCGGTGCTCCATAGCGCCGCGACGCCGATCACCAGCGCCGCGCCGGCGATCAGGGCAAAGGCCCGCTCGCCGATGATGAACATGTCGACGTTGCTCGACAGCGCCCAGGCCACGGCGCCGAACAGCAGCCAGAAGCCGGCGAACACCGTGACGAAGATCGCCGAGAACCACAGCCGGTCGAAGGTGTCGATGCGGAAGTCCTCGGGATCCGTCGGCATGTAGAGAACGGTGACGCGATCGCCGACCGTGAAGTCGGGCGCGCCGCTGCCCAGGTCCTTGACCTCCTGCGTCTCGCCGCTGGCCAAGCGAAAGCGCAGGACGGGCGCGTACATGTCGCCCTCGCGGCGGATCTCGATCACCTCGCCCTCGGTGCGTTCGGCGTAGAGGACATGCCGCAGGCTGCCCCAGCCCAGCGCCAGGCTGCCGGCCAGGATCAGGCCACCGATACCCAGGATGAGCCAGGAGATCCGCCGCCAGCTGCGGTCGAGCGCCATGGCGAGCGCTTCACGCCGGCTGCCGGCGCAGCGCGTCGACGATGGTCACCAGCCGCTGCCCTTGCGGCGTCGCCGCATCGAGCAGCTGGTCGCGCGGCGTCGTCTCGGCGAGACGGCTCAGCTCCATCAGGGCGCGCACATGCTGGCGGCGCGTCAGGCGGTGCTGGTTGGAACGATGGCGGAAGAACAGCCGGAACATCTGGCCCTCGCCCAGCAGGTAGCCGATCTCGGTCGCTGTCACGTAGATCAGGAAGCAGGTGAAGATCCAGATCTGGACCGCGGCGAAGCGGCGCCAGCTGAAGTCATGCACGGCGACCTGGAAGGCCGCACCGAAGCCCTGGTCGTCGAAGGCGAAATGGACGAAGCGCTCCAGCACGCGAACCACCAGGACGACCAGGGTATAGAAGATGGTCTTGTAGAGGATGGGCTGGATCAGCGGCGCGCCGCGAAAGCGGTCGATCATCCGGATGTGGTTGGCGACCAGCACGGCCTTGCCGACGACCAGCGCGGTGGTGGTCGCCAGCAGAAAGCCCGACAGCTTGAACCAGTAGTCGTGGATCAGGAGGTTGGTGGTGAAGACGATGAGGTTGAAGGAGAACATGAAGAACAGCGTCGGCGGCAGCACCTCGTGAAACGCATGCATGAATCGGCGAACGATCCGCCGCGGAAGGCCAGCCGCATTCACATCCGTCCCCCGTCGACCACGAAATTCTGCGCCGTCACCATGCGGCTGTCGTCGGACGCCAGCCACAGCACCATGCGGGCGATGTCGGGCGGATAGACCTTCTCCTTCAGGCATTGCACCTTCATCAGGTCGGCCTCCGCTTCGGGTGTCAGCCAGAGATCGATCTGGCGCTGGGTCATGATCCAGCCCGGCGTGATGATGTTGAGCCGGATCTTGTCCGCCCCGAGGTCGCGCGCCAGGCCGCGCGTCATGCCGACCACGCCCGCCTTGGCGCCCTGGTAGACGGCGAGGTCGGCCGTCATGGCGTGATAGCTCACCGAGCTGAAGTTGATGATCGAGCCGCCGCCCGCCTTCTTCATGCCTGGCGCCACCGACTGGATGGCAAAGAACTGATGGCGCAGGTTCACGTTCATGCGCTCGTCCCAGTAGGCCTCGGTCACCTCCTCCATCGAGTGCCGGTCGTCGCGCGCGGCGTTGTTCACCAGCACCGTGAAGTCGCCGAGCCGCGCCGCCAGGGTGGCGATGGTCTTCTGGTAGGCCGCCGTGTCGCGCACGTCGCACTTCGCGAAGGCGGGCTCGGGATGGCCCGCGCCCTTGATCTTCTTGACCAGCGCCTGGGACGCCGGCTCGTCGATGTCGACGAAGGCCACCCTGGCGCCCTGCTCGGCCAGGTGCTCGACGATCGACGCGCCGATGCCCGAGCCGCCGCCCGAGACGAATACCGCGCGATCTTTCAGGCTGGGATAGGAGGCGAAACCAGGCATGGGACCCTCACAAGGTTGAAACGCGGAAAGCGACCTCGCCGGCAAGCGTAGCACCTGCTGCCAGCCTCGCCTCGGCGACCTTGCCGTTGACGTGGCTCACCGGCTCGACGCAGAAGTATGGACGGTTTGCCGGGGTGTAGACCACGGCATGATGGAACGGCGGCGAGGCCTGCAGCTCGAGCCTGAGGCCGCGCCCGGGCCAGGTGATGGCGGCGCGCCCGTCCCAATCCTCGAAGCAGTTGTCGAGGCCGAGCCCGATGTCGCGGGCCCTGGCATGGTCCCATTCGGCCGGCACGGCGACGCGCTGGATCGGCAGTACTTCCGAATCGCCGAGCCAGACGGCGGCCGCCTTGAAGGCAAGCGCGCTGTCGGTGTCGCGCGTGAAGAAGGGATGCAGGCCGATTCCCGCCGGCACCGCCCGGTTTTCCAGATTCTCGATCGCCATGGTCACGTTGAGGGCGCGCTCATCGAGGCGAAACGACAGCTGTGCCCGATAGCGGAACGGCCAGCCCTTCTTGCCGTCATGCTCGTGCACCAGCTCTGTGCCCTGTGCGTCGTGACGCGCCACGTCCCACGCGCGCGCCCAGCCCTCGCCGTGCATGGGATGGCGCACGTTGGGCCAGTTCGCCTCGAGCTTGAACTCCTGGCCGTCGAAGACGAGACGGCCATTTGCGATGCGATTGGAGAACGGCACCAGCGGATAGCAGGCCGCCTCGTTGCCGCGGCCCGCCGCCATCGCGTCGGCCGACATCGGCCGCAGCAGATCGACGTCGCCATGGCGCAAACGCGCGATCGATCCGCCGGCCTGCGGCGCGAGCTCGACCGCGAGCCGGCCGGCGCGAAGGGACAACGAGGTCATGCCGTTGCGTCTAGCGGTATCCGGACTGGCAATCCACCCTGGCGTACTTTTTGCTGCATATCGCTACATCCGCCCATGGTGCGGTGATAGGGTTTCATCATCGAACAACACTTTGGGGGAACGAGATGTCCGATGACCTGATGCGCAAGTGGGAGCTCAGCCGGCGCCGTGTCCTCGCCGGTGCGGCCGGCCTCGGAGCGACCGCAATGTCCGGCGGCGCCTTCGGCCAGCAAGCCGGACCCTGGAGCGTGCCACCCAAGAGCAAGGTCGATCGCCTCAACTTCGTGGTCTGGACCTACGGCGACATCTACACGCGCATCGCCAAGCAGTTCGAAACCGACTGGGGCGTGAAGGTCGATTCGACCATCTCCTCGTTCAACGATCATCCGACCAAGCTCACCACCATGTTCGCGGCGGGCGAGAAGATCGACGTCTCGCAATCCTCGCCCTTCTCCTTCCCCAACTTCGTCAGCCAGGGCCTGGTCGAGCCGATCGACAGCCTGCCGGGCGCGGCCGACTACATCAAGGACTTCACGCCCTTCACCAAGCAGGTGGCGACGGTCGGCGGCAAGACCATGGGCCTGCCCTACTTCTCTGCGGTGTGGGTGTGGAACTACTACGCCGACATGCTGGAGAAGCTGAAGATCGACAAGCCCTTCACGACCTACGACGAGTTCATCGAGCACTGCGTCAAGGCCAAGAAGGACGGCGTGTCGCGCTATCCCATCCTGTGGGTGGCGGGCGTCGGCCTCGAGCAGCTGCCGGGCACCTGGTACCAGATGACCTGGAACAAGGGCGGCACCTTCTTCGATAAGCAGGGCAACCATCAGCTCGGACCGGGCTCGGTCGCGCGCGAGACCTTGAAGTGGTGGGCCAACACCTTCGAGAAGGGCCTCGACATCGCCGATCCCGAATCGCTCAAGGTGCAGTTCACCACCTCGGCCAAGGCGTTCGGCGCCGGCAAGAATCTCTATCGCGGCCCGAACCATCACTATGGCTTGAACGTCTGCAACGATCCGGCGCAGTCGCCGATCGCCGGCAAGGTCAAGGTCCTGGGCTCGCCCGGAGAGGGCAAGACGATCGGCGTCACCCATGTGTACTTCCTGACGACGGCGACGCGCGACAAGGAGTGGGGCTGGAAGCTGCTGCAGTATCTCGGCGGCAAGACCAAGGACGGCAACTACACGCAGGCCGTCAGCCTTGCCAAGGACGCCATGCTGGGCTCGGGCTACACCTCGGTGATGAACAGCGATGCGGTCAAGCAGGGCTGGGCGCCGTGGGGCGATGTGCCCGAGATCCTCAAGATCTGGGACAAGGCGGCATATATCGGCGAGGTCTGCTCGTCGGTCTATCAGCCCTGGCACTTCCCGTGGACCGATCAGCTCAACATCGAGGTCCAGAAGTGCCTGACCGGCCAGATCACCGCCGACGCCTGCTGCGACAACCTGATCAAGGGCATCGCCGACGCCAAGCGCAAGGTCTGACGTCCTGACCACGCAAGCCCAGGAGATCGCCGTGAACCGGGTGCGCCTGCCCTGGTTCCGGCGCGAGATGTCGGCCGGCCGCTTCGCGCTGGTCATGAACCTGCCGACGCTGCTCTGCCTCGGCCTGGTGCTGGCCTATCCGGTGGGCTACGCGGCCTATCTCTCCGTGCATCGTGTCGGCCTGGCGCAGCTCAGGCGGGGCGAGTTCGCCTTCACCGGCTGGGAGAACTACGGTCGCGTGCTGGAAGACCCGCTGTTCTGGGTCGCCATCAAGAACACGCTGATCTTCACCGTCATCACCGTCAGCAGCGAGATCGTGCTGGCGGTGGCGATTGCGCTGCTGATCAACCAGGCCGGCATCTGGACCTCGCGCATCACGCGCTTTCTCATCCTGCTGCCCTACGCCATTCCGCCGATCTGCAACGGCCTGATCTGGGCGTTCCTCTACAGCTTCCAGTTCGGCTTCCTGAATCGCATCCTGTTCTCGCTGGGCCTGATCAACGATCCGGTGAACTGGGCCGGCAATCCCGACACCGCGCTCTACGCCGTCACCGTGCCCTACATCTGGCGCACCCTGCCCTTCGCCATCATCCTGGTGCATGCCGCCCTCCAGGGCATCCCGCGCGAGCTCTACGAGCAGGCGGCGATCGACGGCGCCAACGCCTGGCATCGCTTCACCAAGATCACCTGGCCGATGCTGCAGCAGATCATCGCCATCATCCTGATCCTGCGCACGGCCTTCGCCTTCGCCGTGTTCGAGGAGATCCTGGCGATCACCCAGGGCGGCCCAGGCGACGCCACCTGGGTGGCGGCCTGGTACAGCTACAAGATCACCTTCGCACCGCCCAACAACTTCGGCATGGGCTCGGCCTCGGCCTTCATCCTCACGTTGATGGTGGCGGCGATCGCCCTGGTCTACATGCGCCTGATCTACCGCCGGGTGACGCTCTGATGTTCAAGACGACACCCACCTCGCGATTGATGCTGCACATCGCGAACCTGATGGTGATCTTCTTCATCCTGCTGCCCGTGGTGGCGGTGTTCATCGGCAGCATCCAGTCGGAGAAGGCCCTGCAGGCCGACACCCGCCGCGTGCTGCCGCTGGAGGTCACGCTCGACAACTTCCTGGTCATCCTGAGCAAGGGCGAGCAGAAGGGCCGTATCTTCGACCAGGTCACCTACCTGCCCGACAACATCAAGAACTTCTACGTCGCCTTCGCCAATTCGGCGATCGTGGCGATCTCGGTGACGGTGCTGACCCTGCTGTTCGGCTCGCTGTCGGCCTATACGCTGGCGCGCCTGCGCTACCGATGGACGCTGTTCCTGCTGCAGGCCAACATCGTCGCGCGCTTCGTACCGGTGATCGTGCTGATGATCCCGCTCTATGTGGTCATGCGATCCATAGGGCAGCTCAATTCCCTGACCGGCGTGATCATCGCCGAGACCGGGTTCCTGCTGCCCTACGCCATCCTGATCCTGGCGCCTTACTTCGACACGATCCCGTCGGAGCTCGAGGAGGCCGCCCGCATCGACGGCTGCACGCGCTTCACCGCCTTCGTGCGCATCGTCCTGCCGCTCGCCACGCCGGCCCTGGCCGCCTGCGGCGTCATCATGTTCATCATCTCCTGGCACGAGCTCCTGATCCCGCTGATCCTGAACGCGCGCCCGAACTTCATGACCCTGCCCGTGGTGATCGCGAGCCTGGTCGGCGACGTCCATGTGTTCTTCAATCTGATGATGGCGATCTGCCTGCTGGCCCTGGCGCCGACGGTGATCCTGGTCGCGCTGCTGCAGAAGTACATCGTCGAGGGGCTGTCGGCGGGCGCCGTAAAGGGCTGACTCTTGCGGACCGCGCTGCGACAGGACGCCGTGGCCCCACGGGCCCGGCCTGCCTATGATCCAGCCGTCCTGGCTCACCATGAAAGAGGAAACGCCGTCATGAACTCCGGAAACCCGCTGAAAAAGCGCCTCAAAGAGGGCAAGGCCGTCGTCAATGCATGGCTCGCCATCCCGAGCGGCTTCTCGGCCGAGACCATGGCGCAGTGCGGCTGGGACAGCGTCACCGTCGACATGCAGCACGGCGTGCAGGACTACCATTCGATGGTTGCCTGCTTCCAGGCGATGGACAAGCATCCGGTGACGCCGCTGGTGCGCGTGCCGTGGAACGAGCCCGGCATCGTCGGCAAGGTCCTGGACGGCGGCGCCTGGGGCGTGATCTGCCCGATGGTCAACAACGTCGCCGAGGCCAAGGCGCTGGTCTCCTACGCGCTCTATCCGCCCAAGGGCAAGCGCAGCAACGGCCCGATCCGCGCCGGCGCCTACGGCTCGGCGACGCCCTACCAGTCGACGGCCAACGACGAGGTCCTGATCATCCCGATGATCGAGACCCAGGAGGCGATCGACAACATCGACGCCATCCTCGACGTGCCGGGCATCAGCGGCATCTATGTCGGCCCCAGCGACCTCGGCCTGTCGCTCGGCCTGGTGCCCAAGCTCGACCGCGAGGAGCCGCAGGTCCTCAAGATCTATGAGAAGCTCACCACTGCCGTGAAGAAGCGCGGCCAGTTCGCCGGCATCCATAACGGCACGGCGAGCTACGCCGCCCGGGCGATCGGCATGGGCTTCCAGTTCGTCACCATCGCCAACGATTCCGGCCTGATGGCCATGGCCGCGCGCACCGCCGTCGCGCAGACCCGCAAGGAAGCCGGCGCCATCGCCGACAAGTAAGGGCGTGCGGTTCGCCAACGCCACGCTGCCCGACGGCAGCAAGCACGACATCGAGGTTTCAGGAGGGCGGATCGTCGCCCTCCTCCCCGCCTCCGATACGGGCGACCTCGATCTAAAGGGTGCGCTCGTCCTGCCGCCACTGGTCGACGGCCACATCCATCTCGACAAGACCCTGCTCGGCCTGCCCTGGGTCCCCAACCAGGCGACGGGCAACCAAGTCGCCGACCGCATCGAGGCCGAGCGCAAGGTGCGCGCGGCGCGCACCGTTCCCGAATCCGAGACCGGCGCCAACCTGGTGCGCCAGATCGTGGCCAGCGGCACGCTGCACATGCGCAGTCACGTCGACATCGACAACCAGCTCGGCCTCAGGAACCTGCGCGAGATCCTGAAGGTGCGCGATCGCTTCGCTGGTCTCGTCACCATCCAGATCGTGGCCTTCCCGCAAAGCGGCATCCTGCGCTCGCCGGGCACGGCCGACCTCCTGGCGGCCGCCATAGCCGAAGGCGCCGATCTTCTGGGCGGCCTCGATCCCGTCGGCATCGACGGCGATCTCGACGGTCATCTCGATCCGCTGTTCGCCATCGCCGAGCAACGCGGCTGCGGCATCGACATCCACCTGCATGACGGCGGCGAGGGTGGCCTGGCGCAAATCGAGGCCATTGCCCGACGCACCAAGGCGGCAGGCCTGCAGGGCAAGGTCGCGATCAGCCACGCGTTTGCCCTCGGTTCGGTATCGGCCGCGTCGGCCGCACGCACGGCCGACCTTCTGGCCGACACGGGCGTCGCCATCATGAGCCACGGCCCGGGCGGCGCCGCCATCCCGCCGCTGAAGCTGCTGCGCGAGCATGGTGTGCGAGTGTTCGGCGGCTCCGACAATATCCGCGATGCCTGGTCGCCCTTTGGTAACGGCGACATGCTCGAACGCGCCATGATGATCGGCTACCGCGCCAACTTCCGGCACGACGAGGAGCTGGCGCTGGCCTTCGACATGGTCACGAAGGCGGCCGCGGACGTGCTGGGGATCGAAGACTACGGCCTCGCGGTGAGCGGCCCGGCCGACTTCGTGGTAATCGAGGCGGGCTCCCTCGCCGAGGCTGTGGCGACCCGGCCGCGGCGCAAGCTTGTCGTCAAAGCCGGTCGCATTGTCTCGAAGGATGGCGTACTGGTCTTGCCCTGATCGGGGCGTCGTCCTCTTGCCGCTGCTTCGCTGGTTCATCTCGTCGGGCACCTTCGGCGTGCCGCAGGCGGCCGGGCCTGTCGCATTCTCGCTGGTCGCCCTCAGCCTGACCGGCGACACCAGCGGCGGCGCCGCCATGATGCTCGCAATGACGCTTGCCCAGGTGGTCGGCGCCATCCCGATTGCCCGGCTGGGCAAGAGCCTGCATTTGGCGTTGGCCCTGAAGGTGTTGGTGGCCATTCGCTCGGCGACCCTGTTTGCAATTGCCATCTGCGCGGCCAACGAAGCCGCGTTCACGTGGCTGATCGTGCTTGCCGCGGCTGCAGGCTTGGTCAACGGCGCTGCCTTCGGCTATCTGCGCGCCGTGCTCAACCACCTGGCGCCTGCGTCGCGGTTGCCGCGCGCCCTCGGCATCGCGGCCACGCTCAACGAAGCGACCTTCGTGCTGGCTCCCGTCATGGCTTCGGGGCTGGGTTCTGCCTCGCCGGTCCTTGCTGTCCTTGTCCTCGCGGCTGTAGGCGCTGTTCCGGCATTGTTGGTCCCGAGCACGGGCTCGGCCCACCTCGACGGCGGGCACGGTGCCAAGGGATCGGTTCTCAGCCCCTCCATCCTGCTGTGGCTTGTCTGTGCTGCAGCGGGAGGCGCTGCCGTCGCGGCCATCGAGATCGGATCCGTCGCCCTGGCCTTGACCTTCGGCTACGAACCGACCCTGGCCATCCTGTTCACGGTTCCCTTGTGTTCGGCCGCCGTCGCCGGCGGCATATGGGTCAGCATGCGCAACCGCATGGCAACGCGGAAGGTTGTGCTGGCCCAACTCCTTTCCATGACGTTGGGGTCCGCTCTCGTCGCCCTCAACATGTCGGTCGCGACGACCATTGTTGGAACCCTCCTCATCGGCTCGGTCATGGCTCCCCTGTCGACATATTACTCGCTCACCCTCGACGCGCTTGCACCGCCACAGCGACGACCCGAGGTGTTTGCCCTGCCGCGCACCGCAAACGCGATGGGCGTCATCTTCGCAAGTGCAGTACTGACCGTGGTTTCCCTGTCCATGGCGTTGATCGTCGTCACTTGCTTGCTGGTCGTCGCCACCTTTGCAGTCGCCATTGCGTCGGCGAGGCGATAAATCGTCAAGCTGCACGCCCCGGATGACGGGGTTGGAGAGCGACAATGGCGACGCGTCAGGCCGTGCTCGGGATGGAGCGGGCCTCCTTCTTCTACGGTTCGGCCGCGGTGTTCCGCGGCATCACCTTCCTGCTCGACGGGACGCGCACCGCCCTGGTCGGCGAGAACGGCACCGGCAAGTCGACCCTGCTGAAGTGCCTCAGCGGCGAGCTGGAGCTGAACGGCGGCAAGGTGATCCGCTCGCGCGGGCTCAGGACCGGCAGCGTGCCGCAGGACGTGCCGCCGGGCCTGGCCGAGCTGGCGGTGCGCGACGTGCTGCAGCGTTCGCTCACCAAGGTCGGGCTGGACGACGACTGGTGGCGCATCGACGTGCTGCTGGACGAGATCGGCGTCGAGCCGGAGATCCTCGACAAGCCGTTCGGCACCCTGTCGGGCGGCTGGCAGCGCCTGCTGCTGATCGCGGCCGCTGCGCGACTCGAGGAGCCGGACATCCTGATCCTCGACGAGCCGACCAACCATCTCGACCTCGCCAACATCAACACCCTGGAACGCTGGCTCACGGTCGACTTCCCCGTGCCCATGCTGATCGTGAGCCACGACCGCGAGTTCCTGAACCGCGTGACCGACCGCACGCTCTTCCTGCGCAGCGACGGCATGCACGCCTTCAAGACCAGCTTCGCCCAGGCGCGCGAGGAGCTGCTGCGCCGCGACGCCGCCGCGGCAGCGCGCGCCCAGCTCGAGGACAAGGAGATCCGCCGCCTGGAGCAGGCCGCGGCGCGCTACAAGGTGTGGGCGGTCAAGAACCCCGATCTCAACAAGCGCAAGGGCGCGCTGGAGACGCGCATCGCCCGCATCGAGAAGGACCGCACCCAGACCTATGTCGCGCGCGAGCGGCGCCTCGAGCTGGCCGACGGCGACATCGACGCCAAGGTGGCGTTGCGCCTGGCGGGCCTCACCGTCACCGCGCCGGGCAGCGACCGCAAGCTCTTGGCCATCGACCGCCTCGCCGTCGGCGCCGGCGATCGCATCGCGCTGCTGGGCGTCAACGGCGCCGGCAAGTCGACCTTGCTGTCGGTGCTGGCGCAGGCCTTCGATCCCGAGCTGGAGCATTACGACAGCCTGTCGCCGGTGCGCTTCAACCCGGCCTGCCGCCTGGTCTATTTCGACCAGACGATGCGCGACCTGCCGCTGATGACCTCGATCCTCGACTATGTGCTCGAGGCGCCGGGCATCAACGAGAAGGATGCGATCCGCCAGCTCGCCGGCGCCGGCTTCCCGTTCCGCAAGATCGGCGAGCCGATCGACATCCTGAGCCACGGCGAGCGCGCCCGCCTGGTGTTTCTCAAGATGAAGCTGCTGCGGCCCAACATGTACCTGCTGGACGAGCCGACCAACCATCTCGACATCGAGGGCCAGGAGGCGCTCGAGGCCGAGCTCGACCAGAGCGACGTATCGTGCCTGTTCGTCAGCCACGACCGCTACTTCACCCGCACCGTCGCCAACCGCTTCCTGGAAATCCGCAAGGGCCGGCTGGTCGAGATCGACGATGCCGAGAGCTTCTTCGAGCAGGTAGGATAACCGCCATGGACCTTCCCCTGGACGACCACCTCAGCATCGGCGTGCAGACCCTCCATCGCCGCACCGAGCCTGCCGAGGGCCCGTGGCTGCCCACCATCGACGAGATGGCCGACCTGGTCGGCTTGGTCGACCGGTGCGGCTACGATTCGATGTGGGTCGGCGATCACGTCGCCTTCACCATCCCGATCTTCGACCCGCTGCTGCAGCTCGCCCAGGCCGCCGTGGTCAGCCGGCGCCTGATCTTCGGCACCGACGTCTACCTGCTGCCGCTGCGCCATCCGACACCTGTCGCCAAGCAGGTTTCCACGCTCGACCACCTGACCGAAGGCCGCTTCGTGTTCGGCGTCGGCGTGGGCGGCGAATTCCCCAAGGAGTACGAGGCCTGCGGCGTGCCAATCAACGAGCGCGGCCCCCGGCTGAGCGAAAGCATCACGGTCATGCGCAAGCTGTGGACCGGCGAGCCCGTCTCGCATGCCGGCAAGTTCTTCAACTTCGAGGGCATCAGGATGCAGCCGCCGCCGCGCCAGCCGGGCGGCCCGCCGATCTGGTGCGGCGGCCGCTCCGACCCGGCACTGCGGCGCACCGGACGCATGACCGACGGCTGGATGTCCTATGTCGTGACGCCCGACATGTACCGTCAGGGCCTGGAGAAGATCGCCACGGCCGCCAGCGAGGCCGGGCGCACCTTCGATCGCGGCTTCGGCACCGCGCACCTTCTGTTCACGCGCATCGACGACACCTACGAGAAGGCGCTCGACGCCGCGACGGCGTCGCTCAGC
This sequence comes from Reyranella sp., assembly GCA_019750135.1. Taxonomy (GTDB): domain Bacteria; phylum Pseudomonadota; class Alphaproteobacteria; order Reyranellales; family Reyranellaceae; genus Reyranella. The sequence continues at coordinate 29,753 of JAIEOV010000004.1, read as the reverse complement.
CAGCGCTATGCCATGGACTTCCGCAAGGCCGCGCAGCGTTACGCCGCGCTGGGCACGCCTCAGGACGTGGTCGAGACGATCTTCAAGTTCCAGCAGGCCGGCGTGCGCCATCTCATCCTCGACTTCGTCGGCCCTTATGAGGAACGCGACCAGCAGATCGAGCGCTTTGCCGCCGAGGCGATGCCGCTGCTGGCCGGATTGCGCAGGGGGTAGTCATGCGACTTGGAATGCTTCTGCGCTATCACGGCCACGACCTCGCGCTCGCCGAGGTGCTGGAGGCCGAGCGGTTGGGCTACGATTCGGTGTGGAGCGGCGAGGCCTACGGCACCGATGCCGTCACACCGACGGCCTGGATCCTCGCCCGCACGACTCGCATCCGCGCCGGCACCGGCATCATGCAAATGCAGGCGCGCACGCCCGCCTGCACGGCCATGACGGCGCTCACCCTGCAGGCGCTGTCGAACAACCGTTTCCTGCTGGGCATCGGTGCCTCGGGCCCGCAGGTCGTCGAAGGCTGGCACGGCGTGCCGTTCGGCAAGCCGATGGCACGCACGCGCGAATACATCGACATCCTGCGCAAGATCCTGAAGCGCGAGGCGGCCCTGCAGCACCAGGGCGAGCTCTACCAAATCCCCTACACCGGTCCCGGCGCGACGGGCTTGGGCAAGCCGCTCAAGAGCATCCTGCATGGCGATCCCGACATGCCGATCTATGCCGCCTCGATCACGCCGATCGGGCTCAAGGTGGCGGGCGAAGTGGCCGACGGCGTGCTGCCGATCTTCATGTCGCCGGAGAAGACCAAGATGGTGACCGACCCGCTGCGCGCCGGCATCGCCAAAGGTCGCCCCGGCCGAACCATGGCCGACTTCGACGTCGCCCCTTACGTCCGCATCGCCATGGGCCCCGACCTTCAGACCTGCCGCGACGCGCTGAAGCCGGAACTCGCGCTCTACATCGGCGGCATGGGCGCGCGGTCGAAGAATTTCTACAACGACGTGACCAAGCAGCTCGGCTACGAGGAAGCCGCCGTGAAGATCCAGGATGCTTTCCTGGGCGGCCGGCGCCCCGAAGCGATCGCCGCCGTGCCGGATGCCTTGGTCGACGAGGTCTCCCTGGTCGGCAGTCCCGAGCGCATCAAGGATCGCCTGCAAGCCTGGAAGGCAGCCGGCCGGACGCACGAGATCGGCTCCATGCTCCTGAGCGGCGCCACCGTCGAGTCCCTGCGAGTCGTCGCCGAAGCAGTGTTCTAGACTCTTCCGGACCGCCGGCGTCTCGCCGAAAGTGGCGCGCCTAACGCCCGTCGGCCGCTGCGGTTGCATGGCCCTGACGTCGCGTTCCCAGCTTTGCCACACCCTGCCGCAGGCACCCGCAAACGCGGCCGGCGTTGATTGCTCCACACAGTGGAAAGGAGGATCACATGCCGCTGTTCTTTCTTATCGCCATTGGTGCCGGCGCGCTCACTCTCGGTGCAACGGCAATCGATCCGGCCGCTGACGTGCGCCATCAGAATACCGCGCAGGTCCAGCAGTCTGGCTATCAGCAGACCTATGCGTCCTATGAGGACTGCGTGAGGGCCATGCAGCAGCAGTACCTGCCGGCCTCGAACTGCCAGCCGCGGTAATCTTCTGCTCTTGAGCGGGAACCCTGACCTGCAGGGTTCCCGCTCATCAGCCCACGATCTCGCCGCGGAACGCCCAGCGCGTCATGCGCTTCTCGACCAGGGCGCAGATCGCGTACATCAGCACACCCATGATGGCGATGGCGAACAGGCCGGCGAAGGTCGTCGGCGCGTCGTTGCGCGCGCTGGCCGACAGCATCAGGAAGCCGATGCCGTTGTTTCCGCCGACCGTCTCGGAAATCACCGAGCCGATGAAGGCCAGGGTGATCGCGACCTTCAGGCTGGCGAAGAGATAGGGCATGGCGCGCGGGATGCCGACCTTGGTCAGGATCTCGGTTCGCGTGGCGCCGAGGCTTCTCAGCACGTCGCGCATCTCGGGCTCGATGGTGGCAAGCCCGGTCGCGACATTGACCACGATGGGGAAGAAGCTGATGACGAAGGCGGTGATCACCGCCGGCAGCGAGCCCACGCCCACCCAGATCATCAGGATCGGTACCAGCGCCACCTTGGGGATGGCGTTGAAGGCGATCAGCAGCGGATAGAGGCCCGAATAGACGAACGGTGAGGCCCCGATCGCCAGCCCCAGCAACAGGCCGCCCGCGATCGCCAGCAGGAAGCCGATCACCGTCGTCCACAGCGTATCCCAGCAATAGGCCATCAGGATGTCGAAGCGGGCCACGAACACCGTGAAGATCTTGCTGGGCTTGGGCAGGATGATCTCGGGGATGTCGAAGACGATGCAGGCCAGCTCCCAGATGATCAGGAGCACCGCCGTCGCCAGCCACGGCATGGCGATCTTGAGCGCCTCGCGCCTGAGGTCGCTCATGCGTGCTCCTGCGAGATGCGGTCGCGCAGCTCGTGCACGAGATCGACGAAATGCGGCTCGAAGGTGGTGGCGAGCGAGCGCGGGCGCGGGATGTCGATCTTGCGGGTGAGCACGATGCGGCCCGGCCGCTTGCTCATGACGTAGACCGTGTCGGCGAGATAGACCGCCTCGCGCAGGTCATGCGTCACCAGCACGCCGGTGAAGCGCTTCTCCAGCCACAGCGCCTGCATGACGCCCCACAGCTCCTCGCGGGTGAAGGCGTCGAGGGCGCCGAACGGCTCGTCGAGCATCAGAAGCTCGGGCTCGTGGATCAGGGCGCGGCAGAGGTTGGAGCGCTGCTGCATGCCACCCGAGAGCTGCCAGGGATAGCGGCGCGCGAAGTCGGTCAGGCCGACCGTCTTCAAGAGCCTCATCGCCCGCTCTTCGTACTCGGCGCGATGGCTGCGGAACCGGCGCTTGTGCGGCTCGACCACCTCCATGGGCAGCAGGATGTTGTCCATGGTGGTGCGCCAGGGCATCAGGGTCGGGTTCTGGAAGGCCATGCCGACGCCCTTGATCGGCCCGGTCACCTTCTCGCCCGCCACCCGCACTTCGCCCGACGACGCCGGCAGCAGGCCGGTGACGAGCTTCATGATGGTCGACTTGCCGCAACCCGACGGCCCGACCACGGCGATGAACTCGCCCTTGTCGATGCTGAGAGTCGCATCGGCAAGGGCGAGCGTGGTTTCCTTGCCCAGCCTGTAGGTGAGACTGACCTTATTTAGGTCGACGAATGCCACGACCTACTTGACGACCATGCGATCCGCCTTGGGCGGCAGGTACTTGTTGGTGAAGACCTTGTCGACCGGCGGCGCCGCCGGCAGGCCGAAGGCTTCCGACACCAGCTTGACCGACTTCGCGAACCGCTCCGGCTGGACGTCGCCCATGCCGTTCGCCTTCACGTAGGGCGTGAGCACGTTGGTCTGCAGAGAGATCTGCAGGCGCTCCAGCTCCAGCGCCTCGTCGATCAGGGGATCGCGCTTCTTGGCGGCGGCGATGCCGAGCTTGTTGTCGGCGATGACGTCCTTCCAGCCCTTGATCGTGGCGTTGATGAAGCCCTTCACGGCCTTCTCGTTGCTCGCGAGTTCGGGCGAGATGACGATGCCGTTGCCGTAGACGTCCATGCCGAAGTCGACGTAACGCATGGCGACGATGTCGTCGAACTTCACGCCGCGCGCCTTGAGGTCGAGCATCGACGAGAAGTAGTGACCCGAGATGAAGTCCACCGTGCCCTGCACCAGGCTCTGCTCGCGCAGCTGCGGCGTCAGGTTGACGTGCTCCCACTTGGTGATGCCGTTCAGCTTGGCGAAGGCCGGGAACAGCCGGAAGCTCGCGTCGAACACCGGCGCGCCGAGCTTCTTGCCCTCGAGGTCCTTGGGCACCTTGATGCCGCTCTTCTTCAGGGCATAGACGCCGAACGGCGCGAAGTCGTAGGCCATGAATACGCAGAGCACTTCCTTGCCCGGGTTCTTGGCGTTGTATTCGATGGTGGCGTTCACGTCGGCGAAGCCGATCTGGTAGGCGCCCGTGGCGACGCGCTGCACGGCGCCGGCCGAGCCCTGGCCCGGATCCATCGTGACGTCGAGGCCCTCGGCCTTGTAGTAGCCCTTCTCCAACGCCACCAGGAACGGCGAGGTCGGGCCCTGGAAAACCCAGTCCAGGGTGAATTTGATGGGCGTCTGCGCATTGGCCGGCAGGCTGCCCAGCGCCAGCGCGGCGACTGCGCCGCCCAGCCATTTCGCGAATTTTCTCATGTCCGTCTGCCCCTCTTCGTTCCCCGTCCGGCGACTCTTAGGCGGACAAAACACATCCGCCAAGGGGATATCAGGCAGATTCTATGCCAGCCAGCGGCCCTGATTAACGGACGCCCACCACCCCGCCGATCAGGCGGAAGACATGCAATTTCGTCCAGATATCCGCCGGGCCGAAGCTGGGGCGTGCCTGCATGGCACGCCAATAGCGCGCAAGCGCCGGCCGCTTCTGAAGCTCGGCGCCCATGCCGACGAATTCCATGCGGGCGAGGAACACGGTCCACACCACGTCGGCGGCGCCATAGGCCGGCGGCACGAGCACGCCGCGACCATCGCCAAGCGTCTGCTCGAGCCGATCCATGAAGCCGATCGCTTCGGCGCGACGCTTCTCGGAGAGCCGCGCTACAGCCGCGGGATCGAAGGCGCGGATGCGCCCGGCGAAGACCTCGGCGCGTTCCTCATAGATCTTGGCGAGATCGGGATTCTGCTTGGCGCGTTCGAGCAGGCGGCGCCGGACGGACTCGAGCCGCCTGGGAACCATGATGCGCGCCAGGGGACTGCGGGCGAGAAGCCCACCGAAGGTCAGCTCCTCGATCGGATAGCCGTAGTGAAGGTCGAGCCAGGCTTTCGTGTCTCCATCCAGCGCGGCTTCGCTGACGCCCAGCGCGTACTCGGCGATGTCCCGGCTCTGGTCGAGGATACGGTCGGCCAGCACCAGCGTCGGCACGGTCATGTTGGGATTGAGCCGCACATAGTCCGGCCGCTGCTGAACCATCTTGAGATGGATATCGATCACGACCGATTCGTAGGCGATCCCGCCTTCGACGAGCGCAAGCCGTGCAATCATCGAATAGTAGGACGATAGCGCGTGATAGAGGCGCGGCCTGGCGCCGGCGAGCTCGGCAGGTTCGGCCATACTCAGGCCGCCTCGATGCCGGCCTGCTGGGTCGCCACCAGGCGTGCGAAGGCGCCGCCCTGAGCCACCAGTTCCTGGTAGTTGCCCTGCTCGACCACGCGGCCGTGCTCGAACACCACGACCAGGTCGGCGTCGCGGATGGTCGACAGGCGATGGGCGATGATGAAGGTGGTGCGGCCGGTCATCAGCGCCTTCAGCGCCTTCTGGATGCGCGCCTCGGTCACCGAATCGAGTGCGCTGGTCGCCTCGTCGAGGATCAGGATCGGCGGGTTCTTGAGCAGGGCCCGGGCGATCGCCAGCCGCTGGCGCTCGCCGCCGGACAGCGTCGTGCCGCGCTCGCCCACCATGGTGTCGTAGCCGTTGGGCTGGCGCATGATGAAGTCGTGCGCCTCCGCAAGCTTCGCCGCCTCCTCGAGCTCGGTTTGGGTGGCGTCGGGCTTGCCGATGCGCAGGTTGTCGGCGATCGAGCGGTAGAACATCGTGCTGTCCTGGAACACCACGCCGATATTGCGGCGCAGCGACTCCAGCTTGATGTCGCGATGGTCCATGCCGTCGATCCGGATGACACCCGACTGGGCATCCCACATGCGATGCAGCAGCGATAGCGCGGTGCTCTTGCCCGCGCCGGTCGGGCCGACGAAGGCGACCGTGGTCCCGGTCGGCACTTGCAGCGAGAAATGAACAAGCGCCGGCCGCTTGCCGTCGTAGGAGAAGTTGATGTCGTCGAACTCGACATCGCCCTTGGCGCGGCCGATGTCCTTGCCGTGCGGATTGTCGGGCACGGTCGACTGCGAATCGAGCACGCGGAAGAAATCGGCCAGCGCCGGCATCTGGAAGAAGATGCGGCTCACGAAGCCCGAGGCCTGGTCCATGCGGCTGATCAGCAGGGTGGCGAAGCCCATGAAGCTCACGATCTCGCCGACGCTGGCCTCGCCGCGCGTATAGAGCCAGGTGCCCAGCACGAAGATCAGGATGACCGTGACGGTCGAGGCGGCGCGGGTCAGCACTGAGAGCAGCGCCCACCAGTTCAGCACCGGATACTGCGCCGCCAGCGTCTCGCGGATGATACGATGCATCTCGCCGGTTTCCTGGCCCAGCCGCACGAAGCTCTGGATCAGGTGGATGTTGCCCAACGCATCGCCGGCCCGGCTGGCGAGCTCGCTGTGGCGGTCCTCGACTTGCTGCTGCAGGCGGTCGGTGCGGCCGACGACCCAGGCATTGGCTACGGCGAAGAAGATGATCAGCACGATCAGCAGCAGGCCCAGCCGCCAGTTCATGAACAGGCTGAGGGGCAGCATGATGAAGAGGGCGACGAAGGTCGCGAGGTTCTCGCGGAAGAATGACAGCCAGATGCCGAACAGGTGGTCAACGCCGGTCAGCATGACCTTCAGCAGGCGGCCCGAATGCTGGCTGTGATGGAAGGCAAAGGGCAGGACCAGCACGTGCTCGAAGAAGGTGGCCATGGCGCCCAGCCGCCGGCGATGGGCCATGCGGTCGGCCTGCAGGGAGACGATGATGTTGGCCACGATGCCGCCGATGCCGACCGCCGCCCACAGGACCAGCAGCTCGCGCGCCTCGCGCCACAGCACGTCGACCGGCTTGTCGCGCGCCGTGCTCAGAAGGTCGACGACCTTGCCGAAGAGCACCGGCTCGTAGAACTGCAGCGCCGCCACCGCGACGTTGGCCAGCGCCAGCATGATCGCAAGCCCGCGCTCGGCCTTCAGGAGACCGATGACCCGACCGTAGACTCGAAAGAATTCCATGCTAGCGAAGCGCGGTCCGCGCTTCGCTGATGAAAACAGTCATCGCTTACGCCCGCTTCTCGAGGAAGCGCTCGACGGTGCGCACGAAGAAGCTGACGCCGAACGGGATGGCCATGTCGTTGAAGTCGTAGCTGGGGTTATGCAGGCTCGCCGTCCCGCCGTTGCCCAGCATCACCATGGCGCCCGGCACCTTCTCCAGCATGTAGGAAAAGTCCTCCGCGCCCATGCTGGGGCGGACCTTGTCGCTCACCGCGTGATCGCCGCAGACGCCCGCCGCCACCTCGAGGGCGAAACGCACGCGCTCGTCGTTGTTCACCGTCGGCGGATAGCCCGGCCGGTGCTCGACTTCGATCTTCACGCCGTGCATCTGCTCGGCGCCGCGGCAGATCTCGTCGATGCGGCGCTTGACCAGCTCGCGGTTGGCCGGCGTCGTGGTGCGGGTGGTGCCGCCGATATGCACGTCGGCCGGGATGACGTTGTAGGCCGAGCCCGCCTTGAAGAAGCCGACCGTCACCACGGTGGCGTCCAAGGGATCGATGTTGCGGGCGACGATGGTCTGCAGGGCCAGCACGACGTTGGCGCCCACCACCAGGGGATCGATGGCAAGATGCGGATGGGCGGCATGGCCGCCCTTGCCGGTGATGCGGATGTCCCAGCGGTCTGCTGCGGCCAGCAGCGGCCCGGGCTTGGTGACGATGTGGCCGAGCGGCACGCCCGGCTTGTTGTGGATGGCGAAGACGGCGTCGCAGGGGAACTTCTCGAACAGGCCGTCCTCGATCATGGCCTTGGCGCCGCCGCCGCCTTCCTCGGCCGGCTGGAAGATGAAGTGCACCGCGCCTTCGAAGTCGCGCTTCTCGCTCATCATCTTGGCGGCGCCCAGCAGCATGGCCGTGTGGCCGTCATGGCCGCAGGCATGCATGCGCCCGGCATTCTGCGAGCGGTGCTGGAAATCGTTGTTCTCTTCCATCGGCAGCGCATCCATGTCGGCGCGAAGGCCGATGGATTTCAACGAGTTGCCCTTGCGCAGGGTTCCTACCACGCCGGTCCTGCCGAGCCCGCGCGTCACTTCCAGCCCCCACTCGGTGAGCTTGGCCGCGACGATGTCCGACGTCCGCGTTTCTTCGTAGGCGAGCTCGGGATGGGCGTGGATGTCGCGGCGGATGGCGGAAATCTCACCCTGGATCTCGAGCGAACGCGGCAGAACAGGCATCGGGTACTCCGGCTGGAAGACCAATTGGAAGACGGGGCATCTTAGCCCAAAGTGGTACCATGTTGTCTCTGCAGGAAGTCGAAGACGCAGCGCAAGTTGTCTACGCGGCCATGCCGCCGACGGCGCAATATGCCTGGCCGTTGCTCGCCAAGCGCACGGGCTGCGAAGTCTGGGTGAAGCACGAGAACCACACGCCGATCGGCGCCTTCAAGGTGCGCGGCGGGCTGGTCTACATGGATCGGCTGAAGCGCGCGCAGCCCGGCCTCAAGGGCGTTGTCAGCGCGACCCGGGGCAATCACGGCCAGAGCATCGCGGTCGGCGCCGCCAAGGTCGGCATTGCCGCCACCATCGTCGTGCCGCAGGGCAATTCGGTGGAGAAGAACGCGGCCATGCGAGCCTTCGGGGCGGAGCTGGTCGAGGCCGGACACGACTTCGACGCCGCGAAGGATGCCGCCATGCGGCTAGCCGACGAACGCGGACTGTCGATGATCCCGTCCTTCCACCGCGACCTGGTGCGCGGCGTAGCGACCTATGCGCTTGAGCTGTTCCGCGGCGCGCCGGCGCTCGATACGGTCTATGTGCCGATCGGCCTGGGCTCGGGCATCTGCGGCGTGATCTCGATGCGCGACGCGCTCAGCCCCGCGACCAAGGTGGTGGGCGTGGTGTCGACCGAAGCACCGGCCTACGCCTTGTCGTTTGCCGCCGGCAAGGTCGTGCCGACCAACAGCGCCGACACCATGGCCGACGGCATGGCCGTGCGCGGCCCCGACGCCGAGGCGCTCGCTGTCATCCTGAAGGGCGCCGACCGCATCGTGCAGGTGAGCGACGCCGAGATCGGCGCGGCCATGCGCGCCTACTACGAGGATACGCACCAGCTGACCGAAGGCGCGGGCGCCGCCGCCCTCGCCGCCTTGATGCAGGAACGCCAGCGCATGGCCGGCAAGCGGGTCGGCCTGGTGCTGAGCGGTGGAAACATCGACCGGCCTCTCTACTTGCACCTGCTCGCCGATCGTGGTCCCGTCTAGGCTGGATGGAGATCGTTACCCTGCTCGTCGCCGCCCAGCTGGCGCAAGCGACCGTCGACCCCGCAGCGCGTTGCCGCCAGCTCGTGGCCTTCTACGACCGCTACGGTGTCGGCCGGAGCCTCAACTCCGACGGCCGGCGCAATCACACGCGCATCTTGGCGGATCTCTATTGCCAGGAAGGCAATACCGAGAAGGGCATCGCCATGATGGAGAAGCTGTTGCGCGACAAGGCTTTCACCGTGCCGCCGCCGGCGCAGCCCGAGACCGTGCCGCCGCTGGAGTCGCCCGAGTACGGCGTCTAGCGACTCTTGCGCGCCGGCGACTGCGGAATCGGCGCCCAGGCAAGATCGGTCTTCACCGCCTGCATGATGAAGGACGAGCGCGTGCCGCGGACGCCCGGCATGCGCAGCAGCGCCTTCAGAGCGAAGTCGCTGAAGCTCGCGAGGTCGGGCGTCAGCACATGCAGCAGGAAATCCATGTCGCCGGTCACGGCGTAACAAGCCACGACCTCGGGCCGGGCGCGAATCTCGGCCTCGAACGCCTCGACGACCTTCTCCGAGTGGTCGTCGAGCGTCACCTGGACCAGCGCCTGCAGGCCGAGCCCCATCGCCGGCGGGGAGACCAGGGCGGCGTAGCGCGTGATCACCCCTTCTTCTTCCAGGCGCTTCACACGGCGCTGGCAGGGCGTCGGCGACAGGCCGACACGATCGGCGAGGTCGACGATCGGCAGGCGGCCCTCGGCCTGCAGGGCAGCGACGATCCGTTTATCGATGTCATCCAACTCCATCATAGGGATTATCCCTAAATTATTTATAATATGGAGATATTATCCCCATTCTGGCGTTCCGGACAGCCCAACTTTGCCGGGATTCCCTACACCCCTCGTCGCCATATTCCGCTCATGAACCTCGCCCCTCTCGATAATCTTCGCGGCAACTACACCGGCATGGCGTCCGACTGGACGGTGCCGCAGCACACGAGCGACTACTCCGACGAAGACCAAGCCGTGTGGCGCCTGCTGGTCGAGCGCCAGACCGCGCTCGCCAAGGCGCATGCGTGCGAGGAGTTCGTGCAGGGCCTCGAGACGCTCGGCATCGGCGCCGGCATTCCCGACTTCGACGCGGTGAGTGCGCGCCTGGAGAAGCTGACCGGCTGGCGCGTCGTCGGCGTGCCCGGCCTCATTCCCGACGCGGTGTTCTACGATCACCTCGCCCATCGGCGATTTCCGGTGACGGTGTGGATCCGCACCCGCGCCGAGATCGACTATCTGGTCGAGCCGGACCTGTTCCACGATTTCTTTGGCCACGTCCCGCTGCTCAGCAATCCGGTGTTCGCCGACTATATGCAGATGTACGGCCAGCGCGCGCTCGAGGCCGGCGCCAAGATCGATCTTCTGGCGCGCCTCTACTGGTACACGGTCGAGTTCGGCCTGATCCGCACGCCCGCGGGTCTGAAAATCTACGGTGCGGGCATTCTCTCATCCGCCGCCGAAGTGAAGCACGCGATGTCAAGCGACGGCGTCGAGCGGCTGCCCTTCGAAGCAGCCAGCGTCATGCGCCGCCCCTATCAGATCGACAAGCTCCAGGACACGTACTTTGTCCTGGACGATTTCCGCCAGCTCTTCGAAGCAGCGCAGACGCGCGTGGCGTGATCTTGCCGGACCGCGGGCCTCCAGGCCGCTCATATTCTTCCGGCAAGACAAGCGCCTACTTCAGCAGCACCAGTCCGTCGACCGCAACGACGCCCTCGCCGTCGCGCTTCACCAGCACCGGATTGATCTCCGCTTCCGACACCTCGGCAAAAGCCTCGTGCGCCAAAGTCGAAAAGGCCGCGATCGCCTTGGCCAGTGCTGAAACATCGCCGCGCGGCAGGTTGCGGTAGCCGCGGATGGTGGCGAGCCCCTTGACCTCGTCGATCATCTGCCGCGCTTCGGTCTCGTCGACCGGCGCGAGGCGCGTGGCGGCATCCTTGTAGATCTCGGCCAAGACGCCACCCAGGCCGACCGTGACGGTCGGGCCGACCAGCGGGTCGCGCCGGAAGCCTAGAATCACTTCAGCGAGCCCGCGCTCCATCTTCTGGATCAGGAAGCCGTCGAGCTTGGCGTGCGGGCTATGCGCCTTCACACGCCTTTCCATCTCGCGCGCGGCCAGCGCCGCCGTCTGGCCGTCGGGCAGGCCGAGCGCCACGCCACCAGCCTCGGTCTTGTGGGCGACGTCGCGCGACAGGATTTTCAACACCACCGGCGCCCCGATCTCGTTTACCGCAGCGGCGACACGCTTGGCGTCGGGAATGGCGAGCGCCTTGGCGAGCGGCAAGCCGAGCGCGCCGAAGAAGTCGGCGGCGCGGCGCTCGTCGAAGCCGTTGACGCGGCCGGCCTCGAGCGCGTCGAGCGTCTGGCGCGTCGGCTCGGCGAGCACAGGGACCGGCTGCGGCGCCGGCCGCAACAGGCAGGCCGCCATGGCCTCGGCACACGACTCCGGATGCCGGAAGGCCGGCACGCCGGCCGCCGTCAGCAGGGCCAGCGACTTGTCGGCCGCGGGCGTCAGCGCCACGGCGAAGGGCTTCGCCGACTTGGCAAACTTCAGCAGCGGCTCGACGGCGAGCTCGGGATTGAACTGCGCCGAGGAGCCGACGACGAAGATCGCCGCGTCGTTCGCGTCGTCGGCCAGCAGGCGCTCGATCGTGCCCGACACGATCTCGGGCTTGGCGCCCGCCAGGGTGAGATCGACCAGCTTGCCTTCGCCCGCCGCAATGCCGAGGGGCTTCAGCCAATCGACCAGCGCCTGCGGCGGATCAGCGATGTCGAGACCGGCCACCGCCATGTTGTCGACCACCATTGCCGCCCCGCCGCCGGTCGTCGTGGCGACCGCCACCCGCTTGCCCTTTGCCGGCGGACGATCGACCAGCAGCGCCGGCACGTCGACCAGCGATTCGAACATCGACACGCGCACGATGCCGTGGCGGCGGCAGAAGGCATCGAAGGTGGCGTCGGAGCCGGCGATCGCGCCGGTGTGGGACTTGGCGAGTTCCTGGCCGATGTCGGAGCGGCCGAGCTTGTAGGCGATCACCGGCTTGCCGGCGGCATGGGCGCGCCGCGCCGCCCGCGCCAGCCGCTCGCCGTCGCGCAGCGTCTCCATGAACAGCAGGATGGCCTTGGTCCTGGGATCGTCGACCATCAGGTCGGCAATCTCGCCGACCTTGAGATCGACCTCGTTGCCGACCGAGATCAGGCGCGAGAAGCCGATGCCGCGTGCATCGGCGCGCGACAGCAGGGCGCCGATCAGGCTGCCGCTCTGGCTGACCAGGCCCCAGTTGCCCGTGCGCAGCTTGTCGACGGCGAAGGCCGCGTTGGCGGTGAGCGCCACGGGCAGGTCGGTGCTGACCGTGCCGATGCTGTTGGGCCCGACCAGCCGCACACCGGTCTCGCGCACGATGCGCGCGAGATCGTCCTGCATCGAGGCGCCCGCCGCGCCGGCATCGGCGAAGCCGCCGGCCAGGATCGAGACTACCTTGACGCCGCGCCGGCCGCACGCGGCCAGCGCATCGACCGCAGCCTTGCCGTTCAGCAGGATATAGGCGTGATCGATATCGCCGCTGACCGCGTCGAGATCCTTGTAGGCCTTCTCGCCCAGGATTTCGGTCCGCGACGGATTGATGGGCAGGATCTCGCCCGCGAAGCCGTGCTTGCGCAGGAAGCGCTGCGGCCGCGATGTCGTCTTGGTGACATCGGCGGAAGCGCCGATCAACGCAATGCGGCGTGGTTCGAACAGCGAAGTGAACAGCTTGTCGGGATGGCTCATGGCCCGAGTATACTCGGCGCATGATCCCTCGCCGCACATTCATCGCCGCCTCGCTGGCGGCTGCCCTTCCGGCCCTCCCCTCGCCGACCCTGGCACAAGCCTGGCCGTCGAAGCCCATCAAGCTCGTCGTGCCCTACGCACCCGGCGGCACCACCGACGTGATCGCCCGCATGGTGGCCGAATACCTCGGCCAGCGGCTCGGCCAGAACATCATCGTCGACAACAAGCCCGGCAAGGGCGCGATGGTCGGCACCGCCCTGGTCGCCAAGGCGCCGCCCGATGGCTACACGCTCCTGATGTCGGTGATCTCGGGCCTGTCGATCTCGCCGACGCTCTATGGCGGCGCCGACTTCGACCCGATGGCCGACTTCATCCACATCTCGATCGCCTCGCGCAATCCCAGCGTCCTGGTGGTCAACCCTGGCTTCAAGGCCAAGACGTTCAAGGAATACATCGAGATCGCCAAGGCCGAGCCCGGCAAGCTCGCCTACGCGACCTCAGGCGCGGGTTCGAGCAACCATCTGCTGGGGGCCCAGCTCGAGCAGGTCATCGGCGCCGCCCTGGTCCATGTACCCTATCGCGGTGCCGGGCCCGCCATGGTCGACACGATCAACGGCAACGTCCCATCGATGTTCGATTCCCTGCCGTCGGCCGCACCGCACATCAAGGCCGGCAAGGTGCGCGCGCTCGCCGTCAGCAGCGAGGAGCGCAGCCCCGCCTTCCCCGACGTGCCGACCATGAAGGAACTCGGCTACCCCGACCTGATCTCCTATTCGTGGTTCGGCATCTCGGTGCCGGCCAAGACGCCGCAGCCGATCGTCGACCGCCTGGCGACGGAGATGCAGGCCGTGCTGAAGGAGCCGGCCGTGGTCAAGCGCTGGGAAGAGATCGGCGCCGAGGCCAGCACGGCGACGCCGGCCGAGGTGACGCGCTTCATCCAGGCCGAGATCGACAAGTGGACGCCGGTGGTGAAGTCTACGGGAGCCAAGCCGGAATAGACCAAGCGAGGAGACGCCCATGATCCGCCGCGTGACATCGCCCCACGTGCCCGAGCCGCCGCCCGAGCGCTGGTCGAACTGCCTGGTGTCGGACGGCATCGCCTATGTCTCGGGCATGACCGCGCGCGGCACCGATGCCGCCCAGCTCGCCAAGATGGACGAGTACGAGCAGGCCAAGGTGATCTTCAACAAGATCAAGGGCATGGTCGAAGCGGCCGGCGGCGCCATGGCCGACGTGGTGAAGGTCACGATCTACGTCACCGACATCAAGAACAACACCAAGGTGTGGAAGGCGCGGGCCGAGTTCTTCACCGGCGACTTCCCCGCCTCGACCCTGGTCGAGGTGAGCGCGCTCGCCGCGCCCGAGATCCTGGTCGAGATCGAGGCCATCGCCCACATCGGCAAAGGCAAACGTTGAAAGCCCTGGCATGCTAAAGCGCGGCGCATGAGCAAGGCGCCTGGCTTCCGCGAGAAACTGCAGGCGCTCTACTTCGGAAACGACGCCCGGGCGCGGCGGTTTCGCTATGGCCTCATCATCTTCGACGTCGTCACCATCGGGGTCTTTCTTCTGTCAGCGGTCGCCGGCGCGCACTGGTGGATGATCCCTCTCGACCTGGCGATCGCCTTCGTGCTGCTTCTGGACTTTTCAGCCCGCCTCTATGCCGAGCAGGACAGGCGCCAACACCTGCTGAGCATCTCCACTGCCGCCGATCTGGTCGTGATCGGTTCGCTGCTGCTTCCGTTCTTCGTCGAGAACCTCGCCTTCCTGCGGATCGCCCGCGCGCTCCGGCTCCTGCGCTCCTACCACCTGCTGCGGGACCTGCGTCGTGACTCTCCCTGGTTCCGTCGGAACGAGGACATCATCCAGCGGACGGTCAACCTTCTCGTCTTCATCTTCATCATCACATCGGTGGTCTACGTCACGCAGCACGTCGTCAATCCGCAGATTTCGAGCTACGTCGACGCGCTGTATTTCACCATCACCACGCTCACCACCACTGGCTTCGGCGACATCACGTTGCGCGGACCGCTCGGCCGCCTCCTCGCCGTCGTCATCATGTTCGTGGGAGTCGGGCTGTTCCTGAGGCTGCTTCAGGCGATTTTCCGTCCCGACAAGGTTCGCTACGAGTGTCCGGATTGCGGGCTGATGGCGCACGACGCTGACGCCGTGCACTGCAAGCATTGTGGCCGCGTTCTGCACATCAGGGACGAGGGCGCCGTCTGAGCGGCCCTACCCCTGGAACTTCTTCTCCAAGGCCTGCCAGCGCTCGTTCTCGAACAGCGACCAAAGCTGGCCGTGGTCGAGCATCTGGTTGGCCATCGCCGCGGTGTTGCCCGTGCTCTTGAGCGAGCCCAGCAGGTCCTGGCCGACGCGCGCAAACAGGCGCGTCAGCGAATTGGGATAGATCGCGACCTTGAATCCGAGTTGCTCCAGCTGCGGAAACGGCAGGATCGGCGTGCGGCCGCCTTCGACCATGTTGGCGAGGCACGGCACGCCGAGACGCTTGGGCACCTCGGCAAGATTGGCCTCGTTCGGCGGCGCCTCGACGAACAGGATGTCGGCGCCAGCCTCGCGATAGCGCGCCGCACGCTCCAATGCCGCCTCGAAACCTTCCGAGGCGATGGCGTCGGTGCGGGCCACGATCATGACGTCGTCATCGACCCGCGCATCGGCGGCGGCCTTGATGCGCTGCTCCATCTCGGTGGTCGAGGCGAGCTTGCGACCGGGCTCGTGGCCACACTTCTTGGGCCATTCCTGGTCCTCCAGCTGCACGGCGCTGACACCGGCGCGCTCGAACTCGCGCATGGTTCGGATGACGTTGAGCGGGCCGCCATAGCCCGTGTCGGCGTCGGCGATCACCGGGATCGAAACCGAATCGCAGATGCGCCAGACGCGGTCGAGGATCTCGCCGAAGCTCAGCGCGCCCATGTCGGGCGCACCCAGCGCGCTCATCGAGACGCCCGAACCTGTGATGTACGCCGCATCGAAGCCCGAGACCTCGACCAGCCGCGCGCTGATGCAGTCGTAGCAGCCGGGCGCCACGACGATGCCCGGCGCCTCCATGCGCCGACGCAGGGCGCGATGGCGCGTCGGCGTTTCCTTCAAGCCGGTGGGATAGGCAGCGTGACGGTCTGTCATGTCGGGGCAAACATGTGGTTGGGCAGCCAAAGGGCGATATCGGGCCAGAATACCAGCATTACCAGCAGGACGAACATCAGGAGATGGAATGGGATGGTGCCCCAGACAATGTCCGACAGCTTGCCGTCCCAGATGCTCTGGATGACGAACAGGTTGATGCCGATGGGCGGCGAGATCTGGCCGAGCTCGATGAACAGCACCAGGATGATGCCGAACCAGACCGGGTCGATGTGGTACTTCAGCAGCACCGGGTAGAGCAGCGGTACGGTGATCACGATCATGCCCAGGCTTTCGACCAGGCAGCCCAGGATCGTGTAGAGCACGAACAGCGCGAAGAAGAATTCCAGCCGCGACAGGTTCAGCGCCACCATCCACGAGGTCAGCGATTCGCCGACGCCGGCAACGCTGATGGCATAGGAGAAGACGAAGGCGGTGTAGACGATCAGCAGGATGTTGCCGCTGATCATCACCGCCGAGGTCATGGCGGTGCTCAATTCCTTCCAGCCGAGCTTGCCCCAGATCGACGAGACCACGAACGCCGCCAGGCAGCCGACGGCGGCCGCCTCGGTCGGCGTCACCCAGCCGAAATAGAGGCTGCCCATGGTGCCGCCGATCACCACGACGAAGGGCAGCAGGTCGGACAGCGCCTGCAGGAACTCGGCGAGGTTCTGTGGCCCTTTCTCGCGCGGCGCGATCTCGGGCCGCAGCAGCGCATGCACGAACACATAGAGCATGAACAGGCCGGTCAGCAGCAACCCCGGCACGACTCCCGCCATGAACAGCTTGGACACCGAGGTCTCGGTGAAGGTGCCGTAGACGATCATGGCGATCGACGGCGGGATCAGGATGCCGAGCGTGCCGCCGGCCGCCAACGAGCCCGCTGCCAACGGCCGATGATAGCCGCGCTGGATGAGCTGCGGCAGGGCGACCGTGCCGATCGCCGCCGCCGTCGCCACCGACGAGCCCGAGATCGCCGCGAACAGCGCACAGCCTGCGATGTTGGTCTGCAGCAGGCCGCCCGGAATGACGCAGACCAGCTTGGAGAGCCCGCGATAGATGCGGAAGCTCAAGCCCGAGTGCTGCATGATCTCGGCCATCAGGATGAACAGCGGGATCGCCGTCAGCGCGAAGCTGTTCATCGAGCCCCAGCTCATCAGGCCGATGCCCTTCAGTGCCGGCACGCCGCCATGCAGCAGCAGGTAAACGATGGCCGGCACGCCGATCGCGAACGGGATGGTCATGCCCGCGGCCAGCAGGCCGAGGAAGATCACCAGGACGATGACGACTTCGAGGCCGGTGCTCATGCCAAAAGCTTCCGCACGTCGTTCACGATCGACTGCGCCAGCGCCAGCAGCAGCATGGCGGCGCCCAAGATCATCACCGATTCAGGGATCCAGAGCGGCGTGGCCAGCACCGTGCTCGCCATCGCCTCGCGGCGGTACGAACTCATGACGAACTGCACGAAGTACCAGCCGGTGACGGCGATATAGGCGAACGACAGCACGTCGAAGACCAGCGATGACAGCGCCTGGCTGCGCGGCCCCAGCCGCATCTGCACCATCTCGACGCGATGGAAGGCGCCGCGGCTCTGGCATAGCGCCAGGCTCAGGAATGACACGCCGACCAGCAGGTAGCCGACCAGCTCGTCGGAATGCTCGGTGGTGCTGTTGAAGACGCTGCGCAGCAGGATCTCAGCAAGCATCAGGATCGCCATGCCGGCCATGCAGAAGGCCGACGTCCAGAGGCTCGCCCGCTCGAGCAGGTTGAACGGGCGCGGATCGGCAGGCGACGACATCAGCGACCGAGCGCCTCGCGCACCTTCTTCAGGGCTTCCTGCGTCTCGGCACCCTTGGGCTTGGCCCAATCGTCCCAGTAGCTCACCATACGCTCAGCGCCGCGCTTGTAGTCGGCGGGCGTCGCGTCGGTCTGGACCATGCCCTCGGCCTTGCGCTTGGCCTTCTCCTCGCCCTCCTCGGCGAACAGCATCTCGGTCATCTTGGGCGACAGCTCGACGATCGCCTTGGTCAGGACCTCGCGCTGGTTGGCCGGAAGCTTGGCGAAAGCCTCCTTGTTCACCGCGATGTTGGCCTCGAAATAGTTGAGGCCGATCTCGTAGCAGTACTTCAGGAGGTCCTTCCACACCTTGCCGCCGCCGGCATTGGCCGTCAGCACGCCGTCGACCACGCCGCGCTCCAGCGCCGACGGCACCTCGGCGCCGCTGACCGTCAGTCCGTTGGCGCCGAAGCGCTTCAGGAACTCGATCTGCTCGGGCGAGGTGGCACGGATCTTCTGGCCCTTGAAGTCGTCGAGCGAGGTAAGCTTCTTGCTCGACCAGGCGATCTGCAGCGGAAAGTAATAGGTCGACAGCACCGTCGAGCCGCGCTTGTCGTAGGCCTTGTCGACATAGGGCTTCATCACGGCCAGCGCCTTGTCGAATTCCTGACGGTTGGTGATCAGCATGGGCAGGCGCAGGATGCCGGTGATCGGCACGTTGCCCTGCTGCATGCCGTCGTCGCCGATCTGGATGACGTTGTCGCCGACCGCGGTGGTGATGTCGGTGCCCTTGATGGTGAGCGAGCCGCCCAGGTGATACTTCAGCTGCAGGCCGCCATTGGTCTCCTTGGCGACGCGCTCGACGATCTCCTGGAACACACGCGCCGGGGCGAGCGTCGCCGCCGGCACATAGGTGTAGACGATCCACGTCGTCGTCTGCGCGCGCAACACCGCCGGTGCTGCGACAGAGCCCGCGGCAAGAGCGGCGAGCGTATGGCGGCGCGTGATCATCGGTTCCCCCAAGGCTATTGCTTGAGTGAAGCTTAGACCTCCGTCATTTGCGCGAATACACGGGCCTTCCGCCTACCGGTTGCTCGAGATCACGCAGCCTTCACTTCGCGTTCCGCCTTCAGCGCGCGCACCGTCTGGCGCAACGCGTGCACCGTCTTCTCGATCTCTGCGCCGCCGTGCGTCGCCGACACGAAGCCGCCCGGTGCACCCATGATGTCGACGCCGTGGCTCATCAGGCCCATGCGGATCTTGCCGGTGAGTGCGCCCGACTTCGCGCCCTTGAGCTTGGCGAAGCCGAGCTTCAGCGGATCGAAGGTTGCTGGGTTCACATCCTCTCCCGTCGGGTTGGGGTAGATCAGGAAGGCCGAGGAATCGCCGTAGATGCCCCACGGCACGCTCTCCTCGATCAGCACCTGACGCAGTGCCACGCGCAATTCAGCCGCCGTGCGATTGGCCTTCTCCGCCAGGTCTTCGTCGCGCAGCAGCGACAGCGCCGTCACCGCTGCCGCAGCCGACAACGGGTTGGCGTTGTAGGTGCCGGGATGGCCGATCTTGTCCCGCTTCTTCGCCGCCGACGCAGCGTGATCGATCTGATCGAGAATCTCGCGCTTGCCGGCCACGGCGCCGCCCGGCAGGCCGCCGGCGACGATCTTGGCCAGGATGCAGAGGTCGGGCGTGATGCCCAGCGCCTTCTGCGCGCCGCCCGACGACCAGCGGAAGCCGGTGATGACCTCGTCCATCAGCATGACCACGCCGCGCTTGGCGGTGACGTCGCGGATCGCCTGCACGAAGCCCGGCGGCAGCGGCACCTGGCCCCACGACGCGCCCGACGGCTCGAACATCACCGCGGCGATGTCGTCGCGCTCCTCCAGCAGCTTCACGGTCGGCACGACGTCGTCGGTCGGCATCAGGATGGTGAGATCGGTCACGCTCTGCACGACGCCCGGCACGGACGAGCCGTCGTAATTGGACGTGGCACCGGCGGCGACGTTGTCGTGCCAGCCATGGAAGTGGCCGATGAAGCGCACGATCTTGTCCTTGCCGGTGTGTGCGCGGGCCAGGCGGATCGCCATGTGCGAAGCCTCGGTGCCGGACGCGGTGAACCGCACCTTCTCGGCTGACGGGATCAGCTCGCACACCAGCTCGGCCCAGCGCACCTCCAGCTCGTGGCTCGAGCCGTAGTGGGTGCCGAGGTCCATCTGGCGCTTCACCGCCTCGATGACGGCAGGATGCGAATGACCCAGGAGCATGGCGCCATGGCCGCCGAAATAGTCGACATACTCGTTGCCGTCGACGTCCCACTTGCGCGGGCCCTTGGCCTTGGCGACATGAATTGAATAAGGGTCGAGATAGCGCGCATCGTGCGTGATGCCGCTCGGCAGCACCTTGCGGGCGCGTTCAAACAGCGCACCGGAGCCCTGTGTGCGGGCCTTGTAGTCGGTCACGATCGCTGAATTCGTCGGTGCTGTCGTACTCATTTGCCCTCACTTAGCTAATGGGTGAGCATCGCAAGCCTCGCTTGCCTCGCCAAGGCCTGAAGCCCTATGGTCCGCCACTTTTTCGCAGACTGGAGCCTGCCTTGAACGCTTCTGTGAATGCAAAGCCGCGCGGCCGTCAGTTCTTCAACAATCCCGGCCCCACCAACATCCCGGACCGCGTCCTGCGGGCCATGGACCGGCCAGTGATGGACTTCATGTCCGACGAGTTCGTGGCCATCCATCATGCCTGCCATGCAGGCGTGAAGCGGGTGCTGAAGACCGACCAGGGTCTCTACATGTACAACGCGAGCGGCCACGGCGCCTGGGAAGCCGCCCTCGCCAACCTGTTCGCCGCCGGCGACACTGTGCTGATCATCGAGACCGGCTACTTCTCGGTGAGCTGGGCCGAGATGGCGGTCAACCTCGGCATCAAGGTCGAGACCATCGCTGCCGACTGGCGCAAGGGCGCCGACGTCAGCAAGGTCGCCGAGCGCCTGGCCAAGGACAAGGCGCACGAGATCAAGGCCGTGCTCTGCGTCCACAACGAGACAGCGACCGGCATGGTCCTGCCGCTGTCCGACATCCGCCGCGCCATCGACGAGGCCAAGCACCCGGCCCTGCTGCTGTCCGACACCATCTCCTCGCTGGCCTCGATCGAGTACAAGATGGATGCCTGGGGCATCGACGTCACCGTGGGCGGCAGCCAGAAGGGCCTGATGCTGCCGACCGGCATGTCCTTCACCGGCGTCAGCAACAAGGCGCTCGACGTGGCGCGCAAGAACAAGGCGCCGCGCCACTACTTCCATTGGGAGCTGATGAACGGCCGCGCGCCGCAGAAGTTCATGGGCACCGCGCCGGTGCACATGTTCTTCGGCCTGCAGGAGTCGCTCAAGATGCTCGAGGAAGAAGGCCTCGACGCGGTATTCGCCCGCCATGCCCGCCTTGCCGAGGCGACGCGCGCCGCGGTGCGCGCCTGGGGCAAGGACGGCAAGGGCCCGCAGCTCTACTGCCAGTCGCCCGACCGGCTCTCCAACTCGGTGACGACGGTGGTCATGCCGGAGGACGTGAGCTCCGACCCGCTGCGCAAGGTCGCCATCGATCGCTACAACCTGTCGCTCGGCGGCGGGCTGGGGCCGCTGATGGGCAAGGTGTTCCGCATCGGCCACATGGGCGATCTCAACGAGCCCATGCTGCTGGGCTGCCTCGCCACCACCGAGCTCGCGATGAAGACCGCCGGCGTGCCGTTCAGCCCGGGCGGCGTCGACGCCGCGATCGACTCGCTGGCGAGCTAGAAGGCCGGCTTCTTGTCGGCGACGGCAGCGATCAGGGCTTCGGGCTTGATCGCCGACAGGGTGGTACCCTTGACCACGGTGGGATGGACCTTCAGGCCGTGCACGGCCTCGAACAGGGCCGTCTCGGGATTGAAGGCGTAGAGCTGGCCTTCGGTCATGTTGAACCACCAGCCGTGCAGGGCGAGCGCGCCGGCCTCGACCTTCTCCTCGATCCAGCGGAAACCCATCAGGTTGCTGATGCTGTTCAGCACGGCCGCCTGTTCGACGGCGCGCGTGATCTCCTCGCGCGACCGGCCCTTGAGCTTGCTGACGGCGAGGTCGCGCACCTCCTGGGCGATGGCGGTCCAGGTCGAGAGATAGTCGTAGCTGGCGTAGATGCTGTCGCGACCGTCCACCAGCGCGCCTATGCCGCCGCACAGCGCATGGCCCAGCACCACCACGTGCTCGACGTTCAGTCCCCGCACGGCGAACTCGATGGCCGCCGAGGTGCCGTGATGGCGCGTGTCCGGCGGGAACTGGGCTGGTGGCACCATGGCCGCTACGTTGCGCACCGTAAAAATGTCGCCGGGCCTGGTCTGGGTCAGGATGCCCGGATCGACGCGCGCGTCGGCGCAGCCGATGATCAGGATCTTCGGCGACTGGCCCTCGGTCGCGAGCTTCTCGAACAGGTCGTGGTGCTCGCGGTAATAGCCGGTGCGGAAATCCTTGAAGCCCTTGAGAAGCCGTTCCAACGCCATGACGTCTCGCCTACCATGCTTTTCCCATCCTGGCAGCAAGGCGAAATGACCCAAGAATTGCTCTACGACAAGCGCGGCGAGGTCGGCTGGATCACCTTCAACCGCCCCCAGGCCCGCAATGCCCTTACCTTCGCGATGTATGAGGGTTTGGCCGAGATCTGCGCCCGCGTCGGCCGGACCGGCGAGGCCAAGGCCCTGGTCATCACCGGTGCCGGCGCCAAGGCCTTCGCCGCCGGCACCGACATCGCCCAGTTCCAGTATTTCAAGGACGGCGAGGACGGCATCGCCTACGAGCGCAAGATCGACGGCATCGTGGACGCCATCGAGCGCTGCAGTGTGCCCACCATTGCCGCCATCGCCGGCTTCTGCACCGGCGGCGGGGCGGCGATCGCGGCGGTCTGCGACCTCCGGCTCGCCACAACCAGCGCCCAGTTCGGCTTTCCCATCGCCCGCACGCTGGGCAACTGCCTGTCGATGGCCAACTACGCCCGGCTGGCCGCCCTGATCGGCCCCCAGCGCACCAAGGAGGTCATTTTCCTGGCCAAGATGATCGACGGGCCGACCGCGCTGGACATCGGGCTGGTCAGCGAGCTTCTGCCGGATGCCGCTTCCTTGCTGTCCCGGGCCGAGGAAGTGGCCCGGACGGTCGCCGGCCACGCCCCCATCACGCTCCAGGTCACCAAGGAGGCCCTGCGGCGCCTGCAGGCGCGGCTGGGCGACGACAATATCGACGATCTCATCAGACTGGCTTACGGTAGCGACGATTTTCGCGAAGGCATGGCGGCATTCCTGGGCAAGCGGGCGCCGAAATGGTCGGGCAGATGACCCGGACGACATGAAAGAGGAGAACGTGATGAAGCGAATTGGGACAACTCTAGCCGCTCTGGGACTGTGCGTTGCCGTCGCCGCCTGCGAAAACCCCCAGCAGAAGATCGCCGGCAAGGAAGACATGATGACCGCCGCCGGCTTCAAGTTCGTGCCGGCCAACACGCCGGCGCGCCAGGCGTCGTTCAAGCAGTTGCCGGCGCACCGCTTCTCGCGCCAGATCCGCGACGGCCGCGTCTTCTACGTCTATCCCGACCCGACGGTCTGCGTGTGCCTGTATGTCGGCGACCAGAACGCCTACGCGCTCTATCGCAAGAACATGTTCGACAAGCAGCTCGCCGACGAGAACGCCATGACCGCCCAGGAGATGGAAATGTACTCCTGGGACTGGGGTCCGTGGGGTGGCTGGCCGTACGGCTGGTACTACTAGGGATTGGCCGCTGCACGCGGCCGATCAAGCAATAGTATAAATTGTGCCGGCTTCGTGGCGCTGCACAGGGGTTGTGCACAGGGAACCACGGAGCCGGGTCCGGAGTTGATTCCGTACGCGATTGAACGCGCGAAGGAGTCACAGCCCCATGCAGAAACATAGCATCGCCGCCGTCATGCTCGGCGGCCTGTTCCTGGCCTCTCCGGCGATGGCGCAGAGCACCAACCTGGCCTACGCCACCGGCGAGCCACGCTCGGAAACCATCGTCTTCCTTCAGAAGGGCAACGTGCTGCCGCCGTCGGCCGCGCCGATGGTCAGCAACGCCATCACCGCAGCGAGGACCGGTAAGACGGTTCTCCTGCAAGGCCGTACCGACCAAGCCGAAGCCGTGAAGCAGGAGATGATCCGCGATGGCGCGCCCGCCAACGCGATCGTCGTGGCGCACGAGCCAGTGAAGTCGCTGCCCAAGGTGGATAGCGTGAGCGACTCCGCCAGCCGCACGGTTGCGATCAAGTACTAGAAGGACGCTTCGACAGAACCCAACCCCGGGAACTCGCCGCGTGCGCGAGTTCCCGGCGGAAAGTAGCGAAGGCCGGTCCATGAACCCGTGGTGATGGCCTGACCCTTGCGGAGGCCGCCGCGCTTGCGGACCGCGTGATCGATCATCCAGGCCAGAGGCCGCACCGGATCGACCGCTCCCAATCCGCCTTTCTGGTCCACCACAATCTTGTCATCGATCACCAACCTCACGGGTAGGTTCGCCCAGTCGAGGCTTTTCCAGTCCGCTATCGCATCACCGACGACCAATGCGTGGTTCATCTGGTTGTCGGCTAAAAGCCATTCGGGGTCGGCTTGGTGGAAGTTCGCCAACCGCGTATCCACGACTTCCATGCCGACGAAGGCGTCGCCCACCGCGGCGAGCGCTTCGTCGCGACCGACCGGCTCGCTGCGCGTTTCGATGTCGCGCACGATGTGGAAGGAGATCTCGATCTCCACGCCGATCATGTGCATGGCCTTGCCGTTGAAGCGCGCCGAAGATTTCATCAATGCGCCCGCGAGCAGCGGCGCGGGATTGGGCTCGGCCGTCGGCGTGCGCGCACCGACCTTCCATCCTGCGGCCGGGCCAGTGGCGGCTAAAACGCCGTCCTGGATGGCATAGACCGCATCGCGGTTCGGCAGTGCGAACGGCGGCGCCATCTGGATGCCGGTGCTGCGTGCTTCCACGAGGCCGCGCACGGCGTGGGAAATATCGACCGTCATGCTAAGCTCTCCCCAAGCAAGAAACCGGAGGAACAATGCCCTACGCCAGCGGACGCGTCATTCACGATGCCGATGCGCACATCATGGAGCTGCCGGGCTTCCTCGCCGACCATCTCGAGGCGAAGTATCGCGGCCGCGTCGGCGACGACGTGCTGTTCCCGCGCCGCGAGGGCTTCCACAGCCACCTGAAGGACGCGCGTGTCGGCTCAGAGTTCGACGAAAGCCAGATCATGCTCGCCAAGAACTGGGCGGCGCTCGGCTCTTCTGCCCGCCACGACCGCCCGCGCTCGATCGACCTTCTGGGCTTCGCCAGCCAGCTCATGTTCACGACGGCGCTGCTGAACTACTCGTCGGTGCTCGAGGGCGGCCCCGATGCCGATCTCACCTACGCCGTGGCGCGCGCCCATACGCGGCACATGGTCGAGTTCTGCTCGGTCGACCGGCGCCTGCTGCCGACGGGTTACGTGCCGCTGATCGATTTCGAGCGCACCGCCCAGGCGGCTAGGGAAGCGATCGCGCTCGGCGCCAAGGCGCTGATGATCCCCTCGCGTTGCCCCGACCATCATTCGCCGAGCCACGTCGGCTTCGATCCCTTGTGGGCGATCGCCCAGGAGGCCGGCCTGCCGATCGTTTTCCACGTCGGTGGCGGCGGCAAGCTGCTGGAGGACGCCTACTTCAACAACGGCCTGCCGCCCGTCCCGGACTTCCACGGCGGCGACGACAATTTCAAGTCGATCGACTACATGGCGATCGCCTATCCGGTGATGAAGGCGTTGACCGCGCTCGTCGTCGACCGCGTGCTCGACCGCTTCCCCCGATTGAAGTTCGGCGTCATCGAGCAAGGCGCGTCGTGGGTGCCGGGCTGGATGCGCAACATGGATTCGGCGCACAACGCTTTCTACAAGAACGAGGAGCGGCTGCAGAAGATGTCGCTCAAGCCCAGCGAGTTCGTGAAGCGCCAGGTGCGCGTCACGCCCTATCCGCACGAGGATGCCGGCTGGATCATCGCCAACGCGGGCGACGAGGTCTGCCTCTTCTCGTCCGACTATCCCCACGTCGAGGGTGGGCGCCATCCGATCAAGCGCTTCGAGGCCTCGATGGAAGCCAACAACATCAGCGAGCAGCAGAAGCAGCGCTTCTATTGCGACAACTTCGTCGACCTCATGGGAGCAGGACTGGCATGAAGACTTATTCGACGCTGCTGACCGAGCAGACCGGCGCGGTCCTGAAGATCACGACCAACCGGCCGGACGTGCTGAACGCCCAGAGCCGCATCCTGCTGGAAGAGCTCGACGACGCCTTCCTGCGGGCGGTCGACGACGACGCGGTGCGGGTCATCATCCTGGCCGGCGCCGGCAAGCATTTCTCGGCCGGCCACGATCTCGGCAGTCCGCAGGAGATGGCGGACCAGAAGAAGACGTCGTTGGAGCCCGGCTTCAAGGGCGAGTACCGGCGCCTGTGGGAGCGCTTCTTCGAGAACACCATGCGCTGGCGCGACCTGCCCAAGCCCACCATCGCCCAGGTCCAGGGCTACTGCATCATGGGCGGCCTCATGATCGCCTCGGCCTGCGACCTGATCATCGCCAGCGAGGACGCCCAGTTCGCCGACCGCGCGGTGAAGTGGGGCGGCAGCCACGTGCAGTATTTCTCGATGCCGTGGGACTTCGGGCCGCGCAAGACCAAGGAGTACCTGTTCACCGGCCGCTTCATCAGCGCCGCCGAGGCCGAGCGCGCCGGGCTGGTGAACCGCGTGGTGCCGCGGGAAAAGCTCGAGGCGGAGACCATGGCCCTCGCCCAGGACATTGCCGAGCGCGATCCCTTTGCGATGAAGCTCGCCAAGGCGTCGGTCAACGAGACGATGGATGCACAGGGCTTCAAGGCGGCGATGGAGAACGCCTTCAAGAACTACATGCTGACCATCCCCCATCGCATGGAGATGGGGACCTATGGTCCTGCGGCCCGCGAAAAGGCCCCGAAGGACCGTTTCGCGGTGCTCAACAAGAAGCGGGCCTAGAAAACTAGGCGGCGCTGGCGCTCGGCCATCTCCACGCCCATCGCCTTCACGACGGACGGGCGCTTGAGGTGCGTCTGGTGGTACGCCGCGATGGTCGGCCACTTCGAAAGGTCGAGCTTCAGGAACACCGCCCAGTTCAGCATGGTGACCAGGTACGCATCCGCCACGGTGAAGGTGTTGCCGACGAGATAGTCGCCGGTCCCGAGCTTCTTCGACAGGTAGTCGAAGGTCGGCTCGAACAGCTCGCGGGCGGCCTGCTTGGTCGCGTCCGCGGCCTTGGGATTGAACACGTTGTAGAAGATCCGCTTGTGCAGCTCGGTCGACAGGTAGTTCAGCGTGTCGATGAGCTGGTAGCGCTCCACCGTGCCCCAGGGCGGCGCCAGCCCCGACTTGGGCGCAGCGTCTGCCAGGTACTGCAGCACCGACGGGCCCTCGTTCAGGATCTGGCCGTCGTCCAGCTTCAGCGCCGGCACGTAGCCCTTGGCCGAGATCTGAAAGTAGTCGCCGCCGTCGTCGGTCTTCTTGTTCTCGATGAACCGGACCTTGACGGGCAGACCTGCTTCGACCGCCGTGATATGCGAGGCGAGTGAGCAGGCCATGGGTGAGGCGAACAGTTCCATCGCGTCCTCCTGTGTTTTATGCGATACGGTACAGAAATACGGCCGACGGGCCGCGTCAAGGCAAATTATGCGAACCGGTACAGAAACAACGAAACGTTCACGCGGCCGCCCGCGGGGCTTCATTACCGAGGAGGTACTTGAAAAAGTCCGCGGCGTGTTCCTGGCCAAGGGCTTCACCGGCGCCTCGCTCGATGAGCTGGCGGCCGCCGCCGGCCTCAACCGGCCGAGCCTGTACGCCGCGTTCGGCGACAAGGAACAACTCTACATCGCCACGCTGCGCTTCTACGGCGCCAAGAGCATCGAGGGTCTCGACGCGATCCTGGCCGGCCCGGGCACGATCCAGCAGCGCCTGACTCGGGTCTACTCGGCGGCGATCGACCTCTACACCGCACCACCGCATCGCCCGGGCTGCATGATCGTCGGCACCGCCGCCGTCGAATCGCCGACCTATCCCCGGATCGGCGAAGCCGCGGCCGAGCTTCTGGCCGCGATCGAGGAGAGCCTGGAGCGTGGCTTTGCCGCCGGCGACCTGCCCAACAAGCCGACACCTGCCGCCCGTGCGCGCATGGCCGGCGCCATCATGTACGCCATCGCCATCCGCGCCCGCCTGGGCGCCAAGGCGTCCGACCTGAAGGCCTTCGCCAACTCCATGGTGCCGACGATCTGCGGCTGAAGGCGTGATATCATCCGCGCGATGACGACTGACGCCTACCCGTGGAGTGCGGGCTTCCGCTCCCTCGAGGAAGAACACGACTACCGGATCGACGAGGTCGACGGCCAGGTGCCGGCCTGGCTCCGAGGCACGCTGTTCCACAACGGCTCGGGCCGCAACGACATCGGCGGCAAGTGGTTCGCGCACTGGTTCGACGGCGACGGCATGATCGCGGCGGTGCGTTTCGGCGACGACGGCATGCGCTTCCGCAACCGTTATGTCGCCACCGACAACTACCGCGACGAGACCAAGGCCGGGCGCGTCGTCAATCGCGGCTTCGGCAACATGCGGCCGGGCGGCGTCTTGGGGAACGCCTTCCGCCTGCCCGCCAACGTCTCCAACACCTCGGTGCTGATGGACGGCGACCGCCTGCTGTCGCTGTGGGAGGGCGGCCCACCTTACGCGATGGACCCCGCGACCCTCGATACGCGCGGCGTCGAAGATTTCGGCGGCAAGGTGAAGGCCTTCTCCGCCCATCCCAAGCGCGATCCCGAGACCGGCGAGCTGTTCAACTTCGGCGTCGACTACGGCGCCAAGTGCACGCTGACGCCTTATCGCCTGCACAACGGCACCCTCACGGCGCTGCCGGCCATCACCCTGCCCTACCCGGTGATGAACCACGACTTCGTGCTGACCAGGAACCACCTGGTGTTCTGCATCGGCCCGATCCTGCTGTCGCCGCTCGCCTTCCTGCTGGGCCTGAAGAGCTTCGACGGCGGCCTGCACTGGGATGGCGGCAAGCCGACCCTGATCCTGCTGGTGCCGCGCGCCGGCGGCCAGCCGCGCATCATCGAGACCGATGCCTTCTTCCAGTTCCACTTCGCCAACGGCTACGAGGAGGGCGGCGCGATCGTCGTCGACCTGATGCGCTACGCCGACTACCAGACCGTCGGCGCGGCGGTGCGCGACTTCTGGAAGTCGGAATGGCCGGCGAAGGGCATGGCCACGCTCACCCGCCTCACCGTCGATCTCGCCAGCGGCAATGTCACGAGCCGGACCTGGGATACCGGTCAGTCGAACGAGTTTCCCTTCATCAGCCCGGCCCGTGTCGGCAAGCGCCATCGCTACACCTACTTCCTGAGCAGCCCGCCCGACCGGCCGCGCGGCCTGCAGCAGCGTCTCTCCAAGCTGGACTGCGAGACGGGCGCCGTGACCCATCACGACTTCGGGCCCGACGGCTATCCCGGCGAGCCTTGCTTCGTCGCCGCGCCGAACGGTGCAGAGGATGAGGGCGTCGTGATCACCCAGCTGTTCGACGCCGCCCGCAAGCGCACCGACATCGTCGGCCTCGATGCACGCGATCTCTCGACCAAGCCGCTGTTCGTCGGGAGGCTGAAGCACCACGTGCCGTTCTGCCTGCACGGCACCTTCGCGCCGCGGGCCCATTAGCCCCTCGCGGGAATTAGCGCAGTTTCCGCATTTTGCGCAGCCCCCCTCTGGTGGACTGCACCCCTTGGGTGAGACAGCAATAATGCGGACATCTGGTTGATCATTGTCAGAGCCTCGTGGGGCGAC
>JAIEOV010000027.1 GCA_019750135.1 Reyranella sp. | reverse complement strand
ATCGACTATTCTTCGGGTGGAATCCTCCTCCACTGGTGATACGCGCCATCGTGGCGCACCTGGAAGCGCGCGGTCCGAAAGACCATGAGAAGACGCGCCACGGAGTGGCGCGCTCCCGGCAAAGACTACTCCGCCGCCATCGGCTTGGCCGAGAGCTTGGCCAGTTCCTCGGCGATCTGAACGGCGTTCCAGGCGGCGCCCTTCAGCAGCTGGTCGCCCGCCACCCACAGCATGAGGCCGTTGGGGTTGGAGAGGTCGCGGCGGATGCGGCCGACATGGACGTCGAGGTCACCACTGGCCTCGAGCGGCATCGGGAAATGGTTGGCGGCGGCATCATCGACCACCTTCACGCCCGGCGCCTTCGACAGGATCTCGCGAGCCTGTTCCGGCGACAGCGGCTTCTCGAGCTCGAGCGTGATCGCCTCGGAGTGCGCACGCAACACCGGCACGCGGATGCAGGTCGGCGCGATCGGAAGCTCCGGCGCGTGGAACATCTTGCGCGTCTCTTCGACGACCTTGTTCTCCTCCTCGTTGTAGCCGTTCTCGGCCACCTTGGTGTTGTGCGAGAAGACGTTGAAGGCGATCTGGTGCGGGAACACCTCGCGCTTGATCTCCTTGCCGGCCGAGAAATCGCGCGCCTGGTCCTCGAGCTCCTGCATGGCAGCGGCGCCCGCGCCGGAAGCCGACTGGTAGGTCGACACGATGATGCGCTTCACGCCGGCGACCTGATGGATCGGCCACACGGCGACCGACAGGATGGCAGCGGTGCAGTTCGGGTTGGCGATCACGCCGTCGTGCTTGGCCAGATCGCCGCCGTTCACCTCGGGCACGACCAGCGGCGTGTTGGGGTCCATGCGGAACGCCGACGAGTTGTCGACGACGACGCAGCCCGCCGCCTTGGCGGCCGGCACGAACTCGCGGCTACGCGTGGCGCCCGCCGAGAAGAAGGCGATGTCGCAGCCCTTGAACGCGTCGGCTTTCAGTTCCTCGACCTTGTACGGCTTGCCTTTGAACTCGAGGGTCTTGCCGACCGAGCGGGCCGAGGCGAGCAGCTTGAGGGAAGCGACCGGAAAGTTCCGCCGTTCGAGGACCCGGAGGATCTCTACTCCAACCGCGCCGGTGGCGCCGACGATTGCTATGCTCTTGGGGGCGATGTTCTGGGGCTTCATGGTGGCGCGGAACATACAGGAACGCCGTCCCGGGCCAAAACCGCTATTCCGCGGCCTTTTGATGCTTCTTTATGGCCGGCATCAAGCCCGTGGGGTCTATGAGCTTGCCGTGCGCCAGCATGTTGTGGGCATGGGCCAGGTGATGGAGCGCAAAGGAGGTCTGCATGGCGCTCACGCGGCCTTGGGCGTCCTGGGCGGCATTGATCGCCTGCTTGGTGAGCTTGAGCGCAAACAGCGGCTTCTGGGCGATGCGTTCGGCCATGGCGAGGCCGAACGCTTCCAGTTCGGCGCGCGGCACGACGTGGTTCACCATGCCGAGCCTGTGCGCCTCCTGGGCACCGATCCAGTCGGCGGTGAACAGGAACTCCTTGGCCTTGCGCACGCCGAGTTCCCAGGGATGGGCGAAGAACTCCGCCCCGCCGACGCCCATCGCCACCGTGTGGTCGAGGAACTCGGCATCCTCCGCCGCGACGATCAGGTCGCACGGCCAGATCAGCATAAGACCGCCCGCGATCACCTTGCCCTGTACCAGCGCCATCGTCGGCTTGGGGATGTTGCGCCAGCGCTCGCAGAAGCCGACGTAGATCTCCTGCTCGCGCGCATACTGCGCCTCGGCGCCCGGCTTGCCGAAGCCCGACCACGTGCCGACCGTCTCGTGCTTGCGCATGTTGCCGTGGCCATCGACCTCGCGCAGGTCGTGGCCCGAGGAGAAGTGGGGCCCGTTGGCCGACAGCACGATCACCTTCACCGCGTCGTCCTGCGCGGCGCGGTCGAAGGCATCGTTCAAGGCGTAGAGGAACGCCGTGTCCTGCGCATTCCTCGTGTCCGCCCGGTCGAGGATGATGCGCGCGATACCGGGTCGGGACGTGTCATATTGAATGGGACCAGTCATCGGTTCCTCCCGCAGGTCAGGCCAGGAGTCTAACCATGCCAGCGATCCAGCACACCTTCGTCGAGACCCGGGGTTTCAGGACCCATGTCGCGCAGTGCGGAAACGGCCCGTCGCTGTTGCTTCTGCACGGCTGGCCCGAATTCTGGGCGACCTGGGAGCCGATGTTCGGCCGATTGGCGGATCGCTACCGGCTGATCGCGCCAGACTTCCGCGGCTTTGGCGAGAGCGGCAATCCCACGACGGAACGGACAGACCAGGCCGGGGCCGACGTGCTGGCCGACGACCTTGCGGCCGTCATGGCCGCACTCGGCGTCGAGCGCGCGGGCATCGTCGGCCACGATGTCGGCGCCTTCGCCATGCAGCGGCTGGCCCTCAATCACCCGTCACGGGTCGCCGGCCTGTTCTTCTTCAACTGCGCCACGCACGGCGTCGGCGCGCGCTTTCGCGAC
The DNA here is from genome assembly GCA_019750135.1 of Reyranella sp. Lineage (GTDB taxonomy): Bacteria > Pseudomonadota > Alphaproteobacteria > Reyranellales > Reyranellaceae > Reyranella. Next base: position 57,072 of record JAIEOV010000027.1, on the reverse strand, counting down.
ACGCGGCAGGTCAATGAGATCTGGTACCAGACCTTCCACCAGATGCCGTTCGCGCCGGCGCTGGTCGGCGCCTCGCGCGACACCTGTCGCGCCTATTTCAGCCACTTCCTGAGGCACTGGTCGCATCGCAAGGATGCCTTCGACGGCGTGCTGGAGCGTTGGGTCGACAACTTCCTGCGCCCCGGCAACCTGCAGGGCGGCTTCAACTGGTACGTCTCGAACAATGCCGGGCGACTCGCCGTGATGGCGGGCACCGCGCCCAAGCCGCCGAAGATCGTACAGCCGACACGCGTCTTCTGGGGACGCCACGATCCGGTGCTGCGCAGCGACTGGATCGACGTCGTGCCGGAGTACTTCGAGAATGTGGAAGCCGGCATCGCCGAGAATGCCGGCCACTTCGTCCACTATGAGACGCCCGACGCGGCCGCCGCGGAGATCGACCGCTTCTTTCGGCGGATCGGCTATCGCTAACCCGGCAGAGCGGCGGTGATGATGATCTCGATCAGATCGCCTTCCGGCATCACCGACTGCACGAAGGACCGTACCGGTCCGTAGCCCGCCGGCATCCAGGTCGCCCAGGCCTCGTCGAACGCCGGCTTGTTGTCGTGGTCGGTCACCACGATCTCGGCCTTGACGATGCGGGTGCGGTCGAGGCCCGCCTCCTTCAGGTACGTGTCGATGACGCCCAACGCGCCGAGCGTCTGGGCGCGGATGTCCTGCGTGCGGTCGGGCGAGGTCGCCACCGCCCAGAGAAAGCCGCCGCCGCCCGGCAGGCGATAGGTCGCCACCGACGACTTGGCGGGAAACTTCTTGTTGGGCACGCGGGTGATGTCGCCAGTGCTCACGGTTCCTCCGGGTGTTGCAGCCCAAGGCTGCACCACGTTGGCGCGGTGAGCATCAAGCGATTTCTTTTCCCGTGTCTCATGCCCGGTATGGACCCTGCAGAAAAGCGAGTGACCTCGGACTAATAAGCGGAGAGACTGACGCCTGAGCGATCTTTCGCCTGGCCGAAGTTCATCTTCCTGTACCACTCCATGTAGGCCGCGTAAGTGATCGGCTCGTAGCGTGGCGGCTGGCCGACCTCCAGGCATGTCGGCAGGCATTCCATGCTCACCTCGGCGCCGCAGTCGAAGAAGAACGGGATGGCATAGCGTTCCTTGCCGGAGCGATTGGCGACGCGGTGCGGCGTCGCCAGGAAGCGGTCGTTGGTCCAGCGGCGCAACAGGTCGCCGCCATTGACCAGGAAGGCGCCGTCGATCGCCGGCGCATCGATCCACCGTCCCGTCGGCAGGCGGATCGACAGGCCCGGGATCTTGTTCTGCGCCAGCAGGGTCATGAAGCTGGTGTCGGTGTGCGGCGCCAGGCCGAATTCGTTGTCGGCCGGCGCGTCGTGCTGCGGGTAATGCGACATGCGCAGCGTGTAGCTCGGCTTGGCGAACAAGCCGTCGAAATGGCCGGCCGGCAGGTCGAGCGCCGTGGCATAGATCGGCAACAGCGACTTGCCGAGCTTCTCCATCGCCGCCTGATAGGCGACGACGGTGTCGCGGAATCCGGGCAGGTTCTCCGGCCACTTGTTCACGTCGCGGCGGCTGAAGAAGGCCTCGTTGACGTTGGGCTTGTTGTCACGGTTGATCTGCGAGTGCCGCGTGGTCGAGCCGCGCACCGGCAGATAGCCGACCAGGGTCTCGTCCATCTTGACCGCGAGCTTGGCGTCGAGCGGCTGGGCGTGGAAGCGCGCGGTTTCGGCAAACGCGGCATCGACGAGGGACTGGGGCACGCCGTGGTTGACGATGAAGTAGAAGCCGATCTGCTCGAAGGCGCGGCGCAGCTCGCCGCCGAGCTGCTGCAGCGCGCCGGGCTTGCCGGCGAGATAGGCGGCGAGGTCGAGGACCGGAATCTCCTCGGGAGCGTCGGCGCGGACCGGGGGCAGGCTTGGGGCGAGAGACTGCATGATGCTTTCCTCCAGTTCTCCTAGTGAAAGGCAGCGGGCGATCGCAGCCCGAGGCTGATGGCGGCTTCGGCCGTCTTGAGTGCGGCGACCACGGGGTTGATGACGGGAACGCGGGCTTCGTGCTGCAGCAGGTCGGTCAGCCCAGGCAGGAAGCCCATGCCGAGGCAGCCCAGGACGAGCACGTCGGCGCCGTCCGCGACGCAGGCTTTCGCTGCCTCGACGATGCCGCCCATCACCTCGTTGCGCCGGCGCGACAGGTCGAGAACCGAACAGCCGACCATGCGCTCCGAGACGAACAGGTCGCCGACACCCAGCGAGCGGAAGCGCGCATGCAGGCCCTTCGGCGTGGGCTCGCTCGACAGCACGCCAAAGCGATCGCCGAACTGGGCAGCGATATGCACCGAGCTCGTCCCCGGGCCGACGACCGGAACGTCGATCAGGTCACGCAGCGCCGCCAGCCCGGGATCGCTGAAGCAGCCGATCACGACGGCGTCGTATTTGCCCGCGCGCCAGCGCGGCACCTCGCGCACCAACTCGGCGCCCACGACGGCAATGTCGCCCAGGGATTCGACGGCCGGCGGCCCCTCTTCCAACGGTTCGACTGCCACGGTGATACCCGGCGATACGAGCGCCGACAGGGCGTCGCGCCGGCGGTCGATCTCGGCCTGGCCCAGCGTGCGATGCATGGGGCTGGTCAATTGATAAAGGATCCTGGATGTCATTTCAGAAAGCCCGTTGGAGGCCGACGAGTTTCTGGACCACCGCCACGCCCGCGAAGGCGAGCAGGACCGACATGGTCGCGGCCGCCGCGGCGGTGGGGCTGAACTCGTAGGTAAGGAAGTCGAACAGCGCGAGCGGCAGCGTGTTGCCGCCGATCGGCTTCAGCAGCAGCGACACGGTGTAGAGATCGAACGAGGTTATGAAGGCGAACACCGCGCCCATCACCAGGCCGGGCATGGCAAGCGGCAGGGTGACGCGCCGGAAGGTCTGCCATCCCGAGGCGCCCAGGCTGCCCGAGGCATCGTCGAGGGCCGGATCGATCTGGCGCAGCGCCGCGGCGACAGAGACGTAGCAATAGGGAAAGGCCAGCACGATGTGGCCGATCTGCAGCCCCAGGACCGTCTTGCCGAGGCCGATCCTGTAGAGGAAGAACAGCAGCCCGATGGCCGTCAGCAGTTCCGGGATCAGGAGCGGCAAGGTCATGCCGATCTGGAACCAGACCGCCAGCCGCCGCGACAGCGACTGGCTGGCCAACGCCGCCATCAGCGCCACGATGCTCGTCACCAGCGTGGTCACCAGCGCGATGCGCAGCGACATCAACAGCGCCTCGACGAGATCTCCGCGCTGAAAGAAGCGCGCGAACCAGCGCAGCGACAGGCCCTCGGGCGGCAGGCGCATGAACTCGCCGGCCGTCAACGAGGCCGCGACCACGGCCACCAGAGGGATCAGCAGGAAGGCGTAAAGCAGCACGATCAGCGACGAGCCGGCAAGCCGCGACGCCCGCGATCCCAGAGACACGGCGGTCATGCCCGCACCCGTTCCATGAGGCGGTGGGTCGCGAGCGAGAAGACGACGACCGCGATCAGCGCGGCGGTCGCCATGACGACGGCCAGCGTCGCGCCGAGCGGCCAGTCGAACGTGCCGACCAGGGTCTGCACCACCAGGGTCGGCATCATGGTCACCATCTGGCCGCCCAGCAGGGCCGGCGTGACGTAGGCCGCCGTGGCCAGCACGAAGACCAGGATCAGGCCGGGCTGGATCCCGGGGAAGCTGAGCGGAAGGATCACCTTCCAGAAGGTGGCGAAGCGGCTGGCGCCCAGCGAGCGCGACGCCTCGATGACCGCCGGATTGATGTTGCGCAACGCATTGTTGATCGGCAGCACCATGAACGGCGTGAAGACATGGACCAGCGCCAGCGCGACGAGGCCCTGGGTGAACAGGAGCCGCAGCGGCCGGTCGATGAGCCCGAGCGACAGGAGTGCGCGGTTGAGCGGGCCGTCGACGTTGACGATGATCATCCAGCCGAAGTTGCGGATCAGCACGCCGATCATCAGCGGCGAGGCCACACAGGCATAGAGCAGCAAGGCTTTGCGGCCGCGGGCGCGCGAAAGGTGCCAGGCGATCGGATAGGAGACCACGAGGCAGGCGAGCGTGATGAAGAGCGCAAGCAGCAGGCTACGCGCCAGCGCTTCGAGATAGAGCCCGCCCGACAGCACGTTTCGATAGTGATCGGCGGTGAAGCCCGCGCCGTGCATCGTCCCCGGCTGCGAGGTGCGGAAGCTCATCGTGATCATCTCGGCGTAAGGCAGGATGAGGAAGACGAGCAGCAGCAGGACGGCCGGAAGGCCGAGCGCCAGGCGAGGAAGACGGCTCATCACGACACGGCATCGGGCATCAGCCAGGCCCGGTCGACATCGAGCCGCACGGAGACCGAGCCGTCGGCGGGCAGCGGACGGTCCGGCGGCATGCCCAGCCGCACGCTGGCGCCGTCGCCCAGCACGACCTCGCAATGCTGGACGGCGCCCAGGAACACCGATTTGACGACACGCCCTTCGAACTGCCCCGTACCGTCGGACACGATGGCGAGGCTCTCGGGCCGGGCCAGCAGGACGGCGCTTCCAGCGAACGGCCCCCTGCCCCTCACGTCGAGCGTGGCGCCGCCGGCGCGCACCCGGAACAGGCCATCACCCAGCGTGCGCTCGACCTGGGCGGCGAGGAAGTTCGCCTCGCCGGTGAAGGAGGCGACATAGCGCTCGGCCGGTCGCTGGTAGATCTCGCGCGGCGAGGCGAACTGCGCGACCTTGCCGTTCTTCATGACGGCGATCTTGTCGGAGATCGCCATCGCCTCGGCTTGGTCGTGGGTGACATAGAACGCCGTGGTGCGGCTGGCCTGCTGCACGTCGCGGATCAGCCAGCGCACGTCGTCGCGCAGGCGAGCGTCGAGATTGGCCAGCGGCTCGTCGAGCAGCAGGAGCCTCGGCTGGATGACCAGCGCACGGGCCAACGCCACGCGTTGCTGCTGGCCGCCCGACAGCTCGCGCGGCAGGCGGTGCTCGAGGCCGACAAGCTGCACCTGCTCGAGCACCTGCCGCACACGGCGCTCGCGCTCGGCCTTGCTGCCTTTGCGGAAGAGCAGGCCGTAGCCCACGTTCTCAGCCACGTTGAGGTGGGGAAACAGGGCGTAGTTCTGGAAGACGACGCCGAAGTCGCGCTTGCTGGACGGCGTCGTGAGGATGCTGACGCCGTTGGCGCGGATGTCGCCATCATCGGGATCGATGAAGCCCGCGATGCAGCGCAGCGCCGTCGTCTTGCCGCAGCCCGACGGGCCGAGCAGGCTCACGAGCTCGCCCTGCCCGGCCGTCAGGCTGACGCCGTCGAGCGCCACAGCCGGGCCGTAGCGCTTGCACAGCGCGCTGATCTCGAGGCTGCTCATCCGGTTGCTAGATGGCCTTGGACCACGCCGTGGCGAGATCGGCGGTGAGCTTGTTCACCTCGGTCCAGTCGAAGCGCTTGGCCTTGGCGATGGCGGCCGGCGTCAGCGGCAACGATTCGAGCTCGGCCGGCAGCGTGACCTTGCTGTTGGTCGGCGCGATCAGCCACTCCTTGGCCATGAAGAGCTGGATCTCGGGGCTCAGCACATAGTCGAGGTATTTGCCCGCGGCGGCCTTGTCGGCGCCCTTGGCCAGGATGCTGAAGGACTGGTCGAAGATCATCATGCCTTCCTCGGGCACGACGAAGTCGAGCGGCACGCCCTTCTGCTTCAGCGGCACGATCTCGCCGAGGTCGATCGGCGCCACGGCGATCTGTCCCTGCACCAGCAGAGGCGTGAGCTGTGCCGAGTAGGCGATCTGCGGGAAGGGCTTCAGCTCGGCGAACTTCTTCACCGCCGTATCGATGTCGGTGATGCCCTTGCCGAAATGCTCGGCCGCCCACAGCGCCAGCATGACCGCGGCTGAATTGGTGATGGCGTAGAGACCGATCTGTCCCTTGAGGTCCGGGCGCCACAGGTCGGCCCAGGCGCGCGGCGGGGTCTTCACCAGGTCGGTACGGTAGGCGATCACCATCGGCGCCAGCATGCCGGAGACGGCGGTGTCGCCCTTGAGCTTGGCCGAGGGCACGACGTCCGCAAGGTTGGGCACCAGCGCCGGGGTCAGGGTCTCGAAGTAGCCGTCGTCGCGCAGCATCGCCGTGAAGCGCTCGTTCAGCATCAGCGCCGAAAACGGCGGATTGTCCTTGCCGGCGGCGCGGAAGTTGGCGACCCAGCGCGCGCCCAGGCCGATGTCGAGCGTCACCGAACGGCCGATCGTCTTGGCGAACGGCGGCAGCACCTTCTCGCGCCAGGTGTTCTCCCAACGCCCGCCGTACATGTTGGTGGTGAAAGTCGACGGCTGGGCCAGGGCCCGCCCCGACACGGCGGTCGCGGCAAGACCGGCCAAGGCGTGGCGGCGATTGAGATGAAGCATGCAGTCCCCCTTGGTGATCCCGCTGGCGAGTAAAGTCGTGTTGACGATTGTCGTCAATCGGCAATAATGGACGGGATTTGTGCACACGCCTCCGAGCTAAGTGATTGAAATTGCGGCCTTGTCGTGTGATCTGCTTGGCGGGTGGGCGGTCGGGCGCTGAAGTTTTGATCGTTCCGCCGCGTCGCCCACGGCGCTTGCGAGGTGAGTTCGGCCCATGGAGAAACGCGCGCTTCGCCCCATCGCCCGCCTCTCGACGGAAGCCCAGGCAACACTCAGCCTGCGCGAGCACATCCTGTCGGGTGCCCTGAAGCCCGGCGAACGACTGACCGAGACCCCGCTTGCCGAGCAGCTTGGCATTGCCCGCGCGACCTTGCGCATGGGGCTGCATCGGCTGGCCTCCGAAGGCATCCTCGTGCAGATCCCCTACACCGGATGGCAGGTCGTGGCGTTGTCGGCGGAGGACGTCTGGGAGCTATGGACGCTGCGCAGCAGCCTGGAGAGCCTCGCCTCCCGCCTCGCCGCCGAACGCATGACGGATAGCGGAAGCGCCCGAGTCACCGAGGCCATGGAGGCCCTGGAAGGCGCCTGCCGCAGGGGCCGCGTCAATGACATCAACAAGGCGGACTTCGCCTTCCATCGCACCATCGTCGACCTGGCAGGCCACGGCCGGCTTTCGGAGCATTACAGGCAGGTCGAGCAGCAGGTGCGGCTCTACATTGCGAGCACCAACATCTACAATGAGCCGGACGACTGGTCGGTGGTCGTCGAGCATCATCGGCCTCTCGCCGCAGCGCTGGTCGCACGCGATCCTGACCGCGCGGAGGCTGAAGCGCGGCGCCACAACGAGACCTTCGGCAAGAAGCTGCAGTCGGCAATGCGAGACGTGCCGAACGATTGACCAAAAAGAAAAAGCCGCCCGTAACGGCGGCTTCTTCGTTCCGGTTAGCGACCGCGACCGATCAGGTCGCCGCCGCCAGCTTGGCCGGGCGGTTGGCCGCCTCGACCACCATGTTCTTCATGGCCTTCTGCAGCTTGTCGAAGGCGCGCACCTCGATCTGGCGCACGCGCTCGCGGCTGATGCCGTACTTGGCCGACAGGTCCTCGAGCGTCTTGGGCTCGTCGACCAGGCGGCGCTCGACGATGATGTGCCGCTCACGATCGGTAAGCTGCTTCAGCGCCGCCGCCAGCATGCCCTTGCGCTGGCCGAGCTCCTGGCTCTCGGCGAGGCGGGCCTCCTGGTTGGGGCTGTCGTCGACCAGCCAGTCCTGCCACTCCATGTCGCCCTCGGCCTTCACCGGGGCGTTGAGCGAGCTGTCGGGTGCGGCGAGGCGGCGGTTCATGTTCACCACCTCCTCCTCGGGCACGCCGAGGCGGGTCGCGATCTTGGTCACCTGCTCGGGCGACAGGTCGCCCTCCTCGATGGCCTGCATCTGGCCCTTGAGCTTGCGCAGGTTGAAGAACAGCTTCTTCTGTGCCGCCGTGGTGCCCATCTTCACCAGCGACCAGGAATGAAGGATGTATTCCTGGATCGAGGCGCGGATCCACCACATGGCATAGGTCGCCAGACGGAAGCCGCGGTCCGGGTCGAACCGCTTGACCGCCTGCATCATGCCGACGTTGCCCTCGGAGATCAGCTCGGCGACCGGCAGGCCGTAGCCGCGATAGCCCATGGCAATCTTGGCCACCAGACGCAGATGGCTGGTCACCAGCTGGTGGGCGGCTTTGGAATCCCCATGCTCCCGCCAAGCCTTGGCGAGCATGAACTCCTGCTGCGGCTCCAGCAGCGGAAACTTCCGGATCTCCTGAAGGTAGCGGCTAAGGTTGCCTTCCGGCGTGAGGGACGACGGCAGGGCGGGAAGATTTGCGGTGGCAGCACTCATTGGGCTCCCCCTTTCTGGTACTAGGCTGAACGGGCGTTTAGCACTCTCACCCGTCGACTGCTAAATCAAAGTCTAGGGGCACCTTGGACCCCAGGTCAATAAAAACCAACTAATACCCTCGGATATTAGGGTTATACTTAACGGTGTTCAGTTCAGACACTAACCTGCTGATATCTTCGGGCAATTTTGTGGCAAAGCGCATCTCCCTCCCCGTACGCGGGTGCCGGAACTCGAGGACGGCGGCGTGCAAGGCCTGCCGCCCGAAGCCTCTCAACGAGGCGGGCTGGGAGGCGTTCCTCGATTTGCGGCCATAGACCGGGTCGCCCACCACCGGGCAGCCGAGATGCGCCAGATGGACACGGACCTGATGGGTGCGCCCGGTGCCCAGCTTGGCGCCCAGCAGGCTGGCAATCGGCGCGAGGGTCGGCCCGAAGCGCTGCTCGACCCAGTACTCCGTCAGGGCTGACCGGCCGCCGCTGCGGCGGACGGTCATGCGCTTGCGGTCGACGGGATGACGGCCGATGGCGGCCTCGATCGTCCCTTTCGAAGCCTTCGGGCCACCCCAGACCAGGGCCTGGTAGATGCGGGTGAGGTCGTGGGCCGCGAACAGCTTGGCCAGCGCCTGGTGGCTCTGGTCGTTCTTGGCCACGACCATGACGCCCGACGTGTCCTTGTCGAGCCGGTGGACGATGCCCGGCCGGCGCACGCCGCCGATGCCGGACAGGCTGTCGCCGCAGTGCGCCAGCAGGGCGTTCACCAGGGTGCTGTCGGGATTTCCCGGTGCGGGATGGACGACCAGACCTGCAGGCTTGTTCAGCACCAGGAGGTCTGAATCTTCGTAGAGTATGTCGAGATCGATCGCCTGGGCTCGAGGCTCCGCCGGCTCCGGCTCAGGTATGTCGACAACGAAACGCTCGCCTGTTTTGACCTTGTGGGACGGCTCTTCTATCGTCCGGCCGTCCGCAAGCGCCACCCGGCGGCTTTCGATCAGCGCCTTCACGCGGCTGCGCGTGAGCTGGGGCAAGGCCATCGCGAGCGCGCGGTCGAGCCGTTGGCCCGAGGCGCTGTCGTCGACGGTCACGAAGTGGCGGCCGGCGTCGCTCATGGAGTTGTCTTGGCGTCTCCCTCTCAGGCCTACGCACCGCTCTGGCTGAAGGTGCTGGTCATCGTGATGGGCCTGCTGATCGTGGCGGGTTTCGTCGTCATCGCGGCCGAGATTGCCCGCCGCATGTCTACGCCCAACGCCGCCCGCTCGCCAGCCGCCGCGACCGGCTTCAGCGAACGCATCACCCTCCCGACCGGAGCGCGCGTGGTGTCGATGACGACGGCCGGCGACCGATTGATCGTCCATGTCGAGACCCAGGGCGGCCCCGCCTTCGCCTACGTCGTCGACCCGCGCAACGGCGCGGTCGTCGGCAAGGTCGAATTCGCGCCGGGGGTCGGGCGGTGAAGGGCTGACCATGTTCGACCACCTGTCGATCACCGCGACCGACCTCGATCGCGCCCAGGCGTTCTACGACGCCATCCTGGCGCCGCTCGGCGTTCCGCGCGTCAATCGGCGCCCGCGCGCCATCGGCTATGGCGAGCGCCGCCATGTCGACGGTGCCCCCTGCTACTTCTCGATCTATCTCAGCGAAAACGTCGTTCCCGACAACCGCCATTGGTGCTTCCGCGCCCCGAACCGCGCCGCCGTGCGCGCCTTCCATGCGGCGGCGCTGGCCAACGGCGGCAGCGACGACGGCTTGCCCGGCATCCGCGAAGTCTACAGTCCCGACTACTACGCCGCGTTCGTGCGTGATCCCGACGGCAACCGCCTCGAGGCCGTGACGCGGCGGCCCGAGGAAAGACCATGAACTTCCGCAGTGACAACGAAGTCGGCGCCCATCCGTCGGTCATCGAGGCCGTGAGCCGCGCCTTCACCAGCGGCAGCGCCTTCTCCTACGGCGCCGACGACTGGACCCAACGCGTCGAGCGCCGCCTGCGCGAGCTGTTCGACAAGCCCGACCTGGTGGCGTTCCCGGTCGTCACCGGCACGGCCGCCAACAGCCTGGCGCTGGCCTGCTGCACGCCGCCATGGGGCGCGATCTTCTGCCATCCTTCCGCGCACATCGCTGCCGAAGAGACCGGCGCGCCGGAATTCTATACGGCGGGTGCACGTCTGTTTCGGATCGACGGCGCCGACGGCAAGATCGACTCGGTGAAGCTCGCCCAGGCGCTGGCCCAGCCGGTCTATGGGGTGCCTCACTTCGCCCAGCCGGCCGCCGTCAGCATCACCCAGGCGACCGAATGCGGCACCGTCTACGGGCCGGACGAAATCGTCGCCATCGCCACCTCGACACACCGCCATGGGCTGAAGCTGCACATGGATGGCGCACGCTTTGCCAACGCAGTGGCCTATGTCGGCTGCTCGCCAGCAGAGCTGTCGTGGAAGGCGGGCGTCGATGTGCTGAGCTTCGGCGCCACCAAGAACGGCGTGATGGCAGCCGAGGCCGTCGTCTTCTTCAACGCCGAGCTGGCGCGCGACTTCGCCTACCGCAGCAAGCGCGGCGGCCATCTCTTGTCCAAGATGCGCCTGGTGTCGGCGCAGCTCGATGCCTACCTGACCGACGGCCTGTGGCTCGACAACGCCCGCCACGCCAACGCCATGGCGCGCCGGCTGGTAGCGGGGCTCACGCCGCTCAAGGGCACGCAGCTCATGTATCCGGTCGACGCGAACGAGATCTTCGTCGTCATGCCGGCGCACATGCACGATGCGCTGCAGGACGGCGGCGCCAAGTATCATCCCTGGCCGTCGGACCGCCCCGGCGAGCGCGCCTTCCGCCTGGTCACCGCCTTCGACACCGATCCGGCCGACGTCGATCGTTTCCTCGCCATCGCAAAGTCAGCGTGAGTAAGTAACCCCATGACCCACCAGCGCACCCTCACTGCCGCCCATTGGGGCGTCTACGAGGTCGAGTACGACGACAACGGCAAGGCCACGCGTCTCCATCCCTTCTCCAAGGATCCCGATCCCTCGCCGATCGGCCTGCACATGCTGTCCGACGAGGTGACGCGGCTGCGCGTGCGCCGTCCGGCGGTGCGCAAGAGCTGGCTGGAGAAAGGTCCCGGCGCCAACCCCGAACAGCGCGGCCAGGAAGCCTTCGTCGAGGTCACGTGGGACGAGGCGCTCGATCTCGTCGCCAAGGAGCTGAAGCGGGTCAAGGACAAGCACTCCAACCGCTCGATCTTCGGCGGCTCGTATGGCTGGTCGAGCGCCGGCCGCTTCCATCATGCGCAGAGCCAGGTCCATCGCTTCCTGAATTCGGTCGGCGGCTATGTGCGCCACCAGGACTCCTACAGCCTTGGTGCGGCGCGCGTGCTGATGCCGCACATCGTGGCGCCGATGGACGAGCTGATGTCGATGCACACGCCGTGGGACGTGATGGCAGAGCACTGCAAGCTCTTCGTCTGCTTCGGCGGCGTGCCGCATAAGAACAGCCAGATCAATGCCGGCGGCGCCACCAAGCATCACGTCAAGGGCGGCCTCTACGGCATGCACGCCAAGGGCGTACGCTTCGTCAACGTGACGCCGACCGCCGACGATCTCGACACCGGCGGCGCCGTCGAATGGCTGGCGATCCGACCCAACACCGACGCCGCGCTGATCCTTGCGCTTTGCCACACGCTGCTGGCCGAGAACCTGCACGACCGCGACTTCCTCGATCGCTACACGGTGGGCTTCGAGAAGTTCGCGCCCTCGCTCGCCGGCAAGGATGCGGCGTGGGCCGAGAAGATCACCGGCATTCCCGCCGCGCGCATCGTGGCGCTGGCCCGCGAGATGGCGGCGACGCGCACCACGGTCAGCATCAACTGGTCGCTGCAGCGCAGCCATCACGGCGAGCAGCCGTTCTGGGCGATGATCACCCTAGCCTGCATGCTGGGCCAGGTCGGCCTGCCGGGCGGCGGCTTCGCCGTGGGCTACGGGCCCGTCAACCTGATGGGCAGCGCGTTTCCCAAGTACAGCGGCCCGACGCTGCCGCAGGGCACGAACGCCGTGAGCGACTTCATCCCGGTCGCGCGCTTCACCGACATGCTGCTCACTCCCGGCGGCACGGTGCCGTACAACGGCCGCGACCTGGTCTATCCCGACATCCGGCTGGTCTACTGGGCCGGCGGCAATCCATTCCATCACCACCAGGACCTCAACCGCCTGATGCGGGCCTGGCAAAAGCCCGAGACCATCGTGTTCCACGAGCAGTTCTGGACGCCGGCGGCGCGCATGGCCGACATCGTGCTGCCGGCGACGACCAGCCTGGAGCGCGACGACATCGGCTACGGCAGCCGAGAGCCCTACCTGATCGCCATGAAGAAGGCGCGCGAGCCGGTCGGCGAAGCGAGGGACGACTACTGGATCTTTGCCGAGCTCGCCAAGCGCCTCGGCCAGGGAGACGCCTACACCGAAGGCCGCGACACCATGGCGTGGTTGGAACATCTCTACGGCCTGTCACGCGAGAAGTCGGCACAGGCTGGCGTCACGATCCCGGCATTCGACGAGTTCTGGCAGGCCGGTATGGCCGAAGCCCAGGGCGAGACCCGCGAGCCGGTGATGCTGGCGCCCTTCCGCGCCGATCCCGACAAGCACCCGCTGAAGACGCCATCGGGCAAGATCGAGGTCTTCTCCGAAAAGATCGCCTCGTTCGGCTACGACGACTGCCCGGGCCATGCGACGTGGATGGAGCCGATCGAATGGCTGGGCTCCAAGACCGCGGAGCGCTACCCGCTGCACATGCTGTCGGACCAGCCGAAGGACAAACTGCACAGCCAGCTCGACCACAGCCCGCACGCGCATGCCACCAAGATCAAGGGCCGCCAGCCGGTCACCATGCATCCGGCGGACGCGGCGGCGCGCGGCATCGCCGACGGCGACCTTCTGCGCGTGTTCAACGACCGCGGCGCCTGCCTCGCCGCCGCTCAGCTGAGCGACCGCATCCGCCGCGGCGTGGTGCGCCTGTCGACCGGCGCGTGGTTCGATCCCGCCGGCTCGGGTTCCAACCAGCCGCTGGAGAAGCACGGCAATCCCAATGCGCTGACGCTCGACATCGGCGCCTCGAAGCTGAGCCAGGGCTGCACCGCCCAGACCTGCCTGGTCGAGATCGAGCGCTTCGACGAGCCGGCCCCGGCGGTGACGGCGCATCGCCTGCCGGAGTTCGCGCCGCGCGGCTAGAGGATATAGAGCGTCATGAGTTTCACGCGACTTTCGCGCCGCCGGCTTCTCGGCGGCGGCTTTGCCACGGGCTCGGCCCTGCTGGCGGCTGGGCAGGTAGCTGCCCAAGTTCACAATCACGACAGCATGAGCCCGACCCTGGGCCTCGTTGCGCGGCCCAGGGTTCCGGTCATGGACCAGCCCCTGCTCGAGCCGGAGGTGCGGCGCTCGGCCAACGGCATACTGCAAACCTCGTTGCGGTGCGCCTATGCTTACCGCGATGTCGGCGGTGTCCGCCTTTACGTTCGGTCCTATGAGGCCGGCTCGCCCGGCCCGACGCTGCGCATGAAGCCCGGCGAAACGCTGAAGATCCGGCTGAGCAACGACCTGCCGCCCAACCGCGACGCGATGCCCGCGGACATGTCGCATCCTCACCAATTCAACAACACCAATTTCCATTTTCACGGTGCCCACGTCAGTCCGAGCGGCATCGCCGACAATGTCATGCGCTCGATGGCGCCGGGCGAGACCTACGACATCGAGATCGAAGTGCCCAAGGACCACACCAGGGGAACCTACTGGTATCATCCGCATCATCACGGCAGTGCCGACGTGCAGATGGCCAGCGGCATGTTTGGCGCCATCATCGTCGAAGGCGACTTCGCCGACGTGCCCGAGATCGCCAATGCCCGGGAACGCCTGCTGGTGCTGACGCAGGTCGTCCACGACTCGCGCGGCATGATCGAGAATTTCGAGACCCTGTTCCCGGAGACCGCCACGCGCTTCCTGACGGTCAACGGGCAACGCCGACCGACCATCGCCATGCGGCCCGGCGAGGTGCAGCGCTGGCGCATCCTGAATACCGGCTACCAGGACGACATGCTGCTCGAGCTGGAGAAGCACGACCTGCATTTCATTGCCTACGACGGCATCCAGCTCGGCGCGATGGAGACGATGAAGACGCACCTGATCCTGCCCGGTCAGCGCGCCGACGTCCTGGTCCAGGCCGGAGGACCCGGCACCTACGAGCTGCGCGCGTTGCCCTACGACCAGGGCCATCCTTCGCCGGTCGGGCCGCTGGCTCGGGTGATTGTGGCGGGCGAGCCGATGAACATGAAGCTTCCGGCATCGCTTCCCAAGCCGCCGCTTCAGCCGATCGGGGACTCCGAGATCACGGGCCGACGCAACCTGGTGTTCTCGGGAACGGCGCCAGAGGCCGATGCCGCGGGCCACTGGCAGGAGTTCGGCTTCCTCATCGACGGCAAGAAATTCAATCCCAGCCGCATCGACCAGCGCGTCAAGCTGGGATCAGTCGAGGAATGGACGATCGAGAACACGCATGTGCACGACGATCACGTGTTCCATATCCATACCAACCCGTTCATGGTCACTCATCTCAACGGCAAGCCGCTGGCCACACCGCAGTGGCGCGACACCGCGATCGTCGAGCGCAACGGCGGCTCGCTCACCTTCCGCACGCGCTTCCTCGACTATACCGGCATCTACATGCTGCATTGCCACATGATGAACCACGAGGAGCTGGGCATGATGCAGACGGTCGAGGTCTACGAGTAACAGGCCTCATCGTCCGTCATCGCCCGCGAACCACGCCTCACGCGCCTCGCGCGGAGTCCTTCCATAGCGCCGCTTGAACATGCGGGTGAAGGTCGGAATGTCGGTGAAGCCGCTCGTCATTGCGACATCGCTGATCGTCATGCCGATGCTCTCGGCGGAGCAGAGCATGCGCCGCGCGCGCTCCAGGCGCGCCTGCCACACGGCCGCGGCAACGCTCTGGTCACGGCGAGAGAACAACCGATAGAGCGTGGCACGCGAGCATCCGACGGTGAGCGCGATGCGCTCGGGCGACAGGTCCGGATCGGCACAGGCGCGGTCGATCACCGCGCACGCCGCCTGGTAGAGCCCCGCGCCGAACTGGTCGGGGTCGGCGGCGCCGAAACGGCCGGCCTGCAGGATGGCCAACGCCATCTCGGCCGCGGCATTGGTCGCAACCACCCGATCCTGCTCCGTCATGTGCGGCGCCTCGTCGAGCGCGGTCATCATGTGGGCGCGCAAAACCGCAGCGAGGCCGCGCGCCGGCACGCGGTGGCCGGCCAGCGCCGACAGATCGCCGCCCAGGGCCTCCCGCACCTTCCGCCGCGACAGCACTACGCCGCTGGCGCGATGGCGCGTCAGCACTGTCTTGAAGGGCCGCGCATAGTCGACCAGGCAGAAGTCGCCGGCGCGCAACTTGTGCTCGCCGTTGTGGGTGAGCTTCGAGGTGCCGAAGCGCAGCAGTTCGAGCGCGATGTCGTCGCCGCCGTCGAAGCGGGTGCGGCCCGGCGACCGCCCGGAGACCACGGCGCCGGCGGCATGCTCGATGAGCTCGACCTCGTTCAGCACGATGCGTCGCAGATGGGCCTGGAACGGCTGCCCGCGCGCCGGGACCTCCGGCCGCGTGCGGCGCAGCACCACGTCGCGCCAATAGTCGAAGCGCTCGCGGACGGGCGCGCCGTCCGTCGTCAAGTCGACCAGACGGCCATAGGCCTGAGACGCCTGGACAAGCATTGAGTCCCCGAATTGAGACGGCCGACTCTCACAGTCACCTGCCTTCACTGCAATAATGCCACGGTCCGCGCGCTGGGGGGAGCAGAAGTGATGGGCGGACGCAGGCTTTCAGGGAGACGGGGACTCCATGCCAATCAGGGCCATCGGCCCCGCGGCCATAGGGAATTCGTCAGGACTCGCCCTTCGCGCGTCCATCGAGCTTCAGCGTGCGAAGCACCTGCTCGAAGCGCGGGTCGCCATGGAGCGGCCGAAAGCACGGATTCTGGGCGGTGAAGCAGAGATAAGTGGTGCGCGCCCTGACGCAGTGTTCGAGGGCGTCGAGGGCGCGGCCCAGTTCGCCGACGGCCACCCATTGCTGGGCGGCGCCCTCCCAGCGGTTGGTGCGCTCGAGCAGGCCGATCCACACGACCATCGCTTCGCGCCAGCCCTTGGTGCGGGCCAACGACTCGACATGCTCTGCCAGGCCCTCGGCGACGGCGAGCCCGCGCAGGGTGGTGAGACGCTCGGCCATCGCCTCGTCGTGCCGGCCCAGCTGGTCGAGGATCATCATGCGCCCGTAGTGCGCGCGGGTGGAGGCAGGCAGGACCTTCAGGCTGTCGCCCACCGCCTCGAGCGCCTGTTCGGGGTGGCCCGCCATCCAGTAGACGATCGCCAGGTGCTGCAGGGTCTCGACGCCGCGCGGATCGAGCCGCTGCGCCTGCTCCATGGCCTCGATCGCCTCGTCATGGCGGCCCATCGCGCTCAGGAACTGGCCGAAGGTGCCGAGCGCTTCGACCGAGCTGGAATTGAGGGCGATGGCATGGGCGAGGTCGGCCTCCGCAGCGTCCCAATCCCAGTCGTACTCCATCTTCACGCGGCCGAGCGCCGCCCAGGCCTCGGCCAGCCCCTCGTCGAGGGCGATCGCGCGCTGGGCATGGCGGCGCGCCATCGGCATCGCCTCGTCGACCTGCAGCGGCCGCAACATCGCCGTCGACGCCATCAACAGGTAGGTCGAGGCGAGCCCGGCATGCGCCATGGCGTAGTCGGGATCGAGCACCAGTGCCTGCTCGAACAGGGTCAGAGCCTTGATCAGCGGCAGCCGCGTGAACGGCTTGAGATGGGCCCGCGCCTCGAGCTGCAGGAAGTAGGCCTCCGCTGCCCGCGGGCGGTAGCTCTGCACGTCATGGTCGTCGTCATCGGGCGACTGCGGCAGCGACGTCGCCACGCGCGCGGCGATGGCGTCCTGCAGGGCGGACGGGTGCATCGGCGCCTGCTCGAAACGCTCGCTCCATTCGGTGCGGCCGCTCGCCACTTCGATCAGGCGTACTTCCACGCGCAGGCGCTCGGCGCTGCGCTGCACCGAACCCTCCAGCAGGTGCTCCACGCCGAGCGAGCGGGCGCCGGCCAAGTCCTCGACGGCATCGACCGGCGAGATGGTGACGCCGGGAACGCCGCCCAGCGCCGTGGTCACGGCGTCGGCGATGCCGGCCCCGAGATAGCTGTCGGCTTCGGCCAGGTCGGAGGTCGCGAAGGTCCGCACGGCCAGCGTCTTGGCGGTGGCGATCGGCGGCGCGCCTTCGGCCTGCGGACCGGCCTGCGGCAGCACGCGGATCGGCGCGGCCAGGCGATAGCCCTCGCGCGACACCGTCTCGATCAGGCTGGCCGAACCGTCCCCCAGCGCCTTGCGCAGGGTCGACATATGGACGGTGAGCGTGCGGTCCTCGACCACGATGTTCGGCCACAGCTTGGCCCGGAACGTGTCGTGCGACACCAGGCGTCCGCCGGCCTCCGCCAGCATCAGCAGGATCTGCCAGGCCTTCCCGGGCACGGCCATCCGTTGGCCGTCGCGCGTCAGGCGGCGTGCCGCGGTGTCGAGGATGAAAGGACCAAACGCATAGACGGACATGCCCGGCGACTTCGCCCAATCGTGAAACTTGCAGTTTACAAGTCGCGCGACCCTAGTCCGTCCGCCAAGGCGTTGCAAATATGGGTCTTTTGGTCATCGCGGCTGTTTCATGCGGGGGCTGCGAATTCGTCTTGATCCTTTCTTGACGCCACAACGCACGCCCCGCGCAGGTAAAAATCCTGGGCAGGGTCGTGCAAGGTCTCGGGGCAGAGCATGGCATTGGGGGCACTTGTTAGGAGGCAGGGTCGGTCCAGCCGCCGCCGTTTTGGGGGCGACGGCGGCTGGCGGTCCGCCTTCTGGGGCTGGCTGAGCGCCATCGTCGTCCTGGCATCTGGCGGGCAGGCCATGGCGCAGGCCTCGCCTGCGGTCAGCGGCAACCCCGCAGCGACCGACTACTCCATCGTCGGCACCGGTTGGCTCGGCCGCACACTCGGCTTGAAGGACGAATGGGGCGTGAGGTTGGGCGGACTATGGCTCGCCGACACCAATCTGGTGGCTGCGGGCGGGGCCGTTCCCGGCGGCTGGACCAACAACCAGGCGCTGTTTGTCGGTCTTCACGTCGATGCCAACAAGCTGGTCGACTGGAAGGGTGCGGCCTTCGGCGTCCAGTTCCTGCAATTCAACGGCGGCGAGACCAATGAGCAGGCCGGTAGCGTGGCCGGCTACAACAGCATCGTCGGCCTGAAGCCGTTCAACCGCACCGAGCTCCTCGAAGCCTGGTACCTGCAGGACATGATCAAGGACGTGCTTTCGATGCGCATCGGCCGCGTCCTGCCGACCTACGACTTCGGCAACGTGCTGCGCCCGGTGGCGCTGGCCGATCCCAACCAGAACATTCCCGCCGTGAGCGGCCTCCTGTGGACACCGATCTTCGTCAACGGCGCGATGATCGGTGCGATGATGGGCTACTACAACCCGGCGAACGGCGTGACCGTGAACTTCTCGCCGTCGAAGTCCTTCTACGTCAATCTCGGCGTCTACGACGGCAACCGCGCGATCAACGTGCAGACCGGGCTCAACCCGCCCATCTTCAACGGCTACCGATTCAACATCGGCGAGATCGGCATCAACTGGGTTCTGGGCGACGGCAACCACCCCGGCCAGTTCGGCATCGGCCTGTGGCGCCAGACCGGCATCCTGAGCGGCGGCGGCACGACGGAGGACGGTACCGGCGGCTTCTACCTGTTCGGCTCGCAGCGCGTCGTGCGCGGCATCAACCCCAAGGTCGACCATTCCTCGATCTCGGTCTTCTACCAGTTCGGCGCCAACGCCTCGCAGACCCTGCCGATCACGCAGTACTATGGCGCAGGTCTGACGGCCTTCAGCCCGTTCTTCGACCGGCCGAGCGATTCGATGGGCGCGGGCTTCGGCCTGTCGCGGCTCAACCAGAACATCTTCCAGCGGCCGAGCGAGCTCATGTTTCAGGCCTACTACCAGGCCCATGTCATCTCATCGATCTTCCTGCAGCCGACCGTGACCTACATCCCGACGCCCGGCGCATCGCCGACATTGCCCGGCACGCTCACGACGACGCTGCGTCTCACCTTGCTTTTCTGATGTTGAACCGACCACTGGGAAGGCCGTTGGGCCGGAAATGGAGTACAGGATGAAAAGATCATCGTTGGGCCTGATGGCCGGCGTCCTCGCCGCCGGCCTCGCCATCGGCCCGGCTTCGGCGCAGGCGCCGGGCCTGCCGGAGTATCTCGCCAATATCTCGGGCAACACGCCGTCGAACCCGAGCGACATCGCCACGCGTGACCTGCTGCAGCTCGATATCGGCATGTTCTCGCTCTACGACCGGGCGTCGAGCATCTACCGCCGCAACATCCTGGCCAAGCATCCGATCATCCTCGCGATGTTCACCAACGAGGGCGGCCGGCTGATGCTCTATCGCCCCGGCCAGACGCCGATCGACGCGCCCAAGGTGCCCAAGGTCTACCAGATCCTGAAGTCGACCGGCCACAGCACCATGGCGATCAGCCAGGTCGTCATCCCGTCGGTCAACAACAAGGCCGACAAGCGCTGGATCGCCCCAATGGCGGCGTACCGCGTCCAGATGAAGACTGCGCTCGACGGGCTCGACGCCAGCAACGACATCCAGGCCGACTGGAAGCCGGTGGTGAAGGAGATCCTCACCAACAACGTCGCCTACATGGACGCCTGCCTGAGCAAGGGCGAGGTCACGCTCGAGGACCTGACCGCCTTCGGCAAGAAGCAGGCGGCCAACATCAAGCTGATCATCAACTGGGCGGCGTCGACCCAGGTCAAGCACTGGATGGGGGTGATGGACGAGTGGTCGGCGATGCTCGGCCCCGACCTGGCGAAGACCTATGCCGCGTCCAACACGATCTACGTGGCGCGTCAGAACAACGTGCTGTTCTCGGTGCTCGCGCAATACTTTGGCGCCGACGCGATCAACGACCGGCTGATGCTGATCGAGACCATGGGCTTCACCACCACGCCCGACGAGATGCTGGTCTCGATGACCCGCATCATCGGCGACCGCTCGGTCGGCGAGCTGTTCTTCGGCAACTACCACATCATGGATTACGAGCTGATGGGAGGCGACGGCCGCAAGACCATCATCGCCGAAATGCAGAAGCGCGGTAAGCAGCCCGTCCTGCCGCCCGCCGTGCCATTCGGCTCCAAGCAGTGGCCGACCTTGATCACGACAGGCCCCGGCCCGACGTCGCTCGACGACCTGAAATAAGCATCGACACGCTAGAGGGGCGGGCACTCTCGCCCGCCCCCACGAGAAACGACTGAGCAGGAGGGATGGCATGAACCTCAATACGATCGTCGACGTGAAACGGCCGAAGTCCTTCGAGGAGATCGAATGGCGCGACGGCCACGCCTTCCTGGGCGGCGGGACCTGGCTGTTCTCCGAACCCCAGGTCAGTACCGACACGCTGGTCGACCTCGAGCAGTTCGGCTGGCCTCCGCTGACGGTGACGCCGTCGGGCCTGGAGATCGCCGCGACCTGCAAGATCGTCGAGCTGCACGACTTCAAGGGGCCGCCGGAGTGGCGGGCCGTGCCGCTGTTCGACAAGTGCGTCGACTGCTTCCTGATGTCGTTCAAGATCTGGAACGCGGCCACCGTCGGCGGCAACATCGTCATGTCCCTGCCCGCCGGCGCCATGATCTCGCTGACGGCGGCGCTCGAAGGCGTCTGCACGCTGTGGCCGCAGAACGGCAAGCCGCGCGAGGTGCCGGTGGTCGACTTCGTCACCGGCATGCACACCAACGTCCTGCAGAAGGGCGAGCTCCTGCGCCAGATCTTCCTGCCCGCTGCGGCGCTGACCAAGCGGTTCGCCATGCGCCAGGTCTCGCTGACGCATTTCGGCCGCTCCGCGGCGCTGATCGTCGCCACCGTCGAGGACAACGACTACGACTTCCTGCTGACGATCAGCGCCGCGACGCCGCGGCCGGTGCAGATCCGCTTCAGGAAGACGCCATCGGCCAAGGAGCTGCACCAGGCGATCGACGAGCGCCTGCCGCCCGACGCCTGGTTCAACGACGTCCACGGCTCGGCCGCCTACAAGCGTCACGTCACCTTATACCTGGCCGAACAGATTCGCGCGGAGCTGTCATGAGCAAGTACGAAGTCAACGGTCGCCTCTATTCGGCCGAACCGACCCCCGGCCAGTGCCTGCGCACCTTCCTGCGCGACCTGGAAGTGTTCGGCGTCAAGAAAGGCTGCGACGCCGGCGACTGCGGCGCCTGCACGGTATGGCTGGACGGCAAGCCGTTCCACTCCTGCCTGGTCCCGGCCTTCCGCGGCGAGGGCAAGAAGATCACCACCATCGAGGGCCTGTCGCAGAACGGCAAGCTGCATCCGATCCAGCAGGCCTTCCATGACGCGCAGGCCTTCCAGTGCGGCTACTGCGCCGCCGGCATGATGATGACGACGGCCTCGGCGGCGTTCGACGAGGCCCACAAGGCCGACCTGCCGCATGCGCTCAAGGGCAATATCTGCCGCTGCACCGGCTATCGCTCGATCGTCGACGCACTGCACGGCAAGAAGAACATCGAGGACGACGTCGCCGGCAAGGCGCTGGGCGCCAGCCTGCCCAACCCGTTCACCGACGCCATCCTGACGGGCAAGGCGCACTACACGATGGACGTCTGGATGGAGGGCATGCTGCACCTCAAGGTGCTGCGTTCGCCGCATGCCCACGCGCGATTGAAGAAGATCGACAAGACCAAGGCGCTCGCCGTCCCCGGCGTGGTCGCCGTCTACACCTGGGAGGACGTGCCGCGCCGGCTCTACAGCACGGCACTGCACGAGGACCATCTGGTCGATCCCGACGACACCTACATGCTGGACAACGTCGCCCGCTTCGTCGGCCAGCGCCTGGTCGCGGTGATCGGCGAGACCGAGGCGGCGGCCGAGGCCGGCGTGCGCGCTGTCGAGATCGAGTACGAGCTGCTGCCGACGGTGTTCGATCCGGTGGCCGCCATGGAACCAGGTGCGCCGATCCTCCACGAGAAGGACGAGGTCGTCACCGACAACGGCAACATCTTCGCCACCCTGCAGGGCGAGATCGGCGACGTCCACGAAGGCTTCCGGGAAGCCGAGGTCATCCACGAGCACACCTACTCGACCTCGCGCGTGCAGCACGTCCATCTCGAGACCCACGGCTCGATCGCCTACAAGGGCAAGGATGGCCGCTGGCACGTGCGCACCAGTTCGCAGGGCCCGTTCGCGGCCCGCACCAAGCTCGCCTACCTCATGGGCGTGCCGACCGCGCAGATCCACGTCTTCACCGAGCGCGTCGGCGGCGGCTTCGGCGGCAAGCAGGAGATGATGTCGGAGGACCTGCCGCTGTTCGCCACGATGAAACTCGATGGCCGTCCGGTGAAATGGGAGTGGACGCGGGAGGACGAGTTCATCGGCGCCTCGACCCGGCATCAGATGACGACCAAGATCAAGCTCGGTGCCAGGAGGGACGGCACGCTGACCGCGCTCGACGTCCAGGTCGTGTCCAACACCGGCGCCTACGGCAACCATGCCAGCGAGACTCTGGCGGCCGCCATGGCGAGCCCGTTCGCGGCCTATCGCTGCCCCAACAAGAAGGGCATCGGCCGTGTCGTCTACACAAACATGATCCCGGGCGGCGGCTTCCGCGGCTACGGCGCCTCGCAGACCACCTTCGCCATGGAATGCGCCATGAACGAACTGGCCAAGGTCCTGGACATGGATCCGTTCGAGATCCGACGCAAGAACGTGGTGCGGCCAGGTGACAACGTCGAATCGATCTGGATGGAGCCCAGCGATGCGAGCTTCGGCAGCCACGGCATCGACCAGTGCCTGGACATCGTCGAGCGCGAGCTGAAGAAGGGCAACGGCGCCAAGAAGCCCGACGGCGACGACTGGCTCGAGGGCACGGGCGCGGCCCTCGCCATGCTCGAGTGCGGCCCGCCGACCGAGCACCGCTCCGGCGCGGAGATGAAGCTGCTGCCCGACGGGAAGTACCACCTGGCCTGCGGCTCGTCGGAGATGGGCAACGGCATCACCACGGCGCACAAGCAGATGGCCGCCTCCGTCGTCGGCGTGCGGGCCGCGGATATCGACATCATCAATGCCGACACCGACCGCACACCCTACGACACCGGCACCTTCGCCAGCACCGGCACCGTTGTGGCGGGCAAGGCGGTGATGATCACCGCCGAGGCCATGAAGACCGACATCCTCGACTTCGCGTCGCGCTTCACCAAGACGCCGATCGACCAATGCCGCCTCGACAACGACGCGGTGATCTGCGGCAACAAGCGGATCCCGCTCACCGAGCTGCATGCCGAGGGTGCAAAGGTCAACCACCGCTTCACGGTCAGCCGCAAGGCCTACCTGTCGCCGCGCACTATCGCCTTCAATGTGCAGGGCGTACGGCTCGCCGTCCATCGCGTCACCGGCGAGATCCGTATCCTGCACAGCGTGCATGCCGCCGACATCGGCAAGCCGATCAACCCCATGCAGTGCCGCGGCCAGCTCGACGGCGCGGTCGCCATGGGCTACGGCTGGGCGCTGATCGAGAACATGGTCCACGACGAGGGCCACATGGTGAACCCGCAACTGCGCAACTGCCGCGTCCCGGCCTTCGCTGACACGCCGCACACCGACATCTTCTTCGCCGACACGGTCGATGCCATCGGTCCCCTGGGCGCCAAGTCCCAGGGCGAGTGCGGCATCAACCCGGTGGCGCCCGCGGTGTCCAATGCGCTCGCCGACGCGACCGGCGTGCGCTTCGCGCATCTGCCCTTCACCGCGGACCGCCTGTTCAGCGGCGGACTGACCAGGGCCAAATGACCGTCAGCATCGTCACCCAGACCAGCGTACGGCCGGAGAAATCCGAGGACTTCGCCCGCTGGCAGGGCGAGACCAGCAACATGGTCTCGAGCTTCGCGGGCTTCGTCGAGCAGCGCCTGATGCCGCCCAATCCGCCGCTGCAGGTCGACTGGGTGATCCTGCAGCGCTTCCACACCATGGAGGACGCCCAGCGCTGGCTGGCCTCCCCCGAGCGCCAGACCCGTATCGAGGGCGCCGCACCGTTCCTGATCGGCCGCGACGACGTGCACATCGTGCGCGACGACGAGGGCGGCCGGAAGCCCGCCCCTGTCTCGGCCGTGATCAGCACCCGCGTGAAACCCGGCAAAGACGTCGAATACCGCGCCTGGGAGCGCAAGATCGCCGCGGCCCAGTCCAAGGCGCCGGGCCTGCAGGGCTATCGCTTCGAGCCGCCGGTGCCGGGCGTCCAGGACGACTACGTCGCCATCCTGCGCTTCGACACCCAGGCCAACCTACAGGCCTGGCTGGACTCGCCTGTGCGCCAGAAGCTGATCGAGGAGTCAGAGCCGCTTACCGAGGAGTTCCACGCCCGCGTGGGCACCGGCTTCGAGCAGTGGTTCCGCGACGAATCGGGCGCGCCTGCGCCCTGGGCCGTCTGGAAGATGGACTTCATCGTCCTGCTGCTGCTCTACCCCATCGTCTTCCTCTGGGGCGTCTACGCGGGCACGCCGATCCTGCAGAACAAGCTGAACCTGCCGTGGGCGCTCAACCTGTTCATCGGCAACATCTTCAGCGTCGCCCTGACGGGCTTCATGGTGCCCTGGGTCGCCAACCACATGGGCTGGTGGATGAACCCCAAGGGGAACGTGCTGCGGGCCAACCTGCTCGGCGCCCTGCTCGTTTGCACCATCTATGCGGCCTGCATCTGGGTCTTCTGGAAATTCTTCTAAAGGAGCCCCAATGAACAAGCTCATCTGCCGCCGCGTCGTCGTCGCCGGTACGGCTGCGCGGCCGGTCTCGCCGCGCTGAAAACCGAGGCACGGGCCCAGACCCAGACCAAGCCGACTGGCGTCAGCCCGGCCGAGCTGGCCAAGCACGAGAAGTTCATGCGACTGGCGATCGCGCAGGCGAACCGGAATCCTGGACGGCCGTCTGGCTCGGTGCTCGTCGGGCGGCGAACCTGGCCGCCAGCCCGATGATGCATTCCGAGGTCATGGCGATGAACGACTACCTCGCCAGGAACGGCAACAAGGGCTGGGGATACCTCACCATGTACGGCACGGGCGAGGCTTGCCCGATGTGCGCCAGCGCCATGGTCTCTGGGCGGATATTCCGCGCATGGTGTACGGCTCCGACACGCCGTTCGTGCGCCAGTACATCGCCGACATCAACATTCGCGCCCAGGCCATCGTCGACGCCGGCAAGGCAATCTACACCAGCAAGCTCCTGCTGGGCGGCGTGCTGGCGAACGAGACGGACAAGCTGTTCGAAGCCAAGGGCAAAGTCCGCGAGAAGAAGTAGAACCTCAAACGGACCGCCTTCGCCAGTGCGGCGATGAGTTTCCGGGGGTTCCCGCCGTTTCCGCCCGACCGCCTAGGGGTGCCTTGGGAGTCGACCCACTAGCGATGGGCGGCGAATTCGGACATTTCCGCAAACATCGCAACGGGCTTTCGCTCAGCCGGACAGGCCGGCCCGGCGGAGGGACGCGATGATATCGGATGAACGATGCATAGAGCGGAGCCGCCGTGAAGCGAGCACGAGGGCAATATAACTGTAGTGCCATAACGGGTCAACTACGGTTTTGGTTATTGCGTCCCATAAGCGGTCCTTCGACGCAATATCTCCGGGCCGGGTGCCATGCCAGCAGCCCAGGCAATCTCATCGGCCCCGCGCACACCAGCCTTACGCCGGCGCGGCAAGCATCGGCAACATGGAGAACGGGCCCACCGACGGGAGGCCAAAGAAGGCGGCGGCGATGGGCCGGTAACAGAACAGACGCCCGGAGCCGCCAATTTCGTATGCTGATCGCCCGCCGGGCATTTTTGCTTGTAGCGCCGGCATCGGGCTCGGCTATGATTCGGCCATGGCCAAGGTCCTTTCCGATGCCCAGGTGGCGGACTACCGCCGGGACGGCTTCCACTTCCCGGTGAGCGTGCTGTCGACGGGCGAGGCGCGGTCCTATCGCGACCGGCTCGAGGCGAACGAGCGCACGCTTGGTGGACCGCTCTCCGGCAACATGCGGCAGAAGCCGCATCTGCTCTTCACCTGGGCCAACGAGCTGGCGCGGCACCCGAAGATCCTCGATGCCGTCGAGGACGTGATCGGGCCCGACATCCTGTGTTGGAGCACGACCTTCTTCACCAAGGAGGCGCATTCGCCGTCGTTCGTGTCGTGGCATCAGGACGCGACCTACTGGGGGCTCAGCACCAACGACGTCATCACCGCCTGGGTCGCCTTCGCCGATGCGCCGGTGGCGAGCGGCGCCATGAAGTTCTGGCCGGGCAGCCATCTCAGGAACCAGCTCGAGCACCGCGACACCTTCGCCTCCGACAACCTGCTGACGCGCGGCCAGGAGATCGCCGTCGACGTGCCCGAAGGCCAGGGTGTCGACGTGTCGCTCAAGGCGGGCGAGATGTCGCTGCACCACGTGCTGCTGGTGCACGGCTCGGGCCCCAACACCACGGGCGATCGGCGCATCGGCTACGCCATCCGCTACATCCCGCCCCATGTTCGACAGATCAAGGCGCGCGATTCAGCGATGCTGGTGCGCGGCACCGACCGCTACGGCAATTTCGACGTCGATCCCGCGCCCAAGGGCGACCTCGACGAGGCGGCACTGGCCGCCCATCAGGCGGCCGTCGAGCGCTCGGCCAAGGTGCTGTACGACGGCTCGCAGAGCTCGTTCCGTGCCTAGCCGGCGCCTGATCCTCGCCGCGCTGGGCGCACTGCCGACGTCAGCCTGGGCCCAGGCCCAGCCGCAATCTCCGCCGCAACCCTCGGCTCCGAAGGAAACGGTGACGCCGGAGGCGTTCTTGCGCGGCATCTACACGCCCTATCCCAATCAGGACTTCAAGGGCCAGCCGTTCTGGCAGGTCGACCGCTTCTTCGCGCCCGACCTTGCCCGTGCCATCGAGGCCGACATGCGCGAAGCCAAGCGGCGCGGCGAGGTGCCCAAGCTCGACGGCGATCCTTTCGTGGACGCGCAGGACTGGGACATCGACAAGCTCGCCATCTCGGTGAAGGCCGACGGGCCCAAGGCGACGGGCCTGGTGAGCTTCGAGAACCAGGGAAAGCCCACGGAGATCACGCTCGACCTGGTGCGTACCGGCATGGGCTGGCGCATCACCGACATCAAGTCGCCGAGCGGGAAGCTGAGCGAGCTTTATACGAAGTGAAGAGCTTCCCTGCCCTGCGCGGCATCCGCGCAGGGGAGGAACGCTCCATTCAGTGCCGCCAGCTCGTGTCGACCTTGTCGATCTTGCGGATCAGCGCCGCAAATTCGAGGTCGCCGAGGCCCGACGATTCCCGCTCCGAAAAGGCGTCCATGTCGGCCCCCGACTTGGCCGCCAGGTTGTCGCCCAGGATATTGAGCGTGCCGGCGGCGCCGGCATCGACCTGGATCTGGCAGGCACGCTCCAGGCGATAGAGCCGGATGAAGGCCTCGGGCACGGTGCGGCCCGTCGTCAGGATGCCGTGGTTGCGCAGCATCATCGCCTGGTTGTCGCCGAGGTTCTTCAAGAGCCGCCCGCGCTCGTCGAGATCGAGGCTCGGGCCCTCGTAGTCGTGATAGGAGAGCTTGTTGTGGAAGGCCGTCGACGCCATCGAGATCGGCAATAGCCCCTCCTTGAGGGCACACACCGCCATGCCGGCGCGGGTGTGGGTGTGCATCACCACCTTGTGCCGCGCCTGGTGGGCCATGTGGACCGCCGAGTGGATGACGAATCCCGCGTAGTTCACCGGGTACTTCGACTCACCCACGTTGTTGCCGTCGAGGTCGATCTTCACCAGGTTCGAGGCCGTGACCTCGTCGTAGTTCAGGCCGAACGGATTGATCAGAAAGTGCGCCTGCTCCCCCGGCACCCGAGCCGTGAGATGGCCGTAGATGAGCTCGGTCCAGCCGAAATAGTCGACCAGACGATAGGCCGCCGCGAGCTGGCGGCGCAGAACGGCCTCGGCTTCGGCAGGCGTCAGGGAACTGAGATCGACGCCGGTCAGCGGCGCATCCTGGGCGATATGCATATCCATTGGGGTTTTCCTCCGCAGGCGGACGGGACGGTCGAGCTTAGGGCCGGCTTGCCGCGCGGTCATCGCAGATTCTCGGCTCTGCCGGCCAAAGGGCCGGGGTTGCGCCCAGCCGGCCCTTCGACTATCAAGCGCCTTCCTGCCTCGCTCCCTTCGTCTAGAGGCCTAGGACGCGGCCCTCTCAAGGCTGAAACACGGGTTCGAATCCCGTAGGGAGCGCCAATTGAATCAACAATTTAGGAAATGGACAGGCGCCCGCTGCTGCGCCCCCCGAAATTGTCGTGATAGCGCGCGTCTCACCTTCAGGGAGGCATCATGACCGACACGGATTGGCGGCCTATCGAGAGTGCGCCAAAGGATGGGACGGAGATCATCGCCTGGGGCGTGATGGCCGGCGAAGCGGGATACACCTCCGACGAGATGGCGTGGACGGGCATCCGATGGTCCAAGGACGACTGGGTTACCACGAAACCGCAAGGGCGATACTTCGTCGGCTTCCACCCCACCCACTGGGTCCCGCTTCCTCCGCCACCCAAGGACTCCCCGTGAACGCCCTACTCGCGTAAAGCGCGCACGATTTCACGCCCGACGACCGGCAGGTAGTCCGCGGCGTAGTGGTGGAAGTCGGTCCCTTGCTCGGCGAGCGCACGTTGCTGGCCATCGCGCTCGACGAAACGGCGTGGGTCGAGGACGACAAGTCCGGCCAGCCGGGCCGCCTCGATCGTCTTGTCGATATGCTCGATCCGCTCGCCGAGCAGGCTGCCGTCGGCCAGGCGGACCGCGACATGGGGCACGACCAGGATCGGGCAGGCGACCATGCTGCGCAGCCTCGTCATGCCCTCGGCGATCGCCTCCGAGGAGAGCGTCACCAGCGTGATCTCGCGCAACACCCGCCGATGCGTTTCGGTCAGCTGGCGCGACTGGCTGAGAGTTGCTTCGACCTTCTCGACGACCCCCAACGGCGCCGGCTGCCCGCGGTGAGCGTCGTACCACCACGCCTCGCCGGCCTCGCCCGCGGGCGCGACGAGTTGGCGGTGGATCTCGTTGATGTTCAGCGCATGACCCATCGCCGCATAATGCTTGTCCGTGCACACCTCGATGACGAGCCGCTCGGCGTCGCCGATCAGGCGCGGCATCGGCTTTCCCGCGCGCCAGACATTGAAGGCAAACGGCGCGATGGCGGCCGGCATCGAGACCGTTCCCGCAAGCAGGCCGAGGAGCTGGATCATCTCGTGCACGTCGTGGACATAGATCGGCGCGCGCGACTTGATGCGCCGATTGAGATAGTCGATCTCGCCCGGGCCTTGCACTGCGATCAGGGGATCGTGCACCCGGCAGGAACCCAGCGCGAGAACGCGCAAGCGGCCATCGCTGCCCTTCGAATTCTGCAAGAATCGGCCGAGGAAGCTCATCGCCACAGCGCCGACAACAGGCCGAAGCCGCGCCGCACAGGATTGGCAAACAGGTAGTAGCGCCCGCCCGCTCCCAGGTCGAGGAAGAGCTCGGGATCGCGCAGGCCCGCTTCCGCAAACAAAGCCAACGCCTCGGACTCCTGATGGCGCTCGGGCCGATAGTCGAAGAAGCGCTGGACGTCCGAGAGCACGAACGGATAGCGGCGCATCGCCCGCAGCACGGCGAGTTGCTTCGCACGGCTGCATGTGGCGACGAGGTTGGTGGTGAGAACCATCGAACCGGCCCGCGGCCACGGGCCGAAGCGAACCGGAAACTCTGCCTGGATCAGGCGGACATTGCCGGTGAGCGCCGGCTCGGCGCGCTGCAGCATGCCGTGCAGGGTCGCGGCGGTGTCGCCACGCAAAGGATTGATTTCGAAACCGATCGTCTTGAACCCATTCCAGCCGAGCAGGAACATCAATTGGCCGAAGCCGCTTCCGACTTCGTCCACCCGACGGATTCCCAGACCGCACGACAGCAGCTTGCGGGCGAGCGCGATCTCATACTCGAGGAAGACCAGGCCCTGCCGCACCCTCGTATCGTAGTAGTTGTAGGCGCCGCTTCCTTCGACGCCGGATCGCTCGAGGAGCTCGCGCATGGCCGGCAGCAGAAGCTCGTGCAGTCGGTCCGCCTGCGGCGGGTCACCCCTCTCATCGCTGTCGCCCATCAGGAGATAGCTAGGCTACGGCCAAGGCGGGGGCAAGCGCGCCACCGCGGTCAATTCACGAGCACTGCGCGCAAGCAATGGCTTGTGCATGGATGACTTGTATAATGAGCGGCGGCAGGCGACTGTCCGCCCGAGCTGAACCGAACAAGCCGTCCCGTCCTTGGTCTTCGCAGTCCCCACCGCCGCCCGCCGCTCCCTCGTTCCCGGCTTCCTGTTCGACCTCGCCCTCGTGGTGCTGGGCGGCTGCGCTCTCCTGATCGCCATCGTCCTGTGGTTCGACAACGCACAGGGCGGCCTGACCGGCAACGGCCTGTTCAAGAGCCTGGAACTCAAGCCCTGGGTCGTCGACCCGGCCAACGCGTCACTCTACCCCTCGAACTACCTGTTCTACCCCCTGTACGGCACGCTGTGCCGCCTGCTCGACCTGCTGGGCGTGTTCGTGGGCGATCCGCGCAGGCAGATGACCATCCTCAACGCCGCGAGCTGTGCGCTCAGCCTGGGCGTCGTCTACCTGCTGATCCGCATCCTGACCGGCGACCGGCTGGTGGCGCTGCTGGCGTCACTGTTCCATCTCGCCTCGAGCTTCGTGATGTTCCTCGCCATCATCAACGAGGACATCATGCCGAGCTACACGGTGCTGCTTGCCGCCATGGCGCTGGGCGCCATCTGGCTGGCCAGGCCGACGGCGCCGCGCGTGCTGGCGGTGGCGGTGCTGTTCTCGCTGGCCTGGCTGATGGAATGGCGGCTCATGTTCCCCACCCTGCCCGCCATGCTGGTGGCGCTGTGGGTGTGCGAAAGGCGCCTGGCCTGGCGGCTTGGCTGGATCGCGCTGTTTCTCATCGGCATGGTCGCGACAGCCGCGATCGTCGCCTGGGCCTGGCAGGGCCATAAGGGCGCGGTCGGAGCGTTCGACCTGATCTGGACCGGCAAGGCGGTGCGCTCGGTATGGGCCGGTTTCACCTGGGCGAAGGTCGGCTACATGTGGGACGGCATGGTGGCCTACCTGCTCGGCGCCGGCATTGCGTCGATCCCCGGCATCCCGGGTTGGGACATCTGGCGCTGGGTCGCCACGGTCTGGATGCTGGCCATCGGCTTCTTCGCCCTGCCCTTCCTGTGGCGCCACTGGGACGACCCGCGCTCGCGCGCCCTGTCGGCGATCTTCGGCGTCACCTTCGTGGCCGGGCAGGTGTTCAATCTGTACTCCCAGCCGCAGGACCCGCAGATGCAGCTCAACGTCATGGGCTGGCTGACGGTCGGCTGGGCTGTGGTGCTCGTCGCAGTGCGCGAACGCCGCCGATTTGGCCGCCAGGGCCTGGCAGCGCTCGCCAGCCTGACGGTGGCGCTGTTCGCCTACAACGTCTGGAGCATCGCGCCGCTGCGTGGCCTGGACAGCGCCTGGGAGAGCGCCATCCAGCGCATGCAACGGGAATCGAATCCCGACCGGACCGTCTGGCTGATGCACGACTTCGACTGGGCCATGATCTACGGCTCGCTGTACTGGGGCTACAACGATCCGGGTGTCGCGGAACTGGGCCCCGCGCCGCAGAAAGAGCCGCGCTTCAAGTGGATCGGCTTCACCGGACAAGTCCTTCGCCATCCCGACTGGACGGACCATGAGCTGGTAGACGACCTGCGCGGCCAGATCGATCGGGCGCTCGACCTGGGTTACGACGTGTTGGTGATCCGGCTGTGGGACATGGATCCCTATCAGCTCGAGGTCGCGACCGGCATGGTGGCGAGCAGTGCCCGCATCCAGGCGCTGCGCCGCATGCTGCGCGAGGATTATGTCGCCACCCAGGCCTTCATCGATACGGTCGCCGGCGCCGTCGACCGCATCAAGAAGAAGCCCGGTCGCTAGCATGTCCCGCGACGTACTGGTCGTCGTCGATATGCAGGTCGGCCTGCTCGACGGCCCGCCGAAGCATGACCTGATGGGCGTCATTCGGCGCATCAATGCCGTGGCGGCATTCGTGCGCGGGCAAGGCGGCGCGGTCGTCTGGATCAGGCATTGCGGCAAGACCGGCGACGGTTTCGTGCGGCATGAGCCGGGGTGGTCGTTCCTGCCCGAGCTCGACCGCCAGCCTGAGGACCTCGAGATCGAGAAGACGCTGAACGACTCCTTTGCCGGAACAGCCTTGCAGGAAACGCTGCAACGCCTGGCAGCAGAGCGTGTCTTCATTGCGGGTTGGGCGACCGACCAGTGCGTCGACAGCACGCTGCGGGCTGCCGTGTCGCGCGACTACCACGTGGTGGCCGTCAGCGACGCCCATACGCTGAGCGACCGCCCGCATCTCGCGGCGCCCGCCGTCATCCGCCATCACAACTGGGTCTGGAGCGACCTACTGACCAACCGCTCGATCCGCGTCCTGACGACCGACGAATTGATCGGTGATCATGCTCTTCAGGACCGTGAGCCTCCGGCTCGATCATGATTCATGAGCGAGCCGGAGGCTCACGGTCCTGAAGAGCATGAAGCGCCCCCAGCACTACATGGTCGCCTGTTGGATGCGCCGTTCGTCGAGCCCCACGGAACGCGCCGTCTCGACGATCGCGGCCCAGGTGTTGTCGGGCAGCGGCACACCCTCGGCTAGGCGCTTCGCCCGCATGCGTACCTCGGGCTCGCCCGGCAGCAGGATCTCGCCGCCGTCCCTCGAAGGCTTGGAACTCTTCACGAAGTCG
The DNA here is from genome assembly GCA_019750135.1 of Reyranella sp. Lineage (GTDB taxonomy): Bacteria > Pseudomonadota > Alphaproteobacteria > Reyranellales > Reyranellaceae > Reyranella. The sequence continues at coordinate 23,820 of JAIEOV010000027.1, read as the reverse complement.
ACGTACTTGGCGATGTCCGTGGGGAAGAAGCCCGCCGGATCGAGCACCTTGGGATCGACATAGAACGACAGCATGCCGTTGGCGAAACGGCCGCGCTTGGGATCGGTGGCGCCGTTGCCCGACAGCGAGCCGCCCAGAAGCTCGCACATGAAGGCGAGGCCCGAGCCCTTGTGATCGCCGAAGGCCTGGATGGCGCCGGTGCCCTTGCTGTGGTCGCGCGGGCCGGTCGGCGTGTACTCGCCGTAGAGCAGGTGCGGATCGCTGCTCGGCTTGCCGTCGGGACCGACCAGGGCGCCGTCCGGCACCTTCTTGCCGCCCTGGCTCGCCACCAGCACCTTGCCCTCGGCCACGATCGAGGTCGCGAAGTCGAGCACCAACGGATCTTGCCCCGGCCGCGGGACGCCGATGCAATAGGGCGCCGTCGAGAAGCGCCGCTCCACGCCGCCATGAGGCGCTACCAGCACGCTGCCCGAGGCGTTGACGAAATGGATCGAGACCAGCCCCGCCTCGGCCGCCATCTCGGCCCAGTCGCCGACTCGACCGACATGGCCTGCGTTGCGCAAGGTGACGGCCGAGAGGCCGTTCTTGCGGCACTTGTCGATGCCGATGCGGACGGCCTGCGGCGTCACCGTCTGGCCGAAGCCGTACTTGCCGTCGACCACGGCGATCACCGGCGTGTCGACGACGACGTCGACGGTGACGTCGGGCAGCACCGTGCCGTTCTTCTTCTGCGTCGCGTAGCGCGGCACGCGGACGACGCCGTGGCTGTCGTGGCCCGACAGGTTGGCGCTCACCAGGTAGCGGCCGATGCGGCCGCCCTCCTCCGTCGAGCATCCCGCCGAGGCGAAGATATCCGCGACGAAGGCTTCCAGTGCCTTCGCCTTGATCGTCACCGTCATACGCTGCTCCTACTTTTTCTTGCCGGCCTTGGCCTTCTTCTCGTCCGCCGCGCGCTGAAGGGCGCCGACATAGCCGCGGTTCCAGGTCGGGTTGATCATGACCTCGTTGATCACGATGTGCGGCGGCAAGCAGGCGACGTAGCGGATCAGGTCGCCGACGTCCTCTGACTGCGCCATGCGCGCCCGCTCTTCCTTGGTGATGGGGATCGGCCGCTTGTCGAGGATGGGCGTCGCCACCTCGCCGGGGCAGACGACGCAGGAGCGGACGCCGTTGACACACTCCTCCATGTTGATGGTGTGGCTCATCGCCACCACGCCGTGCTTGGCCGCCGAGTAGGCCGCGCCGCTCAGCGTGCTGGGATTGCGGCCCGCCATCGACGAAGTATGGATCAGCACGCCGTCCTTGCGCTTGCGCATCATCGGCAGCACGGCCGACGAGCAGTAGAAGGCGCTCGACAGGTTGCCGTCGATCACCTGCTCGGCGCCGGCCGGCGAGAGCTGCGCCCAGGTACGCTCCTGGATGTTGAGGCCGGCGTTATTGACCAGGATGTCGCAGCGGCCGAACTTCTTGTCGATGTCCCTGGCGACGCGCGCGACGGCGGCGGCCTTCATCAGGTCGGCCGGCTTCACGACAGCCTTGCCGCCTGCCTGCTTGATGGTGGCCGCGGTCTCGTCCAGCGGCTCCTTGCGCCGGCCGGTCAGCACGACCGTCGCGCCCTCCTTGGCGAGCGCGATCGCCGCCGCCTGACCAATACCCGAACCAGCACCGGTCACCCAGGCGACCTTGCCTGCCAACGCAGCCATCGATTTCTCCTTGCAAAAGTCGGCGGGCCGGACGGCCCGCGGGCATTAAAGCACCTTGTCCGTGCTGCCGTCGATCAGGTGGATGTTGGTTTGACAGCATCCAACCGGGCCACGATGCTCCGCCGGCCAATGCAAAACATCCCCACGACCAATCCCTGGCTCGCCGCCGTCGAGCCCTCGCCGATCGGCGAGACCAAGCGCTGGGTGCTGAACCGCACTTTCCCCGCCGACCGGCCGCTGATCGATCTCAGCCAGGCGGTGCCCGGCTACCCGCCGGCCATCGAACTGCGCAAGCATCTCGGCGAGCTGCTGCTCGATCCCGCGGTGCATGGCTACACGCCGATCCTCGGCCTGCCGGCGCTGCGCGAGCATTACGCCGCCCACCTCTCGGGCTTCTACGGCGCACCGATCACGGCCGGCGAAGTCGGCATCACCTCGGGCTGCAACCAGGCCTTTTGTCTCGCGCTGATGAGCATCGCCAAGGCGGGCGACCAGGTGATCCTGCCCCGCCCGCACTACTTCAATCACGACATGTGGATGCGCATGCAGGGCGTCGAGCCGGTGTCGCTCGACTTCCGGCCGGGCTCCGGCGCGGTGCCCAACGCCGAGGACGCCGCCAAGCTGATCGGTCCGAGGACGCGCGCCATCGTGCTGATCTCGCCCAACAATCCCACCGGCGCGGTCTATCCACGCGAGACCATCCACGCCTTCTACGAACTGGCGCAGCGCCATGGCATCGCCCTGCTGCTGGACGAGACTTATAAGGACTTCCTGCCCGAGGGTACCAGGCCGCACGAGCTGTTCAGAGACCCGAACTGGCGCAAGACGCTGATCCATCTCTACAGCTTCTCCAAGGTCTTCGCTCTGACCGGCTATCGCGTCGGCGGCATCACGGCCGGTGCCGCGCTGATCTCCGAGATCGAGAAGGCAATGGACTGCGTGTCTATCTGCCCACCGCGGCTCGGCCAGGAGGCGGCGCTCTATGGCTTGAAGAACCTGCTGCCCTGGGCGCGGCGCAACACCGAAGGCCTCAAGGCGCGCGCCGACCTTCTGGGCAACGGCCTGCAGCGCTCAAACCGCTGGCGGCTGGTCAGCATCGGCGCTTACTTCGCCTACGTCGAGCATCCCTTCGCCGGCCAGCGTTCGACGGCGGTGTCCAAGCGGCTCGCCGACGAGGAGAACCTTCTCACGATCCCCGGCGACATGTTCGGCGCCGGCCAGGAGCGCTTCGTGCGGCTCGCCTTCGCCAACGTCGCCGACGACAAGATCCCGACGGTGCTGGAGAGGCTGGAACGCTTCGGCGCCTGAGCGATCAGCCGGCCAGGTAGGTGTGCAGCGTCGACACGACCTGCGCGCCCTCGCCGACTGCCGCAGCCACGCGCTTCACCGAGCCCGAGCGCACGTCGCCCACGGCGAAGACGCCGCGGCGGCTGGTCTCCATCGGCAGGCGGCCGCCGTCATAGTCTTCGTCGGTGCAGACGAAGCCCTTGTCATCGAGCCTGACCCCGCTCTCGGCCAGCCATCCGGTGTTGGGCTCGGCGCCGATGAACAGGAAGACGTGGCGCATCTGCCGCGTCGTCTCGCGCCCCGTCGCCCGGTGCCGCCAGCGCACGGTCTCGAGATCGCCGGCGCCACCCACCAATGCCACGACCTCGGTCTCGGTCAGCACCTCGATGTTGGGCTGGGCGGCGATGCGCTCGACGAGGTAGTTCGACATCGTGTCCTCGAGGCCCCGGCCGCGGACCAGCAGCCACACCTTGGCCACCTTGCTCGCCAGGTAGATCACCGCCTGGCCAGCGGAATTGCCGGCGCCGACGAGCGCGACCTCCTGCCCGTTGCAGAGTTTTGCTTCGAGCGGCGAGGCCCAGTAGTGGACGGCGCTTCCTTCGAACTCGCCGAGATTGGCCACGCCGAGGCGGCGATATTTCGCCCCGCTGGCGACCACGACGGCGCGCGCATGGACGCGCTCGTCGTTGGCGAGGCCGATGCGGAACCTGTCGCCCAGGCCCTGCAAGCCGGTGACCTCATCCGGAATGGCCATGTCGACACCGAACTTCAGCGCCTGGTTGAAGGCGCGCGCTGTGAGCGCCAAGCCCGAGATGCCGGTGGGAAAGCCGAAGTAGTTCTCGATCCTGGCCGAGGCGCCGGCCTGTCCCCCGAAGGCGCGACTGTCGAGGACGATGGTCGACAGGCCCTCCGAGCCGGCATAGACCGCGGTCGCGAGGCCGGCCGGTCCGGCGCCGACGATAGCGACGTCGTAGAGCTTGTCGGGATCGACGGCACGGACCATGCCGATGCAGCGCGCCAGGGTCACGTCGCTGGGATTGCGCAGGATCTGGCCGTTGGGACAGAGCACGATCGGCAGGTCCTGGGCGCCGACCTTGAAGCGCTCGATCAGGGCCAGCGCGCCGGCGTCGGTCTCGGGATCGAGGGTCTGGTACGGATGGCCGTTGCGCGCCAGGAAGTTCTGCAGGCGCAGCACCGCGCCCTGGTCGGCACGGCCGACGATCACCGGGCCGCCGGCGCCGGTCTCGAGCAGGCCGACACGGCGCAGGATGAACAGGCGCATGATGCGCTCGCCGAGTTCGGCTTCCTCGATCATGAGATCGTGCAGGCGATCCGGCGAAACCACCGCCGCCTCGACGGGGTGCATGGCGATGGCGTCGACCAGCCCCGGCTGGCCTGATAGCGCCGTCAGTTCGCCGCCGACGGAGCCCGGCCCGTGCGTGACGACCAGCGCCTTGCTGCCGTCGGGATTGCGGCGCGTGACCTCGACCTCGCCCGACAGGATCACGAACATCCCCGGGCTTGCCGTGCCGGCCTGCACCAGGGCCTCACCGGCCGCATAGGAGCGGCGCTGGCCGAAGCGCCGCAGCCTCGCGATGTCCGATACGTCGAAGACCGGAAACATCTGGTCGTGACGCGTGCTGAAAACGGTGTTCGTGCTCATGGGGTCGATGCTAGCAAGGTCCGAGCCGATCTTTCCATGACGGAGACGAGACATGCCGCATGCGACGACACCCGATGGCGTGAAGCTCTACTACGAAGAGGCAGGCAGCGGCACGCCGATCCTGTTCGTCCACGAGTACAGCGGCGACTGGCGGAGCTGGGAGCCGCAGATGCGCTTCTTCGCGCGGCGCTACCGCTGCATCACCTATTCCTTCCGCGGCTATCCTGGCTCGGACGTGCCGGCGGAGGCTGCGATGTACGGCCAGAAGCATGCGGTCGACGATGCCCGCCACATGCTCGACCATCTCAAGATCGACAAGGCGCACATCGTCGGCCTGTCGCAGGGCGCCTTCGCCACCGCCCACTTCGGCCGCCAGTATCGCGACCGTGCGCTCTCGCTGACCTTGGCCGGCGTCGGCTCGGGCGCCGACCGCGAAGGGCATGAGCGGTTCAAGAAGGACGCCCAGGCGACGGCCGAGCGCATCAGGAAGGGCGGCATGGCCAGGTACGCCAATGCGTTGGTCGGCAATCCGACGCGGTCGCGCTTCAAGCAGAAGGATCCACGCGGCTTCGCCGAGTTCGTGAAGCACCTGTCGGAGCATCCCGACGTCGGTTCGGCCATCACCATGCAGGAGTACCAGGGCAAGCGGCCGTCGCTCTACGACTTCGAGGCCGAATGGAAAGCGCTCGACCTGCCGGTGCTGATCATCTGCGGCGACGAGGACGAGCCCTGCCTGCAGCCCAGCCTCTGGCTGAAGCACGTGCTGCCCAACGCCGGCCTCGCCTTGTTCGCCAAGACCGGCCATACGGTGAACATCGAGGAACCCGATGCCTTCAACCGCGAGCTCTGGAATTTCCTCGTGCTGGCCGAGGCCGGCAAGTGGCTGCCGGCCATCGCCGTCCCGAAAGACGCGCCGCTGATCTGATGGGAGCGCGGGCTCCGGCCCGCATCATGATCATTACAGGGCCGGAGGCCCGCGCTAAGATCTGACCGTCACGGCGTGATTGAGCGGGCCGTGGCCGTGGCCGAAGCCCGGCGCGGTCTCGATGGCCTGGCGAACGTAGGACCGCGCCCGCGCGACCGCATCCAAAAGGCTCATCTTCTGCGCGAGGCCTGCGGCGGTGGCCGAGGCAAGCGTGCAGCCCGTGCCGTGGGTGTGCTTGGACTTGATGCGCGGATCGGCGAAACGCTCGAAGCGGCCGTCGTGCAGCAGAAGGTCGACGACCGTGTCGCCCTCGAGATGGCCGCCTTTCAGCAGCACGCCCTTTGCCCCCAACGCCGCCAACCGCTCGGCGGCACGCCGCATGTCGGCTTCGTTGCGTACCGGGAAGCCCGCCAGCACCTCGGCTTCAGGCAGGTTGGGCGTGATCAGCGCCGCCATCGGCAGCAGCGTATCGCGCAACGCCGTCTCGGCCTCGCTCAGCAGCAGGCGATGGCCGCCCTTGGCCACCATCACCGGATCGACCACCAACGGCACGCCGGGCGCGTGCTTCTTCAAGGCCGACGCCACGACCTCGATCACCTCGGCGCTGTGCAGCATGCCGGTCTTGAGAGCGTCGGCGCCGATGTCGGTCAGCACGACCTCGATCTGCTGGGCGATGAAGGCGGGCTCGACGGGCACGACGCCGTGCACGCCCTCGGTGTTCTGGGCGGTGAGCGCGGTGATGGCGGTAGCGGCAAAGGCGTTCATGGCGGTGACCGCCTTGATGTCCGCCTGGATGCCCGCCCCGCCGCCGGAGTCCGAGCCGGCGACGATCAGGACACGGCCTTTCATGCCGAGGCCTTCACCCGGGGGATCGCCTCGATGATCTGGTCGACGACGGCGCGCACCAGGTCCGAATCGTCGCCTTCGGCCATGACTCGGATCAAGGGCTCGGTGCCGGACTTGCGCACCAGGATGCGCCCACCCTTGCCAAGCCGTGCCTCGGCGTCGGCAATCGCCTGCGTCACCGAGGCCGCGGCAAGGGCTGCGTTCGCATCGCCCACCCGCACGTTCTTCAGCAGCTGCGGCACGGGCTCGAAGGCGCGGAACGTCTCGCTCGCCGGCTTGCCGGCCTTGAGCATCGCCGCCAGCGCCTGGAGGGCCGCCATCAGGCCGTCCCCGGTCGTCGCATGGTCGATCATGATGATATGCCCGGACTGCTCACCGCCGAGATTGTAGCCGTCGGCGCGCATGCGCTCGAGCACGTAGCGGTCGCCGACCGCGGCGCGCACCAGCGTCAGCTTGCGCTGGCCGAGATAGCGTTCCAGACCGAGGTTGGACATCACCGTCGCGACCAGGCCGCCGCCGGCCAGCCGGCCGTCCTTCGCCCAGTGGTCGGCGATGGTCGCCATGAGCTGGTCGCCGTCGATCAGGCGGCCATGCTCGCAGGCCAGCACGACGCGATCGGCATCGCCGTCGAGCGCAATGCCGATGTCGGCGCCGTGCATCACCACGTGCTCCTGCAGCACCTGGGGATAGGTCGAGCCGCAATTGCCGTTGATGTTGAAGCCGTCGGGCGACACCGCCATCGGGATCACCTCAGCACCGAGCTCCCACAGCACCGTCGGCGCGACCTTGTAGGCCGCGCCATTGGCGCAATCGACGACGATCTTGAGGCCGGTCAGGTCGAGATTGCCCCGCACCGAGGCCTTCACCGCCTCGACGTAGCGGCCCTCGGCATCGTCCAGGCGCTTGGCACGGCCGATCATCTTCGAGGCGGCGAGCCGGATGTCGCGCGGCGCCGTGACCAGCGCCTCGATCTGCATCTCGACGGCGTCGGACAGCTTGAAGCCGTCGGGCCCGAACAGCTTTATGCCGTTGTCCTCGTAGGGATTGTGCGAGGCGGAGATCATCACCCCGACATCGGCGCGCATCGAGCGCGTCAGGAAGCCGACGGCCGGCGTCGGCAACGGGCCGAGCAGCAGCACGTCCATGCCGACCGACAGGAAGCCCGCCGTCATGGCCTGCTCGATCATGTAGCCGGAAAGCCGCGTGTCCTTGCCGATGACGACGCGATGGCGATGGTCGCCGCGGTTGAAGACCTGGCCTGCCGCCATGCCGATGCGCATGGCGATCTCGGCGGTCATTGGTTCTGAGTTGGCGCGGCCGCGGACGCCGTCGGTGCCGAAGAGATGTCGTGACATTGACTGCAATTTTATCGCATCGCCCGAGAAACTGCGAGGGCCTGTCGTGTGCCGGCGACGTCATGGACGCGCACAAAGGCTGCACCGCGCCGGGCCGCCTCGACGGCCAGCCAGACCGACGCCGGGTCGCGGCGACGCGGTTCCTCGATACCGGTCAGCCGGCCGATGAAGCTCTTGCGCGACGCGCCGATCAGCACCGGATAGCCGGCCTCGGCCAGGCGGCCGGCGCCGGCGACGAGATCGACGTTCTCCTGCACGCTCTTGCCGAAGCCGAGGCCGGGATCGAGGGCGATGCGCTCGCGCGCGATGCCCGCGGCCTCGCAAGCCCTTGCCCGCTCGACGAGGAAGCGGCGGACATCCTCGACCACGTCGGCATAGGCCGGGACGGCATACTTCTCCTCGGCGCGGCCGGCCCGGTGCATCAGCACGACCGGCACGGCACGCTCGGCCACCAGCGGCATCAGCGCGGGATCGTCCTGCAGGGCCGACACATCGTTGACGATATGCGCGCCGGCATCGAGGCAGGCGCGCGCCACCGCAGCGCGACGCGTATCGATCGAAACCACGATGTTGCGCTTCACCAGGCCTCCGACCACCGGCAGGACGCGCTGCAATTCCTCGTCGGCGTCGACGGGCCGCGAGCCCGGCCGCGTCGACTCGCCGCCGACATCGACGATATCGGCGCCCTCAGAAACGAAACGCAGGCCATCGTCGATGGCCTGCGCTGGGTCGAGGCGTTCGCCGCCGTCGGAAAAGGAGTCCGGCGTCACATTGACGATCGCCATGATCCTCGGGCGATCGAGGGCGACGCCGGCAAAGGTTCGCGTCACACCCCCGGCTGCGGCTCGGGATTGGCGCCTGGCGACGGGCCGGCGCCCTGGCCGGAGCTGCCCTGCCCCGAACTGGTGGGCACCGAGGCGCGGCGGCGACGGTCGGCAGGGCCGGCGCCGCCGGTGTCGTCGCGCACGATCTTCTCGCCGCGCAGGATCTGGCCGATCTCGTCGTTGCTGAGCGTCTCGTACTCGAGCAGCGCCTTGGCGATCATGTGCAGGTCTTCCAGATGGTCGGTCAGGATCTGCCGCGCCTTGCCCTCGGCCTCTTCGATCAGGCGGCGGACCTCCTGGTCGATCAGCTGGGCGGTGGCCTCCGACACGTTCTGCGTCTGGGTCACCGCGTGGCCCAGGAACACTTCCTGCTCGTTGGCCTGGTAGCGCACGCGGCCGAGCTTCTCGGACATGCCGTAGGCGGTGATCATGCCGCGCGCGGTCTGCGTGGCGACCTGGATGTCGCTCGCCGCGCCCGTGGTCACGTTCTCCGGTCCGAAGATGATCTCCTCGGCGATACGGCCGCCGAACATGATGGCCAAGCGCGATTCCAGGAACTGCTTGGTGTGGCTGAGATGATCGCGCTCGGGCAGCTGCATGGTCACGCCCAGCGCACGGCCGCGCGGGATGATCGTCACCTTGTGCAGCGGATCGCTCTTCGGCACATGCATGGCGACCAGCGCGTGACCTGCCTCGTGGTAGGCCGTGAGCTTCTTCTCCTCGTCGGTCATGGCCATCGAGCGGCGCTCGGTGCCCATCAGCACCTTGTCTTTGGCGTATTCGAAGTCGGCCATGGTCACCAGGCGCTTGCCGACGCGCGCGGCGCGCAGGGCGGCCTCGTTGACCAGGTTGGCGAGGTCGGCGCCGGAGAAGCCCGGCGTGCCACGGGCGAGAACCCGCGGATCGACGTCGGGCGCCAGCGGCACCTTGCGCATGTGGACCTTGAGGATCTTCTCGCGGCCGCCGACATCGGGGTTGGGGACGATGACCTGACGGTCGAAGCGGCCCGGACGCAGCAGGGCAGGATCGAGCACGTCGGGACGGTTGGTGGCAGCGATCAGGATGACGCCTTCGTTGGACTCGAAGCCGTCCATCTCGACCAGCAGCTGGTTCAGGGTCTGCTCGCGCTCGTCGTTGCCGCCTCCCAGGCCGGCGCCACGATGGCGGCCGACGGCGTCGATTTCGTCAATGAACACGATGCAGGGCGCGTTCTTCTTGGCCTGCTCGAACATGTCGCGCACGCGGCTCGCGCCCACGCCCACGAACATCTCGACGAAGTCGGAGCCAGAGATGGTGAAGAACGGCACGTTGGCTTCGCCGGCAATGGCGCGCGCCAGCAGGGTCTTACCGGTACCCGGGGGACCGACCAGCAAGCAGCCCTTGGGAATCTTGCCGCCCAGGCGCTGGAACTTCTGCGGGTCCTTCAGGAAGTCGACGATCTCCTCGAGCTCGGCCTTGGCCTCGTCGATGCCGGCGACGTCCTCGAAAGTGACGCGGCCGTGCTTCTCCGTCAGCAGTCGCGCCCGCGACTTGCCGAAGCCCATGGCCCGGCCGGTGCCGCTCTGCATCTGGCGCAGGAAGAAGATGTAGACACCGACAAGAACCAGCACGGGCAGCCAGCTCACGAAGATGGAGCCGAGGTTGACGCCCTCCTCCGCCGGCCCGGCGTCGACTCGGTCGACGTTCTTGATCAGCATCGGCATCAGCTGCTCGTCGACCGGAGTGCTGGGCACGTAGGTCGCGAACTTCTGCACGCCGTTCCGCGGCTCGCGGAAGGTGCCGGTGATGGTGTTGCCCTGGATACGGACGTCCTGGACCTGGCGCTGCTCGACGGCGCGCACGAAGTCCGAATAGGAAACCGTGTTGCCCGCCGACCGGGTCGCTCCGCCCTGGAAGACGCTGTAGAGCAGCGCCAGCAGCAGCACGATGACAATCCACAGGGCGGCGTTACGGTTGAAAGGGTTCACGGGAGCTTTCCAATGGGATGCGAGTTCATTCTAGATGGGAAGCGGGGGACGCGCCGCAAGCAAAAAAAGCAGCCGGAATCAGGGGCTGCGCCCCGTTTCTGCCACCTCTCCTGCCATGCTCGGGCCGAACAATCCACTGCAGGCGTCGGCTTTGCGGCACTTGGCGCAGCAGCAATCGACATGCAGAAAGGGTGAAATCCTGGGCAATTCCGGACTTTCCGCGCGTCACGGGGCCGCAAAGGCGGCCAGCCGCCCGCTCCAGCCGGTCCCGCCGCGGCGGGTGATCGCCACCGCCGACCGCCTGGACGACCCGGCTCAACAGCCCATGCTGCTGGTCTCGCCCCAGGTGAACAAAGGCTGATCGGTCGATCGCGACGTCGCCCGCCGACGAAACACCCAGCGCCTCGACCGCCGCCACGGCCAGCCTTCTCTCCCGGGCGGAGCGCCCTGTGTCGGCGGTTGGTCCGGTCGGCCGCAGGCCGGCGCGCAGCCTCGCCCGCTCGAAGCGCGGATCGGCGTTGGACGGGTCGTCGATCCACGGCACGCCACGAGCGACGAGGGTTGCCGTGAGCCGTGACCGGTCGACGCCGAGCAGCGGCCGCAGCAGCCTCACTTCCGGCAGCTCGATTGCGGCGGACATGCCGGCAAGACCGTCGGGCCCGCTGTGCCGGGCGGCGCGCATGGCGACTGTCTCGGCCTGGTCATCGGCATGGTGGGCGACCAGCAGATGGAGAACGCCGCGCCGGCGACAAGTCTCGCGCAACAGCCGATAGCGCGCCGTGCGCGCCACTTCCTGCAGTCCGGTGCGCGGCTTGACCTCGGACCAGCGCAAGATCTCGGCCTCGCAACCGCAGCGTCCGAGCAGGGCTGCGGTCGTCGCCGCTTCCGATGCCGATTCGGGCCGCAACGCATGGTCGACGATCAGGCCGACGATGTGGCCGCCGCGGGCGCGGGCCCACGCCTCGGCCAGCAGCGCCAAGGCAAGGGAATCTCGTCCGCCGGATACGGCGACGGCGATGACAGGTGCATGCTCGAACGGCTCGAACGACACCATCAGGCGCGCGAAGTCCGCGGCATCGAGAGGCCGATCGTCGGCCGCTTTCACCCGCAGCCGTTCTTCTGGCGCTCCTGGTCGACGCGGCGCTTCTGCAGGTCGGGGGCGCGCGGATAGTCCTGGCTGAACTTGGAGAAGATCTGGCAGGCGTCCGCCTTGCGGCCCATCACCGCGAGCGTCAGGCCGAGCTTCAGGAGATTGTCGGGCCCCTTCGGGCTGGTCTTGTAGTTCTTGTAGCCCTCGGCAAACGCCGTCATGGCGTTCTGGTAGTCTTTGCGCGCGTAGTAGCTCTCGCCCAGCCAGTACTGCGCATTGCCCGCCAGCGTGTGCTTCGGATTGGTCTGCAGGAACGTCCTGAAGCCGCGCTCGGCGCCGGCATTGTCGCCGTCCTGCAGCTTCTTCATAGCGTCGTGGTACATCTGGTCGGCATTGCCGCCCGCTGCCGCCGGCGGCCCGGCGGGTGGCGGCGGTGAAGCAGCCGCCTGCGCGCCGCCTGCCGCCGGGCCGCCGGCCGGACGCGGCCCGCCACCGCCGCCCTTGCCCTTCTCCACCTGGTCCAGCCGGTACTCGTAATCCGCCTGCATCTTCTCGAGCTGCTGCTGGAGCTGCTGGTTGCGGTACTGGAGCTGTTCGATCTGGCCGGTCAGCATGGTGAGCTGCTGCTGCAGCTGGTTGAACCGATCTTCGAGGTAGACCGGGTCGGCGCGCTGCGCACCCGCCGCCGTCGGCAGGACGAGCGCAATCGCAAGCAGGGAGGAACGGAGAATCTTCATGTCAGTCGACAAGTTTCTGTGCAAAGGCGGCCATTTTCAGGCATGGCCGCTTCGCCTCCAAACGAAAACGCCGGTCCTGAGGACCGGCGTTCCCGAGATTCGAGCTCGGTGACTTACTGCAGCACCGTGACCGCGCGGCGGTTGCGCGCCCAGGCCGCCTCGTCGGAACCCGGCGGATCGGGGTTCTCCTTGCCGAAGCTGACGGTGGTGATACGCGCGGCCGGGATGCCCTGCGCGATGAGGTACTGCCGGGCCGCATTGGCGCGGCGCTCGCCCAGCGCGAAGTTGTACTCGCGCGTGCCGCGCTCGTCGCAATGGCCTTCGACGGTGATCTTGTACTGGCCGTACTTCTTCAGCCACTCGGCCTGGCGGGCCAGGGTCTGGCGACCGTCCTCGCGGATGGTCGACTGGTCGGTATCGAAGAACACGCGATCGCCGACATTCTGGCGGAAGTCAGCAATGGAGCCTGGAGTGACGGTTGTCGTCGCAGGGCCTGCGGCCTCCTGTTGGTTGCTGCTGCACGCGGCCATGACGATCATCGCCGCGATGGCTGCGAAAGCCTTGATAGTCCTCATCATTCAGCGCTCCCTGACAACATCGACCCGAGCGCTAGGAAGGCGCCCGGGTCGACAAGAAAGATCATATCCTTCGCTACTGCGGAATCAAGGGTGACCAGGCCGGATCCGAAGCATCGGTCGGTGTTGGTATCTGACGTTCGAAGCGTCCGGTGATGTCAACCTGATGCAAAGTGACGGCGCCCGTGCGACCGGCCGAGCTCGGCTGCTGGCGGAAGTACGCCAGCACGCGGCCGTTCGGCGCCCAGGTCGGTCCCTCGACCAGGAAGCCCGAGGCCAGCATGCGCTCGCCGCCGCCGTCGGCCCGCATGACGCCGATGCCGAAGCTGCTGCCGCTGATCTTGGTGAAGGCGATCCAGTCGCCGCGCGGCGACCACACCGGCGTGGCGTAGCGGCCCTCGCCGAAGCTGATGCGCCGCTCGCCGCCGCCGCCCGCGCTCATGACGTAGAGCTGCTGGGTGCCGCCGCGGTCGGAGTTGAAGACGATCTGCGAGCCGTCGGCGGAAAAGCACGGCGAGGTGTCGATGGCGGCCGAGTTGGTCAGGCGGCGCAGCGCGCGGCCGCGCACATCCATTTCGTAGATGTTGGTGCGGCCGTCGGCGGCGATGCTCATCACCACCTTGGTGCCGTCGGGCGAAAAGCGCGGCGCGAAGCTCATGCCCGGGAAGTTGCCCATCAGCTCGCGACGGCCCGAATCGACGTTCTGCAGATAGACACGCGGCGGGCTGCTGCGGTCCTCGCCGAAGGCCATGTAGACGATCTCCTGCAGCGTCGGCGAGAAGCGCGGCGTCACGGCGAGCGTGCGGCCGTCGGTGATGTAGCGGTTGTTGGCGCCGTCCTGGTCCATGATGGCGATGCGCTTGACGCGCGCATTGCCCGGGCCGCTCTCGGCGACGTAGGCGATGCGGGTGTCGAAGTAGCCCTCCTCGCCGGTTACGCGCTTGTAGATCGCGTCGGCGATGATGTGGGCGAGCCGCCGCCAGTTGCCGGGCTGGCTGGTGAAGGAGAGCCCGGCAGCCTGCTGGCCGACCACGACATCCCACAGCCGGAAGTCGACCTTGATGTTGCCGCCGGCCTGGCCGACGTCGCCGACGACGACGCCGGCTGCGCCGATCTGGCGCCAGTCGGGGAAGCGCGGCGGCGTGCTGGCATTGACGTCCTTCTGGATGAAGGAGCTGGGCGGGATCGAGCGAAAGAGGCCGGAGTTCTGCAGGTCGTTGCGCACGACGTTGGCGATGTCGGCGCCCACGCGGTCGCCGCCGAAATCGACGATGGCGATCGGCACCGGCTCGAAGCTCGGCCGGGTCATGTCGATCGTGAGCTGGGCGCGCGCGGGAACGGCGGCCGCGCCGGCGGCAAGTGCTGCGCCGCCCAGGATCGTCGAGCGTCGGGGAAGCATCATGTCGGACCTCTTGTTCATTGAGGGGTGTCTCTCATAGCGCGACCATCGTCAGTAGTCGCGTGGATCGAAATTGAAAGTGATGTTGCGCCAGGAGTTGTATTTTTCCGGTGACAATGGCCAGGGCTGGCAGCGCGGATTCATGATCGCACGATGCGCAGCGTCGGCCGCGGCGCGGAAGTTGGGATCGTTGTTGTAGCGGCCGGTGTCCTTGAGCTCGGCCTTCACCGGCGTGCCGTCCTGGTTCATCTGCACGACCAGCGTGATGATCATGTTCTGGTCGCGCCCGCCGCCGATCGTGTTCCAGCACGGCCGGATCTTGTTGCGCACGCCCTCGATCTCGCTCGCCGTCACCACGGCGGCGAGGTTGGGCGCCGCCGGCGCCTGGCGCGTCACCTGCTGCTGCGGCTTGGGCTGCTGCTCGGGCGTCTGGTGCTTCTGCGGCGACTCCTTGTTCTTAAGGATGTCGTCGATCATCGAATCGACGCTCTTCTTCTGCGGCTGCGGCTTGGGCGGCGGCGGCTTGGGCGCCTCGGGCTTTTTCACTTCCGGCGGCGCGGGCTTGGGCGGCTCGGGCGGCTTCTCGACCTTGGGCGGCTCGGGCTCCTTGGGCTTGAGCGCGATCAGGTCCTCCGAAGGCTTCGGCGTCTCGGGCTTGGGTTTCTCGACCGGCGGCGGCGGCAATGGCCTGGCCTCGGCCACGTCGACCTTGGGCTTCTCGGGCGCCGGCGGCGGCTCGGCCGACTTCGGGGGAGGCGCCTTGGTCGCCTCCTCGGCGATCGGCACGTCCTTGGGCTGCGGCGGCGGATTGGCGACCTTGGGCGCCGCAGCCTTCTTGTCGATCATCTCGAAGTCGACCATCACCGGCTCGGGATCCATCAGCGGCGGCCGATTGAAGAAGTCGAGATTCATCACCGCCGCACCCAACACGACGACATGCAGCATCGCCGACACGATGGCCGGCGTGCGCATTTCGACGCTTCTCGGGATACGGCCGATGATGCGGTCGTCCATCGATCGCTTCGCCTCTCCTTCCTATCGCCCTATCGACGCGGCGCCGGAGCGGGCGTCGGCGCCGCCGGCTGGCCGCGCGGCGCTGCCGGTGCAGGCGCCGGCGTGACGGTGCCGCCGCCGCCCTTGCCGAGCGCCTGCGCGGCTTCGCCGAGCAGGCCGAGCTGGCGGAAACCGCTGTCGATCACAACGCCCATCACTTCCATCATCTTGCCGTAGTCGACAGCCTTGTCGCCGCGCATGAACACGCGCTGGTCGGGCTTCTCCTCGTGCACGGCCTTGAGCTTGGTGCCGAGCTCGGCCAAGTCGTACTTGGTCTCGCCGAGGAAGACCTCGCCCTGGGAATTGACCGAGACGACCAGCGGCTCGTCCTTGCCGCCGACCTGCTGGGCGCTGGTCTTGGGCAGGTCGACCGGCACGCCGACCTGCAGCAGCGGCGCGGTGACCATGAAGATGATCAGCAGCACCAGCATGACGTCGACCAGCGGCGTCACGTTGATGTCGGCGATCGGCGTGTAGCGCCGGCGCCGGAACCTGCTGCCGCCCGCGCTGCTGCCAGCGGCTGGGATGACGCCGGCCATCAGACCTGCTCCTCGAGCTGACGCGACAGGATGGTGATGAACTCACCAGCGAAGGATTCGAGCTGCTGGGCGTAACGCGCGACCTGGCCCGACAGGATGTTGTAGGCGCCGGCCGCCGGGATCGCGGCGACCAGGCCGATCGCGGTGGCGAACAGCGCCTCGGAGATGCCGGGCGCCACGACCGCAAGCGAGGTGTTCTTGGACTGCGCGATGTGGCCGAAGCTGTTCATGATGCCCCACACCGTGCCGAACAGGCCGACGAAGGTGGCGTTGGCGCCGACCGTGGCGAGGAAGCCCAGCCGCTTCTCGATCGCCTCCATCTCGCGCTGGATGGTGACGCTCATCACCTGCTCGATGCGCTGGCGAAGGGCGGCACGCGCCGTGGCGCTGGTCGCCAGCCCCTTGGACACCGAGCGGCGCCATTCGCGCATGGCGGCGGAGAAGATGCTCGACATCGGGTCATCAGGCTTCGCGCCGACGCGATCGTAGAGGTCTTCCAGCGAGACGCCCGACCAGAAGGTGTCCTCGAAAGCCTGGGCGCTCTTCTTCAGCGAGCGCAGGCGCAACACCTTTTCGAAGATGATCGCCCACGACCAGAACGACGCCAGCAGCAGCGCAATCATGACGGCCTTGACGACCCAGTCGGCCTGCATGAACAGGCCGTAGACCGACATGTCGATCGGTCCGGTGCTGCCGCCAAGAGGGGTACTGGCGACCTGCGCAAACGCGTCCATTTTGATATCTCCGTTAGTTCAAAGGGTTATACCTGAATGTGGCGTGAGCGGGGCGACTCCCCCGCCCTGACCTGGGCCAAGGCAGTCCGCACGTGCGGCGGCAATCGGACCGGCCGTCCCGTCGCACCCATGCACGCGACGACGAGTTCGGCACGGACCAGGATCTCTTCCCCACGGCGTGCGATCTGGATCATGTCCAGGGAGGCGCCGCGCATTTCTCCGCAACTGGTGACGACGTCGATCGTTTCATCCAATCGCGCCGGCTTCAGGTAGTCGATGGTGCAGCGGCGCACGACCCAATTCACACCGCGCTCGTCGCGCAAGGCGCTGTGCTCCTGGCCGAGCGCTCGCAGCAGCTCGGTGCGCCCGCGCTCCAGGAAGCGCAACCAGTTGGCGTAGTAGACGATGCCGGCGGCGTCGGTGTCCTCGTAATAAATCCGCAACGGCAGCACGTGCACGCCACCGGCGAAATGACCGCTGGTGGGGCCGGCCGGCACGCTCACGCCTCGTCCTCCGCGTTACCCGTGGTCAGCAGGTCGAGCTGGCGCTTCTGCTCGCGCGGCATGGCGACGCCGAGATGGCGATAGCCGCCTTCCGACAGCAATCGTCCGCGCGGTGTTCGCATCAGCAGGCCGAGCTGCATGAGATAGGGCTCGATCACGTCCTCGATGACGTCGCGCTGCTCGGACAGTGCCGCCGCCAGGGTCTCGACGCCGACCGGCCCGCCGCCGTAGTTCTCGACGATGCAGGCGAGGTAGCGACGGTCCATGGCGTCGAGGCCGCGGCCGTCGACCTCGAGCCGGCTGAGCGCCTCGTCGGCGACCTTGGCGTCGACCACGGAATGGCCACCCACGGCCGCGAAGTCGCGCACGCGGCGCAGCAGGCGGTTGGCGACACGCGGCGTGCCGCGCGAGCGCTTGGCGATCTCGGCGCCGCCGTCCTTCGCCATCTGCATCTTCAGCACGCGCGCGGCGCGATGGACGATGGTCTCGAGCTCGGCCGGTTCGTAGAAGAGCATGCGCAGCGGAATGCCGAAGCGCTCGCGCAGTGGCCGCGTCATCAGGCCGGACCGTGTCGTCGCGCCGACCAGGGTGAAGGGTGGCAGCTCGATGCGCACCGAGCGCGCCGCCGGCCCCTCGCCGATCATCAGGTCGAGCTGGAAGTCCTCCATAGCGGGATAGAGGATCTCCTCGATCGCCGGATTGAGGCGATGGATCTCGTCGATGAACAGGACGTCGTGCGGCTGCAGGTTGGTGAGCTGGGCGGCGAGGTCGCCCGCCTTCTGGATCACCGGACCCGAAGTGGCACGAAAGCCCACGCCCATCTCGCGCGCCACGATCTGCGCCAGCGTCGTCTTGCCGAGGCCGGGCGGGCCGTGGAACAGCACGTGATCGAGCGCCTCTTTGCGCGCCTTGGCAGCGGTGACGTAGATCTTCAGGTTCTCGCGCAGCTGCTTCTGGCCGATGAAGTCGCTGAGCGTCTGCGGCCTGAGCGCCAGCTCTGCCTCGTCCTCTTCGGAGCGTTTGGAGGTGACTAGCCTTTCCTCATCGTCCTTGGGGCCGCTCATCGTGCCAGCTCCTGCAGGCCGGCCCGGACGACGGCATCGAAGGTGGCGCCGTCACCCAGTCGCTGGGTCACGCGCGCCACGGCGCCGAAAGCCTCGACGCGCTTGTAGCCGAGATTGACCAGGGCGGAGACCGCATCCTCGTTGATCGAGCCCGCCGGCGCCGCGACCGCAGGCGCCGCAGCCCCCTTCGCGACTGGGGCGACGCCGAACGCGGCCGCCTTGTCCTTGAGCTCGGTGGCGAGCCGCGCGGCGAGCTTGGGGCCGACGCCGGCGGGACGGCTCAGCGTGGCGCGATCCTGGGCGGCAATGGCGCGCGCGATCTCGTCCGGCGCCAAGGTCGACAGGATCGACAGCGCCACCCGGGCGCCGACGCCCTGCACCGTCGTCAGGATGCGGAACCAGTCGCGCTCGGCGGTCTCGAGGAAACCGTAGAGGCTGATCGCATCCTCGCGCACGATGGTCTCGACCAGCATGGTCGCCTCACCGCCCGCCACGAGGTCGCGCAAGGTGCGCGAGGAGGCCGATACGAGATAGCCCACGCCGCCGACATCGACGACGGCTGAGTCGGTGTCGACCGAATCGACGATGCCTTTCAACTTGGCAATCAAAGGGCCGCCTCCACACGCTTCGCTGTGGCGCGATGATGGGCATGGCAGATGGCGACGGCCAGCGCGTCGGCGGCATCGGCCGTCGCATCGACGCCGGGCAGCAGGCGGCCCACCATCATGGCGATCTGGCGCTTGTCGGCATGGCCGGCTCCGGTCACCGACTTCTTCACCAGGTTGGTGGCGTACTCGAACACCGGCAGGCCGGCCCGCACCGGCGCCAACATGACGACGCCGCGCGCCTGGCCGAGCTTCAGCGTCGATGCCGGGTTGACGTTCACGAAGGTCTCCTCGATGGCCGCCTCGAGCGGGTGCTGCGCCTCGACCACGGCGGCAACGCCGTCGAACAGCGCACACAGTCGATCGGCCAGCGTGCCCTCGGCGGCCACTTTGACGACGCCGTGCGCCACATGGCGCAGCTTGTTGCCGTCGACATCGATCACGCCCCAGCCGGTCAATCGCAGACCGGGATCGAGGCCGATCAGTCTCATCGTCCCGGGCTTCAGGCCGCGAACTTCGCCAGAGCGTCGTCCGACACCTCGAAGTTGGCGTAGACGTTCTGGACGTCGTCGTTGTCTTCCAGGGCGGCGATCAGGTCGACCAGCGTCTGCACCGCCTCGCCATCGACCGGCGTGGTGGTCTTGGGTCGGAAGCTCAGCTTGGCGACCGAAGGCTGGCCCAGCGACTTCTCGAGCGCCTCGCGCACGGAGTTGAAGGTGTCCTGGGCGCCGTAGATCTCGTGCACGGCGCCCTCGCCCTCGCCGCTCACCACGTCATCGGCGCCGGCCTCGATCGCCTTCTCCAGCACCTCGTCGGCGGTGCCGACCGACAGCGGGAAACGGAACTCGCCAACGCGGTCGAACATGAAGCTGACGCTGTTCGACTCGCCGAGATTGCCGCCGTGCTTGGCGAAGATCGAGCGGATCTCGCCGGCGGTGCGGTTGCGGTTGTTGGTCAGCGCCTCGACGATCACGGCCACGCCGCCCGGGCCATAGCCCTCGTAACGCACCTCATCGTAATTTGCGTCGGCATCGCTGCCCGAGCCGCGCTTGATGGCGCGATCGATCGTATCGCGCGTCATGTTGGCGTCGCGCGCAGCGATCACGGCAGCGCGAAGGCGCGGATTGGAATTCGGATCCGCCGCGCCCAGACGCGCCGAGGTGGTGATCTCTCGGATCAGCTTGGTGAAGATCTTGGCCCGCTGGGCGTCCTGGCGCCCCTTGCGATGCATGATGTTCTTGAATTGCGAATGGCCCGCCATCGCCCCAAAACCAGATTCAGTGAGTTGATGGGCCGGCTATACCACTTCTCGTGGGCTTTGGGAGTGTTAGTGACCGTTGCTGCAGGGCTCGGCACAAAAAAAGGCGGGGGCCGAAGCCCCCGCTAAAAAACGTCGGAACCTAGATTCCGACGCCCCCTCTAACCTGAAGACAGTCGCCGAAGCCGGCGAAAAATCGTTTAACATCAAGACGATGCCGCTTTTTCCCCAAGCCGTCAACGAGGGTCTTCAGACTACCTCTAATAGGTAGGGCGGCGGGTTGTTCAACACAAGATGCAGCAATTCACAGGGCCTGAGGCAGCCGGCCGCCCAAGCGGATCGGCCGGACGGCGGTCGCGAGGCCTGTACGGTCGTCGGTTTCCACAACCGCCGCGCACAAAGTGCCCTCGCCTTCGGCCGGCGCCAGGCGCTCGCCCGGCATCTTGCGCACGAAGCGCTGCACGGCCGATTCCTTCTTCATGCCGATCACCGAATCGTAGTCGCCGCACATGCCGACATCGGTCTGATAAGCGGTGCCGCGCGGCAGGATCCAGCTGTCGGCCGTGGGAACATGGCTGTGCGAGCCGAGCACGGCCGAGACACGGCCGTCGCAATAGTGGCCGACCGACTGCTTCTCGCTTGTCGCCTCGCCGTGCACGTCGACCAGGATGAAGTTGGCCGTGCTGCCCAGGGTGTACTTCGCAAGCTCCGCGTCGACGCCGCGGAACGGATCGTCGAGCGCGTCCATGAACAGCCGGCACATGACGTTGATCACCACGACCTTGTGGCCGCGCGCGGTCTGGAAGAGATTGGCGCCCCAGCCCGGGGTGCCGGGCGGGAAGTTGACCGGCCGCAGGAGACGCTTGTCCTGGGCGATGTAGGGGATGATCTCGCGCTGGTCCCAGACATGGTTGCCGGTGGTGATGCAGTCGATGCCGGCCGCATGCAGCTCGCTGCAGATCTTGGCCGTGATGCCGAAGCCCGCCGCCGCGTTCTCGCCGTTGACCACCACGAAATCGAGACCGAGCTCGCGCCTGAGGCGCGGCACTTCCTTGATGACGACATCACGGCCGGCGCGGCCGACGATGTCACCGCAGAACAGAAGCTTCATAGCTAGACAAAGGCGCAAGCGCGCTTGTCGGTCAACAACCAATCGAGCCGCTGGTCGTCCGGCCCGTGCGGAACGCTGTCGATGAGCTGGGCGTTGAAGCCCACCCCGACCGCCGTCACCGCCTTGCGGCCGCGCAGGCCGAGCAGCGTGCGGTCGTAGAAGCCGCCGCCATAGCCCAGCCGCCATCCCTCCTCGTCGCAGGCCAGCATCGGCACGATCAACGCATCGGGCTCCAGCGTCTCGCGCTTGGCCGAAGGCTGCAGCGTGCCGAACACGCCCTGCTCCAGCGGGTCGCCCGGTCGCCAGGCGCGGAACAGCAGCGGCCTGCCGCGGCCTTGCACGACGGGCAGCACCAGTTCGCAGCCGCCATTGTGCAGCTCGATCAGCAGGGGCCGGATGTCGATCTCGTCCTTGATCGGCCAGAAGCCCGACACGACCGCCGGCGTCTCGAACGGCTGCTCGCGCTCGAAGCTCGCCACCAGCCCATCGGCGGCGGCACGGCGTTCGTCCTCGGTGAGGGCGCCGCGCCAAGCCAGCATGGCGGAGCGCAGGGTGCGCTTGTCGTCGATCAGGGACATGGAGCGGGAAGAAGCAAGGTGGGGCGGCTCCACGATGGGCCGTGGCTCGTAGAACCTCCAAGGCCTGCAAAAGCAGGTGGGCACCGTGTGGCCGAGACCAGGGTCAAGGCCAGGGACAGTTCCCAGGAGTTCTTATTGGCCCCGGGGTTTTAAGCGAACCTCGCACCGCGCAGAAATCCGCCCCACACCTAATTTAGGGATTGGGAGCACGCGTCGCAATCCGGCTGGTTCTACGATTTGCTTCGCCCTGGGAGGCCGCGGAGCGGCCTGGGCGCCGCTCCCCAGCATGAGGTGGTTATCTTGCTGCTGTCAGGATCGCAGCCTAAGCCGCCCCGCTCACCTTCTTGCTCATCTTGTCGACGCGCGAGGTGATCAGGTCCTCGAGCGCCGTCGCCAGCGTCTCGGCGCTGTCGGTGGCGCTGGCGCGCGCGCTTTCGGCTGCCTTGGCGATGCCGCGCGCCTCACGGCTTTCGTCGGCCAGGATCAGGGCCGCGAACACCAGCAGCTTGACTTCGGGCGTGCCGGGCAGCTGCCGGCGCAGTTCGGTGACCTTCTCGTCGACATAGGCGGCGAGTTCCTGGACCCGCGCTTCCTCGCCGTCGCCGCAAGCAAGCTCATAGTTGCGATTGGCGATCTGGACCGAGACCTCCGGCATCTTACGTTACTCCTTTTTGTTGCGCCCTTTATCGGGCGTCGAGGGGGCGCACAGCCTGACACGTCAGCCTGTGCAAAGCATCCTTGAGCGCGGATGTCTTGATTTGATCACTTCTGGTCGGCGGCCAGCAGCGAGCGGATGTACTCCATCGCACGCTCGAGGCGACCTTCGACCTCCATTGCCACCTTCTTCAATTCGTCGTGCTGGCGCTCGAGTCGGTCGAGCCGCTTGGCCAGGTCGTTGGCACGATCGGCTTCCGCCTGGAGGCGTTCTTCCACCATCGATTCCAGCCGGCTGAGCGCACTGTCCACGCGGTCCTTTACGCTGGCCGCGGCCTTCGACATCGCTCCCCCGCTGGAGGGCGGTAGCTGATCTCCCGTCCGCACCTGCTCCATCATCGGAGAATAAGTGTAGCGCCGGTGAATGGTCAACATCTTGGCGCTGTGGACGGTCCAAATGCGCTAGATGTTGGCTTTGCTGGCGGCTTTTGCGCATTGACGCATGGGGGAGCGGTCGGCATGTTGCGCGCCGTTTCAAAAAACATACCGGCGCCCCCGCAAAATGACCGACCAGACCGCCGCCCGACGTGACATGGCCAACGCCATCAGGGCCCTCGCCATGGACGCCGTGCAGCAGGCGGATTCGGGACATCCCGGCATGCCCATGGGCATGGCCGACGTCGCCACGGTGCTGTTCACCAAGTTCCTGAAGTTCGACGCCTCGGAGCCCCACTGGCCCGACCGCGACCGCTTCATCCTGTCGGCCGGCCACGGCTCGATGCTGCTCTATTCGCTGCTGCACCTGACCGGCTACGCCGACATGACGCTCGACCAGCTGAAGCATTTCCGCCAGGTCGGCTCCAAGACCGCGGGCCATCCCGAGTACGGCCACGCCAGCGGCATCGAGACCACCACCGGCCCGCTCGGCCAGGGGCTGGGCAATTCCGTCGGCTTTGCGCTGGCCGAGCGGCTGATGGCCGAGCGCTTCGGCCGCGACATCGTCGATCACTACACCTACGTTATCGCCGGCGACGGCTGCCTGATGGAAGGCGTCGGCCAGGAGGCGATCACGCTGGCCGGCCATCTCGGCCTCGGCCGGCTGATCGTGCTGTTCGACGACAACGGCATCTCGATCGACGGGCCGACCTCGCTCTCGACCTCCGAGGACCACAAGAAGCGCTTCGCCGCCGCCGGGTGGCACGTGCAGGCGGTCGACGGCCACGACCCGGACGCCGTCACCCGGGCGATCCGCAAGGCGCGCAACGTCACCGACAAGCCCTCGATGATCGCCTGCAAGACGGTGATCGGCTTCGGCGCGCCGACCAAGGCCGGCACCGCCGCCACGCACGG
>JAIEOV010000052.1 GCA_019750135.1 Reyranella sp. | reverse complement strand
TTGATCTCGTAGTTGGCGCGGAAGCCTGCCGCCAGCTTCCTGACCTCGACTGGATCGGGCTTCAGCGACACGAACTCACGCCACAGCTTCTCGACGATGGTCTCGGCTGTGCGCGGATGTTTCAGCAGGATGGCGATGATAGCGTCGCCGTCGAAGCGCCCGGTCTGACCCAGGAAGGTCTTCTCGCCGCCGTCATGCTCGTTGTCGCGCACCTTGAAGTGACCGGTCTGGCGGTCGACCGTCCAGCCGGTGAAGGCGCGCGCTGCGGCCTTGATGTCGGGCTCGCCATAGTGGCCCTCGCCCAGGGTGAAGAGCTCGAGAAGCTCGCGGGCGAAGTTCTCGTTGGGCTGGCGCGCCACGCTGCGCATGCCGTCGAGATAGATCAGCATCGCCGGATCGCGCGCCACCTCCTTGAGCAGCGTGGCGAAATTGCCCAGCGCCTCGCGGCGGAACAACGCGTTCTGCCGGAACAGCGACGGCGGGAACCGCACCTTCATCAACGATGAGGTGAAGTGATTGTGCCAGAACAGCACCATGCGCTCGGTGAGCGGCTGGTCGGTGGCCAGCATCTCCTCGATCCACCAGTTGCGCAGCTCGCGGCCCTGCTCCTGCAGGGGCCGCTCGGGCTGCAGGGGCTTGCCGTCGACGCCGGTCTTGCCCTTCGCCTCGGCGGCCTCGGCCCGCGCAACCTGCACCTGGCGCTGCAGCTCGGCCGGCCCCTCGTGCAGCCAGCCCGGCGGCGCGGTGACGGCGTCGCGGCGCACGTTGCCGAGCAGCCGGTCGACGGTGGCGACATAGTCCTGGGCTTCCAGCGCGCGGATCTCCGCCGGCGTCGCGCCGAAGGTGGTGCGCGCCAGGAGATGCCGCGCCTCGTCGAAGTCCATCGTCGCCGCGGCAAGACCCGGCCGCAGCGGCCACAGGCCGGCGGACAATGCCGCTGTGCCGACCACAAAACCTCGCCGACCGATTGGCGCGACCATGGGGAGTCTCCTACTGGGAGGGACGCGGAGGCGGTGGTGGTCCGCCCGGCGGGCGCGACCACGGGCTGTTCTGCAGGCGATCGACCAGGATCTGGTGCATCTTCACGCGCTGCTCGGGATTGAGCTTGGCTTCCAGCTGCGCCAGCGCGCGCAGCGTCTCCTTCTGCTGGTCGGCGCGCAGGTCTCCGAGCTTGTCGATCAGGGGATCGAGGCGCGACTGATCGAGCGGAATGCGGCGGTACTCGGCAAGGATCTGCTCGCGCAGGCGCTGCATCTCGCGCGAGCGATCACGCCGCACCTGGCCATGTTGCTCGAACACGCCGCTCAACTCCTGACGTTGCCCCGGGGCGAGGTTGAGTTCGCCCGCCATCATCTCGAGCGGGCTTGGCCGCACTCCAGGCGGCGGCGGTGGTGGCGGCATGCGCTGCTCGAATGTCACCGGCGCGATCCAGCCGCGGAACACGAAGCCCGCGACGAAGAACCCGTTCAGCAGCAGTGACAGGGCCAGTGCCACCGTGACCAGACGCGGCATGTCAGATGCCGTCCGAGACCAGGAAGTCGGTCAGTTCGTTGGGGGTGTCGCTCTGCGTGGTGGCGTAGCGTTCCTGAGCCATCGATTCGCCGAGGCCGCCGCCCAGCATGAAGCCGGAAATGGCGATGATCACCGCCGCCGTCATCGTCGCCAGCCGCGGCAAAGCAAAACGCCGGTCCCTTGCGAACAGCCAATCGAACAGGCCGATGCGCGGCATGCGTCGTTCGACCTCGAACGCGACCAACGCCTTGGCCCGTACCTCCATGCGCTCCGGCGCCGCCGGCAGCGGCATGGCCAGCACTTCCGACAGCTCGAGGGCGGCGCGGCGCATCTCCGGGTTGGCCGCGACGGCGGCCTCGATGCGCGCCGCATCCGCCTCCGACAGGCGGCCCTCCAGCCAAGCGGCGAAATCGAGGTCCGACACGGGACCCGTCGCGGGGCGATCCGCGGCAAGGCTTCGCCACAACTCCCTGTCGCTCTGGGTAGGACGTTCGGTACTCATCGTGCTCTCCTGCTGCAGATTACGTCAGAAACCGCTCCGGCATCCCCTGCAAATGGCGTTTCTACTGGGGTTCTTTCTGGAAATGGGCCCGCAACCGCAGCAACGCCTTATGGTGAGTGCTGCGAACGGTTTGGGCGTCGATTTTCAGAAGTTGCGCAACTTCCGACACATCCTTCTCCTCGTCATACAGACATTTCAGCACCAGCATCTGGCGATCGGTCAGAAGTCCTTGAGGAATCTTGAGTTTTTCCACATGGCGGTCTTCGACACCCAGGCTGGCCTCGGGAACGTCATCCAGCGGCGTGGTGGCCTGCCGCCGCCGCCGGGCGTGGTCGATGGCGGCCGACCGGGCGACCACGGCAAGCCAGGTCGACAGGCCGGCGCGCGCCGGATCGTAGGTTTTCAACAGCCGATAGTCATTGGCACAGAGACGTACGAACACATCCTGCGCGGCATCCATGACGTCTTCTTCACTCAGCCGGTATGAAGCGAGCGTGCGGCGCACGACGGCATTGATCAGAGGCGCGGCCGCGGTGACGAAGCCATCCCATGCACGCTTGTTGCCCGTCACGAGCGTCCGCAGGTCGATCTGGTTGAGTTCCGCCACGCCCGCGTTCTTTCTCGGCCCGTCCGCCCTGCAGTGTAACAGGGTTTGTGGCCATTTCAGGCCCCGCTACAGTCGCGCCTCGTATTCTTTAAGGAGCATGGATGAGCGAGTCGCTGACCAAACAGTGGAAAGTCACCAAGCAGGCGGTGCGCGGCAAGGGCGTTGTCGTTGCGCAAAACTGCAGGGCGGCTGAGGTCGGCGCAGAGATCCTGCGCAAGGGCGGCAATGCCATCGATGCCGCGGTCGCCACTGGCATGGCGATCGGCGCGCTCGAGCCATGGATGAGCGGCATCGGCGGCGTCGGCTTCATGACGATCTGGAGCGCGAAGGAGCAGCGCGCCTGGACGGTCGACTACGGCCCGATCTCGGCCGGGAAGCTCGATCCCTCGCACTACAAGATCGTCGGGCCCGGTCCTGCCAATCCCTTCGCCTGGCCCGACATCCTCGAGCAGAGGAACGAGGTCGGCTACCACTCGATCGCGGTGCCGGGCATGGTTGCGGGCCTCGCCAAGGCGTTGGAGCGCTTCGGCAGCCTCAAATGGCAGGACGTGATGGCGCCGGGCACCGCGCTCGCCAAGCGCGGCATGCAGCTCGACTGGTACATGCAGGTAATGATCGCCAACGGCGCGGAGCACCTGTCGAAGTTCCCCGCGTCGAAGGCCAACTACCTGCCCGATGGCGGCCGCGTGCCGACCCTCGACTGGCAGGCCAACGAGCGCTTCCTGAAGCTCGGCAATCTCGGCGAGACCTATCAGCGGCTGTCCGACGGCGGGCCGCGCGAATACTACGAAGGCGCACTGGCGCGCGACATCGCGAACGACCTGCAGGCCGGCGGTTCGGCGATCTCCTACGACGACCTCGCCGCCTACGAGGCGCGCATCGTCGAGCCGCTGTCGTTCCAGCATGGCGACGCCACGATCAACGTCGCGGGCGGCCTGACCGCCGGACCGACGCTCAGGCGCACCATCGAGTTGGCCGGCGCCAACACCAAGGGCAAGGGCGCACCGGGCGCCGACTTCTTCGTCGCCATCGCCGAGGGCATGCACAAGGCCTACGAGGAGCGGCTGAAGACCATGGGCGACAAGCCGACCAACACCTGCACCACCCATTTCTGCGCCGCCGATTCGGAAGGCAACATGGTGGCGCTGACCCAGACCCTGATGTCCCTGTTCGGCTCGTGCGTGATGCTGCCCAAGACCGGCATCACCATGAACAACGGCATGCTGTGGTTCGACCCCGAGCCGAACCGGCCGAACTCGATCGCGCCCGGCAAGCGGCCGTTGTGCAACATCTGCCCGGTCGTCGTGACCAAGGGCGGCAAGCCGTGGTTCTGCATCGGCGCCTCGGGCGGCCGGCGTATCGTGCCAGCGGTGACCCAGCTGTCGCTGATGCTGATCGACCGCGGCATGGACGTCGAGGCGGCCTTCCACCAGCCGCGCATCGACGTCTCGGGCGTCGGCCCGATCCGCGTCAACCGCGACCTGCCCGACGCCGTGAAGAAGGCGATTGCCGGCAAGCTGCCGATCGTCGAAGTTGGCAACCAGGTTTCGCCCCTGGGCTTTGCCAACCCGTCGTGCATCGTGCGCGACCCTGCGAGCGGAGAGCTGACCGGCATGAACGAGGTGATGTCGCCATGGGCTGGCGGCGCAGCGCAGTAGCGGCGACTCTCGCCGCGCTCGTCGCCTTGCCGGCGGCGGCGCAGGATTTGCGCCTGCCCGTGCTGGTGCCGCTCACCGGCTTCGTCGCGCTGGAAGGCACCAGCCAGAGGAACGGCGCGTTGCTGGCGGCGAGCCAGCTCAAGGACGTCACGTTGAAGCCCGACGTGCTCGACACGCAGGCGACGCCGGAAGCGGCCGTCACGGCCTGGGAGCGCGTCATGGGTGGCGCGCCCTCGCCCGCCGTGGTCGGGCCGATCCTCGGCACACAGATGCTGGCGTTGCTGCCGCTCGCTCAGGAGCGCGGCGTGCCGCTGCTGACCATCTCGGGGACGGCGCGGCTGGGCGAACTCGGCAATCCCTGGTTTTTCCGCTTCTTCCCCAGCGACGCCACGGTGAAGGTGGCGCATGCGCGCTACGTCGTGGAGAAGCTGTCGGCCAAGCGGCCGGCGGTGATCTACCAGAGCACCGCCTACGGCCAGTCGGGCCGCGAGCAGCTCGCAAAGACGCTCGCCGAGCTCAAGGCGCCGCCGGTGCTGGAAGAGAGCATCGCGCCCACGGTCAACGATCTCTCGCCGGCGCTGCTGCGCGCCAAGAACGCCAACGCCGACGTGATCGTGCTGCACCTGCATGCCGCTTCGACCGTGCTGGCCGTGCGCCAGGCGCGCCAGTTGCTGCCCGACGTCCCGATCGTGGCAGGCTCCGCCATGCACCAGCCGGCGACGGCGGCGCTGCTCGAGCCCGGGGAGCTCAAGGGCGTCTGCGCCGAGACGGCGGCGTCGCCGATCTCGGCCACGTCGGGATCGATGCGCGATTTCCTCGACGCCTATCGTGCCACCTACAAGAGCGAGCCGGACGCCTTCGCCGCCGCCCAGTTCGATGCCGTCGGCATGCTGGGCCAGGTCATCGGCGAGCTGCGCAAGGCGGGCCAGCCGGTCACGCCGAAGGCCGTCCGCGACCGTCTGGCGAGCGACACCTATCACGGCGTCGTGACTACCTATCGCTCCGACGGTAAGGGCAATATGGCCCACGAGGCCGAAATCGTTTGCTTCGACGGCACCGACCGCGTTCCCAAGCCGGCCGCGCGCTATGCGATACCGCCACGCTCCTGACTGCAACTTTTAGGCGATTTCGGCGTTCCTCTTTACGGGGCGGCATGCCCCAAGGAGCCGACATGCGTTCAGCCCGCGTACTGGGCCTGTTGCTGGCACTCTGTGCAGCCGTTCCGGCAGAAGCCCGGGAATTCCGTTCCTCCGACATCTATCCCTTGGACTATCCAACGGTCCAAGCCGTCGTCCAGGTCGACAAGCAGATGCGCGAGCGCAGCGGCGGCAAGCTCGGCATCACCGTGCTCGGTCACGACGACCGCGATTCGGAGAACTACACCGCGGCCCAGGTCCGCAACGGCCAGCTCGACATGGCCGCGGATCAATCTCGGGGTCCTGAACAACATCGCCCCGATCACGTCGGTGCTCGCCCTTCCCTATCTGTTCAAGTCGAAGGAACACACGCGGCGCATCCTCGACGGGCCGATCGGCGAGGAGATCCTTGCCAGCCTCGAGGCGCAGGGACTGATCGGCCTGTGCTTCTACGATGGCGGCCCGCGGCACATGTACGGCAAGAAGCCGATCCGCACGCCGGCCGACATGTACGGGCTGCGCGTGCGCGTGCAGCAGGCCGACGCCTGGGCCGGCATGTTCCGCGCCATCGGCGCAAATCCGGTCGCCCTGCCGACCGATCGCGTCTACGTCAACCTGCAATCCGGCTTGATCGATGCCTCTGAGCACAACTGGCCGTCCTACGTCTCGCAGCGCCACTATCAGGTCGCGCCCTACTTCAGCATGACCGGCCATTCGATGGCGCCGGCCGTCCTGGTGTTCTCGAAGCGCGTCTGGGATACGTTGGATCCCGACGAACAGACGATCATCCGCAGGGCGGCGAAGGAGTCCGTTCCCTTCATGCGCCGGCTGTGGGACGAGTACGAAGCGGCAGGACGCAGAACCGTCGAAGCCGCCGGCGGCGTCATCGTGACCGATGTCGACAGGAAGGCGTTCGCCGAAAGGCTCGTGCCGCTCTATTCTACCGTCGTCGAGAACGATCGACTGCTCTCCCTGGTGCGCCGCATCCAGACCGACCAGCCGCTGGAGCTACAATCCGAACGGCCGAAGGACTGAGATCAGACGCGCGCGACCGGCAGGGCAAGGCCGCCGACCTCGACGCGCAGGCGGAAGATGCTGCCGCAGTTCTCATGCGGTCCGCCGCGCGAGCCGGTCACGATGTAAAGATCCCGGAGGTCGTCGCCGCCGAAGCACAGGCTGGTGACCATCGACAGAGGCACCGCTATGTCCTGCCGATGGCTGCCGTCCGCATCGAAGACGGCGACTCGTCCGCCATGGGCATCGGCGACCCAGACCGAACCGTCGCTCGCCACCTTCAGCCCGTCCGGCACACCTGCCTCGCCCAGGGACGCGAACTTGCGCCACGGTCCGATCGAACCATCCTCCGCGACGTCGTAGACCCGCACCAGCGGGGCGCGCGCATCGCTGTGATAGAGCCGCTTGCCGTCGGGCGAGAAGCCGAGGCCGTTGGTCAGCAGGACGCCATCGGACAGCGTGCGCATGCTGCCGTCGAGATCGATGACGTGCAGATGGCCGGGCCTGGGCGTCTCGCCGCCGAACACGCGGAAGGCCAGCGAGCCGACATAGATGCGGCCCGCGGCATCGGTCGTGAGGTCGTTGAAGCCGGTCGAGCCAGGGATGGCGTCGAGCGACAGCAGCGATCGCATGGTGCCGTCGACCAGGGAAACGCAGGCGATGTCACGGCCGCCGACAACCAAGCCACCGGACTCATGCAATGCCATGCCGCCTATGCCGCGCCGCTTGGGTACGGCCAGCGTAATCTGGCCGGCACGATCGAGCAGGTGGACACCGCCATTCATGACGTCGCTGAAGTAGAGGCCATGGGCGGGATCCCATACCGGGCCCTCGATCAGACCGTAGCCGGTGGCAACACGCTGCACGGCGCCCTCCCTTATGCTCTCGCGGACCGCTAGGTTAGCGCCGATGAAGATCGCCACCTACAACATCAACAACGTCAACCGTCGCCTGTCGAACCTGCAGGGCTGGCTGAAGCGCGCAAAGCCAGACATCGTCTGCCTGCAGGAACTGAAGGCCGCCGACGAGGCGTTTCCGCACGCCGAGCTGCGCAAGGCCGGCTACCACGCGCTGTGGCGTGGCCAGAAGACGTGGAACGGCGTCGCCATCCTGAGCCGCAAGCCGCCGATCCTGACCTGCAACGCCCTGCCCGGCGATGCCGGCGACACGCAGAGCCGCTACATCGAGGCGGCGATCGACGGCCTGCTGGTCGGCTGTCTCTACCTGCCCAACGGCAATCCACAGCCCGGGCCGAAGTTCAAGTACAAGCTCGACTGGTTCCGCCGCCTGCAGGCGCACGCCCGCAAGCTGCTGAAGAGCGGCGCGCCCGTCGTGCTGGCCGGCGACTACAACGCCGTGCCGACCGACTTCGACATCTACTCCATGAACTCCTGGAAGGACGATGCGCTGGTGCAGCCCGAGACGCGCGCGGCCTATGCCAAGCTGGTCGCCCAGGGCTGGACCGATTCGCTTAGAACGCTGTTCCCCGACAAGCCGATGTACACGTTCTGGGACTACAAGCGGCGGCGCTGGGAGCGCGATGCCGGCCTGCGCCTCGACCACCTGCTGCTGTCGCCCTCGCTCGCCGGCCGGCTGAAGAAAGGCGGCGTCGACCGCGGCGAACGCGGCCGCGACGGGGCCAGCGACCACGCCCCGGCCTGGATCGAGTTGCGGTGAGTCACTCGTCGTCCGGTGACGGCTTCTCCTCGCCGAAGACGCTCCTGCCGCCGTAGGCCGGCGACATCCGCCGCTCCTTGGCAATCAGTTCCTCGACGCCGGGGCCGCGGGCGCGGCGCTCGAGGCGGCGGGCCTGGTCGTCCAGACGCTTGATGGCGCCGAGCTCCTCGTCACGGCCGAGCCTGGCCTGCTGCACCGCCTGCTTCAGCACGCCGATGGTCTCGTCGTAGACGCGGATCGGCACCGGAAACGGATGGCGGTCCTTGCCGCCATGCGCCAGCGAGAAACGCGCGGGATCGGCGAAGCGGTAGGGCGCACCGTGGATCACCTCGGAGACCATGGCCAGCGCCTGCACCGTGCGCGCGCCGACGCCGGGCACCAGCAGCAGCTCGGCGAAGTCGCTCGGCCCGCGCTCGGCGGCGGCGGCGAGATTGCCGTGCAGGCGCCGCAGGTTCACGTCCGCCGGCCGCACGTCGTGATGTCCCGGCATTTCGAGATGGGGCAAGGCGAGCTGCGGCTGGACGACGGGCTCACGCTCGCCCTCCGTGAGCTTCGCCAGCTCGCCGGCGATGCGGTCCGGCCCCAGCGACTGAAGGAGGTCGAGCTGGCCCAGGCGGGAGGCCTCGGCGCGCTGGTCGGTCAGGTTCACAATCTCGCCCTCGCCCCTGCCCTCGATCGCGGCATGCGGACGATCGACGAAGCTGGTCAGCCCTTCCGACAGCCAGTGATAGCGCCGCGCCTGGCGGTTCGCGCCGTTCATGCCCTGCTGCACCACCACCCATTTGCCGTCGTCGGCGACAATGAAGCCGTGCAGATAGAGATCGTATCCGTCCTGCACGGCGGCGCTGTCGACCTTGGCGACCAGCCGGCTCGACCTTGCCAGCGCCTCGCCATCGAGGCCGACGCGGTCGCCGATCGCCATGAGTTCCTGCGGCGTCAGCCGCGAATGGCGGCCGCGGCCGCCGCAGACATGCAGGCCAAGCTCGCCGCTCAACGGCTGGAGGCCGCGCTTCAGCGCCCCCAGCACGCTGGTGGTGATGCCGGAGGAATGCCAATCCATGCCCATCACCGCACCGAACGACTGGAACCAGAACGGATGCGCCAGCCGGCGCAGCAGCTCGTCGCGGCCGTAGTGATGAACGATCGCCTGGCTGATCACCGTGCCGAGCCGCGTCATGCGCTCGGCGAGCCACGGCGGGACCCGGCCGGTATGCAGCGGCAGGTTGGCGCTACCGGTTCTCTGGGCCATGGCTCGGATTGAGGCGGATATCGGAAATGACGGGCAGGTGGTCCGAGATCGCGCGCGCCTCGGGATCGGTGTGGCTCGCCACCAGCGCCGCGCGCGGCCACAGGTAGACGCGGTCGAGATGGAACAGCGGCCAGCGCGACGGGAAGGTGCGATGGCGCGTGTAGCCCGGCAGCACCCGTCCCAGGCTGCGCCGGACGGAGCCCGCCCACAGCCAGTCGTTGAAGTCGCCCAGCGCCACCGTGGTGGTGCGCAGGTTGTTCAGCATCTTCAGGAGGGCGACGGCCTGGCTGTGGCGTTCGCGGAAGCTCAGCCCGAGATGCGTGGCGATCACGCGCAGCGGGCCGGCCGGCGTCTGGATGTCGCTGCAGATGGCGCGCCGCGGCTCGCGCTCGGGGAACGACAGGTCATGGATCTCGGTGTTGGCCATCGGCCAGCGGCTGATCAGCGCCTGGCCGTACTCGCCGTCGGCCGTCGTCACGGTCTTGGCGCCGATTCCGTGATTGCCGAGTGCTTCCTGCAGGACCTTGAACGGGTCGTCGACATGGGCCTCGCGGGCGCGGCGCGAATCGATCTCCTGCAGGGCGACGATATCGGGCCGATGGCGCTGCACCAGGGCGACGACACGCTCGAGGTCGAAGCGCGGATTGCGGCCGACCGCGCCGTGGATGTTCCAGGTCATGACGCGGACGAGCTGGCCGGCCGGCGCGTTCACGCACGGTCTCCGCGGCGCCCCAGGAAGGACTGCGCCGCGACCGCGAGCCCGATCAGGCCGGCGACACACACAACCAGGATGGCGATGTCGCCGGCGCTGGGCTCGGCCAGGATGCGGATGATGCGATCGCCCATCACCGACATCAGCACCAGGCCGGGCAACATGCCGATCAGGGTGCCGACCAGGAAATCGACGAAGCGGATGCCGCTCGCGCCGGCCGCGAGATTGACGAACGTGAACGGGGCGATCGGCAGCAGGCGGAAGGTCACCACGGCCAGCAGGCCGCGCTTGCGCACGCCCTCGAGGCCGTGCTGCCAGCGCTTGCCCAGCATGCGATTGAGCGCCTCGCGCCCGAGCCGGCCGCCGATGAAGAACATGACCAGGGCGCTGCTCACCGTGCCGGTGCCGCCATAAAGGATGCCGAGCCACGGCCCGAAGACGGCGGCCGTCGTCAGGATCAGGAGGTTGAGGGGAAAGATGATCGCACTGGCCAGCACGAACACCAGGACGACGACCGCGATCGCCCAGGCCTCTCCGCGGACGCTCTTCAGCACGGCCCTGACATTGTCCGCCGTTACGACCGTCGAAAGCGGTGTGTAGCGCCACGCCAGGGCGATGCCGAGCACGACCAGGCCGCAGGCCAGAGCCACCAGCAGCGGCCGGAAGCGCGCCAGCAGATGGCGCGCGAGCCGCGTCGGCCGGATCGGACGCGGCGGATCGGCGATGCGCTCGATGACGTCGGACAGGCCGCTTTCGTCAGGTTCGCCGTCGTCGATCGGCCGCAGGCGGTGGCCATTGGCGGTGAGCCGGTCGGCGGCGCGCACCAGTGAGCCGTCGCGATCAAGGAACGCGGCGACGTCGGCGGCCGACACGCCGCAATGCTCGCCCAGCAGACGGTTGCGGATCTCGCGGATGGCCGCGCGCTCGCGGTCGCTCTGCGCCTCTATGGCGAGGTCGCATTCGGTGTCGGCGCCCATCGAGCGGTTGTTCATGTTGGCCGAGCCGATGCGCAGGAAGCGGTCGTCGACCGCCATGACCTTGGAATGGATCATGGTGTTGGTCGCGTGCTCGCCCTGCTCCACCGCCGGATAGACCAGGCGCACGCGGTCACTGCCGGCGGCGCGGACCCGTTGCCAGAAGCGGATGCGACCGTTGCGCATGGTATGCCGCTCGACCCACGAATCGTGGCTGCGCGGCGCCACCATCACGACCTCGAGCTGCGGACAGCGAGCCAGTCGGTCGGCCAGCCGGTCGGCGATCAACGCCGAGCTCAGGAACTGGTTCTCGATGTAGATCTCACGCTCGGCCAGGTCGATGGAATCGACGAACAGCGTCTCGGCCTCTCGCACGGCGTCGTCACCGTTGTAACGTGGCTGGGTGCGGGCGATGCCGACTTCCACGTCGGTGAAATCCGCGCGCACAGCCTCGGGCCATGGATCGCCATGCGGTTCGACCGACGGCTTGCCGCCATAGGCGCGGCACCAACGCTCGCGCGCCAGCAGCGCCAGCGCCCGCGCCGCTTCGCCGTCGACCATCATCTGCACGTCGTGGAACGGCCGGTAGGGATGGCCCGAGGGATCGACGCGATGGCTGTTCTCCGCCGCGTGCGAGGTCGTGTCCCAGCGCCGGATGGTGAGGTCGAGGCCGCCGGAGAAGGCCACGGCATCGTCGACCACCACGATCTTCTGATGCTGCGAGCTGCCGAACGGCACCGAATTGTCGATGCAGAGCGTCACGCGCTCGGGCGTTCGCCAACCCAGCGACAGCCGCGGCAGCAGCTCCCGCTCGCCGGCATAGAGCAGTGAATAGTCCCACAGCAGCAGATGGACCTGCAGCTCGGGCCGGGCCTGCACCAGCTCGCTCAGGAAGTCGGCGAAGCCGCTGGCAAAGCCGTCAGCTGGAGTGCCGTCGGCCCCGACCAGCTGCGTGCGGCTGTCGATGTCCCAGCCGACCACCAGGATGCTGCGCTCGGCCTTCAGGCAGGCGCCGCGCACGGCCTCGAAGAAGGCGGCAGCGTCGATCAGGACGGCGGCCCTGGCGGCCCGCTCGATCCGCCAGACATTGTGGTTCGGCCGCAGGAAATTCATCGCCCCCTCAACGCGCAGGCCGGCAAATGGTTGTCCAGCGGAATTGACGACACAGCGCCGGCCGGGGGAAGCTATAGTGAAGAAGCGGTGACGAATCGTTAAGGGAGATGGGCAAATGGCTTACAAGATCCTGCTGCTGGGGGCGTCCTACGGCTCCCTGCTGGCGTCGAAAATGCTGTTCGGCGGCCATTCGATCCATCTCATCTGCCTGCCGGCCGAAGCCGACCTGATCAACCAGGAGGGCTTCAAGGTCCGCCTGCCGGTCCGCGGCCGCAAGGACCCGGTGCTGCTCGAGTCGCGCAAGCTGCCCGGCAAGGTCACCGCGGGCGGCGTTGCCGGCGTCAACCCGGCGGACTATGACCTGATCGGGCTCGCCATGCAGGAGCCTCAATATCGCGTCGACGGCGTGC
Source organism: Reyranella sp. (assembly GCA_019750135.1). Taxonomy (GTDB): domain Bacteria; phylum Pseudomonadota; class Alphaproteobacteria; order Reyranellales; family Reyranellaceae; genus Reyranella. The sequence goes on along the minus strand of JAIEOV010000052.1, from coordinate 45,333 downwards.
GCCAGCTGCTGGACGCGGTCGGCAAGTCGAAGGTGCCGTGCATGTCGATCATGAACATGCCGCCGCTCGCCTATCTGCGGCGCATCCCCGGCCTCGATTGCGACAAGCTCAAGCCCGCCTACACCGACGCCTCCGTGTGGGACAGCTTCGATCCCGAGCGCATCACCCTGAACAGCCCCGATCCGCAGGCGATCCGGCCGCCGGAGGAGAAGATCAACTTCCTGCAGGTGACGCTGCCGACCAACTTCAAGGTCGCGCGCTTCAAGGACGACAAGCTGACCGGCATCCTCAGCCAGCTCGAGAAGGACGTCGAGGCGGCGCGCTTCGACACGCCGGAGGGCAAGATCGAACTGCCGGTCAAGCTCAAGGTCTACGATTCGGTGTTCGTGCCGCTCGCCAAGTGGGCGATGCTGCTGGCCGGCAACTACCGCTGCGTCACCGAGGACGGCATGCGCACCGCGCAGGAGGCCGTGCACAGCGACATCGAGACCTCGCGATCGGTCTACAACTTCGTGCTCGATCTCTGCGTCAAGCTCGGCGCCGATCCCAAAGACCTCGTGCCGTTCGAGAAGTACGCCGCCGCGGCCCAGAGCCTGGTGCGGCCGGCCTCGGCGGCGCGCGCCCTGAACAACGGCGTGCCGTTCATCGAGCGGGCCGACAAGCTGGTGCAGCTCATCGCCCGCGAGAAAGGCCTCAGCCATCCCGAGATCGACCGCGGCGTCGCGCTGGTCGACCGGCGGCTGGAGGCCAACCGCAAGAAGGCGGCGGCCGCCTGAACGAGCGTACTCTCCTCGGCGCGTGACCCTCCAGGTTCGCGCTCCACCGCGAGGGAGTGCATGCACTGCAGTCGCCCCGCTCACGAATTTCGGCATTTTCAGCTATTTTTCGACAGGCTGGCCGATGCCCGCCAAGCCATTGAATTTAAGGGGCTTTTGGATTTTCTGCATTTCCGGCATTTCCTGCAGCCCCTCCCGCTGGACTGCATCTCTTGGCACAGATGGAGCATCGACCGCGCTCCATCCCGTTCCGGCGGGACGCAGCCGGACGAGAAGACTCTTTGGGTCGGGAGCGGCCTCGCCCACGGTCGGATAACGCACAGGCGACCGACACTCGCACCCTAATGAAAACCGCCGTTCTTGTCAATAACCATAGTTCGGTTCGCGTTACAGGCCGCCGGCGATTGCGGTCCTTTTGTTGCGACTTTTGAGGCTCCAGGAGGGGCGACATCTGGGCATCCACGCCGCCATCGGACCACCGCTTGCGTTGGTCGACGGGCGTGCAAGCAATGCTGTCACCGTATCGGGCATCAGGCCGGGAGCGCCGCACAGGCTCGCGGGATGGCCGTGAGGGTGAAAAATCGCACATTTGCCGCCGGCGGGAGGCGGTAGATGTCGAGCTCACAGACGTGAGAAGACATTGTTGAGCAGACTACACCGGAAGGCAGAGACACTCGACGCGGCGTGCCTGCGCGCGCTCGGCCATCCGCACGACCATGCGGTGCGCCAGGAGCTTCTGAGCGCGCTGGAATGGGACAGGTCCGACGATCCCGACCATGCCCGGCCGACGATCCGCAGCCTGTTCAAGGACGTGCGCGATCATTCCGCCATCCTGTCACGGCACATCCAGTGGGATGCGGGCCACCTGATGTCCGACAGCATCGCGACCTTGCGCAAGAGTGTCGGGTCGCTGTCGCACATGCTGGCGACGCGGCACGACGAGCCGCCGAAGGGTTGAGGGCTCAGCGGCTGCAGGTCCCCGCGTAGTAGTCGGCAGCATTGCACGTCTTGCCGCCCGGCAGCGAGCAGACTCCCTGCTCGCCCGCGGCGCTTTCGCTCACCACCATGTAGCGCCCGCCAGTGATGGCGCAGTAGCGGCCGGCCGGCGTGACATAGCCCGTCACGCGCAACCCGTTCTTCGGGCACTCGCCACGGAACAGTGCCCATTCCTCGCACTGGTAATTGTCGGTGAAAATGCAAACGCCGTATTGGCCGCCGTCGGGACGCCGCTCCATCTGCAGCGTCCCTCCCTGCTTCACGCAATTCTGCGACGCCGGGTTGGCGAGCTGCGCTTGGGCTGAAGCGACGGCCGGCGCCAACACGGCGAGCGCCGTAGCCCCCAGAAGCAACATGCGCCGCCCGGTGTTCGGCCCGGAGTTGGACTTGTCACTCACCACGCGCCTCCGTTCAGAACGATGCGATCACCGTCAACCCAATCGCATTGGTGATGGTGAAGCTCCCGGCATTGTCCACCTGCCGGGCCAGGTAGGGCTCCACACTGAAATGTTCGTAGACCGGCAGCGTCACTCCAAGGATCAGCCGGTAGCGTGACATCTGTTTGTATTGCGTGTCGAAGTAGACCTCGGCGGAAGCATAGGGCGTGAACAGGTAGTTGCCGATGGTGATGTCGCGCTGCACCTGGATGCGCTCGCGCATGGAATCGCGGTCGCGGCTGTGCGACATCATCAAGATCGCGCGCGACTGGCGGTCGTTGAACCACTTGTGGAACTGCAGCTCCGGCCAGAACTCGTGGGTCTCCCCCGCGTTGGCCACGCCGGCGGACGGGACAAGCAGCGTCGCGGCCATTGCGATCGACCGTACGGTCATCGGGCACCTCCGCTTGCTGGTTCGTCACTGCGCTTGCCTCAGAACGGGTTGACGTAGTTCAAGATCGCGACCTGCCGCAGCAGTACCTTGCGGATGACGTGGCTCACCTTCACGTCTTTGGTGAAGATGGCGCCATCGCGCGCCGCCGGCGCCGTAGGCCCAGATCAGGGCGAACGATAACTTCCGTGCTTTCTCCCGTCAATACCCGGGTACTTTTTGCGTGCCGTAGGGCGCACAAAAACGCATCTTCTACAAGGAGTAGCGTATCTCCTAAGGCAGAAGCAGATGGTTGCTGGCAGTGCTGGCAGGCCGTCCGATGTCACCATCCTCGCTCGCTCCCTTCTAGAAACGTCCGCGCACACCCAGCAGCGGGCCATGCTGCAACAGGTTCATCTCGAAGAACGACGAGCCCGAGCCCTGCGTGTAGTCGACATAGAGCGCGCGATAGCCCAGCACACCCGCCCAGTTGATACCCAGCGCATTGCCGAACTCGATGCCGTAGGCGAGCTGCGCCTCGGCCGAGAAGCGGCTGCCGATGCCGAAGCCGCCGATATCGGCCTCGAGCGAAAGGTGCTGGCCCGGCGCCAGGTGATGACGGACGCGGAAGCCGACCAGGGGATCGACCCAGCCGATACTGCCCGAGTTGGCGAAGACCTGGCTGCCCGGACCCTCGTGCGGATCGCCCGGAATGCCGATGGTCAGCAGGCCGGTGCGAAGCGCCTCCTCACCGAGGATGAACGAGGCGCGCCCGGCGGTGCAGCTCTGCTGGCCATACGCGTCGGTGAAGATCGCGCCTTCGTTGGCGATGCGGTCGATGTTGGCGCGCGCTAGCCCATCAGGCCCATGGCGTCTACTCGCCCGGGCCTGCTGCACGGAGGAGCCGGCCGCCAGAGTACCGATGGCGCGGCGAGCGCCGTGCCGGCAAGCAGCATGCGGCGGCGACTCGTGGCGATTGCCTTGTCTCTGCTGTCGTCGTCTCTGCTGTCGTTGCTTATGGCTTTGCTCGTCCTCTGACAATGCACCTGAAACCAACGTGACTCGTCGACGTATCGACCGGTTCGGCATGACGTGCTGCCGGTCGGTAGCGTCGGCAATAGTTTGGCGCACACAGATGCGACCCGCCCTTCAGCACCTTGCGCGGTATGCGGATGGTCGGCTGTCGCGGATCGTAGCTCGCCTCGAGCGCAGCACCACGCGGGTTCTGCGGTACGCAGCAGGCTTTCGGCGCGTCGGCCTCGTGCTTCGACGAGTACCAGTCGGCGGTCCACTCCCAGACGTTGCCGATCATGTCGAACACGCCGTAGCCGTTGGCCGGATAGGTCTTCACCGGCGAGGTGCGCGCCCAGCCGTCGCTCTTCAGGTTCTCGTGCGGGAACTCGCCCTGCCAGGTGTTGGCCATGTGCCTGCCGCCGGGCATGAGCTCATCGCCCCAGGCGAACTCGGTGTCTATAAGGCCCCCGCGGGCCGCGAACTCCCACTCGGCTTCGGTCGGAATCTCCTTGCCGGCCCATTTGGCGTAGGCCTCGGCGTCGCGATAGGCGACCTGCACCACCGGATGGTCGTCGAGCCCACCGATATGGCTGCCCTTGCCGTAGGGCCGCCGCCAGGTCGCGCCGAAGGTGAAGCGCCACCATTGGCTCCAGTCACGCAGGTCGACGGCGCGTGTCGGCGGCGTGAAGACGAGCCCGCCGGCTTTCAGCATGTTCGGCTTGGCGCCGGGATAATCCTTGGGGTCGGGCGGGATCTCGGCCCAAGTGACATAGCCTGTCGCCTCGACGAAGCGGCGGAACTGGGCGTTGGTGACCGGCGTGGCGTCGATCCAGAAATCATCGACGGCGACCGCGTGGACCGGCGCCTCCTCCGGATAGTGGCGGTCCGAGCCCATACGGAAAGTGCCGCCGGGTATCCGGATCATGTCGGCGGTCACGGCCGCCGGAGCGTTCAACGTGTCCATTACCAGGGCTCGAGCGTAACAAGGAACGAGCGATCACCGAATACAAATGGCCGTGCATCGGCGCATGGGTGACCATCGAAACAATGCGCGCCGCCGCAAAGGCGGCGGCGCGCGTCGCCACATCATCGGCTGGTGGCGGATTCGAGCTGGCTCTGCACCTTGCTGAGATTGAAGGCGCCGGGCGTCTGGCTGGGCGGGAACTCCTTCATCGTCTGCAGGAACTTCGCTGCCATCTCCTGCATTGGCACCAGAACGAACACGCGGTCGAGGAACCAGTCGTTGTAGGTGTTGGAATTGTGCTGCGACTTCTCGAACGGATCGCGCCGCAGATTGAAGAGCAGCGGCACGCGCAGTTCGACGAAGGGCTCGCGCCACACGCCGAACGCCTCGCCACGGTTCTCCAGGAAGGTCGACTTCCAGTCCTGGTAGCGGATGGCGACGATCTGGCCATCGTCGTTGACGTACCAGAATTCGTTGCGTGGCGAATCCTTGGTCTTGCCGCTGAGGTAGTCGGTCAAGTCATAGCCGTCGAGATGGTTCTTGTACGAACGGCCGTTCAGGCTGACACCCTGCAGCAGCTTCTGCTTGATGTCCGGCGCACCGGCGGCGGCTGCGAAGGTCGTGAGCCAGTCCTCGTGGCTGACGATGCCGTTCAGCGTCGTGCCAGCCGGGATACGGCCGGGCCAGCGCACGAAGCACGGCACGCGGTAGGCGCCTTCCCAGTTCGAGTTCTTCTCGCTGCGGAAGGGAGTGGTGCCGGCGTCGGGCCAGGTGTTGTAGTGCGGCCCGTTGTCGGTCGAATACATGACGATCGTGTTGTCGGCGATGCCGAGGTCATCGATCGCCTTCAAGAGCACGCCGACGTGGCCATCATGCTCCACCATGCCGTCGCTATACTCGTCCTGCCCGGACTTGCCGCGGTTGGCTTCCTTGACGTGCGTGCGCAGATGCATGCGCGTGGCGTTCCACCACAGGAAGGTCGGTGTGCCGGCACGCGCGTTGCGCTCGAGGAACTCCTTGGCCGACGCCAACGTCTCCTCGTCGACCGTCTCCATGCGCTTCTTGGTAAGCGGGCCGGTATCCTCGATCGTCTGCCCGCCCTTGCCGTCGGCCTTCGCCTTCAGCACGCCGCGGGGACCGTACTTCTGGCGAAACGCCGGATTCTTGGGATAGTCGATGTTCTCGGGCTCTTCCTGGGCATTGAGGTGATAGAGGTTGCCGAAGAACTCGTCGAAGCCGTGCATCGTGGGTAGATGCTCGTCGAGGTCGCCCTGGTGGTTCTTGCCGAACTGCCCGGTCGCATAGCCCTGGCTCTTCAGCACCGTCGCCATGGTGACGTCGGTCTTCTGCCAGCCCTGCTTGGCGCCGGGCAGGCCGACCTTGGTCATGCCGCTCCGCACCGGCACCGAGCCGCCGATGAAGGCGGCGCGTCCGGCCGTGCACGACTGTTGGCCGTAGTAATCGGTGAAGCCCACACCTTCGCGGGCGACGCGGTCGATGTTGGGCGTCTGGTAGCCCATCATACCGCGGCTGTTGTGGCTGATGTTCCAGATGCCGATGTCGTCGCCCCAGATGACGACGATGTGCGGCTTCTGCGGCGCCTGGGCGAAGGTTGCCTGGGGCAGGCTGGCGGACAGGGCCGTGCCGACCGCCAACGCAAGCAAGGATTTCCTCATCGAACCTCCTTTGGGGCATCTGCCCCTCTACACGACATCGGCGAATCTGCCCGGTACGCGCGCGAAGCTCTTGAAGGAACGGGCGGCGGCTTTCCAATAGCCTGGCTGCATCGTGCGATAGCACGACGGCTGCCCCGCTCGCCGCCTCAGGGGTTGCCGGAGGAGGACGCCCTGCCGCTCATGGCGGCCGCCTCGCAGCGACGCACGGCATCGCGAAAGGTCTTGAGGGCGGGATGGTTCATTCGGTCGCCGCGCCACATCACGGCCTGCTCGGTGCAGAGCCAGGGCGCGTCGAACGGCAGCACGGCGAAGCCGCGCTGGCGCAGGCGGACGAGCGACGCGCGCGGCGAAATGCCCAGCGCATCGGAGGCCTCCACCAGGTCGCCGATGCCGGCGAACGACTCGCACAGGATGGCGGGATGGAACGACAGGCCACCGTCGGTCAGCGATCCCATCGCCGACTGGGCGGGCAGATGATTGGCGATACGCCGCGGCAGCATCGGTCCAGCCAGCGGGTATTTGGCGAGGTCCGTCATCTTGAGGTCGTTGTGCCCGACCAGCGGATGGCCGGTGCGGCAGATGAAGACGCCGGGTCGGCGCGGCAATCGACTGACCACGATCTCGGGCGTGGCGCCGAGCTCGCTCGCCTCGCCGACCGCAACGTCGACCTCGGACGCCATGAGCGCGTCGGCAAGCTGGTACCAGGGGCGCTCGGTGCTGCGCACCTTGAGGCGTGGATGGCCGGCCATCAGCTTGCCGATGGCCGCGCCGAGCCAGAGTTGGGTGACGAAGGACGCGGCGCCGATGCGGAACTCGCCGGTCTCCAGGCCCTGCAGCAGAGCGATCTCGCGCCTCGCCTCCTCCAGTTCCGATAGGATGCGCCGACCACGCGTCAACATGATGCGGCCGAACTCCGTGGGCTGGCATTCCGCCCTGTCGCGTTCGAACAAGCGGACGCCGAGCTCGGCCTCCAGGACCTGCAGCGCGCGGGTCAGCGAGGGCTGCGAGATGCCGAGCGCACGGGCCGCCCGGCCGAAGTTGCGGTGCTGGTCGATCGCCACGATCATCTCCAGCCGCCTGAGCATCAGCGGAGCTCGAACGGGTAGATGACCTTCCAATCGTTCTTCATGTCGACCACCGTCCACTTGCGCCGCACCGCCTCGTCCCACGCCTTGTCGAGATGGCCGACCGGCGAATTGCGGTCGTAGGCGTATTCGCGGACCGCATCGGTGTGATGTATCAGGCCCATGAAGCGCGCGCCCTCTCCGGCCGCCGTCCATTCCAGCATCTGCTGGTCGCCGTCGGAATTGCCGAAGGCCAGGACCGGGCGGCGGCCGATGAAGCGGTTGATGCCGACGGGCTTGCCCGGCCCGTCATCGAGAAACTCGACCTTCGGCTCCTTCATCAGTACCGGCCGGTCGGGCGCCTGCATCACGTACTTCGTCACGGACGACGACCCAACGACCTGCTCGGGCGGGATGCCGTAGACGCGTTCGGTCCAGGGCCGCATGAACTCGATGCCGCCGCCGGAGACGATGAAAGTCTTGAAGCCGTTGGCACGCAGGAAAGCCAAAAGCTCGAGCATCGGCTGGTAGACGAGATCCGTATAAGGCCGGTTGAAGCGTGGATGGCGTGCGCTCGCCAGCCAGTCGAGCACGGTCTGCCGGAACTGCTCGGAAGTGAGACCGGCGTGCGTCGCGGCAATGATGTCGACCACGGCCCTCTCACTCAACGCGGCGAGCTGGGCGCGGTCGTCGGCCAGCACCGTACGGAAGGGCTCCGTCGTCCGCCATTCCGGATGCCGCGAGGCCATGGCCTTGATGCGATCCATAGCGAAGACCACCTGGAAGTACATGGGCTGCTCGGTCCACAGCGTGCCGTCGTTGTCGAAGGTGGCGATGCGCTCGGGTACTGGTATCCAGTCACGGCTTCCCATCGTCGTCGTGCGCGTCACGAAATCGACGATCGATTGTTTGTTCGGCCCATCGTTCCATGATGGCAGCGGATCGCCCTGTGCGCACGACGGCACGGCCCGGAGCAGAACCGCCGAGGCGACGACACCGCCAATGAACGATCGACGTTGCAAATCCCCTCCTGAAGCGGGGCAACTCTAGCAGGAAACCGCACCGCGCTGAATGCAATTGCCGCTGCATCGCCGCATGGGCAGACTGTCGACGATGGCCGCGACGACCGAACAGCCCGACGCTTCCGTGCAACGCCTGCTGCCCTGGCTCGTCGCCGTCGCCTTCTTCATGCAGTCGCTCGACACCACGATCCTCAACACCGCGGTGCCGGCCATCGCCCAGGCGATGGACGTCAAGCCGCTCAACGTGAAGTCGGTGCTGGCAAGCTATACGCTGAGCCTCGCGGTGTTCATCCCGATCAGCGGCTGGATGGCCGACCGCTTCGGCACGCGCCGGGTCTTCGCCTCGGCGATCGGGCTCTTCACCCTAGGGTCGGTGCTGTGCGGCCTGGCGACCAGCCTTGAGATGCTGGTCGCCTGCCGCGTGCTGCAGGGCATGGGCGGCGCCATGATGATGCCGGTCGGCCGCATGACGCTCGCCCGCACCTTCGGCAAGGCGGAGCTGGTGCGCGTCATGAGCTTCGTCGCCATCCCGAGCCTGATCGGTCCGATGGTGGGACCGGTGGCCGGCGGCCTGATCGTCACCTATCTCGACTGGCCCGGCGTGTTCTACGTCAACGTGCCGGTCGGCCTGCTCGGCCTCTACTTCGTGGCGCACTACCTGCCGGACTATCGCGAGGCCAAGGTCCATCGGCTCGACATGGCGGGGCTGGTGCTGTTCGGTGGCGGCATCGCCCTCTTGTCCTACGTCCTGGAAGTGTTCGGCGATCACACGCACGGCACGGCGGCCGTCGTGACGATGCTGGCGATCTCGGCGGCGCTGCTCGCGGGCTACGGCGTCCGTGCGCGGCTGACGCCCTATCCCCTGCTCAATCTCGGGCTGTTCCGCATACGAACCTTCCGCGCGGCGGTGAGCGGCGGGTTCTTCACGCGGCTCGGCCTGGGCGGCATCCCGTTCCTGTTCCCCCTGCTCTACCAGATCGGCCTGGGCTACTCGCCGGTCGTGTCGGGCCTGCTGGTACTGCCGCAGGCCGTTGCCTCGATCGGGCTGAAAGCCTTCATGCCGGCGATCCTGGCGCGACTCGGCTATCGCAACGTGCTGATCGGCAACACGGTCGTCGTCGGCCTGATGATCCTGTCGTTCGCGACCGTGGGCACCGCGACGCCGGTCTGGCAGATCGTGGGCCAGGCCTTCGTGCTCGGGTTTTTCACCTCCATGCAATACACCAGCATGAACACGCTGGTGTACGCCGACGTCTCGGCCCAGCAGACCAGCGCCGCCAGCACCATCGCCGCCACCGGCCAGCAGCTCGCCATCAGCTTCGGCGTGGCCGGCGCGGCGCTGATCGCCGCCATCTTCGTGCCGCCTGAGCTGCACTCCCATCCCGCCGCGATCGCGCATGGCGTGCAGCAGGCCTTCCTGGCGCTGGGCGTGCTGACCATCTTGTCGTCGGTGGTGTTCATGGAGCTCAAGGCCGACGATGGCGAGGACATGAGCAACCACGACGCGACCCACCACCGCCACGAAGAGCATTAGTAGTTTAGGCCGTCGGGTTGAGGCGCCAGATGGCGATGGTGAGCACGGTGGCGAAGGCCACCCAGGCGAGATAGGGCAGCATCAGCAGCCCTGCCCAGCGGTCGATCGCGCGGAAAGCGAGCGTCGTCACCACGACGCCGACATCGAGCACGACGATGGTCGCCAGCGCGGCGCCGATCTTCTGCAAACCGAAGAACACCACGGTCCAGCCGAGTGTGAGCGCGAGCTGCAGGGCAAACAGCGTCAGCGGCCCGCGCCTGGTGTCGCGATCGGCGGAGCGCCACACGCGCCAGGCGGCGATCGCCATCAGGACATAGAGCAGTGTCCAGACCGGGCCGAACACGCGGTCGGGCGGCGTGAAGGCCGGCTTGGCGAGCTCGGCGTACCAGGTATCGACGCTGGTCGCGACGACCGCCCCGCCGAGCCCGCCGATGGCGAGGCAAAGCGCCACGAAGAAGGCCAGTCCTATCAGGTCGACCAGTCGCTTGCGCGGCATGGTCAGCTGAGCAGGCTCGCGCCGACATTGATTGTCAGCGCCAGGATTGCGGTGTTGAAGGCGAAGGACACGATGCCGTGCACCATGGTCAGCTGGCGCATGGCGCGCGATTCAGTGGACACGTCGGCGGTCTGCGAGGCGCAGCCGATGACGAAGGAATAATAGAGGAAGTCGTGATAGTCGGGATCGCGATGGCCGGGGAAGTGCAATCCGCCAGGACCGTCCTCGTCGGGCCGATAGTAGACATTGGCGTAGTGCAGGGTGAACACGGTGTGAGTGAACGTCCAGGACAGGACCACCGTCAGCGCCGTGATGAAGATCCCGAGCATCAATGAATGATTCGGCGACTTCAGCGCCGGCATCTCGGCCGCGATGCAGATGAAGCTGGCGGAGACGGCGGCGACCACCAGCAGCAGGATCACCCAGTCGCCCTCGTCGTTGAGCGCGGCATAGTCGTGGCAGTCCTCGACGGTCGAGCTCCGGATCATCCACATGATGGCGCCGATGTAGAGCAACGCCGTCAGGTCCCAGGCCATGATGAAGCGCGTCGTCAGCCGGATCTCAGCTGGCAGCAGCGCCAGCAGGACCAGGCCGGCCGCCGTCGCCGCCAACAGACGTTTGCGGCCGATCATGAAGCGAAAGACTCGCCAGTCGCGATAAGTGCCTGTGGCCATGCCCTCTCCTTGCCTCACTCTGCCATGTCGGCACGTCGGTGCAATCGGTGTAGTCTTTCAGACCATGTTGTTCGACGCGTTGGACCTCGGCGCCACCTTCGTCTTCGCCATCAGCGGCGCCACCCAGGGCGTGCGCAAGCGGCTCGACCTGTTCGGCGTGCTGGTGGTGGCCTGGGCCGCCGGCGTGGCAGGGGGCATCGCCCGCGATCTCCTGATCGGCGCCGTGCCGCCGGCCGCGATCGCCCATTGGCGCTACTTCGCCATCACCATCGCCGCCGGACTGGTTGGCTTCTTCGCCTCCGCCCAAATCGCCCGGCTGAAGACGCCCGTGCAGCTGTTCGACGCGGCGGGCCTCTGCCTGTTCGCCGTGACCGGCACCGAGAAGGCGCTGGCCTACGGCCTCAACCCCTTCGTGGCGGCCGTCCTGGGCATGGTGACCTGCATCGGCGGCGGCGTGGCGCGGGACCTTCTGACGCTCGAGATCCCGACCGTGCTCAGGGCCGAGCTCTACGCCGTGGCGGCCCTGGCCGGCGCCGGCTCGATCGCGCTCGGCTTCACGCTCGGCTTGCCGCATCTACCGGTCATGATCTTCGGTGCCGGCCTGTGCCTATTCCTGCGCCTGATGTCGCTCTATCGCGGCTGGCGGCTGCCTTCTAGTAAGTATTCCAAAGAAACTGAGTAACTTCGGAGGTCCAGAATCGCTCTCGCCCTTGCCGGTCCTCTGTATGGACGCTAAACACTCGGCCGTCATTTTGTCGCAAGCCGATCGGGGGAAAGGCAGTCAATGGCGACGAAGAAGAAGAGCAAGACGCCGGCCGCTGAAGCTCTGAACGGTTCGGCCAACAAGTTGAACGGCAAGGCAAATTCGGCTCGGGCCAGCGGCGCGACCGAGGCGCGGGACACCGCGCGCCTGCTGCTGGAGATCGAGGCCATCCACTGCCGGCCCGAGAACCCGTACATCTTCACCTCGGGACGGGCGAGCCCGGTCTATATCGACTGCCGGAAGCTGATCTCCTTCCCCGAGGCACGCGCCAAGATCATGAGCCACGCGCTCAAAATGATCGATCGCGACATCGGCTGGAACAAGATCGACGTGGTGGCGGGCGGCGAGACCGCCGGCATCCCGTTCGCCGCCTTCCTGGCGGCGCTGGCAAAGAAGCCGATGATCTACGTGCGCAAGCAGCCCAAGGGTTTCGGCCGCATGGCCCAGATCGAGGGCGACCTCAAGCCCGGCAAGCGCGTGCTGCTGGTCGAGGATCTCGCCACCGACGGCGGCAGCAAGCTGGTCTTTATCGAGGCGCTGAAGAAGGCCGAGGCCAAGGTCACCGACTGCTTCGTGATCTTCCACTACGGCATCTTCCCGCAGAGCGTGGAGATGCTGGCGGCCGGCGGCGTCAAGCTGCACGCGCTCGCCACCTGGTGGGACGCGCTGGAGGCGGCGGCGAAGCACAAATACTTCGACGAGAAGGGTTTGGCCGAGACCCGCGCCTTCCTCGAGGCGCCCGAGCAATGGTCCGCCAACCACGGCGGCCGCCCGCCGGCGCCGCGGCCGACGCTGGCGCGGTGACGGTGCGCTGGGGGCGCGCCACTCCAGTGGCGCGTCATGGCGGACAGAGTTAGCGTCAATGAATGAGCCACAAGGGCTGGCATTCTCGCAACTACCTGCCGCACTTCGATTCGCAAGACGTCATCCAGTTCGTCACGTTCCGACTTGCCGATAGCCTTCCGGTCGAGGCGCTTGAACGCCTTAGGGACGCAGATCGGCCAGAGACTTTGCGCCACGAACTGCTCGACCGTGGCTGGGGCTCTTGCTGGCTAAGATCGGAGCCAATCGCCCGACTTGTCGAGAACGCGTTCTTTGCTTTTGATGGCGACCGCTATCGCCTACACGCCTGGACGATCATGCCGAACCACGTGCACGTCCTGTTTTCCGTGCTGCCCGGCGCCCCTCTTGGCGACGCTGTCGGTTCGTGGAAGCGCTACACGGCTCGTCACGCCAACCAGCAGCTCGGACGAACCGGGCCTTTCTGGCAAACCGAATACTGGGACCGGTTCATCAGGAACGAGGGCCATTTCAATGCGACCATCGAGTACATTGACCAAAATCCAGTCAAAGCTGGCTTGGTGAACGACCCATCTCTTTGGCCCTATGGCAGTGCTCGTCTGAAGGCATGACGCGCCACTGGAGTGGCGCGCCCCCAGCGCATATGCGACTTTGGCGACGATGATCCGCCGCATTCTTTTTGTACTCCTCGCACTCGCCGCGCTGACGAGTCCTGCCCGCGCCAAGGATGAGCTGGTGGTCGGCATGACCCAGTCGCCGGGCACCTGGAATCCGCTGATCAGCTCGATGCTGGCCAAGTCGCTGATCAGCAACATGACCGCGCGGCCGGTCACTGCCTGGAACGCCGAGTCGAAACTCGTCTGCATGACCTGCGTCGAGCTGCCGACGGTGGAGAACGGCAAGGCCCGCGTCGTCGATCTTACCGATGGCAAGAAAGGCATGGAGATCGACATCGAGCTGCGCGATCTCAAATGGGGCGACGGCACGCCCGTCACCGCGAAGGACGTCGCCTTCACGCTGGAGGTGGGCAAGCATCCGCTTTCAGGCGTCGCCTCATCCGAAGGCTACCGGCGCATCATCAAGTTCGACGCCAAGGACGATCGGCGTTTCACGATGACGATCGACCGCGTTACCTTCGACTACAACAGCATCGGCCTGCAGCTCCTGCCGGCTCACATCGAGAAGCCGATCTTCGACGCCAATCCCGCCGAGTACCGAAACAAGACGGCTTTCGACACCAACTCGACCAATCCGGGCCTGTATTTTGGCCCCTTCCGCATCGTCGAGGTCGTGCCCGGCAACCGAGTCGTGCTGGAGCAGAACCCGACCTGGACCGGCGAGAAGCCTCACTTCAAGCGCATCGTCGTCAAGATCATCGAGAACACGGCGGCACTCGAAGCCAACCTGCTGTCGGGCAATGTCGACTACGTGCTGGGCGAGCTCGGCCTGTCGCTCGACCAGGTGCTGGCCTTCGAGAAGCGCCACAAGGACAAGTACGACTTCATCTACAAGCCCGCGCTGATCTATGAGCACATCGACACCATGCTCGACAACAAGCTGCTGGAAGATCTCCGCGTGCGCCAGGCCGTCCTGATGGCGATCGATCGAAAGGCGATCTCCGAGAAGCTGTTCGAGGGCAAGCAGCCGGTGGCCGACGGACCGATCAGCCAGCTCGATCCGATGTTCACCCCGGATACCAGGCACTACCCGTACGACGCCGCGCAGGCGCGCAAGCTGCTCGACGAGGCGGGCTTCAAGGACATCAAGAGCGGCGTGCGCCACAACGCCAAGGGCGAGCGACTGTCGATTGAGATCACGACCACCGCCGGCAACCGCGTGCGCGAACTGGTGGCGCAGGTGGTCCAGAGCCAGCTCCGCCAGGTCGGCGTCGACCTGCGCATCAAGGCCGAACCGCCGCGCATCTTCTCCGAAGGCCTCAACCGCCGGCAGTTTACCGGCCTCGCCATGTACGCTTGGGTGCAAAGCCCCGAGGGCGTGCCGCGCTCGACGCTGCATTCCAAGGAGATCCCCTCGGCCGAGAATGCCTGGAGCGGCCAGAACTATCCGGGCTACCGCAGTCCCGCCATGGACGCCGCGCTCGACGCCGCCGAGCGCGAGCTCGATCCGGCGAAGCGCAAGAAGATCTTTGCCGACATCCAGCGCATCCACGCCGATGATCTGCCGGTGCTGCCATTGTTCTTTCGCGTCGATCCGTTCGTCATCCCCAAGCAGCTCAAGGGCGTCGTGCCGACCGGCCATCTCAACAGCTCGACCCTGTGGATCGAGCAGTGGCGCTGGGAGAACTAGGTGAATTTGGGAGCGCGGACCTCCAGGTCCGCTCATGATCATGATGCGGACCTGGAGGTCCGCGCTCCATGAGCCGTTACCTCGCCAGCCGGGCCGTCCAGACCGTCGTCACGCTCGCGCTAATGAGCTTCGTGGTCTACCTGCTGATCGGCCTGATGCCGGGCGATCCCATCGACATGATGATCGCGGGCGATCCCAACATGCGGAGCGAGGACGCGGCCCGCCTGCGCGCCGTCTACGGTCTCGACAAGCCCCTGCTCGAACGCTACGCGGCGTGGGCCTGGCAGGCGCTGCAGGGAAACTTCGGCTACTCGCGCACCTTCAGCCAGCCGGTGCTGACCGTACTGTGGCCGAGGCTGGTCAACACCTTCGTCCTGGCGGGGCTGGCCTTCGTCATCGCCGTCGCCATAGCCCTGCCGCTCGGCATCTGGGCGGCGTCGCGGCCACGCAGCCGCACCGACTATTTGATCAACCTACTCTGCTTCGGCGGCATCTCGACCCCACCCTTCTGGCTCGCCCTGCTGCTGATCACGCTGTTCGCCGTGAAGCTCGGCTGGCTGCCGGCCGGCGGCCAGGCCGACATCCGTCCCGGCACGTCATGGTTCGCGGCGCTCGGCGATCGCGTTCGCTATCTCGTCCTGCCGGTCACCACGCTCGTGCTGGTCCAGGTCGGCGGCTACACCCGCTTCATGCGCGGCGCCATGATCGAGGCGCTGCGCCAGGACTATGTCCGCACCGCCCGCGCCAAGGGCCTGCCCGAGGGCCGCGTGCGCTGGGGCCATGCCTTCGGCAATGCGCTGGCGCCGGTGCTCACCATCCTGGCGCTGTCCTTCGGCGGGCTGTTCTCGGGCGCGCTGATCACCGAGACCATGTTCGCCTGGCCGGGCATGGGGAAGGCGATCTACCAGGCCATCCTCGACAACGACTACAACCTCGCCCTGGTCGGCCTGCTGGTCGCCACGCTCGCCACCATACTCGGCAACCTCCTGGCCGACCTCGCCTACGCCTGGGTCGACCCGCGCGTGTCGATCGAGACTGCCGCATGATGAGGGGCGCATGATGAGGGGCGCATGAGCGACATCGCCTCAAATCCATCGCCCAGCCCGGGATGGCTGGTATGGACCCGCCTGGTGCGCCATCGCCTGGCGCTGGCCTCGCTGATCTTCCTGCTGGTGTTGCTGGTCCTGTCGCTCGCCGCGCCGTGGATCGCCGACTGGCGCGGCATCGATCCCACGGCGACCGACCTCTTCCGCCGCTTCGAGCCGCCCTCGGCCGAGCATTGGCTCGGCACCGACGATCTCGGCCGCGATCTCTTCCAGCGCCTGCTCGACGGCGGGCGCGTGTCGCTGCTGGTCGGCGTCTCGGGCGCGCTCCTGTCGGCCGTCATCGGCGCCCTGATCGGCGTGGTGGCGGGCTATCTCGGCGGCCGGCTCGACGCGGTGCTGATGCGCGTCACCGACGGCGTGATCGCGCTCCCCATGCTGCCGCTGCTGATCGTGCTGGCCGCCGTCGATCCCCGCAAGATCGGCGTGCCGGTCGAGATCGCCCAGTCGGAGACCTTCTCGCTCTATCGCATCGTCTTCATCGTGTCGCTGACCGGCTGGACGACCGTGGCGCGCCTGGTGCGCGCCGAGACGCTGTCGCTCAAGGCTCGCGACTTCACCCGCGCCGCCAAGGCGCTGGGCGCACGGCCGGAGCGCATCATGTTCCGCCACATCCTGCCCAACGCCGCGGGCTCGCTGGTGGTCGCCACGACGCTGTCGATCGGCGGGCTGGTCCTGCTCGAATCGACGCTGTCCTTCCTCGGCCTCGGCACCCAGCCGCCGGCCGCCAGTTGGGGCAACATGCTGACCGGGGCGCAGGAGCTGCTGCAGCAGGCGCCGGTGCTAGCGCTGCTGCCGGGGCTGATGATCTTCCTGACGGTCATCGCCTTCAATTTCCTGGGCGACGGGCTGCAGGACGCGCTCGACCCTAGAAGCGAGAGGCGTCTGTAAAGGCCGGTCAGGCGATCTCCAGGACCGTCTTGCCCATGCCGCGGCCGCTGTGTGCATGCGCCATCGCCGCGGCGAAATCGGTGAAGGGGAAGCGCCTGCCGACAGCCGGCGAAAGCCGGCCCTCGCCCGCCCACGCGATCAGTTCCTCGATCTCGGCCGCCGCCTTGGCGCGTTCGAACAGCACGAACTGACGGACGTCGACACCGACCAGGGCCGCCCCCTTCATCAGTGGGAGATTGACGCGCAGGCGAGGGATTTCGCCGCCGACGAAGCCGACGACGAGATGCCGTCCGCGCCAGGCGAGCGAGCGGAAGGCCGGCTCGAACAGGTGCCCGCACAACGGGTCGAAGACCACGTCCGGCCCGCCGCCGTTGCAGGCTCCCTTCAATCGATCGCGCCAGCCTTCGACGGCGCTGTCGAGGACCCGATCCGCGCCGCCTTGGCGCGCGAAGGCACGCTTCTCCTCCGTCGAGGCCACGGCGATCACCTCGGCGCCCAGAAGCTTGCCGATCTGGACGGCGGCGATGCCGACGCCGCCAGCGGCGCCCAGCACGAGCAGGCGCTCGCCCTTCTGCAGGGTCGCGCGGTCGCGCAGTCCATGCAGCGCCGTGAGGTAGTTGAGCCGCAGGCTCGCCGCGGCCGCGAACGCGAGACTTTCGGGGATGCGGACCACGCTGCCAAGCGGAGCGACGGCGTACTCGGCGAACCCGCCCTGCGCTGCCGCCAGGACGCGGTCGCCGACCGAAAAATCGGTCACGCCATCGCCGATCGCGGCGACCGTGCCGGCAATCTCCTGGCCGGGCGTGTGCGGCAGGCTGGGCTTCACTTGGTAGCCGCCCAGCGCCACCAGGACATCGACGTAGCCGATGCCGCAGGCAGCGACCTTGATCTGGACCTGTCCAGGCGCAGGCTGCGGCGCGGCGCCCTCGGCGATTGCATAGTCCGAAATCGCGTTCAGCGCCGTCCCACGTACGTATCTCACTGCAAACTCCGAGCGTCCGACCGAGGTGCCACTAGGCATTAGCCCGCCGGCATGTTGTAAGGGAAGTCATGGGGGAACTATCCAATGAACCATAGACTTTTGTGCATCCTGGCCCTTGCAGTTTCGGCGTTGCTGGTGGCCAGCCCGTCCGTCGGCCAGGAGGCGCCGCGCTGGTACGGCATCGATTGCAGCCACTCGCGTATCACCGTGCCGGCTGGCCTCAAATGCAGCACGACGCAGAACTACGCCGGGGGTGAGAATGGCTGGGGCGGCAATGCCGGCGGTACCTTCCGGGGGTGGATGGCGAGCGGCGGTGGCGTCTTCTACTATCTGGTCGAGGCGACCAGCCTCGGCGCCGGCCTCATGGAAAACGCCTCCATGAAGCAGGCGATCCGCTCCGAGATGCGCGATGGCAGCAACCTCGCCAACTTCTCGGCGCTCGGCAATCGCGGCGGCGCCGACTACATGACCTTCACCAGTGCGTCCGGCGACGCCTGCGTCGGCATCCGGCGGTACGGCCCGGCGCAGGGCGCTGGTTACCAGTGGATCCTCTTCGCCGTGCGGTGCGAGCCACGCGGCCGGCCGATCACCGATGCCGAGATCGACCGCTTCATTGGCGGAGCCAACTACCGCGGCCCATCGGCCAGCGGCTAAGCATAGGCGGGCGTAAACGGATCGAGCGGAATCACCGGCGGCTTGTCTGTCGGCACGCCGCCGCGCTTGGTACCGACCGCGATGTTGATCCACTTTTCCGCCATGTGCGGCGGCAGAATCCGTCCATCGGGCAGCGACAGCCACATCCGGATCAGATGACGCTTGGGTCCCCCCTCGGCACTGGGTCCATCGAGGAACTCGGTGCGCGAGTGGAAGACGATGTGGTTCTGAAGGAACTGCATGTCGCCCGGCTCGAAGTGCAGTTTCAGGCAAAACCGCTCCTCCTCGCAGATGCCGTAATAGACATCGAGCGCCTCGCGCTGCGCGTTCGACATGCGCGGCGCGTCGGAGAAGCGCGCCATCGATTCGATGTACTGGCGGATCGGCGAATAGCCGGTGAACTGGCCGCGATACCAGGAGAAGAGCGGCATGCCGAACCACGGCTGCTTGCCCGCCGGCACCTCGCCGCGGCGGTCCATGTAGATCGGCTTATAGAGCTCGGGCAGCAGGTCGGGCCGCCGCCGCATCAGTTCGTCGTGCACGGCGATGCCGCTCACGATGCGGCTCTCGCCGCCGGTCTCGGCGCGGTTGATGCAGAGCAGGCCCACGACGTCGCAGGAATCGGTGTGGAAGCAGAGCTCGGCCGTGCTCTGGGTCAAGCGCCGGTCGTGATGCTGCTCGGTATCGCCGACAGCGATGACGTGGCCCACGACATGGCCGTTGCGGTTCTGGGTGATCGGATCGCCGATGTGGCGCGACAGCCCCCAGTAGATGCGGATCAAGGTCTCGCGGTCGTAGCGCTCGACCGGCAGGCCCTTGATGTAGCCGAAGCCGAGGCCGGAGCGGATCTGCGCCCTGAGCGCGCCGATACGCGTCGTCAGCCGGTCTAGCGGGAAGTCGTCGCGCTCGATCTCCTGGATGCCGAGCCCGCGCTGGCGCGTCGAGCGCACCGCGGCGTCGATCTCGACGACATCGGACTCGCTCAGCCGGCAAACCCAGTCGTCACGCTGCATGACCTGCGGCACGGTCCAGGCGGAGCTGCCGCCAATCGGCGTTTTGGGCATATCCATGCGGGCCTCCTCGACTTGTGACGGCCCGAGAATCGCGCATTCCAAAACATTTCAGAAATTGTTGTTTCTGATCAAAATCATTCCTGAAACTATGAGCGTCATGGCCCCTGCCCGCCGCCATCTCCCGAGCCTCGAGCGCCTGCGCGCCCTGCGCGAGGTCGCCCGCCTGGGCGGTTTCTCGGCAGCCGCCAAGGCTCTCGGCCTCACCCAGCCCGCGGTCAGCAACCACATCCGCCTGCTCGAGCAGCAACTGGGCACGAAGCTCCTCGAACGCATCGGCAAGACGGCGCGGCCGACGCCGGAAGGCGACACCCTGATCGCGGCGAGCTCGCGTGCCTTCGCCGAGATCGATCGGGCGATGGACGAGATCGCCCGCGCCAAGGCCGCGGTCTCCGGCCCGCTCGTGCTGGCGACGGGCGCCACGGCGACCACACATTTGCTGCCGCCGGTCATGGCCGACCTGGCGCTGCGCCATCCCGGCATCGACCTCAGGGTCATCACCGGCAACACTGTCGACCTGATCCCGGGCCTGCTCGACGGCTCGACCGATCTCGGGCTGGTCACGGCGCCGGTGCGCCATCGCCATCTGCGCACGAAGTTCTTCTTCCACGACCGGCTGGTGTGCATCGCACCGCCGGGCCAGGCGCCGGCCACCCGCACGATCCGGCCACGCGACCTCGAGGGCCGCCAGCTCTTTCTCTACGACCGCGGCGGCACCATCCGCCGCGCCTCCGACGCTTGGCTGAGCGCGGCCGACCACAAGCGCATCCGCGTCAGCGACATCGCCAGCGCCGAGGCGATGACGGCGTTCGTCGCCGCGGGCCTCGGCTGGGCGATCGTCTCCGAAGTCGCCGCACGCGCGGCCGCCGCCGCAGGCCGCATCGACCTCTTCGGTCTCGCGCCACCGCTGTTCCGCGATCTCGTCCTGGTGTGGCGCGCCGACCGCGCGACGCGACCGGTCATCGCCGCGGCCCTCGGCGTCTTCTCGAGCCACGCCGGCGATCCTGAATGAAGGCAAAAACACGGCAGTCGATGCGCAGTGGAACCGTCTTGCATCGAGGCCGCAACGTCGAGCAATAAGGACGCGCGGCTTCACCCCCTCTGAAGGAACAAAAAAGATGCAAAAGCAGTCGCGTTCGCTTTCGCTGTTTGTCGTGTGCGCTTTGTCTCTTGCGGCTTGTAACCCCGCTCCGCCTGAAAAGAAGATCTCCGCCGACTATCAGGCGCCCGTCGCCTCGGTGGCGACCCCCACCAACCTCCACTCGGTCTGCTACAGCGCCTCCGACCTCAACGCCTTTCGCGTTCGCATGGTCCAGCAGGAGCTCGTCGTTGCAGCCCTTCAGTGCAAGGGCGCCGACGGCAAGATCTACCTCGACGACGAGTATGCGGCTTTCATCAAGAAGTTCAGGCCCGAGCTATCGAGCAACGCCAACGAGCTGCAGTCGGTGGTCAAGCGCAAGAAGGCCAACCTCGACGTCATGGTCACCGAAATCGCCAATCGCACGGCGCAGCGGCCGGTCCACGACCGCGAGTTCTGCTCGCGGCATCAGCGCGCGTTCGACTGGGCGCTCCTGGCCGAGGTGACATCGCTGACCCAGGTTCCGGCGCCGTACGATCTCGGGCCGGAGATGAAGGTCTTTCCC
This sequence comes from Reyranella sp., assembly GCA_019750135.1. Taxonomy (GTDB): domain Bacteria; phylum Pseudomonadota; class Alphaproteobacteria; order Reyranellales; family Reyranellaceae; genus Reyranella. The sequence continues at coordinate 24,096 of JAIEOV010000052.1, read as the reverse complement.
TGCCCGAAGGGCTAGGTCGAATATGGGAGCGTGGGCCTCTGGCCCGCCTCATGATCATGAGCGGGCCAGAGGCCCGCGCTCCCAACGACTACGCCGGCACCTGCTCGCGCGGCATCCAGCTGCGCGCCTCGCCCTCGTAGATCGCGCCCGGATTGCCGCGCACGGTCGTGCGCCACATCATGCGTTGCTCGGTGTCGCCGTCGTACCAGGTCGCGGCATGGACCAGGCAGCGATTGTCCCACACCACCAGGTCGCCCACGGTCCATTCGTGGGCGTAGACGAACTCCGGCCGCGTGTAGTGCGCCATCAGCTCGTCGAGCAGCACGGCGCCCTCGCCGTGCGGGCCGGGCTCCATGCCGACGAACGGGCCATCCACCCAGTCCATCTGGCCCCATTCGCAGACATAGAGCGCGGGCCTGCCGGTCACCGGATGAACGCGCACGACAGGCTGCGGCTGCGAGCGCGCGGTCGGCGCCTGCTCGATATCGGTACGGCCGGCCAGCGCGCCCTCCCGCGAGCGCGCCGTGCCCGGCTGGCAGTGCAGGCCCTGCAGCCCCTCGACCTTCGCCTTCAGATGCGCCGGCAGCGCTGCATAGGCTGCCGTGCCGTCGGCGAACAGCGTCTGGCCGCGGTCGCGGGCGACCGGCGTCACGGCATAGAACAGCGAGATGTCGGGCGGCGGCCGGCGATAGCTCTGGTCGGTGTGCCAGCCCTTGCGGTGCGGATACTGCACCGGCAGCTTGCCGTCGGCCGTCACGGGCGGATCGGGGCGGCGGGGCGGCTTCCGGTTCACCGGCGCCATGTTCGACACCAGGAAGATCTCCGGCACCGTCGTGTGCACCGAGCTGCGCTGGGTTAGCGTGTAGCGATAGTCCTCGACCTCCGAGCCGAAAGCGCGGCTGAGCGCCACCAGCAGCTCAGGCTTGTCGGCGATCTCCTGCAGGCCCGGGATCAGCATCAGGCCGTCGGCATCCGCAAGCACCGCCGGCAGGCCCTCGGGAATGCCCTGCGACAGCGGCTTCGCCAGCCGGACCGTCGCGCCGAACGAAGCGCCGGCCAGAGGTCTGGTGACGTCGAAAGCAACACTCATGGGACCACCTCCAGAGCGGCCATCCTAGAACAGAGTCAGGCGCCACCCCAACCCGGCAATCGGCTGGCCTGCTTCGCCCAGGCCGCGAGCCGCGCTTCGTCGACTTGGTCGTCCTCGTGGATATCGAGGTAGCGCACGTCCTTATGCTTGGACTCGCCGGGCGGAACGGGCTTGAGCGCGGCGCCGCGGAAGAACGTCACTTTCACGTAGCGCGTGAAGCAGTGGAAGCTGAGGAACCAGCCCTGCCCTGCCATCCCATAGAACGGCGAGTTCCATTTGACTGCTTTCTGCACGCCGGGAACGGCGCGGACGACGAGCGCGTCGAGGCGACGCCCGACGTCGCGCTTCCAGCCCGGCATGGCGGCGATATAGGCCTGCACCGGCGCGTCGCCGTCGGCCTTGGCGATCTGAGGATTGCCGCCGGAGAGGAGAACCGGCTTGGCGGGCTTCTTCTTTGCCTTGATGACCATTGTGCTCACCCGACTGATGGACGGATAACCGATCGACAATCTTAACCAATGAAGGGGGCTTGAGATGCAGCGTACGGATTTCACGGCCATGAGCCGCCTGTCGGCCGACATCGACCTTCTCGCCGAAGGCAAGGCGACGGGCTTCGTGCGCGTGCCGCATTCGGTGCATCGCTCGGCCTACGGCTGGATCCCCATCCCCATCGTGCGCATCAAGAACGGCGATGGCCCCAGCGTGCTGATGCAGGCCGGCAACCATGGCGACGAATGGGAGGGCCAGATCGGCCTCGGCAACCTGATCCGCGCGCTGCAGCCCAAGGACATCAAGGGCCGGCTCGTCATCCTGCCCTCGGCCAACTTCCCGGCGGCGATGGAGGGCCGACGTACGTCGCCGATCGACGAGGGCAACCTCAACCGCTCCTTTCCCGGCGACGCCGAGGGCACCATCACCCAGCAGATCGCCTATTTCATCGAGCACTCCCTGCTGCCGGGCTTCGACTACAGCTTCGACTTCCATTCCGGCGGCAGCTCGCTGACCTACATCCCGAGCGCGCTGGCGCCCAAGCACGAGGACGAGGCGCGCCTGCAGAAGGTCGTCGGCATGCTGAAGGCCTTCGGCGCGCCGGTGAGCTACCTCGCCTCGATGCCGCAGGGCGGCGGCAAGACCTTCACCTCGGCCTCGGCGCGCCAGGGCGTGATCTCCATGGGCACGGAGCTGGGCGGCGGTGGCCTCGTGACGCCGGGCTCGCTCAAGGTCGCGGAGGACGGCATGCGCCGCGTGCTGGCGCATATCGGCCTGCTGCAGGGTCCCGTGCCGGCGCCGACAAAGACGCGTCTGACCGAGATCGGCGGCGACGACTACTACGTCTATGCCACCGACGGCGGCCTGTTCGAGCCGCTGGTCGACCTCGGCGCCGAGGTGAAGGCGGGCCAGCCGGCGGCGCGCATCCACTTCCATCACACGCCGTGGCGCGAACCCGAGGTCGTGCCGTTCAAGCGCGACGGCCTGGTGCTGTGCAAGCGCGTGCCGGCGCGCTGCGAGCGCGGCGACTGCCTGTTCCATCTGGCGACGGATGTCGCTGGTTAGACGCGGGAGGCCTCAGCCGGCCAGTATCTTCAGCGCGCCGACGATCGCTCCGATGGCGCCGAAAAGCACCGTGAACATCGGCTTGTCGGACGCCATCACCCCGTACCACAGCCGGCCGATCGGCTCCTGGATCAGGGGCCTGAACACGAACGAGCTCAGGAACGCGAGAGCGAATACGATGCGCAGGCCGTTGGCGACGAGGTCCATGGCGACCTTGAAGGCGAACACCCAGATGTTGCCGACCCCGCGCCCGGGATGGCTCAGGCTGAACAATGACGACCAGGTCGCCGGCACCAGCTTCAATCCCTCGCGGTCCGCCTCCGGCCAGAACAAAGAGGTGAAAAGAGAAACGATGGCCTGAGCGAGATCCGATCCGAAGAAGAAGGAGAAGTCCGCCAGGCCCGCGCGCGTCAGGGCATACATCAGGACGAGCACCAGCGCCGCCTGGAGGCCGTAAACGATGACGCTCCAATAGACCAGAAGAAGGATGTGTACGCCGAGCAACACGGCGAACGACAAGACGCTGCGAATGGGGGTCGTCGCGACGCGCGCAACGAGGACGGCCACGTAGCGCGTGACGGAGAGCGACAGCGCAAAGGCGACGAAGATCGACGAGACGAAGAGGATGAGGGCCAGCAATGACGCGGCGCTGTCCATGCCGCGCGTGAAGTCGAGATCGACGCCGCTCCACAGCGCCCGCAGGGTCACCCAGATACCGGTCAGCAAGGCGACGGCAAGCGAGACGCGGGCCGCGAAGCGCCAGCGCTTCCACGACCAAAGAAGCGGCCCCGCCCAGCGGTCGAGGATGCAGACGGCAAGCTCAGCCTCGCGTCGGCCGAAGTTGCTCCACTTCACGTCCGTAAAGCGCAACCACCAGTCTTCGAGACGGGCCTTCAGCCGGTCCTTCTCGGCCTTGTACATGGCGAGATCGAGCAAACCGCCGATCGCCGCCAAGCCGCCCAGGGCGGAAGCTGCCGTCAACCACTTGTCCATGGTGTCCCGCCTGTCAGGCCCGTGCGGGCACATTAACGGCAATTGGCGGGTTCTGCGAAGTTGCAACGCACCGCAAAAGTCGGTTTGCTTCCCGTCCCGCCATGCCTGAACCCGTCATCGAGCCCATCCGGCGCGCCTTCGCGCTGCTGCAGGCGCTCAATCGCCGACGATCGACGCCGCTTGCGGTGCTGGCCGCCGAGACCGGCCTGCCGCGACCGACGGCAGTGCGACTGCTCAATACCCTGATCGCGCTGGGTTACGCCTCGCGCGTCTCGCGCGAAGCGGGATATCGGCTGACCGACCAGGTGCTGTCGCTTGCCGGCGGCGTGCGCTTCATCGACCACTTGGTCGACGCTGCCATCCCGCACATGAGCCGCTTCACGCGCGAGCAGGGCTGGCCGCTCTACCTGGCGACGCTGAGCGCCGGCGGCATGGCCATCCGCCATTCGACCGCGCCGGAGAGCCCGATGTCGTTCGAGGCGGCGGGCTACGGCCGCAAGAGCCCGGTGCTGGTGGGCGCGCTCGGCCGCGCCTGGATCGCCTTCTCCGCCGACGACGAGCGACGCCGCATCCTGCGCAGCCTCGGGGTCCGCCAGGGCACCACGCTGAAGGCCGCGCTCGAGGGCATCCGCCGCGACGGCTATGCCTTCACCCGGCCACCGCGTCCGATGCGCATGCACGGCATGGCCGTGCCGATCCTCGACAAGGACCGCGTGGCCGGCTGCATCTCCATGCGCTTCCCACGCTCGGCGATGAGCGAGACGGAAGCCGGCACCCGCTATGGCGGGCTTTTGGCCAAGATGACGGCGGCGATCGCGGCCGACCTCGCGACCCGGCGCGACACCGGCCTTTAGACGGTCACAAGGCGCTGGCACAATGCCGGCATGAAAAGCCTGCTCGTTGCGGCTGCCCTCGCCGCTGTTGCCTTGCCTGCCGTGGCTCAGCCCGCGCCTCGCAAGCCCCCACCGGCCCCTCCCCCGGTGCCATCCGACACGCAGGAATGTGTCGCCATGGGCGCGCTTGCGGCGAACTGGAACGGTCAGGTCTACGCCATCGACGGCAACACGCTGGCCGCCGTCGGCCTGAAGCCACGGCTTCGGCTGTGGGGCATCCAGACGCCGGAATTGCGCGACGGGGCAAAGGCCGAGACGGTTGCCGGCATGCGGGCCCGCGCCACCCTCGAAGATCTGCTCGAGCAGGCAGGCCACAAGGTGAAGTGCCGCGCGCTCAAGTTCGATCGCGACTGCCACATGGTCGCGCAGTGCACCCTCGACGATGCTCAAGCCGGCGACATCGGCAGCGGCCTGATCGCCGCCGGCATGGCCTACGGTTTCAACCTCGACGAAGCGCTGCCCTGGGAATCGCGTGCCAGCCAGCGCTACGCTACGGCAGAGGCCGAAGCCAGGAAGCAACGGCGCGGCCTCTGGAAGGACTGGCTGGGCGAGCGGTGAGCCGCCCTCTCACGCGGCTCTGAAGAACGGCTTGTCGCCACACACCGTGACGCGGTGGCCGTAGCGGCGGTGCGGGAAGTAGTCGAACATCGCGTGATGCTGGGCGCAGCGGTTGTCCCAGAACGCCACCGAATTCTTCTGCCACTTGAAGCGGCACTGGAATTCCGGCGTCTCGATGTGACGGTAGAGCATCTCCAGCAGCGCGTCGCTCTCGTTCCGCCTGAGCTGCGGGATGCGCAGCGTGAAGCCGCGATTGACGTAGAGCCCCTGCTTCCCAGTCACCGGATGGGTGCGCACCACGGGATGCTCGGCGTTGGGGAACTTGAGGTCGTCGCGGTCGGTGGCCTTCACGCGGTAATAGTGTGCCTTGGAGCTGTCGTGCAGCGCGGTCAGGCCCTCCAGCATTTGCTTGATCGGCTCCGACAGCGTCTCGTAGGCCCGGTACATGTTGGCGAACAGCGTGTCACCGCCGTCGGGCGGCACCTCGGTGAGATAGAGGATCGAGCCCATCGGCGGCTCGACGTCGCAACTCACGTCGGAGTGCCATTCCTCGCCGGCGACGTGCTTGGACTTCTCGTCGGCCTTGATCACCAGGATCTCGGGATGATCCTTGAACTCTATCGGCGCGTTGGGATGGGTGTGCAGCGGCCCGAAGCGGCGACCGAAGTCCTTGTGCTGATCGATCGTCATCTTCTGGTCGCGGAAGAAGACCACCAGATTGTCCATCAGCGCATCGTGCACTTCCTGGAACTGCTGGTTGCCGAGGGGCTTGGCGAGATCGACGCCGAAGATCTCGGCACCGATCGAGGGCGTGAGCTTGCGGACCTCGATCGACTGATAGGCCATGGCTTCCTCCGTTGGCTTCAGGCTCGTTGGCATCGTTCTATGCCTGGGCGCTCGCGGCCGCACCGTAAGAGTCGACGGAGTCCGTAATACGGAATGGTGCTGGGAACCCGCCGTGACTATGCCCGACACACCCAACCGGCGCGGACGCACGAGGCCAGCAGGCCCATTGCGGGCTAGCCGAGTCGTTTCACTTCTTCTTGCTCTTGGGCGCCTTCTTCTTCGCCTTGCTTTGATTGAAGTCGATGGCGGCACGGACGAGGTTCTTCAGCGCGCGCTCATTGACCTTGTCGCCCTCGAAGAAATCGATCGCCCGGCGCTGGTTGCCTTCGAGGCCGGCGTTGAAGAGCTTGTCGGGATCCGGCAGGCGCGCGCCGTAGTCGAAGGTGACCTTCACCTTGCCCTTGTGCGGGTTGGCGACGGCGATGATGCCGTCGCGCGACCACACCGGACTGCCCATCCACTTCCATTCCTCGATGATCTCGCGGTCGGCCGCCAGGATGGTCCTGCGGATAGCGGCGAAGGTCTTGGCACGCCAGTCCGTGAGCCCGGCGATCAGCTGGTCGATGCGTTCCGATGGAGTCATTCCATCTTCATGCCCCATCATTCCATCCGCGCCAAGACCTGCTCCAGGCTGGCGAAGAACCGCGGCCATCCGGCCTTGGCGCCGCCATAGGCCTGCTGCTGATCCGGCCGGAATCCCGACTGCTCCATGCGCAGATGGGTGCCGGTGGATGTCGGCGTGAGCGTCCAGGTGACGACGCTCTCCAGACCATAAGCACCCCACGTGTAGGACAGTGTCCTGTGCGGCTCGATGGTCACGACCCGACAGTCGACGGAGCCCCAGTCGGCGTTGAACTTGAAGTCGTGCCCGACGACCGGCTTGAAGTCGCTCTTCATCAGCCACTCCTGGATCAAATGTGGCTGGGTGAGCGCACGCCAGATCTTTTCCGGCGGATGCGCAATCTCGCGTTCGACGACGACGGAGCGCAGGTCGGTCGCGGTGGCGGCTGCTCTGTTGCTCATTGGTCCATCCTCTTGAGGAGATCTTCGAGATCGTCGAACCGGCTTTGCCAGAAGCGTGTCATCTGGCTCGTCCAGTCGATCAGCGGAGCGAGCGCACTGAGTTGCGCGCTGTAGTGCGTCTGCCGGCCTTCGTGGCGGTCGCGCACCAACCCGGCCTGCTTCAGGACTCCAAGATGCTTGGACACGGCGGGTTGCGAGACCCCGGCCCGGGCCGTCAGGGCTCCGACCGTCTTCTCCCCTTCGCGGCACAGTCGTTCGAAGATCGCCCGCCGCGTGGGGTCGGCGAGCGTCCGGAAAAGGACATCGTGGGCGTTTGGCATTTCGGATCAATAACCCGCTGGCTATTGATCATACGTATAACCAAAGGGATATGTGTTGGTCAAGCCGCCGCGTCGCGCGGCTGGAGCCGCTCACTGGAGCCTGATGGCGGCCTTCTTCGCGAGGTCGATGTTGTCGCGGATCTCCCATTTGACGATCCGTTCGAGCTCCTGCGGCGTCGTGGGCGATGGGTCGGTGCCGAGCGCCTGGAGCTGTTCGCGGACCTTGGGCGATTCGAGCGCCCTTTTCGCTTCGGCATTCAGCCGGTCGATCACGGTGCGCGGCGTGCCGGCCGGCGCGAACAGGCCGATCCAGAAGGTATAGGTGCTGTCCGGAAAGCCCTGTTCCTCGGTGGTCGCAAGCTCGGGCAACACCGAAGAGCGGCGAGGACCGCCGTTGGCCAGCGCCACGACGTGGCCTTGCTTGATCATCGGCAAGGCGGCGACGATCGGACAGAAGCAGAGATCGGTCACGCCGTTCATGGTGTCGCGCAGCGCCTCGGGCGTGCCGCGATAGGGAACGTGCACCGTGCCGATCTGCGCCGAGAGCCGGAACTTCTCGGCGTTCATGTGCGTGCCGCTACCTGTGCCGGCGGTGGCGTAGGTGAGCTTGCCCGGCTCCGCCGTCGCCGCCTGCACGTAGTCGGCCGCGGTCTTCCAGCCCTTCGACGGCGCGGCCACGAGGATGTTGGGCTGCTGGGCAAGCATCGTGATGGCGCGCAGGTCGACCCGCGTATCGAAGGTCAAGTCGGGATAGATCGCGGGATTGACAGTGTGCGCCGAGGAGTTGGCGAGCAGCGTGTAGCCGCCGGGCTCGGCCCGCGCCACCTGGCCTGCGCCGATCGTTCCGCCGGCGCCGGGCCGATTGTCGACGACAATCGGCTGGCCGAGGCTCTTGCTCATCTCCGCCGCCACGATGCGCGTCACGACATCGGTGGCGCTGCCCGCCGTGAAGGGCACGACGATGTGGATCGGCTGGTCGGGCCAGGTCTCCGCCATGGCGCCATGGAAGACGGGAAAGTCGGCCAACACGGACAGGATGGCCAGAAAGACAAAGCGATTCATCACAGGATCCTCAAAGCGTCGGCCGGACCATCAAGCCCCCGATCAGTGTGCGTGCTCGCAGGTGACGTCGGGGTTCATGTCGGCGAAGGCGCCGCGCGGGTTGCTCTTCCACGCCCAGACATGCAGCTCGTAGAACGGCCCGAGCCCATAGCGGTTGGGCGCGCCGGTGAAGTTGAAGAGCTGGCCTTGCAACTGGGCAGGCCCCTTCGACGTGATGTACTCGACCGCGACCAGGGACATCTTGCCGTCGGGGCCCGGCTCGTACATCACCGCCTGCGGATGGGCGATGTCGACGGCGTCGGCCTTCAAGAGATTCGCGCTGACATAGTGGACACCCATCGCGCCGCCATCGACGCCGCTGGCGCAAGGGATCGGCGCATAGCCCTCCGACACCGCGACCAACACGTCCTTGAAGCGGTCGTTGGCCATGCGCACCTTGTCGACCAGCGTATGACCGCGCGACTGGGCGAGGACCGCCGTTGCAAGCGATATCAAGGCCGCGACCGTCAGGAACTTGACGCAGTAGGCAACACTCATTTGCTTTCCTCTTTTTACTGACAAGGGAGATCTGGCGCGCTCCAGCGCAACCGAACCCGTGACGAAGACATCGAGAGATGGAAAAGCGGACGACGCGCGAGCGTTCAGCGGCTCAGGATTTCCGCAGCGCCAATGTGTTGAGTTAATGTGCGTACCTGCACGCTTTTCCTTTCGGTCCTCATCGAGCGGCCCTCCAATGCCCGAACTCGCGCTGCAAGACTTTGACGGATGATTGATTTGTCCTTGAGAAGCCCTTGATTGATCTTCCCGACCCCCTGCATGGTGAGGCACTCCCGCGTGCAATTCGTCTTTGACAATCATGTGCTCGATGCCGACCGACGCGAGCTGCATCGCGGTCGTACGTCGGTTGCAGTGGAACCGCAGGTATTCGACCTGCTGCTCCACCTGGTTCAGAATCGCGACCGCGTCGTCAGCAAGGACGATCTCATCGCATCGGTATGGCGTGGGCGGATCGTGTCGGATTCGACCTTGGCGAGCCGCATCAACGCCGCCCGGCGCGCAATCGGCGACAACGGCGACGCGCAAAGGCTGATCCGCACCGTTGCCCGGCGCGGCATCCGCTTCGTCGGTTCGGTGGACACAAGCGATGCCGGCTTGTCGATGGCATCATCCCCTGCGCCCACAGTGCGCGCAGAGCGCCCCGCCATCGCCGTGCTGCCGTTCGTGAACGCCAACGGCGAACCGGAGCAGGACTACTTCGCCGACGGCATGGCCGAGGACCTCATCACCGAGCTGTCGCGGCTGCGCTGGCTCCTGGTCATCGCCCGAAATTCCTCTTTCGCCTACAAGGGCAAGCCGGTGCCGATGAGGCAGATCGGCGGGGAGCTCGGCGTCGGCTACCTGGTCGAGGGCAGCGTGCGCAAGAACGGCGATCGCCTGCGCATCACCGCGCAGCTGAACGAGGTCGCGACGGGCAAGCAGCTGTGGGCGGAGCGCTACGACCGGCTGATCTCAGACGTGTTCGCCATCCAGGACGAGATCACGGGGGCGGTGGTAGCCGCCATCGAGCCGCAGGTCTGGGCCAACGAAAGCGTCCGCGCCCAACGCAAGGCGCCAGAGAGTCTCGACGCCTGGGACCTGGTGATGCGCGCGCTGTCGCACTACTGGCGCGTGACCAAGGCGGACAACCTGCTGGCGCGCCAGTTCCTCGAGCAGGCGATCGCCCTGTCGCCGGACTACGCGCAGGCGCTGGCGGTGTATGCCGTCAGCACGATGTTCGGCGCCCACATGGGCTGGCAGGATCCGGCGGTCGCCGTGCCGGTCGCCGAGCATGCCGCTCTCGAGGCGATCCGCGCCGACAGCGACGATCCCTGGGCGCACCTGGCGCTGGCGACCATCCACCTCCACCGCGGGCGCTTCGAGGATTCGCTGGCGGCGTTCGAGCGGGCATTGCGTCTCAACCCGAACTTCTCATTGGCGCTGGGCTACTACGGCCTGGTGTTGCCCGGGGTCGGACGCTGGCGCGAGGGCGCCGACGCCGCCCGCCGTGCGCTGCGGCTCAGCCCCCGCGATCCGTTTTCGGCGATCTTCAGCGGCGTCGCCGCCTATGCCGAATTCGTCGGCCGCAACTACGCAGAGGCCGTGCGGCTCGCCCGAGAAGGCGTCCGCCAGCGCCCGGAGTTCGTCGGCGGCTACCGCATCCTGACTGCAGCCGCCGCCATGGCGGGCGACGACGACCTTGCGCGCTCGGCCCTGCAGGAGCTGCGCCGCACGCAGCCCAACATCTCGCTGGCCTGGGTCGAGAGCCAGATGCTGGTCAAAGACCCGGCCGAGCGGGCGCACTACCTGGAAGCGTTCCGCCGCGCCGGTCTGGAGTAGTCTACGAGGTCGGCTCAGCCGGCATCCCCTTCCGACATCCCGCTTACGCCCGTGGCCGAGTGTTGCCATTCGGCAACACCTTGGCTGACCACCTGTGTTCTTCCAGTGCCGCGGAAACTCGCCTGTCGCGCCGGACGTTTGTGCGACGTGTGTGGGAAAGGAAGAAGGGACAAATGCCGTCAACCAGCTGGGAGACTTCGAACAACCGCGTGCTGCTCGTCGACGATGACGAGCTCTATCTCGAAACCATGATGGCGGAGCTGGAGGATCGGGGCTTCGCGGTGCGGGGGTTCCCTGATGGCCCCTCCCTCCTCAAGCAGCTGGACAGCGCCTCCGAGGCGGACGCCCTGCTGCTCGACTGGACGTTGCCCAGCATGTCCGGCATCGACGTGCTGTCGGGCGTCCGTGACCGCGGCATCGACGTGCCGATCGCCTTCCTGACCGGCCGCGCCCTGGTCGACTACGAGCACATCGCCCTCAACCGCGGCGCCGTCGACTTCATCGACAAGCTGCGCGGCGCCGACATCATCGCCCAGCGCCTGAATCGCATGGTCGTCGGCTCTCGCCGGCGGCCGGCTGTCGCCGCAGCCGAGCGCGAAACGCCGCTGATCTGCGGCCCGCTCACCCTGTGGCATCGCAACCCCCGCATCGAATGGCGCGGCGTCGATGTCGGCCTGACACTCACCGAGTACAAGGTGATCAGCCTGCTGGTCGCCAATGCCGGCAAGCCGCTGACCTACCGGGCGATCTACGACACCATGCACTACGCGGGCTTCATGGCCGGCTATGGCTCGGACGGCTATCTTGTCAACGTCAGGTCGGCGATGAAGCGCATCCGCAAGAAGTTCCTGGCGCTCGACCCGGTTTTTGCCGAGGTCGAGAACTTCGCGGCGGTCGGCTACGCTTGGCGCAGACCCGATAACCAGGGCGCGGGATAGCCGCGCCCGAACCCACAGACAACAGGCCCTGCGGCATATCGCGTCGATTTACGGCGCGCCCGTGCTGTGCGACGCTTGTCCTCCCATCAACTTTGAAAGGAGGTGATCCTGTGACATCCACCAATGCGACACCGAAGAGCTTCGCAGCAGTTGCCACCGGGATCGTTCCTGAACTGGCGGCCCGCTGCCTGTAAGATCGACGGTTGTCGGCGCAAAGCCGCCTTCGGGCGGCTTTGTTGTGTTTGGGATAGTTGTCTTTCAGATTTTGGCGTTGGCTCAACGCCTCGGACTGCAGCTCGTGCAGGAGAGCTTCTTCGCCGTCGTCCGGCCGTCCTCGCGCGGCCGCGTCTCGGCATGGCCGCACACCGAGCACCCGTCGATCTCGAAATGCACCCAGTGGGTGGGGTTGCCGCAATCCTCGCAGGGCAGGCCGCGGCGGTTGCCGATCGAGCCGAAGCCCGGCGTGTCGCATTTCGGGCAGAGCCGCTCCAGGCGCTTGGCGAGCTTCCAGGAGAGCGCGCGCAGCACGCGCATGCGCAACGGGTTGCGATGGGCGCGCATGTCGGCGATCAGCACGGCCATGCCGTCCTCCGAGCGCTTCGCCTCCTGGTTCATCGCCGAGACGATGTCGTCCAGCGTATCCAGTCCCGTCTTGATCGGGTGGTCCATGTCGCTGCTGCACAGCACGAACACGCCGAAGCGCGGGAAGCCGATCGCCTTGACCGCGGCGGGAATGTTGGGATCGCCCGCCTTGAAGCGCAGCAGCCGCCAGTTGGTGCGATGCGTCGGCAGGGTCTCGATCAGCTTGATGCCGCGCTTGCGGTCGACGAAGGCCATGATCTCGACGCCGCTCGGCACCAACGGCACCGTGTTGATCGGCCCGTAGCTTCCCTCGTTGGCGATGGCGCAGTCGACGTCGAGCGAGCGGAAGGCGAGCTCGGCCTTGATGGCGCAGGTCTCGACCAGGGCGTCGGGCCGCGGCACCTCGCCCGAGAAGGTGCCGAGTTCGTCGGTGTCGAGCTGCGGCGCCACCACGACCTCGGCATCGAGCAGGCGCCGGAACGGCGGCGCGACCGCCAGCTCCTTGGCGTGCATTGTCGCCAGGCCGATGCGCTGGCCGGCGTAAGGATGATGTCCTGTCAGTGCCACGGCACCACGGTCGACGACCGAATCGATGGGACTTACTCCAGCAGAATTACTCGGCCGCTTGCGGCATGGCCTGCCGGGCGAGCTGCTGCTCGACCAGCGTCGCCCAGTAGGAAGCGCCGATCGGCAGGATCTCGTCGTTGAAGTCGTAGCCCGGGTTGTGGACCATGCAGCTGCCCGCGCCGTCGCCGTTGCCGATCCAGATGTAGCAGCCGGGCTTCTTGAGCAGCATCCAGGCGAAGTCCTCGCTGCCCATGGCAGGCGTCGGGTTGCGGTTGACGTTCTCCAGGCCGACCAGGGCGGAGGCCGCCTTGGCCGCGAACTCGGTTTCCTTTTCGCTGTTCACCGTCGCGGGATAGCGGCGCTCGTAGCGCCACTTGGTGACCTCGGCGCCGAAGCCCGCGGCGACGTTGCGCGCGATCTGCTCGATGCGCCGCTCGATCATGTCCTGCACCGGCTTCTTGAAGGTACGGACCGTGCCGCGCAGCACGCATTCCTGCGGGATGACGTTCCAGGTGTCGCCGGCATGGATCTGGGTGGTCGAGACGACGGCGGTGTCCATCGGGTCGAGGTTGCGCGCCACGATCGACTGCAGCGCGGTCACGATGTGGCTGCCCACCACCACCGGATCGATGCCGTGATGCGGCATGGCGCCGTGGGCGCCGACGCCCTTCACGACGACCTCGAAGATGTCGTAGGCCGCCATCATCGGGCCGGGACGGACGGCGAAGCGGCCGATCGGGATGCCCGGGATGTTGTGCATGCCATAGACGCCTTCGACCGGGAACTTGTCGAACAGCCCCTCCTCCACCATGACGCGGCCGCCGCCTTCGTTCTCCTCGGCCGGCTGGAAGATGAAATAGACGGTGCCGTCGAAGTTCTTGGTCTCGCTGAGGTACTTGGCGGCGCCCAGCAGCATCACGGTGTGGCCGTCGTGTCCGCAGGCATGCATCTTGCCGGGAATCGTCGACTTGTGATCGAAGTCGTTGGTCTCGTTCACATCGAGCGCATCCATGTCGGCGCGCAGGCCGATCGCCCGCTTGGAGGTGCCCGAGCGCAGCACGCCGACCACGCCGGTCTTGGCGAGGCCGCGATGCACCTCGAGGCCGAACGACTTCAGTTTTTCAGCGACGATGTCGGCGGTCCGTACTTCCTCGAAAGCCGTCTCGGGATGACTGTGAATGTCATGGCGCCAGGCGGTCATATCCTTGTGGAACGAGGCAATACGATTGATGACCGGCATTCCGCTGTTTCTCCCAAAATATGGGTGCGGATCGTAAGGATGCGCCGCGACGGGTCAAGCACGCAGAGCATGCGCGTGCGCACATCAGGCATCGTGCAGGTTGTTCAGCCCGTCTAAGATGATGCGATGGCGAATGCAACCACGTGTAGAATGGGCCGGCCCAAGCTGCAGGAGGCATTCCATCTGATGAAGTGCACGGCAACGTGCCTGGCGCTCGCTGCCACCCTTTGGCACCTGACGCCCGCGCGCGCCGAGCCGCAGGGGAAGGAGACGCCGACCGCGACGGCCGCCACGGACCGCCGTCCGTCCGTCGACGACATCTGCCGCACGCTGGCGCAGGCGGCAACGGACAACGACCTTCCCGAGGAATTCTTCACGCGCCTGATCTGGCAGGAAAGCCGCTTCGACCCGACAGCGGTCAGCCCGGCCGGGGCGCAGGGCATCGCCCAGTTCATGCCGAAGACCGCAGCGGCCCGTGGGCTCACCAACGCCTTCGAGCCGCTGCAGGCGCTGCAGGAGTCGGCGAGCTACCTGCGCGAGCTGCGCACGACCTTCCGCGGCAGCCTCGGCCTCGCCGCCGCGGCCTACAATGCCGGCCCCGGCCAGGTCGAAGCCTGGCTCGCCGGCCGCCGCGGGCTGCCCTTCGAGACACAGGCCTATGTCCGCATCGTCACGGGCTATGCCGCGCAGGAGTGGGCATCGCCGACGCCGCCGAAATTGTCGTCCTCGAGCACGCAGACCGGCGAACGCTGCGTCGAGCTCGCCAAGCTGATGCTCCAGAGTCCGCGGCGGCGGCGCGATCTCACCGCCGATCCGGCTTGGGGACCGTGGGGCGTCCAGCTGGCCGGCACGTGGTCCGAAGGACGCGTGCTCGCCACCTACGAGCAGCTGCGGCGCAAGTACGACGCGATCCTCGGCGACCGGCTGCCGCTCGTCGTGGAAGCGTACCGCCGGGCGCCCTCCCGGTTCATCGTGCGCGTGTCGGAAAGCAGCCGGGCATCAGCGGACTCGCTGTGTTCTAGGCTGCGCGCTGCGGGCGCGGCCTGTGTCGTGCTCCGCAATCCGCGCTAGAGCGGAATGGGATCAGGTGGAACCGCGTACGCGGTTCCACCTGATCCCATTCGCGCGCTCGGGTGATGCTTGTTTCACCGGGCATGATGCTTTAGGCGACGCTCACGCTTCGCAGAGAAAGACGCTGAGGTCGGTTTGGGGCGGATTGATCTTCGAATCGAAGAACATCTCGCTGACCCAGCCGCGATGGTAGGTCTTGTGATTGACGACATGCAGGAACATGCCGCCCCGAGTCATCTCGGCGGCTTTTCCCGACACGAAGCTGAACGTCAGGCGCTCGCTGAGGCTTTCAGCATTCTGGCGACTGGCCCAGTCGATGTACCATTGATTGATTTTCGACTGCTCACGCACCAGATCGCCAAAGTCGGGATGCAGGAGATCTCGGCGGCTTGAAAAGCCGTGCTTCTCACCAATCAGATGGGCTCGCCAGATGAGGTCCACCTGGTAGTTGTGATTGAGGGTGCCGACCATCGAGCCAAAGAGCGTCTGGCGGGTTCGATAGACAGCATCTCCAGGCAGCTTCTGCATGGCCTTGAACAGGACCTGGTCAGCCCAGTCGCTGTACTTCGCGAACATTATGGCCGTTTCGGTCGTCAGCATGTCAGTCGCCTCCGGCCCTCAGACCGCGCTTGGAGCGTACGACCGTTCCTCGACGCCCAGCCGGCCTTCTTCGATCGCATGGCACGCCACCGTGCCGCCCTCGATCGGCAGCGCCTTGGGCCGCTCGACCTTGCAGCGCTCGTTGGCGAAGGGGCAGCGCGGATGAAAGGTGCAGCCCGACGGCGGGTTGATCGGGCTCGGCACTTCGCCCGCCACCGGCGCGCGCTGGCGTCCCGTCATGTCGAGGTCTGGGATCGTGTCCAGGAGCATCCGCGTGTACGGGTGCTTGGGCCGCCGGAACAGCGTATCGGTCGGCGCCACCTCGACCAGGCGGCCGAGATACATCACGCCGACGCGCGTGGAGATGTGATAGACGACCGCGAGGTTGTGGCTGATGAAGAGATAGGTGAGCTGCAAGCGGCGCTGCAGGTCGACCATCAGGTTCAGGATCTGCGCCTGCACAGAGACGTCGAGCGCCGAGGTCGGCTCGTCGCACACCAGGAACTCGGGATGGCTCGCCAGCGCGCGGGCGATCGAGATGCGCTGGCGCTGGCCGCCAGAGAACTCGTGCGGGTACTTGCGGCCGTCGGCCGGCGTCAGCCGTACCTGGCGCAGGCGCTCGCCGACCTGGTTCTCGAGGTCGGCCTTGTCCTTGGCCAGACCGAAGGCGCGGATCGGCTCGGCCACGATGTCGAACACGCGCCAGCGGGGATTGAGGCTGGCGTACGGGTCCTGGAAGATCATCTGCATGCGCCGGCGCAGGGCGGCCATGTCGGCGCGGCTGCGCGAGCCTGCCATGTCATTGCCGTCGAACTCGATCGAGCCTGCCGTCGGCGGATAGAGGCCGACCACCAGGCGGGCGACCGTCGACTTGCCGCAGCCCGACTCGCCCACCAGGGAGAAGGTCTCGCCCTTGGCGATCTCGATGTCGATGCCGTCGACCGCCTGCACGATCTGGCGCGGCCGGCCTTCCAGAGTGCGCACCAGCCAAGGCGCGGAGACGTCGAAGTAGCGCTTCAACCCTTCGATCTTGACGAACTGGCTCATGCTCGCGCCGTCAGGCATCGACCAGCTCCTTGGAAACCGGCGCGCCGACGCCGCCGCGATCGTGCAGCCAACAGGCCGCGCGGCTCGCGCCTGCGCTCATCAGCTCCGGCCGTTCGCTGAGGCAGCGGCTGCCGCGGACGGTGCAGCGCGGATTGAAGGCGCAGCCCTTGGGGATCTCGGTGAGCCGCGGCATGGCGCCGTCGATCTGCGTGAGCTTGTCGTGGCGCACGCCGAGGCTCGGGATCGAGCCCATCAGGCCCTTGGTGTAGGGGTGCTTGGCGTGCTTGACCACGTCGCGCACCGGGCCGATCTCGGCGATGCGGCCGGCATACATCACCGCGACGCGATCAGCGGTCTCGGCGATCACGCCCATGTCGTGGGTCACCAGCATCACCGCCGTCTGGTGCTCGCGGCAGAGCTTCTTCAACAGCGCGATGATCTGTGCCTGGATCGAGACGTCGAGCGCGGTCGTGGGCTCATCGGCCACGATCAGGCGCGGACCGGCGCAGAGGGCGAGCGCGATCACGACACGCTGGCGCATGCCGCCGGAGAACTGATGCGGATAGTGATCGATGCGGTTCTCCGCGCCCGGGATGCCGACCTCCTTCAGGAGATCGAGGGCGCGCTTGCGGGCCTGACTGGCGGACAGCGGCAGATGGGTCTGGATGGTCTCGACCAGCTGGCGGCCGATCGAATAGAGCGGGTTCAGGCTGGTCAGCGGATCCTGGAAGATGGCGCCGATCCTGTGGCCGCGGATCTTGCGCATCTCCTCGTAGGGCAGGTTGTCGATGCGCCGGCCTTCCAGCTTGACCTCGCCGCCGGCGATGCGGCCGGGCGGCTCGAGCAGGCCAATGATGGCGTTGCCGGTCAGCGACTTGCCGGCGCCCGATTCACCCACGACGCCCAAAACCTCGCCGGGGGCGATGTCGAAGGAGACGTCGTCGACGGCGAGCAGCGTGCCGCGCCGCGTCGGGAACTCGACCCTGAGGTTCTTGACCTCGAGAAGCGGCGGATTGTTCGATGCGACGGCCATCTTCGCCTGTTCTAGCGCAGTTTGGGATTGAGGGCGTCGCGCAGCCAGTCGCCCAGGAGGTTCACGGCCAGGACCAGGGCGGCGAGCATGGCGCCCGGGAAGACGATCACCCACCACTCGCCCGACTGCAGCACCTCGTTGCCGAGGCGGATGAGCGTCCCGAGCGACGGCTGGGTCGAGGGCAGGCCGACGCCCAGGAAGGACAGCGTCGCCTCGGTGATGATGGCGAGGCCGAGATTGATGGTGGCGATCACCAGCACCGGGCCGGTGACGTTGGGGAGCACGTGGCGGACCATGATCAGGACCGGCGACAGGCCGATCACCCGGGCGGCCTGCACGTACTCCTTGTTCTTCTCGACCAGGACGGAGCCGCGCACGGTGCGGGCATACTGGACCCAGAAGGAAAGACCGATGGCGCCGACGATGACGAAGATCGCGATCTCGTCGTGGCGCTGCACCGAGATGATGCCGCGCACGACGCCGTCAATCAGCAGGGCCACCAGGATCGCCGGAAAGGTGAGCTGCACGTCGGCGATGCGCATGATCACCGTGTCGACGGCGCCGCCGACATAGCCGCTGACCAGGCCGAGCGCGATACCGATCACCATGGCGACGATGACCGAAGCGAAACCCACGATAAGCGACAGGCGCGTGCCGTACATGATCGAGCTCAGCACGTCCCTGCCCTGGTCGTCGGTGCCCAGCGGGAAGGTCCACTCGCCGTCGGGCGAGACCAGGACCGGCGGCTTCAGCCCGTCGCTCAGGCTGAGCGTGGCCGGGTCGAACGGCGTATGCGGCGCCAGCAGCGGCGCGAAGAAGGCGATGACGAAGATGAAGAGCGTGACCGCCGCCGCCGCGACGGTCGTGGGCGAGGACTTGAAGCTCCACCAGATGTCGCTGTCGGTCACACGATGCAGCCAGCTGGTGGTTACGGGTTGCTGCATCGACATGTCAGTGGCCTGCGACTCGGGCGGCGCCGCCCTGGCTGCGCAGGCGCGGATCGACGACGAAATAGAGGAGATCGACGACGAGGTTGATGACCACGAACAGCAGCGCGATCAGCAGCAGGTAGGCCGCCATCACCGGGATGTCGGAGAACTGCACCGACTGCAGGAAGAGCTGGCCGACGCCCGGCCAGGCGAACACCGTCTCGGTGACGATGGCGAAGGCGATCAGGGTGCCGAGCTGCAGGCCCATCACGGTGATGACCGGCACCAGCGTGTTCTTGAGTGCATGGCCGAAGTTGATGGCGCGGTTGGTGAGGCCGCGGGCGCGCGCGAACTTGATGTAGTCGGTACGCATCACCTCCAGCATCTCCGAGCGCACCAGGCGCATGATCAGGGTGAGCTGGAACAGGCCGAGCGTGATCGACGGCAGGATCAGCGCTTTCAGCCCGGAGAGGGTGAGAAAGTTGGTGGTCCACCAGCCGATCTGCACGGTCTCACCGCGGCCGAACGACGGCAGCCAGTGCAGCATGACGGCGAAGACCAGGATCAGCAGGATGCCCAGCAGGAAGGGCGGCAACGATACGCCCAGCAGGGAGACGGTCTGCAGCAATCGGCTCGACCAGTGCTTGGGATAGAGGCCGGTATAGACGCCCATCGGCACGCCGACGAAGAGCACGAAGATCGCCGCACAGAAGGCCAGCTCGAGGGTCGCGGGCACACGCTCGAAGATCATGCGGCTGACCGGCTCGGAGGTGCGATAGGACAGTCCGAAATTGCCCTGCGCCGCATTGGAGATGAAGCGCAGGAACTGCACGGGCGGGGAATCATTCAACCCCAGCTTCTCGCGCAGGGCCGCCCGGTCCTCCATCGAGGTGTCCTGGCCGACCATGGCGTTGATGGGGTCGCCGACGTAACGGAACAGCGAGAAGGCGACCAAACCCACCGCCACCAGCACGGCGATGGATTGCAGCATTCGTCGCAGGATAAAGGCAATCATGATGAATGGGTCAGCCTTGGCGCAGGCCTAGCAGGAAAGACGCCAGAACGGAATGTGCGTTTGGGGGAAGGCCAACCAGGCATTTGGCGAAAATTGAAGATCATGATCTGAAAAAAGAGAGGGCCGGACTGGGGCTTTCCCCCTCCGGCCCTGCGGGCCACCTCCCCCGTACGACGGGGGAGGCAGTCGCTTCTGTCTTTGTCTTCCCTACTTCACGTTGACGAAGCGCAGTGGGAAGGAGTTGTCGGCCGGCTGCACCAGGTCGATGTTCTTGCGCGCCGCCCACACCAGCGCTTGCTGGTGCAGCGGGATGTAGGCGAAGTCGTCGACATAGAGCTTGGTCGCCTTCGCGATCTCGGCATCGCGCTTGGCCTTGTCGGTCTCCTGCTCCATGGCGTCGGCGAGCTTGTCGAGCTCGGGGTTCGAGTAGCCGCCGGCGTTGAACTGGCCCTTCTTGGTCGCCTTGTTCGGGGTCTGAATCAGCGCCTCGAAGACGTTGTGCACGTCGTAGGTCTGGGCCGGCGACCAGCCAAGCATGTAAAAGCTCGTCTCGCCCGGCGACAGGTCGTTCTTGCGCAGGATCTTGGCGAAGTAGAGGTTGCGCGTCTGCGCCTTGAGATTCACCTTCACGCCGATCTTGGCGAGCATCGCCACGACGGCCTGGCAGATCTTCTCGTCGTTGACGTAGCGGTCGTTGGGGCAATCCATGCCGACCTCGAAGCCGTTCGGGTAGCCGGCATCGGCCAGCATCTTCTTGGCCTCGTCCGGCTTCAGGAGCGCCGGGCGCTTGTCGAGATCCTTCATGTAGCCGTTGATGCCCGGCGCCACCATCAGGTTGGTCGGGTAGGACTGGCCGCGCATCACGGTGCGCTTGATGGCGTCGACGTCGATCGAGCGGTGGATGGCCTCGCGGACCTTCTTGTCCTTGAACGGGTTCTTGCCCTTGACGTTGGACTCGAGTAGCTCGGGCCGCTCCTGGTCCATGCCGAGATAGACGACGCGGGTCTCGGGGCCTTCCATCACCTTGATGCTGGCTTCCTTCTTCAGCGACTCGGTGTCGGCCGGCGGCACCTCGTAGGTCATGTCGATGTCGCCCGCCTTCAGCGCGGCGATGCGGGTCGCCGGGTTGGCGACCGGCGTGAAGATCACCTCGGTGAGGTTATGCTCGGCCTTGTCCCACCAGTTGGGATTGTTCACCAGCACCGTGCGCTCGCCGGCCTTGCGCTCCTTCAGCATGAAGGGGCCCGTGCCCATGGCGTTGCGGGTGGCGAAGTTCTCCTCGTTCTTGGTCATGTCCGCGGAGTTGACCGCGTTGTTCTTCTCGGCCCACGCCTTGGACATGATCGTGATCGCCGCCCATTTGTCGGCGAGCAGCGGATCGGGATACTTGGTGGTGACGAGGACGCGCATGTCGCCGTCCTTCTTGATCTCCTTCACCGAAACGAAGTTGCTCTGCAGGTTCGAGCCCGGGCCGTTGGCACGGTTGAGCGAGAACACCACGTCGTCGGCGGTGAGCGGCGAGCCGTCATGGAACTTCACGTTCGGACGGATGTCGAAGAACCAGGTCGTCGGATCGGTCTGGCCCCACTTGGTGGCCAGCGCCGGCTCGAGCTTCAGGTTCTTGTCGCGCCGGATCAGCGGATCGTAGATGTTCTGGGTAAAGGTCAGGAGGAAGGTCTCCTGACGGGCGTACGGATCCATCGAGCTGACATCGCCCGAGTTGGACCATTTGAACGTCTTGGCCTGCGCCATGGGCGCCACGCCGAGACCCGCGCAGGCGATCGCCGCCAGCGCCACAGACTGCCGCAAACTGAAAATCATCGTATTCCCTCGTTTAGCGCCACACCCAATGCTGCGCCCGACCGGTCCCCCCGACCCCTGGTACTATGCGCTGGCGCATACCTACCTTACGTTGCACCGACTGTGTGATGCCGTCAATTGCCCAAATTTTTTGCATGGGTACATACGTTGGACATCCCCAGCGAGGGGCCGGTATCGTTGCGGCCTCGTTATTTTTTCTCAGGGTGCGGCCATGAACGACGTTTCACGCAGCTTTCGCGGTAACTCCAACGCGGCGCGGGATATTGCACACCACCTGCACCCTTACACCAACTTCAAGAAGCACGAGGAGACCGGCCCGCTGACCATCGTCCGCGGCCGCGGCATCTACGTCACCGACGATGACGGCAAGGAATACATCGAGGGCATGGCCGGCCTGTGGTCAGCGGCGCTGGGCTTCAGCAACGAGCGCCTGGCGACGGTGGCCTACGAGCAGATGAAGCAGCTGCCCTTCTACCACGCCTTCAACCAGCGCTCCCACGAGCCGGCCATCAACCTCGCCGAGAAGCTGAAGATGATGGCGCCGGTCGAGATGTCGAAGGTGTTCTTCGCCAACTCGGGCTCGGAGGCCAACGACACCGTCGTCAAGATGGTGTGGTACATGAACAATGCGCTGGACCGGCCGAAGAAGAAGAAGATCGTTTCTCGCCTCAAGGGCTACCACGGCATCACCGTGGCGTCGGGCAGCCTGACCGGCCTGCCGCTCAACCACCGCTCCTTCGACCTGCCGATCACGGGTGTCGTGCACACCATCACGCCGCACTACTACCGCGGCGCCAAGGACGGCGAGACCGAGGAGCAGTTCGCAACGCGTTGCGCCGAGGAGCTCGAGGCGCTGATCATCAAGGAAGGCGGCGCCGACGAGGTCGCGGCCATGATCTGCGAGCCGGTGATGGGCGCCGGCGGCGTGATCGTGCCGCCCAAGGGCTACTACGAGAAGATCCAGGCGGTGTGCCGCAAGTACGACATGCTGTTCGTCGCCGACGAGGTCATCTGCGGCTTCGGCCGCACCGGCAACGTCTGGGGCAGCCAGACGATGAACATCAAGCCGGACATCCTGACCTGCGCCAAGGCGCTGTCTGCGTCGTTCCTGCCGATCTCGGCGGTGATGGTGAACGAGAAGGTCTACCAGGCGCTGATGAGCGAGAGCGCCAAGATCGGTGCCTGGGGCCACGGCTTCACCTACTCGGGCCATCCGGTGGCCGCCGCGGTCGCCCTCGAGGCGCAGAAGATCTACGACGAGATCGACCTGTTCGGCCATGCCAAGCGTATGTCGCCGGTCTTCACCAAGCACATCCAGTCGTTCGCCGATCATCCGCTGGTCGGCGAGGCGATGAGCGTCGGCATGATGGGCGCGCTCGAGATCGTCGCCGACAAGAAGACCAAGACGCCGTTCGACCTGGTGGCCATCGGCGCGGGCAACCGCGTTTACAACCACGCCGTGGCGCGCGGCCTCTTCATCCGCAACATGGGCGATCGCGTCGCGATCTGCCCGCCGCTGGTCATCAACGAGGCCGAGCTCGCCGACCTGTTCGGTCGCCTGCGCCAAGCCTTCGACGCGACCCTCGCCGACCTCAAGTCGGAAGGCCACTTCAAGGGCTGATGTGAGCCCAGACCTCCAAAGAGAGGACTGCGACCACGGGGCGCCGCCGCCCCGCGATGATGCCAAGCCTGACTGGTCGGCGCCGCCCGGCACCGGCCAGCGCATCCGCAATCGCGCCCTCTGGGCGGTGGCTTTGTTCACCGCCGCTGGGCGCCCTGCCGATACTCTCGGTTTCGAAGGCGGGCGGAGGCGCGCCGAACAAGGGGATGCGGCCAGCGCACCTCCACCCTACCCGGCGGCGTGCGGCGCCGGGTTCTGTTTTGCCGGGCGTCATGCTCTTCCGGACCGCCGGCGTCTCGCCGGCTCATGATCATGATGCCGGCCGGAGGCCGGCGGTCCGGAAGAGCATGACGCCCCAGCACTCACTTGCCCGACTGCTGGCGCAGGTAAGCGATGATGTCGGCGCGGTCCTGCGGCAGGGCCACGCGGAAGTTCATGCGCTGGCCGGGAATGAGCGCCTGCGGATTGGTGAGCCAGGCGTCGAGAGTCTTCTCCTCCCACACCACGGTCGAGCCCTTGACCGCGCTCGAGTAGTTGAAGTTCGGTGCCGAACCCGCCTTGCGGCCGTAGACGCCGCGATGAGCCGGCCCGACGCGGTTGGCGTCGAGGGAGTGACAACCGCCGCAGCGCGATTCGTAGAGCTCCTGACCGTGCGCGGCGTCGGCCGCGGCGGCAGATTGCACCGCCGCGGCCAGCGCCAGCATCGCCAGAGGCAACGCTACGCGCACCCTACGCCCCGAAGCTCAGCGCCTTGGCGGGCAGCGGATCCTTCAGCGCCTGCGTCAGCACCGTCCAGTGCATGGACTCGTCGGCGGCGAGCCGCGCCGAAACCTGCGCCAAGTTGCGATCGCCGAACGACGGGATGACGCCGATATAGGCGTTGGCCGCGCCCTTCTCGAGACGCTGCGCGAGGCGCA
>JAIEOV010000134.1 GCA_019750135.1 Reyranella sp. | reverse complement strand
TTCGGCGACAACTACGTGATCTCCTTCCACGATCACAAGCAGGACATCTTCAAGCCGGTGCGCGATCGCGTGCAGACGGCGGGTTCGCGGCTGCGCACCTTCGGCATCGACTACCTCGTCTATGCCCTGGTCGACCTAGTCGTCGACCGCAAGTTCCCGCTGATCGAGGCGATGTCGAACCACCTCGAGGAGCTCGAGGACGAGGCGCTGGAACGCCCGACCGGCGATACGCTCTATCATATCCATCAGGCACGGCGGGCGCTGATCACCTTCCATCGCCTGCAATGGGCCGAGCGCGAGACCGTGCTCGCTTTGATGCGGCAGGACGTGCCGTTCATCATGCCCGAGACACGCACCTATCTGCGCGACTGCTTCGACCATGCCGTGGCGGTGCTGGAACTGGTCGAGAGCTATCGCGAAATGACCAACGGCCTGATGGAAGTCTATCTGATGGACAACTCCAATCGCATGGCCGAGGTGATGAAGACGATGGCGATCATCACCGTCTTCTTCATGCCGCTCAGCTTCCTGGCCGGCATCTACGGCATGAACTTCGAGCGCGACGCCGGGAATATGCCCGAGCTGGGCTGGAAGTACGGCTATGCGTTCTTCTGGGTGATGGTCGTCCTGATCATCTCCGGAATCTACTTCTGGCTGAAACGCAAGCGCTGGATATGACCTACCGGATCTTCGGCTCGGAGCTGTCGCCTTACTCGGTGAAGGTGCGCTCCTATTTCCGCTTCAAGGGTCTGCCGCACGAGTGGATCCTGCGTTCGCCGGCGGTCCAGGCCGAGTTCCAGAAATACGCCAAGCTGCCCCTGGTGCCCCTGGTGGTGACGCCGGAGGGCGAGGGCATCCAGGATTCCACGCCCATCATCGAGCGCTTCGAAGCTGCTGCGCCGTCGCTGGCGCCCGAAGACCCCGCGCTCGCCTTCATCTCGGCGCTGCTCGAGGAATACGGCGACGAGTGGGGCAACAAATGGATGTTCCATTATCGTTGGCGCTACCAGCCCGACGTCTGGTCGACCGCCGAGCGCATCGCGCAACAGATGATGGAAGCGCAGGGCACGCTGGCCGTGGCGCAGGCCCGCGCCGCCGTCGCCGAGCGCATGACGGCGCGCATCGGCTTCGTCGGCTCCAACCCGACGACCGAGCCCATTATCGAAGGCTCGTTCAAGCACGCGCTTGCTCTGATCGAGGGGCATCTTCAGACGCGGCCGTACATGCTGGGCAGCCGGCCGGCCATGGCCGACTTCGGCCTGTGGGCCCAGTTCTACGAGCTCGCGACCGATCCCACGCCGGGGGCCATCATGCGCGCCTCGGCGCCCAAGGTGGTGGCCTGGGTGCAGCGCATGCTGACGCCGAAGAACGAGGGATCGTTCGAGGCCTGGTCGGCGCTGGCGCCGACCCTGATGCCTTTGCTGAAGGAAGAGGTGGCGGGACTGTTCCTGCCCTGGTCGACCGCCAACGCCGCCGCCATTGCCGCCGGCCAGAAGAGCTTCGAGATGACGCTGGGCGGTGCAGCGTGGTCCCAGGAACCGCAGAAGTACCACGCCCGCTCGCTCGCCGAGATCCGCCGCAAGTACACGGCGGCGAAGGATGCGCCCGGCCTCGACGTGATTCTGCGCGAAAGCGGCTGCCTTCCATATTTGTCGTCCTGAGCGAAGCGAAGGACCTCATCGCCGCTTGCAACCGGCATGAGATCCTTCGCTGCGCTCAGGATGACAGTTACCGCAGCGCCGTCACGATCAGCGTCGTTCCCGACAGGCCGAGCAGCACCAGCACGAGCAGGCGGAAGACCGCGTCGTTGACCCGACCGTAGAGCATCAGCCCGAGTCGCGCGCCCACGAGGCTGGTCGGGACGGTGATGGCCGCCCAGACCCAATAGGTGCGATCGAGCAGGCCGGCGATCGCAGCAGCCAGCAGGGCGGTGGCCAGGACGGCCATGTTGAAGGGCTGGTTGACGCCGCGCTGCTCGTTCTTGTTCCAGCCGCGCAATTGCACCCAGATGGTCGGCGCAGGCCCGCTGAGGCTGGCCAGCCCGCCCATGACGCCGCCGACGAAGCCCACTGCCGCATCGGCCGGCCGGCCGCCAACCGTGACGACCGGCGGCCGGCGCACGAGGCCCATCCAGGCGCTGTAGAAGACCAACAGGATGCCGACGCCGAGCTTCAGCGGCTGGACACGCACGTGCTCGAGCATGGCCGTGCCGAGCGGCACGCCCAGAAGCCCGGCGGCAAGGAACGGCCAGAGCCGCGGCCAGCGCACGCCGCTCCAGATCGAGCGCAACGCCTGGAGATGGCCGGCGACCGAGCAGATGGCGACCAGCGGCGCCGCCGTGACCGGCGACATGGCCTGCAGCCAGAAGCCCAGCGCCATCAGCGCATAGCCGGTGCCGGTGAGTCCGTTGACGAAACCCGCCACCAGGGCGCCGGCGACAACGAGGACGATGTCGCCGGCCGGCGGCAGGGGCACTCGATCAGGCTCCGGTGAAGGCCTGGATGCCGGTCATGGCGCGGCCGAGGATCAGGGCGTGTACGTCGTGCGTGCCCTCGTAGGTGTTGACCGCCTCGAGGTTCATGACATGGCGGATCACGTGGTACTCGTCCGACACGCCGTTGCCGCCGTGCATGTCGCGGGCGACGCGGGCGATGTCGAGCGCCTTGCCGCAGTTGTTGCGCTTGATCAGCGAGATCATCTCCGGCTGGGCATGACCCTCGTCCTTGAGGCGGCCGACGCGCAGGCAGGCCTGCAGGCCGAGCGCGATCTCGGTCTGCATGTCGGCGAGCTTCTTCTGGATCAGCTGGTTGGCGGCGAGCGGCCGGCCGAACTGCTTGCGGTCGAGCGTGTAGTTGCGCGCCTGCTTCCAGCAGAACTCGGCGGCGCCCATGGCGCCCCAGGCGATGCCGTAGCGCGCGTTGTTGAGGCAGCCGAACGGACCGCCGAGGCCCGAGACGTTGGGCATCATGTTCTCGACCGGCACGAAGACCTCGTCGAGCATGATGGCGCCCGTCACCGAGGCACGCAGCGAGAACTTGCCCTCGATCTTGGGCGTCTCGATGCCCTTCCAACCGCGCTCCAGGATGAAGCCGCGGATGGCGCCGCCGTCGAGCTTGGCCCAGATCACCAGCACGTCGGCGATCGGCGAGTTGGTGATCCACATCTTGGAGCCCGACAGGCTGTAGCCGCCCGGTACCGTCGTGGCGCGCGTCTTCATGCCGCCGGGGTCGGAGCCGTGGTCGGGCTCGGTGAGACCGAAGCAGCCGACCCACTCGCCGGTGGCGAGCTTGGGCAGGTACTTCATGCGCTGCTCCTCGCTGCCGTAGGCGTAGATCGGATGCATGACCAGCGAGGACTGCACGCTCATCGCCGAGCGGTAGCCCGAATCGACGCGCTCGACCTCGCGCGCCACCAGGCCGTAGGTCGTGTAGTTCGCGCCGGCGCAGCCGTACTTCTCGGGCAGGGTCGAGCCCAGGAGGCCGAGCGCCCCGAACTCGTTCATGATCTCGCGATGGAACTTTTCGTGCCGGTTGGCCTCCAGCACGCGGCTCATCAGCTTGTCCTGACAGTAATCGCGCGCAACATCGCGGATCGCGACCTCCTCCTCGGTGAGCTGGTCGTCGAGGAAGAACGGGTCCTCCCAGTCGAACGGCTTGGCGTCGGCACTGATGCCCCGGGCGGCGCTTTTCATCGGTGTGGCGGCGGTGGCCATGTCTTCTCCTGGCGTTGTCCGCCGGGGTTTATCAGGCAGTGCCGGCTGCGCCAACCGTCCTCCCAGTGAGCGCCCGGAAAATCTCCAGGCTGTAGCGGCCAAAGGCCTCGGAGGCCCGCAACTCCACGGTCCGGGGCCGCGGCAGGTCGATCCGCAGGTCTGCCGCTATGCGGCCCGGGCGCGGCGTCATGACCACCACGCGGTCGGAGAGGAACACCGCCTCGGGGATCGAATGGGTGACGAACAGCACCGTCTTGCGCGCCGATTGCGCCAGGTCGCGCTCGCCCCAGATGCGCAGGAGCTCGAGCGCCATGTCGTCGCGGGTCATGGCGTCGAGGGCTCCGAACGGCTCGTCCATCAGCAGCAGGGGAGGATCGAGCAGCAGGGCGCGGCAGAGCGCGGCGCGCTGCTGCATGCCGCCCGACAGCTCGCGCGGCAGCTTCTCACCGAAGCCCTCGAGGCCCGCCATCCCCAGGAGCTGCAGGGCACGGGCGTGGAGCTTGCCTGGATCCTTGCCGGCGAGCTCGGCCGGCAGCAACACGTTCTGCAGGATCGAGCGCCACTTCAGCAGGATCGGCGCCTGAAACACCATGCCGATGTCGGGGATGGGTGCGCGCACCTCCTGGCCCGCGACCGTCACCGTGCCGGTTGTGGCGGGCCTGAGCCCGGCCACGATGCGCAGCAACGTCGACTTGCCGCAACCGCTCGGGCCCACCAGCGAGACGAACTCGCCGGCGCCGACCGACAGGGAAATGCCGGCGAGGGCCTCGACCGGGCCGCTCGCCGCCTCGTACGTCATGCCGACCCGGTCGAGGCCGATCAGTTGCTTGTTCACGGGTACAGCTGTCACCCCGAGCGCAGCGAGGGGCCTTTGAGGCCACGGGAAGGAAAGGTCCCTCGCTGCGCTCGGGATGACAGCGAGGGCCGTTCAGGCTTCAGGACGTCAATTGCTACTTCGGCATGTCGACCTTGGTGAAGAACTCGGTCGAGTAGACGTCCTTGCATTCCACCTTCTTCGGGAGTCCCATGTAGGTGTTCACCAGGTCGACCGACTCGCACATCTTCTTGTCGTCGATCCAGCCGATGCCGTTCTTGGCGTAGCGCTCGGTCTTCATCAGGTCGAGGCCGATCATCATGTTGGGCGTCATCACCTCGACGTCGACCTCAGGCACGCGCTTCTTGAAGATCTCCATCGAGCCCTTCGGGTCGGCCATGACGTCGCGCCAGCCCATGTAGGACGCCTCGAGGAAGGCCTTCAGCACGGCGGGCCGCTCCTTCATGGTCTTGGCGCTGGCCATGATCGACATGGAGTACATGTCGAAGCCGAAGTCGGCCCACGGCATCATCACCACGTTGCCCTTGCCGGCGGCCTTCTCGTAGAGCGGCAGTCCGGTCGAGTAGTCGCCGACGCCGTCCATGCGCTTCTCGGCGACGGCCGCGATCTTGGCGGCGGGCTCGATGTTGACCCAGCTGACCTTGCTGGCGTCGATGCCGTTGACCTTGGCGAAGGCCGGGAACATCTGGCGCTGGCTGTCGCCCGGAGGCGCGCCCAGCGTCTTGCCCTCGAGGTCCTTGGGCTTGGTGAGCGGCTTCTCCTTGAGGCTGAAGATGTTGAGCGGTGTCTTGTCGAACACCATGCCGACCGTCTTGATGGTCGTGCCGCGGCCGACCGAGGCGATCACCACGGCGGCGTCGGCGAGGCCCGCGTCGGCGCGGCCGGTGTCGACCTTGGCGATCGAATCGCCCGAGCCCTTGGAGTTCTCCAGGGTCACGTCGAGGCCCTTGGCCTTGTAGTAGCCCTTGTCGAGCGCCACCCAGTAGGCGGCATGGTCGCCGACGGCGAACCAGTTCAGCGCGAAGGTGAACTTCTCCTGCGCCGACGCAGCTCCGCCTGTCGCCAGCAGGGCGGCAAGCGCCAACGATATTGTCCTGGTCATGATGTGCTCCCTGTTTTCCCTTCCCCGATTCAAATAGCCCCGATTCAGTCAATCCCTTCGGCCCACGGCGCCCACAGCTTGGCGACCAGCACGACGGCGCCATACAGCACCAGGCCCACGACCGAGATCCAGATCAGCGAGGCGAACGCCACCGACGTGTTCATGCTGCTCTGGGTGGTGACGATGACGTAGCCCAGGCCCTTCTGCGAGGCGACGAACTCGCCGACGATGGCGCCGACCACGGCGGCCGTCGCCGTGATCTTGAGCGCGCTCAGGATGTAGGGCAGGGCATTGGGAATGCGGATCTTGACGAAGATCTTCCATTTCGGCGCGTTGAACACGCGGCCGAGGTCCAGCATGTCGGCCTCGACTTGGCTGAGGCCGACGGCGGTGTTGATCACCACCGGGAAAAAGCCGATGAGCGCGCCCATCAGCATGTTGGGGAAGATGCCGTAGCCCATCCAGATCAGGAACAGCGGCGCGATCGCCACCTTGGGCAAGGTGTTCACGAACACCAGGAACGGCACCAGGGCGTTGGCGATCAGCGGCGACCAGGCGATGCCCACGCCCAGCGCGACACCGACGCCTGCCGCCAGGAAGAACGCGCCGATGATCTCGAGCGTCGTCACCCAGATGTGCTGCATCCAGGCGGTGTCGCCGTGCCACAGCGCGTTCCACACCGCGAGCGGAGAGGGCAGCAGGTACTCGCGAATGCCGCCGATGCTCACGGCAAGCTGCCAACTCGCGAGCAGGAAGGCGAACAGCGCGACGGTCGGCCAGTACTGGCGCAGCAAAGGCTGGAATTTGATCATGCGCGGCCGCACATTCGGGCACACTGGCGAAGCGTCAGAAAACCGTCAAGCTTGAGGATCATTTGTGAAACTGGCTCTGTGCAACGAGGTGATTCGCGAGCTTTCCTTCGAACGTCAGTGCGCGTTGGCGGCAGGTCTCGGCTATCGCGGCCTCGAGCTCGCACCGTTCACGTTCGGCGACGATGCATGGCGCATGCCGGCGGCCAGGCGTTCCGAAATCCGCAACATCTGCGCCGACAACGGCCTCGAGGTAAGCGGCCTGCACTGGCTGCTGGCCGCACCGGCCGGCCTTTCGATCGCGACCACCGATCGCACGGTCTGGCAGAAGAGCGTCGATGTCCTGCGCGCCTCCGTGGATCTGTGTGCCGAGCTGGGCGGTGTCTACCTGGTCCACGGCTCGCCGGCTCAGCGTCGCGTGGCGACGCCCGATGATGCCTCCCGCGCCGAGGAGGCGTGGATCCTGGCGGGAGAGCAGGCGGCGGCGGCCAAGGTCGCCTACTGCATCGAGCCGCTGGCCGCGCCCGACTGCAATTTCGTCAACACGCTGGCCGAGGCAGCCGAGATCGTGCGCCGGCTGGGCAATCCCGCGCTGCGCACCATGGTCGACACGCTGGCCGCCAGCCTGATGGAGCCCGAGCCCGTGGCGGATGCTATCCGGCGCTGGATGCCGACCGGCCTTGTCGTGCACGTGCAGTTCAACGATCGCAACCGGCGCGGCCCGGGGCAGGGCGACGACCGGTTCGCTCCTGTCGTGAAAGCCTTGCGTGAAACCGGCTACGGCGGCTGGATCGCCATGGAGCCTTTCGTCTATGAGCCTGACGGGCCGACGTGCGCCGCGCGCATGATCGGCTATGTCGCGGGGCTGCTGGAGTCGAGCGTATGAAGGTCAAGCTGGAAGAGGTCGAGCGCTACGAGCGGCACGTGAAGATGCGGCTCGCCTTCCGCTTCGGCGTGATCACCGTCACCGACGCCACGCAGGCCGTGATCCGCGTGCGCATCTCCTTACCCGACGGGCGCTCCAGCCACGGCGTGGCGGCCGAAGCGCTGGCCGCCAAGTGGTTCGAGAAGAGCCCGCAATTCACCGACGAGCAGAATCTCGACCAGCTCCGCCAGGCGCTCGACCTCGCCATCGAGCTCTATCGCGCCCGCGGCGCCGACACGCCCTTCGGCCTGTTCAGCGGCACCTACCTCGAACAGCAGAAGCGCGGCGCCACCCTCGGCCTCAATCCTCTGGTCGCAGCCTATGGTCCGGCGCTGCTCGATCGCGCCATTCTCGATGCGCTCGGCAAGGCCACCGGCCAGTCCTTCGGCACCATGATCGCGCGGAATGTCCCGGGCATCCGCACGACGGCGCTCACCCCCGACATCGAGAAGGGGGAGATCGAGCCGTTCCTCGCGAAGCTGACGCCCGGCAAGAGCATCGATGTCCGTCATACGGTGGGCCTGGTCGATCCTTTGACGGCGGCCGATCGGCCGGCCTCGGAGCGCGTGAATGACGGCCTGCCGGAAACCCTGGAAGAGGTCGTCTCCTACTATCGTGGCCGCTACTACAAGCTGAAGGTGGGTGGCGACATCAAGGCCGACCTCGACCGGCTCGGCCGCATCGCCGCGGTGCTCGATGCCGGCGCCGGCGACTACCGCGCGACGCTCGATGGCAACGAGCAGTACGACGGCGTCGAAGGCATCGTCGAGCTGTGGCGCAAGGTGGCCGAGACGCCGGGCCTCGCGAAGCTTGCGAACGCGACGCTGTTCATCGAGCAGCCGATCAAGCGCGCCGTGGCCCTGTCGCGATCGGTCGGACCGCTGGCCCGGTTGCGGCCGGTGATCATCGACGAATCCGACGGCGAGCTGTCGTCGTTCCCGTCGGCGCTGCGCCTCGGCTACACCGGCGTCTCGAGCAAGAACTGCAAGGGCTTCTATAAGTCGATCCTGAACGCCCTTCGCGTCGCCCATCTCGGCGCCGGGCATTTCATGTCAGCCGAGGATCTCACGACTTGGCCCGGCGTCAGCGTGCAGCAGGATCTGGCCCTGGTCTCGCTGCTTGGGATGACCCATGTCGAGCGCAATGCCCATCATTTCATCGACGGCATGGGCTTCGCGCCGGAAGCCGAGCAGAACGCCTTCGTTGCGGCCCATCCCGATCTCTACGAGAAGAAGGACGGCAAGCCCGCGCGGCTCAAGGCTGTGGGCGGCAAGCTGGCCCTGGGTTCGCTCAACGGGCCGGGATTTGCCGTCGGCGCCGACATGGATTTCGGATCGATGGCGCCGATGAAGGGAGTCGCGAGATGACGCTGCCAACCCGCTTCGAGACCGTCGAGGCCGTCGAGGACTTCATGACGCAGCCGTCTGACGCGCTGGTTGCCGATCTCGCAAGGACGCCGGGCGACATCATCGTGCTGGGAGTCGGCGGCAAGATGGGCCCCACGCTCGCCCGCATGGCCAAGCGCGCCGCCCCCTCGAAGAAGGTGATGGGCGTGGCGCGGTTCAGCGAGCCCGGGGTGCGCGAGGCGCTGGTCGAGGCGGGCGTCGAGCCGATCTCCGCCGACCTGCTCGATCGCGCCCAGCTCGAGAAGCTGCCCAAGGCCGCCAATGTCATCTTCATGGCCGGCCGCAAGTTCGGCGCCGCCGGCGACGTGCCGCTCACCTGGGCGATGAACGTCCAGGTGCCGGCGATGGTCGCCGAGGTGTTCAAGGACTCAACGATCGTCGCCTTCTCGACGGGCTGCGTTTATCCCTTCGTGCCGGTCGACAGCGGCGGCGCCAACGAGGACGTCCCGCCGATCCCGCCGCCCGGCGACTACGCCACCTCCTGCGTCGGCCGCGAGCGCATGTTCGAGTTCTTCTCCAACAAGCACGGCACGCCGGGCCGCCTGTTCCGGCTGAACTACGCCATCGACATGCGCTACGGGGTGCTGCACGACATCGGCCGCAAGGTGCGCGACGATGAGCCGATTGACCTGTCGATGGGACACGTCAACGTCATCTGGCAGGGCGACGCCAACACGATCGCGCTGCGCTGTCTGGCCCACGCCGCGACGCCGACGACGCCGATCAACGTCACCGGTCCCGAGACCATCGAAGTACGCTGGCTCGCCGGCGAATTCGGCAAGCTCTTGGGCCGGCAGCCCAAGCTCACTGGCACACCGGCGGCCACAGGATGGCTGAACGATTCGCGGCGCATGGTGAAGGAGTTCGGCCGGCCGTCGGTGCCGCTCGCCCGGATGATCGAATGGACGGCCGACTGGTTGGCGCGCGACATGGCGACCCTGAACAAGCCCACGCACTACGAGGTGCGCGATGGCACCTACTGAGGCTCTCGACGTCCAGCCGATCGATGCGGCGCTGAGCGAGGCCGTCTGGCCGTTGTCGGTCGAGGCCGGCTGGAACCAGAACCTGGCGGATTGGCGCTTCATGCTGGGCGCGGGGCGAGGCTTCGGTTGCGTCGGACCGGACGGCAGATGGCAGGCCAGCTCGCTGGTCCTGCCGCTCGGCCAGAAGCTCGCCTGGATCAGCATGGTGCTGGTGACCAGGGACCGTCGGCGCGGCGGCGTCGGCACGGGGCTGCTCAAGCGCTGCATCGACGAGGTGCGTTCGGCCGGCGCGGTCGCGGGCCTCGACGCCACGGAGCAGGGACGTCCCATCTACCTGCCGCTCGGCTTTCATGACCTCTATCCGATCGCCCGCTGGCACTTCGACGCGGCGAGCGATGTCGTGCAGCCGCCCGCCGGCGCGACTCTGCGGGCGCTTGGCCCCGCCGACCTGCCGCGGCTGGCGCTCTACGATCGGCCGCTGACCGGAATGGAGAGGCCTTCCATCCTCGCTCATCTCGCCTTGCGCCAGCCGGGTCGTGCCTGGATCGCCGAAGACACCGCCGGGAAGACCGTTGGTTACGTGCTGGGCCGCGAGGGCCGGGTGGCGACCTCGCTCGGGCCCGTCGTCGCCGACAACGAGGCCATTGCGCTCGCCCTGATCAGCAAGGCAGCGGCCGCTGCGCCGGGGCCCTTCATCATCGACGTGCCCGTGGTCCATCGCGCCGTGCGCGGCTGGCTGGAGCGGCAGGGCGCGGTGACGCCGCGTGGCTACATGCGCATGACCCTGGGCGACGCCAAAGGCCTCGACGACGCCACGCACGTCTTTGCTCTCGCGGGCCCTGAACTCGGCTAGGATGCTCCCATGATCCCAGACAAGGCTCTTCACTGGCGCGACCTGCCGGCGCCCGTCCTCTCCTTGCTGCGGCAGGGCTCGGTGATTCCCGCCCATCCGCTGGCGCTCGGTCCGGACCGCAAGTTCGACACGCAGTCGCAGCGGGCGATCAGCCGCTACTACGTCGACGCCGGCTCGGGCGGCCTGGCCGTCGGCGTGCACTCGACGCAGTTCGCTATCCGCGAGGTCGGGCTCTACCGGCCCGTCCTGGAGCTCGCCATCGAAACGGCACGTGAATGGACCGATCGTCCGCTGGTGATGATCGCCGGTGCGGTCGGCAAGACGGCGCAGGCCGTCGAGGAGGCGCGCACGGCGCGCGCGCTGGGCTATCACGCCGTGCTGCTGTCGCTCGCCGCCTTGAAGGGTGCCAGCGAGGACGAGCTCATCGAGCATTGCACCGCCGTGGCCCGGGAGATGCCGCTGGTCGGCTTCTATCTGCAGACGGCGGTGGGCGGCATCCCATTGTCGCGCGCCTTCTGGGCGCGCTTTGCGGCCATCGACAACGTCGTGGCGATCAAGGTGGCGCCGTTCAATCGCTATCGCACGCTCGATGTCGCCGTCGGCATCGTCCAGGCCCAGGCCGAGGAGCGCATCACGCTCTATACCGGCAACGACGATCACATCGTCGCCGACCTCTTGACTCCGATGGTCGTGCGCACCGGCAACTGCGAGGTCACCTTGCGCTTCCAGGGCGGGCTTCTTGGCCATTGGAGCGTGTGGACGCGCGGCGCGGTCGAGATGCTGGAACGCCTGAAGCTGTCGGTGAAGGCCGGCGCCATCCCGCCAGAGATGCTGGCGCTCGATTCGTTCGTCACCGACTGCAACTCTGTCGTGTTCGACGTCGACCACGACTTCGCGGGCTGCATCCCGGGCTGCCACGAGATCCTGCGCCGCCAGGGACTGATGACGTCGATCGAGTGTCTCGATCCGCACGAGGCGTTGAGCCCGGGGCAGAGCGCCGGCATCGATCGCCTGTATGCCACCTATCCCGAGCTGAACGACGACGCCTTCGTCGCGGCCAACCTCGAGCGCTGGCGGAACTGAAGTGGACGATCTCTTCGCGAAGCATGACGCGCTTGCCGTCGCTCAGCTGGTCAAGGCGCGCAAGCTCGGCGCGCGGGAGCTGCTCGACGGCACGTTGGACCGCTTGCGGGCGCTCAACGCATCGCTGAACGCCATCACCGACTTCTACGACGGCGCATTGCTCGAGAAATCGGTGGCGTCGGCAGGCGAGGGGCCGTTCCAGGGCGTCCCGTTCGTGGTCAAGCAGCTCATGGCCGATTGCGCCGGCACGCCGACGACGCTGGGGTCGCGCTTCTTCGCCAAGGAACCCGTCGCCGAGGCCGATAGCGCCGCGATCGCCCGCATGCGCCGTGCCGGCCTGGTGATCGTGGGCCGCAGCAACACCAGCGAGTTCGGCCTGGCGCCGACCACCGAGCCTGCCTTCGGCGGCGCGACGCTCAATCCCTGGCGCAAGGGCCTGTCGCCCGGCGGCTCGTCCGGCGGGTCGGCGGCGATCGTGGCGGCGCGCGGGCTGCCGATGGCGCATGCGACGGACGGCGGCGGCTCGATCCGCATACCTGCGGCACTCACCGGCCTGTTCGGCCTGAAACCGTCGCGTGGCCGCGTCAGCCTGGCGCCGATCGGCGAGACCCTGGCCGGCGCCGGCGCGCAGCTCGGCGTGTCGATCTCGGTGCGCGACAGCGCGGCGCTTCTCGACGTCATCGCGGGCAGCGAGCCCGGCGATCCCTACACGGCGCCGGCGGCCGGCTCCTTCCTGGCGGCGACCGAACGCAAGCCGGGCAGGCTGCGCGTCGCCTTCATGCGGCATCCCGTGGGCGGCGAGGCGCTCGATCCAGTCCTGGTCGCGGCGGTCGAGAGCACGGCGACACTTCTCGAAGAGCTCGGCCACCAGGTCGAGGAGGCCTATCCGGATTACGACGCAGCGGCGGCCGGCATGGCGTTGGGCACGGTGATGGCGGCCAACACCTGGACCAACATCCAGATCCGCGCCAACGGCCGCGTGCCCGGCCCGGACGATCTCGAGCCGGTGACGCGACAGGCGGCCGACCAGGGCCGCACCATCGGCGCGCACGACTACATCCGCGCCGTGCAGACCTTCCATCGTACCGGCCGTCAGCTCGGCGCCTTTTTCGAGCGCCACGACGTCCTGCTGTCGCCCACGATCGCGCGCGTCTCGCTGCCGCTCGGCGCCGTCCGCATGGACGGCACTGCCGAGGAATTCCAGGCGGCCCTGGCGCCGATGGTGGCGTTCACGTCGGTCTGCAACGTCGCCGGCGTGCCGGCGATGTCGATGCCGCTCGCCTGGACCGGCGATGGCCTGCCGATCGGCCTGCACTTCGCAGGCCGCTTCGGCGCGGAAGAGATGCTATTTTCGCTGGCGGCGGAACTCGAACGTGCCCGGCCGTGGCGCGACCGCCGACCAACCGAGGGAGGGATCGCATGAGCGGATGGATGCGTACCGTCATCATAGGCTTCGTCGCCGGCGCCCTGAGCGTTCTCGTTTTCCATCAGTTCGGCTTCTGGCTTTCCAACGAGCTCGGCTACACGCGGGCATCGCTCTACAACATGCGCGGCGTGCCGCCATGGGGCGTGCCGACGATCGTGTCGTCGGCCTTCTGGGGCGGCCTCTGGGGCATCATCGCGGCATTCCTGGTGCCGAGGCTGCCCGGAGCGTTGGGCGGCGTGCTGGGCTGGATCCTGTTCGCCGCCATCATTGTGGCGATCGTCAACTGGACCGTCGTGCTGCCCATGAAGAGCGGACGATTCAATATGCCCGGCCTGCCCATCATCGTCGTGCTGCCGCTGGTCTATGGCCTCTGGGGCTTCGGGATGTGGCTGATCGCCCGCGGGACGCGCGCCGCGTTGGGTTGGCGATAGAGCGGCATGCAGCGCTGGCTCGGCACGGCTGTCGTCGGCTTTCTGGCCGGCGCTCTTTGGATGCTGGTGCTGACCCAGGTGGCGTACTGGCTGGTGGCGTGGTTCGGGCTTCGGCCGGAGTCGGTCGTGCCGGTCAAGGCCGTGGCCCAGGAAGTCCGGCGCGTCGCGGTGCCGTTGTATACCGCCGGCGCCCTGTGGGCGGGCCTCTGTGGCGCGGTCGCGGCGGTGCTGGTCGAGTGGCTGTTCGGTCGTCGCACTGGTTTGGCGGCGCCTGTGCTCTTCGCCGCCATCTTCCTGATCTTCCAGCGACTGCACGGCGGCTACCTGGCCTTCGCCCACGTCGAATTCGTCCTGGTCTTCGCTATCCTGTGGGCGCTCGGCACGTGGCTGGTCATGGTCGGGGTTCGTGTCGCCGCGCTGCGGCTGCAGGGGAGGAAAGGATGAAGATCGTCGACGCCCAGGTGCACATCTGGGCGGCCAATACGCCGGAGCGCCCCTGGCCGGCGCGCGCCGAGCCGCATCGCGCCCCGCTCGGCAAGGAAGAGCTCCTGGCCGAGATGGACAAGGCCGGCGTCGACGGAGTCGTCATCGTGCCGCCGTCGTGGGAAGGCGACCGCAACGACGTCGCGCTCGACGCCACGGCGAGCCATCCCGACCGCTTCTGCATCATGGGCCGCCTCGATCCCGACTCGCCCGGCGCCCGCGAGCAGATCGCCGGCTGGAGGAAGCAGAAGGGCATGATGGGCATGCGCTTCACCTTCCATACCGAGGTGCTGCGCCAGCCCTTGCTCGACGGCCGCTTCGACTGGGTGTGGGGCGAGATGGAGAAGGCCGACATTCCCGCCATGGTCCTGTTCCATCACGAGTACATGCATCTCGCCGACAAGATCGCCGAGCGTTACCCGGGCCTGCGCCTGGTGCTCGACCATCTCGGCTTGAAGAGCGCGAAGGACGTGAGCGAAGCCGCCAACTTCGCCACCCTCGACAACGTCCTGGCGCTGGCCAGGCGGCCCAACGTGGCGGCCAAGGTCTCGGCCATGCCGTGCTACGCCGCCGACAAGAGCTATCCCTTCCGGTCGGTGCATCCCTACATCCGCCGCGTCTTCGACGCCTATGGACCCAGGCGCACCTTCTGGGGCACGGACTGGTCGCGATTGCCCTGCAGCTACCGCCAGGGCGTTACCATGTTCACCGAGGAGATGCCGTGGCTGAAGGGCGATGATCTCGACTGGGTCATGGGCCGCGGCGTGTGCGAATGGATCGGATGGAGGATTTGATGCGTCGGCGTAGCGTTCTGTTGGGAGCAGCGGCGGCGAGCCTCGCTGCGCCTGCTCTGGCGCAGCAGTTTCCTTCGAAGCCGGTGCGCATTGTCGTGCCTTACACGGCAGGCGGGGGCGCCGACACGACGGCGCGCCTGATCGGGCCCAAGCTGCAGGAGGCGCTCGGCCAGACGGTGGTGATCGACAACAAGCCGGGCGCCGGCGGCACGATCGGCGACGATGCCGTCGCCAAGGCCGCCCCCGACGGCCACACGCTGCTGATCGGCGCGTTCGCGCATGCCGTCAATCCGTCGCTCATGCCCAGGATGCCGTTCCGCACGCCCGACGATTTCGCGCCGGTGTCGCTGCTGGTCACGGTGCCCGAGCTGCTGGTGGTGACGCCGACCTTTCCCGCCAGGACGGTCGCGGAGCTGGTGGCGATGGCCAAGGCCGAGCCGGGCAAGCTGTCCTACGCCTCGTCGGGCAACGGCAGCGCCCAGCATCTCGCCGCCGAGCTCTTCAAGCTGCGCACCGGTACCGACATCCAGCACGTGCCCTACAAGGGCGGCAGCCTGGCGGTGGCGGACGTCGCCGCGGGCCACGTGCCGTTCTACTTCGGCAACATGAGCGCCGCGCTGCCGCAGGCACGCGCCGGCCGGGTGAGGGCGCTCGCCGTCACCAGCCCGCAGCGCTCGCCGGCCGCGCCCGAGGTCCCGACCATGGCCGAGGCCGGCGTCACCGGCTGCGAGATCTCCGAATGGAACGCCCTGCTGGCGCCCGCCGGCACGCCGCCGGCGACGATCGAGCGGCTGCAAGCCGACGTTGCGAAGATCCTGGCGACGGAGGAGATCAAGGCCAAGTTCGCCGATCTCGGCGCCCAGCCGATCGGCTCGACGCCGGCGGAGCTCGCCGCCTTCCTGCGCGGGGAGATGGCGAAGTGGGCCGAAGTCGTGAAGGTTGCGAACATCAAGATCGAGTAGCTGCTAGTGGGAACCTGGCCGCTGCTTGTGCCTTGAATCGGGTGCCGGCCCGTCACCATGTTGTCGGGACTGACATTCCATTCGGATGGAGGATGTAGTGCTCGGATCCAAGCGGACGATTCCATTCTGGCGGGCCAAGCGTCCGCTGCTCTCGCTCGAGCGCGCACTGGAACCGTTGCGGAAACTTCGCGGTGGCTTGGCCGTGCCGGCACCCGTGTTGGCTCAGGCGCGAGCCCGCAATCGTCTGTCGACCGAGGCGAAGAAACTCGGCCGCTTCTCCGAGCGATAGGTCAGCGTAGGCCCGAGGTGGCGCAAGGCGCCACCGCAACGCGTCGCTCGCTGCTTCGAGCCGGTCTTGCGGCCGGCACGGTTCAGGCCCTGCCGGGCTGCGGCTCGACGCGGTTGCCGGCCTCCCGAGAGTCGCCCGCCGCCGACGCAACAGCATACGTGATCGCCTTCGGTTGGCACGCAGAGATCGCCCTTCCTGTTCACGCCATCCATGACCCCTTGCGGGCGGTAACATCCGATTTTCCGGGCGCCCGGTTCCTGTCGTTCGGCTGGGGCGAACGCAACTACTATATGGGGTCCGCGCCCACCGTGGCCGATGCCATGAACGCGCTGTTCCCTGGACCGGCCGTGCTCCTGGTGACGCCGCTGTATCATCCGCCACGGGAGTCTAGGCCCGGTTCACAGGTGTTCGAGATCGGCCTGTCGACGGCAGGGCTCGCCCGGTTGTCGAGCTACCTGTGGGCGGCGTTCGAGAAGTCGGGCGACGGCACGCCGCGCCACCTCGCGGCAGGCCCCACGGCGGGGAGCGTCTTCTATGCCGCTACCGGGACGTACAGTTCGAGCTACACCTGCAACACATGGACCGCGGAAGGTCTGCGCGTTGCCGGGGTGCCGGTCACTCCGACAGGCGTCGTTTTCGTCGGCCAGCTGACCGACCAGCTACGGCGGACGCCTTGATAATAGTTATTGGTCTGCCTATCTTGGGCATCTCAACGGAGGGCTCATGGCGAGCAGCGTCGATCTTGGCCGCCAACTCGAGAAGTTCGTTTCCTCGCTGGTGTCGAGCGGGCGCTACAACTCCAAGAGCGAGGTGCTGCGGGAGGGATTGCGCCTGCTTGAAGAACGGGAAAAGCGTATCGCCGCCCTCGATCTGGCAATCGCACGCGGCAGGGCTGACGTCGCGGCAGGGCGGACGGAGTCGGCCGATGATGTGCTCAACCGCCTCGATGCCAAGTATCGCAAGCTGAGCAAGTCCCGCGCTTGAGGGTTGTTTTCTCTCGGAATGCCGCAGAGGACTTGGAGGAGATCGCTGACTGGATAGCGCGCGACAATCCGGAGCGCGCGCGCAGTTTTGTGGCGGAGCTGGTGAAGTCCTGCATATCCATCGGACGAGCGCCACGCAGCTACCCCCTCGTCGATAAGGCCCGCGATCCCAATTTGCGGCGTCGGATCCATCGAAGTTATTTGATCTTCTTCGACATCGGGCCGGACGCGGTCGAAATCCTGCATGTCGTCCACGGTGCGCGTGACTATGCGCAGATCGTCTTTGGCGATGACGAATCCGAGTGACGCCTACAAGGCCCGCGTCACCGTCTCCGACCCGCCGCCCCATACGGGCAGGTAGGTCATCTTGTAGCCGGCGCCGCCGGTCAGGATGGGATGGATGGCATCGGCCGAGCGCGCCACGCCGCCGCCCGCCTGTTGCCCCTGGTCGAACATGTAGCGCTGCACCCGCGCAAGATCCCAGCCCTCGTGGCGCACGATCTTCTCGGCCATCTCCAGCGGCAGCAGGAAGACCTGCTCTCCGCGTTCGTTCTTGCGATTGACGCTCGACATGATGACGCCGGCGCGCATGCCCTCGACGATGGGCGAGAGGATGGCCTCGGGCGTGGCGCCTTCGCCGTCGCCCGGCAGCACCTCGGCGGTGCCCGAGATGCCCATCACCGTGACGGCGCTGGCATCGGCGCCGAGGCCGCGGCGGGCGGTCAGGGTGGGGAAGGGGCCGTCGTTGCGCTCGGCGAAGCAGAACGTGTACTTGCCGGGCTGGCCCATGGTCGCCATGTCGCCGACCTCGGCGCGGGCGCCGCCGATGTTGCGCAGGCAGAGCTGCAGGGCGCGGCCGATGCTGGCGTTGGCGCGGTTGCCCGGGCCCAGGCAGTTGGTGCCGGCATTCATGCCGAGCTTGCGCGCGATGGGTCCGTGCACGCAGAGCGCCACCGCCGCGGTGCCGGTCGTGGTGGCGATGCCCAGAAGGTTGAAGTCGGGCTCGAGGATCGCTGTGCAGGCCGCCAGAACCACCGGCAGCTCGGCCGGCACGCAGCCCGCGATCACGCACTGGTAGGCGACAGAGTCCGGCGTGATGTCGCCGAACAGCGGCGGCATCATGCCGTGCGAGTCGCCGCGGCCGGCGACGCCGGCGACCATCGCTTCGAGGCGCCGCCGCGTCGGCGGCACCAGCGGCAGGCCGTCCGACAGCTCGGCCTCGGTCAGGATCTGCTGGGCATTCTCCCAGCTGGCCTGCTCATCGACGACAGGCCAGCCGCACCACTCCGTCATCCGGCGATTCGCACCGACGCGACGGTGGTGCCGCCGAACGACGGAATGAAGGCCGAGTGCTTGCCCGGCCCGCCGGCGACGGTGATGTGTATGTCGTCGGGGTTGCGGCCGATGGTGAACCAGTCGCCATCCGGCATGTGGCCGGTGCTGGTGTAGGTGTCCTGGTTCTCCTTGGAGATGCGCGAGACGTGGATGCGCGCGCGCTTGAACAGCTCCTGGCGGATGCTGTCGATCGTGTAGCCGTCGCGCTTCAGCGTCTGGGCATGCTCGGGGCCGATGATCACCAGCATCGGGCCCTTGCCGTAGACCGTGTTGGCGCCCGGCGTCGCCATCGAGCCAGCGAAGGTGGTCAGGAGACCGTCACCGGTCGTGCTGCCATGGTCGTTGAGATTGTGAGGGCCTTCGCCCGACATCACCGTCACCACGCTGTCGGTTGGCGCGAAGCCGCGCTGCACGTGGTAGGGCGTCCAGGGATTCTCCTCCTCGTTCTCGCCGAAGCAGAAGGTGAACTTGGCGGGATTGCCCTGGGTCGAGCGGTCCATCTCGCCGGGCTTGGCGCCGGCGATGTTGAGCAGCATCAGGCCGAGTGCGCGGCCGATCGTGGCATTGGCCTGCCAGCCCTGGCCGAAGCAGTTCGAGCCGCAATTGATGTTGAGCGTCTTGCGGATCGGGCCGCTCACCATGACGACCGGCGCGCAGGAGTGCGTCGTCGCCAGCGAGCCGTGCAGGTTGTACTCGGGGTCGAGCACGCCGCGCAGGGCCGCCGTCACCACCGGGAAGTATTCCGGCTTGCAGCCCGCCATCACGGCGTTGGCGGCCATGCTCTGCAGGGTCGGCACGATCTGGCGCGGCGGCACCGGCGGGATCGGCCGGTTGTCGCCACGCACAGTCTCGACGAACTTCGCCACCTTCGCCTCGGTGGGGACGTAGAGCGGCATGCCGTCGCTCCAGCCCTGGGCGACGGCGAAGTCGTTGAAGGCCTCGACATCCATGTCGTCGATGTCGATCACTTCCTGCTCGGAGATGTCCTTCATTTATTCGTCGCCTCGGTCAGTCCCTTGGTTGCCGCTTCGATGCGTTCGCGCAGTTCGTCGGCGTTCAGGCCGCCGATGGGATGCTTCACGACGATCAGCCGCGGTTCGACCTTGCGGGCCTTGGCTTGCGCCAGGACCAGCGGCTTGAACGTCTCAGTGGCGATCACGTAGGCCGTGATGCCGCGCTTCTCGAGTTCGATGCTGTCGTGGAAACTCCACGATGAACAGCTTCCTCAATCCGCTATCGCTAAAAGCGCTCCTCGGTAGTTGGCGGCGACCTTCTCGATCACGTCGGCCGGCGCCGGCTGGCTGGCGCTGTTCTTCGACAGGAAGTCGATGTTGTCGATCTTGCGGTTGGCGCCGAGCTTCTCGCGGATGCCGGCTAAAAGCTCGCGGGCGTTGGGCTTGGAGTTCGACACGAGCGCGATGGCGTCGGTCGCCCAGTTGATGGGCTTCAGCGCCACTTTCTCGGCGGTGGTGGCCGAGAGGCCGAAGCTTGGATTGACGATACGCATGGACGGTACTCCTCAGGTCTTCTTCAGGGTCGTCACTTCAGCGCCTGCACCACGGCCTTTCCGGCGCGTTGTCCGTCGGCGATGGCGTCGGCGAGATGGTGCCGAGCGCCAGCCCTGACGTCGCCAACGGCGAACACCGTTGCTGCCGAGGTGCGACCCCCTTCGTCGACCACGATATGCCCGGCGGCGTCGCGTGCAAGCGTTTCCGG
The DNA here is from genome assembly GCA_019750135.1 of Reyranella sp. GTDB lineage: Bacteria > Pseudomonadota > Alphaproteobacteria > Reyranellales > Reyranellaceae > Reyranella. The sequence goes on along the minus strand of JAIEOV010000134.1, from coordinate 36,853 downwards.
CAGGAATTCCGCAGCGGGAGACTGCCCGACATAGACGAACACCGCGCTGGCCGGAATGCTCTTCCGCTCGCCGCCGCTCTCGACCACGACGGCCTCGATGCCATCACTGCCTTCGAGAGCGACGATGCGGCCGTCGAGATGATGCACGCCCTCGGGCAGCGATGCCGCGGGCTTGCCGATGATGGTGACGTCGCCTGCCACGACCTGCAGCTCGGCGGCTTCGCGCGGCGCCCAGCCGTCGGTGCCGGCGACGACGACAGGACGGCCGGCATAGAGCGGACCGTCGCACGACGCGCAGTGCGAGAGGCCGAGTCCTTCGAAGCGGCTTTCCTCCGGCAGGCCGAGCGTGCCCTTGGCGAGTCCGGTGGCGATCACGATGGCGCGGCCGGTGTGTTGCTCGCCGTCGGCGGTCTCGACCGTCCACGGACCGGCGCCGCTCAGCTTCACGACCTCGCCGAAGCCCAGCTCCACGCCGGCGTCGGTGGCCTCGTCGGTCAGGCGAGAGGCGATCTGCGGGCCGTCCTCGTGGCCTTCAACCTCATGCAACTCGGCCAGATTGATGAGCGCGCCGCCCGGCGCGAGCTTGTCGAGGCAAAGGGCTTTCAGGCCGGCACGCGCGGCGCCGGTTGCTGCGGTTAGACCGGCCGGACCTGCGCCGACCACGATGACGTCGAATGATGCGTTGCTCATCCGCTCACTAACCTGTGTTCGCCGGTGAAGTGCAAGCGGCTTGATGTTTCCAGGCTCTTTACCTAGTTATGCTAGGTATGGAAGCGGAAATGCTCAAAGGTCACCTCGATGCCATCGTGCTGGCCGCGCTGGAGGCAGGACCGGCTCATGGCTACGCCATCATCGAGGCCATCAAGCAGCGCAGCGCCGGCACGTTCGACCTGCCGGAGGGCACCGTCTATCCGGCCCTGCATCGGCTCGAGCAGGCCGGGCTGCTCTCGAGCGCCTGGACGACGCCGCCCAGCGGGCGCAAGCGCCGCGTCTATTCGCTGACCAGGACCGGCGCGGCGGCGCTCGGCGAGCGTCGCAAGGCCTGGGGCCGGTTCTCGCAGGCCGTCGACACCGCCCTCGGGCGCGTACCGGCCGGAGGGCGCGCATGAGCGGCGCCATCGACGACTACGTCGCCAACCTGCGCCGCGAGCTCGACTTCGATCCGGCGCTGGCGCGTCGCCTCGCGAGCGAAGTCGAGGACCATCTGCGCGATGCCGCCGAAGCCGACCCGGCCTGGCCGTCGCCCGACGCCGAGCGCCGCGCCGTCGAGCGCTTCGGCCTCGGCCGCGAGATTGCCGCCCAGTTCGCCGTCGATGCCGTCGACCGCCAGGCGCGCCGCACCTGGGTCACGCTCGCCGTCACGGTCGTGGTGACCTTCATCGCCATGCGCCTCCGCGTGATTTGGCTGGACGACGGTGCGATCTCCGCCCCTCTGGCGTTCGCCGCGCCGCTGATCGACCGCTACGCCTTCATCGCCGCGCTGACGGTGGGCGTTATTGCCTGGTTCGCCTTCCGCACATCGTTGGCGGCGCTCACGGTGTGTCTGATCGGCCTCGTGGCCTCCATCGGCGCCGGCGTCGTGCGCGCCGACCTGTTCGCCAACGGCGCCCCGATCCACGTGCTGCTGTCGGCGGCCGGCGAGATCGCGCTGCTCGGCGTGCTGTCGTTCCATGTCGTCGGATTGGGCCGGCGCCTCAGGCGCACGGCCGTGCTGCGGAGGGCAGGGTAATGAATGGTTGGCGTCTGACCGGCATCCTGTCGCTGCTTCTCGTCGCAATGACTCTCGGCCTGGCGGCGAGCCACAACTGGGACATCGAGGGCGTGCGCCTCGCCATCCGCGCCACCGCGCGCACGTCCCTGGTCCTGTTCGCGCTCGCCTTCACCGCCAGCGCCCTGGCCGAGCTTTTGCCGTCCGAGGCGACGCGCTGGCAGCGCCGCAATCGGCGCTATCTCGGCGTCTCCTTCGCCGTCTCGCATGTCATCCATCTCGGCGTGATCCTCGCGCTGGCCGCCCTCGACCGCGAGCTGTTCTGGAAGCTCACCAACGTCACCACCATCGTGCTGGCCGGCACCGCCTACCTGTTCATCGCCGCAATGACGGCGACGTCGTTCGACCGCACCGCCGCCTGGCTCGGCCCGCGCAACTGGCGTCTGCTGCACCTGATCGGCGGCTGGTACATCTGGATCAGCTTCGCCGTCGCCGTCGGCAAGCGCGTGCCGCTCGACAGCTTCTACTGGCCGATGGCGGTCCTCGTTCTGGCCATCGCGGCGGTGCGGCTGGCCGCGATGTGGCGCCGCAATCGCCGACGGGTCGCGGTCGCAGCAAAAGCTCTTACTTCTTGACCTGGTACGGCACGAGCGGATTGCGAACGGGAGCGCTGCGATCGGAATCGGTCGTGGTCCCGTAGTAGTTCCCGTTCAGGCGATAGCGATAGCCGCATTCCTGGTGGGACTGATTGTTGAAGGCCTCGAAGGTCTCGAAGATGCAGAGCTTGCCGCCGGCATCCATCGTCCAGGTCCCCTTGATCCGGCTCTTGTAACCCTCCTTGGTGATGATCTCGCCGGACAGCGTTCCGCCGCGGGCAAACTCCAGGGTGACGTTGGAGCCTTGCGCCGACAGGGCCCGGATGGAGGCGGGAAGGACGGAGTCCCATTCCGGCTTCAGGACCTTGGTCGCGCCCATGTCCAGGAACTCGCCGAAATTCCTTTGAGCCATGGCCGGAGTCGCAAAAAGAAGAGCGACGCCGGTCGTCGCCAGCAGGGCAGTCGTGCGCATTCTCTCCCCGTCCTTGTTGACCGCCAAACCTGCGCGATGCATGAGGCTACGTTGGCCGGCGGCGTGCGGCAATTCATGATTGCCCTCGGGAGTCAGCGAGCATCGTTTGAGTTTCGACCACGTTGTGGTCATTAGTCGTTCCGTCGTGTCTCCCGCGTCTTTCAGCAGCGAATGTCCAGCCTGTCGCCTGTCCTCTCCCATCACGATCGCAAGCTCCAACAGCTCTATCGACTGATCGGCGTTCCCCTCATCCACGCCGCGGCGCTTCTGGCCTTCGTACCCTATTTCTTCACCTGGACCGGGGTGGCGAGCGCCGTGCTGGGCTATCTGCTGATCGCCTTGCTGGGCATCAACATCGGCTATCATCGGCTTCTCGCCCACCGCAGCATTGGCTGCCCGAAGGGCGTGGAACGCGCGCTGGCGCTGCTGGGCGTGCTGAACGTGCAATTCGGTCCGGCCTATTGGGTGGCCATCCACCGTCGTCACCACCAATTGGCCGACGCGGCCGGCGATCCTCACACGCCCCGAAACGGCTTCTGGCGGAGCCATCTGTTCTTCCTGTTTCCCGTCGACGACGACACCGACCCGGTCCGGCTCACGACCCACTACGCGAAGGATCTCCTGGCCGATCCCTTCTATGCGTGGTTCGAGAAGCGCGAACGGTGGTTCTTGTCCACCATCCTGGTGTGGCCGCTCTATTTCCTGGCGGGCTATGCGATCGCCGCGATCGCCGGCGATCCCGATCCGGTGCGGATGGGCTGGAGCGTCCTGGTATGGGGCGTGTTCGTCCGCCTCGTCGTGGTCTGGCACATCACCTTCGCGGTGAATTCCGTCACCCACATCTGGGGGGTCCGCAGCTATCGGACGGCGGACGACAGCCGCAACAACCTGCTCGTCGCCGTGCTGGCCTGGGGCGAAGGCTGGCACAACAACCACCACGCTTTCCCCCGGTCGGCCCGCCATGGCCATGCCTGGTGGCAGGTCGATGCGACATGGCTCGTCATCCGGCTCCTGGCGGCGATGAAGATCGTGACGATCAACAATGCCGGACCGTCGGCCGCTGCCCGTCGGCGGCGCCACCTTAGCCGCCCGCGGCGGACTCGGCGGTGACCGGGAGCCCGTCGCTATGACGGAGGCGTGATCGGCGCCGTCGCGCGCCTCGGCAGGACGACCCGATCGCCCGCGGCATAGAGATAGCAGGGACCGTCCTGGTTCTTGCGCTGCGGGTCGGCGTTGCACTCGGCGAGGGCGCGCTCCTCGGCCTGGCGGGCGTTGTCCGCGCCGCTCACGACGAACAGCCGGCCCAGGGGATGGAACGCCGCCGCCTTGGCGCCGGGCGCGCTGCGGTAGCCCGCGACGTCCGCCCGCTGGCGCAGCGCCGACTGGACCGCCGGGATCTTCTGCGGGTCGAACACGCCGTCATACTCGACCCTGACCATCGGGCGGCGCGGCGCGCCGGCATCCGTCGCATGCAGCCTGTCGTCGACCGCCATCAACAGGCAGGCCGCGCCGTAGCGCACCTGGCAGCCTTCGAGTGCGCGCTCCTCGGCGATCGCCGCGCTCGCCCAGCCATGGGAGCGCCAGCTGCCGGACGCCGGATGGGCGGCCAGCGCCTTGTGCGGATTGGCCGACAGGTAGCCGTCGGCCTGGGACTCGCGCGCCGAGGCCGGCTGCGACGCCAGGATCCTGGCGAAGGCGTCGAGCAGCCGCGCGCGGATCGTTGCGTCCCCCGTCTGTGGCTGAGGGGTCTGTGACTGAGCGGGCGGCGGCTGCACCGCCGGCGGCGGAGCGGGGACAGAAGCGGCGGCGAGCGGCTCGGTGGCCTTGAGCGGCAGGACGACCCGGTTCTCGACCGCGTAGAGATAGCAGGCGCCCTCCAGCCGCGGACGCTGCGCCTCGCTGCGGCAGGCGCGCAGGGCCTGCTCCTCGGCGGCGCGCTGGGTGGCGGCGCCGGTCGCGACCGTCAGCACGCCCTGGGCATTGAGCGCCAGCGCCTTGGGACCCGGGGCGGCGGCATAGCCCGCGATCTCGGGTCGCCGCAGCTCCCGGGCGCGCACGACCGGCAGGCGATCGAGGGCGAGCGTCCCGGCGTAGCGCATCTTCGGCGCATCCTGCACCGGCCAGCTCCCGTCGGCGCCGGCCGGCAGCACCTCGCCGTTGACGGCGATCAGCATGCAGGGCTCGTCATAGGCGAGCTGGCACCTCTCCAGCGCCTTCTCCTGGGCCACCTCGCGTGTCGGCCAGTCCGCCGTCCAGCGCAGCTTGCCGCCCTGGCGCGCCACCGCGATGGCGCGATTGGCCGACGCCTCGGCAAACGCCGCAGCGGTCTCCTTGCGCAGCTTCGGCGTGGTCGCCGGAACGCTTTTGGCGAGCGCCGCTTCGACCTGCGCCTCGAGGCCCTGTTGCGAGAGGAGATCGCGGCCGAGCCACCACGCGGCGCCGCCGACCAGCGCGACCGCGGCCACCGCGGCACCCAGCACGAGCCCCTTGCGCGACAGGAGGGGGCGCGCGCCTTTGCGTTCGGCTTGGGCCGCGCCGCCGTGGGCCGCGCCGCCGGCCGTGGACTTGACGGTCGGCGGGGCAGGGACCGGCATCTGCACGACGGTCCTGTCGGCCGGCGGCACGCCCACCCAGTATCCTGTGGCGAAGACCTCGCGCCACGCGGCAATGGTTTGCGGCCGCTCCTCCGGCGGCAGCAGCAGGCCGGCATCGATGGCGGCGAGCAGCGCGTGGCCATAGTCGCCGCGCGCGACGTCGCGGGCCGCGGGCATGGCGCCGGCGTTCAGGATGCGCTGGGTCGCGCCGAGCGGTTCCTTGCCGCTGACGCAGGCATAGAGCGTGCCCGCCAGCGCGTAGATATCGGTGTAGGGGCCTTGCTGGCCCGACGTCATCTGTTCCGGCGCGGCAAAGCGCGGCGTGTAGACGGCGGTCAGGGCCTGCGTCCGGTCGGCGACCGCGACCCGCGACGCGCCGAAGTCGATCAAGGTCGGCGCGCCGTCGGGCGCCACGACGATGTTGTCCGGCTTGATGTCGCGATGGAGCACGCCGGCGGCGTGGATCTGCTGCAGGCCGTCGAGCAGCGGCGGGACGAGGCGCTCGACGGCCGCCGGCGACAGGCGCGCGTCGCGACGCAATCGGCTGCCCAGGGTCTCGCCGTCCACCAGCTGCATGATCACGTAGGCGGTGCCGTTGGCTTCGAGATAGTCGTGCACCTGGACGACCGCGGGCGCGCGCGGCAGGCGCGCCAGGGTCTTGGCCTCGTCCAGGAACCGCGCGCGGCCCCAGGCGAAGTCGTCGGCGGCCTGGGTCGAGCGCGGCAGCACCGTGAGGCCGTCCAAGCGCGTCGCCAGCAGCGCCGGCAGGTACTCCTTGATGGCGACGTCACGCTCGAGCTGCAGGTCGCGCGCGCGATAGGTGATGCCGTAGGCGCCTTGCCCGAGCACAGCGTCGAGGCGATAGCGCCCGACACGCGTGCCGACCGGCAGGGCCGAAGCATGTTCGGTCCGATCGACGGCTTGCGCCTGGTCAGCCCGGTCTTCCGCCATCGGATCCCCCGCACCTGGGGACCAGTATGGGCGTGGTGGTGGGAGCGCTCAACCGACGTTGAAGGGGGCCCTTCGACTGCTTGTGCTCTCGCGCGCTTTGGCAGCCCCCTCTTGCGGGCTGCCGGGTAGGGGAGAAGCGCCTTCGCTCCCGCGAGCGCCGCCAGTGCTGGCCGGCGACCTCGCGGTTGTATTTGTTGCAATCGTTGGTAAGACTCAACCGGGGAGGCAAGAGAACGCATGGCGCATGCACAGGCATGGCTGTGCGTGACTCACGTCGTTATCTATAGATCATGGCACAGCTAGAAGATCTCAAGCCAAACTGCGCCGTCCGTGGCGTACTGCCCACGGGCGTCGTCACTGTGGTCAGCGTGCAGTGGTTCGGCTCGAGCGCCGTCGAGCTTACCTATAAGGATGCCACCGGGAAGGTCGCCAACGAGCTCATCTACCGCGACCGCGAGGCCAACCTGGAAATCGTCGAGGAGGGACGCCCCTGGAGTTTCGACGGCGACGGCGCCTCGTTCCGCCTGGTCGCGGAGGCCCAGCGCATCAATCTCGCCCATCTTTTCGATCCCGTGCTGGCGGTCCACACCTCGGTAGTCGACCCGCTGCCGCACCAGATCACCGCCGTCTACGAATGCATGCTGCCGCGTCAGCCGCTGCGTTTCCTGCTGGCCGACGATCCCGGCGCCGGCAAGACCATCATGGCCGGCTTGCTGATCAAGGAGCTGATCGCGCGTGGCGACCTGCAGCGCTGTCTGGTCGTCTGTCCCGGAAGCCTGGCCGAGCAATGGCAGGACGAGCTGTTCCGTCGCTTCAACCTACCGTTCGAGATTCTGACCAACGACAAGCTGGAGGCCGCTCGCACCGGCAACTGGTTCCTCGAAGCCAATCTGGTCATCGCACGCCTCGACAAGCTCGCCCGGAACGACGATGTCCAGGAGAAACTGAAAGCGCCCGATTGCCGTTGGGACCTCATCGTGTGCGACGAGGCGCACAAGCTGTCGGCGACCTTCTTCGGCGGCGAGATCAAGTACACCAAGCGCTATCGCTTGGGGCAGCTGCTGTCATCACTGACCCGTCATTTCCTGCTGATGTCGGCCACCCCGCACAACGGCAAGGAGGAGGACTTCCAGCTTTTCATGGCACTGCTCGATGGGGACCGCTTCGAGGGCCGTTTCCGCGACGGCGTCCACACCGCCGACGTCTCCGACCTGATGCGCCGCATGGTCAAGGAGAACCTGCTGAAGTTCGACGCGACGCCGCTGTTTCCCGAGCGGGTCGCCCAGACCGTGTCCTATCGGCTGTCCGACGCTGAGGCCGCCCTCTACAAGGCCGTCACCGACTATGTCCGCGAGGAGTTCAACCGCGCCGAGGCGCTGCAAAACGACAAGCGCGCCGGCACGGTCGGTTTCGCGCTCACCATCCTCCAGCGCCGGCTGGCCTCGTCGCCCGAGGCCATCTACCAGTCGATGCATCGGCGCCGGGAACGCCTGGAAAGCCGCTTGCGCGAGATGCAGTTGCTTCAGCGTGGCGGGCAGGTCGCCGGTGTAATGGCGCCGCAGGCTCGCCTGCTCGATGCCGAGGATGTGGAGGAACTGGAGGATGCGCCCGACGCCGAGCTGGAAGCCGTTGAGGAGCAGGTTCTCGATGAATCCACCGCTGCCCGTACCATCGAGGAGCTGCGCCTGGAAATCGACACCCTCACGCGTCTGGAAGCGATGGCCCACGCCATTCGCCGCAGCGGCGAGGACCGCAAATGGCGCGAGCTCGCCAATCTGTTCGGTGAAATCTTCACCCCGGCGGCCATCAAGAACGAGATGGCGGACCCGCCGGAACCTTACGACGCCGGCGTTCCCGAGCCGCCCAAGCCTGCTGCCTCGCCGTCGCAGAAGCTGGTGCTCTTCACCGAGCATCGCGACACCTTGAACTACCTGCAGGGCCGCATCGGCACCCTGCTGGGTCGTCCGCAATCCGTCGTGGTCATCCACGGCGGCATGGGCCGCGAGGATCGCATGAACGCCCAGGAGGCCTTCCGCCACGATCCCGATGTCCGAGTATTGCTCGCCACCGACGCCGCAGGCGAGGGCATCAACCTGCAGCGCGCCCACCTGATGGTGAACTACGACCTGCCGTGGAACCCCAACCGCCTGGAGCAGCGCTTCGGCCGCATCCATCGCATCGGCCAAACCGAGGTTTGCTTCCTGTGGAACCTGGTCGCCGAGGAGACGCGCGAAGGCGACGTCTACCTCAAACTCCTGGAGAAGCTGGAGCAGGCGCGATCGGCGCTGGGTGGCCAAGTGTTCGACGTGCTGGGCAAGCTGCAGTTCGACGGACGCCCGTTGCGCGACCTCTTGATCGAGGCCATTCGCTACGGCGAGCGCCCCGAGGTACGGCAGCGCCTGACGCAGGTGGTCGAGAACGCCTTCGACCCCACGACGCTGCGCGACCTGCTGGAGGAGCGGGCATTGGCCCACGACGCCATGGACGCCTCGCGCGTGCATCGCATCCGCGAGGACATGGAGCGTGCCGAGGCGCGGCGTCTGCAGCCGCACTACGTCGAATCGTTCTTCCTTGAGGCCTTCCGCCGGCTGGGCGGCAACGCCAGGCAGCGCGAGCCGCGGCGTTACGAGATCACCCATGTGCCGAGCGTCGTGCGCGGCCGCGACCGCCTGATCGGCGTCGGCGAGCCCGTGCAGCCGCGCTACGAGCGCATCGTCTTCGAGAAATCCCTGGTCGCGCCGCAGGGGCAGCCGATCGCCGCCTTCGTCTGTCCCGGCAATCCGTTGCTCGGCGCCGTGATCGACCTGACCCTGGAGCGTCATCGCGATCTGCTGCGCCGCGGGACTGTGCTTGTCGACGAGCGCGATTCCGGGACTAACCCTCGCGTGCTGTTCTTCCTGGAGCACGCCATCCAGGACGCCGGCACGACCCGCAGCGGCGACCGCCGCGTCGTCTCCAAGCGGCTGCTGTTCGTCGAGATCGGCGCCGACGGCGTCGCCCGACACATCAACTATGCGCCCTATCTCGACTATCGCCCGCTAGCCGAGGGCGAACCCGGCCTCGACTCCATTCTGGCCCGACCCGAATGCGCCTGGATCGGCCGCGACCTGGAGCAGAAGGCATTGGGCCACGCTATCGCCAGCGTGGTGCCGGAGCACCTGGCCGAGGTGCGGACACGCAAGCTCGCCCTGCTCGCCAAGATGGAAGCTGCGGTCAAGGACCGGCTGACCAAGGAGATCATCTACTGGGACCATCGCGCCGAGGAGCTGCGCGACCAGGAACGCGCGGGCAAGCCCAATGCCCGCCTGAACTCGGGTGAGGCGCGCAAGCGCGCGGACGAGCTGCAAGCGCGGCTGCAGAAGCGGTTCGAGGACATCCAACGGGAACGCCAGATCGCGCCGCTGCCGCCTGTGGTCCTCGGGGGATTGCTCGTGGTTCCCGCAAGGCTGATTCGAGCCATGACCGGCGGTGCAGAGGTAGGTGGGCAGACGGCGGTAGGGGTAGATACGCAGGCCTCGGCCGCGCGGGCGCGCGAGATCGTGATGGAGGTGGAGCGCCGGCTCGGCTTCCAGCCGGTCGACCGTGAGTTCGAGCGGTTGGGCTACGACATTGAAAGCGCCATCCCTGGGACGGGTCGGCTGCGCTTCATCGAGGTCAAGGGCCGGATCTCGGGGGCGGATGTCGTCACGGTGACGCGGAACGAAATCTTGTACTCGCTCAACAAGCCGGACGAGTTCATTCTGGCGATCGTCGAATTTGTCGGCGGCGACCAACACAGGGTCCACTACGTTCGCAACCCGTTCAATCGCGAGCCGGACTTTGGCGTAACGAGCGTGAACTACGACCTTGCCGACCTCTTGGCAAAAGCCATGCCTCCATCCTGAGAAACCAATGACCGACGCCGCCCAGACCACAGTGTCCCCCTTCAATGTTGGCCGGACCCGAAGCCGTGCTCACGTTCAACCAGTATCCCAAGTTCTGCTTCGGCTCGACGACGAGGGTGACGGCAAGACCTTCCGAGATGCGCAGCGTCAGATACTCCAGTGGATCGAACACCGTGCGGGATACGCATTGCCTCCCGAGGCATGGAAAGGAGAAGCCTTCGAGCTTGAAGAAATTGGAGCGCAGCGGACTGCCGCGATCTCGATTGACAAGCCTGTCTACTGGGCAGCGCGCCTTGATGACAGCGACCGGAGCGTTGCAAAGCGCACCTGGGTCACAGAGGTGAGCCTGGCCAATCCAAACGATAAGTTCGTTGCCTTTGGAGCAAGACTCCAGTGCGTCACCTTGGGGGGTGAGTTCGCCATTCAGCCGTCTGTTCCAGGGTTTGTCAGAAGTGTTGTGGAGCAAGCGCCCGGCGTGCGCTTGGAGGGAAGAAGGCTCGGGCGCGATCCGTGGTTCGTTCGAACCGCGGACGACGTAGGCGACTTGGTCGAGCTGATTGAAGATCGATCCAGGGCGCTCGACGTCATCGTGTGTTCCTTGCCCGACAATAGCGAAGACCCTTCGGACGCGTTCGTGGACGTGGGGTTACTTCACCGTCGGACGCTCGGGGTCGCACATCTGGCCGTGATTTCTGGGGCCGCGTCGTTCCTTCTGACGGAGCGGTTGGGACGCGAGTTCTCCGTATTTCGGAGCGCAGTTCGAAGTTATCGGCCCGGCTTCGACGTGGGTACGGACGAGCCATTTCGACATCCGCTCACCCTTGCTGCGCGGATTGCTTCCTGGCCGGGAGACGGCCCTCGCGGCTACGAGCAGTTTCTCATTGGTACTGCCATTCTTCGCTCCACATACCGTCACGACTTGGAACGCCAGCTACCCCCGTTCGCTGACGTGAAGCGCGCAGCGGCTCAGATACGGCGAGAGTCCCCAGACGGAAGGAGCATCGACGCAGGATATTCTGGCACTCGCGGAGCAAGAAATCCAGGCGCTCAGGGAAAGCCTCGATCAGGATCATGCAACCTACAGCGGTTTGGTCCAGCAGTATGAAGAGGAACGCAACCAGGCAATGGAAGATCTGCAGCAGGTGCGAGCGCTTAATGCAAATCTTCAATATCGATTGCGCATTCTTCAGCAACGCAGCGACGGTGCGCCGGTACCGCTGAGCGGGCAGAGCATCCCAAGCACCCTTGATGGTTTCGAGGATTGGTGCCGTGAGAACCTTTCGGGAGCGGTCGAAGTGCACAACCGCGCATTCAAGGCGGTCAAGAAGTCTCGTTATGAGGATGAAAGCCTTCTGTACAGGGCATTGCTCTTGCTTCGCGATTTCTACGTTCCCATGCGAATCGAAGGTGGTTTGGACAAGAAGCAGGCGTTTGAGGACAAGTGCGCCGAGCTTGGAATTTCTGAAGAACCCACTTTCTCCGGCGAGCGATGGGGCGAGCAGGGCGAGATGTACAAAGTGAGATACGCCGGACGGTTTCGCCTGCTCGACAGACACTTCAAGAAGGGTACCAGCCGTGAGGAGCGCCATTGCTTTCGCCTGTACTTCTTTTGGGATGAAGAAACAGAGCAAGCCGTCGTTGGATGGTTGCCGTCGCATCTCGATACGAGAGCCACCTGAAATGTTGTTGTTCTCCATGACTGACCGTCATGAGGAAAGGAGTTCGTTTGTCGTGAGTGACCTCCCACACTACGCAATCCTGGCCCCGGTTCCTCTTGAGCATCTCCAGTCCGCGCTGGATGGGGGATCAGACTGGAAGTACGTCGCCTTCGGCACACGGAAGTGGGAGCTGTTCCGGCAGGTTGACGCCATGCGCGACGGGTCCCGTGTGGCCATGCTGATCTACCCGTCGCACGAGGACGAGAACGCCAAGACCTCACTCGTCGTCAGTTGGTTCGGCTGGTATGTCGGATGTATTGACGGGATTGGCGGGGCCCACCCGGAGGGCATGACGTTCCGGCCGCCGTCAACGGCGTTGAACCCGTCGGATAACAAGGGCCATTGGGCGGCGTTCTGGCACGTCGCTGGGCTGAGAGAGCTTCCGAAGGAAAAGCAGATGCCGATCGGCAAGATAGAGGGCTTCAAGGGTGGGTGGCGCAAGACAGCTCCGCCACGCGGCCCGGAACTGGTGACGCTTCCCGAGAAGCTGAGCTACGAGAAGTAGGATGGACCGCAAGAAGCTGATCGAAGTGGCCTTGCCGCTTGACGCCATCAACAAAGCGTCGGCCCGCGAGAAGTCGATCCGGCATGGCCATCCCAGCACGCTGCATCTGTGGTGGGCACGGCGGCCGCTGGCCGCAGCTCGGGCCGTGATCTTCGCACAAATGGTGGACGACCCATCCTCGTGGCCGGAATTGTTCCCCACCGAGAAGGAGCAGGAAAAGGAACGCCAGCGGCTGTTTCGAATCATCGAGGATCTCGTGAAGTGGGAGAACACAACAAACGAGGACGTGCTGCAGAAGGCGCGGGAAGAAATCTGGGCCAGCTGGCGGCGGACTTGTGCGGAGAACGCCGATCATCCGCGTGCCAAGGAGCTGTTCGACCGCAACAAGCTGCCGGCCTTCCACGATCCATTCGCCGGCGGCGGCGCGCTTCCGCTCGAAGCCCAGCGACTCGGCCTGGAGAGCCATGCGAGCGACTTGAACCCTGTCGCAGTGCTCATTAACAAGGCAATGATCGAAATCCCGCCCAGGTTTTCGGGGAAACCACCGGTGAACCCGCGGCGAGATCTTCATGTTCATTGGAAAGGGGCTCAAGGTCTCGCAGAGGACGTACGATACTACAGTCGGTGGATGAGTGATGAGGCGGCAAAGCGGATTAACCGCTTTTACCCCGATATAACTGTTACGGCTGAGATGGTTAGCGAAAGGTCCGACTTAGCGCCATATCTCGGCCATTCTCTCACTGTCATCGCGTGGCTCTGGGCGCGTACCGTGAAGAGTCCAAACCCAGCATTTAGTAAGACGAGCGTACCCCTCATTTCTACCTTCTTGCTTTCAACAAAGCCAGGAAAGGAAGCTTATATCGAGCCCATTGTTGAAGGAGAGGAATATCGCTTCCGCATTCGTAAGGGCAAACCTGCCGATCCGGAAATAGCGCAACGTGGAACGCGATCAGCAAGCGACTTCTTTTGCCTACTTAGCGGGGTTCCGATTCCGCGCTCCTATATTCGAGAGGAAGGAAAGGCTGGTCGCTTAGGCGTAAAGCTTATGGCGATTATCGCTGAGAGCAAGCAGGGTCGTCTGTATTTGCCCGCGATTGCTGGCGACGAGGAGATCGCCAGTTCGGCAGCGACTGTCGAGGCTGTGGACGAGGCCAAGAGTACCTTCCTTTCCAACCAGACACCCACACGGGCTATGATTACTGGCGGTGTTTGCTCCGCCTACGGGCTGAAGACCCATGGCGATCTATTCACTCCGAGGCAGTTGGTCGCTCTGACTACGTTGGCGGATCTCGTCCATGTTGCGCATCAGCGAGTGATATCAGAGGCCGTTGCATCAGGTGCAACCGAAGTAGATGCGAATGCTTATGCGAATGCGGTCGCCGTCTATCTGGCGCTTGGCGTTAGCAGGCAAACGAACCGCAGCGCGACGCTCAATTTCTGGGACAATAAGGGCGAAAACGTGCAGCAGGTGTTCGGTCGTCAAGCCTTCGCGATGACATGGGATTTTGTCGAAACCAACCCTTTTAGCGATTCGACGGGAAACTTCACTGGGCAGTTCGACTATATGGCCCGTGTACTGGAGTCTACAGTTCCTGCTCGGCCGGCAGGTGTGTCGTTGCAAAAAAATGCACAGACCCAAGAACTGAGCGCGGGTAAGGTAGTTTCGACTGATCCACCATACTTTGACAATATTAACTACGCTGACCTATCCGACTTTTTTTATGTTTGGCTTAGACGCTGCTTGAAATGGCAACTCCCAGATCTTTTCACCACGGTTGTTGTACCCAAAGCAGAGGAACTAGTCGCCATTCCATATCGCCACGGCAGCAAGGAAAAGGCGGAATCCTTCTTCCTTGATGGAATGACCAACGCAATGCAACACTTGGCCGGGCAAGCGCACCCAGCGTTTCCCGTAACGATTTACTACGCATTTAAGCAGGCCGAAACAAAGAACGGCGGCACAGCGTCAACAGGTTGGGAAACCTTTTTGGACGCCGTCATTCGATCGGGGTTTGCTATCAGCGGTACATGGCCGATGCGCACCGAGTACACAGGAAACCTAAAGAAGAATCTTGGGGCACTTGCTTCTAGCATCGTCCTCGTCTGCCGAAAGCGCGCGTTCAATGCACTCACGACAACGCGGCGAGAATTCGCGACTACGCTCAAGGCTGAACTACCAACTGCGCTTGCTCACCTGCAGCGCGGCAATATCGCGCCAGTAGATCTCGCGCAGGCAGCCATCGGGCCGGGAATGGCGGTCTACACGCGCTTTGCGAAAGTCCTAGAGCGTCGAGCCAGAAATAAGAATCGAAAGGGGATTCCCAAGGAATCGGAAATCTGATTCAAGATGCTGGCTGGGACCGGAGGCCAGCATGGATGGGCAAGCCTTATTCGATTGACCTTCGGGAGCGTGTTCAGGCGGCAATGGCGAGCGGCCAGTCGCGACGGGCGGCGGCTCGACACTACGCAGTCAGCGCAAGCTTTGCGGTGAAGCTGGCCGATCGGGTATCGCGAACAGGCTCGGCGGAGCCGGCCCGCCAGGGACGTCCGCCTGGGGGTGGTAAACTGGCGCCCTATCTGGCGTTGCTGCTTGAGTGGGTCGAGGCCGAGCCCGACATCACGATGCCGGAACTGTCGGCCAAATTGAAAGCCGAGAAGGATGTGACGGCGCATCCGGCGTCGTTGTCGCGGGTGCTGCTGAAGGCCGGCCTGTCGTTCAAAAAAAACACTGCTGGCCTTGGAGGCCGGGCGCGAGGACGTGCGCCAGGCGCGTGACGAGTGGAAGGCGCGGCGCCAGCCGCGCATGCGCCAGGCGGTCCACCGACTGATCTTCCTCGACGAGACCGGCACGACGACCAAGATGACCCGTCTGCGCGGCCGGGCTCGCCGTGGCGCCCGGTTGAAAGCCACAGCGCCGTTCGGACATTGGGCCACGCAGACCTTGATCGCCGGACTACGCTGCGATGGTCTGACCGCGCCGTGGCTCGTCGACCAACCCATGAACCGCCAGATCTTCGACAGCTATGTCGAGACCCAGCTCGCCCCGACACTGCAGCCCGGCGACGTGGTGATCCTCGACAACCTCACCAGCCACAAGAGCGCAAAGGCCGAGGCTATCCTCAAGCAACGCGGTGCCTGGTTCCTCTTCCTGCCGCCTTACAGTCCGGATCTCAATCCGATCGAAATGGCCTTCGCCAAGCTCAAGGCCCATCTCCGGCGCATCGGCGCCAGAACAATCGACGCGCTTTGTACAGCCATCGGCGACATCTGCTCCCTCTACTCCGACCAGGAGTGTTGGAACTATCTCAAAGACGCTGGATATGCTCCCGATTAAGCGCTCGATGCTCTAGATGCGGAGGGCAAGCCGGTGCCGGTTCGGGAGGCGCTGGCGCTTATCAATCAGGTACTCGATGAGACACTGGCCGAGCAGGAAGGTGATTTCGACGCGGACAGCCGTTGGGCGCTGGCATGGTTCGAGCAGCACGGCTTCTCCGAGGGCGAGTTCGGCGTAGCGGACGTCCTTGCGAGAGCGAAGGTGACGGCAGTCGACGGGTTGGTGCAGGCCGGCATCGTCAAGGCAGGCCGTGGCAAGGTCCGCTTGCTGAAGCCGGAGGAATTGCCGGACGACTGGGACCCGGCAGCGGATCCCCGCCTTACAGCCTGGGAAACGGTGCATCAGCTCGTGCGCGCCCTCAGTTCGGGCGAAGACGCCGCTGCGGCACTTGTGGCCAAGCTGGGAAGCAAGGCCGAAATAGCGCGCGAACTTGCCTATCGCCTCTACGTCATTTCGGAACGCAAGAAGCGAGCCTCGGAGGCGCTTGCCTACAATGGACTCGTCCAGAGTTGGCCCGAGATCGTGCGGCTATCCCAGGACATGGGAAAGCAAGTATCGGCGCAGGTCGGGCTCTTCGAAGAGCAAGAGACTTGATCGATGCCCACGGAAACTCGGGGGACGGAAGGGGGGAGCCGCTGGGCAGCGTCATTTGCCCCTGGGCCTGAGCTGATGCAGACATTGCAGGATGACCTGCCCGTCCGATTGATCGCCACCCCCCGGAAGGACCTTCGTACATGCAACGCTGCCGAGCTTTTGGCGGACGTGGTGAAGCGCAATCGCGAAGGCTTTGACTTCTTCCCGGTCATAGAAGTACCTCCTGACGACGGAGAACGCATCGTTGGCCTTGTGGAGTTCGCTCTTTTCACGGAATTGACGGTTCCGACTGTTCGCGTCGAGGAGTGCATGCAGCACCTTTCGGAGGATAATCTGATCGGGGCCGATGGGAGTATTCTCAGCTTCATTACGACCGCCGATCGGCGTCCCTGCCGCTTGGTGATTTCGGTCGCCCGGATCGAAGGCCTGGTGAGCCTTTCGGACCTGCACAAGCTCCCGGTGCGTGCGGCGCTGTTCGCCCTCATCGCGTATCTCGAAATGGCGATGGCGCAGGCGATACGTGTTGAATTTCCCGAGCCGGGGGACTGGAAGAAACATCTCTCGGAGTCGCGTCACTCCGACCTCGAAGAAGCGGTCGGCAAAGCCAAGGAGAAGGACACTTGGATCGAGGATTTGTTGTTTACCCAGTTCGCCGACAAGGTCCAGATCATCAAAAAGAGCCGCTCTTTCAACGGCAGCAAAGGCGCCTTCGAGCGCACCATGAAAGAAATCCAGGCGCTTCGGGACGGGCTTGCCCATGCGAATGAGTATGCCTATTCCCGGACGGCTGCTGCCGCGGTCTGTGAAACCGTGCGAAAGATCGAAGCGCAGATCGATTTCCTCCGGCTATGGCCGTCTGCGATGACACCAACGCAGGGATGATGCGATGGCTATCACCAACCAGGAACGCGTCGCCAAGGCGTTGGATCTTCTCCGGATCGGCCTGACACCGTTCGTCGAGCGGGAACTCAAGGCCCAGGACGCGCAGGGCTGGCTCAATATCGTGCGCCAGTCCGTCAGCGAGACGCAGGTGCGCCTGTTTCAGGACCCGAAGGTCCCGAAATGGGACGTCGCCTCGCTGATGTCGGTGCTGTTCACGCAATGGAACACGATCTTCCGGCGGACGCTGGGGCAGGCCGAGCGGTCGCTGATCTCGGAGATCCGCGAAGTGCGCAACAAGTGGGCGCATCAGAGCCCATTCTCGGGCGACGATACCGATCGCGCTCTCGATTCGATCGCTCGTCTGCTGACCGCTGTCTCCGCGACGGCGCAGGCCGATGAAGTCAACAAGATGAAGCAGGAGTTGCGGCGCCTGATCTACGACGAGCAGGTGCGTGGCGAGAAGCGCAAGGCCGGCGGCTCGCTGATCGAGCCTGCGGCCGCCGGCAATCTGAAGCCCTGGCGCGAGGTGGTGACGCCGCACGCCGACGTCGCCAGCGGTCGCTATCAGTCGGCCGAGTTCGCTGCCGACCTCTGGCAGGTCCACCTGGGCCAGGGCTCGGATGAGTATCGCAAGCCGGCGGAATTCTTCCGGCGCACCTTCCTGACGGAAAGCCTGAAAGGTTTGCTGGTCGGGGCCGTGCAACGTCTGTCGGGCCACGGCGGCGATCCGGTCGTGCAGCTCCAGACCAATTTCGGCGGCGGCAAGACCCACTCCATGCTCGCGCTCTACCACCTGTTCGGTGGCGCCGCACCGAAGGACCTCGTTGGCGTCGATGCGGTCATGGCCGAAGCCAAGGTAAAGGCGTTGCCTACGGCCAAGCGCGTCGTGCTGGTCGGAAACAAGATCTCGCCCGGTAATCCGGTCACCAAGGCCGATGGGACGGTGGTGCGCACACTGTGGGGCGAGCTGGCCTGGCAGCTCGGCGGCAAGAAGGCGTTTGCTCGCATCGCCAGGGACGACGAGAAGGCGACCAACCCGGGCGATGTGCTGCGCGAATTGTTCGTCGAGCATGGTCCCTGCCTCGTCCTGATCGACGAATGGGTGGCTTACGCCCGACAGCTGCACGACCAGGGCGACCTGCCGGCTGGTACCTTCGAGACCCAGTTCAGTTTCGCCCAGGCGCTGACGGAATCGGCGAAGCTCGCGAAGAACTGCCTGCTGGTCGTCTCCCTGCCGGCATCGGATACGGCGGGATCACCGCATGCCCAGAGCGACGATATCGAGGTCGGCGGCATCCGCGGCCGCGAGGCTCTGGACCGCCTGCGCAACGTCATCGGGCGACTGGAATCCTCATGGCGGCCCGCATCGGCCGAAGAAGGCTTCGAGATCGTGCGGCGGCGCCTGTTCGAGCCCATGACGGGCGATCAGTTCCGCCAGCGCGACGTGACGGCCCGGGCCTTCGCCGATCTCTATCGCGCACAGTCGGGTGAATTTCCGGCCGAATGCCGCAACGCCGACTACGAGAGGCGTATCCAGGCGGCTTACCCGATCCATCCCGAGATCTTCGACCGGCTCTATACCGACTGGTCGACGCTGGTTAAGTTCCAGCGCACGCGCGGCGTGCTGCGTTTGATGGCGTCGGTCATCCATAGCCTCTGGGAGAAGGGCGATCGAAACCCGCTCATCATGCCGTCGACGATTCCGATCGACGATTCGCGCGTGCAGTTCGAGCTGACGCGCTATCTAAGCGACAACTGGGTGCCGATCCTGGAGAAGGATGTCGACGGGGCCAGCTCCCTGCCGCTCAAGATCGACGCCGAGATCCCGGCCTTGGGTAAGTTCGCGGCGACCCGACGCGTGGCGCGCACCATCTATCTCGGGTCGGCACCGACCGCGGCGGCCGCTCATCGCGGGCTGGAGGACCGGCAGGTCAAGCTGGGCTGCGTCATGCCGGGCGAGTCGCCGGCCGTGTTCGGCGATGCGCTGCGTCGCCTCGCATCGATGGCGACCTATCTTTATCAGGATGGCCCGCGCGCCTGGTACGCCACCCAGCCTACGGTGACCAAGCTGGCGGAGGATCGTGCCGAGCAGCTCAAGCGAAATCACGACAAGGTCGCGGCAGAACTGGAGGAGCGCATCCGCACCGACCTCCGGAAGCCCGGCGATTTCTCCCGCATCCACGCCTTGCCTCGCTCCGGCGCGGACGTGCCGGACGACAGCGATGCACGGCTGGTGGTCCTTCTGCCCGAGCATCCGTACAGCCGGGAAGAGGGCAATGCCGCTCAAGTCGCCGTGAACGCGATCCTGGAGACTCGCGGCAGCACGCCGAGGCTCTATCGCAATGCGCTTGTCTTCCTGGCTGCTGACAAGGTGAGACTCCAGGACCTTGACGAGGCGCTGCGGCGCTACCT
This sequence comes from Reyranella sp., assembly GCA_019750135.1. GTDB lineage: Bacteria > Pseudomonadota > Alphaproteobacteria > Reyranellales > Reyranellaceae > Reyranella. Next base: position 17,203 of record JAIEOV010000134.1, on the reverse strand, counting down.
GGCATGGGCTTCGATCGTGGAAGAGAAGGACACGCTGAACCTCGATCCTCATCAAGCACGTCAGGCGGAGACACAGAAACAAGCGGCCAACGGAGCGGTGCTCGCCCGCATTCCCGAAGCCTACCAGTGGCTACTGGTCCCTGAGCAGAAGACCCCACAGGATAAGATGGTCTGGCAGGCGACCCGCCTTACTGGCAGCGATGCGCTGGCGGCTCGCGTCAGTAAGAAGCTGCGCTCAGACGAAGTGCTGGTGGCAAGTTTCGGTTCGACCATCCTGCGCATGCACCTCGATCGCGTACCGCTGTGGCGCGGCAACCATGTCGAGGTGCGTCAACTAGCGGACGACTTCGCCCGCTATCTGTATCTGCCCCGACTTGCCGACTCCGCCGTGCTCGGCCAAGCGGCGCGCAGCGGTGTCGCTCTGCTGACGTGGCGTGCCGACACCTTCGCCTATGCGGAAAGCTACGACGAAGCGGCCAAACGCTATCGCGGCCTGCGCGCCGGGAACGACGTCGCATTCGATTCGGACAGCACGGGCCTGCTGGTGAAGCCGGATATCGCAGCCCGCCAGCTCGATGCCGAGACGGCTGCCTCCATGCCGGTCGGACTCGCGACAACGCCTGACGGTCGGGCTGCTACACCCGGCGGTGCGCTCGCGGATCCTCCAGCCGATACGGGTGCCGCGGCGCTGCAACTGCGCCGCTTCCACGGGACTGTGAAGGTGAGCGCCGAACGTGTGGGCCGCGACGCCGGCCGCATTGCCGACGAGGTCATCGCCCATCTGGCCGGCCAGATGGGCGCCGAAGTCACTGTAACCATCGAGATCGAAGCCCGGCTGCCAAACGGGGCGAACGACCAACTCGTGCGGACGGTTACCGAGAACGCCCGCACCTTGAAGTTCGACAGCCAGGCGTTTGAGCAGGATTGAGAAAATCGATGGCTTAGCGGGCGCTATTCATCATTGTGGGGAGAGTTTGCATGAAGCGCGGCGGCTCGATGCGCGGCGTCCATACGGACAATGATACGGCTGAAATGGCGACAAAGCGGCGGCGGGCTGCGATAGGCGAGGAGGCAGCGCTAGGCAACGCCTATAGAAAAGACCAACGTCTTTGCCTGCACGTGCCTTTTGCAAGGTTCAGGAACATCGTTCGAGCCCTTGCGCAAAGGAATGGTGTCTCGATTGGCGCCGCGGCGTCGGCATGGGTAGCGGACTGGTCTAAGCAAGCGAACCAGTTGGCCAAGAATCAGACGCGACCTCAGTCGAAGATCTGCGTTCTGCCGGACGGGACGAAAGTATTCTACGGTAATTGAGATACTGCAAAGCAGGCGTGCGAAGGTCCGACCACGGTCAGACCTTAACAAGCCCGATCCAGTAGCTACGGCCGTGAGACGGGCTCGCAATGCGTTTTATGCGGTCGGAAATTTCGTCTCCGTCCAAGTATGCAGCCCAAGGTACTCCGGCTTCTCCTCCGCCCATCAAGCCTCTGTTCCACACTGAGACGAGAAGCGCGCCGGACTTGGAGAGCGCTTCGCGCTTTATCCGCATCTCCGGTCGTTTCATAAAGCTATGAACTGGATTGAGTATCAGCTTGATGCCAAGCGCCTTTAGCCAAGAGCGAAATCTGTGCTCGTCAACGATCTTTGACATTTTCTCTCGGGTCCCGACGATGTTTGTCTCGCCACATAACATCAGCAGCGTTCGGCCAAATCTGCGACCATCGACGTTCCTGCGAAAATCTCGTTGCCTGCCAACCTGCTTCGACGTTGCGAAGTATTGCATCAATGTCACTGGATGTGGCTTGTGGGAAAAATACACCTCGGTCCTCGGACCTCCCGTACCCCTTGTTTCAATCACAACAATTCTATGGGAGCTACCGCGTGGGAAAAGCTCAGAATGTGATGGCTTGTTTGCGGCAGGAAAACTAAACGGGGCAAAGACAACGATTTCCGGCCGGGAACCTTTTAATTGCCCAAGTATCTCGCGCAGCATACTGCGGAAGCCGTAACCACTTGGTGATGCCTTTCCCGCCGACCGCCAAGTTGGTTGACGGTACTCACGTGCCACGAGAGCAATAGACCGACCTTTGATTTTCGGGTTGGCCGAGCACAGTGGCTCCGGAGGTTCTCGATGTCTTGTATTGGTGCCTGACATTTCATGACCCGCTTAACGGGATGGAATCATGTCAGGCTCTACTGCCGCTAACAAGGTTCGCGGCAATTGCGCTGCCGGTGCTTAGGGCGCCACTGCCGTAGCTTTTGCTTGACTCGCTAGCGCAACGTTGTGGCCTATCCCTGCCGACCCTGACTCGAAAAAGGATCGGTTCATGCTCGACCAGCTTGACTCTCTCGCCGGAAATTGTGGCTTATCCCTGCCGACGCTCTTCGAGAGGACCGGCAGCATGGCCGCTCACGGCCAACACCGCCCACGAGATTTCACGCCGCGCGGTTACGGCTCTTGCGGCGACCCGAGCTTGACCGACACACCGGCAACCCGCAAAGCGGGACCGGAGGTGCCGGCAGGAGCGCCTGTGAAGACAACAGCGAACTCCATCGCGTCCCGGACCGGCCAACGGCTCGGCAGCCGGGATACGGATGGAGAGCCAAGGGGGTTCACAGGCCATTGCGGAACCGGCACAGGCTGCGAACCGGCGGATCCAGCGAGGACCGCCTGCGAGGACGACACCGATCTCCCTTGCGTCCGGACCTGCCCGAGCACCGTCACGAGTGCGCAGGTTCGACAACTGGAAACGGAGGGGGATCGACAAGCCGTCCGATCGCTGAACCGACGGATCGTCGTGTGCTGTTCGACCGCCGCCTTTCCCGGAGAGAACCCATGACCGCTCGCGCCAGTCCCATCGACTGAAGCGCCACGAAGACTGTCGACAAACATCGGAGGATCACATGATCACGTGCGCCGTTGTGAGCGCTGCGAACGTACCCGGTCGGCCTTCGCCGGCGAACGGCGCCTGGCGGCCGCGTGCCCTCCAAAGCTTCAGCGAAGGAGGGCGAAACACTGACATAACATTAGACGCCCCGGTGTCTAATGTTATGACCACCACTTCGTTCGGCGATCCGCAAGGAATGCCGCTCTCTATAGGCAACGGAAGCGCTTCCTGGCCGCGGTGCCGGAAAAACTTTGTAGGAGGGCGGCCGGCACCTAACGTTTCTCCCTCTAACGTTTTCGGTCGGTCCTGTTCGGGGTTGCTGCAGTTGCCGGGCCTGCTGCGGCGTCCCGAAGGCCGCGCCGCCTTGCTGCGGCGCGGCGCTGGCCCGCGTTGGCCGGTGTCTTGCCACCGAAACGCTGACACAACATTGGACGCGACGGTGTCCAATGTTCTGACCACCTGCTTTGGTCGGCGACCTGCAGGAAGTGCTCCTCCCGGTGGGCAATGGCGGGGCGTACCGGCCGTCCGGTCGGGAAAAACTTTATAGGCAGGCCGGCCGGCACCTAACGTTTTTCCCTCTGACGTTTTCGGTCGGCGTCGGGTGAGTGCCGGCACTGCTGACATTCGACTTTCTGCGCCCGTATGGCACGCAGAAACTCGGAGAAACGAAATTGTGGTCCCCTTCGGAACCTTAGTTATTGTCCTTGAGAGGTGTATTTACTTAGGTTATTATGAATCGGTCGGGCAATCCTTGAGGCAGGTCCCTCTGCCTGCCTGGAGTCGATTGTTCGATCATCGTGGCTGTCCGAAGTCGTTGTCTCAGTCACGAGGTACGGTGCACAAGTCGAGCGGCGAGGGGGGCTGCGCATAATGCGGGAAATGCGGAAAAGCCTATTGCAGGTTGCAAGCGGCCCTCGACAGCGCCGCGATGGCTCGGGCGCGCTGGAGATGGTCCGCGACTTGCACGCCGGTCCTCGGGCGTCCACCGGTCAATTCACGTCTCCATGGTGGCCAAGCCGGTGGATAGTTCGCTTGCGCGAGGCAACGGAAGCGTCGTAGGTCGAAGGAGCAGGGAAAAACAACAGACATGGCGTATTTCACGCAGCAACTGATCAACGCCATCACGCTGGGTGCAATCTATGGGCTGATCGCCATCGGCTACACGATGGTCTACGGCATCATCGGCATGATCAACTTCGCGCACGGCGAAGTGTTCATGATCGGTGCATTCATCTCGCTGATCGGCTTCATGATCTGCAGCATGCTGGGCATCGGCTCGGCGCCGGTGGCGATCGTGCTGGTGCTGCTGATCGCCATGGCCTTCTCCTCGGTCTATGGCTGGGCGATCGAACGAACGGCCTATCGCCCGTTGCGCGGCTCGTTCCGGCTGGCGCCGCTGATCTCGGCCATCGGCGTGTCGATAGCGCTGCAGAACTACGTGCAGCTGGTGCAGGGGGCGCGGCCCAAGCCCGGCGGCCAGATCGTCTCGGGCGGCTTCAACCTGTTCAGCCTCGACGGCTTCGACGTCCGCATCTCGTGGCTGCAGATCATCATCGTGCTGGTGACGGTCGTGCTGATGGGCGGCTTCACCTGGTTGATCGCCAAGACCTCGCTCGGCCGCCGCCAGCGCGCCTGCGAGCAGGACATGAAGATGGCGGCGCTGCTCGGCGTCGACGTCGACCGCACCATCTCGTTGACCTTCGTGCTGGGCGCAGCCTTGGCCGCCGTCGCCGGCATGCTGTTCCTGATGTACTACGGCCTGATCGACTTCTTCATCGGCTTCCTGGCCGGCATCAAGGCCTTCACCGCCGCGGTGCTGGGCGGCATCGGCTCGCTGCCCGGCGCCATGCTGGGCGGCCTGCTGATCGGCCTGATCGAGGTCTTCTGGGCCGGCTACTTCTCCAGCGAATACAAGGACGTCGCCGCCTTCTCGATCCTCGTGCTCGTCCTGATCTTCCGACCGACCGGGCTTCTGGGCAAACCGGAGATCGAAAAGGTCTGACATGGTGGATCCGCGTCTCCCGAAGATGCTCAAGGACGCGGCCCTTACCGCCCTCGTTGCCGCCGCGCTCGGCATCTTCATCGTCGGCTTCCGCACCGTCGATGTCGGGTCGCGCACGGGCTTGAGCTTCCAGTACGAGTTCGTCGATCTCGCCGTCGCGGTGGTGATCATCTTCTTCGGCCGCCTCGGCCTGCAGATGGCGGCCATGGGGCTGCGCTGGCCGGCCATCGCCCTCGGCATCGTCATGATCGCCGTTGGCGCATCCCCCATGAAGCTGCCGTCGGGCTTTCTCCATTGGTTCGTGGCGCTCGGCGGCGTGCTGCTGGTGATCCGCGCCGTCTGGCCGTGGGCCGACCAGGCGATTCATGTGGCGGCGCGCACGCCGACGGGCCGCGTCGTCGACAAGATCGGCACGCAGTGGCTGGGCTGGGTGCTGCTCGGCATCGCCATCGTCATGCCGTTCACGCCGTTCGCCGACCAGAAGACGATGGATCTCGGCGTGCTGATCCTGACCTACGTGATGCTGGGCTGGGGCCTGAACATCGTGGTCGGCCTCGCGGGCCTGCTCGATCTCGGCTACGTCGCCTTCTACGCCGTCGGCGCCTATGCCTATGCGCTGCTCAGCACCCAGCATGGCCTGGGCTTCTGGGCGGTGCTGCCGCTGGCCGGCATGTTCTCGGCCACCTTCGGCATCCTGCTGGGCTTTCCGGTGCTGCGGCTGCGCGGCGACTACCTGGCCATCGTCACGCTTGGGTTCGGCGAGATCATCCGGCTGGTGCTGCTGAACTGGGTCGACTTCACCAACGGCCCCGCCGGCATCGGCACCATCCCCGGGCCGACCCTGTTCGGCGCGGTGTTCGCCGAGACCGCGCCCGAAGGCAAGCAGACGGTGTCGGAGATGCTGCGCATACCCTTCGACGGCATCCACCGGCTGATCTTCCTCTATTACCTGATTCTGGTGCTGGCGCTGATCACCAACCTGTTCACCCAGCGCATGCGCCGCCTGCCGGTGGGCCGCGCCTGGGAGGCGCTGCGCGAGGACGAGACCGCCTGCAAGGCGCTGGGCATCAACCCGACCAACACCAAGCTCACGGCGTTCGCCGTCGGCGCCATGTTCGCGGGCTTCGCCGGGTCCTTCTTCGCCGCCAAGCAGCGCTTCATCAGCCCCGAAAGCTTCACCTTCATCGAATCGGCGATCATCCTCGCCATCGTGGTGCTGGGCGGCATGGGCAGCCAGATCGGCGTGGTGCTGGCGGCGGTCCTGCTGATCGGCCTGCCGGAATGGTTCCGCGAGCTCGGCAACTACCGCATGCTGGCCTTCGGCCTCGCCATGGTCCTGATCATGGTGTTCCGCCCGCGCGGCCTGATCGGCCATCGCGAGCCGTCGATCCGGCTGCATCCGGTTGCTTCGGGAGGCAGCGGATGATCAACGCCGCCCCGTCATCCCGAGCGAAGCCGCCCGAAGGGCGGCGCAGTCGAGGGACCTCTTTTGACGATGCATCGACAAGAGAGGTCCCTCCGCTACGCCTCGCTTCGCGAGGCTCCGGTCGGGATGACGGATTAAAATGAACGCCGCAGCCCCCCTGATCGAGGTCGAGCATCTCACCATGCGCTTCGGCGGCCTGGTCGCCATCGACGACGTCTCGTTCAGCGGCCGACCGCGTGAGATCACGGCCATCATCGGCCCCAACGGTGCGGGCAAGACCACCGTCTTCAACTGCATCACCGGCTTCTACAAGCCGACGGTGGGCCGCCTGACCTTGCGCGGCGATCGCGACTACCTGCTGGAGCGCATGCTGGGCCACGAGATCGGCCAGCGCGCGCGCGTGGCCCGGACCTTCCAGAACATCCGCCTGTTCCCGGCCATGACGGTCCTGGAGAACCTGCTGGTGGCGCAGCACAACAAGCTGATGCTGGCGTCGGGCTACAGCGTGTTCGGCCTGCTCGGCCTGCCGGGCTATCGCATCGCCGAGGAGGCCGCGATCGCCCTGGCGCGCGCCTGGCTCGAGCGCATCGGCCTTCTGGCCGACGCCGACCGCCCGGCGGGCGAGCTGCCCTACGGCGCCCAGCGGCGTCTCGAGATCGCGCGCGCCATGTGCACCGAGCCCAGGCTGCTCTGCCTCGACGAGCCGGCGGCCGGCCTGAACCCGCGAGAATCGGCCGAGCTCAACCAGCTCCTGGTGTCGATCCGCGACCGCGACGGCATCGGCGTGCTGCTGATCGAGCACGACATGAGCGTGGTCATGAGCATCTCCAACCACGTCGTCGTGCTCGACTACGGCCGCAAGATCGCCGAGGGCCCGCCGGCCGAGGTCCAGCGCGACCCGGCCGTCATCCGCGCCTATCTCGGCACCGATGAGGAGGCGATCGGTGGCTAATTGCCGTCATCCCGAGCGAAGCCGCCCCCTCATCTGGAATTTTGGGGGCGGCGCAGTCGAGGGACCTCTTTTGTCGATGCATCGGCAAAACAGGTCCCTCCGCTCCGCCTCGCTGCGCTCGGCTACGGTCGGGATGACGGAGGGGATGTGATGCTCTCCGTCCGCAACGTCGCCACCTTCTACGGCGCCATCCAGGCGCTGCACGGCGTTGATCTCGACGTGGCCAAGGGCGAGATCGTGACCTTGATCGGCGCCAATGGCGCGGGCAAGTCGACCCTGCTGATGACGATCTGCGGCAACCCGCGGGCGCGCGCCGGCAGCATAGCGCTCGACGGCGAGGACATCACCGGCCTCGCGACCCACGAGATCGTGCGGCGTGGCGTGGCGCAGGTGCCCGAGGGCCGCCGCATCTTCCCGCGCATGAGCGTGTTCGAGAACCTGCAGATGGGCGCCACGCTGGTCGACCCGGCGCACTTCCAGCACGACCTCGAACGCGTCTTCGCCATGTTCCCGCGGCTCGCCGAGCGGCGCGACCAGCGCGGCGGCACGCTGTCGGGCGGCGAGCAGCAGATGCTGGCGATCGGCCGCGCCCTGATGAGCCGGCCGCGGCTGCTGCTGCTCGACGAGCCGTCGCTCGGCCTCGCCCCGCTGATCGTGCGGCAGATCTTCGAGGCGATCGGCCGGATCGCGCGCGAGGAGGGCGTGACGATCTTCCTGGTCGAGCAGAACGCCTTCCATGCGCTGCGGCTTGCCGACCGCGGCTACGTGCTGGCCAACGGCCGGGTGCGCCTCAGCGGCACGGGCCGCGAACTCCTGGCCAACGCCGAGGTGCGTGCCGCCTATCTGGAAGGTGGCCACGCATGAGCCCGTTCGACACCTTCATCTCCGAGTGGTTCGGCGACAGCCCGGCGGCCTTCCTGCTGTTCAACTGCCTGATCGCGCCCGGCGCCTTCGCCGCCGGCCACGCCGTCGCCATCACCTGGCGTCCATGGGGGCAGATCGTCTTCTACACGGCGCTGCTTTCGGGCTTGCTGCGCTTTCTCGACTATGCGCTGGACAACGGCGAGCTGTGGTCGATCGGCGGCTTCCTGCTCGGCTGGGCCGTGCAACTCGCGGTCGCCGCCTTTGCCTACCGGCTGACTCACGTGCGCCAGATGGTGCGCCAGTATCCCTGGCTTTACAGGCGCAAAGGCTTGCTGGGCTGGGAGGAGCGGCACTAATCTGTTGCCCATGCTCCACACCCGTGGAGATCAGGGGTGAACCTTTCGGGGTGAACGAGGAGGCTTGCATGAAGAAAATCTACGGCGCACTTGCTGTCGCAGCGATTGCCATGATGGCGACGCCGGCATTCGCGCAGATCAAGATCGGCTCGGCCGGGCCGATGACCGGCGCCAACGCCGCGTTCGGCGAGCAGCTGCGTCGCGGCGCCATGATGGCGGTCGAGGACGTCAACGCCGCCGGCGGCGTGAACGGCCAGAAGCTCGAGCTGGTGATCGGCGACGATGCCTGCGATCCCAAGCAGGCGACGGCCGTCGCCAACAAGATGGTGTCGGACAAGGTGGTCTTCGTGGCCGGGCACTTCTGCTCGGGCTCGTCGATCCCGGCCTCGGACATCTACAAGGAAGGCAAGATCCTGCAGATCACGCCGGCCTCGACCAACATCAAGCTGACCGACGACGCCTTCACCAAGGGCAACACCACGGTGTTCCGCACCTGTGGCCGCGACGACGTGCAGGGCGCCACGGTCGGCGCCTACATCCTGAAGAACATGAAGGACGCCAAGGTCGCGGTGCTGCACGACAAGTCGCCCTACGGCAAGGGCGTCGCCGACGAGACCAAGAAGGCGCTGAACAAGGGCGGCCTGAAGGAGGCCATGTACGAGGCCTACAACGACACCGACAAGGACTTCACCGCGCTGATCAACAAGATGAAGCAGGCGAAGATCGACATCATCGTGCTCGGCGGCTACCACACCGCGGGCGCGCTGATCATCAAGCAGTCGAAGGAGCAGGGGCTCGCCGCCAAGATGGTGGGCTTCGATTCGCTCGAGACGGCGGAGTTCGCCCAGCTCGGCGGCGCCGCCACCGACGGCGTGCTGATGTCGTTCCCGCCCAAGGTCGAGGACGACCCGAAGAATGCCGCCCTGGTGAAGAAGTTCCGCGACGCCAAGTACAACCCGGAAGGCTACACGCTGTTCAGCTACGCCGCGGTCAAGGCGTGGGCCGACGCCGCCAACAAGGCGAAGTCGACCGACGCCGCCAAGGTCGCGGCCGCCCTGCGCGGCGGCAAGTTCGACAGCGCCGTCGGCGTGCTCGAGTTCGACCAGAAGGGCGACATCAAGAACCCGGTCTACGACATCTACGTCTGGAAGGACGGCAAGTCGTCGCCGATCAAGAAGTAGAAGCGAAGGCTTCGAGGAGAAGGGCCCGGTTCGCCGGGCCCTTTTTTCTTGCCGCAGGCATCGAGGATATTGACTATAGTATTTATTTGATACACTATGGTTATGCAAACCTCACCCTGGGGACGTGGGTGAAACAGCAGCGAGCTACGGCGTATGGACCGAAGGCAGATTCCCGTTGCGAAACTTGCGTAACTGTCCGAATTACAAGGTATAGGGGCCGCGATCGTGGAGGAGCCACAAGTCTCCGCGCAACGCCGACCGATGCTTTTTCCTGAACCAATTCAACGTCTTGTAGGTCGCTTTCCACGATTTTGCGGAACCGTGACACCGCGGCCCCGGATATGGTATCCGGGGTCTCAACAGTTAGAGGGGATCGTTGGTCGAAATGCCGCCGGGGGGCGCCATCGCGGTCGCGTCGGATCATGCCGGCTTCGACCTGAAAGAGATTCTCAAGCGCGACCTGCAGGAGGCGGGTCACGACGTGCTGGACCTCGGCACCAATTCGACCCAATCGGTCGACTATCCCGACTTCGGCGCGGCCATGGCCGATGCCGTGGCGTCGGGGAAGGCGGCCAAGGGCGTGCTGGTCTGCGGCACCGGCATCGGCATCTCGATCGCGGCCAATCGCAACCCAAAGGTGCGGGCGGCCGTCGTCCATGACGTCACCTCGGCCCGCCTGACGCGTTTGCACAACGACGCCAACGTGGTGGCGTTCGGCCAGCGCCTCATTGGAACCGAAACCGCCCGCGAGGCGCTAAAAGTCTTTCTCGATACCGAGTTCGAAGGCGGCCGCCACGCCGGTCGCGTCGCCAAGCTGTCAAAGGGTTGAATGAAATGAGTCAAGCCGCTGCCAAGACGACCGAAGGGCCGCTGCCGATGTTCACGCGCAGCCTGGCCGAGGGCGATCCGGCGATTGACGCTGTCGTGAAGGGCGAGCTGCATCGCCAGCGCGAGCAGATCGAGCTGATCGCGTCGGAGAATATCGTCTCGCGCGCCGTGCTCGAGGCCGCAGGCTCGGTGCTGACCAACAAGTATGCCGAGGGCTATCCCGGCCGGCGCTACTACGGCGGCTGCGAAGAGGTCGACAAGGCCGAGCAGCTCGCCATCGAGCGCGCCTGCAAGCTGTTCGACTGCAGCTTCGCCAACGTCCAGCCGCACTCCGGCGCCCAGGCCAACCAGGCCGTGTTCATGGCGCTGCTGCAGCCGGGCGACAAGTTCATGGGCATGGCGCTCGACCAGGGCGGCCATCTCACGCACGGCTCGCCGGCCAACCAGTCGGGCAAGTGGTTCAAGGTCGTGTCCTACGGCGTGAAGCCCGACACGCACCTGATCGACTACGAGCAGATGGAGGAGACGGCGCGCCGCGAGAAGCCCAAGCTGATCGTGGCCGGAGCCTCGGCCTATTCGCGCCACATCGACTGGGCGCGCTTCCGCAAGGTCGCGGACGAGATCGGCGCCTTCTTCATGGTCGACATGGCGCACTATGCCGGCCTGGTCGCCGCCGGCGTCTATCCCAGCCCGCTGCCGCACGCCCATGTCGTGACCACGACCACGCACAAAACGCTGCGCGGTCCGCGCGGCGGCATGGTGCTGTCGACCGATCCCGACATCGGCAAGAAGATCAACTCGGCCGTGTTCCCCGGCCTGCAGGGCGGGCCGCTGATGCACATCATCGCCGCCAAGGCCGTGTCCTTCGGCGAGGCGCTGCGGCCTGAGTTCAAGGTCTACGCCCAGAACGTCATCGACAATGCGCGGGCGCTCGCCTCGGCGCTGACCGAGCGGGGGCTGAAGATCGTCTCGGGCGGCACCGACAGCCACGTCATGCTGGTCGATCTCCGTCCGAAGAAGGCGACCGGCGTGTCGGCCGAGAAGGTGCTCGATCGCGCCGGCATCACCGTCAACAAGAACAGCATCCCGGGCGATCCGGAGAAGTACACCATCACGTCCGGCGTGCGATTGGGGTCGCCCGCCGGCACGACGCGCGGCTTCGGCGTGGCGGAGTTCCGCCAGGTCGGCCATCTGATCGCCGACGTGCTCGACGGCATCGCCAAGAACGGCCCGGACGGCGACGCCCAGGTCGAGGCGCAGGTCCGCGCCAAGGTTCACGCGCTTTGTTCCCGCTTTCCGATCTATCCGCACTGACGCGAGCGCAAAGGACAACAGGGGGAGAGAATGCGCTGTCCATTTTGCGGTCACGAGGACACCCAGGTTAAGGACTCGCGACCGACTGACGACAATTCGGCGATCCGCCGGCGGCGCTACTGCCCGTCGTGCGGATCGCGCTTCACCACCTTCGAGCGCGTGCAGCTGCGCGAGCTCACCGTGGTCAAGAAGAACGGCCAGCGCGTGGCGTTCGACCGCGACAAGCTCGCCCGCTCGATCTCGGTCGCCTGCCGCAAGCGGCCGGTCGATCCCGAGCGCGTCGAGCGCGTGGTGAACGGCATCGTCCGTCGCCTCGAAAGCTCCGGCGAGAGCGAGATCCCCTCGACGCAGATCGGCGAGCTGGTGATGGACGCGCTGCGCGCGCTCGATCCGGTGGCCTACGTGCGGTTCGCCTCGGTCTATCGCAATTTCCGCGAGGCCCGCGACTTCGAGGAGTTCATCTCCGATCTCGCCGAGACCAACCTCAAGGACTGACGCCATGATGCGCGCCGCGCTCGCGCAGGCGCGCCGGTCGCTCGGGCGCACCTGGCCGAACCCGGCCGTGGGCTGCGTCATCGTGAAGGACGGCAGCATCGTCGCGCGCGGCCGCACACAGGACGGCGGCCGCCCGCACGCCGAAGTCGACGCGCTCGGCAAGGCCGGCGAGGCGGCGCGCGGCGCGACGGTCTACGTGACGCTCGAGCCGTGTTCGCATTTCGGCAAGTCGCCGCCCTGCGCCGATGCGCTGGTGCGCGCGGGCGTGGCGCGTGTCGTGTCGGCGATGGAGGATCCCAATCCCGCGGTGAACGGCCAGGGTCACGCCCGGCTGCGCGACGCCGGCATTGCCGTCGAGGTGGGGGAGGGCGCCGGCGAAGCCGAAGAGATCAATGCCGGCTTCCTGTTGCGCGTTCGTGCCGGCCGGCCCTTGTTCCATCTCAAGCTCGCCTCGTCGCTCGACGGGCGCATCGCGACGGCATCGGGCGAGAGCAAGTGGATCACCGGCGAAGGCGCGCGCGCCGACGGTCATCGCTTGCGCGCCATCCATGACGCGATCCTGGTCGGCGCTGGAACGGTTGCGGCCGATGATCCCGAGCTGACCTGCCGCCTGCCGGGGCTCGCTGCCTATTCACCGGTCCGTATCGTGCTCGATTCGAAGGCCGGACTCGCGGAAGGCTCGAAGCTCGCGACGACGGCCGGGCTGGTGCCGGTCTGGCTGCTGTGCACGAATGCCGCGCCGGCCGCCAGGCGTGAGGCCTTGCACAAGGCCGGCGTTGAAGTCATTGAGGTCGCTGCCGCAAGCGATGGCCGCGTCGATGTTGCCGCTGCGGCGCAGGCGCTCGGCCAGCGGGGATTGACCCGCGTGCTGGTCGAAGGCGGCGGCCAGGTGGCCGCGGCCTTCCTGAAGGCCGGCCTGGTCGATCGCATCACCAGCTATCGAGCGGGGGTTGTGCTGGGCGCCGATGGCCGCTCTGCGGTCGGCGAGCTCGGCTTCGACCGGCTGGATTTCGCGCCCCGGTTCAGGCTGGTTTCGGCCCGCTTAGTGCAGGGCGACACGGTGGAAAGCTGGACGCGAGAGGCTTAGGTAAGAGCATGTTCACCGGCATCGTCACCGACATCGGCGAGATCACCTCGGTCACGCCCGGAGGCAACAGCGGCGACCGCCGCTTCGTGGTGCGCACCCGGCACGACATGGCGCCGATCGCCATCGGCGCCTCGATCGCCTGCTCGGGCTGCTGCCTGACGGTGGTCGAGAAGGGAGCCGACTGGTTCGCCGTCGAAGTCTCGGGCGAGAGCCTGGCCAAGACCCATCTCGGCGACTGGAAGCTCGGCAGCCGAATCAACCTCGAACTGTCGCTCAAGCTCGGCGACGAGTTGGGCGGCCACCTGGTCTATGGCCATGTCGACGGCGTGGGCACGATCGTGTCGATGACGCCGGAAGGCGGCAGCGTGCGTTTCGTGTTCGAGGCGCCGGGTGACCTCGCGCGATTCATCGCCTCCAAGGGCTCGGTCGCCATCGATGGCATTTCCCTGACGGTGAACGAAGTCGAGGGTAATCGCTTCGGCGTCAATATTATTCCTCATACTCAAGCGGTTACGACCCTGGGACAGGCCAAGCCGGGCCATCGGGTCAACCTTGAGGTCGATATGCTCGCGCGTTACGTTCAGCGACTGTTGGAGCACGGAAAATCATGAGCGCGCTCGAAAAGGACGCCTGGCGCATCACCTTCGCCGAGGTGAAGGCTGCGGCCGAAGACATCATCGAAGAAGCCCGCCGCGGCCGGATGTTCATCCTGGTCGACGACGAGGACCGCGAGAACGAGGGCGACCTCGTCATCCCGGCCCAATGGGCGACCCCGGACGCCATCAACTTCATGGCCAAGCACGCGCGCGGCCTGATCTGCCTGGCGCTGACCCGCGAGCGTGTCGAGCAGCTCGGCCTGCCGCTGATGGCGCAGAACAACGGCACCCGCCACCAGACCGCCTTCACCGTGTCGATCGAAGCGCGCGAGGGCGTGACCACCGGCATCTCGGCGGCCGACCGCGCGCGCACCGTCGCCGTGGCGATCGATCCGTCGTGCGGCCCCCAGGACATCGTCACGCCGGGCCACGTCTTCCCGCTGGTGGCGCGCGAAGGCGGCACGCTGGAGCGCACCGGCCATACCGAGGCGGCCGTCGACCTGGCGCGGCTCGCCGGGCTCACGCCGGCGGGTGTCGTCTGCGAGATCATGAACGACGACGGCACGATGGCCCGTCGCAACGACCTCATCACCTTCGCCCAGCGCCACGGGCTCAAGATCGGCACCATCGCCGACCTGATCGCTTATCGCCGGCGCTACGATTCGATCGTCCGGCGGCTGAGCGAGACCAGCTTCACCAGCATCTACGGCGGCGACTTCCGCTGCGTCATCTATGTGAACAAGGTGACGATGGCGCAGCACATCGCCCTGGTGAAGGGCGACCCGGCAGCGGGTGGCCCGGTGATGGTGCGCATGCACGCCGTCAACATCTTCACCGACGTGCTCGGCCAGAGGAACACCGGCCGCGGCGGCGAGATCGAGGCCTCCATGCAGGAGATCGCCAAGGAGGGCAGGGGCGTCATCGTGCTGATCCGCGAGCCGCCGACCGTCATGCTGGCCGAGCAGCGGCGCCGCGCCGGCGAGGCGATCGAGCCTGCGAGCGGCGAGCTGCGCGACTACGGCGTCGGCGCCCAGATCCTGATCGATCTCGGCGTGCGCGAGATGGTGCTGCTCAGTCACAGCAACAAGTCCGTCGTCGGCCTCGAAGGCTTCGGCCTGAAGATCGTCGGCCAGAAGCCGGTTCCCGGCAGGGCGCCGGACGGGGCCCGGGGCCGCTAGCCATGTCGACGAGAACGGAAACACCGACGGCCCGACCGGCGGTCGCCGGGGTCAAAGGCGCGCGCATCCTGATCGTCGAATCGCGCTACTACGCCGAGATCGCCGATGCCCTGATCGAGGGCGCCGAGCGCGAGATCGGCAAGAGCGGCGCGACCAGCGAGCGCGTCGAGGTACCGGGCGCCTTCGAGATTCCGGGCGCCATTGCGCTGGCGGCCGACCATTATGACGGCTTCGTCGCGCTGGGCTGCGTCATCCGCGGCGAGACCACGCACTACGACTATGTCTGCGGCGAGAGTGCGCGCGGCCTGATGGATCTCTCCGTCCGCGAGCGGCTGTCGATCGGCTACGGCATCGTCACGGTCGACACCATGGAGCAGGCGAAGGCCCGCGCCTTCACCAATCGTGGCGACAAGGGCGGCGACGCCGCTCATGCCTGCCTGGCCATGGTGGCGCTCAGCCGCCGCTGGCGGAACGCGTGAGCGCACAGCCGATACAGGGCTTTGGCTCCAGCAAGCGCCAAGCCTCGCGCATGGCGGCGGTGCAGGCGATCTTTCAATGGCAGGAGGGCGAGCACGGCCCGGCCGAGATCATCGAGCAATTCCTGAAGGTGCGGCGGAGCGAGGCCGGCGAGGCCGGCATGCGCCGCGATGCCGACCAGCCGTTGTTCAAGGACGTCGTCGAAGGCGCCGTGACGCACAAGGAGGCGCTCGAGCAGATCCTGACCGGCGCGCTGGCGCAGGACTGGACCTGGGAGCGCATCGACCGACTGGTGCGCGCCATCCTGCTCGCCGGCGCCTATGAGCTGATCCATCGCAAGGACGTGCCGACCAGGGTGGTGATCAACGAATATGTCGAGATCGCCCAAGCGTTCTATGATCAGGGCGAACAGAAGTTCGTCAATTCGGTGCTCGACCGCGTGGCGCGCCAGTCGCGTTCTCCCGAGCTCGCGAGATAGCGCATGCGCCGCCGGCGCATCGGCGAATTCGAGTTGATCGCCCGCTACTTCGCGCCGCTGGCCAAGAGCTTTCCCGGCGCCGGCGGGCTTTTGAGCGACAACGCCTTTTTGCCGGCCGACGCGCGGCGCGATCTCGTCGTCAAGACCGACACGGTGGTCGCAGGCGTGCATTTCCTTGCCGATGAGAAGCCCGGGCTGGTGGCGGCGAAGGCGTTGCGCGTTTGCCTGTCCGATCTCGCGGCAGGCGGCGGCGAGCCCTTCGCCTACCAGCTGTCGCTGTCGCTGCCGACATCGTGGAGCGAGCGCTGGATCGCGGGCTTCGCGCGCGGCCTTGCCGGCGATCAGCGGCGCTACGGCATCGTGCTGTGCGGCGGCGACACCGTGACGACGCCGGGGCCGCTGACGGTGACGGTCACCGCGTTCGGTCGGGTGCCGCAGGGGCGCGGCCTGACGCGCGGCGGCGCCCGTGCAGGCGACCGGCTCTTCGTCACCGGCACGATCGGCGACGGCGCGCTCGGCCTGCTGGCCGCGCGAGGACGGATCAAGGCCGGCGCACTCGAGAAGCGCTATCGCCTGCCGCAGCCGCGCTCGGGCCTGGGGCCGCGCCTGGTCGGCATCGCGAACGCGGTCGCCGACGTCTCGGACGGCTTGCTGGCCGATGCCGGTCACATCGCCGACGCATCGCGGCTTGCCGTTCGCATCGAGCGCGAGCGTGTGCCGCTTTCTGCCGAGGGCCGGCGCGTGATCGCGGCCGAGCCCGCGCTATGGGCCAACGTCCTGGGCGGCGGCGACGATTACGAACTCGTGATCGCCGTATCGCCCCGCAAGGAGACAGCGCTGCTCGCCGCGGCGCGCGCGGCAAAGGTCAAGGTGACGGCCATCGGAACGTTCGCGCGCGGCAAGGGCGTCGAACTGACGGTCGCCGGCCAACCTGTCCGCGCCCCACGCAAGGGCTACGTTCACTTCTAGAGCATCGAGCTTGAAATAAGAATCGAAAGGGGATTCCTAAGGAATCGGAAGTCTGATTCAAGATGCTGGCTGGAGATGGAGGCCAGCATGGATGGGAAAGTCCTATTCGATCGAC
>JAIEOV010000070.1 GCA_019750135.1 Reyranella sp. | reverse complement strand
GCCTGCTCGCCCTCGCGGACCACGGCATCGAGCGCGCCGAGCAGGGCGCGGCAGCCTTGCGGCTCGCGCGCGGCGCGGCGTGCCGCAGCCGCCGCGGCCAGGGCCTCGATGGCGCCGCGCACCGCGTAGACCTCGCGGAGATGGTCGGGCTCGACCGGCGCCACCTCGAGCCCCCGCCCGGGCGCCTCGCGGGCAAAGCCCTGCTGCTTCAGCAGCACCAGCGCATGGGTGATCGGCTGACGCGAGACTCCGAGCAGAGCCGCCAACTGCTCCTGGGTCAGCCGGGCACCGGGCGCCAGCTTGCCGTCGCAGATCGCGTCGAGCAGCACGTCGTAGGTCCGCTCGACCAGGGACTGTTCGCTCAGCAGGCGGTGCGGCCGCCATGTCTCGGGCACGGGCGTGTCAGGCATGGTGTCTCCGAACTCTGAATTCAGAGTACGGAAACGCGGGAAGCTCGGCAAGCGGGAATCACCAGCGTCCGCCGGCGAGACGGGCTCGGCGTCGCCCTTGACGCACGAGGGAGCGCTGCGCTCACCTCGTTGCTGCGCGTAGAAAAGTCGCCGGGGGGAAGACATGGACCAACAGAGCTTCGACTTCATCGTCGTCGGCGCCGGCTCGGCCGGGTCGGTGCTGGCCAACCGGCTGAGCGCCGATCCGCGGAACAAGGTGCTGGTGCTGGAAGCCGGACGCGAAAGCCATCCCTGGTCGTGGATCCCGGTCGGCTTCGCCAAGCTGATCGACAATCCCGCGGCGAACTGGCTCTATGCCTCGGAGCCCGAGGCCTCGACCGGCCAGCGCCGCATCCCGATCCCGCGCGGCAAGCTTCTGGGCGGCTCGTCATCGATCAACGGCATGGTGTTCGTGCGCGGCCAGGCGCAGGACTACGACACCTGGGCGCAGCTCGGCAATCGCGGCTGGAGCTATCGCGAGGTGCTGCCGATCTTCCGCGACATGGAGAGCTTCCAGGGCGATGCCGACGAGGAGTATCGCGGCCGCAGCGGACCGCTGAAGGTGACCGAGAGCAACGAGAGCGGCGCGATCTACGAGGCGCTGATCAAGGCCGCCGGCCAGGTCGGCATCCCCTACACCAAGGACTACAACGGCGCCTCACAGGACGGCATCGGCATGACCCAGGCGACCATTCGCGGGGGTCGCCGCATGAGCACCGCGGTCTGCTACCTCGACCCCGCCCGCAGCCGGCCGAACCTCAGCATCGTCGCCAACGCGCTGACCGAAGGCCTGCTGTTCGACGGCAAGCGCTGCGTCGGCGTGCGCTACACCGTCAACGGCCAGCCGCGCGAAGCGCGCTCCACCCGCGAAGTGGTGGTCAGCGCCGGCTCGATCAACTCGCCGCAGCTGCTGGAGCTCTCCGGCATCGGCCAGCCCGAGCGGCTGAAGGCGGCCGGCATCGAGGTGCGCCACGAGCTCAAGGGCGTGGGCGAGAACCTGCGCGACCACTACTCGCCGCGCATGAAGTGGACGGTGCCGTCGTCGCTGGGCATGACCTACAACGACAAGATGCGCGGCCTCGGCAAGGTCAGCCAGGCGCTGCGCTACGCGCTCACCCGCAAGGGGCTGCTCGGCCTGCCGGCGGCGCCGATCCGCGCCTATATCCGCACCCGCGCCGGGCTGGAGGCGCCGGACGCAGCGATCTCCTGGATCCCGTTCCTGGTGGGCGAGAACTTCAAGCTGGCCAGCACCTCGGGCATCACCGCGATCACGAACATCCTGCGCTCGGAGAGCACCGGCAGCATCCATGTCACGTCGAGCCGGCCGGATACGCCGCCGGCGATCCGCTTCAACTTCCTGAGCGCGGCGCTCGACCGCGAGGTGACCCTGGAAGCGATGCGCATCACCCGGCGCATCATGACGGCGCCGGCCATGAAGGACATCGCCACCGACGAGATCGCGCCGGGCGTGAACATCGACACCGACGACGAGCTGCTCGACTGGGTCATGAAAAACGCCGAGACCACCTACCATCCGGTCGGCACCTGCAAGATGGGACACGACCCGATGGCGGTGGTCGACGACCAGCTTCGTGTCCGCGGCCTGGCGGGGCTGCGCGTCGCCGATGCTTCGATCATGCCGACGCTGACCTCGGGCAACACCAACGCGCCGTCGATCATGATCGGCGAGAAAGCGGCGCGGATGATGCTGGCGTCGACCGTTCAGGCCGTTGCGGCGTGAGCGAGGGGCGATCCGGATGCCCCTACCGAGACTGCGCTCTGCTCACTGGCACATCGAAGAGCCGTCGACACTGGCATCAAGGGCCATACCAGAGGCGATATACGGCGAGTGCCGAACCGGGCCACGGCGAGGGCGACGCCGCCTGCTGACCGAGACGCGTGAGAAATGACTTGCTACGGGGCGTAACTCCCGACGTGGCGGCTCGGAACGATCAGGACATGTCCACGGCTTAGGCTGTTATTGTCGTGACGGGCATACGCGAGAGAGCCCCCGAGCAGGACACTCCCCGGTCGACACAATTCGCAATCGCTAGTCGCCCCTGACATCGATCCTTCCACCCTACCACGCCGCGTGACTGACACCGCCCCCATGTGGGATAGCCGAAAATTACCCTCAGCGAGCCCCTAGACGAAGACAGGTGACGCACCATGTCTTTGTAGAGACTGCGGGGGAGGAAACATTGGTCGGCTACGAATGCAAATCATGTGGGGATCGCGCTCTGATTAGGGAGGCACCCACGAAAGGCGGTCTGATCATGATGGACCATCAGATCATGGATGCCCTGAGACAGTCCGGCACAACGTGCATGAAATGCGGCGGCAGCGATCTTCACCTCGTCTCGATGACATCCCACTTTGTCGAAGAGTGGCTCAAGGCTCGCTAAAATAGCGCCTAGCACTTCACGATGCTGTCCGGAAGCCTTCCGACGCGCACTCGAATGGTCCCGCCTGCCCCTACCGGCGTGTAGGTGAGGAGATTGTACTTCTGGTGGCCTAGGTCGGCGCACCGGCCCTTGCCGATGGTCGCTGTCCGCACGATCTCATTCCGGTAGTGCGCGTCGAGGCGCATGGGCGTTTCGGTCGCGACCTCGACCTGTCCGCTTGCAGCGTTGACCTCAAGTGTCTGTCCGGCTCCGACCTGAATGCACCAGTCACCGGGCGGGATGTTCTCGACGAAGCCGTAGTTCTTCTTTGGAAGGTGCCAGGGCTTGCATGCGTGGGCTGACCGGGGATGGCGGCTGTGATCGTGCTCGCTGAGCTGGCCTGCCCGAGACGGTTTCCCCAATCGACGCATAGAAGGCGACCCCGGCCGCTAGCGCCCATAGACCGAATGCCATGGTCCTCGGATTGCGGCTTGCAGCGCGCCATAGCTCGGTCGCGTCGAACATTGTCCCCCCGGCCCACTGCGTGGCCTGGGAGCCGTTATAGCACGATCTGGGGGCCTCCGGCCGGTTCTGGCCTATACTGCCCGCCCCGCCCTCCCGAACGACCCGGCGCCATGAAATTCAAGGACCGAACCCTCCACGCCATTGCCGACATGATCTGCGGCAACCCGGACCGCGATAAGCCCAATTTCTTCGAGTACCGGAGCAGCAGCTACCTCACGGGCTTCTTCATGGATTGCGACACCGACTACAAGCACGACGGGTCTACCCGCGGGGCCTGGGTCGCGGGCGTCCTGGCTGAGATCCTGAACGAACCGCATGCGAACGCCACCACGCCCCCTGCGACCTTCGCTCGGGTCATTGATCGGCTGATGGACCCTGCGGACGCCCAAGGCGAGCCACAGGACCGTCCTGCCGCCTTGGCGGCCCTGAACCTGCATCTGGGACGGGAGGGCTTCGAGGCCTTCTATGGCCCGGACAAGAAGTGCCACCTCCGGCATATCGCGACGAACACCGTCGCGGCTCCTAACCCGCACCGGCCTTTTACGCCTGCGGAGACGGAACGGCGCGAGCGGCTCGCCGCGTACCTGGACAAGTGCTCGGAGGACGGGCTCATCGGGGAGGTCCTCCTCCCGCTCTTCCGGCAGTTGGGCTTCACCCGGATCACAGAAGCGGGCCACGAGGACAAGGCGCTCGAATACGGCAAGGACGTGTGGATGAAGTTCACCCTACCGACGACGCACGGGCTGTACTTCGGCATTCAGGCGAAGAAGGGGAAGCTGGACGCGGCCGGCATGACGAAGGGGAGCAACGCGAACGTCGCGGAGGTCCACCGGCAGGCGGTGATGATGCTCGGGCACAAGGTCTTCGATCCGGAGACCGGGCGGCGGCATCTGATCGATCACGCCTACATCATCGCGGGCGGGGAGATCACGAAGCAGGCGCGGAATTGGATCGGGGAGAACCTCGATGCCTCGACCCGTAGCAAGATCATGTTCATGGACCGGAACGACATCCTGAACCTCTTCACGGTCACGAACCTCCCGATACCGGGCGAAAAGGCGTAGGAGGCCGGGATGTTCAAGTGGCTCTTCGGGAAAGGCACTCCGGAACCGGATACGAAAGAGGTCGCGGAGACGCGGAGGTTTGAGAGCGCGTTCGATATGGTCCTGGAGCGGGCGCGCAATCTGAAAAACGAGTACGAGCGCACACTGAACAATCCAGAAATCGCTGAGACCTTGGAAGGATACAAGGACCCGGCGTACATCGCTGAGTGCCGCCAAGTCATCCTCTCGACGGTGAACCATCCGGAGATGGGCGAAGGGCATAGGCTACTGCCGGTCGTCTCGACCATGTTCATGACCATGGCGACCGAAGTGTTCCCGTCGAACTCGGGCTTCGAGCGCTTCTGGCGATGGGCCAATGCGTACTCGCCGGAGGAGCGCCGCGCCCTGGTCCGGTTCGCCTATCTCGCGACCGTGTGGGAACAAGAGCAAGCGGGTCCGCGGCATCCGGTGTCGTTCGCCAGCCGCATCATTCTCATGACGCTCGCGGCGAACGCGAACGAAGACCCGACATCGAAGGACGTCGCACGGGAGCTCTTGGCCTATATCGACCGGGCGCGGGCGAATAGTCATGCAAGGTGACGAAGAGCTCCGGAAGGACATCGATGCGGTGACGGCCATTCGGTATCCGGGCCAATTCGCGGCGGCCTGGAAGCAACTGATGGAAATGGGCGGTCATCGGCTCCGAATTGTCGCGGAAGATCGAACGTATAACTGCCATGCGCACGGGCTCGGTATCGAGCAACTCCCGGAGTATCAACGGCGCGTCACCAAGGAAGGCAACAGCGCTCTCGTCAAAGGCTCGTTCGTTACTGAGCTGATCGAGCGCGGCGAGCTTCACCTGGTCGAGGGCAAGTCATACGAACCGGGCAACGTCGTCGTCTACTTTAAGGATGGGAAGCCGACGCACACCGCACGGGTCGCCGAGAAAGACGCTCTCCTCGTCTCGAAGTGGGGCGGCAACGAGGTTATCGAGCATGGCCTATGGGAATTGCCGACTTCCTACGGCGACGAGTACAAGGTCTTCAAAGCGCCCGATCCGCAGCGGGTATGGACGCTGGTAGAGGATTGGCTGGCGAAGAACTAGGGCACATCAAAAGCCGCGTTGGAGGCGCGGCTCGCAATGACTATTTTGAGGCTTCCCTGAGTGGTCGCCGCATCTACATCGTACCATGCTGGCGCATCTCGTGCGGCAACGGCTTGAAGTAGTTGGCGGATGAGAGGTCGTTGATCCTGATGTCGATGATGTCGCCATTCGCGCGAGCTGGACCCGCATCCGCCGCGTACCTTGGGTCTCGATGAACTTGCCGATGATGACCGTCTTGTCTCGAAGGATGACCCTGATCCGCGCACCCCTTCGAAAGGATGTGTGCGTAGAGTTTCCGCCCTTCCGGCTCATACTTCGAAGTCAGGCTGCCCCTTGTAATCTTCGAGGCCAAGGCTTGGGTCGTAGTCCTTCCCGGCATTCGTCCGATGTCTTCCCGAGAGCATCCTCGGTACTCAGGCCGTCTGCGACGTGTTCTGCGAATGTGAGCATCTCGAACTTCCACCGCGGGGTGTCTGAGGTAGCTCCCTCGTCGTATCCGCAACCCCAGCATAAGTCTGTAATGGTCCACCCCCTCGTCTTCCCTACCGCTTGCCATGCGAGGGGGTCGAGGAGACATTTTTCAAGATAGCTCTCAGCGTAGGAGGCTATGGGAATGCCGGGAAGAGATTGGAGGTCGTCTCCTGGCGTGGATAGAGCTCACGCGCCCCTGATGACGGGAGGTTATCGAGACGACCTAGCGGCTGCTAGATCCAGACACCTTTCGGCGCGCTCCAACCATCCGCGCGTGCTGTCCCCCTATTCTACCACGTCGCTTTACTCCCGCGCGTGCGATGGGGAGTGCGATGGCGACCGACGTTGAAGAAGTGAAGCCCAAGCGTCTAGCGATCGATCCGGCTGTGCTGCGTGAGCTGTTCCTGAAATCAGGCAACATGTGCGCGTTCCCTGGCTGCAAGCATCTGATGATCGATGCCGAGGGCACCTTCATCGGGCAGATCGCCCATATCGAAGGCGTGGGCAAGAAGTCGTCCCGGTTCAACAAGGACATGGACAACAAGCAGCGTGCGGCTTTCTCGAACCTGCTGCTGCTCTGCTACAAGCACCATAAGAATACGGATAACGAGAAGAAGTATCCCGTCGCGGCCATGCAGAAGATGAAGGCCGATCACGAGGCGATCTTCACACACCCGGAGCGGGCGCTGCTCGCTACGATGAAGGACCAAGCATTCGAGTTCACGCCGCAGAAAGCGAAGAACCTCAAGCGGGTCCAGCGCGTGTACGAAGCTGAGTATGACGAGAAGACGCTCAAGAAGGAGCTCAAGGGCTATTCGATGCTGGTCGATGCACTGAAGGAAATCCCGCTCCGGATGCGGAAGCTCCTGGCCCTGGCGGTGATGCGAGACTACCGGGCAGGCGACAAGTACGTACTGGCCGAAGTGATGGAGCAGGCGCTCAATTCCAACATCCAAGAAATGCGAACCTTGAGCCAAGTTCTTGAGGGCCACAATCTCGGCGGGATCGAGGATGAAGATGGGACTGGCCGTTGG
Source organism: Reyranella sp. (assembly GCA_019750135.1). Lineage (GTDB taxonomy): Bacteria > Pseudomonadota > Alphaproteobacteria > Reyranellales > Reyranellaceae > Reyranella. The sequence goes on along the minus strand of JAIEOV010000070.1, from coordinate 45,846 downwards.
GTCTTCGCGATCTGGGATAGCTCACTCAAGGAGCTGGCCGACTTCTGCACGAAGGAAGAGCTCGACATCGATAGCTTCATCATCGATCTGCGGTTCGACCAGCTCGACGAATAGAAAAAGCCTCCTAGGTGGAGGCTGGTAATAGCTAGAGCTCGTGGTCCCCGAAGTACATGACGGGTCCATCTGCTGCGATGGCTTGGGTCTTGAGCGTGTCGTCGTGGAACGCCATGAGAAGGGCATTCTCGTCCCACCATTCCCAGCCAGTGAGCGCATGCGCCTTCTGAGCTGATGCGTGGTCCTTGAACCAGAGGACGTAGTGCGCGTTGTACGTGACGTTGCAACGCGTCGATGCCCTCAAGGTCAGGGCCGTTGAAGCCCCAATCCTCTAGCTGCTCGTCCGGATCGAACCGGCCGTGGATAAGGAGCATCCGGAGGCTCATGTGATCCCCCGGAGACCGCCTGCGAAGGTGAAGGCGAGCATGAGCGCAGAGAGCGCCCATGCCCCTGTGAGGTAGACCCGCGGGGTCATGCCGCGATACCGCAGACCTGGTCGATGACCTGGTCGTGGGCCGGCCGCTGCCACTGCTCGTGAACGTGCCCGATGGCCTGCACGCCGATGATCTCTCGGCGGTAAATCTCCATCATGGCGTGGTCGGCCGCTTCGTCGGTCACGTCGATCGCGTGGTAGCGATCGATCTTGACCTTCTGGGCCTCACGGTGAACCGCGAGCGGCTCGATGGACTAGGCCGGGGAGGTCCCGCTTGAGGTTCGCCGTGTGCTTGCGCTTGACGACGTGGTCGCCGGTAAAGGCGAGGTTGTCACAGACGAAGACGCGAGAGCCGAAGCTGATGCCGACCAGGAACCGCTTATCGTGCGAGTTCCTGAGGCCGACCATGTCGTTGTAGCCGGTGTGCTCGGACCTGAGGCACAGGACCCCGAAGAAGCGAGCGCCGTCCGGCGTGATGCCGAAGTGCTGCTCCGGCCGTAGTAACCCAGGCTGTGCGCCACGAGATCGACCACGCGGAAGTGCGGGATCGGGACGTGGGCGGCCGTAGCCTCCGGCACCGGGAGGGCGCGGAGCGCGTCGTAGCCCCGGCGTGAAGCAACAATGTCATTGAACAATTCCTCTTCGCTATCGACATCCGGGACGGGGGCCGAATGGCGAAGAGGAAGTCTGGAATTATTCTATACTGCGCGAACGCAGGGAGAACGCACAAGAAAAGGTTGCGGTGCCCTTGAAAAGTCACAGGGTTCGACCAAATTCTTGCCCGTCCACCGGCGATGACCTGGCGATCGCGGCGTGGCGCTACGTAGCGCTACGGCGTTTCGGCGGTTCACCACGCGACGTAGCAATACGGCGCAAGGGACTGCCTCGGTTAGCGGCTCCATTCACTTGGGTCGCAGGTAGCCGGGGGATGAACGATGGAGGCCAAAATGCACTCAAAACTAGTGCACGCGGCGCGCCTTGTTCGCGATCTTTCGCTAGCGCTCTACTCGGTTCTCCGAGTGGTGGATCTGGTGATCGACATCGTGAACAAGGCCGCTAACTACCATGATCGAAAACTACACCCACAAGTATCTGCATCGCGGTAAGCACGTCTTCGTGCCGACCGAACGATGCGTGAGGAAAGGACGGCGCATCATCGCGCATTTCCGCGGCATTCCGTTCCCGCAGCATTTCTATCACTACCAATCGGGCGGCCATATCGCGGCGCTGCATGCGCATCTCGCGAATAGCTTCTTCTTCAAGATCGATATTCAGAGCTTCTACTACGCAATTGCGCGACAGCGAGTGACGCGCGTGCTCATGCGCTACCGGATGCAAGGCGCACTCACGCATGCAATGTGGTCGTCCGTCGCCACGCCGTATCGGGGCCGCCTGCCCCGCTATGTGTTGCCGATTGGGTTCGTGCAGTCTCCGCTCCTGGCGAGCCTCGTGCTGCTCCATTCCCCGGTCAACGACGCAATCGTACGAGCGCAAGAGCGCGGCGTGACCATGTCGGTGTATCTCGATGACATCGTCGGCTCACACAACGACCAAGCGCTGCTCCAAGAGGTCTACGACGACATCCGGCAAGCTTGCGTCGAGGGCGAGTTTATTCCCAATCCGTCGAAGCTGACGCCGCCGAGCTCGGCCATTGTCGCCTTCAACTGCGACCTGGTGCAGGGCAGCGCGAACGTGACACCAGAACGGGTGGCTGAGTTCTATGCGGATGCGGACCGGTCGGCTCTGTCGATGCAGTCTTTCGAAGAGTATCGCGAGCGCGTCGCCGCCGCGAACGTCTAGGAAAAAGGAAGCCCCGCCCGAAGGCGAGGCGAGAAAGGTACTCGGTGCGGTAGAACGGTCCAAGGGCGCCAGACGCATGAGGAGCTATGAGGCAACCTCGCGGAGACGTGAAAAACCGCCCTTAGTGGGCGGTGATGAGATTGGACAGGTGCGTTTCGTAGGCGACCTGGGCGGTGCACTTCTCGGGGAGATAACTGTACCGGTCGTACGTCTGGGACACTTCGTGCATGCGAGAGGAGGAGCTCCCGAATGCGCCGCTCGATCGGTCTATATAGTGCGGGCGAATGATCGTACCGGCGAATGGCCAGGACATGGCCGGGTACGCCGGCAGTGCTACAATCGGCTTGGCCGCAGATTGCCCGTGTACGCGCGCGTGTGGAGGTTGACAGGTAGATGAATGACAGGAAGCCGATGCCGGAGGCCACTGCCAGCGAAGAGCCCCGGGATTTCATTCGCGGCGTGTCGTCGACATAGGCGAGGCCGGCGCGGATCAGGTGCTCGGCCCAGTCGTACAGCGTCTGGAAATAGTCCGACGCATGACATCACCCACTCGCTCTGCACCCTGGAGTTCGAGGACCATCGTCCGCTCTACGACTGGTTCCTCGACCACCTGCCGGTCCCGTCGCGGCCGCGCCAGACCGAATTCGCCCGCCTCAATATCGGCTACACGGTCCTGTCCAAGCGCTACCTGACGGATCTGGTGCGGCGCGGCATCGTGAGCGGCTTGGACGATCCGCGCATGCCGACCCTGGCGGGCCTGCGCCGCCGCGGCGTGCCGCCGGAGGCGATCCGCGACTTCGTGCGGCGCATCGGCATGTCCAAGGCCAACAGCATCGTCGATCTCGCCATGTTCGATCACGCCATCCGCGACCGTCTCAACCAGGTGGCCCAGCGGCGCATGGCGGTCCTGCGGCCGCTCAAGCTCGTGATCGAGAATTTTCCCGAGGACCGGTGTTGCCCGACGGCGCGGCGGATCGGGCTGATAGATCGCCGCCGCCGCGCTAAGCCACCTTCGGCCTCTCCACCGGCCCCAGCGCCTCGCGCAGGGCGTCGTGCAGGCCGTTCATGCTGTAGGGCTTGCGCAGGATCGCGAAGCCCTCGTTGGCGGCGGCCTGTGCCTGGTCGCTGTAGCCGGTGGCCAGCACCACCGGCAGCCCGCCGCGCTGGCGCACCTCGCGCGCGAGGTCGAGGCCGTTGGCGCCGCCCGGCATGACGATGTCGCTCAGCACCACGTCGATCGCTTCGCCTTCCAGCGCCGCGCGCGCGGCGGCGACGTCGGCGGCGTGGACGACGTCGTAGCCCAGCTCCGCCAGCAGCTCGCGCGTCACCTCGGCGACGGCGGCATTGTCCTCGACCAGCAGCACGCGCACGCGCTCGGCAAGCCGGGCCGGCGGCGGGTCCGCGGGCGCGGCTTCGGCGCTGAGCGGCGCGGTCGAGCGCGGCAGGTAGAGCGTGACCGTCGTGCCCCGCCCCGGCGCGCTCTCAACGGTCGCCGTGCCGCCGGCCTGGCGGGCGAAGCCGTAGACCTGCGACAGGCCGAGGCCGGTGCCCTTGCCGACCTCCTTGGTGGTGAAGAAGGGCTCGAAGACGCGGCCGACGATCTCGGCCGGGATGCCGCTGCCGGTGTCGGCGACGCGGACCGCCACGAAGTCGCCGGCGATGCCCAGCGTCTCGGCCGCCTTGGTCCCCTCGCCCACCGTCACGTTGTCGGCGCCGATGACGAGCGAGCCGCCGCCGCTCATGGCGTCGCGCGCGTTGACCGCGAGGTTCAGCAGCGCGAGCTCGAACTCGCTGGTGTCGATCGCGACCGGCCACAGGCCCGGCGCCGTCCGCACCTCGACGGCGATGTCGCCGCGCAGGCTCGACTGCAGCAGGCCCTGCATCGCCGGCAGGCGCTCGGCGAGATCGATCACCACGGTCTCGTGGGTCTGGCGGCGCGAGAAGGACAGAAGCTGGCGCGTGAGATCGGCGCCGCGGCTGACCGCCATGTCGATGGCCTCGAGCGAGCCCGCGACGCGCTTGTCGCCGCCGGCGAAGCGGCGCAGGCGCTCGGCGTTGCCGCTCACCACCATCAGCAGGTTGTTGAAGTCGTGCGCGACGCCGCCGGTCAGCTGGCCGATCGCCTCGAGCCGCTGCGCCTGCTTCAACGCCGCCTCGGCCGCCTCGCGGCGCTGCAGCTCGCGCTCGCCCTGCTGGGCGCGGCGCAGGGCATAGAGCGCCAGGCCGAACATCGCCAGCACCGCCGGCAGGACGACGGCGCCGCGCATCAGCACGGTGCGGCGGAACTCGGCCGCGAGGGCGGCGGTCTCGATGCCGACCGCGACATAGAGCGGATAGCCCGGCACGCGGCGGTAGCCGAGACGGCGCTCGATGCCGTCGAGACGCGAGGGCGCCGTGAACAGCCCGCCGTCGGGCCGGCGCGCGAAGGCCTCGGTCAGGACGCCGGGCGCCGGCCGATCGCCCGCGGCGGTCTCGGGCCAGCGCGCCAGGACGGCGCCGTCGGCGCGCACCACCGTGAAGACGTCGTTGCCGCGCGACAGCTTGGCGTAGAACTCGCTGAAGTGGCTCGGCGTCACGGTGACGCCGATCACGCCGTCGAACTGGCCGGCGCGGGTGCCCGTGCGGCGTCCGCTCACGACGAAGAAGCGCATGCCGCCGACGCGGCCGCGCAACACCTCGCTGACATAGGGGCCGGTGCCGTCGACCTGGGCGCGGAAGTAGCTGCGGTCGGAATTGTCGAGCTCGCGCGGCACCGGCAGGATGGTGCTGGAGACCATGGGATGGCCGTCGCGGTCGAACACCCAGATCGATTCGATCTGCGGCAGGGCCTGCTGGGTGCGCTTGAAGCGGAGATAGAGGTCGGCCTCGGCGTCGCGGATCTCGCCGTCGCCGAGGCCGCGCAGCACCTCGTCGATCTCGGAGATCGAGCGCTCCACGGTCTGCAGCGACTTCAGGACGTGCTCCTGCAGGACATCGAGGGCGCCCTCGATCCGCTCGTCGGCCTGGCGGTCGATGGCCGCCCGGGTCTCCCACGCCGCCCAGCCGAACAGCACGGCAGGGACGAGCAGGCTGAGCACGACGATCAGCCGCAGATGCCAGAACGGACCGGTCCGCACGCGAAACACGCGGGCGACGTTAATGCGGTTCGGCGCAAGAGGGAACTGCCCGCCGACCCCTATCCAAACCGCCGGGCGATGACGCATAGTAATCCGGCAGGGGGCTTCATGTTTCGTCATGCGTCGCGAGCAGCCGTGAAGGCCGCAGCCGCCGGGCTGGTGCTGGCCGCGATGGCCGGCGGCCTGCCGGCCGGCCTGGGCGCCTCGCCGGCCGTCGCGCAGACGGCGGACGCACAGCTCCTGATGCAGCCCCTGCCCCTGTCGCCGACGGGCCAGCCGGTGCCGGGCTTCCCGGGCGGGGCGCCGGCCAGCGCCGCCTCGGTCCTCGAGCTCGGCCGGGACGACATCGCGCGATTGAAGGCTGGCCGGTTCACGGCGGCGATCGCCATGCAGGCGCTCGACACGCCGTGGAACGCGCTGCAGGTCGAGGCGATCACGCGCACCCTGGCGGAGTACGGCATCGAGGTCGTGGCGGTGACCGACGCGGCGCAGAACCCGTCGCGACAGGCGGCTCAGCTCGCCGGCCTGATCGAGCGCAAGCCGAGCGTCATCTTCTCGGTGCCGATCGACCCGGCCAGCCAGACGGCGGCCTACAAGCGGGTCGCGGCCGCCGGCATCAAGCTGGTGTTCATGGACAATGTCGTGAGCGACATGGCGCCCGGCCGCGACTACGTCACCGTCGTGGCTTCGGACAACGAGAAGAACGCGGCGTGGGCCACCGAGGAGCTGGTGAAGGCGATCGGCGGACAGGGCGAGGTCGGCCTGCTCACCTACCACTACGAGTCCTACTACTCGATCGCGGCGCGCGTCGCGGGCTTCCGCAAGACCCTGGCGGCGCATCCCGGCGTGCGGCTGGCCGCGAGCGACCGCTTCCTCCAGCCGCGCGAGGCCTACGACAAGACCATCGCCATGCTGCGCGCCCATCCCGGCATCAAGGGGCTGTTCGCCGTGTGGGGCGATCCGGCCATGCAGGCGGTCGCGGCCGCCAAGGCGCTGGGCCGGCACGACCTGGTGGTGACGACCGTCGATCTCGGTCCGGACACCGCGCTCTATGTCGGGCGTGGGGAGATCCTGGCGCTCGGCGCCCAGCTGCCCTACGACCTCGGGGTCGCCGAGGCCAAGGCGGCGGCGCTGGCGCTGCTCGGCAAGCCCGTGCCGCCCTACATCTCGCTGCCGGCGCTCCGGGTGAAGAAGGCCAACCTCATCCCGGCGCTCGAGCTGGTCACCAAGCGGCCGGCGCCGCAGCTCGTGAAGGACGCCTGCCGCGACGGCTGCCGGTAGGGCTCGCGGGGAGAGCCGTTACCACCCACACACCACTCCAATGCCCAATCAAGGCAGCAGCGCCTCAATGGAGAGCGGGCACTACCAGCTTCGCTTATCCCGACCGTTTCGGTGTCCGCCTCGCGAATTCCGCCATCATCGCCTCGTGTTGCCCATTCGTGGCCATCATCGATGGCCGGCCAATCGTTTCAAAGTGCAGCTTGCCGTGCACCGTCAGTCGCGGCCCGTCCTTGGCGTCCTCGATCAGACGGAGCTTGCGCAGCCGCGCCAGGTCATCCCTGCGCATGGCGCGCACTTCGGATTGGCCGAAGGCCACCCGCCGCAGCGTGACCTCCTCATCGGCCGTGAGCTTGATGTCGGATGGTGAGGACAAGGGTACCTCCTGAATGAAGTTGACGATCTGGTCTCAACGATGGTGCCCGGGTCCGTCATGCTTTGCCTTCGCCGGCGACGTGCCTGCACTCGGCCTCGCGGAAGCAGACCAGCCGGCCGGATACTTCATCCCATAGCGTCAGCCGCGGTGCGCGCAGGCCCTCCACCAGACCGAGGCCAGGGACACGGCGCATCTTCTGGACCTCGGCATGAGCCGCGTGCAGCCGGTAGTTCGGGATCCTCGGATTGAGATGATGGACGTGATGGAAGCCGATGTTGCCGGTGAGCCAATGGAGGACGCGTGGCAGGCGCAGCCATGAGGAACCGGCGAGGGCGGCGTCCACGAAGCGCCACTGCCGCCTGCCGGTCCAATGCGCGGTCTCGAAGCGGTGTTGCAGCGTGAACAGCCAGACACCGATGATCGACGCCACAACCATGATCGGCACATGGACAGCCAGCACTTCCCGCCAGCCGATCAGCGCAACCAGGGTGCCGAACAGGGCCGCAAGGGCGCCGTTGGTGAGGTACACCGAGCGGCGTTCGCGCGGCCAGTCGCGCGGCGTGTCAAAGGGCACCCGGTACAGCAGGACGAAGACCAGCGGCGGCAGCAGGACGTTGGCGATCAGCGGATGGCGCGGCAGGCGGTAGAGCAGCCGGCGCCACGGCGTACGAGCCAGGTACTGGCGCACCGTGAGGCAGCTTGAATAGATGTCGCTGCCACCACCCCGGCGATCGAGGTTGTTCCAGTCGGCATGATGCAAGCCGTGCTGGCGACGCCAGTTGGCAAACGGCGTCAGCGTCACCAGGCTGCACAGCCATCCGACCAGGGCGTTGGATCGCGACGATGCGAAGAACGATCCGTGCCCGCAATCGTGCTGCACGATGAAGATGCGCACGACCAGCATGCCGGTCGGCAGCGCCAGGCACAGGGCAAGGCCGTAGGAGACCGGCAGCACGAGGTACATCGCCGCACAGCCGGCGACGAAGGGAGCGAACGACGTGAGGAGCTGCAGCAGCGCCCTGGCCCGGTTCGGCTGCGCGAACGCCGCTGCCGTCCGGCGGACCTCGGCATCCGAGCCGATGGGATGCCGTTCAGGAGTCATCGACAATCCATTTTGGACGATCCATTTGATAAGCGGCATTTCCTTATAGTGACCGCGTAAACATGGGTATCGTGCGGAGGCCGCACAACGCGGATCCCGGCATGGCGCTTGCAAAGCACAGCTGCAGCGCCCATATGTATCGAGTCGATACACGGATTAATGACTTGGCCGCGCCCCTTCGAGATTAGGCGCCTGCCTCCGACTTGCTCCCGAGAAAAATGCGAATTCGACCGCCGGCCCTTCGCGGGCGGGCGAGCAGTCTATGTAGAGAAAGGGTTTTCCCATGACGACGGGAACCGTGAAGTGGTTTAACGCGACCAAGGGCTTCGGCTTCATCCAGCCCGATGACGGCAGCAAGGACGCCTTCGTCCATATCAGCGCGGTCGAGCGCGCCGGCCTCAACCACCTGGTCGAAGGTCAAAAGATTCAGTTCGAGCTGGTCTCCGATGGGCGCAGCGGCAAGCTGTCGGCGGAGAACCTCAAGCAGGTCGACTGACCGATCACCGCCGGCGCGCGCCGGCGACCCGCCCGAGCGTCGAGCCGCGGATGTACCGGCAGGCGCTGCGGGAGGAGCGAAGGCCCCGTGGTGAAAGCCGACGGGGCCTTTTGTTGTCCGGCCGGGCGCGGGCATCGCTCATCGATCACGGTCTCCGCGCCGGCATCGGTTGAAGCGGACCTCGTCGACCAGCTGTTCAGCTCGAGCGAGAAACGCTCGCGCGTCTTCCGATCATGCCGGCTCCGGTCGGTCAGGAGGCAGGATTCATCCGAGGGTAGATCGACCACCGGTGCGATTCTCACGGCGTGACCTCCACGTCGACCGACATGCCCAGATAGGCATCCGTCATGCCCAGGAAGGTGCCCGTCATCGGCATCACCTGGGCGATGACGCGACCGACAGCGAGCGGGATGAGATTGTAGCCGCCGACCGCCCGGTTGGTCGGATCGAACGTTATCCAGCCCGCACCTGGGACAAAAATCTCGGCCCACGCATGGGTCGTGCCAGCCCCCACCGGCCCGCCGTCCCGGTTGTAGAGATAGCCCGATATGATCCGCGCGCCGAAGCCCAGGCACCGTGCCGCCTCGGCGAACAGCACAGCGAAGTCGCGGCACGAGCCCCAACCGCGATCGATGGTCTGCAATGGCGTTTGCGTGCCCTCCGCCTCACGGCTCTGGTAGCCGATTCCCGCCGCCACACCCGTCGCCATGTCCTTGAGCAGCGCCAGCGTATCGGTCCGCTCGCCGCGCACGAAAGCGCGCGACCAGTCGCCGAGCCGGCCCGATGCATCGAAGGTCTGCGGCGTTGCCAGCGCCCCGAGATCGGCGCGCTCCTCGCTCGAATAGAAGAACGGGTAGTGGATGGCCGACGGCGCGATGTCGTACACCGGCCACGGGGAGGCGCCGAGCTCGACCATCACCCGGCTCTCGATGGTGAGTCCGTCGGCCAGGCCGGCAAAGCCTGCCGTGGCAACGGCATTGCCGAACACGTCAGTGGTCCATGAGAGCGACGCCGCCGGCGTCATCTCGAGCGTACTCGACAGCAGGCGAAGGTCACGGCTCTCGCGTGGACGCAGCATGAGGCGATGCGGCCCCAACCGCACGGGTTCGCGATAGCGATAGGTCGTTCGATGGCGAATATTGAGCACGGTCATCTGTAACTTTCGGAGGGCCACGGTCACGTTCCGCCGCGCCTGCAAGCTCGCGGCCCTCGAGCGGGAGCAGTCCCCGGCATGAAGAAACGTCGCGGCGGTGGACTGCAGAAATGGGGAGGCCCCCGGCAGTTTGCTTGCCCGTCCCGTGCGGAGCGGGGTCGCCGCCGGACCATGCCGCTGCCGTCACTTCGAGCGGCATCGTTGCAGTACGCGCGATTGTCCTTGTAATCAGCGTTGAAAGGGTCATGTTGGCGCCGTCACCCGTCGATATGCAGTCCGCTTTTCGACGTGACCTCAACCCCGGCAAAATTCGTGACGACGCCTGTAGGAGGGTCCCATGACGGCCCAGTGCTCCGTAAAGTCGGCCCTGTCGCTACAGCAGCTCGCGCGCGAGAAGGCTTTCCGTCGGTGGTCGAACTTGTCCATCGGCAGGGAGATGATGATTGCCGTGGGCTTCCTTGCCTTCGTCGGACTGGCGCTGAGCGTCGGTTCCTCTGCATTGGACCTGGTAGCCCTGAGATAGGCTCTTCACGGTCAGGCCGGTTCGAATTTGAAGATCTTCATCTCGTCGCGGAACTGGACCATGCAATTGAGTCCAGAGCGCGCCTTGCCCAGCCGCCAATGCAGGAGCCTCGTAATGCGCGCTCCAAGGGAGCGCTGACGCGGCAACGCCCTGGTGTTCCCAAATCGGCGAAAGTGCCACGCGAGGGTGATGCTTCCGTGGCCCCAGGGGGCTGGGACTTCGAATGCGCCGTCGCGCCGCCTGCCAGCCTTTTCAATAGTCGGCTTGTTGTCTGCAACAGCCAGAAAGCAGTTCATGGGCGCCGAGCGAACGACCTTCCGGCTGGTGCTGATCAAGCCCACGCATTACGACGACCAAGGCTACCCGATCACCTGGCTCAGGTCGCACATTCCCTCCAACACCTTGGCGGCGCTCTACGGGCTGGCCGAAGACTGCCGCAAGCGCCGCGTGCTCGGACCCGATGTCGACATCGTCGCCCAGCCGATCGACGAAACCAACTCGCGCATCCGCGCCGATCGCATCGTTGCCGACATCAAACGCTCGAACTGCCGCGCCCTGATCTGCCTCGTTGGTGTCCAGTCCAACCAGTTTCCGCGGGCCGTCGACCTGGCGCGCCAGTTCATAAAGGCCGGCCTTCCGGTCGCCCTCGGCGGCTTTCATGTCTCCGGCTGCATATCGATGCTGCCCGTCGTGCCACCCGAAATACAGGCTGCCATGGACATGGGTATCTCCATGTTCGCGGGCGAAGCCGAGGAAGGTCGCCTCGACGAGGTCGTGCGCGATGCCTGGAACGGCACACTGAAGGCGCTTTACAACTACATGGACGACCTGCCGAGCATGGAGGGGGCAGTTCCGCCCCGCCTTCCGCCGGACGCGCTGGCGCGCAATGAAGGGCGCATTTCGAGCTTCGACCTAGGGCGCGGCTGCCCGTTCCAGTGCTCGTTCTGCACCATCATCAATGTCCAGGGCCGCAAGAGCCGCTTCCGCACCGCCGACGATCTCGAAGCGATCGTTCGCGAGAACTACAAGCAGGGCATCACGACGTTCTTCGTCACCGACGACAACATGGCCCGCAACAAGCACTGGGAAGACTTCTTCGACCGGCTGATCGAACTCCGGGAGAACGAGGGCATCGAATTGTCCCTGATCATCCAGGTCGACACGCAGTGCCACCGAATCCCGAACTTCATCCACAAGGCGCGCTGGGCCGGAGTGTTCCGGGTGTTCATCGGGCTGGAGAACATCAATCCGGACAACCTGCTGGCCGCCAAGAAGCGGCAGAACAAGATCACCGAATACCGCAAGATGCTGCAGGCCTGGCACACCAGCGGCGCCTCGACCTGGGCCGGTTACATCCTGGGCTTCCCGGGCGACACGCGCGAATCGATCCTGCGCGACATGGAGATCATCAAGAAGGAGCTGCCGCTCGACATCCTCGAACTGTTCATCCTGACGCCCTTGCCCGGCTCCGAAGATCACCAAACGCAATGGAAGCAAGGTATCTGGATGGATGCCGACCTCAACAAGTACGATGTGCATCATCGGGTCGTCCATCACCCAAGGATGAGCGACAGGGAATTCGACCAGACCTATCGGGATGCCTGGCGGACCTACTACACGCCCGAGCACATCGAGACGGTGGCGCGCCGCCACGGCGCCATCCCCGGTCGCAACCCGGCCGAGGCGGCCCGATTCATGACCATGTTCAAGATCATGTTCGAGGCCGAGGGCGTGCATCCTCTCGAGGGCGGCATCGTGCGCATGAAGTACCGGCGCGACCGCCGCTACGGCATGCCGATCGAGCCAATCGCCGTGTTCCACTACAGGCTGGCGATCGAGGCCTGGAAGAAGCTCGGGATCTACGGCAGGCTCGCCTGGCAGGGTTGGCGCATCGGCCGGAAGGTCCTGCACGATCCCAAGCGCGACGAGTACATGGATCTCGCGCTGTCGCCGGTGATCGAGGAGGACCTCGACAAGCTCGCCCTGTTTGCCGAGACGGCCGGCGGCGAAGCCGCTCTCAGCAAGCGCCGCGGCGAGGATCTGGCACGTGAACGCGTCATCGCTGCCCAGAACCAACGACTCGCCCCTGCTGGATAGCGATTCGGTTGCCGGGTACGTGCGCGAAGCGGCAATCCGAGCTAGGCCTGCCGTCTATTCCGCGTTCACCATCCGGCCCATCGCGGGGGGAGGCCCTGGAGGCGGTTCGCGAGGGGGCGGCATGGGTGGAAGGGGAGTCGGCTTGGACCCTGGCGGCGGTTCGCGCGGCGCTTCAGCAGGTGGTCGAGGTATCCGTGCCATTTTCGCCGTTTCGCGCTATCCGATCGTCCGCTGAACCGCCGAGCGGTACAGGCTCTTCAAGGCGTGGGCAAGTAGGACAACGGAGCGGTCACTGCCGGCGCTTCGGGTGAAGAAGGCCAACCTCATCACCGCGCTCGAGCCGGTCACCAAGCGGGCGGCGCCGCAGCTCGTGAAGGACGCCTGCCGGTAGGGACCAGAATCGACCGGCAGGCCACCCGCCGAGCCCCGATCTCCAGGAAAAAACCAGCCTTTCTCAAGGAAGCCTGCAAGCGGGCGACGCCTTCGCAGCCCAGGATCGCGCTGCGCTTCGCTTCGCATGTGCCCGTGGATCCGGGGGATTTCTATGTGGCTTTTCACCGACCTCGCCGACTGGTGGGATGAGAAAAAGCAGGAATCCAGCAAGTATCTGCATGAGTTCGTCGATGAACACGACTCCTGGTGGGCCATCGCCATCGCCGGATCTGTTCAGACGGCAATGAACCTGGGCGGCGGCTTCGTCGACGTGCTTCGCCTGGGCGATGGCGTCCGGCAGGGCACTTGGCGCGGCGTCCTGCATGACGGCCTCCGCTTGCTTTCGTTGGCCGGACCGATCGCCAAGGTCGGTCGCGGGATCTCCCGCGTCCTCGCTCCCAATCCAGGCGGTGGAATCTGTGCCTGGGTATCTGCGACGCAGGCCCTGAGGCAAACCGGAGTGAGGCATTTCGCGACCATCGAGGACATTGCCCTGGCGGCCGGCAAGACGCCCGGCGCGGCAACCATGACGGAATTGCAGCAGATACTGAGAGCCGCCGGCGCGGATGTGCGCCCTCTTTCGACGCCAGGCACCATGGCGGCCGTCAGCGAGTTGGCTCAGGCAAATCCACAGGGCGTCGTGATGTTCGGGATAAGGTGGATGTCTTCCAAGGGAACCACCGTAGGACATGCCCTCTATGCTTTTCGCAATGCCTTGGGGAAGGTGAAGATCATCGACCGCAGTGGACGGAGCGTCGATGCCCTCGCCGAGTTGGCAGACCTCTATCCAGGCATCGCCGCGGCGCAGCCGATGGCGGCTGCATTCGTCAAGAATGCTCAAGTCGTGCAGCTGATCAACGGGACCTCGGCTGCTGCGGTGGAAGTTCGCGCCGTGATGCTGGCCAACGAAAAAACGGCGGACGCCAAGTTTGCCCAGTACCAGATGCTTCGAAAGGCTGGCTACAGCACCAGCACGGCGGCACACCCGCACAAGACCGAGGCCGCGAAGCCGCACGGCGCCCCATCAAGCTCAGGGGCAATCAAGCCCAGAGGCACCGGATCCAGTGCCGCCAAGCCCAGTGCCACCGGATCCAGTGCCACCGGATCCAGCGCCACCGGATCCATTGCCGCAAAGCCGGGGGGCCCTGTTCTCCAATGCCATACCGTCAAGCCCGGAGAGACCTGGGAAACGATCTTCCGGCCCTCCTACGAGAGCAGCAGCTACAGCAGCCCGTTGTCGTTCGCTGAATACGTCGCTGCACAAAGGGCGGCCAATCGTCTGATGGGCGACGTGCCCGAGACAGGGCCACTTCAGCCCGGGATGAATGTCTGCATCTATTGACGGCTGCTCATCGTCGCGGCACCCGTACATCGGCGATGTGTGTTGCAGGAGACTCGATGGGTCCGGCTGATTTCAGCCGGATCCACATGCTCTATCTATCGCGTCAACTCTTGCGGCGGCGCGCGATGTACGAGGCCCCGTAGCGGGCGCCGCCGTCCTCGCCATGCCGGCCGTAGTAGCCGCCAAATCCCGGGCCGCCCCGGCTGGCCCGGCTGATGCGGTCGTCCTGCTCATGCAGTTCGGGCACGGCCGGGGCGCTGTCCCGTGGACCGTCACGCCGCGGGTCCTGACCCGGATCGGCGGGCCGGCGACGCGGATCGGACGAACCGGGCTGAGCCTTGGACCAGGCCCTGCGGGACCTCGGTGGGTGGTCGTTCCTCGACATGGCGACGCCTCTCGCAAACCAACGATGTTCCCCAAGCAACATCGCCGGGCATCGCATGGTTGCCGCGCCCCGAAATAGGCACCGGCCGCCTTGGACTCGGCCGTCGGCGAACAACCCGCGTCTGGTCATAGCGCGGAGGCGATGGCACCCTCGCCACGACATCGTACGAGGGAGCCGTCATGGCGATGCGCATTCTCTGGCCGAACCTGCCCGCTCGGCTCGTGCCGGTCGCCACCGAAGCGGTCGGCGCCGGGTTCGAGTTGCTGTTCCATGAAAAGGTCGAGGACGTCAGCGACGAGCAATGGGCGACGGCGGACGCGATCGTCGGCGCGTGCCCTCCGCCCTACATCGACAAGCTGAAGGCCTGCCGCATCTTCGTGAAGTACGGCGTCGGCTACGACGACGTCGACATCGAGCGCTTCGGCAAGCTGGGCATCCCGGTCTGCAACGTGCCGGACTACGGCACGCGGGAAGTCGCCGACCACGCGATCGCCCTGATGATGACCCTGGCGAAGAGCGTCGCCTATCACGATTCGGAACTGCGCGCGGACCTGAAGGGCAACTGGCGCCCGCAGCACAATCCGTTCGGGCGCCGCCTGTCGGTCTGCACCTTCGGGGTGGTCGGCATGGGCCGCATCGGCACCGCGGCGGCGCTGCGCGCGAAGGCCTTCGACATGGACGTGGTGTTCTACGACCCGTACCAGCCGAACGGCTACCAGTTCGCGATCGGCGTGCGCCGCGCCGACTCGCTCGCCGAGCTGATGGGGCAATGCGACTTCGTCAGCATCCACACGCCTCTGACCGCCGAGACGCGCGGCCTGATCGGCGCCGAGGCGTTCGCCGCCGCCAAGCGGGGCCTGATCCTGATCAACACGGCGCGCGGCCCGGTGGTGGATATCGACGCGCTGCACGACGCCATGAAGGACGGCACGGTGCAGGCGGCCGGCCTCGACGTGCTGCCTGAGGAGCCGGCGAACCCGCAACGGCGGCTGATCGCGGCCTGGCAGAAGAACGAGGACTGGATCCGCCATCGCCTGCTGCTGACGCCGCACTCGGCGTTCTACACGCCCGAGAGCTTCCGCGACAACCGGGGCTTCGCGGCCCGCACCGCGGCGCGCTTCCTGCGCGACGGACGGCTGGAGAACTGCGTCAACAAGCAATTCCTGATCCCGAAGGTGTGAGGCAGCGGCAGCAACGGGATGGGGGCGTGATCTAAGACTCTTGCCGGACCGCGGACCTCCAGGTCCGCTCATGATTCATGAGCGAGCCGGAGGCTCGCGGTCTGGAAGAATATGAGCGGACCTGGAGGTCCGCGGTCCGGCAAGAAATCAAGAGATGTTGGACCAGGCTTTTCGATCTGCCAGACTTCCTTGTCGTCAATCAGGGGGGAAGCGGATATGACGCGCTTCGACAACAAGGTGGTGCTCGTGAGCGGCGGGGCGCGCGGCCAGGGTGCCGCGGAGGCCCGCCTGCTGGTGGCGCAGGGGGCGAAGGTCGTGATCGGCGACGTGCTGGACAATCAGGGCCAGGCCCTGGCTGCCGAGCTCGGATCGGCGGCGTCCTTCGTCCGGCACGACGTGACCTCGGAGGCCGACTGGGCCCGCGCCGTCGACGCCGCCCTGAAGCTCGGCGGCTTGCACGGCCTGGTCAACAACGCCGGAATCTTCCAGCCGGCCCCGCTGATGGAGACCGACGACGCGCTCTGGCAGCGGCACATCCAGATCAACCAGTACGGCTGCTTCCTCGGCATGAAGGCGGTCGTGCCGGCGATGGAGCGCTCGGGCGGCGGGTCCATCGTGAACATCTCGTCGGTCGCCGGGCTCAAGGGCTCGCCCGGGGCCTTCGCCTATGCCGCGACCAAATGGGCGCTGCGCGGCATGACCAAGTCGGCGGCGATCGACCTCGCCGGCCGCAAGATCCGGGTGAACTCGGTCCATCCCGGTCCAATCGACACCGACATGATCGCGTTTCGCACGCCCGAGCAGCGCGCGAAGCGCCTGAGGCAGGTGCCGATGCACCGAGACGGGACGGCGGAAGAGGTCGCGCAGCTGGTGGCCTTCCTGCTCTCCGATGAGAGCAGCTACATCACCGGGGCGGAGATCGCCATCGACGGCGCTTCATCGGCCTAGCCTGGCCCTCCAGTGACGGGCTGGCACGCCCTCGGGCGTGCCTACTTGATGGCCAGCAGCTCGACATCGAAGATCAGCGTGGCATTGGGCGGAATGACCCCGCCGGCGCCGCGCTCGCCGTAGCCGAGCTGCGGCGGAATGATCAGGGTTCGCTTGCCGCCGACCTTCATGGTGGCGACGCCCTCGTCCCAGCCGGCAATGACCCGCTTCATGCCGATGGGAAACTCGAAGGGCGAGCCGCGGTCGACGGAAGAATCGAACTTCTTGCCCTTCTTGCCGCCGTCGGAGAGCCAGCCGGTGTAGTGCATGACACAGGTCTGGCCGCTCCTGGGGCTCGCGCCCGTGCCGACGGTCGTGTCGATGATCTGCAGGCCGGTCGGGGTCGTCATGGCTTTTCCTTGCGTTTGAGCGGCGGCCGAACGGGCAGCGGCGAGAGTTGCGATGGCTATCATGACACGGCGGGTCAGTGGCATGGGGCGGCTGTCCTTGGAGAGGTCGCGGGCTTGCGCAGCGATACGAAACAATAGCGGGGAAGCCAACATCTTTCACGGCTGGTTTCGCCCTCGGACACCCACAGCGGCGACCTCGACGAGATCGGTATCGGGCAACCGCCGATGCAGGCTCACGTTGAGCGTCCAACCCTCTGCCCCCTCTCTGCAGGTCCCGCGTGCCGCTCAACTGGCCCAATCAACTGTGGCTCGTCCGCCATGGACAAAGCGCCGGCAACGTTGCCCGCGACGAGGCCCACGCCGCCAAGGCGCCGCGCATCGCCCTCGCCGCCCGCGATGCCGACATACCGCTGAGCGTGCTGGGCGAAGAGCAATCGCGCGCGCTCGGTCGCTGGTTCGCCGTCCAGCCGGAGGACGGGCGGCCCGACGTCGTACTGGTCTCGCCCTACCTGCGGGCACGGCAAACGTCGGCGCTGATCCGCGAGATGGGCGGCCTGGCCGCGGCCGCGCTTCCCGACAGCGTCGACGAGCGGCTGCGCGAGAAGGAGTTCGGCATCCTGGACGGGCTGACGCGCCTCGGCATCGCCGCCGAGCAGCCGGAGCAGGCCGAGTTCCGCCGGCTGCTCGGCAAGTTCTATCACCGGCCGCCCGGCGGCGAGAGCTGGGCCGACGTGATCCTGCGCCTGCGCAGCGCACTCGATACGCTGAGCCTCCACTATGCCGGCCGCCGCGTGATGGTCGTCACCCATCAGGTCGTCGTCCTTTGCCTGCGCTACCTGCTGGAGAATCTCGACGAGGAGCGGATCCTGGCGATCGACCGCGAAGGCGACATCGCCAATTGCGGCCTGACCGAATATCGCTGCGAAGAGATGCTGGAGCCACAGGGTTCCGCCGGCGCGCGCATGGTGCTGGCGCGCTACAATTTCACCGTACCGCTGCAGCAGGCCGGCACACAGGTGACGCGCCAGCGCGACGCCAAGCCCGCTGTCGTGCGCGGATGAAGCCCGACCAGGCGAGGGCGGCCCAAGGAAGGGGCCGAGGAACGGCGCAGGCAACGGAGATCACGGCGGCGCTGGTGCGCGCCCGTCGGCTGCCGGTTCCCGGCGACGGCGGCAAGGAGGAGCGCGGCCGCCTGCTGGTGATCGCGGGCTCACCCGAGCTGCCGGGCGCCGCTCTCCTGGTCGCCGATTCGGGCCTTCGCGCCGGGACAGGCAAAGTGACCGTGGCGACGGCGGCCGAGAACCGGGCGGCGCTCGGTCTGGCGCTGCCCGAGGCGCGCGTCACGGCCCTGCCGGCAAAGCCATCCCGCAAACTGTTGGCAGAACGCGATGCCATCGTGATCGGTCCCGGCATGGAGAGCGGCATCGCAACGCGCTGGGCCGATGCTGCACTCGCCGGGGCCGGCGACGCCGCGCTGCTGCTCGATGCCGCCGCGCTGAAGAAGCTCTGGACCAATGCCCGGATGCGTCGGCGCCAACGCGACAACAGCGCCGGCGGCTGCATCGTGACGCCGCACGCCGGAGAGCTCGCCGGGATGGCGGGTCTCGACCAGGCCGCCATCGCCCGCGCGCCGGAGCCGGCGGCAGCCGACGCGGCGAAGCATCTCGGCGCGATCGTCGTGCTGAAAGCCGGCGCCACCACCGCCATCGCCACGCCGGAAGGCGCGTTGTTCCGATACGAGGGCCGCATCCCCGGCCTCGCCATGTCGGGATCGGGCGATGTCCTGGCGGGAGTGATCGGCGGCCTGCTGGCCCGCGGCGCCAAGCCTCTCGATGCGTGCCTCTGGGGTGTCTTCCTTCACGCCGAAGCCGGACGCCGGCTGTCGGCACGCCTCGGCGCGATCGGGTATCGTGCCAGCGAGCTGCCGCGCGAGCTGCCGCTGCTGATGGAGGGCATGAGATGAAGAAGCCGAGGCGCGGTCAGTCGGCGGCCGCAACCTCGACGAGGTTGGTGTTGTAGGTCGTGGCGCCGCAGGGTGCCGCTCGATCGTCTGCCAAGACATTGGCGCATCCAGAGCCGTCGACGCTGTCCGCACCCGGCGAGAACCACGCCCCCTCCTTGATCGACACCACGCCGGCCGCAATGCGCGGCGTGACCTTGACCGGCAGCAGGGTCGAGCCGCGGTCGTTGTAGACCCGCACCATCTGCCCATTCGCGATCCCGCGCGCCTGGGCGTCGAGCGGGTTCATCCACACATCGTCCGGATCGACCCGCGACAGCAGCGGCTGGTTGCCGTGGATCGAATGCGTCCGCGCCCGCGACTTCGGGCTACACAGCATCAGCGGGTACTTGGCGTCGGGCTCGACCGGCTCGAACCAGGTCGGGGTCGGCGGCATGACGCCGAGGCCGTAGCGGTCGGGCTTGGACGCCATCGCCATGGAATAGATCTCGATCTTGCCCGACGGCGTCGTGAACTTGTGGCTGTCGGGATCGCGGATCTGGTCGGCGAAGGCCACCGCTTCCTTCGGCGGCGCGAAGCGGGCGACGCCGGCTTCCCTGAAGGCCTCGAAGTCGTCGACAGCGTCCTTGGTGAGGTCGCGCAGCCACTGCTCCTCGGTCTTGTCGTCGTAGTCGTTGATGCCGAGCCGCGCCGCCAGCTCGGCGAAGATCGCGCGGTCGTCGCGGCATTCGTACATCGGCGCGATGGCCTGCTTCATGTAGATCGCGTAGTGACCGGCGCCGGCCCACGGCGTGTGGACGTCGTTGCGCTCCCAGAAGGTCGTGGCCGGCAGCACGATGTCGGCATGACGCGCCGTCGGCGTCAGGAAATTGTCCTGCGCCACGATCAGCTCCACGCCGTCGAGCGAGTTGGCCATCTTGTTGGCGTTGGGACACTGGTTGAAGAGATTGCCGCCCGCCGAATAGAGCATCTTGATGTCGGCGGGATAGCCGCCGGCCTTGCCCCTCGCCAGGAGGTCAGCGAGCAGAGGCGTCGCCACCTTGGCGTCGATGGGATTGCTGCCGGTCGGCAGGCCTTTGATCCCGGCGCGGCCGGTGGCGCCGTTGCTGACGCCCGAGTTGCCGCCCGCGATGCCGATGTTGCCGGTGATCGCGGCCAGCGCATAGGCGGCACGGTGGAACTGCTCGCCGAAGGCGGTGCGGCCGGGGGCGTAGCCGCAGTGCAGCGCCGCCGGCTTGGTCGTCGCAAACTCGATCGCCAGCCGGCGGATCGTCTCGGCCGGGATGCCGCAGCGCGCCTCGGCCCATTCGGGCGTCTTCGCGATGCCGTCGCTCTCGCCCAGCAGGTAGGCCTTGTACGACCCGCCGCGCGGGGCGCCGGCGGGCAAGCCCGCCTCGTCGAAGCCCAGGACGTGGCGGTCGCAGTAGGGCTGGTCGTGCAGGCCCTCACTCACGATCACGTAGGCCATGGCGATGAGCGCGGCGGCGTCGGTCGAGGGCTTGATGAAGATGTGCTCGTCGGCCAGCGCCTGGCTGGTGCGGGTGCGCCGGGGATCGACGGCGACGATGCGCACGCCCTTCCGCTTCGCTTCCTTGAGGTATTGGAAGGTGCCGGTGCCGAAGGTGCCGTCGGCCGGGCTCCAGCCCCACATGACGATCAGCTTGGAATTGACGTAGTCGGTGGGCTCGCGGCCCGAACTCTTGTAGTCGGCCTTGGCGCCGAAGGTCATGCGCACGGCAAAGACCTCGGCCTCGGCCGACATGTTGGACCACAGCTCGGTGCAGCCGCCGAACTTGTAGAAGAAGCGCTTGGCCAGGCCCGACGTGGTGTGCAGCGCCGAGGTGCTGCCGGTGCGTGAAAGATCGACGAAGGCGGCGTTGCCGTAGGTGTCGCGGATGCGCCGCATCTCCTTGGCGACGTGACCCAGCGCCTCGTCCCAGGAGATGCGCTCGAAATTGTCCAGTCCTTGGCCGGACCCGCGCGGCCCGATACGCCGCATCGGGTATTGCAGCCGCTCCTTGTGATAGACGCGCTCGATCTGGCCGACACCGCGGGCGCAGGCATGCAGCGGCGGCAGGTCGGGCTGCCAGCGCGCCGGATCGGTCGAGATCTTGACGATGCGGTCGTCGACGACGTGGGCGTTGACCACGCAGCGGCCACCGCAATTGTGGCCGCAGGTGCTGGTGACGACCACTTCGCCTTGGCGGCCGGCGGGGCGCGGGTTCTGGTAGAGGGTGTCGGGCATGGCGGGAGTGTAGCAAGCCAGCGACGGCCGGCGATACGGCGCCGGCCGAATGAATCCCGCTGTTGGACCGGCTACTTCGCCGACACGGCCACCCGCAGGCGATGCACGCGGCTGGCGGGCCGGGCGGCCGCGAGCGCCGCGATCTGGGCCTCGACGCAGCGCACGGCCTCGCCGACCGTGGCCAGCGCCGTCGCCTCGCGATTGGGGATCTCGATGCCGAACCGCTCCTCGCAGGACATGACGATCTCGACCACGTCGAGGCTATCGGCGCCCAGCTGCCTGAACCGGGCGTCGTCGCCAAGTTGCGATCCGTCGATGCCGAGGTGAAAAGCGAGGATGTCCCTGACCTGCGAACCGATGTCACTCACCGCAACGCTCCCAAGCTGAGCCCCCCACAAGGCTCGTTGGGTTGGTATACGCCCGAAGCCGCACCACAGGTGTGATCGTGTCCAATGTTTCGCACTTTGCGCTCGGCTGTTGCGCCCGGGACACAGACTCAGCGCGCCCGCCGCGGAACGATCCGGAACTCGAGGTCGCGCATGAGGTCGCGGGCCGATTTCAGGTCGGCCAGCGCGGCGCGCAGGGATTTGCCGTCGGCGATCCGCGAGCGCGCCAAGGAGGCGAGGAGACCCACCTCGAGCTGCGCCGATTCGATCCAGCCGACGTCGCGCTCGTAGCCCATGATGGCGCGCACCCCGGTATCGTCGACGAACTTGCGCAGCTCGCCGTCATTGCCGCGCATCAGGCTGCAGGCCGAGAAAAGGATCACCTTGCCGGCGCCGCGCCGGTGCAAGGGCGCCGCCAGCTCGGCGATCGTGACGGCCCGGCCGACATGGTTCTTCGAGCCCTTGCCGCGCAGCGCCAGACGACGCATCTCGCCGTGGCAGGCCAGGTAGACGATCGGGTAACGGCGGTAGCTGGCACGGGTGACCTGGCCGAGCAAACGCTCGAGTTCTTCCCAGGTCGAAAACTGGCGGTGGATGAAAGGCGTGCCCTGGATGCTTTCGATCAGGCGCAGCAGGGGGACGACCGAAGGTTGACCTCGCCGCTGCGCTGTCCACTGCGATGTCTCGATGCAGAAGATCCCGCGCGGCTTCACCATTCCCGGCACGCTCCGGTGAAGAAACGGACCGTCGGGCCTTGCGTTCCGGCGGCGGCACGACGGGTACGAAAGCGCACCCGGTCGGCCTTCAGCGGGTATCGACCAGTCGATAACCCTTCTGCCGCAGGCACTCGTTGTAGAACGCTGTTTCAGCGGCGCTGCGATCGAGCTCGGCGGTGGAAATGCCCGGAGCGGCCGGCCCCGGAACGCCCCTGCGGTCGTAAGGGTAGCGCTGCCCGGCCTGGCGCCGGGCCTGCGTGCGGCAGTCGGAGGCCTCGGCAACCGTGGGCGTGCCTTGGCCGGAGACGCTTTGCCACTGCTGCGCCGGCGGGGCGCAGCCGGCCGACGCCGCCAACAGCAGCACCGGAAGGGCGATCCGGGCGACGGTCCTCGCTAGCGGTAAGGCGCGTCGGCTTCCAGCCGGGCGGCCAGGATGGGCTCCCACCGGTCGCCGTTATCCAGCAGCTTCTGCTTGTCGTAGTAGAGCTCCTCCCGGGTCTCGACCGAGAATTCCAAGCGGCGTGCGCTCGTAGAGAACCCTGCCGCCCGACGGACACGTGGTGCCGCAGCTCAGATGATGGATGCCCATCGCCGCCTCCTTTGGGCCATTCTGACTAGACCAGCGACGGCGGCGCGGCGCGAGTTGCGGAGTCGATGCATTTTCGAAAGTCCACGGTGCAAGAAACCTCTCGCGGCCGTCGCCGGGCCGGTTTGCGCTGAAGGGTCATACCGTCTAGACAGGACTCGTCAGCCCGGACTTCATCTTGAAACTGCTTTGCGACCTTGCTCGGCAAGGGGCGAAGAGAGGAGCGAAAGTGCGGGCCAGCCTTGTTCCCTTGTCTGCGGCGGAAGAAATCGCGCTGCGCCAGATCGGCCTCGGGTCGAACGGCGTTGCGCCGGACCTCGTCAGCCGGCTGCAGAAGCTGGCGCTGATCGAGCGCGCCGGCAGGCAATGGCGGCTGACGGCGCTCGGCAAGCGCCGCTACAGCGAGCTGCCCGATGCGCCGTTGCGCGCCCGATCGTCCTCCGTCATCGACGACATCCTGAACCGCTACATACCGATGGCGCAGGCAAGTGGGATCGTGAAACCCGAAAGCGCCCGGGAAGACGGCGCCGCGCTGCCGCGAATCCTGGTCGTCGAGGACTGCTACCTGGAGGCCGATGCCTTGTCCTCGCTGTTGAACGAGTCCGGCTACGAGGTCGTCGGACCGGCAGGCCGCCTCAGCGAAGCGATGACGCTGGCGTCGGCCCAGCCGCTCGACGGAGCGCTGCTCGACATCGATCTCGGCGGCGAACGCTCGTTCGACGTCGCCGCCGCGCTCAGGCGGCGGTCGGTGCCGGTTGCCTTCATCTCCGGCTACGACCGTTCGATCGTGCCGGATTCGCGCGACCTGCAGGCCATCCCGTTCGTCGCCAAGCCTTTCGAAAGCGACGCCCTGGTTGCCATGGTGAAGGCCTTCGCTCTTTAGCGACATCGCCCGGCAACCAACGGCGGGCCCCCTGGTTGGTCCTGAGGCGAAGCCCCTCAGGAGAGACGCATGAAGGCCCTGGTCTGGCACGGCAAGGAAGACATTCGCTGCGACACGGTGAGCGATCCCACGATCGAGGAGCCGCGCGACGCGATCATCAAGGTGACGAGCTGCGCGATCTGCGGTTCCGACCTTCACCTGTTCCACAATCTCATTCCCGCCATGCTGCCCGGCGACATCATGGGCCACGAGACAATGGGCGAGGTCGTCGAGGTCGGCAGCGAGGCGGCGCGCACGCTCAAGAAGGGAGACCGCGTGGTCATCCCCTTCACCATCTACTGCGGCGAATGCGAGCAGTGTCGCCGCCAGAATTTTTCGCTCTGCCAGCGCACGAACCGCAAGAAGGAGCTGGGTGAAAAGGTCTTCGGCCACGCCACCGGCGGGCTGTTCGGCTACACGCACCTGACGGGCGGCTACCCCGGGGGCCAGGCCGAGTATCTGCGCGTGCCATTCGCCGACACCACGCACATCAAGGTTCCGGAGGGCATTCCCGACGAGAAGCTGCTGTTCCTGAGCGACATATTGCCGACCGGCTGGCACGCGGCGCAGCAATGCGACATCGAGGCCGGCGACACGGTCGCCGTGTGGGGCTGCGGCCCGGTCGGCCAGATGGCGATCCGCAGCGCGTTGCTGCTGGGCGCCGAGCAGGTGGTGGCGATCGATCGGCTGGGAGATCGCCTGTCCATGGCGGCTGCGGCCGGCGCGGTCACCATCGACTTCGAGCGCGAGAGCGTGATCGGCCGCCTGGACGAGTTGACGGACGGACAAGGCCCGCAGAAGTGCATCGACGCGGTCGGCACGGAAAGCCATGTCAGCTTCGGCCAGCCCGACACGCTGTACGACCGCGCCAAGCAGATGATGCTGATGGAGAACGACCGGCCGCATGCGTTGCGCGAGATGATCTATGTCTGCCGCCCCGGCGGCACGTTATCGGTCGTCGGCGTCTATACCGGGCTGGTCGACAAGCTGCCGCTCGGCATCGCGATGAACAAGGGCCTGACCTGGCGCATGGCGCAGGCGCACGTGCCGCGCTGGACTCCCGAGCTGCTGCGCCTGATCGAGGAAGACCAGCTCGATCCCTCCTTCGTCATCACCCACATCGCGGATCTCGACCAAGGCCCCGCGATGTACATGGCGTTCCGCGACAAGCAGGACAGCTGCATCAAGGTCGTCCTGAAGCCCTGAGGTATCCGATGAACATGATCGATCGTCTCACCGACATCGCCCGCTCGCCCGGCGACCCGCAGGTCCAGAGCACCGGGCCGAGCTCGCTCCAGCCTTCGGACCGTCTGGCCCGGGGCCTCGGCTGGTTCAGCCTGGCGCTCGGCGCCCTCGAGCTGGCGGCGCCCGGCGCCATCACCCGCACGCTCGGCCTGCAGGGCAAGGAAGGCCTGGTGCGTGCCTACGGCGCGCGCGAGATCGCGGCCGGCGTGCCGACATTGTCGATCGACAAGCAGGTCGGCCTGGCGAGCCGTGTCGCCGGCGACATCGTCGACATCGCGACGCTTCTGCCCGCGCTCGGCCGGCACAATCCGCAGCGCGGCAATGCCGCGGTGGCCTTGCTCGCCGTCGGCGCGGTCACGGTGCTCGACTGTATCGCGCTCGGCGGCACAAGCCGAGTTCACAGCCGCAATCGCGGCAAGACGCGCGACTATCGCGACCGCAGCGGCTTGCCGCGCGGTGTCGAGTCCTCTCGCGGCCTGGCGACGAAGGCGCGCGAACGCATCGCGGCTTGATGGCCGCGCAACGGCTCGGCTGCTGGCCTCATCGCCGACCCGGCGCTCGCCGTCGACTGCGCGGAGAACGGAAACCTGCCAACAGGGGCGGCAATGCGGCGCTCAAGAACTGGGCGGCCGCGACATTGCCTGTCGTGCGCAACCACCAGGAGCCCAGCAGTCGATGGGGATGGAGTAGCGGCTCGCGTTGAGCGGTTCCTGTGGCATAACATGCAGTCATGGACACCAATCGCCTGAAGCAGTTCGTCGATCCCTTCTGGGACGATTCCATCCTGCCCTCGATCACCGAGTACATCCGCATCCCCAACAAGTCGCCGCACTTCGATCCCGACTGGGTTACGCACGGCTACATGGAGGACGCCGTCAAGCTGATGGTGGCGTGGGCCACACCGCATCTCGCGGCCTTCCCGGGCGCCACCCTCGAAGTGGTGCGGCTGGAAGGCCGCACGCCGCTGATCTTCATCGAAGTGCCGGGCGACAGCGACGACACCGTTCTGCTCTACGGCCATCTCGACAAGCAGCCCGAAATGAAGGGCTGGGCCGAGGGCACGGGCCCGTGGATCCCGGTGCGCAAGGGCGACAAGCTGTACGGCCGCGGCGGCGCCGACGACGGCTATGCGATCTATGCCTGCCTGTGCGCCTTGCGGGCGCTCCAGGAGCAGAAGGTGCCGCGCGGCCGCTGCGTCATCATGATCGAGGCCTGCGAGGAGAGCGGCAGCTACGACCTGCCCTTTTACGTCGATCACCTGATGGCCCGCATCGGCAAGCCGTCGCTGGTGGTCTGCCTCGATTCGGGCTGCGGCGACTGGGACCGGCTGTGGCTGACGACTTCCTTGCGCGGGATCGCCGGGGGAACCCTCACCGTGCGCGTGCTGACCGAGGGCGTCCATTCGGGCGACGCGTCGGGCATCGTGCCCTCCTCGTTCCGCATCACGCGCGGATTGCTGTCGCGGCTGGAGGACGAGATGACGGGCGAGATCAAGCTGCCCGATCTCTACGTCCAGATCCCGCCGCAGCGCATCGAGCAGGCCAAGGCGGCGGCGGCGGTGCTGGGCGAGCAGGTGCACGCCAAGTTCCCGTTCGCCGGGTCGACGCGGCCGATGGCGGATGATCTCGGACAGATGGTGCTGAACCGCACCTGGCGGCCGCAGCTCGCGGTGATCGGCATGGACGGCTATCCCACGCCGGGCGATGCCGGCAATGTGCTGCTGCCCTATTCCACCGCGCAGCTCAGCCTGCGCACGCCGCCGACGCTCGATGCCAAGGCCGCTGGGCAGGCGATGAAGCGGACGCTGGAAGCCGATCCGCCGCATGGCGCCGAGGTCGTGTTCGACGACTGGGAGGGACAGAGCGGCTGGCACGCGCCGCCGCTGGCGCCCTGGCTCGAGAAGGCGGTGGCCCAGGCCTCGCAGGAAGCGTTCGGCAATCAAGCGGCCTACATGGGCGAAGGCGGCTCGATCCCGTTCATGGGCATGCTGGGCGAGAAGTTCCCGGCGACGCAGTTCGTCATCACCGGCGTGCTCGGGCCGCACTCGAACGCCCACGGGCCGAACGAGTTCCTGCACATCCCCACGGCCAAGCGCGTGACCATGGCGACAGCGAGACTGATCGCCTCGCATTACGAGCGGGCGAAGTAAGGGAGCGCGGGCCTCTGGCCCGCGCTCCCTCAGAGCTTGTCGACGATATACCTCTGCATCGTCGGCCCGAGCAGGCGCACGAGCGTGGCGCGGTCCATGGCGACGACCGGCGGCACCTTCAGGATGTAGCGCGTGACCGCGAGGCCCATGATCTGAGTGGCCACCAGGCCGGCGCGCATCGGCAACTCCATCGGCGGAACCACGCGCGCCAGCATGGGCACGACCTGGCCGCCGAAGATCGTGCGGATGGCGTTGGCCGCGTCGTCGTTCGACGCCGCGGCGCGCAGCAGGCTGATCAGGCTGCCGTTGCTGCGCGAGCCCTCCCAGATGTCGATGAAATGCGCCACCAGGGTCGCGCCGATCTCGTCAGTCGGGATGCCGGCCAGGTCCGGCAGCTGGAGGTCGAAGGCGGTGGCCTGGGCGAACAGCCCCTCCTTGCTGCCAAAGTAGCGGATCACCATCGCCGGATCGATGGCGGCCCGGGCCGCGATATCGCGCACCGTCGCCCGCTCGTAGCCCTGCTCGGCAAACAGCTCCTGCGCCGCCTTGAGGATGGCGGCGCGGGTGCGCTGCGATTTGGCCGTCTTTCCAGGGGTTTGAGTCGGCCGGGCAGGCATCTCAAGTAAATGCCAACGCCCGTTGACAAACGCAATGGGAATGCGTAAGTCAACATCTGTTGACTTCTATGGGGGATGTCGACATGCCAAGGAGGCCATCATGCAATTGATCCAACCCGATCCCGCGGCCGCCCTGCTCGGCCTGCGCGCCATGAAGACGGTCGCGACCACATCGGGCGCCATCCTGCCGGCGCAGCGCGCGCTGATGGAGGCGGCGAAGAAGATGATCCTGCACATCGACGCCGACGTCGATGCGCTGTCTCCCATAACGCCGAACGAGCTCGCCAAAGGCTTCACCGGCGCCCCGCTGCGCCAGCAGCTGGTCAACGGCATGATGGTCAATATTCTCGCCGACGGCGTGCCGTCGCGCGAGACCGTGGCGAAGGTCCAGGAATTCGCTGGCGCGCTGGGCGTCGAAGCGGCCGAGCTCACCGACATCCGGCTGATCGCCGAAGGCCACATGCTGATCGCCAAGCTCGACTTCCTGCGCCGGGGGCACATCGGCGACATCTTCAGGGACCAGCTCGACCTCAAAGGCCCGCTGGGCTTCGCCAAGAGCGTGCTGACGATGCGCGGCGTCACCGAGGACAAGGCGCTCGCCGCACGCTATCGCGCATGGGAGAAGATGCCCGAGGGCACGCTCGGCCGCGAGCTGATCGACTTCTACAACAAGCACGGCTTTGCCGTACCGGGCGAACGCGGCGGCTTTCCCGAAGCCGGGCTGTACCACGATTTCTGCCACCTGCTGGGCGGCTACAGCACCGAGCCGGAGGGCGAGGTCCAGGTCGCGTCGTTCACGGCCGGCTTCAAGAAGACACGGCCGTTCTACGTGGCGCTGTTCACGGTGATGATCTTCAGCGCCGGCATCCAGATGCGCCCGACGAACGAGCCCTTTGTCACGGTGGGCCTGCTCGGCAAGCCCGGCATGGCCGAGCTCATGCTGGCGGCGATCGAGCGCGGCACCAAGGTCAACATCGACCTGACGGACAAGTGGGACTACTGGGCGTGGATCGAGATGCCGATCGACGAGGTGCGGCAGCGCATGAACATCCTGCCCAAGGCGGCGGTTTGACCGGCTGGACCTGAGCGCCTAGGGTCGACGCCATCGTCGGCTGCGACCCCCGGGCGCCGGCGGCTGAGAGACAGCGGCATCGGCCTGCGAATGTCCCGCGCTCCCGCTCATACTCGTGACGGAGGGCGCCCATGAAATCAGCGCTCGATTGCGTCAGGAATGCCGAACGGTGCGAGGAGATGGCGTATGCCTCGTACAGGGCGAGCCAGCGCCAGATGCTGCTCGGCATCGCAAAAAGCTGGCGTTCCTTGGGCGACGCCGCCAAGGAGCGCGAGCGACAGGCCGCCCTGCGCCGGTATTGGACGGACCCGAAAGAGACCTGACCGACGCAACCTCCTGCGACTGACAGGCGTTGGAAAGCGGATTCGCCGATGCCGCACAACTCCCTTCCCTTTCTCCGCGGCTGGTCGCGCGACCCGGTGGCAGTGGGATTGCCCTTCCCCAGCAGCCCGTGGACCGCGCGCCGGCTGGCACAGGCCACGCTCGATGCCGCGATCGACGGCGGCGGCCCCGTGCTCGAACTCGGCGCCGGCGCCGGCGCTGTCACCCAGGCGCTGATCGACGCCGGCTGCGCGGCCGACCGGCTCGTCGTCGTCGAGCGCGACGCCGACCTCTGTCGCACGCTGGAGCGGCGCTTCCCCGGGCTCGCGGTCCTGCACGGCGATGCGCTTCACATTGCAGAGCTGATGACTGCAGCCCAGATCGCCTCGGTCTCGGTCGTGCTGTGCGGCCTGCCGATGCGCGCCGTGGCGCCGGCAGCGGCGATTCGCTGCTACGACGGTGCGTTCCGGCTGATGCCGCATGGCGGCGCCATCATCCAGTATACCTATGGCTTCAAGTCGCCGGTCGATCCGGGCAGAAGCCCGCCGCAGCTCGACGCCACCTTTGTCGGCCGCGAATGGCGCAACGTGCCGCCGATGGCGATCTGGAGCTATCGCCTGCCGGACCGGCAACCCACGCACCGCATCAACGGCCATCATCCCTAGTCTCCCCGCCGCCTGCCGTGGGATAGTCGCGGCCGGTTTGAAGAGGGACGATCCATCATGAGCGGTAAAGTCAGGACCACGGCCGGGCGCGGGCGCCTGTTCGAGAGCGTGCTCGACACGATCGGCGACACGCCGTGCATCCGTGTCAACAACCTCGCCCCCAAGGGCGTGCGGCTCTACGTCAAGGCCGAGGCATTCAATCCGGCCTCGTCGGTCAAGGACCGGCTGGCCGTCAACATCATCGAGGCGGCCGAGCGCAACGGCACGCTGAAGCCCGGCCAGACCGTGGTCGAGGCGACCAGCGGCAACACCGGCATCGGCCTCGCCATGGTGTGCGCCCAGAAGGGCTATCCCCTGGTCGTGACCATGGCCGACAGCTTCTCGATCGAGCGCCGCAAGCTAATGCGCATGCTGGGCGCGAAGGTGGTGCTGACTCCTCGCGCGCAAAAAGGCTTCGGCATGTACCAGAAGGCGGTCGAGCTGGCGAAGGCCAACGGGTGGTTCCTGGCGCACCAGTTCGAGACGCCGGCCAATGCCGAGATCCACGAGGCGACGACGGCGCGCGAGATCCTGGCCGACTTCAAGGGCGAGCGGCTCGACTGGTTCGTCACCGGCTACGGCACCGGCGGCACGCTCGCCGGTGTGGCGCGTGTGCTTCGTGTGGAACGGCCGGAGACCAAGATCGTGCTGTGCGAGCCGGCCAACGCCCAGCTCGTCGGCAGCGGAACGGCCCAGGAGCGCGGCGCCGACGGCTCGCCGGCCGTCAGCCATCCGGCCTTCGAGCCGCATCTCATCCAGGGCTGGACGCCGGATTTCATCCCGCTGGTCCTGCAGGAGGCGCTCGATAAGAAGTACTTCAACGAGCGCGTGGCGATCGCCGGCCCCGAGGGCGTGAAGTGGGCGCGGCTGCTGGCGCAGAAGGAAGGCATCTTCACCGGCATCTCCGGCGGCTCGACCTTTGCCGTCGCCATGCAGGTGGCCGAGAAGGCTCCAGCCGGATCGGTGATCCTCGCCATGCTGCCCGACACCGGCGAACGCTATCTCTCGACACCGATGTTCGAAGGCATCGCCGAAGGCATGGACGAGGAGGAAACGCGCATCTCCAAGTCGACGCCGGGATATCAGATGCCGGCGGCCTGACGGCGTCGCAGCCCCAGCAGCAACACCAGGAACGAAATCGCCCCTGCCGCCATGATCATGAAGGCAGGGCTGTAGTCGTTGTCGGTGCGCCGCACGAGCCATGTGGCGACGAGCGGGCTGAAACCTCCGATCAGCCCCACCGCCACGTTATAACCCATGGCAATGGCGGTGCAGCGCACATCGCGCGTCACCACGCTGACCATGAATGCAGGCAGGCAGCCGTAATAGCCGCCGATCAGGACGACGAAGCCAAGCTGGCCGGCCAGGACCATCAATTCCTGATGACCGTGCATCAGCCAGAACATCGGCCACGCGGCGACCACGGAAAGGCCCGTGACGGCGAGCAGAACGGCCCGTTGGCCGATGCGGTCGGATAGGGCCGCCAAGCCGATCTCGACCGGAATCAGCAGCACCATGCTGGCAGTGTTTATCGTGAGGGCCTGCGCCGGCGCGATGCCGTCGACGAACTGCAGCCAGCTCACGATGTAGACGAACATCAGGTAGAAGCCGACCGCGCCGAACACCGACACGCCAGCGAGGTAGCCGAGCACCCGCCAGTGATGGGTGAAGGTCGCGATCAGCGGCGGACGCCCGGAGAGCTGGCGCTTTTCCTCCCGAGCGCTCTCGCCGAGGCCGCGCCGCAGAGCCAGGCCGGCGATGCCGACCACCAGGCCTATCCAGAAGGGAATGCGCCAGCCCCAGGCCTCGACCGCGCCCGCCGGCATCGCCCATTCGAGGACGGCGCCGGTCGCCGAGCCCAGCAGGATGCCTGACACCGCGCCGAGGTCGGCCACCGCGCCGACAATGCCGCGGCGCTCGGGCCGCGCCTGCTCGACCAGGAAGACGATGGAGGTCGTGTACTCGCCGCCGACCGACAGGCCCTGCAGCATGCGCAACAGCGTCAGCAGCGCCGGCGCCGCCAGGCCGAGCACGTCGTAGCCCGGCAGCACGCCGATCAGGAAGGTCGGCACTGCCATCGCCAGCACCGACAGCGTGAGCGCGGTCGAGCGGCCGAGGCGATCGCCGATATGGCCGAACACGGCGCCGCCGACTGGCCGCATCATGAATCCCACAGCGAACACGCCGAAGGCGGCCAGCACCTGGGCGACCTTGTCCTGCTCGGGAAAGAAGGCGCGGCCGATCGCGGCGGCGAAGTAGCCGTACACGGCGAAGTCGTACCATTCGAGCAGGTTGCCGATGGCGCCGGCGGCCATCAGGCGAGCGGGGTTGGTCGCGGGCGTCATTCAGCTCTCCAGGTCCGGCAGGCGACTCGGCAGCACCAAGACGACGCGCGTCCCGCAGGGCAGCGTCTCGAACGCCAGCACAGCGCCCAGCAGTGCTGCCCGTCGCCGCATGTTGTCGAGCCCGCGGCCGCGGCTGTCGGCGACGAACGGCCGCCCGTCATTGTCGATCGTGATCTCGGGGCGACCGTCGGCCACGGCACGGCCGCGCACGGCAATGCGGCGCGCCGGCCCGTGCTTCAGCGCATTGGTGATGGCTTCCTGCACGATGCGCAGCACGAGCAGGGCATTGCCGGGCGTGACGCCCGCCACGTCAGGCAGATCGGCCATCGACCAGTCGAGCGTCACGCCCAGGCGCTGCAGCTGCGGCTCCAGGCGCTCGCGGAAGTTGGCAAGCGCCAGCGGTAGCTCGTCCTCGCCGATGTCGAGCGAGTAGATCACCAGGCGCAGGTCGCTCAGCGCGTCGCGCGCGGCCTGCTCGATGGGCCGCGTCTCGGCCCGTTCCGACAGGGCGATGATCGAGACGAGATGGCCGCTGATGCCGTCGTGCAGGTCGCGCGTCAGGCGGCCGCGTTCCTGCTCTCGCACCAGGCGCGCCGCCTCGAGCCGCTCCTGCTTTGCCAGCGCCGCAAGCTCGGCTTCGCGCGCGGCGAGGCGGCTGTTCAGGACTTCATTCGAGCGGTCGAGCCGATCGAAGCTGTCGGCCATGCGGCGAACCAGCACGGCACAGAGGCCGGCGACATAGATCAGCCCGGCCAGCGGCGAGTAGAGGCGGAAGGCCTGGTCGGGCACGGTCGCGGCGACATAGCCGTCGCGTAGCAGGAACCAGGAGATCAGCACGGCCGGCGCCAGCATGATGCGGGCGTCGAGATTGCCGCGCCAGATCGCGCCCCAGGCGATGATGCTGCTCGCGACCACAGCGCCGAGGCATATGCCGGCGACCGCTGCCACGGCGATGATCGCGCGCGGGATCGGCGTGCCGATCGCCGCGCAAGCGAGCAGAAACATGGTGATGGCCACTATGCCGGTCAGCAAGGCCTTGGGTGCCGGCACGTCGAGCAGTTGCAACGACACGGCGACGGCGACCAGGCCCCAGGCCGGCACAAAGGCGA
This sequence comes from Reyranella sp., assembly GCA_019750135.1. Taxonomy (GTDB): domain Bacteria; phylum Pseudomonadota; class Alphaproteobacteria; order Reyranellales; family Reyranellaceae; genus Reyranella. Next base: position 12,364 of record JAIEOV010000070.1, on the reverse strand, counting down.
TGATGTAGGGCAACACCGGCCACAGCGCCGGCCGGAACCCCAGGAACATGCCGATGTCGACGACGATGGTCAGCGTGAGGAGGCCGGCGAGCCAGGACAACAGGACGGCGTGCGGCCGCGCCAGCCAGGCGAGCAGGACCCCGGTCGCCAGCAGGATCTGAGTGGCGAGGCTGACGATCCTGAAGTCGACATCCAGGAGATGGCGCCACTTGAAGGACGGCGCCATCGCGGTGTCGCTGCCCAGGTAGACGCGCGACAGATAAGTCGGCGAAACGGAGGGGCCAGGCTCGAGCGCCACGGTCAGGCGATAGGGGCCACTTCCCGGCGAATGCTGCGGCAGGCGCACCAGCAGCGGCGTGGTGATCGCAAGACCGGCCCACACGGCATGGTCGGCGCTGTCGTAGATCGTCCTGCCATCGACCTCGACGATGGCGCGACGGTTCACCAGCGGAATGTAGAGCGCCGCGCCGGCTTCGGGCAGCATCGCCGGATCGATGTCGGCCTGGTAACGCACCGTCGATGGGTCGCCGCGGCGCTGGTAGAAGGCATGCGGCAACGAAACGTCCTGGGCAGGCCGTTCGTCGGCGAGGAACGTCGCGCGGTCGACGACGAGTGTCGCGTTGGGTCGCGGCAGGTGCACCAGATCGGGCGCGATCGCAGCCGCCAGCGTCGCGAGGACGAGCGCGATCCAGCCGATGCCCCCAAGCCGCGTCACGGCCACCCCTCAAAGCTTGATCAGACCGCGACGCGAAGCCTCGTAGACCGCCTCGGACCGATTGTTGGCCTGCAGCTTACGATAGATGTTGCGGATATGCACCGGCACCGTCTGCTTGGAGATCTGCAGACGCTCGGCCAGCTCGCCGTAGGTGAAGCCCTTGGCGATGCCCCACAGGATGTCCATTTCGCGCGGCGTCAGGAGCTGGGCGTCGGCGGGTGACGGCGAGCCGGCGTCGGCGGTCGAGGCCTGCGACGCCGCGCCTGACGCGGGCTCGCGGCTGCCGAGGCGGCGCACGATGGTGCGGGCGATCTTGGAGGAGATCGGCGAGCGGCCGGCCAGCAGATCGCCGATCGCCGCCACGATGTCGATCGGGTCGCTGTCCTTCAGGAGATAGCCGTTGGCGCCGGCCTCGATGGCGGCGATCACGGTGCGGTCGTCGGCCAGCACCGAGATGACCATGGCTTCGGCCTGTGGCTGGCGCTCGCGCAGCAGGCGGATAGCCTGCACGCCATGACCGTCGGGCAGGTTGAGATCGGTGATCAGAAGGTCGATCGGCTTGTCGGCGATCAGGCGCGTGGCCTCGCCCAGCGTCGCGCAGGCCGCGACCAGCCGCCCGCCCGGCCAGCTTTCGATGATGCGGGCCAGCCGTTCGCGCACCGGGTCGTCATCCTCGAGCAGAAGGATGCGCACAGCCGGCTTGTCTTTCTCCAGGCCCGTCATGCGGCCATCTCGTCTCCCCACGCGTCGCGACCCAGATATCCCATGCGCCGGTGGTGAGCGCCATGCGTTAGCGCCGTCGAGCCCTACCCTGTTCATGGTATCGTGATTCCGGGCCAAACCGGCGAACCCTGCAACCGGCGATTTGGGGCGGGGTAGTAGAGTATGGCGACCTTCATTGTCAGCACTCTGAGCGACAGCGGCGCAGGGTCGTTGCGCGCAGCGATCGATGCCTCCAACGCCGGCCCTCCCGGCGAAGCCAATACCATCTCCTTCGCGGTCACCGGCACGATCGTGCTGTCGAGCAACCTGTCGGCGATCACCAATCAGACATCCATCGTCTCCGGCAGCACCGCAACCGGCACGGCACCCAGCATCGGCCTCGACTGCAACGGCCATGCCGGCCTGGTGTTCGACGTGGGCTCGCAAGGCTCGCAACTCGTCGGCCTGGCAGTCGGCAATGCCGCCGGCAACGGCGTCACGCTGGTCGCTGGCAACATCACGCTGAACAACAACTATATCGGCCTGGCGCTCGACGGCAGCGCGGCCGGCAACTCGGGCGACGGCGTGTTCGTCGCCGCGACCTCGTCGGCCAACCAGATCGGCTACAACCCCGAGGCGGCGACCCTGGCCGCCAACGGCGATCCCGCCACCGGCGTGGTGTCCAACGTCATTTCGGCCAACGGCGGCAACGGCATCAGCCTGCACGGGTCGGCCGACAACGTCATCGTCTCGAATCGCATCGGCACCAGCACCGACGGCAACAGCGCCATGGGCAACGGCGCCAACGGCATCTGGGTGACCGATGGCTCCAACGGCAACACGGTCGGCGGCACGGTCATCGGCAACGACGCCAGCGGCAATCCCAACGATCCGACCGGCAACAAGGGCACGCAGCCCGAAGTCTTCGTGACGCCGCCGCTCGGCAACCAGATCTCCGGCAACAGCCAGAACGGCGTGCTGATCGACGCCAACTCGCAGAACAACGCGCTCTATGGCAACTTCATCGGCACGACCGCCGACGGCGATGCCGCCCTGGGCAACACGCTCGACGGCGTGCGCATCGACAATGCCGACTTCAACTCGCTGCACGGCTGCACGGTCGTCGACGAGCCGTTCGTCTACTACAACGTCGTGAGCGGCAACGGCGCCAACGGCATCCACGTCACCGATTCCGACCACGTGACGATCCGCGCCAACTTCGCCGGCATCGGCGCCGACAACCAGACCATCGTCGCGAACGGCAATGACGGCGTGCTGATCGACGGCTCGTCGGTCAACACCCAGGTCGGCGGCGTCATCCCGCTCGGCAACGTGATCTCGGGCAACGCCAACAACGGCATCGAGGTCGCCGACACGGCGAGCGGATTCAGCACGCTGAACACCTTCGGCGGCACCCTCGCCTTCGCCGGCATCGCGCCGAACGGCAACAACGGCGTCCTGATCACCTCGACGGGCGGCAACCAGACCGTCCAGACCAACGTGCTGTCGGGCAACCTGAACAACGGCCTGGAGATCTCGGGCGACGCCTGGGGCGTCACGGTCGTGCCGAACATCTTCGGCCTCAACACGCGCGGCAACAGCGCGTTCGACTTCGGCGACGACTTCGCCAACGGCAACAACGGCATCCTGATCAGCGGCAACGCCCACGACAACGTGATCGGCGGCACCGGCGTGAACGCCAGCGATTCGGTGATCCGCCAGAACACGATCTCGAACAACGGCGCCTACGGCGTCGCCATCACCGACCAGGCGTACAACAACGTCGTCGGCCAGAGCGCGATCGGCACGGACATCCAGGAGGCCGCCGCCATCGGCAACGGCGCGGGTGGCGTGCTGGTCTCCAGCACCGGCCTCGGCAACGTCGTCGGCACGGCCTACACCGGCTTCTCGCCGCTGCCGGCGCCGGCCGCGCGCTACAACGTCATCAGCGGCAACGACGGGTCCGGCGTCGAGCTCGACCCCGGCACTCACTACAACGCCGTCATCAACAACTGGATCGGCCTCGACGTCCGGGGCGAAGGCTCGCTGCCCAACACAGGGCTGCCGGTCGACAATGCCGGCGTCGACAACCTGGTCTACGGCAACACCTACAGCGGGCCGGTGCCCGTGGAATCGCCGACCTCCCAGCTCGAGCTGCTGTATGTCGGCTGGTACGGACGGGCTGCCGATCCGACGGGGTTCGCCAACCAGATGGAAGAGCTCCTGACGCTCATCCTGGGAGGCCAGCCGCTCGCCTCCGCCATCCTGACGATATCGGAGGATTTCGCGACTTCGCCCGAGGAAGCCGCCTACGCCGAGCTCGCCTCGCTGTCGACGCCGACCGTGCCGACCCTGCAGCAACTGGCGCTGGCCGAGAGCTTCGTCAACCAGACCTTCCTGAACCTGTTCGACCGCGCCGCCACCACGGCCGAGAAGCTGTCCTGGTCGACTGCCTTCTTCGGCAACCTCACCTCGTTCTCTGCCCTGGTCTACGAGATCGCGACGAACGCGACGGGCAACGACATCGGCGCGATGAACGCCAAGATCCAGGCGGCGGCCTACTTCACGCAGGCGTTCGAGTCCGAGGTCAGGGAGCCGACGGTGTCGGAGATGCAGGCCGCCGTCGACTCCGTCAACGACGCCACGACGCTCTACGATTCGCAGGCAGTCACCAACACACTGGTTGGCGAAAGCCACAACCAGGTCGACTATCAGACCATCCTGTCGCCGCTGAACTTCATCACGGGCATCCGCGCCAACTACGACGGCGCCGTCATCCTGACCGGCAGCCAGGGCACCAGCGGCTCGACCGCAACGACGCCCATGCTCTACCAGGGCCCGCTGAACAACACGGCCGCCGGCACGGTGCACCTGCTGACGCCGACCTTCGCCGGGCAGACCTTCACGACCGGGCAGTTCTACGGCCCCGACACCGCGATCTTCACGCCGTCGATCGGGCTCGGCAACGTCCGCGCGGTCGGCACCTACCAGTACACCGAGAGTCCTCCGGGCGTCATCAATCACGGCATGATCTACCAGGGCCCGCTGGACGGCAGCGGGACCTGGACGCAGATCGACGTCCCGGGCAACGGCGTCAACGTCGTCGGCGGCATCGTTCTCGGCACCGTCGGCGAGACCATCCCGCACAGCGTGCAGGGCGACCTGGTCGTCGGCAACTACGACATCTCCGGCCAGCCCGGCACCGGCAACGGCTTCATCTACAACATGGCCACCGGCCAATACACGCTGTTCGAGATCAACGGCAGCCTGACGGACCTGACGTCGGTCTACGGCATCTGGCAGCACGGCGTCGGCAGCACCGAGTACACGATCGCCGGCGGCGCCAAGGACGGCGCTGGCGTCAACTCGGCCTTCCTGATCAACTACAATTCGTCGACCGGCGCGTTCTCCGACGTCGCTTTCTACAACGCCTTCAACCAGCCGGGCGTCATCACGCATTTCGAGAACATCTCCGCGGTCCCCGGCGGATACAACCTGGTGGCGACGACCGACGACGGGCCGGCCTTCGTCTTCGTGCCGATGAACACGGACGGCTCGTTCGGCGAGGCGATCTGGACGGCCGGCGACCTGCCGGGCAGCAACCTGATGACGGGCAACATTGCCTATCAGAACGTGTTCGGCGGCATCTACAACACCGACGCAGGCAACGGCGTCGGCAGCTACCTCGGCGTCGTCGACCAGTCCTACGTCACTGCCGACGGCGGCCTGATCATGCCGACCGGCTCGTTCTATTTCTCCTACGCCCTGTCGGTGGCGGCCAGCACCGGCGACATCATCGTCGGCTCGACGACGGCCGGCAACGTGCTGGGCGGCTCGATCGGCAACGACCAGATCACCGGCACGCTGAGCACGACGGCTGCCGACACGATCTACACCGGCGGCGGCGCCGACCTCATCACGCTGGCGGCCGCCAATGTCGCCAACAGCCGCGTCGAGCTGTTCGCCGCCAACGGCCTGCTGAGCACCCAGGCGGTGACGCCGGGCGCGACGGTCCACGCCATCGAAGGCAGCATCGTCAACGCCCAGGACATCCCGCAGCTTGGCTGGTGGGGCCAGGCGACGGGCCAGCTGGGCGGTCCGGTTTCCGACGCCTCGACCAACGGCGGATTGGGCACCGGCACCAGCCAGGACATGTCGACGGTCGTGAACTTCACGACCGGCGGCTCGGGCAACGCGATCGACATGATCGACATCTCGCTCGACGCCTTCAGCGACCTGTTGCGCGCGGCCAACGGCACCGACGCCCAGGTCGGCAGCGCGATCTTCAGCAACATGGTCGGGCTCGGCGGCACGATCACCGTGGCCGACGCCAACGTGTTCATCATCACCAGCAACGTCGGCTTCGCCAACGCCGCCGACCTCGCCGCCCAGCTGCTGGCCAATCCCATCACCTTCGCCAGCGCGCAGACCGAGCAGTTCAACCACTATATCGTCGCCTACCAGGACTTCGGCGGCGACGTGCGCATCGCCGACATGAACATCCAGGCCAACGGCCTGACGTCGTTCACGACGACGGCCGGCGGCTCAACGTTGGCGATCTCCGACATGGCCGAGCTCAGCGGCGTGTCGCTCGCCTCGCTGCAGGCGGGGAACATCAATATCGTCAGCAACGACGAGATCGCCCATTCGAGCTATCTCGACTTCACCGGCTACGGCATCACCAGCGCCTCGACGGTGGTCGAGGCCTATGAGCTCGACCCGGCCAACGTGGCTGCCGCGACCACCGCCGGCATCAACGTCGCCATCGTCCTCGACCGCGTGACCGACCCGACGTCGCTCCTGTCGGAGAGCTGGGGCGCACGGCAGCAGACGCTGGCCCAGCTCGAGAACGCGGGCACGCTGTGGAACACATACGGCGCGGACCAGAGCGAGTACAACGCCGTCGTCGCCGAGCTGACGGGGACTTACGGCCTCACCGTGCTGAACGGCAACACGCCCAACGGCAACTACGTGTCGTCGGCCGAGTCGCGCACGATCTGGGTAGCCATCGATACGCCGCAGCAGTTCCAGGAGCTGTTCGGCAAGACGCTCTATTCCAACAACGAGAGCGGCAACAACTTCCTGTTCTGGAACGGCAACCTGTCGCTGCCGTCGGAGTGGAACGTCCAGGGGCTGTGGTTCGACACCGACAACGCGCCGCCGCCCTCGAACATGGCGCCCGGCGTCTCGGTCACCCTGAGCCAAGGGGCGCAGAGTATCGGGAACTGGAGCACGTCTTCGCCCAACACGGCGCCGCAGGACATCGCCGCCTTCTACAATTTCCCCCTGCTCGACCAGTCGATCGACCTCGGCATGCTCGCGCTGGTCGAGCCGGGCATTGGCGATGCGGTGACCACCCCCAGCAACGGCACGTTCCAGCAGCGACTGGCAGCCTACCTGCAGTCGATCGGCCAGACCGGCACGGGCACGGTCTACGTCCAGGGGGCCGACGGACAGGTCTACTCGGAGGACGCGGGCGGCGAGCGCTCGCTCGACGTCGGCGTCGTCGCCGCGGTCAATCCGAACAGCGATATCGGCCTCTATGTAGGCTCGGGCTACAACGGCAATGCCAAGGCTTCGGTCTTCACGGCATTGCAGAGCGCGATCTGGGATCTCACGAACGATCCAGGCGTCATCTCCACCTCGTTCAGCGACGACCAGAGCATGTCGCCCGACTCGCCTTTCTACCAAGCGTACCGGCAACTTCTCGTCGACGCCGCCCTGCGCAACCAGTCGGTCTTCGTCGCCTTGGGCGACGGCGGCTCGGGCGATCAGACGGGGAACGGCCTGACCAACGTCAACCTCAATCTCACCAGCCCTTACGCGGTGATGGTCGGCGGCACGTCCTTCTCGACGCTGCCGGTGGCCGAGGATGACGCCACGCTGGCCGCGATCGTCCAGCCCGCCCTCGCCGGCGACCAGGCGACGATCTGGCAGCTCATCGCCGGCGGGCTGACGAGCCTGCCGAGCAATCCGGGCGCCCTTCAGACCTTCGTCGAGACGGCGTGGAATCTCTACCAAGTGAACGGTACCGCCATCGGCTCCAACGGGTCGGCCACCGAAGGGTATCTGTTCAACAACACGTCGTCGGGCGGCGTCGATACGACCCAGACAGCGCCCGACTACCAAGCGGCCTATGGCCTCTACCCGGTGACGTCGGATCCGCTCGCGCAGCCGGGCCGCGGCGCGCCCGACGTGTCGGCCAACTCCGCCGGCAACCTGTGGTACCTGGTTCCCGACTCCAACATGATGGGCGAGTACGGCGTCGGCGGCACCAGCGCGGCGTCGCCGTTCTGGGCGGCGCTGACTCTTCAGTTCAACGCCATCTTCGCCGATCAGGGCCTGCCCCGGCTCGGCTACATGAACGACCTGCTCTATACTGCCTCGGCCATCGCGCCGGCGGCGTTCAACGACATCACCCTGGGCGGCAACATGTCGTCCTTCGCCATGGGCGGTTCGTACACCACGGGAAGTCCCGACGGCACGGAGATCAACGTCACGCCGACGGGCTACGGCTATTACGCCGGGCCTGGCTACGACCTGGTGAGTGGCCTGGGCAGCCCCAACGGCCTCCTGCTGGCGCGCACCCTCACCGCGATCGCCCATTCGCAGGTGTCGTATTCGAGCAGCCCCGACATGCTCGATGCCGACGGCAACGGCTGGGACAGCGGCACCGACCAGAGCCTGCTCTTCCAGGTGATGTCGGGATCGTCGGCGAATATCGGCCTCGATCTCGGCTCCGAGATCCTGTCGTTCACAAGCGTCGCGTCCGGCACCTACTCGTGGACGAACCGGGTGGCGCAGCAGTCGATGCAGGACGACTTCGATCCCAACCTCGTGCGCATGTTCGACAAGTACGGCCATGGCGCGGTCGTCCAATCGATGGTCTCGCAAGGCGAGAACGTCGGCGTAACGATCAACTCCTTGTCGGCCGACGCCATCCAGGGGGCGCTCAGCAGTCCGTTCGGCTTCGCCGATTTCGTGACCGACAGCGGCGTCGTGCGCGTCGCCCGGCCGGTGGCGGTGGCCGAGACGGTGGGCGGCCTCGACGACCAGACGGCGATCGTGCGGGTGCGCCAGAACGGCGAGGACGGCCTGTCGGTGAGCTTCTACCGCGTCGACGACCTGTCGGGCTCGATCAACGGCCTGCAGGCGGGACAGGCCGGTTACGAACAGGCCGCGCAGGGCCGCGCCTATCAGCTCGCTGGCGGAGGCACGTCGCTCAACGGGCCGGGCTACGGCAACTTCGGCCAGTCGGCGCTGCTCAACGTCGATTCCGGCGACCTGATCGCCATGAAGCTGGTCGACCAGACCACCCACAGCACTTACTGGGCCTTCGCGCAGGGCAACGAGCAGGTGTCCGGGCAGTCGGTCGGGCATCTATGGAACTACGGCCTGAACACCTGGGGCTGGGAAGACACGAAGAACGGCGGCGATCGCGACTTCAACGACTTGATCGTCCAGTTCGACTTCACCAGCGCCTACGGCAATCACTGGCTGGTCTAGTTCGTCGATCGGCGCCTCCCCGGCTGCAGATGGGAAGGGGAGCCGAAGGGTCGGAGGGGTTACGGGCAAGGGTGTGTGCTCGTGACTCCTCCGCCCGCTACGCGGTCGCCTCTCTTCATGCGCTGCAAGATGAATTCCCGCTATTGTCGCTACCGGGTTTTGCATCCTCCTGCCGCTCGGGCTGTCGGTCGAATTCAGATGGTGGCGCAAGTTTCGCCGTGGACTCGTCATGTCGGAGAAGCCGGGAGGCGGGCAACGCGACAGCCCTGACTGTATAACGCCAGTGCACGCCGGTCAAGCACTTCAGTCAGGATCAGCCAATTTTCGTTTTCGCGAGTTTTTTCGTGCCATAGGGGGCCATCTCTGGCGAGGGGCGCGCTCCTCAGGGCGAGGTGTTCACGTTAGCGCGTATTGCTGGCGCGCCAGGCCGACGGGTTGGCGCAGTTGTGGGCATGGACGCCGAGGCCGTCGAACCACGCCTGCCATTCCGGCAGCAGGTAGCGCAAGGAATAGGTGGCGTAGGCCCATGCCATGCCCGACCGGACCAGGGTTTCGCCGACATCCTCGCCGGACGCGCGGCAGACGGCGACGGTGCGCTGGTATCGGTCCGTCGTGACGCGCCGGCACTCGACCAGCCGATTGGTGACGATCGCCGCCAGCGCGCGGCGCGCCTCCTCGCCGGCGGGCCAGCCGTTGCACTGCTGCCTGAGCTCCGGCGCGTCGATGCCGTAGAGGCGGATCGACTGGCCGGCGACCCTCAAAGTGTCGCCGTCGATCACCGACTGGCCATCCAGGACCCGGCCCGACACGATCAGCGGCCCGGGAAGCAGCCACGGCTCGACCGCCTGCCAGAGGGCGAGAGCGACCGCCACACCGGCCAGAGCGACGATGCGCAGCGCCGGTCGGCGCCACCACCGCGACCTCACACGACGCAGCCGTAATGCGCCGACGATACCAGCCGCACATACTTGTGGTGCACCGACCCCGGCCGCACGCGCGTCGGATCGGGCGCCGTCCAGCCGGCCATGCGCTTGGCGATCTCGGCGTCGGGCACGTCGAGATCGAGCGTGCGCTTCTTGGGATCGATCACGATGGCGTCGCCGTCGCGCACCGCTGCGATCGGGCCGCCCTTCGACGCCTCGGGCGAGATGTGGCCGATCAGGATGCCGTGGCTGACGCCCGAGAAGCGGCCGTCGGTGATCAAGGCCACGTCCTCGCCCAGGCCCCTGCCCTGCAGCTGGATCGTCAGCATCACCATCTCCGGCATGCCCGGCCCGCCGACCGGCCCGACATTGCGCACGACGACGACGTTGCCCTTGACGATCTCGCCGGCGCGGATCGCCTTCATGGCGTCGGCCTCGGAGTCGAAGACGCGCGCGGTGCCGCGGAACACGCCCTTCTCCAGGGTCTTGCCGGAGAGCTTCAGGAGACAGCTCTCGGGCGCGAGATTGCCCTTCAGAACGCTGATGTGGTTGTTGGCCGGCGCGATCGGATCCTTGACCGGGCGGACGATGTCCTGCTGCCCGAGCCTGTCGAGCGTCGGCACGCCGGCAAGGTTCTCGGCCAGGGTCTTGCCGGTCACGGTCATGACGTCGCCGTGCAGGAAGCCGGCATCGAGAAGCTCCTTCATCACGACCGGCACGCCGCCGATCGCATGCAGGCTGGTCATGGCGTAGGGCCCATGCGGCTGCAGGTTGGCGAGCAGCGGGACCTTCTCGCCGATCGCCTGGATGCGCTCGATGCCGATCGGCACCTGCGCCTCGCGAGCGATCGCCAGCAGGTGCAGGTACATGTTGGTCGAGCCGCCCATGGCGTAGACCGTCGTGATGGCGTTCTCGAAGGCGCGTTCCGTCATGATGTCACGCGGACGGATGCCCCGCTCCATCAGCCGGTAGAGCGCGTCGACCGAGGCGCGGGCCTGCGCCGCCACGTCCTCGTGGATGCCGCCGGCGGCGCCGTGGTCGGCCGGATGCGAGGCGCCGTGCGGCAGCATCATGCCGATCGCCTCGGCGATGGTGCTCATGGTGTTGGCGGTGAACATGGCGCCGCAGGTGCCGCTGCCCGGGAGCACATTGCGCTCGAGCGCGTCGAACTCCTCGGCGGTGATGCGGCCGGCCTCGTGCGCGGCGCGGCCCTCGGCCCAGTCCATGATGGTGAGGTTGGTGCCCTTCTTGGCCCATGGCCCGAAGTCGACCTTGCCCGGCGAGCTGGTGCCCGGATAGAGCACCAGGCCGAAGGCGTTGGTGCGCGCCAGCGGCATCAGTGCGGCAGCGCCGGTCTTGTCGCAGCCCGAGATGACGATCATCGCGTCGCCGTGATGGGCGTAGTGGCCGATCTCGAAGCAGTCGGCGGCGACGTCGCGCGACACCAGACTGTAGCCCGCCGTCGGCGTGCCCTGCGTGAGGGCGTCGGACACCGCTGGTGCGCCGACCACCAGGCCCTGACCGCCGCGCGTGGCGACCAGCTCGACCAGCAGGTCGGTGATGGCGCGGACGCGGTTGTTGCAGCGATGGGCGTTGGTCCAGGCGCTGGCGATGGTGACGATGGCGGTGGCCTTTGCGGCGCGATCGGGATCGAAGCCCGCGGCGCGGACTTCGACTCGTGACTTCTTCCAGTAGGTGCTGCTGTCCTGTGTCATGCCGGCAGGTTAGCCCGGCACGATCACCACGTCATGCGCACACCGGCGGTGATGGCATGGGCGCTGTCCTGGCCCGAGATGTCGCCCTCGTAGCGGAGGTAGACCGAGGTCGCGTCGGCGATCGCCGTGTTGGCGCCGAGGCCGATGACGACGCCGTCGCGCTGCGGGGAGACACCCCAGGTCGTGAACGGCATGGCCGGCGCGCCGGCGAGCGTCGCTGTCACCGGGCGGCCGACATCGGCATATTCGTGACTCCAGCCGAGGCGAAGCTGCGCAAAAAGCTTCTCGCGCCAGCCGAGGTCCATCGAGCCGCCGAGCTGCGCGCCAAGCACCGAGCGCAGCGAGTTGGTCTGCTGCTGGGCGATCGACAGGTTCAGCGACTGCGCGCCCGTCTCGGTGAAGGCGTTCTGGTTCGCCGTGTAGGCCTGCAGCCTGGCGAACGGCGTCACGAAGGCGTTGGCATTCGTGCCAATGTCGAAGCGGTAGCCGGTCTCGAGCTGGCCGTACCACTGGTTGGCGCCGGTGTTGCCGTAGGCGGTGCGTTGCTGCAGGCCGGGGATGGCGATGTTCCGCCACATCTGGTTCTGTGTGTGGGCGTAGCCGATCAGGCCGTCGGCATAGAGCTTGTCCTGGGCGAAGCCGCCATAGAGGCCGACCTGGAAGGTGTTGGAGCGGCCGAGACCGTCGAACCCGCCGACCCATTGCGTGCCGGTCGAGTAGCCCGCCGTCACGCCCATGCGGAAATTGTCGGTGACGAGACGATCTAGACCGGCAGCGAAGCCACCGGCATTGTAGGTGACGGT
>JAIEOV010000038.1 GCA_019750135.1 Reyranella sp. | reverse complement strand
AGCCAGCATCTTGAATCAGACTTCCGATTCCTTGGGAATCCCCTTTCGACTCTTATTTCAAGCTCGATGCTCTAGAGGGCCTTCAGCGCGTCGCCGATCGACGCCGCGGGCTCGTCGAACAGAATCCCGTCGAACGGCGTGTCGAAGATCGACACGATGATCAGGCAGGCGCTCGTCGACCTCGTCATTGAGAATGCGCCGCGCCAGGGTGTCCTTCTGCCAAGCATCGCTGGCGAGCAGGGCGGCGAACAGGCCGAAGACGACGGCGATCGCGGGAACGAAGGCGGCAACCACGCCCTTGCACGCCTGGATCGACCAGGCAAGACGACCGTGCTGCTCGGCCGACAGGATGAGGATCGCGAGAACCGCCGGCACGATGGCCGACAGGGCGAGCTCCCTTGCCGGGCTGAGCCATCCGCCGATCACCCGCCGAACATCTCCTTCACCTTGCTGAAGAAGCCTTCGGATTCGGGGCTGGTCTTGCCGGCACGCTCGAATTCCTTGAGCAGCTCTTTCTGCTTGGGCGTGAGGTTGGTCGGCGTCTCGACGTTGATCTCGATGTACATGTCGCCGCGCTGGGCCGAGCGCACGATCGGCATGCCCTTGCCGCGCAGGCGGAACTGGTGGCCGCCCTGGGCGCCCGCCGGGACGTTGATGCGCGCCATCTTGCCGTCGAGAGTCGGCACCTCGATGTTGCCGCCGAGCGTGGCCTGCACCATCGAGATCGGCACGCGGCAATGCACGTCGGCGCCTTCGCGCTCGAACAGCTGGTGACGGCGCACCGACAGGAAGACATAGAGGTCGCCGGGCGGTCCGCCGCGCGCGCCGGCCTCGCCCTCGCCACTGAGGCGGATGCGCGTGCCGTCCTCGACGCCGGGCGGAATGTTGACCTTGAGGGTCTTGTCCTTGCGCGTGCGGCCTTGGCCTGCGCAGGCGCGGCAGGGCTTGTCGATCACCTGGCCCGCGCCATGGCAGGTGTGGCAGGTGCGCTCGACGGTGAAGAAGCCCTGCTGGGCGCGCAGGCGGCCGCGACCATGGCAGGTCGGGCACTGCTGCGGCTTGGAGCCGGGCTCCGCACCGCTGCCCTTGCAGGCCTCGCAGGCGACCGAGCTCGGCACGCGCACCGTGGCTTCGGTGCCGCCGTAGGCCTGCTCCAGCGTGATCTCGAGATTGAAGCGCAGGTCCTGGCCGCGCATGTCGCCACGTCCGCCGCGACCGCGCTGGCCGCCGCCGAACATGTCCTCGAAGATGTCGCCGAACACGGAACCGAAATCGAAGCCCTGGGCGCCGCCGAACGGGCCGCCCGGCCCGCCGGGTCCCATGCCGCCCTCGAAGGCCGCAGGTCCGTAGCGATCGTAGGCCGCGCGCTTCTCGGGGTCCTTCAGGACGTCGTAGGCATGATTGACGTCCTTGAACTTCTTCTCCGCGTCCTTGTTGCCGTCGTTGCGATCCGGGTGATGCTGCATGGCGAGCTTGCGGAACGCCTTCTTGATGTCGTCCGCACTCGCCGTCTTGCTGACTCCGAGCAGCTCGTAATAGTCCTGCGACATACGCCCTACGCAGCCCCCGCTCGCCGCTTAAAGTTCGGCCTCCCGCTTGCGCGGGAGGCCGTGTTTCCTGTCATGCTCCGGATCAGCCGGAGCCCGTCTTCTTGTTCTTGTCGGTGACGTCCTCGAACTCGGCATCGACAACCTTCTCGTTGCCAGCCTGGTTCGCGGCTCCGCCACCCGGCGCTGCACCGGCACCCGGCCCGGCCGCCCCTGCGCCAGCCTGAGCATCGGCCTGCTGGGCCTTGTACATCGCCTCGCCGAGCTTCATCGCCGCCTGCGCGAGGTCGTTGGTCTTGGCCTTGATGGCCTCGGCGTCCTCGCCGGTCAGCACCGACTTCAGGTCCGCGAGCGCCGTCTCGATTGCCGACTTCTCGGCCGCTCCGACCTTGTCGCCGAACTCCTTGAGGTTCTTGTCCGTGGAGTGGACCATCGCCTCGCCCTGGTTGCGGGCGTCGATCAGCTCGCGCTTCTTCTTGTCTTCCTCGGCGTGCAGCTCGGCATCCTTCACCATCTTCTGGATGTCGGCCTCGCTCAAGCCGCCCGAAGCCTGGATGCGGATCTGCTGCTCCTTGTTGGTGGCCTTGTCCTTGGCCGAGACCTGCACGATGCCGTTGGCATCGATGTCGAAAGTGACCTCGACTTGCGGCATGCCGCGCGGCGCCGGCGGGATGCCCACCAGGTCGAACTGGCCCAAGAGCTTGTTCTGCGCGGCGATCTCGCGCTCGCCCTGGAACACGCGGATGGTCACCGCGGTCTGGTTATCGTCGGCCGTCGAGAAGGTCTGGCTCTTCTTGGTCGGGATCGTGGTGTTGCGCTCGATCAGGCGGGTGAACACGCCACCCAGCGTCTCGATGCCCAGGGACAGCGGGGTCACGTCGAGCAGCAGGACGTCCTTCACCTCACCCTTCAGCACGGCCGCCTGGACCGCCGCACCGACCGCCACGACCTCGTCGGGGTTGACGTTGCGGGCCGGCTCCTTGCCGAAGAACTGCTTCACGACCTCGATAACCTTGGGCATGCGGGTCATGCCGCCGACCAGGATCACCTCGTCGATCTGACCAGCCTGCAGGCCGGCATCCTTGAGCGCCGCCTTGCAAGGCTCCAGCGTGCGCTGGACCAGGTCCTCGACCAGCGACTCGAGCTTGGCGCGCGACAGCTTCAGCACCAGGTGCTTGGGGCCGCTCGCATCAGCCGTGATGAAGGGCAGGTTGATCTCGGTCTCCTTGGAGGTGGAGAGCTCGATCTTGGCCTTCTCGGCCGCCTCCTTCAGGCGCTGCAGGGCAAGCTTGTCGTTGCGCAGGTCGATGCCCTGCTCCTTCTTGAACTCCTCCGCGAGGTAGGTGATCACGCGCAGGTCGAAGTCCTCGCCACCGAGGAACGTGTCGCCGTTGGTGGCCTTCACCTCGAACACGCCGTCGCCGATCTCGAGCACGGACACGTCGAACGTGCCGCCGCCCAGGTCGTAGACCGCGATGGTGCCGCTCTTGCGCTTGTCCATGCCGTAGGCAAGGGCAGCCGCCGTCGGCTCGTTGATGATGCGCAACACTTCGAGGCCGGCGATGCGGCCGGCGTCCTTGGTCGCCTGGCGCTGGGCGTCGTTGAAGTAGGCCGGGACCGTGATGACCGCCTGCTCGACCTTCTCGCCGAGATAGGCCTCGGCCGTTTCCTTCATCTTGCCCAGGATGAACGCCGAGATTTGGCTCGGGCTGTACTGCTGGCCGTTGGCCTCGACCCAGGCGTCGCCGTTGGAGGCCTTCACGATCTTGAAGGGCACCAGCGACATCTCCTTCGCGACCATCGGGTCGTCGAAGCGGCGCCCGATCAGGCGCTTCACCGAGTACAGGGTCTTCATCGGGTTGGTGACGGCCTGGCGCTTGGCGGCCTGGCCAACCAGCCGCTCACCGGAGTCGGTGAAAGCGACCATCGAGGGGGTCGTCCGCGCGCCCTCGGAATTCTCGATCACCTTGGTGTCGCCGCCTTCCATGACCGCGACGCACGAATTGGTCGTACCGAGATCGATACCAATGACTTTTGCCATGACTGCTCTCTCTTCCCTTGGCAGGTCGTCTCGGCCCCGCAGGCACCTCGCCGACCCCCGAACATGTTACCTGCCGGAAAAACCGGGTCAGGACAGGGGCTATATAGGTCCTATCGGCTTGGCTGCAATGACTTGACGGCCCTAAAAGTGACGAATCTGACGCATTCCGGGGCCTATCGGGCCCCGGCCACCGATTAGTTCTCGTTGCTGGCGGGCCGGACCGCCGGACCGCCCTTGGACACCCCGACCATGGCCGCCCGCAGCAGGCGGCCGGCGATCAGGTAGCCCGGAATCAGCTCCTGTACGACCGTCCCGGCCGGCACCGACGGATCCTCGATCTCCATCATCGCCTGATGGAATTCGGCATTGAACGGCTTGCCCAGCGCCTCGATGCGGGTGACGCCGTGGCGCTCCAGCGCCGACTGCAGCTCGCGCTCGGTGGCCTGGACGCCCACGATCACGTTCTTCAGCGCCGGGTCGACCGCGTCGGCGTTGCCGGGCAGCGCCGACAGGGCGCGGCCGAGATTGTCGGCGACCGACAGCACGTCCTTGGCAAAACGCTCGATGCCGAACTTGCGCTCGCGCTCGACATCCTGCTGGGCGCGGCGGCGCACGTTCTGCGCCTCGGCGAGCGCGCGCAGGAGCTTGTCCTGCAGATCGGCCTTCTCGGCCTGGAGCTGCTGCAGATCGCCTTCCGGCCTGGCAGTGCTCTCGAGGTTGTCGTCCGGCTCGACCGGCATCTCAGCCGGGGCGCCGCCCGCGGTTGGATCGCTGGCCATACGTTATCCCTATAATAAGTGGTTTCTTTGAGCGGCCTTCACTTAGGGATCATGGCGGCTGTGGTCAACCTCTGCGGGGTCGGCCGGTTGCAGCCGCGTCAGACCGCCTCAAGCGGCGCGTGCAGCTTGGTGCCGCGCACGATGATGCCGCCGCGGTCGCCGATCGTGACCGCGCCGTAGCGCTGGGCGAACACATCCGGTAGCGGACGCGCATCCGACGCCGCCAGCCACAACCGCAGCAGGTGACGGCGGCGTTCCGGCTCGGGCCAGTCGACGAAGCCGGTGCGGTCGTGCAGCATGGTGTGGTTGTGCACGAGCTGCACGTCGCCCGGCTTGAACTCCATGAAGAGATTCAGCGCCGGATCGTTGGCCAGCGAATCGAACAGGTCGAGCGCCTCGACATACGCCGGCGTCAGCCGCGGCGCGTCGGCGAAGCGCTGGGCGGAGTCGATGTACTGGCGCTGGTAGATCGCGGTGAGAAAGCCCTTGTGCCAGTTGAAGGTCGGAATCTGGAAGTAGGGCTTCTGGCCCTCGGGCACCTCGCCGCGGCGGTCGGTGGCGACCGGCTCGAACAGCAGCTTCAGCAAGTCGGGCCGGCGGCGGCGCATCTCGTTGAAGATGGTGGTCGAGCTCACCAGCGCCGACAGGCCGCCCGACTTCGCCGTCTTGAGGCAAAGCAACCCGACGATGTCGCAGGAATCGGTGTGGTAGGTCTGCCGCTCGTTGGTCTGGTAGATGCGCACGTTGGGATCGTGCACGTCGAGCCCGAGATCCTGGACATGGCCCAGCACATGGCCTTTGCCGTTCTGCGAGCGCGCGCTGCCGAGATGGGCGCCCAGGCCGAAGAACGCCGTCGCCGCTTCGCGCATCGACCAGCGCTCGACGGGCAGGCCGCGCAACAGCAGGAAGCCGCGGCCGTTCAGCACTTCGTCGCGCACGCGCGCCTTGAGCTTGGGGCCGAGCGTCGGCAGCGGAAAGTCGGCCGGCTTGACCGCGGCGATGTCGGCTTCGCGCTGTGCCAGCGCCTTCGCTGCACTCTCGACCTCGGCGATTTCGGCCGCGCTGAGCGGCATCAGCCAATCGTCGCGCTTGGCCATTGCGGGGCCGTACCAGGCCGCCGCGCCGGTCTGCTCCGGCGGAAGGTCGAACGACATGCGTCAGGTTTCCCTTTTACGTTTCCCAGGGAAAGCGCGGTGCGAACAGGTCGACGTCGCTGCTCGACAGTCGCGAGCTTTCGGTGGCGTTGACCAGTGCGGCGCGGATGCCGGGCTCCAGTGCGCTGTGGCCGGCATCCGGCACGACGACGTAGCGCGCCTCAGGCCATGCGCGCGCCAACGCGTCGGCGGTCACCGGCGGGCAGACGATGTCGTAGCGGCCCTGCACGATGGTGCAGGGCAGATGGCGGATGCGGTCGAGATCCGACCACGGCCAGCCCTCGGGCACGAAGGTGCCGTGTGCGAAGTAGTGCGCCTCGATGCGCGACAAGGCGAGCGCGAAGCCGCCATGGTCCGATTCGAACGGCGCGCGTGCCGTCGGATAGAGCGTCGAGCAGGCCGCCTCGTAACGGCTCCAGGCGCGCGCCGCCGGACGATGGTTGTCGGGATTGCGATCGGTCAGGCGGCGATAGTAGTTGCCGAGAAGGTCGGCGCGCTCGGTGGCCGGCAGATGCTCGGCGAAGTCGCGCCACGCTTCGGGGAAGATCGCCCGCATGCCGTGCAGGAACCACTCGATCTCCGACCGCGCGCCCAGAAAGATGCCGCGCAGGATGAAGCCGGTGACGCGCTCGGGGTGCCTGAGGCCGTAGGCCAGGGCCAGCGTGCTGCCCCACGAACCGCCGAACAGCAGCCACTGGTGGATACCGAGGTGGGTCCTGAGCTTTTCCATGTCGGCCACCAGATGGCCGGTGGTGTTGTCGTGCAGCTCGCCGAGCGGCATGGAGCGGCCGCAGCCTCGCTGGTCGAACACCACGATGCGGTAGAATTGCGGGTCGAAGAACCGGCGATGCACGGGGGCGGAGCCGGCGCCGGGCCCGCCATGCAGGAACACGACCGGCACGCCCTCCGGATTGCCGCTCTGCTCCCAATAGATCGTATGTCGCCCGTCGACCGCCAGCATGCCGCTGGCATAGGGCGAGATCTCCGGGAACAGATCGGAGCGAAGCGGGGTTTCTGAACGCGGCATGTGACTTCCAACCGAATCACTGCCACAGCCGCGGCTTTTGTTCCAGCCTCACTGCGCGCATTGCGACTGCCATGGCCCAGCGTCTAAGGTCGTGGCGGGGAGCAGGAGGGTCAGTGGTTTTCCGCCGGTTACTCGTACTTCTTGCGCTCCTCGCCAGCGTTGCCGCCTGCGCGATTTCCAGCGATTCGTCGCAGACGGGCGCTTCGGCGCGTCCCGGCATCCCGGCACTGCCGCGCGAGCTCGAGCGCGACGTCGGGGCGGCCTATCCGGACGCGGCGCTGCAGGCCTATGTCGATCGCGTCGGCCAGAAAGTCGTGAGCCAGTCGGCCGTCTCGGGCAACTTCCGCTTCGTCGTGCTCGACCAGCCGCTGGCCAATGCGCATGCTGCCGGCGGCTATGTGATGGTGACGCGCGGGCTGCTCGCCCTGCTCGACGACGAGGCCGAGCTGGCGGCCGCCCTCAGCCACGAGGTCGGCCACGTCGTGCAGCGCCATGCCGCCCAGCGGGCGCGGCAGCGCCAGAGCGTGCTCGATGCCGCCGTCGAGGCTGCGTCGTCCACCGGATCGATCACGGTCGGACGCTCGGTGGCGCGCGATGGCCTGCTGGCGTTGCGCCGCTATTCGCGCGAGCAGGAGCTGGAGGCCGACAAGATCGGCGTCGCCATGCTGGTCAAGGCGGGCTATCGCGGCGCCGCCATGGCGAGCCTCATCGACAAGTTGCGCCGCCAGGGGCAGCTCGAGCTGCAGCTGATGGGCGAGGCGCCCGATTCGATCGATCGGCGCAGCACCACCTCGACCCATCCCGCGCCGGTCGAGCGGCGCATCGCCCTGCAGGGTGTCGCCGACGCCGAAGCGCCGGGCGCCTCCAATCGCGAGGCCTTTCTCGCGGCCATCAACGGCATGTCGGTC
The DNA here is from genome assembly GCA_019750135.1 of Reyranella sp. Taxonomy (GTDB): domain Bacteria; phylum Pseudomonadota; class Alphaproteobacteria; order Reyranellales; family Reyranellaceae; genus Reyranella. The sequence goes on along the minus strand of JAIEOV010000038.1, from coordinate 42,752 downwards.
GACGATCCGCCGCAGGAAGGCTTCGTGCGCGGCAATCGCTTCCTCCATCCCGTGCTGAAGCTTGCCTTCGACGCGCCGCGCGACTTCCGGCTGTTCAACGATACGGATGGCGTTCTCGGCGTCGGCCGCGATCGCTCCCTGTTGTTCTTCTCCTGCACCGACGGTCCGACCGAGGGCAGCCTCGCCGACTGGATGCGCAACCGCCTGAAGCCCACGCCCACCGACATCCAGACCACCGAGATCGGCGGTGCCGAGGCCGCAATCGGCGCGCGGCCGCGCGGCTCCGACACCGGGCTCGGCCAGGCGCGCTACGTGCTCATCCGCCACGGCGATCGCGTCTGCTTCTTCAATCTGCTCAGCGACGGGCCCGATCGCGATCAGCGCATCGAGGTGCTGGTCAATGCCGCGCGGACCTTCCGCAGCCTGTCCGATGCCGAAGCGGCGGCCTTGCGTCCCTACCGGCTGCGCGTCGTGCCGACGGCCGGCACGACCGCGGCGCAGCTCGCTCAGCGCCTGCCTTACCTCGACTACAAGATGGAGCGGCTGCTGCTGCTGAACGGCGTCGACAACGGCGCCGAGCTGATGCGTCTGCCGCAGGTGAAGACGATCGAGCCTTAGGCGCGCGCAGCGAACTCGATCCTTTCGAGCAGCGTGCCGGCGCCATCGAGGGCCACCAGCGCCGGCGTTCCGCGCGTCACTGTGAGAACCCGCCCGTCGTCCGCCGCTTCGCCGGAGCCGGCGCCGCGGACCAGTCGCGTCAATCCTGTCCAGCCGGCGTCGCCGCCCTGCGCCAGGGCGGCATCGAGCGCGCGGTCGCTCTGGCCGTTCCACCAGAAGGCGTCGGCTTGCTTGTCGATCGGCCGCGTGGCGTCGACGCCCGCCGCCGACAGCAGCGTCGTGCCGTCGGCGCTGAGCGCTGCGCGCGTCAGGGAATTCAGGAGCTCGGCGTGGCCCGGGCGCGCCATCTGTGCTTCGCGCAGGCCGACGGTCCAGCGCGCGATCGATCTCGCGCCGCCGCGGCAGGCGATGCGGCCTTCCTCGACGGCGACGCCGTAGGCTTCCACCGTGGCGGCGAGCCCGTGGGCCAGCATCCAGTCGAGCACCGACAAGGGCGATATGGCGAACTGCAGGCTGAGCAGCTTGTGCCACATCTCCTCCTGGGCGCCGCGCAGGAAGTAGACGTCGCAGGCGAGGTTGGTCGCCAGCAGCCGGCGGCGCAGCAACAACATCAGGTCCAGGGTGCGGCCGGGATCGCCGTCGCCGCCCAGCATGTTGCCCAGCACCACCAGCTTGTCGCCACGCTGCCAGCGCTGCAGTAGCGCGCCCGCCAGCGCCTCGAGCGCCCGGTCGTTGCCCTGCTGGGCGCCGAGAGCCCAGATGCGGCCGCCTTCGCTGAGGCGGGCAATGGTGGGACCAGTCATGCGGGGCTCATGAAAAAGGCGGCGCGACGTTTCCGTCGGCCGCCCTTCAGCTCATTTCCTGCCAGGCCCGCCTGCAGCCACCTACGCTGCGGAGCAGCTATGGCGGCTTTAGATGCGTGCACGACGCTAAGCCCTTCGAAGCTCCGCAGGAGCGAAGGAGGGCTAGGCGACCTTCTGCAGAACGCTGTTCAGCTTCTGCGTGGCAACGTCCTTGTCGATGCGCTCGACCGCCGCCAGCTCGCGCGCCAGGCGGTCCAGAGCGGCCTCATAGATCTGCCGCTCGCTGTAGGACTGGTCGGGCTGGCCGGCATTGCGATGCAGGTCGCGCACGACTTCGGCGATCGACACCGGATCACCGGAGTTGATCTTGGCTTCGTATTCCTGCGCCCGGCGGTTCCACATGGCACGGCTGACGCGGCTGCGGCCCTTCAGGGTCACCAGCGCGCTCTCCATGATCTTGCGCGAGCTGAGCTTGCGCAGGCCGGAAATCTTGGCCTTCATCACCGGCACGCGCAGCATCATGCGCTCTTGCTCGAACGAGATGACGAACAGGTCGAGCTTGTGCCCGGCGATCTCCTTCGCCTCGATATCGATCACACGACCGACACCGTGCGTCGGATAGACCACGAAATCGCCCTTCTCGAAGGCATAGTCCTTCGCCTTCGCCGCAATCTTCTTCGGCTTGGCCATATCTTCAGATCCCTTCACGTCCACGTCCTACCCCGCGCTGAAGCGATACCGTGACCACCGCCCACGCCCCCTTGCGTGTCGGCCCGATGCAGGGTATCCGTTAAGTTGCTTTCGGATACCCACCAGGACACCGAGCCGGCGGCGATCCGACCCCGGACCGCTCCCGACGGGACCCTTATATCAGAGATTCGCGCTAGAGTCGCGGCCGTTGTTGCATTTCGGCAACGGTCCGCCCATGCGACAGTTGCATGACTGTCGCAAAAAGTTCGCTAGGGACGCGAAAAGTGGCTGAATCTAACGCGCGGCCGGCTTGTCCGAGAAATACTTTTCGAACTTGTCTTTTTCGTCCTTAAAATTTTCGGCGTCGGCCGGGGCCTCACCCTTGCGGGTGATGTTCGGCCAGGTGGTCGACAGGCTGCGATTGAGCTCCAGCCACTTCTCCAGGCCCTTCTCGGTGTCGGGCAGGATGGCGTTGGGCGGGCACTCCGGCTCGCAGACGCCGCAGTCGATACACTCGTCCGGATTGATGACCAGCATGTTCTCGCCCTCGTAGAAGCAATCCACGGGGCAGACTTCGACGCAGTCCATGTACTTGCACTTGATGCAAGCCTCGGTCACGACATAGGTCATCAACAGACTCCTAGGCGGCGGCGTGCTTAACGCGATGAACCGGATGGCGCAAGGTGTCGAATCATCTCCGCCCCGCGCAAATCAGTCGCCGTCAATTTCGTCATACAACGCGCGCGCTTCAGGAGCGGGGCCGCGACGCTCGCCCAGAGCGACGATCCGCACCACGCGCACGCGCGGTCCCAGGGCGAAGGTCAGCACCATGCCGGGCGCCACGGTGGCGTGCGGCTTGTCGACGACGCGGCCGTCAATGCGGCAGCGCGACTTCTCGACGAAGCGCGTGGCGAGGCTGCGGGACTTGAAGAAGCGCGCATGCCACAGCCACTTGTCGAGCCGCATCGCGCCTTGGGCTCTTACTTCTTTCCGCCGAGCTTCAACTCGAGCAGCTTGGCGAACGGCGAATCGGCCGCCGCGTCGCCCTTCTTCTCGGTCGTGGCGTAGAGCCTGAGCGCCGGCCCGCCGCTGTCGCGACGCGGCGGTCTCGGGCCCCGGCGATCCTCGCGCGGCGGCCCGTCACCCGGCGGACGACGATCGTCGCGCCGCTCCTTGTTGGGCGGGCCACTGGGAGGGCCATCGCGCCGCCGCTCGTCCCTGTTGCGCTCCTGGTTGCGCTCGGGGCGCGGCGAATCGGCGAAGAACTGGCGCTCGTTCGGCCGCTCGGGCCGTTCGCGGCGGCGCTGGTCGCGCTGCTGCCTCTGCTGCTGGCGCTGGCGATCACGCTGCTCCTCGCGCTCGCGCACGAAGCGCGGCTTGACCGAGAAGGCGTAGAGCGGCCCGTGCTCGTCCGACGGCGGATGGACGCGATAGCCAAGGCCGCGCAGGACGTTGGCCATCTCGGGCTCCGAGCACCCGACCAGCGACATCATCTGCGGCGTGGCCCGGAACCAGCCCGGCGGCAGCGGGCGCGGGCCCGCCTTCCTGGCCTCGTCCGCGGGCGGCGCGGGCGCGTCGGCAGCGGTCTCTTCTGCCTTGGCCTCGACCGGAGGCCCGTCGGCGATCGTCTCGTCAGCCGTCGTTTCATCGGCTGCCGTCTCGTCGGCCGCCGCCCCGTCAGCTGTCTTCTCTTCGCTCGTCGTATCGCCGATCGCGGCTTCTTCGACCGTGGTTTCTGCGACGGCTGCGGCTTCCTCAGCAGGCGGCGGGTCGGCAACGGTTTCTTCGGCCGGGGCCGGCTCGCTCACGGCTTCGACCGGCGCGGCGACGGCCTCTTCGGGCGCGGCCTCGGCAACCGGTTCGGCCGGCGCGGGCTCGGTCTCGCCAAAGGCGGCGGCAACGATGGCCCATTCGCTGATCTCGTCGGTCGATGCGGTCCCCGCCGCCACCTTCTCCGCCACCGCAGGCACGGCGTCGGGCTTCTTCTTCTCCTGCTGCTGTTGTTGCTGGGCTCGCCGCGCCGCCTCGCGGCTGTCGCGCACGGCATGGCGCGCCATCGCCGCCAGGCGCTCGACCATGTCGGCGCGGATGGCGTGATCGCCCAATGGCAGATAGCCGATGGTGGCGTAGAAATCGCGCGGCGCGCCCTGCGGCAGGTCCATCGAGGTGCGACCCTCGGCCGGCAGCGGCGGGATGCTCTCGCGATTGTTCGCGACCATCCAGAGACCGGCACGCAGCCGGATCGGCACCGGCTTCAGCATGCTCGGGAAATAGAGCGAGTAGACGCCGACGCGGACGCCGAGCCGTGCCAGGGCCTTGCGGTCCTCTTCGTTGAGCTGGGCGAGCTGATCCTCGATCGGCCGGCGCGCCAGCACGCCCAGGCCCTCGCAGAGTTGGAAGATGATGCCGCGCGCGCCTGCCGGCAGTTCGGTCGTGGCGCGGGCGTCCATCAATTCGCTGAGACCGAGGCGAATGCGCGTCTCCACCCAGGTGGCGGCGCGCTTGCGCACTTCTTCGCGGGCCGGACCGTCGAGCAGGTCCGACGGCAGCGCCTCGACCTTGGGTGCCAGGATATCGCCGCTCGGCAGCAGGCGCGCGACCGGGCCGCCGCCCCAGCAGATGCGCAGCTGCGAATCGAACACCAGCTCGCCGTCGGGCGAGTTTGTGAAAGCCTGCAGGCGCACCGGCAGGTCCTGGCGCAGCGCGCGCAATGCGGCGCTCAGCACAGCCTTCTGATCGGTCTGTCCCTCTGTCGTATCCGGCACAAAGCGGAATCCCTCGATGCGGCCGAGATGCTCTCCTTCGACCGACACCTCGCCCGCCGCGGCGACCGACGACGTCATTTCACCCTCATCGCGCAATCTTCGTACAAGCAAGGCCGCCCGTCTATCGACAAACCTTTGCGTCAAACGCTGGTGCAATACGTCAGAAAGCTTGTCTTCGATAGAGCGCGTTCGCTCCTGCCAATGGGCAGAACGCTGAATCCAGTCCGGACGATGCGAAATATACGTCCATGTCCGTACATGGGCGATTCGCGCCATTAAAGTATCGATGTCGCCGTCGTAGTGCTCCAGGCGCTTGATGTGGCTCTCGATCCAGTCCTCGGGCAGCCGCTCGCCGCCCTGCGTCAGGTGCTCGAAGAGCTGGCCGAGCAGCCGCGTATGCTCTTCCGTCATCGTCTTGCGGAAATCGGGCACTTGGCAGACTTCCCAGAGCAGCTTCACGCGCTGCGGCGTGCGCAGGCGCGGCAAGAAGTCCGAGTGCGTCGACAGGGTCTGCAGGGCGATCTGGTCGTCCTGTTCGCGCACCCTTTGCAGTGCGGCATGGTGCGGCGGCCGGTTGAGCGAGGCGATCAGGGCCGGCACCGAATGGAAATGCAGCTCGCTGTTGCGCCACTGCACGTCGCGCAGCGGATCGAAACGATGGTTCTCGATCGCTTCGACCACCTCGGGGTCGAGCCCGCCGACCTCGGCCGTAGTGCCGAAGGTGCCGTCATTCATGTGGCGGCCGGCGCGCCCGGCGATCTGTGCCAGCTCGACGTTGCGCAGTGGCCGCAGCGTGCGGCCGTCATATTTGCGCAGCGAAGCGAACCAGACGTGGTTCACGTCCATGTTGAGGCCCATGCCGATGGCATCGGTCGCCACCAGGTAGTCGACCTCGCCTGACTGGAACATGTCGACCTGGGCATTGCGCGTGCGCGGGCTCAAGGCGCCCATGACGATCGCCGTGCCGCCGCGCTGGCGGCGGATCAGCTCGGCGATGGCGTAGACTTCGCTCGCCGAGAAGCCGACGACGGCCGAGCGCCTGGGCAGGCGCGTCGCCTTCTTCGGCCCGACATACGCGAGCTTGGAGAAGCGCGGCCGCGCCACGATGTCGATGTCGGGCAGCAGGCGATTGAGCACCGGGCGGATGGTGTCGGCGCCCAGCAGCATGGTTTCGTGCGTGCCGCGCGCATTCAGGATGCGGTCGGTGAAGAAATGGCCGCGCTCGGGATCGGCCGCCATCTGCACTTCGTCGACGGCCAGGAACGACACGATACGGTCGACCGGCATGGATTCGACGGTGCAGACGAAATAGCGCGCGCCGGGCGGGGCGATCTTCTCCTCGCCGGTGATCAGCGCCACCTGCGAGGCGCCCTTCACCTTGACGATGCGATCGTAGTTCTCGCGCGCCAGCAGGCGCAGCGGGAAGCCGATCATGCCCGACTCGTGGCCGAGCATGCGTTCGATGGCGAGGTAGGTCTTGCCGGTGTTCGTCGGCCCGAGGACGGCCGTCAACCGGCCGGCAGCGCTGGTAAGCGACATTGCCCAACCTTCGCCCGCGGCTGCGGCTGAAGCAAGGCCGCTACAGAGGTGGCGGCTGGTGCCCTGGGCGTCAGCCCGAGACCATGGGCTCCAGCTTGTTGCAGCCGATCACCGGACCATGGTCGGCTCGCTGCACGATCACCGCTGCGCCGCGGCCCGGCTGCAGGCCGGCATCCCCGACCGTCCAGCTCGCCGCCGTGCCGTCCCAGCGGCTCAGCACGTCGAGGCGGCGCACGATGTTGAAGTTGTCCAGCATGCGGCCGCGGTTCTCGCCGCTGTCGACCGGCGTCGAGTGGCGACGATCGTAGATCGCGAGCGTGACATCGGCGGGCGTGCCCTCGAGCGGGAAAGCCGCCAGCTTGACGGTGAGCGCGCCGCTCTGGCCACGCGACAGCTCCGGCGTGGCACGCTTGGGCGAACGGTATCGTGCCTCGGCGAGAAGCTTCTCGATGCCGGCGCGCTCGCGGCCGGTGTCGTGGCCGATGCCGTCGACCACCATCTCGGGCGTATAGACATAACGCTGCCGCAGCACGCGCGCGTAGGCGCGCTGGCGCTCGGTGGTGGCGCGCGTCGCGAACGAATCCTTCCAGCCGATGTAGTCCCAGTAGTCGACATGGAACGACAGCGCGACAATGTCGGGGCGCTTGGCCAGCGTGCCGAGATAGGCGTCGGCCGGCGGGCAGGAGCTGCAACCCTGCGACGTGAAGAGCTCGATCGTCCAAGGTCCTTCGGCAGCGCCTGGTGGCTTGGCCAAGGCACTGCCTGCGGCCGTCACCGCAACGCCTGCCGTCGCGGCGCCGCCGATCAGCAGGGACCGCCGCCCCGGATCCGAAAGTGTCGCCATGTCGTAAAGATGCGCGCGCCAGGCCCGGCCCGCCAATCAACAAACGGTTAGTCCAGCATGAGGCCAGTTCGTGCTCGCTAAACCCGACGGCTGGACTCTCTTTGGGTAATATTATAACAATTCCCACCATGCATGAGCCCGTCTCGCCCGGCACCGCGCTGCTCGCCATGAGTGCGCCTATGCGCATTGTAGCTGCGCTTGGCGTGTCGGCTTTGTTGTGGCTGGCCGCATGGTGGGCGCTATGAGCGCGGCCCTCCGCCTGGTGGACCTCACCGTGAGCTATGACCGCCATCCCGCGGTGCACCATGTGTCGGCGGAGATTCCGGCGGCCGAGATGACGGCCATCGTCGGCCCCAACGGCGCCGGCAAGAGCACGCTCCTGAAGGCCCTGCTCGGCCTGGCGCCGCATATCGAGGGGCGCATCGAATCGACGGTCAAGCGCATCGCCTACCTGCCGCAGCAGGCGGAGATCGACCGCTCCTTCCCGATCTCGGTGTTCGACACAGTGTTGCTCGGCCGCTGGGGCCGCTTCGGCGGCTTTGGCGCCGCCAAGCATGTCGACATCCACGACGCGCAGCATGCCATCGAGGCGGTCGGCTTGTCGGGCTTCGAGCGGCGGCCGATCGACACGCTGTCGGTCGGCCAGTTCCAGCGCGTCCTATTTGCTCGCCTGCTGCTGCAGGACGCCGACCTCGTCCTGCTGGACGAGCCGTTTGCCGCCATCGATTCCAAGACCGTCAACGATCTCATGGCCGTGATCCAGCGCTGGCGCGCCGAGCGGCGCACTGTGGTTGCCGTGCTGCACGACCTCGACCAGGTCCGGCGCGACTTCCCCAACACGCTGTTGATGGCGCGCGAGCTGGTCGATGCCGGCCCGACCGCCCGGGTGCTGTCGTCCGAGAACCTGCTGCGCGCGCGGGCCATGGCCGAGGCCTGGGACGAGCACGCCGGCGCCTGCGACGTGCCGATGAAGTTGAGCGCCTGATCGACCCGCAAATGCCGTCATCCCGAGCGAAGCGAAGCGTAGTCGAGGGACCTCTTTTGAGGCGGCCGACGACAAAAAAGGTCCCTCCGCTTCGCGCTTCGCGCTCCGGTCGGGAGGACGGATGAATATCCACGACCTCCTCATCGCGCCGTTCGCGGATTTCGGTTTCATGCGGCGCGCGCTGGTGGCGAGCCTCGCCCTGTCGGTCGGCGGCTCGGCGATCGGCGTGTTCCTGATCCTTCGGCGCATGAGCCTGATGGGCGATGCGCTCGCCCACGCCCTGCTGCCCGGCGCGGCGCTGGGCTTCCTGCTGGGCGGCCTGTCGCTGCCGGCCATGAGCCTGGGCGGCTTTTTGGCCGGCATCTCCACGGCGTTGATTTCCGGCGTGATCGCCCGTTTCTCGAGCATGCGCGAGGACGCGAGCTTCGCCGCGGCCTATCTCACCGCCATGGCGCTCGGCGTGCTGATCGTGTCGTTGCGCGGCTCGGCGGTCGACCTGATGAACATCCTGTTCGGCGCCATCCTCGCCGTCGACGAGACCGCGCTGGTGCTGGTGGTCTCGACCGCCACGCTGACCCTGGCCGGCCTCGCCGCGATCTACCGGCCGCTGGTCGTCGAATGCTTCAACCCGGGCTTCCTTGCCGCCATGGGCGTCAGGGGCTCGGTCTACCACTACCTGTTCCTCGCGCTGGCCGTGCTGAACATGGTGGCGGGCTTCCAGGCGCTGGGAACGCTGATGGCGCTGGGCCTGATCCTGCTGCCCGCCGTCGCCGCCTCGTTCTGGGCGCGCGAGGTATGGTCGATGACTTTGGTCGCCGCACCGATGGCCTTTGCCTCGGCGCTCATCGGCCTGCTGGTGTCGTTCCATGCCGGCCTGCCGTCCGGCCCGGTGATCGTGCTGTTCGCCAGCGTCTTCTTCCTGGGTTCGCTACTGTTCGGCTCGCGCGCTTCGGTGCGCGCGCGGCTCTCGCATCCGGTTCACCTTCGCGGCTAGACTGCCGCAATGGCAGACACACCTTCGCCCGTTCCCGGCGTCACGCTCAAGACGACCAAGGCCAACAACATCGACATGCGCTACGCCGAGATCGGCAGCGGTCCGCTGGTGCTGTTCTGTCACGGCTGGCCCGAGAGCTGGTACTCGTGGCGGCATCAGCTCACGGCCGTGAGTGCGGCGGGCTTCCGCTGCGTGGCGCCCGACATGCGCGGCTACGGCGGCACCGAGGCGCCCGAGCCGATCGATCAGTACACGCTCTATCACCTGGTCGGCGACATGGCCGAGCTGGTGAAGGCGCTGGGCGAGACCAAGGCCATCATCGTCGGCCACGACTGGGGCGCGCCGGTCGCCTGGCACGCCGCGCTGTGGCGGCCCGATCTCTTCCCCGCCGTCTGCGCCATGAGCGTTCCCTGGGCACCGCCGGGCTACGTCGACATCCTGAGCGCGCTCGAGAAGCTCGGCATCACCAGCTTCTACCTGCAGTACTTCCAGAAGCCCGGCGTGCCCGAGGCCGAGTTGCAGAAGGACATCCGCGGCGCGCTGCGCCGCCTCTACTTCACCGCCGCTGGCGAGATGACCGACAAGGAGAAGGGCTTCGGCCGGCTGACCGGCGGCACCCTGCTCGCCAACACCGTCGATCCACCGAGCTTGCCTGCGTGGCTGAGCGAAGCGGACCTCGACTACTACACGGGCGAATTCTCCCGAACCGGTTTCCGCGGCGGGCTGAACTGGTACCGCAACCTGCGGCGCAATTGGGAACTGAGCGGGCCGTGGCGTGGGCAGCCGATCCGCCAGCCGTCGCTGTTCATCGCCGGCAGCCGCGACGGCGTGCTGCGCTTCCCCGCGGCACAAGCCCAACTCGACGCCTTTCCCAAGACGCTGCCCGGCCTGCGTGGCAGCCACATCCTCGAGGGCGCCGGCCACTGGGTGCAGCAGGAACGGGCGAGCGAGGTCAACAAACTGTTGATCGACTTCGCGAAGGGCCTGTGATCCACTGAACACCTTGGAGGCGCCGATGATCCGTCTTCTCAGCTTGGCTCTTGCCGTTCTGTTCGCCGTCGCCGCGCCGGCCTGGGCGCAATGCGACGAAGGCCCGCCGCCTCCGCCGCCGCAGGGCCAGCCGACGACCTGACATGCCGCTCGCGTCCCGCCGCCTGTTCCTGGCGGCGCTTCCACTTGCTTGTGTCGGCGCCTGTGCGCCACCCGCTTCCTATTCGGCGATGGTGGCCGGCGTGCCGCTGGGCCAGGGCGCGGCCGCGGCCTATCGCAACGCCATCACCGTCGGCTCGGTCACGCTCGGCCGCGATGTCGGGACGCCATGGACGTCGGCGGTCAGTCCCGACCAGGTGCAGCAGGCGCTGGTGCAGACATTGGCCAATGCCGGCCTGGGCCAGCCGGCCAACGGTCGCTTCCGCCTCGACGGCTTGTTGCTGACGCTCAGCCGGCCCTATGCCGGCTTCGCCATGACGGTGACGGCGGCGATCGCCTGGCGCCTGACCGATACCACCAAGGGCGCCGTGGTCTACGACAGGACGCTGCAGGGGCTGGGCACGGCGACCCTGGACGATGCCATCGACAACAACAATCGACTGCGCATCGCCGACCAGCGGGCGATACAGGCCAACCTGCAGCAGCTCGTGCAAGACCTCTACGCACTGCCGCCACCTCGTTGAACGTGGCCCTGGCCGACGTTTTTCTTCGGTCGAGTGTTCTGGCGATCGTCGCGTTGCTGTCGCTTGCCGGCTGCGCCAGCCAGCCCGCCTATCTCTTCATCGTTCCCAACGTGAAGGATATTGCCACCTCGCAAGAGCCGGCACCGGCCTATCGCAATGCCATCACGCCTGGTCCCGTCAGCGGCGGCAAAGACGTTTCGATTCTCTCGATTCCGTACATCAGCACAGCGGACTTTCAGGAGGCGCTGGTGCGCACCCTGACTGACGCGAAGCTGGCAAGCGCGAACAATGGCCGATTCCGGCTCGACGCGACGCTGCAGCTCGACCAGCCATTCATCGCCATCAACACGACCGTGACCGCCAAGATCGCCTATCGTCTCACCGAAGTCGCAACGGGCGCAGTGGTCTACGAGCGGCATCTGGCGACGGAGGGCACCGTGACGTACTTCGAAGAGCCGTCGGGGCCCGACCGCATGCGGTACGCCAACTGGCGGGCCGTGCGCGCCAACCTCCGGCTGCTCGTCGGGGACCTCTACGCTCTGCCGGAGCCGCCTCCAGCGCGCTGAGAAATCATATTCGCCCGGGCCGGTCCGGAAGACCATGACAACACGCCGTTACACCAGCGTTCTCAGCTCGGCGGTAGCGACCGAGAGCATGGCGAGGTCGAGCGCGCCAGCCGCTGCCAGGTCCTCCTTCATCAGCCGGTCGACGCGATCGAGCGCCAGCTTGCGCGGCTCGCCCCAGCGCGCAATGGCGGCCTCGGCATCGCCTGCCGTCTCCTGGCCGGCTGCGCCGAGCGCCGATTTCAGAAGGTCGGCATGGAGCGTGGTGAGCTCGTCCTGCACGGCGAGCGCGGCCTGCGCCGGCCACTGGCCTTCGCGCGGCAGCTTCTGCGCCGCGATCGCCAGCCGCGCCAGCGAGAGTCGCTCGCCCAGCCGGAAGTAGAGCCGCGCCGCCGCCTCGATGCTGACGCCGTTGGCGCGCGCCGCCAGCATGAGATCGCCGGCCGCCGCCATTGTTTCCAGCGCGGCCGCGCGACGCGCCACGCCGGTCGGCGCGCCCATCGCCTCGAAGGCGGCCGCGCGTTCGGCGAGCGCCGCGCTCTCGGCTTCGCCTATGAGCTCGGCCGGCAGATCGCCCAGGGCGGCCACCGACGCGGCGAGCTCGGCAGTTGCGGCTATGGCGTCGATGGGCTGCGGCAGGCGGCGCAGCGCCCATTGCACGGTGCGCGTCAGGAAGCGCTGCGAGGCCACCAGCATGCGGATCTGCGCCTCGGCCTTCAGGGCAGGGTCGAGGGCTTCGATGTCGCCCCACAGGTCGCGCAGCTTCCAGGCATCGCGCACGACGGCGAAGGCGCGGGCGATGGCCGCCGCCGGCGCGCCGGTGCGGCCGGCCATGTTGCGCACGAAGGTCGGGCCGCAGCGGTTGACCAGCGAGTTCACGACCTGCAGCGCGGTGATCTCGCGGCGCAGGCGATGGGCGCGGATCGACGGCTCGTGCTTGTCCTGCAGTGCCGTCGGGAAGTAGCGCAGAAGCTCGCCCTCGAGCAGCGGATCGTCGGGCAGGTCGGAGCCGAGGATCTCGTCGTTGAGGTCGATCTTGGCGTAGGACAGGAGCGTGCAGAGCTCGGGCCGCGTCAGGTACTGGCGGTTCTGGCCGCGCGTGCGCATGGTGGGCGAATCGGGCAGGAACTCGACGGCGCGATCGAGCCGGCCGCTCCGCTCCAGGGCGCGCATGAAGCGTTCCAGCCGGTCGTGCTCCTCGCCCGCCTGCTCCTCGGCGACGCTGATCGCCTGGCTCTGCTGGTAGTTGTGGCGCAGCACCAGCGCGCCGACCTCGTCGGTCATCGAGAACAGCAGCGCGTCGCGCTCCTCGCGCTTCAGCGCGCCGCGCTGGATCGCCTCGCCGGTGACGATCTTGATGTTGACCTCGTGGTCGGACGTATCGACGCCGGCCGAGTTGTCGAGCGCGTCGGTGTTGATCTTGCGCCCGGCCCGCGCCGCCTCGACGCGGCCGCGCTGGGTGAAGCCGAGATTGGCGCCCTCGCCGACCACGCGCGCGCGCACCTGGTCGCCGTTGATGCGCAGTGGATCGCTGGCGCGGTCGCCCGCATCGGCGTGGCTTTCGCTCGACGCCTTCACATAGGTGCCGATGCCGCCGAAATAGAGCAGGTCGACCGGCGCCGTCAGGATCGCCCGCATCAGGTCGACCGGCGTCATGGTCGGCGCCTCGATGCCCAGCACGGCGCGTGCTTCGGCCGACAGGGCGATCGACTTGGCCGTGCGGTCGTAGATGCCGCCGCCAGCCGACAGCAGCGACTTGTCGTAGTCCATCCACGACGAGCGCGGCAGGTCGAACAGCCGCTTGCGCTCGTCCCAGCTGGTCGCCGGGTTGGGCGCGGGATCGATGAAGATGTGGCGATGGTCGAAGGCTGCGACCAGCTTGATGTGCCTGGATAGCAGCATGCCGTTGCCGAACACGTCGCCCGACATGTCGCCGACCCCGGCCACGGTAAAGGGCGTGGTCTGGATGTCCTGCCCGAGCTCGCGGAAGTGGCGCTTCACCGATTCCCAGGCGCCGCGGGCGGTGATGCCCATCTTCTTGTGGTCGTAGCCGGCCGAGCCGCCCGAGGCGAAGGCGTCGTCGAGCCAGAAACCGTATTCCCGGGCCAGCGCATTGGCGATGTCGGAGAAGGTCGCCGTGCCCTTGTCGGCCGCGACCACGAGATAGGGGTCGTCGGCATCGTGGCGCACCACGTCGGCGGGCGGCTTGATGCCGTCCGTCGCGTAGTTGTCGGTGAGGTCCAGAAGCCCGCGGATCAGGGTCTGGTAGCAGGCGATGCCTTCGGCCTGAACCTGTTCGCGCGTGCCGCCAACCGGTGGCCGCTTGACGTAGAAGCCGCCCTTGGAGCCCACCGGGACGATCACGGCGTTCTTCACCATCTGGGTCTTCATCAGGCCCAGGATCTCGGTCCGAAAATCCTCGCGCCGGTCGGACCAGCGGATGCCGCCGCGCGCGACCCGGCCGCCGCGCAGATGGATGCCTTCCATGCGCGGGCTGTAGACGAAGATCTCGACCAATGGCCGCGGCGCCGGCAGTTCGTCGATGGCGCGGCTGTCGATCTTGATGGAGATCCAGTCCTTGCCGGCCTGCCAGTAGTTGGTGCGCAAGGTGCAGCGCACGGCGTTGAGGAAGCGCCGCAGGATGCGGTCCTCGTCGAGCGTCGTCACGCTTTCCAGCGCGCCCGTGATCCCGGCTTCGAGTTCGTCCAGCTTCTGCTTGCGGTCGTCGGATCTTGCGTCGCCCAGCGCCGGATCGAAGCGCGCCAGGAAGAGATCGATCACCAGCCGCGCAATCGCCGGGTACGACGACAGCACGCGCTCCATGTAGTCCTGGCTGAAGGCGATGCCGGCCTGCCGCAGATACTTGGCATAGGTGCGCAGGATCGCGACCTCGCGCCAGGCGAGCCCCGCTCCCAGGACCAGCCGGTTCAGGTTGTCGCTTTCGAGCGCGCGCGCCCACACCTTGTCGAGCGCCTCGGAGAAGCGCGGACCGGCCTCGGCGAGATCGACCGGCGATTTGTCGGCGGTCTCGACGCTCAGCACCTGCAGCGCCACCGCCTCGTCGCCGGTTGCCTGGGGCGACTTCAGCAGGAAGGGCGCCTCGCTCAGCACGCGCAGGCCGAGGTTTTCCGCCAGCGGCAGGATGTCGGACAGCGCCAGCGGCGCCTTGGGATGGAACAGGCGCAAGGTGAAGCGATGCGCCGGCAGGCCCGGCGCCCGATCGAGCCGCACGCCGAACGGCCGGCCGGCGAGCGCCGCCTGCACCAGGTCGAGGTCGGCCACGGCCTGGCTGGCGTCGAAGCTGTCGCGATAGACGGCGGGGAACCAGTCGCGCCAGCGGCGGGCGGCGGCGCGGGCGTCGACCTCGCCCAGCCTGTCCTGCAGGGCGGTGCCGAAGCGGTCGGTCCATGAGGTCGCGGCTTCAGCGAGCGCGCGCTCGAGCTCGGCGAGGGCGGGCGAGGGCGTGTCGTTGGAATCGAGCTTCAGCGTGTAGAGCACCTGGGCCAGGGCCGAATCGCTGCTGACCGAGACGTCGGTCGACTGCACCTTGCCGCGCCAGGCCTGCTCGAGGAGGGTGGCGAACTGGTCGCTGAGGGTCGCGTCGAAGCGTTCGCGCGGCGCGAACACCAGGCAGGTGGCGAAGCGGCCGACCGCGTCGCGGCGGGCGAACAGCGCCACGCGCCGCCGCTCCTGCAATTGCAGGATGCCCAGCACGTGGTCGTAGAGCGTGTCCTCGTCGATCTGGAACAGCTCGTCGCGCGGATAGGCTTCCAGGATGGCGATCAGGGCCTTGCCGTCGTGGCTGTGGATGTCGAGGCCGGAACGGCGCAGGATCGTGTCGACGCGGCCGCGCAGCAGCGGCACGTCGTGCACCATGGCGTGGTAGGCGGCCGAGGTGAACAGGCCGACGAGGCGACGCTCGCCGGTGATGCGGCCGTCGCTGTCGTAGGTCTTCACGATCACGCAATCCATCGGTCCGCTGCGATGGACCAGCGACTGGCGGTCGGTCTTGACGATCAGGATGTTGTTCGCGCTGCGGGCGAAGCGCGACATCGCCTCGCCGCCGCCCAGGCCCGCCTCGAACAGGCGCACCTCGTCGCGGCGCAGGATACCGAGCGGCGAGCCCGGCACGATGTCGTAGCGCAGGCCGCCGGGCTGCGTGGCGTCCTCGACGTAGCGATAGCGGCGATGGCCGAGGAAGGTGAAGTGGTTGGCCTCCAGCCAACGCAGGAACTCGTCGTACTCGGCGAGGTTGGGCGAGCGGCTGGGACCGAGATCGGCGATGGCGTCGAGGCAGGCGCGACGGATCGCCCGCCAGTCCTCGACCGCCATCCGCACCTCGGCCAGCACGCGGGTGAGGGCGGCGGCGATCTCGTCGAGCAGCGCGGGATCGGCCTGGCGGTCGATCTCGATGTGCATCATCGATTCGGCCTTGGCCCGTTCGCCGGCTTCGACGGCGAAGCCCAGAAGGTCGCCGTCGAGATCGCGCCGCACCGCCAGCACGGGATGCGCCAGCAGATGGACGTTGATCTCGCGGCGATTGAATTCGTTGGCGATCGAATCGACCAGGAACGGCATGTCGTCGTTGACGATCTGCACGATGGTGTGGCGGCTGTCGAAGCCGTGGTCGGCCGTGGTGTTGAACACCCGCACCTTGGCCACGCCCGGCAGGCGGCGGCGCGCGAAGGCGAGCAGGGAGACCGCGGCGCCCGCGCGCTGGTCGGCGGGAGCGCCGGCGAGGTCCTTGTCGGCAACGCGGGCGTAGAGGCGGCGGGCGAAGTGGGCCGCCTCCTCGCCGCCGACTGCCAAGGCAGCGGCGCAGGTGGCATCGAGCCCATAGACACGCGGGGCCAGTACGGTGGCCATTCGAGCGCCCTCCCGGTCGGCGGTTATGCTGGGAGGGATGTTACGTCCGACCATGACATTCTGACGACGGAAGATCGGCGTGGCCGAAAGTGCCCACCACATCTTGTGTTTTTGAGGGTGGTCCGACGCAGGATAGCCGATTCGCTGCGGTTTCTGTTCCTGGCCCTAGGAATCCGCGGGAAAGCGCGTTTTGTTCTCCTCCTTTGCTGCGCCTGCGAAGGTTCGCAGACGGTCAAAATCCCACAATTTAGAAGGACATTTTTTATTGGAATATCAATAGGTTAAGTGCCCATTCTTCAGATTCACAGGCGGGGTAGAAATTTGGCGATGACACGGCTTTCGTGGGGCGTAAGATCAAGGAATAGGGGGCTCACCGAATAGCCCTCCCAATATCTAGGTGTCCTTCCACAGCCTGTTCCATCCACAGCTGTGGACAAAAGCAAGAATGGGGGCCGCAAGTGTTTGATGTCGTTCAAGTTCGCAGTGGTGCGCGGGTTGTTATCGATCCCTCTCGGGACAGCCGGCTGACCGTCTTCGGCAAAGCCACCCTCTCAGATCGTTACCTGCTCCCCAACGAGAGCTATCAGGAGATGTTCGCGCGCGTCGCCTCGGCCTATGCCGATGACGATGGCCATGCCCAGAGGCTGTACGACTACATCAGCAATCTGTGGTTCATGCCGGCGACGCCGGTGCTGAGCAACGGCGGCACCAGCCGCGGCTTGCCGATCTCCTGCTTCCTGAACGAGGCCAACGATTCGCTGGAAGGCATCGTCGGCCTATGGAACGAGAACGTGTGGCTGGCCGCGCGCGGCGGCGGCATCGGCTCGTACTGGGGCAACCTGCGTTCGATCGGCGAGAAGGTCGGCATGAACGGCAAGACCTCCGGTGTCGTGCCCTTCATCCGCGTCATGGATTCGCTGACCTTGGCCATCAGCCAGGGCTCGCTGCGCCGCGGCTCGGCCGCGGTCTACCTGCCGGTGAACCATCCCGAGATCGAGGAGTTCATCGAGATCCGCCGGCCGACCGGCGGCGATCCCAACCGCAAGGCACTGAACCTGCACCATGGCCTGCTGATCTCCGACGCCTTCATGCGCGCCGTCGAGAATGACGAGGAATGGGCGCTGGTCAGCCCGAAGGACGGCGCCGTGCAGCGCAAGGTGTCGGCGCGGCACCTGTGGATCCGCATCCTGACGGCGCGCATCGAGACCGGCGAGCCGTACCTGGTGTTCGTCGATCACGTGAACAACGCGCGCCCCGAGCACCACAAACTTGCAGGCCTCGAGGTCAAGACCTCGAACCTGTGCAGCGAGATCACGCTGCCGACCGGCGTCGACCATCACGGCAAGCAGCGCACCGCCGTGTGCTGCCTGTCGTCGCTGAACCTCGAGACCTATCTCGAGTGGCACGAGCATCCGACCTTCATCGAGGACGTGATGCGCTTCCTCGACAACGTGCTGCAGGGCTTCATCGACAACGCCGGCTCCGACTTCGCGCGCGCGACCTATGCCGCCATGCGCGAGCGTTCGGTCGGGCTCGGCGTCATGGGCTTCCACTCGTTCCTGCAGGCCAACAACATCCCGCTCGAATCGGTGATGGCCAAGGTGTGGAACAAGAAGATGTTCAAGCACATCCGCGGCCAGTGCGACCAGGCGTCGAAGGATCTCGCCAAGGAGCGCGGCGCCTGCCCGGATGCCGCCGACTTCGGTATCGAGGAGCGCTTCTCCAACAAGCTCGCGATCGCGCCGACCGCCTCGATCTCGATCATCTGCGGCGGCGCGTCGCCCGGCATCGAGCCGTCGGCCGCCAACGTCTACAACCACAAGACCCTGTCGGGCTCCTTCGTGGTGCGCAACCCGTACCTCGAGAAGATGCTCGAGGCGAAGGGCAGGAACGACGAGGACACCTGGACCTCGATCACCGTCACCCAGGGCTCGGTGCAGCATCTCGACTGCCTCGACGACCACGAAAAGGCGGTGTTCAAGACGGCGTTCGAGATCGACCAGCGCTGGCTCGTCGAGCATGCCGCCGACCGCGCCCCCTTCATCTGCCAGAGCCAGTCGCTCAACCTCTTCCTGCCGGCCGACGTGCACAAGCGCGACCTGCACCAGATCCACATGATGGCCTGGAAGCGCGGCGTGAAGAGCCTCTATTACTGCCGCTCGCTTTCCATTCAGCGCGCCGAGACGGTGGCGGGCGACGCCGTCGCCCTGCAGATCGGCGATCAAGCCCTTTCAGCACCAAGAGTCGACGCTCCCTCAACGGTGCCGCTCGGTACGCCGGCGGCACCGCAACAATCGACCGACTACGAAGAGTGTCTTAGCTGTCAGTAGCCGCAGCCGTCCTCGACGCGCCGCGGGTCCAAACCGCGGCGCGACGGGGTTTCTTTTTCGCCAAAATCATTTTTTGAACGCGGGTTGCCATGTCCCTGCTCGACGCCAAGCCGATCTACAAGCCGTTCCACTACCCCTGGGCCTACGATGCCTGGCTGATGCAGCAGCGCATCCATTGGCTGCCCGAGGAAGTGCCGCTGGCCGATGACGTCAAGGACTGGCGCAACAAGCTCACCGATTCCGAGCGGCATCTGCTGACGCAGATCTTCCGCTTCTTCACCCAGGCCGACGTCGAGGTGAACAACTGCTACATGCGGCACTACAGCCGCGTCTTCAAGCCGACCGAAGTGCAGATGATGCTGGCCGCCTTCTCCGCCATGGAGACGGTGCATGTCGCGGCCTACAGCCATCTGCTCGACACGATCGGCATGCCCGAGACCGAGTACTCGGCCTTCCTCCACGTCAAGGAGATGAAGGACAAGTACGACTACATGCAGGAGTTCAACGTCGATTCGAAGGCGGAGATCGCCAAGACGCTGGCGGTGTTCGGCGCCTTCACCGAGGGCCTGCAGCTCTTCGCCTCGTTCGCCATGCTGATGAACTTCCCGCGCTTCAACAAGATGAAGGGCATGGGCCAGATCGTGTCATGGTCGGTGCGCGACGAGACGCTGCACTGCAACTCGATCATCAAACTGTTCCGCACCTTCGTGCATGAGAACCCCGAGATCTGGACCGAGGCGGTGCAGCGCGAGATCTACGTCGCCTGCTCGACCATCGTCGAGCACGAGGACGCCTTCATCGACCTCGCCTTCGAGCTCGGCGGCATCGAGGGCATGACCGCCGTCGACGTGAAGCGCTACATCCGCTTCATCGCCGACCGCCGTCTCACCCAGATCGGCCTGCAGCCGATCTACCGCAGCGACGCCAAGAATCCGCTGCCGTGGATGGACCAGATGCTCAACGCCATCGAGCACACCAACTTCTTCGAGAACCGCGCGACGGAGTATTCCAAGGCGTCGACGCGCGGGACGTGGGAAGAGGCGTTCGGCTGAGCACCTTCGCGACGGTGATGTGACAACCAGTTTCGCCGTATGCGGACGGAGCCATTGACCCGTGCCGTCTAATGAGCGAATTAAAGCTCATGAAGACTGCAATAATGGCAAGGCGGCGCGCCAACAAGGCGCAGCGGCTTGGGCGGGTCGGGCGGCTGGCGCGGGGCAAGTTCGTCTCGCCGGCGGTCGTGCCGCAGATCCTGAAGCGCATCATCGAGCACGGCGACATCGTCTGCCTGGAAGGCGACAACCAGAAGCAGGCGGACTTCCTCGCCAACCAGCTCGCCACACTCGACGCCAGGGACCTGCGCGACCTGCATCTCGTGATGTCGTGCATCACGCTGCCGGCGCACATCCAGCTCTTCCGCAAGGGCATGGTCCGCCAGGTCGACTTCTGTTACGCGGGCCCGCAGGGCACCGCCGTCGCCGACCTCGTCAAGGCGAAGAAATTCCCGATCGGGGCCATCCACACCTACAACGAGCTCTACGCACGCTACTACATCGACCTGACGCCGCGCGTCGCGCTGATCGCCGCCGCCCAGGCCGATCGCAAGGGCAACCTGTTCCTCGCCGCCAACACCGAGGAGACGCCGGCCATCGTCGAGCCGACGGCCTTCTCCGACGGCATCGTCTTCGCCCAGGTCAACGAGATCGTCGACAGGCTGCCGCGCATCGACATCCCGGCCGACCAGGTCGATTTCGTCGTCGAGGCGCCGTACCCCATGCACCTGCAGGCGCTGTTCACGCGCGATCCCGCCGCCATCACCGACGTGCAGGTGCTCATGGCGATGATGGCGCTGCGCGGCATCTACGAGAAATACGAAGTGCAGTCGCTGAACCACGGAGTCGGCTTCAACACCGCGGCGATCGAGCTGCTGCTGCCGACTTACGGCGAGCGGCTGGGGCTCAAGGGCAAAATCTGCAAGTACTGGATGGTCAATCCGCTGCCGACCATGATCCCGGCCATCGAGGCGGGCTGGATCGAGGCGGTGTTCTCGGTCGGCGGCGAGGTCGGCATGGAGCGCTACACGGCGGCGCGCTCCGACGTCTTCTTCACCGGCCGCGACGGCAGCTTCCATTCCAACCGCGCCATGGGCCAGCTCGCCGGCCACTACGCGATCGACATGTTCATCGGCGCGTCGCTGCAGATCGACGTCAACGGCAACTCCTCGACGGTTTCGAAGAACCGCATCACCGGCTTCGGCGGCGCGCCCAACATGGGCTGCCAGCCGACCGGCCGGCGTCATCCCTCGAAGGCCTGGCTGAAGGCCGGCGCTGAGGCCAATCCCGGTCCCGGCTCGCCGCCCGGCCGCAAGCTGGTCGTCCAGCTCGTCGAGACCTTCCAGGCCGGCCGCGTGCCGACCTTCGTCGAGGAGCTCGACGCCACGGACCCCAGCATCCGCAAGGCGCTGCACGGCGTCGCGCCGGTGATGATCTACGGCGACGACGTCACGCACATCGTCACCGAGGAAGGCATCGCCAATCTCGCGGCCTGCCGGTCGGTCGCCGAGCGCCAGGCCGCCATCCGCGCCGTCGCCGGCTACACGCCGGTCGGCCTCAAGCGCTCCAAGCGGGTGACCGCGGACCTGCGCGCGCGGGGCATCGTCCAGCTGCCCGAGGATCTCGGCATCTCGCCGCGCGAGGCCAACCGCAGCCTGCTCGCCGCGCAGGACATCAAGGGACTGGTGCGCTGGTCCCAGGGTCTCTACGACCCGCCGCCGCAATTCGTCGACTGGTAGGACGACATGGAAAAGTTCGAGAAGGCATTTCCGTCCAAGCCGTTCAAGGTCCGGACGACCAAGCCGTGGGCGCTCGCGGGCGTCGTCGGCTCGGGCAACCTCGAGGTCATGGTCGAGCGCGCCGCGCCGGCCGGCACCATGGAGTGCCACGTCGCGACTTCGATCCCGGGCTACAAGGCGTCGTGGCTAGCCGCCCTGTCGGACTTCGCGCACAACTACGCCGCTGGCGGCATCAAGGTGACGATCAACGACCAGGGCGCGCCGCCGGTGCTCGTCAATCTCCGCCTGCGCCAGGCCTACGACCATCTGACGAAGGGCGACCGATGACCAGCGGGCCTCTCTTTCACGAGCAGAATGCGCGCCAGCGGATCGCCGCCCTGGTCGATCCGGGCTCGTTCACCGAGTTCCTGCCGCCGCCCGAGCGGCTCACCAGCCCGTATCTCGCCCAGCTCGGCATCCCGGTGTCGCTCGACGACGGCGTGGTCATCGGCAGCGCGAAGATCGGCGGCAAGAAGCTCTATATCGCGGCCCAGGTCGGCCAGTTCGTCGGTGGCGCGGTGGGCGAGATTCACGGCGCCAAGCTCACCGGCCTGTTCAAAGCGGCGGTGCGCGACAGCGTGCCCTGCGTGGTGATCATCGAAAGCGGCGGTGTGCGCCTGCACGAGGGCTCGGCCGGCGAGATCGCCATCACCGAGACCATGCGCGCGATCTTCGAGTGTCGCGCGAAGAAGGTGCCGACCATTGCCGTCATCGGCAGCGACATCGGCGCCTATGGCGGCATGGGCATCCTGTCGACCTGCTGCGACTTCCGGGTGATGACCGAGCACGGCCGCCTCGGCATCTCCGGGCCGATCGTCATCGAGAAATGGATGGGCAAGAAGGCCTACGATTCGGCCAACCGCGCCCTCGTCTGGAAGACCAGCGGCGGCAAGACCAAGTACCTGCTGGGCGATGCCGACGCGCTGGTCCACGATTCGGCGGACGCCGTGCGCGAGGCCGTAGCGAAGTTCCTGACGAAGTCGAGCGCCGTCACGCTGAAGGCGGTGAAGGCCCGCCACAAGCAGCTGCAGCAGCGGCTGAAGCGCTTCGGCCAGACGACCGATCCCGATGCCGTATGGAAGGGCATGGGCGTGCGCAACATCGAGGGGGCGTCGCTGGCGTCGGGCCCCGAGTTCGCCGCTCTCGCCAAGCGTGGAAAGTAGACCGGCCATGGCGAAATCGACCGTCCGTCCCCTGCTGGCCAAGCTGTTCGGCCCGTCGGCAAAGGGCATCTCGACCGACCAGTCGATCCTCACGGGCTATGCCACCGTTGCCGGCACGTCGGTCTGCGTGATCGGCACCGGCGATGGCGTCTACATCGACAACGCCGCCGCGTTGCGGCTGGCGTCGCATGTCATCGAGTGCATCGAGCGCCATCCCCGCATGCCGATCGTCATGCTGGTCGACAGCGCCGGCCAGGAGCCCAATCGCGTCGCCGAGATGCTGGGCCTGGCGAGCTGCTTCGGCCATCTGCTGACCTGCCTCGAAGTGGCGCGCCGCAAGCGCCACAAGCTGGTGACCATCGCCACCGGCAAGGCGATCGGCGGCGCCTTCATCTGCTACGGCATGTTCGCCGACCGCATCTACGCCCTCGATTCGGCCAGCGTCGGCCTGATGCCGGTCGAGGCGATGTCGGCCGTTACCAAGATCCCGGTGCCGGTGCTGCGCAAGCTGTCGAAGACCATGCCGTCGCTCGAGTTCGGCGCGCATCCCTTCGCCCTGCTGGGCGGCGTCCAGGAAGTCTGGCCGGCCAAGGGCGACGTCCAGGCCCGGCTGGCCAAGGCGATCGCCGCCGCGAGCCCCGAGGACAACCGCGCCGAGCTCGGCAAGAAGCGCGGCGGCCGCAAGCTCGCCCTCGATATCCGCAAGAAGGTCCTGGCCGCGGCGGCAAGATGACGGGCCTTCGCCGCCATGCGCTGGTGCGCCTGTCGCAGGCGCCCCAGGCAGGCACCGATACCGACCGCCTCCTGGCCGAGCGCTGGCAGGCCGCCGGGCGGCCGTTCGTCGTGGCGCGCGGCAGCGGCGATCCGGACACCGTGGCGCTCGGCTTCTGCGCCGTCGATGCGCGCCATCCCGAGCTTCGGCCGCGCCGTGTCGCGGTTCGCACCGATCCGCGCCACGTGATCGACGTCGCCCGCCCGCCGGCGCTCGATGAGATCGCCCGCTGCCCGGCGGCGCACGCGGTCGCTCCCCTCGCGCGCCTGGCGGCCGCGGCGGTCGAGGAGGCCATCGACATCCGGGTCTACGGCAGCTGGATGTGGCAGGCGCTCACGGGGGAAGCCCATGTTCGAGACACCTCCGATCTTGATGTCCTTGTCGACGTTTCCGGCAAGGAACAGGCCGACCGGGCAACAGGCTTCCTCGCGCGGCAGGAAGCGGCGCTGGGACTGACGCTCGATGGCGAGCTGTCGTTCGCCGGCCTGGGCGAGGTGCACTGGCGCGACTATCGCCAGGGCAAGGCCGAGGTGCTGGTGAAGGCGATCGATTCGATGTGTCTCATGCCGCGCGCGGAGCTGCGGCCGTGAGCCCCGACGCGCTGGTCAGGATGGGCAGCCGGGTGCCGGCGGTCGATGTGGGCTCGGACGCAGCGCTGGCCCGGGCCGTGGTGCTGGCCCTGCGCGACGAGCTCGAGGCCTATCCCAAGCCTGGCCTGGTGAGCCGGGTCGACTCGGGCGCGCACGCCGACATGGACTTCGCCCTGATGTGCCGGTCGGCGGACGCGCTCCTCGAGCCGTTCACGTCGCTCGCCGAAGCCGGTCGCGCCGGCCGTTCGTTCGACGATGCGCTGATGCCGCTCGGCATGTCGGCGGAACGGCGCATGCTCGTCGCCACCGGCGGCGTCAACACGCATCGCGGCGCGATCTTTTCCCTCGGCTTGATCGTGGCGGCGGTGGCGCGCTCTGTCGCCACGAACGATGCGATCGCTCCGGACACGGTGCGCGCCGTGCTGGTCGGTACCTGGGGGCCGGCCCTTGCCGCCCATGCCGCGCGCGGCGACGCGGCGGCGAGCCATGGTGCGGACGTGCGGCGGCGCACCGGACGCGACGGCGCGCGACGCGAGGCGGCGCTGGGCTTCCCTAGCGTCTTCGGCATCGGCATTCCGGCCTATCGGCGGGCGCTCGAGGTCGGGCTAGACGACAATGCCGCTGCCATCCAGACGCTGTTCGCGTTGATGGCGGGCGTCGACGACACGACCGTGCTGTACCGCGGCGGCCTGGAGGCCGGCGCCTTCGTCCGGCGCTCGGCGGCAGCCTTCCTCCTGCGCGGCGGCTGTGCGCGGCAGGGCTGGCTCGCGGACGCGCGCCGCCTGCATCGCGACTTTATCAAGAGCAACCTTTCGCCGGGGGGCTGCGCCGACCTGCTGGCTGCCACGCTGTTCGTCGCTCGCTGCTGCGCGGGGCGCCCGAGCGGCTGAGCGAGGCCGTCTTCTGGCACGGGAGTCGCATGCCGGCGACCGACAGCCAGGAGATGACCATGACGTTCTCACGCCGCTCGATTCTCGCCGTGCCTGCTGCACTCGCCTTGCCGCGCGCGGCCTGGGCGCAGGAGAAGGTCGTGCGTTACGGCATTCCGATGACCGACATCCCGCTCACCACCGGCCAGCCCGACCGCGGGGCCAACGCCTACCAGTACACCGGTCTCACCCTCTACGATCCGCTGATCGCCTGGGAGCTCGATGTCTCGGATCGACCGGGCAAGATGATCCCGGGGCTGGCGACCGAGTGGGCCGTGAGCGACGCCGACAAGACGCTGTGGACCTTCAAGCTCAGGCCCGGCGTGAAGTTCCATGACGGCTCGGCCTTCGATGCCGACGCGGTGATCTGGAACCTCGAGAAGGTGTTCAACAAGGACTGCCCGCAGTTCGACACCCGCCAGTCGGCGCAGGTGCGGCCGCGCCTGCCTGGGCTTCTGAGCTATCGCAAGAGCGGCGACATGGAGATCGAGCTCAAGACCAAGACAGTCGATTCACTCTTTCCTTATCAGCTGCTGTGGTTCCTGGTCGCGAGCCCGGCGCAATGGGAGAAAGTCGGCAAGGACTGGAACAAGTTCGCCGCCGAGCCCTCGGGCACCGGACCCTTCAAGCTGACGCGGCTGGTGCCGCGGGAGCGCGCCGAGCTCACCAAGAACGAAGCCTACTGGAATCCCAAGCGCATCCCCAAGGTCGACCGGATCATTTTCGTCTGCGCGCCCGAGGATTCCGGCCGCAGCGCCGCGCTGCTGTCGGGCAACCTCGACATGATCGACGGGCCGGCGCCCGACATGCTGGACCGGCTGAAGCAATCCGGCATCCGCATCTCGACCAACATCACGCCGCACGTCTTCCAGTACCATCCGTCGCTGGTCGAGGGCTCGCCGTGGACCGACGTCCGCGTGCGGAAGGCCGCCAACCTCGCGATCGACCGCGATGCCATCGTCAAGCTGATGAACGGCCTGGTGACGCCGGCTTACGGCGAGGTCGACAAGAGCAGTCCGTGGTTCGGCAAGCCCACCTTCGTGATCAAGTATGCGCCCGACGAGGCGCGCAAGCTCATGACCGAGGCGGGATATTCCAAGTCCAAGCCGATGAAGGCCCGCATCTCCATCCAGGCCGGCGGGACCAACCAGACCGTCAACGAGGCCATCCAGGAGATGCTGAAGGAGTGCTTCTTCGACATCGATTTCAAGCCGGTCGAGCTCGAGGCGCTGATGACGGGCTGGCGCGGCGGCGCCAAGGCCGACATGAACAAGGATGTCTCGGCGACCAACGTCACGCACGTGACGTCCGACCCGTTCTACGCCGCCAACCGCTTCTTCGCCTCCGACCAGGTGGCGCCCATCGGCGTGAACTGGAGCTTCTACAAGAACCCCGAGGTCGACCAGCTCGTGGTCGAGCTCAAGAGCACCTTCGATCCCGCCAAGCAGGACGAGATCACGGCGAAGATCCATGCCAAGGCGGTCGACGATGCCGTGATGATCTGGGTCTATCACGACACCACGGCGCGGGCGCTGTCGCCCAGGATCAAGAAGTACGTGCAGGCCCAGAGCTGGTTCCAGGACCTGGCGCTACTGGAAATGTGACGCGAGTTCCTGCGAGGTCGGCAGGGCGTCGAAGGCGCCCGGCCGGGTCGCGGTGAGCGCCGCCGCCTTCTGGGCGAGCGCGATGGCGCCCTCGATGGCGCGGCCATGCACCAGGGCCGCCGCGATCACGCCGCAGAAGGCATCGCCGCAGCCGGTCGTATCGACGGCCTTGATGGCCTCGGCCGCGAAGGAGCGGCGCTGCCCATCCTTGACCAGCACGCAGCCCTCGGCGCCGAGGGTGACGATGGCGGACCTGGCATCGTGGATCGCGTTGCCGAGTTGATCCGCTTCGACCCGGTTGGCAATGACCACGCTGCAGCGGCCGACCAGCTTCTCGGCACCCGGCCAGAAGGGGGCAGGGTTGAAGATCGACGTCGCGCCCTGTCGGCGCGCAGCATCGAGAATATGGGCGGTCGTGTCGAGCGGCAGGTTGCCCTGCAGCAGCACGACATCACGCGGGAGCAGGTCGCGTAGCGCGGCCTTGACGTGGGTGCGCTTCATCGCCAGCGAGCAGGCGCTGGTGCTGACGATGCTGTTCTCGCCGTTGGGCAGAACCATCAGCAGCGAGAAGTCCGTGGCGTGCGGCAGCCGGGGCAGGATGAGCTCGGCGATGCCGGCGGCTTTCAGCTGCCGCTTGATCCCATCGGCTTGGCCGTCGTCCTGACCCAAGGGGGCGCAGAAGCACACAGGCACGCCGCAGCGCGCCGCGACCACGGCCTGGTTCAGCCCCTTGCCGCCCGGCGCCCAGGCGCCCCCGCTGCCGATCAGGGTCTCGCCGGGAAGCGGCAGGCGCGACACATCGAGACGCAGGTCCAGCCCGGCGTTGCCAATGACCACGACACGTCCGGACACTCGATCTCCTTACTCCTGGACGGCCGCCATTAGACCACGGCTAGGCCGCTCCACCCATCGCGCCCGGCGCCACGCCGCCCAGGGCGCGGGCAATCAGCATCACGAGCTCGACCTGGGAGCGCGTCTCGGTTCGCGCCATGGCGCGGGCAAGCTGCGTGCGGACGGTGTTGTAGGTGACGCCGGTCTGGACTGCGATCTCCGGCAGCGGCGTGCCCGCCATGAGGGCCAGAACGAGGCGCGCCTCGGCCGGCGGCAAGCCGAACAGGCCGGACAGCACCGAGAGGTCGGACACGATCCTGGCGCCCGGGTCGGACACGAAGACGAGGATGGCGGGCGAGGAGGCCGGTCCCGCCAGGCCCGGCCCGGCAGGCGTCACCATCAGTGCATAGGCCGGCTGGCCCGACGGCCTGCGGACGCGCAGATGGCCGCCGGCGGAACGGGTCTCCGACGAACCCTGGCGCAGCTCGCAGATCAAGCGCTGCAGGCGCTTGTCGTCGTCACGGCTGCAGGCGCGCACGCCGTCTTGCGTGCGCTGCAGCCCATCGCCGCTCTTCAGGATCGCCTCGCCGGCAGCGTTGACATGCATCAGCTGTCCGGTCTGCGAGATCAGCAGGACGCCGAGGCTCAGCCGGTCGAGCACGAGATTGGCCGCATCGGTCTGGTGCTCGATGACCTGGATACGCTGTCGGACTTCGAGCGCGCGCTGCACATGGGGCAGCAGCCGGTTCAGGCGTTCGGCATCCTCCGGGGTGAACTCCCTGGCGTCATGCGGACGATGGACGCCGATCGCAGCGTGGTTCCCACCCTGCAGCCGGACAAGCGAGCCCACCATGTAGCGCGCGTCGACGCTGGGCTTCAGATACTCGTTGTAGATATAGCTTCGCAGAAACGCGTCGTCGTCGACGACCTGCTCGCCGACGAGGGCTTTTCCGAAGATGCGGCGATCTAGTGCGCCGAGCGCCCAGACGTCGTGTTGAGCGAAGTGGCCGTAAGCCTGGACCTGCTGGGTCGTCATGCCCAAGGTCAGGACGACATCGGCCTTCTTGTGCAAAGGATCGTGCGTCGACAGCATCAGTGTCTTGCTGCCCATGTACTCCCGGATCTGATGCCCCGCCTGCTCCCAGGCCTGATGCCCGAGGGCCGCGTCGTAAAGAGATTCGATGAGCCCGTTTTCCTTCAGTCGGTCCATGTCCCGTTCTCAGCCCGAGTTGCTTGAGGGCCGCCATTACGCAGCTTTGGCACGGCAACAAAGGGGCGACTGTGAGAAAGTGCACAAATCGGAGACTCAATCCCCCAAATGGGTGAAGCGCCTCGAGGCACTCCTCTGGTTCGATGGGCAGCCGGAGCTGGGGCAGGACCGGCATCGATGCGTACGCTAGGCCTTTTGGGGAGGGCGCGCGGATGCGCTCGGCGCATGGGTTGCCGAGCAAGGCGATCCGCGCGCCTTAGGCCGGCGCGATGGGGGCGCAATCTCGACGACGAGCTGCTCGGTTTCGTCCTTCTTGATCAACAATCGCGGCAGGCCTCTGTAACCGATCCATAAGTCGCGTCGCCGCGTGAGCAGGACGAGCGCACGTGTTTGGACGCGGGAAAAATAGAAAAAAATACACGTATAGGTAGCGTGTCCCTCAATTGGGGGATGCGGCGAAGACGGTATCTGTTGCTTCATACGGTACGCTGGCAAATGGGGAGCTGGCGGAAGACAGGGAAGAGATGGGTGGGTGTGTGGACGGCGCGTTGGACGCTCGGGGGAGCGGTCGACCGGTCGATGGTGTGCTTGGATCGTCGGTTATCGAGCAATACGATCCCGGTCGACCGAATCTACTGGATCGGTGGGACGGCCATCAGGCGTGGTGGGACGCCCGGCTGGCGGCCGCCGTCGATCCTTATTGCAAGACCACGCTGGGCAAGATCGGTCCGGCAGGGACGACCCGCATGCGGGACGGGGCGGTCCGTCGTGGCGTGAACTTCGCCTCGCAGGACTACCTCTCGCTCGCGGGCCATCCCGCCATCGCCGAAGCGGCAAAGCGGGCGATCGACCGCTATGGGGTCCATAGCGCCGGCTCGCCCGCCCTCATGGGCAACTCCGCCCCGTCGGTCGAGCTCGAGCGGCGGCTCGCCGGCTTCCTGGGCTACGACGACTGCACGGTGTTCGCGACGGGATGGGCCGCCGGCTACGGCGTGATCAAGACGCTGGTACAGCCGCACGACTACATCGTGATCGACAGGCTGGCCCACGCCTCGCTGCAGGAAGGGGCGCGCAACGCCACCCGCAACGTGTTCAGCGTGCCGCATCTGTCCAACGCGGCCATCGCGTGCCGCGTGGAGCGTCTGCGGCGGGAGCATCCGGACGCCGGCATCCTGGTCGTCACCGAGACCGTCTTCTCGATGGACAGCGACGTGCCGGACGTGGCGGGCTTGGTCGATATCTGCCGGCGGCTCGGCGCCACGCTGCTGGTCGATGCCGCGCACGACATCGGGGCCATCGGCGCCACCGGCCGCGGTTTCCTGGAGCGCCAGGGAATGACCGGGCGGCCCGACGTGCTGATGGGCAGCTTCTCCAAGACGTTCGCCTCCAACGGAGGATTCGTCGCCAGCGACCATCCGGCCCTGAAGCAGGCGCTGCGCTCGTCGTGCGGGCCGCTCACCTTCTCCAATGCGCTGTCTCCCGTTCAGGCGGCCATCGTGATTGCCGCGCTGGATATCGTCGGAGCGGACGAGGGCCGTCGCCGCCGAGCACGCCTGCTCGAGAACGCGACCCGGCTTCGCCGGGGTCTGCAGTCCTCGGGCTTCGAGCTGATGGGCGAGCCCAGTGCCATCGTTCCTGCGGTCCTGGGCGACACCGCCCTATCCCGGCTGGCGACGCGCCACGCCCTCGAAGCGGGGGCGCTGGTGAACCTGATCGAGCATCCGGCGGTCTCCATGAACACCTGCCGGTGGCGGCTGCAGGTCATGGCCGATCACTCGCTGCGGCAGATCGACGACATGGTGCAGATCGCTGCGCTGGCGCGGCAGAAGGCGGCCGGCGACCTCGGCCGGCTGGGAGCATGACGGTGTCGGACACTGCCGTACTGCGACGCGTGGCGATGGCCAGCTCTGCGTGCGCCATCCACCGGAGCAGCGTCCATCCCGGCGACGGGCTGTCTCCCTTGCCCCTGCGCGCCGCCCTCGTGGAAGATGCCGAGCGCTTTCCCCATGTTCGCGTCGTGCGCGACTATCCGGTGCTGCGGCAGATCGGCGAGATCCGCCACAGGCAGTATGTCGAGCGCCAGGGCAAGGCCTACGGCTCGATGGTTCTCGACCGGCAGTGCCTGATCGAGCCGAGCGACTTCGCCTCGGTCAACATCTATGCCCGCGACAGCCAGGGCATCACCTGCGCGATGCGCGTCGGCGACGTGTTGGACGATGCCAATGCCCATACGCCGCTGTTCGAGCAGGTCGTCCGGCGCTTCGGCCTGCCGATCGAAACCTCGCTCACCTGCACACGGCTGGTGCGCGCGCCGCGGCACAGCGGCCGGCATGCCGTGCATCTCATTCGCTTCGTGCGCTGGCAGACGGTTCGGGCCGGCTGGCGCTACTGCATCATGCAGACGGCCGAGAAGCTCGTGCCGTTTTTTCGCAAGTTCGAATTCCATGAAACCGGGATCTGGGCCGACGATCCGGCAGCCGGCCGTCTCCAGGTCCTCGTCCTCGACACCATGATGCGGCCGATCCAGGAACGCGGCCAGGAGCAGGAAGGCGATGACTGACAACGATCTCCGCGAAGCCCACGACCTTCTCGATCTCTACGCCTGCATCAACGATGCGCAGGAACGCTTTGCCGGGTTGCTGAAGTCCTACCTGGTCGATCATCCGACGACCATCGACCAGTACATCCGCTACCTGTCGTTCCAATACCACCTGACGAAGGACGTGCAGCGCTACTTCCTGGCCATCGCCGCCCATAGCGACCTGTCGCGGCGCCGCTCGCTGCGCGAGTTCCTGTGCAGCTTCGCCAACGAGGAGGAGCTGCACTATCTGGTGGCCGCCAACGACCTGGCACGGCTCGGCCTCAGGCCGCTGCCCATGCCGTTCGACGTCGAGCTCTGGCACAACTATTTCAGCAAGGTCGTCGTCGACCGCCCGTTCGTGCGGCTGGGCGCGGCCGCCATCCTGGAGAACATCTCGGACGGCCCGGCCAAGGAATGGGTGAAGAAGGCGCTGCAGGGCTCCTTCCTGACGCGCGAGAACACCAAGTTCCTGGTGCTGCATCAGCACGAGGTGCTGCCGCACGGCAACCAGATCCTGAGCGCCATCGAGGAGGGCGACCTGGAAGCGCGCCACTATGCCGATCTCATCGAAGGGGCCCGCAAGGGCACGGTGCTTTACCTGCGAATGGCCGAATGGGCGATCCGGCCGGCCACCCTGGCGTCGATCTGCGACCATGGAACGATCTCGCTCGACGACAAGGAAGAACAGCGGATCGCGAATTTCTCGATGGCGGAGCTGTCGGATGGGATGCGACAGGACGCGACGGCAACGGCAGCGTGACTGTCGGTTGGCATGACGCGCAACGACGACCTGGAGGCGGTCGGGCTTCTCTATGACGCCGCCCTCGGCCATGCCGACTGGTCCGACGCCGGCGCTTGGCATCGCTGGTCGACGGCATGGATCGCGTGGCGCCGCATATCAGCCGGGCGCTGCAGATCCGGTCGAGATTCCAGCAGGCCAGCCTCGCTGCCGAGCTCGCCGCGGCGGCCCTGGACAATCTTTCGTTCGGTATCATCCAGGTCACCGCGACCGGACGGATGGAGAGCGCGAATCAGGCCGGACTGGCGATCCTCGGGTCCGATGACGGCCTCTCGCTGGAGCGCGTCGGCTTGCGCGCCAGGTTCGCACCGGACAACAGCCGCCTGCAGGCGGCCATCAAGGAGGCCGCACGCCAGACAGCCGGCGCTCGAGGATCGGGCGGCGGCTCCGGCTACCTCCGGATCCGACGGCCGTCGGGTGCTCGGTCCTACAGCGTGATCGCGGCGCCGCTCGGCTTCGCCCGTCCGCTCGCGACGTCGAACAGCACGGTCGCGATGCTGATGGTGACCGATCCGGAAGCGGGCGCCCCGCTCGATATCCGGGCCTTGCGCACCTTGTTCGGCTTCACGCCGGCAGAGGCACGGCTCGTGAACCTGCTCGTTGGCGGCCGGTCGCTGCCGGACATTGCGCGGGAGCTCGGCATCAGCTTCGAAACCGCACGGACTCACCTGGCCCGGGCAAGGGCAAAGACGGAAACAGCGTCTCAGGTCGACCTCGTCCGCACCGTGCTGCTGGCGCTGTCTCCGCTTCGCACGATCGCGCCGTAGCGCCAGGGCAACCTCCTTCCGCCAGCATCATTAGCAGCAGGGGAACCGGCCGCAGGAATCGCGAAAAGCGAGGGCGGAATGCTGCACTACGACGTCATCATCATCGGCGGCGGATCGGCCGGTTGCGTGCTGGCCAACCGATTGAGTGCCCTGGGCACGCGTCAAATCCTCCTGCTCGAGGCGCACCTTGCCGCTGCGCGCCGCGATCTCGTAGTCCGGATCGTGGTGACGGCTCTCGAAGCCCCAGTCGTGCGCGGCATCGCCGCCCAGATGATCGGGATCGGTCACGACTTTTGGATAGGCGTTCGGCGGATAGGCGTGATCCGTGCCGATGGGCGGCGATGCCGACGGCGCCGCCGTGGTCGATGCCGCGGGCCGCGTGCGCGGCGTGCAGGGCCTCTGCGTCGTCGATGCCTCGAACTTTCCCGAGATCCCATCGACACCGACCAACCTGACGACGATCATGCTGGCCGAGCGCATCGCCCAGTCATGGGTGTCCGATCACGAAAGGAATGTCCGGCGATGAAGAAGACCTATCACGGTAGCTGCCATTGCGGCCGCGTCCGCTACGAGGCCGATATCGACCTGGCGGCCGGCACCGGACGCTGCAACTGCTCGCTGTGCAGCAAGCAACGCGCCTGGAATGCCGTCATCAAGCCGGCGGACTTCCGCCTGCTCTCGGGCAAGGACGATCTTGCCGACTACCAGTTCGGCGCCAAGCAGGGACACCATCGTTTCTGCAGGGGCTGCGGTCTCGCGCCGTTCGGCGAGGGCTATGTCGGGCAGATCGGCGGCGCCTTCGTGTCGATCAACGTCGCCTGCCTCGACGACGTGGCGCCCGAGGAGCTGGCCAAGGTGCCGGTGCAGTACATGGACGGCCGGCACGACAACTGGTTCAACCCGCCCAAGGTCACCAGCTATCTCTGAGCCCTGACGGCGACGGGTCAGGCCAGCGCGACCTTCCGCGCCGGGCCAATCTCGGGGGCAGCGCCGATGCCAGCCAGCAGGATACGCCACGCTATCCCGGGCGCCATCATGGCCGTTGGCGGCGCCAGCAGGCTGGCGACCCGGAAGAAACGTCCGAGAACGACGGGATCGCGGGCCGCCACGCGGTGAGCCCGGGCCATGTAGCGGGTCACGATGCCGAATCCGGGCGGACGGCGGCCCTGGACCTGCGGATAGCGGTAGTCCTCGCCGGTGGCGATCGCCCAGGGGCTCTCGACGATGCGCGCGGCTTCGCGAAAGAAGCGCTGCGCAAGATCTCGATCGTCGCTGGCCAGGCAGTGATCGAGTGCATACGCCTCGGAAAGCGCGACGGACATGCCTTGTCCGTAAAGCGGATTGAAGCTGCAGACGGCGTCCCCGATGACCAGATAGCCGCTGGCAAAGTCGGGCAGCTTCTCGTAGTGGCAGCGCCGGTTCGCCGGGAAGCGATAGCTGGCGATCGGCCCGATGGGCTCGCGATCCTTGACCAGATCGAGCGTGTCGGAGGTCGGAAGGGTGCTCGCAAATTCTTTCCAGCCGGTGAAGTCCGTCGGCGGGTAATCGCGGAGACATCCGGCGAGGGTGATGATCCAGCGATTGCCCTCGGCGCCGAGGATCGCGGCGAAGCGCGTCGACTGCGGCGCGGTGCCGGCAATGACGGCACCCAAGGAGCCATAAAGATCGCCCGGACGCCGCTCGAAGACGCCGGTCGCGTAACCCACCTCGATCGGGACAGTGGTCTCTTCCACCTGGCCGTAGCCCCACGAGGCGAGCCATCGCGGCGACGGCGAACCACGCCCGAGCGCGTCCACGACGAGATCCGCCTCGAGCGTGACGGTCGCGCCCGTCGCTCGGTTCGTCACGGAAAGGCCGGTGATGCGCCGCTTCTCCGGATCGAACACCGGGCTCTCGCAATCGTGGCCTTGCAGAAGGGTAACCTTCAGCATCGCCGCGACGCGAGCGCGGACCTTGCGTTCCAGGCATGGCCGGCTGACGACAATCGCTTCGAGCCCGCTGTCCGCCCGCAGCTTCCAGCCGCCGTACTGGTACCAAAGAAAGTCTCCCGTCAGATCGCCGCGCATGGCGCCCTCGGCGACGAGCTCGTCCATCATCCCGGGAAAATAGTCGGACAGGATTCGATAGCCCGATGGCAGGAGGCCATGGGCGTGCCGTGCCTGTGGAACGCCCTTGCGGCTCTCGCTGCCCGTCGCAAGCTCGTCACGCTCGACGAGCGTGACGTGGTCGAAGTGGTTCGCGAGCGCCCGCGCGGCGCCGAGGCCGGCTATGCTTGCCCCGACGACGATGGCGTGCCTTCTGGCCTCGGTCATTGCTGTCCTCCCACCGATGTACGGCGCAAGGCGTCCATCGGATGACCGGGGCAGCGGAGAAATGTGCGCCGGCTATCGCCCGTTCGTTTGCCTGAAGGCGAGCCGATCCCACCACACGTCGGGTCCGCCCAGGACAGCAGCGCCCCTGCTTTCGTGGATGACGGTGAGGCCGTGCCGGCCGGCCAGCGCACAGGTCTCCTGAGCGGAGACGTCGAACATCCGCCGGCCTGCCGGCACCGGCCCGTGGCGCAGCGACAGCGCCATCGTTCCGCCGGGCCGCACCAGAGGCGCGACGCGGGTCATGGCGCGTTCGCGTTGGGCGAGGTCGAGATGCATCCAGACCGCCGTCAGCATGACGAGGTCGTAGCGTTGCCCCAGGGCGTGGACGCGGTCGAGGTCGGGCAGGGCATCGTCGATCCAGGTGATTGCCGGGTGCGGATGCAGCCGTTGGGCCTCGCTGCGCAACTCGGGCGTCGGCTCGACGGCCGTCACAGTATGTCCGAGGTCGGCGAAGCCCGCGGCATCGCGACCGGTGCCCGCGCCAATGTCGATGACATGGCTCGGTGTCGTCGGGAAGACATGCACCCAATGGCGATGGACGTGGGCGAACGGGATGCTCTCGTACTGCCTCACGCGCTCGGCGGCTGTTTCGCCGTAGCCCTCGGTGCCGCTGACGCGGGTTGTCATGAGCGGATGATAGACTGCCACACTTGAACTATGAACCGTGGGAGGAACACATGGGCACACATAGCCAGGTCAAGCCGCGATGGAGCAAGCGTTGCACGGAGCTGCTACTTGGCAATGCGGACTGCTGTTCGAATACGCAAATGGCGAATCTGATCGCGCAACAAACCGGCCAGCGATTTTCGATCGGCACGATTAGCGACCGCCGGGCGATGCTCGGGCTGAACTGCCCTCGGCACAACTGCTGGACAGGTCCCCTGCGTCGATGGAGGCCTTGGTAATAGCGACCAACTTGAATCTGCTGTACCGGTGCCCCGACGAAAGCACGTGGCCGCATCTGCGAACGTGGATCTACATCAAGGTGCGCGCCTGCTTGGCGGCCTCAAATGCCGCCAGACGCTCGGCAAACTTGCCGGCGGCCGGGCCGTCGGCGGCGGCGATCGTCGGAGCGGGGATCGTCTCGTAGAAATGGCAGGCCACGCGATGGCCCCGATTGGGGCCGTTGCCGGCTCCGCGCAACAATGGCTCCTCCTGGCGGCAGCGGTCCTGCGCAAAAGGGCAGCGCGTGTGGAAGCGGCAGCCGGGCGGCGGGGCGAAGGGGCTGGGCACGTCGCCGGCCAGCAGCATGCGCGTTTTGCGGACGCGCGGATCGGGGCGTGGGATCGCCGAGAGCAGCGCCTGGGTGTAGGGATGGAGCGGACGGTCGTAGAGGTCGCGCTTGGTCGCGATCTCGACCAGCTTGCCTAGATACATCACCGCGACGCGGTCGCTGATGTGCTTCACCACGGCGAGGTCGTGGGCGATGAACAGGTAGGAGAGGCCGAAGCGCTTCTGCAGGTTCTGCAGCAGGTTGACGATCTGCGCCTGGATCGAGACGTCGAGCGCCGAGACCGGCTCGTCGCACACGATCAGGTCGGGATTGACCGCGAGTGCGCGGGCAATGCCGATCCTCTGGCGCTGGCCGCCGGAGAACTGGTGGGGATAGCGCCGCGCATGCTCGGGCAGCAGGCCGACCACGGCCAGAAGCTCGCGGGCGCGCTCGGCGCGCTCGGCCTCGGTGTGCAGGCCATGCACCGCCATCGGCTCGATCAGGATCTCGCCCACGGTCATGCGGGGGTTCAGGGAAGCATAAGGGTCCTGGAAGATGATCTGCATGTGGCGGCGCAACTGGCGCAGCGACTGCTTGTCGAGGGTGGCGATCTCGCTGCCCTTGAAGCGCACCGAGCCCGCCGTCGGATCCATCAGGCGCAGGATCAGGCGGCCGGTCGTCGATTTGCCGCAACCCGACTCGCCGACCAGCGCTAGCGTTTCACCGCGGGCGATGTCGAAGCTCACGCCTTCGACGGCGCGCACCATGCCGATCGTCTTGCGGCGGATCAGGCCGCGCGTGACCGGGAAGTGCTTTATCAGGCCGCTTACTTCCAGGACGGGGACAGCCTCGCTCATGCCGCGTTCCTTATGAGCTCGACAGGCGCCTTCCAGCAGGCGACGGCATGGCCTGTACCGATCTCCCGCAAGGGCGGCGGCTCCTCGCGGCATTGCCGGTCGGCAAAAGGACAGCGCGGCGAGAAGCGGCAGCCCTTGGGCTGGTTGTTGGGGCTGGGCACCGTGCCCTCGATGGTCGACAGCCTCTCGCGATCGGCGTCGAGCCGCGGGATCGAGCCCAGAAGGCCGATCGTGTAGGGGTGCTGCGGATCGGCGAACAGTGCCGCCACCGGCGCGCTTTCGACGATCTTGCCGGCGTACATGACGATCACCTCGTCGGCCACCTCGGCGATGACGCCGAGATCGTGGGTGATGATCAGGATCGCCATGCCCAGCCGCTTCTGCAGGTCGGCCAGGAGATCGAGGATCTGCGCCTGGATGGTGACGTCGAGCGCCGTCGTCGGCTCGTCGGCGATCAGCAGCGTCGGCTCGCAGGACAGCGCCATGGCGATCATGACGCGTTGGCGCATGCCGCCCGACAGGCGGTGCGGATAGTCGTCGAAACGCTCGGCGGCCGATGGGATGCGCACCAGCTCGAGCATTTCGATGGCGCGCTTTTTGGCCGCCTGCGGCGACAGCTGGGTGTGCGCCAGGATCGCCTCGACGATCTGCTGGCCGATCGTATGGACCGGGTTCAGCGAAGTCATCGGCTCCTGGAAGATCATCGACATCTTACCGCCGCGCAGCCTGCGCCGCTCGTCGGCCGACAGGTCCAGCACGTCGCGGCCGTCGAATTTCACGGAGTCGGCCTCGACCTTGCCAGGTGGGCTTGCGACAAGGCCCATGACCGAGAGCGAGGTCACGCTCTTGCCGCAGCCCGATTCGCCCACCAAGCCCACGGTCTTGCCGCGGCCGACCGAGAAGTCGATGCCGTCGACCGCGCGAAACAGGCCGCGGTCGGTGTGGAAGTAGGTCCGAAGGCCGCGGACCTCGAGAAGCTTGTCCATCAGAACGAGTAGTCCAGGCCCTTGTAGAAGGTGTTCTGATAGAGCATGTGCGGCCGCACGCCCTTCAGCTTCTTGGAGCTGGTGGTGTACATGCCGACGTTCATCACCGGCATCCAGAGATGCTCCTCGGTGACGCGCTGCTGGGCGAGCCCGTAGTACTTGGTGCGGTCGGCATCGCTCAGCGCCGCCTTGCCCTTCTTCAACAGCTCGTCGGTCTGCGGGTCGTTCCAGTTCATGCGGTTGGGCGCCGGCATGTTCTTCGAATCGAAGTAGAAGTTCAGCAGGTCGCCGGCCGACATGTAGGGAAACGTTACCGTCCAAAGCTCGTAGTCCTGCTTGGCCATCTCGGCCGGCGCGATCGTCGAATCGAAGCCCACGATCTTCCAGTCGACGCCGATCTTGCGCATGTAGCCCTGGATCGCCTCGGAGATGCGGGGAAACAGGCCGACCTGGGTGAACAAGACCCGCGGGGCGAGTTTCATGCCGTCCTTCTCGCGGATGCCGTCAGCGCCGACCTTCCAGCCGGCCTCGTCGAGGAGCTTCTTGGCCCGCTCGATATCCTCCTTGATGAGGCCGTTGGTCGACTCGGCGAAGTCGAGTGCCTTGGAGTCGATGTAGGTGTAGGCCGGCTCGGCGTTGCCGAGGGCGATGCCCTTGACGATCTCGGCGCGATTGATGGCGATGTTCATGGCCTCGCGCACGCGCTTGTCGGCCACCATCGGCCGTGTCGTCTTGTAGCCGTAGTACAGGAGCTGGAAGTTGGGCTTGGCCTCCTGCACGGTGAGGTTGGGCGCCGCCTTGACCTGCTGCAGGAATTGCAGCGGCATCTGGTGGGTGACGTCGAACTGGCCGCCCATCATGGCGGCGAGGCGGCTGGAGTCCTCCGGCACGATCTTGATCGAGAGCTTCTCGAACTTCACCGGCCCCTTGTTCTGGTACATCGAGGGACCCCACTTGTAGGCGTCGTGGCGCTTGAGCACGATTTCCGTCCGCGGCTGCCAGGACTCGAAGCACCAGGGCCCAGTGCCGTCGGCCGTCTTGACGCCGTAGTCCTTGCCCAGCGACTCGACGCTCTCCTTGTTGTGGATCGCCATGGTGAACATGGTCATGTTGAGCAGCAGGTCGGAATAGGGCTCGTTCAGCTCGTACTCGACGGTGTAGGGATCGGTGGCGCGGACTTCCTTGAGGTTGCCGGCGCGCCAGGCGAGCGGTGCCTTGAGCTCGGGGCTCACGAGCCGCTTGATCGAGTAGACGACGTCGGCGGCGGTGAACTTCTTGCCGCTGCAGAACTGAACGTCGTCGCGCAGCTTGAAGGTGTAGAGCTTGCCGTCGGGGCTGACCGTCCACGACTTGGCGAGGTAGGGGATCGGCGTCTTGCCATCCCAGTCCATGGCGACCAGCGTGTCCTGGAACATGTTGACGATGTCGGACGACGGCGACCAGGTCGTGCGCGCGCCGTCGTAATGCGGCGCATCGAGCGACTTCATCATGCGCAGGGTCTGCGCCTCGGCCATCGATGCTGCGGCTGTGATACTCAGAAACGCTGCTACACCTACAACTAAGTTACGCATGGTCGTTTCCTCGCTTGGTTTGTTTCCCCGTCTTCTATTCTTCCCTCAGAAACTCGCATCGGCTGTCATTGTTGCAGCCTCGGATCGAGGACGTCGCGCAGCGCATCGCCCAGAAGATTGGCGGCCAGCACGATGACGAAGATCGCGAAGCTCGGGATCGTGGCGATGTGCGGCGCCATGAACAGGAAGTCGCGGCCTTGCGCGGCCATCATGCCGAGCTCCGCGGTCGGCGGCTGCGCGCCCATGCCTAAAAAGCCCAGCGCCGAGCCGATCAGGATGATCTGGCCGAAGCGCAGGGTCAGGAACACGAAGATGGTCGAGATGCAGTTCAAGGTCAGGTAGCGCCAGATCAACGTCCGGTCCGACACGCCGACGGCGCGGCCCGCTTCCATGAATTCCTGGCCCATGACGCCGACCGCGGCGCCGCGCGCCACGCGGGCGACGTCGGGAACGGTGGCGACCACCAGGGCGATCACCACGGCGCCCAATCCGGCGCCGGCGACGGCGGCGACAGCGAGGCCGATCAGGATCGCCGGGAACGCCAGCATCACGTCGACCAGGCGCATGATCCAGCCGTCAGCCCTGGGATAGTAGGCGGCCAGGATGCCAAGAAAGCCGCCCAGGAATCCGCCGATGATGACGCCGACCAGGCCCAGCATCAGGGTGTTGCGTGTGCCGTAGATGACGCGGCTCAGGATGTCGCGGCCGGTATTGTCAGTGCCGAACCAGTGCTCCTCGCTGGGCGGCTGCATCACCTTGGTGAGGTCGGTGAGATAGGGATCGTAGGGCGCCACGACGGGCGCGAAGATCGCGGCCAGCGCGATCAGGGTCAGGATGATCGCGGCGAGCGCCGCCACCTTGTCGCGCATCAGCCGGCGCAGGACGCCCGAGCGCGAGAAGGCGCCGGTACTTTCTTCGGCCGCGGCCGGTGCGTTGAGGGCGTCGACGCTCATGACCGTTGCACACTCATGATCGTTGAACTCGGGGGTCGAGGTAGACGTAGAGCACGTCGACCAGGAAGTTGATGGTCAGGAAGGCGATGGCGAGGATCATGATGGCGCCCTGCGCCGTCGGGAAATCGCTCGACACGATGGCGCCGACGGCGAGTCGTCCGACACCGGGCCAGGAGAACATGGTCTCGGTCACCACCGCGCCGCCCAGCAGGAACGCCGCCTGCAGCCCGATCAGCGTGACCACGGGAATCAGCGCGTTACGCAGCGCGTGATGGACGATCACCACCGTCTCGCGCAGGCCCTTGGCACGGGCGGTGCGCACGAAGTCGGCGCCCAGCACCTCCAGCACGGCGGTGCGCGTCAGGCGGGCGATCGGCCCGATCAGCACCGCCCCCAGGGTCAGCGCCGGCAGGATCAGGCTCGGCAGGCCGCCGTCCCAGATCGGGCCGGTACGGCCGGTGAAGGGCAGCAAGGCCCACTTGAAGCCGACATACTGGATCAGGATCAGGCCGATGAAGAACACCGGCATGGAAACGCCGGCCACCGAGAAGGCCATGATGAGGCGGTCGGTGATGCTGCCGCGCTTCACCGCCGCCAGGGTGCCCAGCGCCAAGCCGATCGGCACGGCGAGCAGCATGGCGCCCAGCATCAGCTCGACGGTCGGGCCGATGGTCAGCGCCAACTCCTCGCTTACCATCTTGTTGGAGATGATCGAGCGGCCGAGATCGCCGCGCAGCACGCGACCGAGATAGTCGGCGAACTGGATGGGGATCGGCCGGTCGAGCCCGAGCTCCTGGCGGATCGCGGCGATGGTCTCGGTCTTGGCCTCGGGGCCCGCGATGATCATCGCCGGATCGGCCGGCACGACCTGCAGCAGGCAGAAGCAAAGGAACAGCACCCCGAGCAGCGCGGGGAACGAGACCAGCAGGCGGTGGACGATCTGTCTTCCCATGCGCCGTCCTCGGACCGAATTTTCAGGCCAACGAGACACGCGCCGGCTTCTCATCCGGCGAGCCCTGGTCGTACCTCCCTTTACCCGCCGCGCTTCCGAGACCTTCTGGTCATTCGTGCACGAACGTTTATTCAGCACATAGTGACACGCACTCGCTCTGTCGTCACGCCCAACCGCCGGCGTGAGGAAGAACGTGACCGGTGATGAAGCCCGAGGCATCGGAGCAGAGGAAGCACACCGTTGCGCCGAGCTCGTCCGACTTGCCCAGCCTGCCCAGCGGAATTTGCGCCGTCATCTTGGCCATCGCCTCCTGGTTGGCGAGGAGGGCCGGCGGGAAGTAGTCGGGGTTCTCGACGTAGTTCGAGCCAACGGCGTTCACCGTGATGCCGTCGCGCCCCAGCTCCTTGGCGAGCGAGGAGACGAGTCCGTTGGCGGCTGCGCGCGCGGAGACGTAGGGCGCGTAGTTGGCGATGCCGCGCAACGGCGCCGCCGACGACACGAACACGATGCGCCCCGACTTGCGTTTGCGCATCGATGGCGCGACGAGCTGCGTCAATCGGAACGGTGTCACCGCCATGGCCTCGAGCGCGTCGCGATAGTCTTCCAGCCGTGCCTC
The DNA here is from genome assembly GCA_019750135.1 of Reyranella sp. Lineage (GTDB taxonomy): Bacteria > Pseudomonadota > Alphaproteobacteria > Reyranellales > Reyranellaceae > Reyranella. Next base: position 486 of record JAIEOV010000038.1, on the reverse strand, counting down.
GCCGAGCGGCGCGCGCAGGGCGGGGTAGGCATCGTTGTTGACCAGCGCGTCGATATGTCCATGACGCTTGAGAGCGAGCTCGACCAGGGTCGCAGGCTCGACGGCAGACAGGGCATGCGCGCCGGGGAACTGCGCTTCGTATTTACGCCGCGCGCTTGGCGCTTCGAACGTCGGATCATGCGCTAAAACCGTGGCGCCTTCGGCCAAGGCCACCCGGGTCGTGCCATGGCCTGCGAATTTCTCGACGTTGGTGATCAGCAGCACCCGGTCTTTCAGCATCATGGCGATTCCTCTAGGTTGCCGCCCATGGTGGACTCGACCGATCCTAGCGCCCCGGCCGCGCCGGAACAGGCGTCCTTTGGCTATCGCGACGTGCCGGCGGCTGAAAAGGCGGGGCTGGTCCGCCAGGTCTTCGAAAGCGTGGCGCCGCGCTACGACCTGATGAACGACCTGATGTCGGTTGGCGTGCACCGGCTCTGGAAGAAC
>JAIEOV010000020.1 GCA_019750135.1 Reyranella sp. | reverse complement strand
ACGGTCACTGTGAAGTCTCCCCGAGGTCTCGAACTTTGCCGGGAACGATAGAGCAGAGCGTGCAGCCGGTCTAACTAATCTCCCAGGCCGTACTCGTTTCCGACATAGCCGTGCCGATGACCGAAACGCTCGGTCATGACGGCAGCAAGCTCCTTGCCCGGATCGGCGATCCAACCGCCTGAACGCACGGCATATTTCTTCGCAGCGCGTGTCGATTTCGGCTCATCGCCCTGCTGCAGGGCACGCGCCGCGCCCATGACGAGCTTGCGGAACTCGACGATGCCGATGTCGGTCGGCCCAAGATGCTCGCGGGTGCGGTCCTGGATCGGACCCTGGCTGTCCTGGATGGCGGCGTCCTGCTCGCTCACGCCCATGATGCCGGTGAAGCTCTCCGTCTTCTGCTTCGCACGGTCGAGCATGTAGTCGTTGCGGATGTTGCGGAGGGGCACGTAGTGGGAGTCGACCTCGGCGTGCAGGCTGAGCCCCTTGGCGTACTTCTCGCGTTCGGAGTTGGTGAACGGCCGGTCGGGCAGCCAGCTGTAGGTGTATATCCAGCAGTTGACGTCGTCGACCGGCACCCAGCACTGGCCGTGATAGACGTCGCCCGGGAAGGCGACCGGGACCAGCGCGTGGTTCGGCATCAGGAACTGGGAAATGCGCCAGTACTTGTCGGCCGAGTCGGTCTTGCGCGCTGCGCCGATGACCAGCCCGGTATCGTGGCCCGCGATTGCGAATCTCGGCCTCGGGTCGTCCATCACCCAGCGGATGCGATCCGCCAGTTCCTGGCCGGCACCGATGGCTGACGTGCTGCGGAAGATCTCGAGCTTGGTCTTCTCGTCTTGCCCCGGGATCTTGTGCAGGAAGGAGAAATGGGCAGTGTCGATCGCGCCCTCGAGGCTTTGAACCCAATTGCAATCCTGCCACTTCTTGGAAACGTAGCGGCTGGAGGCCGGCACCAGGCCCAACTCGAGTTGCGGCAACTCCGGCATCCTTTCGCGCGGGCCCATGTAGACCCAGATCATGTCGCCCCATTCGCGCGTCGGGTAGGCGAGCAGCTTGATCGTGTCCTTGTAGGTCGATTCCGGCGGCGAGGTCGGCAGGTCGACGCAGTTGCCGTCGACGTCGAACTTCCAGCCGTGGTAGGCGCAGCGGATGCCGCACTCCTCGTTGCGGCCGTAATAGAGATTGGCGCCGCGATGCGGGCAGTGCGGCTCGACGATGCCGACGCGACCATCGGTACTGCGGAAGGCCAGCAGGTCTTCGCCCAGGATCCTGATCTTCTTCGGTGGCCCGTCGCGCTCGGGCAGTTCCTCGCTCAGAAGGGCGGGCATCCAGAAACGGCGCAACAGGTCGCCCATCGGCGTGCCGGCACCGCTGCGCGTGAGGAATTCGTTGTCGGTCTTGCTCAGCATCAGTCGCCCAACCCGTATTGCTGCCCGATGTAACCCCGCGCATGGCCGAAGCGCTCGGTCATCACGATCTCGAGGTTCTTCGCCGGCGCGGCGACCGCGCCGCCGGCCCGTACGGCATAGCGGCCGGCGGAGGCCGCTGCCTTGGGTTCGATGCCCGCCTGGAGCGACCGGGCGCTGCCCATCAGAAGCTTGCGGAACTCGACGACGCCGACGTCGGTCGGGCCGAGATGCTCCCTGGTGCGGTCCTGGATGGGGCCCATGCTGTCCTGGATGGCGGCATCCTGCTCGCTCACGCCCTCGATGCCGGTGAAGGTCGTGTGTTTCTGCATCCCGCGGTCGATCAGGTAGTCGTTGCGCGGATTGCGCAACGGCATGTAGTCGTCGTCGACCTCGGCATGCACATTGAAGCCACCGTCGAACTTGGCGCGCTCGGCGTTGCTGAGCGGCCGATCGGGTTGCCAGCAGTAGGTGTAGATCCAGCACGACCCGTCGTCGACGGGCACCCAGCACTGGCCGTAATAGATCTCGCCGGGGAAGGCGGTGGGCGTGTAGGCGTGGTTGGGCATCAGGAACTGCGAGATGCGCCAGTAGAGATCGGCGCCGTCGGTCTTGCGCGCCGCGCCGATCAGCAGGCCGGCATCGTGACCGAGGATGGTGAATTTGGGCCGCGGATCGTTGTGTATCCAGCGGATGCGATCGTCGGGCGCGGCCTGATCGGCGATCGCCGCCTTGGCCAGTGCCGCACGCGCCGCGACGTCATCCTTGGCGAGCACGGCGTGCAGGAAGGAGAAGTGGGCGGTATCGAGGGCGCCCTCGACACTCTGCACCCAGTTGCAGTCCTGCCACTTCTTGGAAACGTAGCGGCTGGACGCCGGCACCAGGCCCAACTCGAGTTGCGGCAACTCCGGCATCCTTTCGCGCGGGCCCATGTAGACCCAGATCATGTCGCCCCATTCGCGCGTCGGGTAGGCGAGCAGCTTGATCGTGTCCTTGTAGGTCGATTCCGGCGGCGAGGTCGGCAGGTCGACGCAGTTGCCGTCGACGTCGAACTTCCAGCCGTGGTAGGCGCAGCGGATGCCGCACTCCTCGTTGCGGCCGTAATAGAGATTGGCGCCGCGATGCGGGCAGTGCGGCTCGACGATGCCGACGCGACCATCGGTACTGCGGAAGGCCAGCAGGTCTTCGCCCAGGATCCTGATCTTCTTCGGTGGCCCGTCGCGCTCGGGCAGTTCCTCGCTCAGAAGGGCGGGCATCCAGAAACGGCGCAACAGCTCGCCCATCGGCGTCGTCGGGCCGCTCTGCGTCAGGAGCTCGTTGTCGGCTTTGTTCAACATGCTGCCCGGTTCCCTCGCCACTAGTTCTTGGTTGCTTTCTCCAGAGCTTGCGACAGATCGGCGATGATGTCGTCCACCGTTTCGATCCCTATCGACAGGCGAAGCACGTCGGGGCCGGCGCCGGCGGCGACGCGCTGCTCGTCGGACAACTGGCGATGGGTGGTCGAGGCGGGATGGATGATCAGGCTCTTGGCGTCGCCGATATTGGCGAGGTGGGAGAACAGCTCGACGCTGTCGACCACCTTGATGCCGACGTCGTAGCCGCCCTTGACGCCGAAGGTGAAGATCGAGCCCGCGCCCTTGGGCAGGTATTTTTTGGCAAGCTGATGGTACTTGTTGTCGGGCAGGCCGGCGTAGTTGACCCAGGCGACGGCCGGATGCTTCGCCAGATATTCGGCGACTTTCTGCGCGTTGGCGCAATGGCGCTCCATGCGCAGGCCCAGGGTCTCGATGCCCAGCATGGTGAGCCAGGCGTTGAACGGGGCCTGGCTCGGTCCGAGGTCGCGCAGGCCCACGGCGTGGCTGTGGAAGGTGTAGGCCATGTCGCCGAAGCTCTCGAAGAAGTTGAGCCCGTGATAGGCGGGCTCAGGCCCGGCGAGGCTGGGGAACTTGCCGCTCCTGGCCCAGTCGAACTTGCCCGAATCGACGACCGCGCCGCCCATCGAGGTCCCGGTGCCGCTCAGGAACTTGGTGGTCGAGTGGACGATCAGCGTGGCGCCGTAATCGATCGGCTTGCACAGCCAGGGCGTGGCCAGCGTGTTGTCGACCAGCAGCGGCACGCCGGCCGCCTCGGCGGTGCGGGCGATCGCCTCGATGTCGCTGATGACGCCGCCCGGATTGGCCAGGCTCTCGATGAAGAAGGCCTTGGTGTTAGGGGTGACGGCGCGCTTGAAATTCTCCGGGTCATCGGCGTCGACGATCTTCGCCGTCCAGCCGAACTTCGGATAGGTGTTGCGCATCTGCTGCAGCGAACCGCCATAGAGGCGCGAGGAGGCGACGATCTCCGCGCCGGGCGCCATCAGCGGGAACAGCGCCAGCACCTGCGCGGCATGGCCCGACGAGGTGACGGTGCAGCCGCGGCCGCCTTCCAGCGTGGCGAGCCTTGTCTCGAGCGCGGCGTTGGTCGGGTTGGTCAGCCGCGAGTAGATGAAGCCGACGGTCTGCAGGTTGAACAGGGCGGCGGCCTGGTCGGCGTCCTCGAACACATAGGCCGTGGTCTGATAGATCGGCAGCGCCCGCGCGCCGGTCGCCGGATCAGGCGCGGCGCCGGCGTGAAGGGACAGGGTCTCGAAGCCGTAGGTCTTGTCGCTCACCGCAATCCTCCTCAAGCAAAGCCACCGCCGTGCCCAAGGAGGTTTTATGCAAGGTCACGCGCTGAAGGACAATGCCCGGGGGACTCACTGCTTTTCCGGAATCTTCAAGCCCAGGTACACGCCACTGCTGATGCCCATCAGCGTCAGCAGGTTATCCGAGAACACGGGAACCTGCAGCGAATGATAGGTCTCAAGGACATAGATGAGGCCCAACGCGGCCGTCCAGACCACGACCTGGAGGCGATGGACCGTCGGTCCGTTGAGATCGTTCACGACATCCGTCCACCAAGACTCCGACCGATAGTCGGCGATCAAGTTGAGGTACCCCCGAAGCTTGGCGATGGCGTCGGACTCGGCCTGCAAAGCCGGAGGCAGCGGCCCGGCAGGCGATGGGAGCGCGGCGATCTTGGCGGCTAGAGCCGTGACCGCCGCATTGAGGATTTCCCACGTCAATGGCCCTTGGAAGTCCCCCAGCGCCGTTTTCACAGCCTGTTCGACATCGGCGCAGCTGCTGAAGCCCGCCGCAACGAGCTTGGGTTCGAGCGTTTTGGCCTGCCCGTTGCGGCTTTGATCGATCAAAGAGGAACCCAGTGTCGTGGCGCTGGTGATGCCAAGTAGGACGAGTGCCTGTGCTGAGATCGCCTCCGTGCTGCCGGTGATGACGTAGACAAGGGCAAACGAGGTGAGGATGAGGACGAACCACCAGGCCATTTGCGAGCGGGCCAGGCTGAAGGGGCGGTCGCTGATCCGGATTTGCGCCACCAACGTGTCGCGTAGGATCGTGGTGTAGCGGGCCATGCGCAACACGAACCAGATCGCTGCCGCCACGATCACTGCGGCGCCCAACATCAGCCACAGATTATAGACGACAAAGGCGACATCCTTGGCGGCCTTGTCGTCTTTCCAGCCCAATAGCTTGTCGTCCACGGAGACGGCCAGGGGTAGCTGGATATTGAACGCGCCCGGTGAGCCGAGCAGGCTGCCCCAAGCTGCCTTGTTGTTTGCTGTCATCCGCAAGGGGAACACCAGCCCCTGACCGTCAACCGTGAGTTCCGGCTTCAGGTCCTTGATCTCAATGTCCTTCAAAAAGAGCTTGGCTTTGCCCGCCTGGTCTGTCGCCAGCGGCCCGTCGAGCCGTATGACCAGGCGGCCGTTGAGCGACGTCGGCTGGCCGTCGACCGTGACGATTGGGGGCAGTTTCGGCTGTGTGTCGGCTGCCCAGCCTGTCTGCAAAGGCAGCAGGAAAAGCAACGACGCGGCGATGCAAGCAGCCACGACCAGGCGCTTGGAGATGTAGGTGTGCACGGTCGAATATCCTCAATTGAATACTAGAATATATCACACGTTAAAGTAGTATCAATAAATACGTGTATGGATGGGTGGAATTGCAGCGAAAGTGCAGTGGAGTAAGCATTCGGTGGCCGCGGTTCCAGCCGGCCGAGAAGAGATCGAGGCAAATTGTTCGACGGGCGCCGCCGCGCGGCGCGTTGGGGGCGAGGCCGCCTTGCTACTCTTCGCCTTCCTGCAGCCGCTTGATGTCGACGATCCGCAATTGCCTCCTGCGGACCTCGACGATGCCGTCGGCCTCCAGGCGGTTGAACTCGCGGGTCACGGCTTCACGGTGCGAGCCGATGCGGGCGGCGATCTCGTAGTGCGTCGGCGCCGGCCTGATGACGATGCCGTTGCGGAACTCCTCGCCGTCCTTGGCGAGTCGCAGCAGCTCGCGCCGCACCCGCTCGCGCACAGCAAGCGCGCTCACCTCGAACACGCGCTCCGACATCGACCGGATCTTGACGACCAGGAGCTCGATCAGGCGGACGGCGATCTTGCCGTTGCCCTCGAGCATCTGCAGGAACTTGTCCCTGGTCATGCGGGCGACGCGGCAATCGGTCATCGCCACGACCGAAGAGGAGCGGGAGAGGCCGTCCACGGCGGAGAACTCGCCGAAGATCTCGCCGGCCTCGATCTCGTTGAAGATGACCTCGCGCCCCGCCGAGGTGTAGCTGGTGGAACGTACGGTGCCGGACAGGATGAAGAACACGTCCGTCGTCGGCTCCTGCTCACCCAGGATCTGAGCTTGTTTCTCGAACGTGCGGATGGCGCACGATGACGCGACCGCCGACAGCTCGGCGTCCGTCAGACCGTCGAAGAGGGAGATGCTGCGAAGCGGGGTCTCGTCGCTCATGTGCGCTGCAGCATGACATGGCGGCTGGCCGGTTCAACTCCTTGTAGGGGAAGCAATTTCGCTAATCGTCTGCCGCAATGTGAGAATTACCACAGAGCGCGACAACCGCTTTGGCAGAATCGCTTCATGTGTGTGGCAAGCAGCGGGAGAATCGACGTGGCGCCTGTCCCAAAGGAGCGTGTCGATCCCATCCTGGAGAACTACCTCCTGGCGCTGGCTGGCGTCGACCAATGCTCCCAGAGCGCGCCTGAGACCGTCAGGAGTCGCCTGGCGGTGAACCTGGAGAGGGCCGAACGGGCCTATGCCGACGCCGCGGCCGACGGCCTGGTCGAGGTGTCCGACGACATGGAAACCGAGCTCGGCTCGCTGGCGCGGGTCAACCAGGAATCACGCCGCCGGCTCCATCGTGGTGCCCCGATCACCGACCTGCTGGTCGATCTGGAGCAGGGCACGGACCAGGCGAACCGCATCGTGCGGGCGGCTATCTTTCGGCAGGAAAAGTTAGCCCGGTGAGAAGACGATGCAGGCCGGGCTGCCGACCCTGACCCGGATGCGGGTCGGAGCCAGCCGTCCGTCGCGACCGACGCGGTAGCCCACGATCGAGCGGCCGTCCTGGTTGGCGACATAGAGGAAGCGCTGATCGGGATCGAAAGCGAAGAAGCGCGGTGTGCTGCCATGGGTCGGCACCCACTGGCGCGGCGACAGCGTCCCCTTGGCCCGATCGATGCCGAACACGCCGATGCTGTCGTGGCCGCGGTTGGAGACATAGACGTTGCGCCCGGCGCGATCGACCCAGATTTCGGCGCCCGTGCTGTAGCCGGTGAACTCCGATGGCGTGGACGGGATCGTCTGCAGCGGCGTGAGCGCGCCGCTCTGCCGGTCCTGGCGATAGGTCGTGAGCGTCGAATCGAGCTCGTTGATAACGTAGGCCAGCGCCTTGGTGGGATGGAAATCGATGTGGCGCGGCGCGGCGCCCGGCCGCGCGGTCACGCGCGCCGTCTCGACCAGGATCTTGCGCTTCGTATCGAGGCGGTAGGCGATGACGACGTCGGAGCCTTTGCACGGCACGTAGAAGAACCGCCCGGTCCTATCGAGCGGGATATGATGCGCGCACATGGTGCGCTGCTGTGTGCGATGGGGCCCGAGCGTGCCGGTCACCGTGGTGAGCGTGCGGTAGGGCAGCAGGCTGCCGTCGCCCGCGAGCGGGAAGGCGACGACCGAATCGGTGCCGTAGTTGCACACCGCCAGGAAGCGGCCGGTCGCGTCGAAGGCGAGATGGACGGGGTTGTAGCCGCCGGTCGGCTGGCGATTGAGCGGCGCCAGGTGCCCCGTGGCGGGATCGATGGTGAAGGAGTTGATCTCGCTGCGATCGCCATGCACCGAGTAGAGGCGCGTTCCGGCCGCGTTGATGGCGAGGAAGGATGGATTCTCCAGGCCGCCGAGATGCTGCAGGTGGGTGAAGGCGCCGGTGCGGCGGTCGACGCGATAGACGTTGATGCCGTTGCCCTCGCCGTGCCGCTCGGGTGTCGTGTAGCTGCCGACATAGGCGAGCAGGGGACGGGCGGGTGTTGGCTTTTTCATCCGCGCAGTGTCGCCTCGACCGACAGTCGGAGCAATCATGGTCTTCCGGACCGCCGGCGCTCCGGCAAGATTTACCGCGCGGCCGTGCCGGTCACGACGACGCCCAGGCCCGGTTTGCGGTCGGTGAGCTCGATCGAAAGGCCGTGCAGGCCGGCGATCGCCTTGACCAGCGCCAAGCCAAGGCCGCTGCCGGAGGTCGAGCGGCTGCGGTCGAGGCGGTAGAAGCGGTCGAACACCCGGCCGCGTTCGGCCTCGGGAATGCCCGGACCGTTGTCGGCAACTTCGATGTCGAAGCGTGCTCCGGCGCGGCGCAACGCCAGCGTCACCGTGGAGCCGTCAGGCGTGTGGCGCAGCGCGTTCTCGACCAGGTTCGAGATCATCTGGGCCAGCAACTGACGGTCGCCGGTGAGATGCACGCCGTCCTCGATGTGAATGTCGAGCTTGTGGTCGGAATCCTCGGCCGACGGCTGATAGGCCTCGCCGACGCTGCGGACCAGGGCGGAGAGATCGAGTTCGGCGAAGGCGCTCTTCTGCGCACCGGCCTCGACCTGGGCGATGCGCAGCAGGGCGGAGAAGGTCTCCAGCAGCTCGTCGGCTTCCTCGATGGCGGCATCCGTTGCGGCGTCGTATTCCGCCGTGGTCTTGGCCCGCTCGCGCGCGTCTTCCAGGTGCTGGCGCAGGCGGCCGAGCGGCGTGCGCAGATCGTGGGCGATGTCGCTCGACACCTGGCGCAGCCCGTCCATCAGCTGCTGGATGCGGCCCAGCATGGCGTTGAGGCTGGCGATGAGCTGGTCGATCTCGTCGTGCGTGCCGCGCACGGGGATGCGGGCCGAGAGATCGCCCTCCATGATGGCGCGGTTGGTGCGCGTGATGGCGTCGATGCGGCGCAGGAAGGAATTGGCCAGCACCGCACCGCCGGCGATGGCGAGCAGCAGCGTGAGCCCGCCCGCCCAGGCGAAGGCGCGCACGATGGCGTGCTGCATGTCGGTGAGCCGCGCGGCGTCCTGCGCGACCAGCAGGAACGAGCCGTCCGGCAGGGTGAGGCCGAAGCCGGTCAGCTTGGTCTGCTCGCCGTCGGGCTCCGGCGTGTCGGGCTTGGGCACGAAGTCGACGACGCCGTTGACCGGTGGCATGCCGGGCAGGTTGCCGACGACGACGCGGCCGTTGGGGCCCTGCAAGAGGTAGAAGATCGGGCCGCGCGTGCGGAAGTTCATGCGTCGCGCGATCTGCTGGGCCAGGCCGTTGAGGCCGGTGCGGCTATGGACCTCGGCGAGCTGGTAGGCTTCCGAGCGCAGCACGGCCGCCATGTCGGTCTGCATCGCCGACGTCGCCGTCACGTAGACGGTGGCGAACAGGGCGCCGGCAGAGGCGATGAACAACGCGGCATAGAACAGCGTCAGCCGGAAGCTCACCGACCGCAGGATGCGGCCGAGCGTGCTACTCGGGCGCGCGGATGACATAGCCAGCCCCCCGGACGGTGTGCAGGAGCGGGCGGCCGAAGCCCTTGTCGATCTTGGAGCGCAGGCGGCTGATGTGCGTCTCGACGATGTTGGTCTTGGGATCGAAATGGAAGTCCCAGACCTTCTCCAGCAGCATGGTGCGCGTCACCACCTCGCCGGCATGGCGCAGCAGGTACTCCAGGATCTTGAACTCCTGCGCCAGGAGATCGATGCGCTTGCCGGCGCGCGTCACGGTGCGGGCGAGCAGGTCCATCTCGAGATCGCCGACCGACAGCGACGTCGTCGCCACGATCGGTGGCCGCCGCGCCAGCGCGCCGACGCGCGCCAGCAGCTCGGCGAAGGCGAAGGGCTTCACGAGATAGTCGTCGCCGCCGGCGTCGAAGCCGGCCACGCGATCGTCGATGCCGCCCATGGTGGTGAGGAACAGCACCGGCGTGCGCACATTGGAGGTACGCGCCGCCTTGACCAGCGACAGGCCGTCCATGCTGGGCAGCATGCGATCGACGATCATGACGTCGTACTTCTCGCCGGTGGCGAGGTAGAGCCCGTCGCGGCCGTTGTCGGCCTGGTCGACGACATGGCCGTGCTCGCGCAGGCCCTTGGCGATGTAGTTGGAGGTCTGCTTGTCGTCTTCGACGAGGAGGATCTTCACGGCTGGCTCATCGGTAGGGCGGTCGCGACGGTCGTTGGAGCCAGCATCTGCCTGTAATTCCCCGCAAAAACAACGTTCCCCAACTATACAAACATTCAATTTAGCAGCCATCCGGTCGCCATGGGGCCACGCCCATATTCCTCCTGCGAAAAGCCCGGACCCTCAGGAGGTAGCTTAGATGACCAAGACCAAGTCCCGCATTCTCACCGCGCTGGCGCTGACCACAGCGCTGACCGCGCCGGTGCTGATTGCCCCCCTGTTCACGGCGCCTGCGGCCGTGGCTGCTGCGCCGACCGTGTCGGGCGTGCAGGACTTCTCAGACCTCGCCGCCAAGGTGACCCCGTCGGTGGTGAACGTCTCCGTCACCATGAAGGGTGGCGCCGGCGACGACGAGAGCCGCGAAGGCCGCATGTCGCCCGACCAGCAGAAGCAGATGGAAGAGTTCATGCAGAAGTTTGCCGAGCGCTTCGGCATGCCGATGCAGCCCAGCCAGCCGGGCAAGCCCGGCGCCAAGCCGCAGCGTCCGGCCCAGAAGGGCCAGGCCGTCGGCACGGGCTTCATCATCGACGAGAAGGGCTGGATCGTCACGAACTACCACGTCGCCGGCAAGGCCGACGAGATCAGCGTGACCCTGTCGGACGGCCGCAAGTTCCCGGCCAAGCTGATGGGCGGCGACGAGAAGACCGACCTTGCCCTGCTCAAGGTCGAGAGCAGCAAGCCGCTGCCGTACGTCACCTTCGGCGACGCCAGCAAGGTGCGTGTCGGCCAGCCGGTGATGGCGGTCGGCAACCCGTTCGGCCTGGGCGGCACCGTGACGACCGGTATCGTGTCGGCGCGCGGCCGTGACATCCAGTCCGGCCCGTTCGACGACTACATCCAGACCGACGCCGCCATCAACCGCGGCAACTCGGGCGGCCCGCTGTTCGACATGGACGGCAAGGTGATCGGCATCAACACCGCCATCTTCTCGCCGTCGGGCGGCAGCGTGGGCCTCGGCTTCGCCATCCCGTCCAGCCTGGCCGAAGGTGTCGTGGCCCAGCTCAAGGTCAACGGCAAGGTCGAGCGCGGCCTGCTCGGCGTGCAGATCCAGCCGCTGAACGAGGAGCTCGCCAAGAGCCTGTCGTTCGACGGCGAGAAGGGCGCCCTGGTCGCCCAGGTCACGCCGGACAGCGCGGCGATGACGGCCGGCATCAAGTCGGGTGACGTGATCAAGAGCGTCGACGGCAAGGACGTCGAGTCGATCAAGGACCTGACCCGCATGATCTCGAGCATGAAGCCCGGCACGACCGCCAAGATCGCCCTGTGGCGCGACGGCAAGGACATGACCGTCATGGCCAAGATCCGCGGCGACAAGGAAGAGGGCGGCATCGTGAAGGCGAGCGCCGACGCCACGGACGGCAAGCAGGTCGACAAGAAGGCCGAGCCGCTGTCCTACGGCGTGTCGCTGGCGCCGATCTCCAAGGAGATGCGCGACAGCATGAAGCTGGACGACTCGGTGAAGGGCGCGGCGATCGCCGCGGTCGAGCCGGGCAGCCCGGCCGACGAGATTGGCCTCAAGCAGGGGGACATCCTGCAGCAGGTCGGTCGTGATGCGGTCGACAGCCCCAAGACGGCTGTCGAGAAGCTCTCGGAAGCCAAGAAGACCGGTAAGCCGGTGCTGATGAAAGTGTATCGAGAGGGGATGACCAGGTTCGTCGCTATCTCTCCCCGGGCGGCGTAGCTGATCCTCTTGAGAGAGCCGGCGGTGGCCCCACCACCGCCGGCTTTTTCTCACCGATCGTTTCTTCTCAGCAGCTAGTCAAATCTTCAAGGAGGGGGGCACGACCCGAACCGCGTTCCACAGCGACGGGCGTGTTTCACGGAGGGGGACGGGGTCCGCGGCTCACGCGTAGGTGGGGCCGCGGGCCTCGACTTTTTGGGGCGGGGGGACGCCCCCAGCGCTAGAGCGCCGGCATCACTTCCTTGGCCAGAAGCTCGATCGAGCGCGACGATTCCTCGAACGACAGGTCGCCGAAGGCGAGCCGGCACAGACAGTAGTTGATGCCGGCGACCTCGTTGTCTTTCTTCAGCCGGTCACGCACCGTCGAGGGCGACCCGGCGACGATGTAGCCGCCTTCCAGGGCCGGCTCGAACTCCGCCGGGATCATCTGGCGCGGCAGGCCGACGCCATGGGCGCGCCAGAGATGCAGCAGGGCGTCGTACCACAGCGCGAAGGCCCGCTTGGCGGCGCTCTGCGCTTCGCGGTCGGTATCGCCCACCACGACGTGCCGGCTGAGCCCGATCAGCGGCAGGTCCTCGTCGGCGCGGCCGAGCGCCCTCCACGCCGCACGGTAGCGCGCCGAGAACTGGCCGACGCCGTCGGCCCGCATGCCGACCACGGTGTTGCACGCCTGCTTGGCCAGCCGGTCGGCGCTCTCCAGCGAGTTGGCGCCGTACCACAAGGGCGGATGCGGCCGCTGCACCGGCTGCATCTCCATCGGCACGTCCTTGAAGGTGAAGTACTTGCCCTCGTGGTTCAACCGCTTCTCGGTGAGGCCCTTCAGGATCACCTCCATGGCCTCGGAAAAACGCTCCGGCCCGGTGGCGGGATCGACGCCGTAGTAGCCCACCTCGTAGGGTGAGATGCCGCGGCCGATGCCGAGCTCCAACCGCCCGCCGCTCATCTGGTCGAGCATGCAGATCTCGTCGATCAGCCTGAGCGGATGATAGAGGTTCACCGTGTAGACCAGCGGCCCAAAGCGCAGCCGCTTGGTGCGCTGCGCCACGGCCGCCAGGAACACGCTGGGCGAGGGCGCCATGCCGAGCGGCGTCGCATGGTGCTCGGCCAGGTGATAGCCATGAAAGCCCGAGCGCTCGTAGAGCTCGATCAACTTCAGGCGCTGGTCGAACTGCCGGCCGAGATCGGGACCGGCGCGATCCATGTGGTCGAAAATGCCGAACTTCATGCGTTTCCTCATTTTAGGCGATGCTACAAGGTCCGCTCGAAGAAGTATCGAGGATCACGATGAGTGAACTGGAACCGGGCCGTCTCATTGGATCGAGCAAAGAAGCCGAGGTCTTCGAAATTGGATCGGACGTATTGAAGCTTTACAAGCGCGGGGTCCCCAAACGTCGGCGAGAGATGGGGCATCGTCATGACTCGCGCCGACGGGCCGAGCTTCGCGGAGGCGATAGGCGGTCAACCGGAGGCGCTGGCCCTCTACATGAAGGCAATGGTGCGCTTGCAACTCGCGATTCACCGGCATGAGGCCGTGCTGCTACCGGATTTGAAGGCCCGGCTGATCGACCGCATCCGGAGAGCGGCGGCCTTGGGAGGCAGCCGGCAAGGCCGGCTGCTGGACCGGCTGGCCGACATGCCCAACGGCGACCGGCTCTGCCATGGCGATTTCCATCCGTTCAACGTCATGGGCGAGCCGGACAATGCCTGCATCGTCGACTGGCTCGATGCGACGCGTGGTGAGCCGGCGGCCGATGCCTGTCGTTCCTATCTGCTCATGAGAGGGGTCGAGCCAACGTGGGCGTCGGCCAGATCACGCTGGCATTGCCGTTGTCGATCCCGCGCAGGCTCGAGACCTCCGCCTTGTCGCCCGGCTCGACGGTGCGCAGCCGGCAGTAGCCCGCGGCAGCGTTGCGGGCCTTGGTCGTGGTCGTTCCCGGCGGCTCGGCGCCGGTGTGGTAGGTCACGATGGACATGCCGGCGAGTTGATAGGTCCCCGGCGCCAGGCTGACGATGCCCGTCGCAAAGTCACACTGGATGGCGTTGCCCTTGCGGATGTCGGTGTCGGTGAATATCCGCCGGTTCCAGCCCGGCTTCATCGCCTTGGTATCGGGCGAAAGCTCGCTGAAGACGGCATAGTCCGCCGCCGATTGGCCGCTGTCGCGCCGCCGAGCAGCGCCGCGCCGTCCAGCAGGAGACTGCGGCGGCGGGCCAGGCTCACTAAAGCGCCCGCTTCTTGCTGCTGATGACGCCGCTGGCGATGCCGTGCCATTCGATGGTGCCGCTGAGCCGCGAATGCTCGATCTTGGGGCAGCGGTTCATGACGACCTTCAGCCCGGCCTCCTCGGCCCGTTCGGCGGCCGCGTCGTTGCGCACGCCGAGCTGCATCCACACCACCTTGGCGCCGTGTGCGATGGCGGCATCGGTGATCGGGCCGGCGGCCTCGGAGTTGCGGAAGATGTCGACCATGTCGGCCTTCAGTGGCAGCTCCTCGAGCGAGCCGTAGACCTTCTGGCCCATGATCTCCTGGCCGGCGGCGGCGGGATTGACCGGCAGGACGCGGTAGCCGCGGTCCAGCAAGTACTTCATTGCAAAATAGCTGGGACGATTCCAGTTGGCCGAGGCGCCGACCATTGCGATGGTCTTGGTCTCGCGCAGGATACGGCGCAGGTAGGCGTCGTCGTAGCGGTCGTGATTCACGGACATGGTGGGGGAGTATACATGGCGCAGCCGATGCTGTTCGAACCGATTTCCATTCGCGACGTGACCTTGAAGAACCGCGTCGTGGTGGCCCCCATGCACCAGTATTCGGCCGTCAAGGGCTTTGCCACCGACTGGCACCTGATGAATGCCGGCCGCTATGCCGCGGGCGGGGCGGGGCTGGTGATCATGGAATCGACCAAGGTCGAGCGCCGCGGCTGCGGCACGGTCGGCGACCTCGGCATCTGGGACGACGCCTTCATCCCCGGCTTGAAGCGCTGCGTGGAATTCATCCGCCAGCACAATTCGGTGCCCGGCATCCAGCTCGGCCATTCCGGCCGCAAGGCGCGGCGCTTCCGGCCGTGGGAAGGCGGCGCGCCGCTCAAGCCGGACGGCATCGATGACTGGGACCAGTGGGAGCTGGTGTCGTCGAGCGCCCGGAACGCGCCGGAGACCGATCCGACGCCGCGCGCGCTGACGCGCGAGGAGATCCCCGAGGTGATCGAGCGCTGGGGCCAGGCGGCGCGGCGCGCCCACGAGGCGGGCTTCGACGTGCTCGATATTCACGCAGCGCACGGCTACCTGATCCACCAGTTCCTGTCGCCGTTCTCCAACGTGCGCAACGACGACTACGGCGGCAGCGAGCTCAACCGCATGCGCTTCTGCATCGAAGTCGTCGAATGCGTGCGCACCTACTGGCCGGCCAGCAAGCCGCTGTTCGTGCGCTTCTCGGTCGAGGACGATGCCGGCTGGGGACCCGACCAGAGCGTGGCGCTGGCCAAGATCCTGAAGCCCAAGGGCGTCGACGTGATCGACTGCAGCTCGGGCGGCATGCGCGGCTCGCCGGTGGTGAGCGCGGGCCCGGTGACCTACGGTTACCAGGTGCCATACGCCGAGCGGCTGCGGCGCGACGCCGATATCATGAGCATGGCGGTCGGCTTGATCGTGCACGCCGACCAGGCCGAGCAGATCCTGCAGGAGGGCAGGGCGGACCTGATCGCGCTGGCCCGCGAGCTTTTGTACAATCCCAACTGGCCGATGGATGCCGCGCAGAAGCTCGGCGTCGATCGACAGTTCGGCTCGGTGCCGCCGGCGCAGGCCTACTGGCTCGCCAAGCGCGCGCAGTCCGTGAAGAGCGTCGTGCCGTCGACCTTCATGAAAGGCATGAACGCCGAATGATGCTCATGCTCTTCCGGACCGCCGGCCTCTGGCCGGCTCATGTTGGAGCGCGGACCTCCAGGTCCGCTCAGCTCATGATGCGGACCTGGAGGTCCGCGCTCCGAAGAGTATGAGCCGGCCAGAGGCCGGCGGTCCGGAAGACGATGACGCCCTCAAGGTCGGCCCGTCTTCGTGACCTGACGCTCGGCGTGTTTCCTGAGGAGGTGGGCGCCCCACATCAGCGCCACGGTCAGCACGATGGTCAGCGTCGAGACCGCGGCGATCGTGGGATCGATCTGGAAGCGCAGGTCGTCCCACATGCGTCGCGGCAGGGTGACGGCGCCGGAGCCCGAGATGAACAGCGCGACGATCAGCTCGTCGAACGAGGTGATGAAGGCGAACAGCGCGCCGACCAGCACGCCCGGACGGATCAGGGGCAGCGTCACCTGGAAGAAGGTGGCGCGTGGCGTGGCCCCGAGGCTGAGCGCGGCCTGCTCGAGCCGCGGATCGATGCCGGCGAGGCTGGCGCTCACGCTGGTCACGACGAAGGGCACGGCGAGGCAGGTATGGGCGATGATCAGCCCGACCGGCGAGCCCACCAGGCCGTAGCGCGCGAAGGCGTAGTAGATTCCGATCGCCACGACGATGCCGGGCACGATCAGCGGCGACAGCACCAGGCCTGCCACCACGACCCGCGCCGCTCGCGGCAGGCGGGCGATGCCGAGTGCCGCCAGTGTGCCGAGCAACGTCGCCAACACGACGACGGCGGCGGCGACCCACAGGCTGAGCCAGGTCGGCCGCAGCCAGTCCGCGCTGCTGAAGTAGGCGTCGTACCATTTCAGGCCGAAGGCCGGCGGCGGGAAGGTGAGGTAGGTCGCCGAGGAGAACGACACCACGATCACGACCAGGATCGGGAAGGCGAGGAACAGCAGGATCAGCCCGACGACGGTCGCGGGCAGGATGCGGGCCCCCATCATTCCGAGGGTCGTCATCGTGCATCCATCCGGAAGGCGTTGCCGACGCCCGGGAGGCGATAGAAGGCGCCGATGATGGCGAGCGCCGTGGCCAGCAGCACGGCCGAGAGCGTGGCGGCATAGGCCCAGTCGAGCTGGTCGACGCGCTGGGCGATCAGCATGGAGATCGTGATCTCGCGCGGGCCGCCCACCATGGCCGGGGTGATGTAGAAGCCGAGCGCCAGCACGAACACCAGCAGCACGCCCGCCGCGACGCCGGGCATGGAGAGCGGCAACGTCACCTGCAGGAAGGTGCGCCACGGCGGCGAGCCCAGGCCCGACGCCGCGCGCAGCAACGAGGGATCGATCTGGCGCAGCGCATTCGCGATCGGCAGGATCATGTAGGGCAGCAGGATGTGGCTCATCGCGATCTGCGTGGCGAGCGGCGTGTTGAGGATGCGCAACGGCCGGTCGATCATGCCGGCGGCGATCAGCGCCTCGTTGAACAGGCCGTGGCGGCCCAGCAGCACCATCCAGGCGTAGCTGCGCACCAGCACGCTGGTCCAGAAGGGCAGCATGATCAGCACAAGGATGATCGGCGCCCAGCGCGGCGCGCGCACCAGGGCCATCGCCACCGGATAGCCCAGCAGCAGGCTCACCAGGGTGACGATGAGGGAAGTGTAGAAGGTGTTGGCAAAGGTCTTCAGGAACACCGCGTCGTCGGACAGGGCGGCGTAGTGGTCGAGCGTCCAGCTCGGATCGGAAACGCTGCGCATCAGCATCGCCACCACCGGCAGGGCGTAGAAGGCGAGCATGAACACGATCAGCGGCGCCGCCAGCAGGAACGGCATCAGATTGGGAGCGCGGGCCTGCGGCCCGCTCTTGATCGTGAAGCGGGCCAGAGGCCCGCGCTCCCTTATGACTGCCTCAGACAAGGATCGTATCCGCCACGGACCAGGCGATCTCGGCCTGCTCGCCGACCTGACGTCGCCGGATCGCGGCGCTCGACGGCTCCTTCAGCACGATCGAGGTGCCGTCGGCCGCGCGCAGCAGGTAGCGGCAGCGCTCGCCCGCGAACACCGCCTCGGTCACCGTGACGCTCATGCGGTTCTGCGGCGCGTGGCCGTTCAAGGTATCGGCGAAGCGCAGCCGCTCCGGCCGCGTCGTCAGGGTCACCTTGGTGCCGCTGGCCGGGCGGGCCGGGCAGAGGGCGCGGACCGTCACGCCTTCGCACTCTGCGACCACGACGTCATCCTCCAGATCGCGCACCACGGCCGGCAGGAAGTTGGACTCGCCGATGAAGCCCGCCACAAAGCGATTGCAGGGACGATCGTAGAGATCCTCCGGCGCGCCGACCTGCGCGACCTTGCCGTCGTTCATGACGGCGATGCGGTCGGACATGGTGAGCGCCTCTTCCTGGTCGTGCGTGACGTAGATGAAGGTGATGCCGAGATCAGCATGCAGGCGGCGCATCTCGAGCTGCAGGTTCTCGCGTAGCTGCTTGTCGAGCGCGCCCAGCGGCTCGTCCATCAGCAACAGCCTGGGCTTGAAGACGATGGCCCGAGCCAGCGCCACGCGCTGCTGCTGGCCGCCCGAGAGCTGGCGCGGATAGCGGCCGCCATAGCCCGGCAGCTGCACCAGCTCGAGCGCTTCGCCGACCAGCTTCGCCCGCTCGGCCTTCGGCACCCCGCGCTGCTTCAGCGGGAAGCCGATGTTGTCCTCGACCGTGAGATGGGGGAACAGCGCATAGTTCTGGAACACCATGCCGATGTTGCGCCGGTAGGGCGGCATGGCGACCACCGACGTGCCGTCGATGGCGATGTCGCCCGAGCTCGGCGTCTCGAAGCCCGCGATCATCATCAGGGTCGTGGTCTTGCCCGAGCCGCTGGGGCCGAGCAGCGTCAGGAACTCGCCCGATCTTATGTCGAGCGAGACGCCGTCGACGGCGTTGGTGCGGTCGTATTTCTTCTCGAGGTCGGCGAGCGACACCGAGGCGCCGCGCCCCGCGCCGTTCATGGCCCTACGCCATTCATGGCCGCTAGCTCAGCAGCCATTTGTTGAAGCGGCCGACCGCCGCCTCGCGATTGTCGATCCACCAATCGTAGTTGTAGTTGAGCAGCTGCTTCTTGATGTCGGGCGCGCTCGGCAGCACGGCCAGCCGGTCAGGCGGGATGTATTCGTTCGACGCGTTGTTGACCGAACCGTAGGGAATGGCGAAGGCGATACGCGCCTGCGGGATCGCCATGGTCGAGTAGGCCACGAACTTCATCGCGTTGGCCTTGTTCTTGGCGCCCTTGGGGATGCCCCAGGCGTCGCGCTTGGAAAGGCCCTGGCCCCACGAGATCTCCGCCGGCACGCCGGCCGCCTGCAGCGCCGCCATGCGACCGTTCCATACGGTGGTCATGGAGACCTCGCGGTCGGTCAGGAGTTGGATGGGCACCGCGCCGGTGTCCCACCATTTGACGACGTCCTTCTTGATCTTTTCGTAGCTCGCCAGGGCCTTGTCGATGTCGATCGGATAGACCTTGTCCGGCGGCACGCCGGCGGCCATCAGCGCGAACTCCATCTCGGGAAATCCGCCGGAGGTCGTGCCGTACATGGCCCGCTCGCCGGGGAACTTCTTGGTGTCCCAGAAATCCGCCCAGCCCTTGGGCTCGCCCTTGATGAGGTCCTTGCGGTAGGCCAGCACCTGGGCCCACACCAGCATCTCCAGCCCGTACTCGAAGCGATAGGCAGGGTCGACGCCGGGATCGACGATGTCGTAGTCGATCTTCTCGAAATAATCGCCGCGCTTCTGGAGGTTCATGATCGAGCCGCGGCTGAGCTGCGCCAGGTCCCATTCGACGTTGCCGGTCTCGACCATGGCCTTGATCTTGGTCGGATCGGAGCCGGGGAAGGCGCGCACCTTGATGCCGGAGATCTTCTCGAACGGTTCGTAGTAGGCCTTGAGCTGCGCATCGTTCATGGTGCCGCCGAAGCCCGCAATGCGCACTTCGCCGGAGCCCTTCAGGATCGCCGGGATGGTCGTCTGCTCGGGCCACGCCGCCTGCGCCGCGGCGGGACGGATGAACGGCGCGGCGAGGCCTGCGCCCAGGATGCCGAGCGTCGCACGGCGGCCGATAGTCGAAGAGTTGCGCATGAGGGCTCCGTCAGTAGGCCAGAAGATTGTCGCGGAAGTGCTTGTGCTCGTACGCCTTGCGCATCAGGCCGCGGTCCTGCAGCGCGGGGATCAGCCCGTCCTCGATCTCCGCCAGGGTGCGGCGGTTCACGTTGGGCATCGAGAACAGGTAACCGTCGCCGCCCACCTCATCCATGACCTCGCCCATGCGCGCAGCGATGGAGTCGGGCGTGCCGACAAGCTCGACTGAAAGATCGACGGCGTTGAAGCTCGCCATGGTCTCGCGGATCGACCGCCCGTTCGCCATCTTGCGGAACTGTTCCAGGTTGGCCTGGTGGCCGTTGGTCGTGACGTGGTCGGGTAGGGGCTTGTCGAGATCGAATGTGCCGAAGTCGATGTTGGTGACCTTGCCGAAATGCGCCAGGCGTTCGTCGATCTTCTCGAAGGCGATGGCCTCGCGCTTCTTCTTGCGGTCCTTTGCCTCTTCCATGGTCTCGCCGATGATCGGATTGATCAGGAACAGCACCTTGCAGTCCGACGGCTTGCGGCCCTGTGCGACCATGTGCTTGTGCACGTCCTCGCGGTAGGCCTTCATCGCCTCGATGCCCTTGGCGTGCACGACGATGGTGTCGGCGTGGGCGGCGGCGAACTTGCGACCGCGCGGCGAGCCGCCGGCCTGGGCGATCACCGGCTGGCCCTGCGGCGCCGGTCCCGAGTTGAGCGGCCCGCGCGTGCTGAAGTACTTGCCCTGGTAGTTGACGGCATGGACCTTGGTCGGATCGACCAGCACGCCCGACTTGCGGTCGGCGACGATGGCGCCCGGCTCCCACGAGCCCCACAGGCCGCGGCACACCTCCATGTATTCGTCGGCCATGTCGTAGCGCAGGTCGTGATCGGGCATGCCCTGCATGCCGAAATTCATAGCCGCAAAATCCGAGCTGCCGGTGACGGCGTTCCAGCCGATGCGCCCGCCCGACACCTGGTCGAGCGTCGCCACCAGGCGGGCGAGCAGGTAGGGGTGATAGGCGTATGTTCCGAAAGTCGGAACGATGCCGATGCGCGACGTCACCTGGGTCATCAGCGCCGCCACGACCGACGGATCCTGGCGCGGCACGGCGATGGCGTTCTTCAGGTAGATCTCGGTCGAGCCGCCGAAGCTTTCGCCGACATAAGATGAATCTTCGAGCAGGATGTAGTCGAAGCAGGCGCGCTCGAGCGTGCGCGCCATGTTGAGGAACAGCTCGGGCTCCATCCACGACGTGCCGATATGGCCGGTCCAGGCCTCACCCCAGGCTTGCGCGCTCGAGCCCTGGAGGAACCACGCGAGATGAAACGGATTGCCGGCCACGGTTCGAACCTCCCGAAAACAAAATGACTGCCGCCGAGCGACGACAGGCAAATAGTGTGCCGAGGGGCGAAAGAGCGGTCCACTCGCGCTGGCCCGCGAGTTGCACTAAAATCAGGTCAACACTGCGAACCCGAGTACGGAGAACCGCGATGAATGCGCCGCCGCAAGTCGACCGTCCCAACATGACCGATGCCGAATGGCAGGCGCGCTGCGACCTTGCCGCGCTCTATCGGATCACCGACCTCTACGGCTGGACCGACACGATCGACACCCACATGACGGTGCGCATTCCGGGCGAGCCCAACTGCTTCCTGATCAACAACTACGGGGACCTGTTCGAGGAGATCACCGCGTCGAGCCTGGTGAAGATGGACCTCGACGGGAAGGTCTACTCGAACGACGGTAAGTTCAACGCCGCGGGCTTCACCATCCACAGCGGTGTCTACAAGGCGCGGCCCGATGCCAACTGCGTCATGCACACCCACACGCGCGCAGGGACCGGCATCTCGGTGCTGAAGAAGGGTATCCGGCCGATCTCCCAGGATGCGCTCGCGGTCTATGACGACCTCGTTTATCACGAGTACGGCATGCCGACTTCGCAGGAGGAATGCGACGCGCTGGGCGTGACCTGCCAGCACGGCAACTCGGTGGTGCTTCGCAACCACGGCTTGCTGACCGTCGGCGCCACGATCCCGGGCGCGCTGCGTCGCCTCTACATGCTCGAGCGCGCCTGCGAGGTCGAGGTGATTGCCCGCGGTCTCGACGAGGAGCCGGCGCCGATCGATCCCGAGGTCATCCGCCAGTACGGCGAGCGTGCCAAGCAACAGCGCGCCAATCCCGGATATGGCCTGACCTACTGGAATGCCGCGCTGCGCCAGATCGAGGGCAAGGGTAGCAACTGGCGGCAGTAAGCCGCCTTCAGGTCGATTTGGCTCGATAGCGTAGCGCCAGCCAGAACGCGGTCTGGCCGATAACGCCCGCACTCACCAGGATGATCGCCGCGGTGAGGGCGGGGTTGCTGCCCATGCCGACCAGCGCCGTGCAAATCGCACCGACGCCCATCTGCGCGAAGCCGTAGAGGCCGGACGCAGAGCCGATCACCGCGGGATTGACGCTGATCGCCTGCGTCATCGCCGACGGCGACGCAACGCCCGCACCCATGCCGAACACGAACATCGGCACCATGATCATCAGCACGCTGAGATGGCCGGCGAGGATGCCGCCCAGCAGGACGAACGAGGCAAGCACGCTCAGCATGTTGGCCCACACCGCCAGCCGGTCGATCGGCAGGATGGGAATAAGGCGCGTCGCCGCGACGCTGCCGATCCACACGCCGGCCAGCACGATCGCCGGATAGATGCCGACCTCGTAGTCCGGCCGATGGAGCTGATGGGCGAAGATGAAAGGTGATGCGCCAATGAAGGCGTACATCGAAGTCGTGGCGCAGCCGCCGCCGATTGCGTAGCCCAGGAAGGACGGTGACACCAGCAACCGGCCGTAGTTGCGGGCAAGGCTGTTGCCTTTGGCGGGCTTGGCCGGCGCCTTGCTTTCGGGCAGCAGGCGCCAGCTGAACAGCAGGTTCACGACGCCGAGCAGGGCCAGCGCGAAGAAGATCGAGCGCCAACCGAGGCTCGAGGCCAGCGCGCCGCCGATCAGCGGTGCTGCGCCCGGTCCGACCGCGACCATCAGGTTCATGACGGCCATGCGGCGCGCGGCTTCCTGGGGCAGGGCGGTGTCGCGCACGATGGCGCGGCCGATCACCAGCCCGGCGCAGCCGCCCAGCGCCTGCAGCAGGCGGGCGACGATCAGGCTGTGCACGTCGGGCACCAATGCGGCGGCGAGGCCGGCGCCGGCATAGAGCACCAGCCCCGCCATCAGCACCGGACGCCGGCCGAAGCGGTCGGACAGCGGCCCGTAGGCCAGCTGCCCGAAGGCGAGGCCGAGGATGTAGACGCTCATGGTGAGCTGCATGCTGCCCATGCTGGCATTGAGCGCATGGGCTGCCTCGGGCAGGGCCGGCACGAAGATGTGCATGGCGAGCGTGCCTGAGAAGGTGATCAGGGTGAGCAGCCAGAGGGGAGCGGCGGTCATGCCGGGGACTCGTCGTCGAGCATGCCGATGACATGGTGCAAGACCCGGACCGTTGTTTCGATGTCGCGGTCGGACAGGCCGGAGAGGGCGTCGCTGCGGATGCGCCGCGCCACCGTCTCGACCTTGTCGGCGATGGCCTTTCCGCGCGGTGTGAGCGTGATGATCTTGGCGCGGCGATCTTCGCCCTCCTTGCGCTGGATGAGGCCGGCCTTCTCGAGATTGTCCAGCAGCCGCACCACCGAGGAGCCGTCGAGCGACATCGACGCCGCAAGGTCCTTCTGCCGCGGCGGTGCCGACGCGCGGGCGATATGGACCAGCGGCAGCCAGGTCGCTTCCGTGAGACCGAAGGGCCGGAGGCTGAGGTCGGCGGCGCGGCGCCACTCTCGGGCGGCGCGGGAGAGGAGGGAGCCGAAGGAATCGCGGTTGGAGGAACGACGGACGGGCACTGTCTTCAAATAGATGGCCACCCAATAGATGACAAGTCATCTATTTAATGACGGCTATGCATGTCCGTCATGTCCGATCAGAGTGTCCTGCAGAAACTCTCTTCGAGTGCGAGAAAGGCGCCCTCCGGCCAGCGTTGCCGTGGGGGAACGTACTTCACTGCTCGCTGGGTCTCTTCGGGCAGGTCGCTCAAGCAGCCCGGCGTTATGTCCCTTGGGGGAAAGGCGAAATAGAGCTTGTCGGTGACGCGGTCATACACTGCATGTGGCTTGAATTTGCCGAAGCATCGATCGCCACGACCGGGGAAGGGGCAGCTATTCATCGCGACGAAACCGTCCGCTTCGAACGGATCGGACCACGACCAGGAAAACGCCTCCGCCGCTTCGCCGAAGGCAACGTTCCCGGTGTTCGTGGCCGCTCGCAGCGCGTTGTAGAACTGTTCGTTGTCGAGCTTGTTGGTGGGATACGCATTCAGCGGCAAGCCTTTCAGCGTGGTTCCCGGCTGAGGCATCCAGGGTGAGATGGCGACGTCAACAAGCCCTCCGGTTGGGGTCCACTTGTAGAGCCTGCCGTCGGCCCACGGTCGTGCCGGTTTCTTGAATTCGATGCCGTCGCCAACGCGCCTGATCGACATACAACCATCCCGATCTCCAGGGCCGATGACTTCTTTGGATACGTTGATGATCTCGGGCGGCCGAGTTCGACGAACGGCGATCAGAAAGTATTCGTAGGGCTCGCAGTGGATGCCATTGCCGCCGTGGTTGACGGCAAAGGCAAGCGCGTCGACCGACGGGTCGATGTAGCGAACCTCCATGTCAAGTCGGCTCACTATGTCGGCGAACTCCTTGTCGTCGAGGGTGGCACCTTTGGCTCCTTCGTAACGAAGTCGGGCATCTCCGATTTCGATGCCCTTGCTGTCGTAGAGTTCGGTCGCATAGTCGGCGCCGCGCTCTTCGAGAAGGGCTAGACGAGCCTCGCTTTGGGCAGCAGGCAGTCAGTGGCGAGCGTCGGGCACGAGAAAGCCAGCTCTTCCCGCCAGCGAAGCTGGTCAGCGGCCAGAGCCGCGTAGGCTCGCTGGTTGTCGCCGAGCATGGGGCCGTAGAGATCGGCAAGGCGCTTGGACATTGCGCCGTCGAGCTCGCTCAGATCATCACTGGCGCAGAAGGCGACAGCCAGTTTCGTCGGCATCTTGCTGCAATCGGCGGCAAACACTGCTGACTGGATCAGGACGGAGGCGAGACAGCACAAGACGGCCAACACGCCAGGCATAACCTGCTACCGCCCCTTCCACTCCGGCTTGGGTTTCTTGCCGGCGAAAGCGTCGATGCCGGCCTGCGCGTCCTCGCGTTGGATGGCGCCGGCCATGAAGTCGGTGGCGTAGGCGTAGGCCTGCTCGAGGTTCATCGCCATGTGGGTGTGGAACATCGCCTTGCCCGAGGCGATCTGTTGCGGCGGCTGGCTGGCGATGTGCCGGGCGAAGGCCATGGTCTCTTCGTCGAGCTTGTCGGGTGGGGCGAGGCGGCTCACCAGGCCGTCGCGCAGCGCCGTTGCGGCGTCGATCGGCTGGCCGGTGAACAACATGTCGAGCGCCCGCTTGGAGCCGACGTTGCGGCCGACGGCCACCGAGGGCGTGCCGCAGAACAGGCCGTTGTTGATGCCCGAGGTGGCGAAGGTGGCGTCGGTCGAGGCGACGGCGAGGTCGCACGCCGCCACGAGCTGGCAGCCGGCCGCCGTGGCCAGCGCATGGACCTTGGCGATCACTGGCTGGGGCAGGCGCTTGATCGACATCATCATGGCCGAGCAGCGCGTCAGCAGGTCGTGGTGGAAGGCGTAGTCGCGGGTCGACGTCACTTCCTTGAGGTCGTGGCCGGTCGAGAAGGCACGGCCGGTCGCCTCGATGACGACGCAGCGGATCGCCTTGTCCTTGGCCAGGCGGTCGAATTCCGCCTGCAGCGCGTCTATAAGCTCGCCTGACAGCGCGTTCATGGCGTGCGGGCGGTTCAGCGTCAGGACGGCGACGTGGCCCTCGTCGCGGCGCAGCAGGACCGGCTCGTTGGAGGCTTTGCTCATGGTCGTATTCTACGGCAACCGAGGAGGGGCGTCATGCCGGCGATGACGCCAGAGGAGCTGCACAAGTTCCTGGAGGAGCACTTTCCTCAGGTGGCGCATTTCGACCTCAAGGTCGAGCATGTCGACGATACCACCATCCGCGTGCGCCTGCCGAGCAAGGAGCAGCATCTGCGGCCGGGCGGCACGATCTCGGGACCGACCCTGGTCTGGCTGTGCGACCTCGGCTTCTATCTCCTGCTGCTGGGCCGGCTGGGGCCGGTGGCCCAGGCCGTGACCACCAACCTCAACATCAATTTCATGCGCCGGCCGGAGCCCGCCGACCTCATCGGAGAGGGCCGCCTGATGAAGCTCGGCCGCGCCCTGGCGGTCGGCGACTTCACGATCAGGAGCGACGGCAGCGACGAGCCCGTGGCCCACGCCACGCTGACCTACTCGCTGCCGCGGTAACCTCTTGGGAGCGCGGACCTCCAGGTCCGCTCATGAATCATGAGCGAGCCGGAGGCTCAACGGTCCGGAAGAGCATGATGCGGACCTGGAGGTCCGCGCTCCGGTGATCAGCCCCGTCGCGTCGGGACCACGGCGATGTCGACCGAAGGACGCAGCTCGGCGCAGACCTTCAGGACCTCGTGGATGTTGTTCGACAGGAACTTGTCGAACGGAGTCTGGCCCTTGGCGGCGTTCTCGTCGATCGCCGGAAAGGCCTGCTGCTTCAGGATGTAGTCGAAGCGCGCCGCCCACTTGCGGGCGCCGAGACGCGCCGTGGTCGAGCAGTTGTCGACCATGTACGACACGCCCTTGTAGTCCATGTACGGGTTGAGCGAGTCGACCGCCTCGATGATCGATTCGTTGGCGATCTCCGAGTACGGATGACCGTGGTCCTTCAGGAGGTCGACCTGGGCCATCATGCAGGCCATGTAGACACCGGCCGTCTCCGGGTTCAGCGGCGCATAGTTGCGCTCGGTGTTGGCGCGAACTTTTTCTCCCACAACCCACATGTCGGTGCTGTCGATCTTGCCCATCGGATAGGTGCCGTGGCGGCGCGTCGCCTGGATGACCGAGCGCACCTCGTTGCCCGAGGCGACGTCGTCGTAGATCTCTTCCAGGATCTCGCGGCAGGGATGGTAGGAGGCGTTGTAGGCCTTGCGGAACGCCGCCTTCTCCTTCTCGTCGAGCTCGTCGTAGACGGCCTTCAGGCCCGAGCGCGAGATGGTCTTGCTGATCGGGCCGGTGATCGACTCCGAAGTGTTGAGATAGGCGTCGTCCTTGCCCATCCCGTTGCCGACATAGCGCGCATAGAGGCTCTCGGCGATGCCGTGCACGGCGCCCAGCAGAATGCCGCGCTCGCCGAAGATGTCCGAGCGGTACTCCGACTCGAGCGTCGTCTCGAAGGTGTACGGCGAGCCCAGCGCCACCGACCAGCCCAGCGCATAGTCGGTCGCCTTGCCGTTGACGTCCTGGTGCACGGCGAAGCTCGCATTGATGCCGGCGCCGTTCACCTCACGGCCCTGCTCGTAGAGGCGGCGGACCGACGGGCCCATGCCCTTGGGGCAGACGGCGATGACGTTGATGTTCTTGGGGAAGTCCTCGCCCTGCGCCTGCAGATGCGACAGCAGGAAGCCGTGGCTGAGGCCGAGCGTCGAGCCGGGACGGAAGGCGGCGAAGATCTGCTTGTAATTCTCGGCGAAGGCGGCGTCGGAGATCAGCAGCAGCGACATGTCGCTCTCGCGGATCACGTCGTACATGTCGCCCAAGGTGCCGTTGGCCTTGGTGAAACCCACGGCCTCGGCCTCCTTCATGGAGGAGGAGCCCTCGCGCAGGCCGACCTTGACCTTGATGCCGGTGCCCTCGAGCGATTCACGCAGGTTCTGCGCCTGGGCCGGGCCCTGCGAGGACCAGCCGATGACGCCGATCTGCTTGATGCCGTTGAACGCCTTGGGCAGGAGCGGGAAGAGGTTGCGGCCGCCGGCCACGATGGTCTCTTCGCGGTCGGCCATCTTCACGGTGCGGGTCTGGAAAACCTTCGAAGAGAAGCTCATGAGTGTCCTCGGTCTGAATGCGCGGGCTTCTATGACCCGCAAAACGCCTGATGCCAAGGGCTATTCTGTGGAGGTATAATAATACCGTGATCTTAAGGCATTGAAATACAATGATTATCGAGATCGATTTGACAGGCTGCGGCTTTCTCTCCATAAGCGCCGCCTCACGGAAGAAAGACCCATGAAAACCTTCAATATCAAGACTGCCGACGTGCAGAAGAAGTGGGTGCTGATCGACGCCGACGGGCTGGTCCTGGGCCGCCTCGCCTCGATCATCGCCATGCGTCTGCGCGGCAAGCACAAGCCGACCTTCACCCCGCACATCGATTGCGGCGACAACATCGTCGTCATCAACGCCGAGAAGGTTCGCCTCACGGGCCGCAAGGCCGAGCGCGAGGTCTTCTACTGGCACACCGGCCATCCCGGCGGCATCAAGGGCGAGACCCTGGGCAAGCGCCTGGAAGGCCGCTTCCCCGAGCGCGTCATCGTCAAGGCCGTCGAGCGCATGATCACCCGCGGACCGCTCGGCCGCGCGCAGATGAAGAACCTGCGCGTCTTCAAGGGCCCGCAGCACGAGCACGAGGCCCAGCAGCCCGAGAAGCTCGACGTCGCCGCACTGAACCGCAAGAATTCGAGGATCGGCTGATATGGCTACCGAACTTTCGTCGTTTGCCGAGCTGAAGAAGGCGCCGCTGGCACCGTCTCAGACCCCCGCGCCCATCCGCGAAAAGGAAGTCGACTCCCAGGGTCGCGCCTACGCCACCGGCCGCCGCAAGAACGCCGTCGCCCGCGTCTGGGTGAAGCCCGGCACCGGCAAGATCACGGTCAACGGCCGTGACCAGACGGTCTACTTCGCGCGCCCGACCCAGCAGATGGTCATCCAGCAGCCGTTCGACGTGTCGCAGCGGCGCGACCAGTTCGACGTGGTCGCCACCGTCTCGGGCGGCGGCCTGTCGGGCCAGGCCGGCGCGGTGCGCCACGGCATCGCCCAGGCGCTCGCCAAGTTCGAGCCCGGCTTGCGCGGCGCCATGAAGAGCAGCGGCTTCTTGACCCGCGACAGCCGCGTGGTCGAGCGCAAGAAGTACGGCCGCGCCGGTGCGCGCCGCCGCTTCCAGTTCTCGAAGCGCTAAGCGAAGCGAACAGATCGACGAAGAAGGGCGCCGCAAGGCGCCCTTCTTTTTGCCGGCTACCGCGTCGGCTGTTCGGCAACGCCGGTGGTCGGCGGCGGTACGTCGAAATGCTTCTGCTTCAGAAGCCCCTCCATCGCGGCGACGCCCTCGGCATAGCGACCTTGCTCGCAGTCGATGCCGGCGCCGATGCGCGTGAAATTGCGCGCCCCGTCTGAATTTTCACCACGGCTGGCGCCATAGCGATCGTATACCGAGATGAGCTGATTGCAGCGCGCCTTGAGGTCGGCATTGCTCGGCACGGCGGCAGAATTTTGCGCGATGGCGGAATTCATCAGTCCCGCGGCCGCAACAACAGCAGCAGCGATCGTCGAACGAAAGAACACAGAACGCATTTCGTTACTCGCAGAAGGTCATGATCTCGAAAACGCCGGATCATGGTCGGCTCTCTGCGCAGAGGTGGGCATGCAGCGGCGCGCCGTTCATGGAGTCTTTGAAAGTTCATGTGGCCGAGTGCGTCACTTGCCGCGGCGAAACCGGGTGACAGGACCTCTTTGTGCATGTACCACGCCGGCCTCATGTCCGGTCTGATCGTTTCTCACAGGGGCTTCGTGCCCAAAGTCGCGCACTCGGCCTATATCGCGCCCAACGCCACGCTCGTCGGCGATGTCGAGATCGGCGCCAATGCCAGCATCTGGTTCGGCGTGATCCTGCGTGGTGACGGCCCGGGCATCCGCATCGGCGAGAATTCGAACCTGCAGGACGGCACCGTCGTGCATGTCGCTGCGCGCGGATTGATGACGGTGGTCGGCCGCAACGTCACGGTCGGTCACATGGCGCTGCTGCATGCCTGCGAGGTGCAGGACGGCGCCTTCATCGGCATGCGCTCGATGGTGCTCGACGGCGCGGTGGTCGAGAGCGAGGCCATGGTCGCGGCCGGCGCGCTGGTGGCGCCGGGCAAGATCGTGCGTCGCGGCGAATTGTGGGCTGGCAACCCGGCCCGGAAGATGCGCGAGCTGACGGCGGAGGACTTCGCCAACTTCAAGCGGGTCGCGGCAGGCTATGTCACCCTGTCGCGCAGCTACATGCCGGACGAGATCGCTAAGGCCGCTGACTAGCCGTCACGAACGCCGCCAGCTCGTCGTTGAAGCGGGCCGCGTCCTCGATGAACGGCGAATGGCCGCAATCGTCGAACCATGAGAGTCGCGCATGCGCGATCGTCGACGCCGCCATCTCGGCCGCGGCCGGCAGCACGACGGTGTCCCGTCGGCCGTGCGTGATCAGGACCGGCACCGTCATGCGGCGCAGCGCGTCGATCGTGAGCGGCGCGGGGGTCGACCAGCCGGCGATCGCGCGGCGCACAGAGGCGGGGACGCGCAAGTTGTAGCCGAGCGCGCGTCGGAACACCGCTTCGCTCGGCTTCTTGCCGAAGCAGCCGTCGAGGAAGTCGATCGCCAGATCGATCTCTTCTTCTAGAGACAGCCGCTCGGGCAGGGGCTTGGGCGCGCCCGGCCCGCGCAAGCGCGGTTCCTCGATCACCTGCGAGGCGACGAAGTTGACGCCGGCGAGCGCGGCGTCACCGTAGTTGATCAAATACTGGCGGATCACGCGCCCGCCCATCGACCAGCCGACCAGCACCGGCTGCTTCAGCCCCTTCGCCGCCATCACCGCGGCGAGATCGTCGGCCCAGACGCGGCTTCCTTGGTAGGCCGCGGCCTCTTGCGGCTGATCGGACTCGCCGTGACCACGCATGTCGTAGGCGACCAGGCGGAAGCGCTCGGCCAGCGCGCCGCGAGACTGGGGCTCGAAGCAGAGATGGCTTTGCGCGAAGCCGTGCACCAGCACGACCGCCGGCCCGGCGGCGTTGCCCCATTCGTAGACGGCGAGCCGGGTTCCATCCGGCGCGCCGACATCGGTTCGCGTCATGCGCTCAGGTCTTCTCGACGTTCCACAGCACCGTCACCGGGGCCTTCAGCCAGCCTTTGACGTTGGCGCGTGCGGCACCCGGCCCGTACCATTGGCCGAGCCAGGCGTACTGCGCGGTCTCGAGCGCGCGGTTCTGCACCGCCGCCGCCAGCGCCTTTGACTTGGCGGGATCGGTTTCCTTGGAATAGGCGTCGCGCAGTTTTTCCATCTCCGGATCGTTGGGCCAGCCGAACCACGCCTTGTCGCCGTTGGCGACGGTGAAGTTGGCCGCAATCGGATTGAGGATGTCGGCGGCGATGGCGTAGGTGTGGAAGGCGCTCCAGCCGCCCTTGTCGGCGGGATCCTTCTTGGCGCGGCGCGTCACCACCGTCTGCCAGTCCATCGACTGCATGTCGACCTTGAAGCCGCCCTGCTCGAGCAGCGACTTGGTGACCGGCGCCATGTTGGTCAGCACCGGCAGCGTCGTCGATTGCATCAGCACCACCGGCGAGCCGTCGTAGCCCGCCTCCTTGAGGAGCGCCTTGGACTTCTCGAAGTCCGGCTTGACCAGCAGGTCGCCCTGGATCTCGACTCCGTTGGGCGTGCCGCAGACGAACGCCGCGGTGCACACCTTGTAATACTCGGGCTCGCCGACCGTCGCCTTGAGGTAATCCTCCTGCCGCATGCAGTAGAGCGCGGCCTTGCGTATCTTCGGGTTGTCGAACGGCTTGGTCAGCCAGTTCATGCGCAGCACGAACTGCTGGCCGAGCGGGTTCCAGTTCACCGTCTGCACGCCCTTGTCCTTCTTCAGGATCGGGATCAGGTCGTGCGGCACCTGCTCGATCATGTCGATCTCGCCCGCGATCAGCGCATTCACCTGCTGCTGCGGGTCGGGCATGTCGATGAACTCGACGCGCTCGGCCTTGACCACCTTGCCGCCGGCCAGGCCCGAGGCGGGCTCGGCGCGCGGCTTGTACTTGGCGTTCTTGACGTAGACGTGCTTCTCGCCGGGCTTCGACTCGGCGTTGACGTAGATGAATGGTCCCGAGCCGACCTGGCTGTCGATCTGCTTGAACGGATCCGTGTCGGCGATGCGCTTGGGCATCATGAACGGCACGTTGGAGGAGGGCTTGCCCAGCGTGTCGAGCACCAGGCCGTACGGCTCCTTGAGCTTCAGCGTGAAGGTCTTTTCGTTCTGGGCCTCGAGGCCGGCCACGAAGTCCATCAGCTTCTGGCCCATCGGATCGCGTGCGCCCCAGCGCTTGAGCGAGGAGACGCAGTCCTCGGCGACGACCGGCTTGCCGTCGTGCCATTCCAGCCCGTCGCGCAGCGTGAAGGTCCAGGTGATCTTGTCCGGCGACACGTCGTACTTGTCGACCATCTGCGGCTTGATCGCGCCGGCCTCGTCGGTCGAGAACAGCGTGTCGTAGATCATGTAGCCGTGGTCGCGCGTGACGTAGGCGGTAGTCCAGATCGGATCGAGGATCGTGAGGTTGCCGTTCTGCACGAAGCGCAGGAGCTTCTTGTTGTCCTGCGCATCGGCCAGCCGAGGCGAAAGAGCGAGCGCAGCACTGCCGGCCGCGAAGGTGCGGCGATTGATCTTGAGCATGGTTTCCCTTCCCTCGATGCCGTTTGTGACGGCTTATGAAATCGTTTCCAGTCGAGCTTGCCACTCCGATCATCGGAGTCAATAGTTGCCGTCAAATGAACGAGGAAAACGTTTCCAAGATCACGATCCGCGACGTAGCCCACGCGGCGGGCGTCTCGCTGAGCTCGGTTTCACGCGCACTGAACGGCGGCAAGAACGTCAGCGCCCGCGTGGCGCGGGACGTCGCGGCCGCCGCGGACCGGCTGGGCTACCAGCCCGACTTCCTGGCGCGCAGCCTGCGCACGCGCACCAGCGGCCTCGTGGGCTGCCTGGTCTCCGACAGCGCCAATCCTCTCAACGCCGGAATCGTGCAAGCCGCAGAGGCGCGCCTGCGCGAGGCGGGCTATCTGCTCGCCGTCGTCAACACGGCCAGCGACCCCGGCCGCGAGCGCGCGGCCGCGGCCGAGTTCCGCGGCCGGCGGACCGACGGCATGCTGGTGGCGCCCGGCAGCAACGCCAACGACAAGACCTGGCGCGACCTCGCCGCCGCCGGCACGCCCGTCATCATCGTCGACCGCGATCCGCCGGAAGGCGGCGCTGACAGGCACTGGCCGGCCGTCCTGGTGGACCACCGCGGTGGGGCGCGGGCCGCGACCCGCTATCTGCTCGGGCTGGGTCATCGGCGCATCGCCCTGCTGACGGCCAACGCCGGCATGCGACCGAGCCGTGAGCGCATCGCGGGCTTCCGCGAGGAGTTCGCCGCGGCGGGCATCGACCCAGCCGGCGCCGAGGTCCGCATTCAGGCCTCGCCCATGGACTTCGCCCAGGCCGATGCGCTGGCTCTGTTGCGCGGCAAGCAGCGGCCGACGGCGATCGTCGCGCTCGGCACGCGAATCCTGGCCGGCGTGCTGCGCGCGGCCCGCGACCTCCGGCTTTCCGTGCCTGCCGATCTGTCGGTGCTCTCGGTCGGGGACACCGACCTCGCCGCCGTGCACACGCCCGCGATCACGGCGCTGCGCTGGAGCATGGAAGATGTCGGGCGCGCCGCCGCCGAGCTGCTGCTGCAGCGCCTGCGTGGCGAGGGCGGTGGAGTCCAATCGACGGCCCTGTTGCCAGTCGACCTCGTGCTGCGTGACTCTTGCGCCCCACCCAAAGCATTGTCATGACGACGACTGGTCGACGAAAGGCAACGAGATGAAGAACTACACGATCGCAGCGATCCCCGGCGACGGCATCGGCACCGAAGTGATCTCCGCCGGTGTCGAGGTGCTGCAGGCCCTGGCCAAGCGCGAAGGCACCTTCGCCTTCAAGGTCGATCACTTCGACTGGGGCGGCGAGTACTACAAGAAGCATGGCCGCATGATGCCGGGGAACGGGCGCGACCTGATCCGCAAGCACGACGCCATCCTGTTCGGCTCGGCGGGCCACCCCGATATTCCCGACCACATCACCCTGTGGGGTCTGCGCCTCGCCATCTGCCAGCCGTTCGACCAGTACGCCAACGTCCGGCCGACGCGCGTGCTGCCCGGCATCACCTCGCCGTTGCGCCACGTCAACGACAAGGAGCTCGACTGGGTGATCGTGCGCGAGAACTCGGAAGGCGAGTACGCCGGCGTCGGCGGCCGCGTTCATCAGGGGTCGCCGCTCGAAGCCGCCACCGACGTCGCCATGTTCACTCGGCCCGGCGTCGAGCGCATCATGCGCTTCGCCTTCCGGCTGGCGCAGTCCAGGCCGCGCAAGCTGCTGACCGTCGTCACCAAGTCCAACGCCCAGCGCCACGCCATGGTGATGTGGGACGAGATCGCGGTCGAGATCGCCCGTGAGTTTCCCGACGTCACCTGGGACAAGATGCTGGTCGACGCCATGACCATGCGCATGGTGATCAAGCCGCAGTCGATCGACACGGTGGTGGCGACCAACCTGCATGCCGACATCCTGTCCGACCTGGCCGCGGCACTGGCGGGCTCGCTCGGCATCGCGCCCACGGCCAACCTCAATCCCGAGCGCAGCTTCCCCTCGATGTTCGAGCCGATCCACGGCTCGGCCTTCGACATCATGGGCAAGGGCATCGCCAATCCCGTCGGCACCTTCTGGTCGGCTGTCATGATGTTGGACCATCTCGGCGAAGCCGCGGCGGGCGCCCGCTTGATGCGCGCGATCGAGCGCGTCACCGCCGACAAGCGCTACCACACGCCCGATCTCGGCGGCACCGCGCGCACCGCCGACGTCACGGCCGCCGTCATCGCAGCGGTCGAGGGCGCCAACGACTGAGCCTACTTGGGATCGGCGCTCGGCAGGTTGTAGCCCCAGCTGCTCTGGATCGACGCCCTGATCGCTCGCGACAGATCGAGAGACAGGGACTTCAACCGGGCCTGGGCGTCGAGGCACTCCTCGATGCGGGGCCGGCATTTCTCGACCTCGCTCACCTGTCGGCCGAACTGCGCCATGGCCAGCCTGACGTCCTTGTCCTCGACCACGACGAGCTCGCCCCAGTGCAGCTCCCAGAAGCGCTGCTTCGCCCAGTCCCAGGTCTCCTCCGGCGCGGTGCCGGCCGGCGACTGCAGCGGCAGGATCGCGAGCTTCGCCGCCACCTTCGATGCCTCGACATAGTACTGGAGCTGCTTCTCCAGGAAGGGCTTCTGTGATTCGCGAACGGCGATTTCGTCCCAGGTATAGAGCGTCCAGCCGGCGCCGATCAGGGCAACGAAGACACCGCCGATGACCGAGTAACGGTTGATGAGGTTGGTCACCACTTGGTCCAGGCTCGCCTGGGCCTTGTTCGTGTCGTCAGCCATCACCGCCCCCGAAAAGATCTCGGCCATCAGAATGCCATCTCTTTTGCGGGAAGGCACCGCGTGCGTGCTATGCATCGGATCATGACGAACGCCCTCAGCCATATCCGCCAGCTCGACTACACGGTGATCTACGCGCGCGACCTGCCGGCCATGCGGCACTTCTACGAGAAGGTGATGGAGTTCCCCGTCATCAACGTGCTGAGCGAGACCTGGATCGAGTTCGGCTTGGGCGCGAACCGGCTGGCGCTCACGGTCTATGGCGGCCGCTTCAAGGACGTGCCGCCGCCGGACGGCAACCTTTGCCTGCAGCTCGCCTTTCGCGTGCCGCCGGCCGAGGTCGCGAAGTGCGCCGAGCTGCTGGAGGGCAGGGGCGTGAAGATGGTGCTGCCGGTGACCGACCAGCCATTCGGCCATCGCACCGTGTTCTTCCGCGATCCCGACGGCAACGTCCTGGAAATCTACGCCGAGATATAGGGAGACCGTCATGGCCAGGATCGAAACCGCGCTGACCCGTGCGCTCGGCATCACCCATCCCATCTTTTTGGCGCCGATGGGTTCGGCGGCCGGCGGCAAGCTCGCCGCCGCCGTTACCAATGCGGGCGGCCTCGGCCTGGTCGGCTCGGGCTATGCCGACGCCGCCACCGTCTCGCGCGAGCTTTTGGCCGCCGGCAACGCGCGCGTCGGCGTGGGCTTCATCACCTGGGCGCTCGATGCCAAGCCCGAGGCCCTGCGCGCCGCGCTCGACGCCAAGCCGATGGCGATCATGCTGTCGTTCGGCGATCCCGCGCCGTACGTGCCGCAGGTCCGCGACGCCGGCGCCAAGACGATCTGCCAGGTGCAGACGCTGGCCGAGGCCGAGCAGGCCGCGCGCCTCGGCGTCGACGTCATCATCGCCCAGGGACGCGATGCCGGCGGCCATTCGGGCACGACCCGCGGCACCATGGGCTTCGTGCCGGCCGTGGTCGATATTGCCGGCTCGATCCCGGTCGTTGCGGCGGGCGGCATCGCCGACGGCCGCGGCCTGGCGGCGGTGCTCAGCCTGGGCGGATCGGGCGTGTCGATGGGCACGCGCTTCACTGCGACCAAGGAATCGCTGTGGGATGACGCCATGAAATCCCGCGTGACCGCCTCGGGCGGCGACGAGACGGCGCAGACGCGGGTGTTCGACATCGTCCGCGGCGCGCCGTGGCCGGCGCAGTATCCGGGCCGGGCGTTGAAGAACGACTTTTATCAACGCTGGCATGGCAACGAGGAGCAGCTTCAGGCCCAACGGGCAGACGCGGAGAAGGGCTATCTCGCCGATTTCTCCTCTCGTGTGATCTGGGCGGGCGAGGGTGTCGACCTGGTGAAGGACGTGCCGTCCGCGGTGGAACTGATCGAGCGCATCGTCGACGAGGCGGCATCCGTGCTGGCGAGCGGCGCCAGGATGGTCCAGGCCGGATGATGCGAAGCTGGGCCGAGTTCGCCGCCGAAGCGCCGGGACTCGAAGCGTTCGGTCGCCGCAGGCTCGAACGGCGCATCGCCTATCTCGCCACGATTCGTGCCGACGGCTCGCCGCGCGTCCATCCCGTGTCGCCGTTCATCGGCATGGGCTGTCTCGCCATCTACATGGAACCGACGTCGCTGAAGGTCGCCGACTTGCGGCGCGACGCGCGCTATGCCCTGCATTGCACCGTCGAGGACAATGAAGGCGGCGGCGGCGAGTTCTATATCACCGGGCAGGCAGAAGAGATCACCGACCCCACGCGGCGCAGCGCGGCGGTCGGTTGGGCTGCGGCAGCAGGCTACACGGCCGCCGAGCGGCACGTCTTCTTCGAATTCAAGCTGGGCCATGTCCTGGCGACGACCTACGACAACGGCCCGAAGCGCGAGCGCTGGCGCGCTAACCGATGATGCCGTCGTGGTTCAGGTCCTGATGGAAATGGGATTCCATGACCTCCAGGACGGGACTCGCACCGGAGAGGATGTCGGTCATGCCCTTGGCGTTGCCGTGGGCGTCGACGTCCCAGATCACGTACTGGTCGGCGGCACCGTTCTTCCAAGCCACTTCGTAGCCATCGGCCGTCTTCTCCGCCCCGAGCGGCGTCCAGGCGCCGAACTGGCCGGCGACGACGTCGGCACCGGCGTACTTCAAGGATGGTCCGTTGCCCTCGCCGTTGCGCAGGAAGAACTCGTTGGCCACCTGATCGAGACGTGTGTCGCCCGACTTTTCGATCGACGTCGTCCTGAGGCCGATCATACCGTCGGCGTTGAAATCCTGCTGGAAGGCGAGCTCGGACGTCTGGAGCGACAGGCTGGAGCCTGACACCACGGCAGACTGGCTCGTCCAGTGGCCTGCGCTGTCGACGGTCCACAGGATGTACTGGTCGGCATTGCCGTTCTTCCAGACGACCTGGTAGCCGCTTTCCGTCTTCTCCGCCCCGAGCGGCGTCCAGGCGCCGAACTGGCCGGCGACGACGTCGGCGCCGGCATATTTCAGCGACGGCCCGCTGCCGCCACCGTCGTGCAGGAAGAACGCGTTGGCCACCTGATCCAACCGCGTCGCGCCCGACGTTTCGATTGCCGCCGTGATCAGGCCGATCGTGCCGTCGGCATTGAAATCCTGATGGAAGGCCAGCTCGGCCGTTTCGAGCGACAGATCGGAGCCCGACACCACGGCCGACTGGCTCGTCCAGTGGCCGCCGCCGTCGACGGTCCACAGGATGTATTGGTCGGCGTTGCCGTTCTTCCAGACGATCTCGTAGCCGCTGCCCGCCGTCTCCGCTCCGAGCGGCGTCCAGCCGCCGAACTGGCCGGCGAGGACGTCGGCGCCTGCATATTTCAGCGACGGTCCGTCGCCACCGCCGTCGCGCAGGAAGAACTCATTGGCCACCTGATCCAGCCGCGTCGCGCCCGACGTCTCGATTGGCGTGGTGATCAGGCCGATCGTACCGTCGGCATTGAAGTCCTGCTGGAAGGCCAACTCGGCCGTTTGCAGCGCCATATCGGACCCGGACAAGATCCCCGTCTGGCTCGTCCAGTTGCCGTCGCCGTCGACGTTCCACAGGATGTACTGGTCGGCCGTGCCGTTCTTCCAGACGACATGGTACCCGTTCCCGGCCTCCTGCATTGCGAGCGGCGTCCAAGCCGCGAACGTGCCGGCGGCAACGTCGGCGCCGGCGTACTTCAACGACGGTCCGTCGCCGCCGCCCAGGAAGAACTGGCTGACCACCCCGCCCATCAGGCTTGCGGCGACGTCCTCGAAAGTCTCGGGCTCGTCGTCGTCATTGCGAATCGTACCGACGGCCGACCCCGTGTCGATGACGGTTCCTGCGCTGGCATTGGACAAGGTGACCGAAAAGCTCTCGTCCTCTTCCACGACCATTTCGCCGAGGGCCCAGACGGTGATCGTCTTGGAGGTCTCTCCGGCGGCGAAGCTCACGGTGCCGGAAGGCAGGCCATCGCCCGAGACGGGACCGCCGCCCGGAAAGGCCTCGAACAGATTGCCCAGATAGGAATAGATGTTGTTGGTGGATGAGAAGCCGGGAGAGATGGCCTCGAACAAAGAGGCCAGATAGGAATACAGGTCGGCATAGCTCAGCAAGCCGTCCGAGGGGATGAAGTCGGAGGCGGAGACCGCGGTGCCGCTCACCGCCCAGTCGACGCTGGCTGCGCTGGTGGTATCGCCGGTGCGGGTGACCGTGAAGGTGAAAGCCGTGGCTCCCACGTCTCCTTCGACTTTGTCGGCGCTGACGGCGGCGATCGACAGCGCGGCGTCGTCGTTGCGGATCGTGCCGCTCGCCGAGGCGGTGCCGATAACCGTGTTGGCGCCGGGCTGGGACAGGGTCACCGAGAAGGTTTCGTCCGCCTCGACCTGGCTGTCGCCGGCGACGTCGATCTCGATGACCTTCGATATTTCGCCGGCGGCGAAGCTCACGACGCCGGACGGCAGGATGCCGTCTGCGAAGTCTCCACCATTGACCGCTGCGCCGGTGACGGCCCAGTGGGCCGTCGCGGTGCCGCTCGTATCGCCGGTGCGGGTCACGGTGAAGAGGAACGGCGCGTTGCCCGACTGTCCCTCTCCATGGTCGGCGCTGGTCGCGGCGATCGACAGGGTCGCGTCGATGTCGTCGCTGACAATCGTGGCCGTTGCGGTGCCGTCGAGGATCGACACGCTCCCTGACGGATTGGACAGGGTGACGGTGAAGGTCTCGTCGCCTTCGGCAACCGTGTCGCCGTTGATGGCAACGACGATGTCCTGCTGCGTCACCCCAGGGGCAAAGGTGAGGGTGCCGCTTTGGGCGACATAGTCCTCTCCCGCATGGGCACTGCCGTCCGCGGTCGTGTAGTGGATGGTGATCGTCGAGGAGGAGGGCTGGGTCAGGACGACCGGAATGGTGATGGTGTGGGAGCCCGGGCCGTTGCCTTCGGTGCTGGACGCGTCGCCCACCGAGACCGACACCGCCGGGACGCCGCTGCGCACCTCGAAGATGAAAATGCCCGGTATGCCTCTGTTGCTGGCGGTCTCCAGAGCGAGCAGATCCGCCTGATTGCCGGATTGCGGTAGCTCGAAATAATTGGTGCCATTGCCCGAGCTGTAGCCGGCCCTGGCCGCTGTACCACCCAGGCCGTTGCTGCCGCCGGAGGCGCTGCCCGTCGTCCAGTCGACATTCTCGTAGCGGAAGACGATGTCGAAGTCGCCGTTCCCCTCGTTGATCAGTTGGAGCTGGAAGGCGTTCAGCTTGTTGGTCTGGCTACTGTAGTACCCGACATCGTCCCAGGTTGCGGTAAACACGCCGTTGGGCGAATCGAGGTCATAGTAGACCAGGTTCGAGCCGGTCGACGTGCCGCCGGGCGTCGGCGTTGCGTGTCCTCCCCGTGTGTCGACGTCGGCCCAGAAAGGAGCGATGACGGGATTGCTGGTCGAACCCGTGAGTGCAGTCGGCGTGAAGCTGCTGGACGGCGCGGTGAAGGTCACGCTGCCGTTATTGTTGATATAGAAGCCGGTGTAGTTATGGCCGAAGAAGTTCAGGCCTTGCACGCCGAAGACCGATGTCACGTCGATGAACGGCGTTGATCCGTCGTCATTGGCCGGAAGCACGTTTTCGCCAAAACCGGCGGTACCACCCAGATTACCGACAAGCGACGTCATGGCGGCCTCCCCAACGGCCTGTCTGAACGCGGTTCGACGCCGTTAGATGCCCTAGATTTATTCCCACAAGACCCCACAAAGTCTTAGCGCCTGAGTCGCCGCCTGGCAACGAAGCCGATCACCGCCGAGTGTGCGCCGTTACAGGCATCGGGAACGTGTGGAATGCCACATTCAACCCGCCGCGCCATCGCGTGGGCAGCAGCGGCGGAGCGCCCGCCGCTGCTCGACGATCTGATCGGCCCCCGTGGGGTCAACGTCGTTGGCTGGAGCTGCCGTTCAGCTCGATCGTGATCCCCGGACCATTGACGGTTACCTGGTTGTTGCAGCTGGTGCCGTTGGCCGGATTCACCCCCCAGGTCGGTATCAACTCCTGGTTGTTGACGTTAGCCATGTATAGCGGACTGAAGACGAATTGCCCGATCAGGAACTGGTCACAGGCCGCCACGTAGTAGGTTTCGAGTCCCACGAACGTCAGAACGAAGTTTTCGCTGCCGACGTCGACCGTCAGGTCGGCAGTCTGGCCCTTCCAGACGCCGTTGATGGCGTAGGTCGGCGGCGACTGTTGGGTCTGCATGATCGACGCCGATATCGTGTCGCCCGGCTGCATGCCTGTGACGATGTTGCCCTGGTTGACTTGTCCGCTGGGGCAGCAATTCCAGGAGGACAGGCTGTAGACACCGTTGAGGTATTCGAGGACGGGCTGAAGGATCGCCGCGGGCAACGAGTCCGTGTCCTGGAGGCCGATGTAGTAGTCGAGCTTTTGCGCGCCCTGGCTTGCCGGCAAGCCGGGAAGCGTATAGGTCGCGGTGAACTGGCCGACCTGTTGCGGCGCCTGCCAGCCTGCAAGGTCGAACCAGTGCTCCGAAACCGGCGGCGCCATGGCGCTCTTCAGTCGGTTCGGCTTGAAGGTCCTGCCGAACGCCAGGCACTTTTCCGAAGAAACGTAATCCCTGGTCGTGCCGTCGGCGTGGCGGGCGC
Organism: Reyranella sp.; assembly: GCA_019750135.1. Lineage (GTDB taxonomy): Bacteria > Pseudomonadota > Alphaproteobacteria > Reyranellales > Reyranellaceae > Reyranella. Next base: position 8,025 of record JAIEOV010000020.1, on the reverse strand, counting down.
GTACACCGTTGGTGATTTGGCTCAGCGTCGTGCCGGCAGGATGCTGCCGGTAGCACTCCTTCGGGACCTTGCCGAAGGGCGTATCGACATATTCGTCCTGCGCCATTGCCGGGACGGCAATGGCGAGGGCGGCGCTCAGGCACAGGAACAGGCAACTGGCGATACGTGGATTCACGGCTTGCTCCCCTTTAGAACGTCTGCTGGCCTGCGAAGTGGCACCGACTGAAATGCCCGGGCGCCACCTCGCGCAGAACCGGAGCCTCGACCTTACAACGCGCCTGGGCGTGGCGACAGCGCGGGTGGAAGTAGCAGCCCGATGGCGGGTTGGCCGGGCTCGGCACCTCGCCGCCTAACACGCCGTCGCCTGACTTCACGCGCGGGTCGGCGGCCGGCACGGCGCGCATCAGCGCCGCGGTGTAGGGATGCAGCGGCTGGCGGAAGATGGCGTCGGTCGGGGCGAGCTCGACGAGCTGGCCGACATACATCACGGCGATCCGGTCGGAGATGTGGCGCACCACCGAGAGATCGTGAGCGACGAACAGAAAGGTTAGTTTCAGCCGCGCCTGCAGTTCGAGCAGCAGGTTCAGCACCTGGGCCTGGATCGAGACGTCGAGGGCCGAGACCGGCTCGTCGGCCACGACCAGGCGCGGGTTGGTGGCAAGGGCGCGGGCGATGCCGATGCGTTGCCGCTGCCCGCCCGAGAAGGCGTGCGGGAAGCGGTGCATGAATTCCGGACGCAGCCCGACCAGGCGCAGAAGCTCGGCGACGCGGTCGGTGCGCTCGCGGCGGTTCTTCATGCCGTTGACCAGCAGGGGCTCGCCGACATTGTCCAACAGCGTCATGCGCGGATTGAGCGAGCCGAACGGGTCCTGGAAGATCATCTGGATCTCGGCGCGCAGCGGCAGCAGCTCGGCCTGCGGCAGGCTCGCGAGATCGACGACCTTGCCCGAGCGCGTGCGATAGAAGATCTCGCCGCCGGTCGGGTCGATGGCGCGCAGGATGCAGCGCGACGCCGTGGTCTTGCCGCAGCCGCTCTCGCCCACCAGGCCCAGCGTCTCGCCTTCCTTGACGGTGAAGTCGACACCATCGACGGCGCGCACATGACCCACCGTGCGCTGCAGGAAGCCGCGCGTGATGGGGAAGAATTTCTGCAGGCCGCGGACGTCGAGCAAGGGAGCAGTCATGTGGCGTCCGCCTCCTCATGGTGCAGGAAGCAGCTCGCGAGCTGGCTGGTGCCGACCGGCATCAGGCGCGGCACGGCGGCCGAGCAGCGCTCCATGACGTCGGGACAGCGCGGATGGAACGGGCAGCCGGGCGGCCGGTTGAAGGGATGGGGCAGGGCGCCGCTGATCACCGGCAGCGCCACGCGCGTCTGGCCGTAGAGGCTCGGGATCGAGCGCAGCAGGGCGCGCGTGTAGGGGTGCTTGGGCGCATGGAAGATGTCGTCGACCGGCCCTTCCTCCATGACTCGGCCGAGATACATCACCACGACATAGCTCGCCATCTGGGCGATCACGCCGAGATCGTGGGTGATGAAGATGATGGCCGTGTTGTAGCGCGCCTGCAGGTCGCGCAAGAGCGCCAGGACCTGCGCCTGGGTCGTGACGTCGATCGCCGTCGTCGGCTCGTCGGCGATCAGCAGGCGCGGCTTGCACGACAGCGCCATGGCGATCATGGCGCGCTGGCGCAGGCCGCCCGAGAGCTGCCAGGAATAGGCGTCGACGCGCTGCTCGGGCATCGAGATGCCGACGTCGCGGAACAGCCCGACGGTGATGTCGCGCGCCTCGCGGCGGCTCAGTTTGCGGCCGGCCTGCCAGCGGTGGCTGTGCAGCAGGATCGCTTCGATGATCTGGTCGCCCACCGTGTGCACGGGGCTGAACGACGCCATCGGCTCCTGCGGGATCAGGGCGATCTCGCCGCCGCGGATGTCGCGCATCGCCGCGCCCTTCGGCGGTAGCTGCGCGAGGTCGACCACGCCGTCGTCACGGCGGAAATGGATCTCGCCCTTGGTGATGCGGCCCGGCCGGTCGATCAGCTGCAGGATCGCCTTCATGGTGACGCTCTTGCCGCAGCCCGATTCGCCGACCACGCCCAGCACCTGGCCGGGCATGACGTCGAAGCTGGTGCCGTCGACGGCGCGCACCAGGCCCTCATCGAGGGCGAAGGAGACGCGGAGGTCGCGCACGGAGAGCAGCGGTTGGGCTTCGGTGCTCACGGCGTCCTCAATGGCTGTACGGATCGGCGGCATCGCGCAGCCCGTCGCCGACGAGGTTGAAGGCCAGCACCGCCACGATCACGACCAGGCCGGGGATCAGCAGCCAGGGCGCCAGCGCCAGGGTCTGGATGTTCTGCGCCTCCTGCAGCAGCACGCCCCAGCTGATCGCCGGCGGCCGGATGCCGAGGCCGAGGAAGGAGAGCGAGGTCTCGTTGATGATCATCACCGGAATGGCGAGCGAGCTGGTCGCAATGATGTGGCTGAGGAAGGTCGGCACCATGTGGCGCATGATGATGCGCATGCGCGAGCAGCCGGCGAGGCGCGCGGCCAGCACGAAATCCTCCTCGCGCAGGGCGAGGAAGCGGCCCCGCACCTCGCGGCCCAGCGTGGTCCAGCCGACCAGCGACAGGATCACCGTGATGGCGAAGAAGATCTGGATCGGCGTCCAGTCGCGCGGCAGGGCGGCGCTCAGCGCAAGCCAGATCGGGATGGTCGGCACCGACTGCAGCAATTCGATGAGGCGCTGGATGAAGGAATCGGTCTTGCCGCCGACATAGCCCGAGATGCCGCCCAGCACGACGCCCAGGATGACGGAGAGCGCCACCGCCACCAGGCCGACGGTCATGGAAGTCTGCGTGCCGTGCATGATGCGCGACCACTGATCGCGGCCCAGGCGATCGGAGCCCAGCAGGAAGATGCGCTGGTTGGGATCGACCGGCACGATCAGGTGCCGGGTGGTCTCGAACAGGCCAAAGACCTTCCACTTGTGACCGGTGCCGAAGAAGGTGACAGGCACCTTCTTCTTCGGATCGGTCGTCCATTCCATGCGAAGGGTGGTCGGGTTGCGCTTGCCGACGATGGCCGGGACCCAGGGCGAGATCGCCCCGTCATCGAAGAAATGCACCATCTGCACCGGGATGAAGGCCTGCCGCGCATCTGTGCGCTCGGGGTCCTGGGTCGAGAAGAAGTCCGGCACCAGCACGATTGTGTACATGAAGATCAGCAGCACCGCGCTCGCCATGGCGAGGTGATGGCGCCGGAAGCGCCACCATACGAGCTTCCAGTTGGAGGCGACGGCTATGCGGTCCTCGGCCTCCTTGCCGACGGCGATGTCTGTGGCGGTCACCTAACCCTCCACACGGATGCGCGGGTCGACCAGCGCGAGGAGGATGTCGGACAGCAGCGTGCCGACGATGGTGAGGAAGGAGTAGATCAGCAGGATGCCGCCCGCCAGGTACATGTCCTGGTTCACCAGCGCGCGCAGCAGCAGCGGGCCGATGTTGGGCAGGTTCATCACCGTGGCCACGATCAGGCTGCCCGAGAACAGCATCGGCAGGTACCAGCCGATGGTGCTGATCAGCGGATTGAAGGCGAGCCGCACCGGATAGCGCCACACCAGGCGCCATTCCTTCATGCCCTTGGCGCGCGCCGTGACGACGTAGGGCTTGTTGAGCTCGTCCAGAAGGTTGGCGCGCATGATGCGGCTCAGGCGCGCGGTGCCGGCGATGCCCAGCACCAGCGCCGGCAGCCAGAGATGCGCCATGAGGTCCAAGAATCTCCCCCAGCTCCACGGCGCGTCGGCGTACTCGGGCGAGTAGAGGCCGGTGACGCTGACGTCGAAGTAGGCGAACGCCACCCACATCAGGATCAGCGCCAGCATGAAGTTGGGCGTGGCGACGCCGACATAGTTGATGACCGTAAGGATGTGGTCGCCGATCGAGCGCGGATGGGTCGCCGAATAGATGCCGGCCGGGATGGCGATTGCCCAGGTGAGGAAGAAGGAGAAAAGCGCCAGGGCAAGCGTCAACCCGATCTGCTCGCCTATCAGTTCGGCATTGGGCCGCTGGTACTCCAGCGACAGGCCGAAATTGCCGTGCGCCAGGTGCTTCACCCACAGCCAGTACTGCACGATCATCGGCTGATCGAGCCCATACTGCGCGCGCCACGCCTCGATCTGCTCCTGCGAGATCGACGAGCCCGACGAGGCCAGTGTGGCGACATACGCCGTCAGGAAGTCGCCCGGCGGTGCCTGGATGATGACGAAGATGACGAAGGAGTAGATCACCATCAGCAGCGGCAGGAGCGCCAGCCGCTGCAGGATGTAACGGGTCATGCAGTGCTCCGTCGTCCCGACCAAGGCGCGAAGCGCCGCGCGGAGGGACCTTGCTTCAGCAACGACGAACGCTGTTGTGGAGAGAAGGTCCCTCGACTACGCTGCCTGGTGGCGGCTTCGCTCGGGACGACGGGAAACCTCATTTGGTGAAATAAAACTGCTCAGTCCGCGCATTGCCCGGGCTGCGCAGCGGCCAGTCGTTGCCGAGCGTCGCGGGCACGTTGCGGAACTTGGTGTTGGTCACCACCACGCCTTGCACCATCGGCGTCAGCCCGATCGTGCCGATCTCGAACAGCTGCTCGGCCCAGATGCGATAAAGCTCCTGGCTGAGCTTGACCTGCTCCTCCGGCCCGACGGTGCGCGCCTTGTCGACGATCTCGACGATGCGCTTCATCTCCGGCGGCGGCTCGGCGCCTTCCTTGCCGCCGGTGGCGTACCAGCGGCGCCACAGCGGGCCCATGGTCAGGATGGGCGCGTTGCGCGGATCGGCCTTGGCGTTGCCGGTATAGGGGAACGCGCTGGTGTCCTCGTTCCAGATCTCGGCCATCAGCTCGTTGTTCTCGTTCATCTTGAAGTGCAGGGCGCGCTCGCGGATCTGCACGATGGTCTTGATGCCGACAGCCTCCCAGTCCTTCGACACCAACAGCGCGACGTCGGGCCACGCGCCGAACGCCGGCACGACGCTGATCTCGATGGTCGCGGGCTTGCCCGAGGGCAGCAGGCGGATGCCGTTGGCGTCCTTCTTGGTCAACCCGATGCCGTCCAGCATCTTGTTGGCCTCGTCGCGCTTGAAGTCGGTGTACTTCTGCGCGAATTCAGGCCCCGGGAAGTAGGGATGCCACGGCGCCGGCACGCCCTGGCGCGCCTCTCCGAGTCCGAGGAACACGCTCTCCTTGATCTGGTCGCGGTTGATGGCCAGCGACAGGGCCCGGCGGAAGTCCGCATTGGCCATCAGCTTGCCCATCTCGGGATCGGCCGCGTAGGTCTGGTTGAGCGCGATGACGGCATCGGCGCCGCCGAAAGTCGGCCAGGCCGTGATCTTGTACTTCCCGGTCTTCTCCTGCTCCTTGAGCACCGGGTAGTTGGTCATGTTGATGTGGCGCTCCTGCATGTCGAAGTTGCCGGCGATGGCGGCAAGGTTGAGCGCCTGGGCGTCGGCGAAGTAGGTGAAGCGCACCTCGTCGATGTAGGGCAGCTGGTTGCCCGCCGAATCGACGCCGATGTAGTAGGGATTGCGCCTGAGCGTGAACACCGGATCGCTGGCGCGGCTGGTCGGCGACCACGCCGCCATGGTCGGCCGCTCGGGGTTCTCCGGCGGGGCATTCCTGTTGGCGAACAGCTCGGTCCAGGTCTTGAAGCCCGCCGCCTGCGCCGCCTTGTCGACGTCGGCCTTCGGCGTGTGGCTGGGATGGAACTTCTTCAGGTAGTGCGCCGGCAGGAACATCGCGAAGGTGCGGTCGGCGCCGTCCTGGTTGGCGACCGCCGTCAGGAACAGCGTGGCGGGCGCGGCATAGGTGAAGCGCACCGTCTGGTCGTCGACCTTCTCGACCTTGGCCGGCGTGCCGTCGGCATTGCGGATCCAGCCCGGCAGGGTGGGCGTCAGCTCCTTGTTCAGAAGCACGTCGTTGTACCAGAACAGGATATCGTCGGCGCCGAACGGCTGGCCGTCGGACCACTTGGAGCCCTTGCGCAGCTTGATGGTCCAGGTCTTGAAATCGGCCGATGGCTCGGCGCTTTCGGCGATCTTGGGCTCGATCTTGGCGCCGTCGGGCGAGAAGCGGAACAGCGCGTCGTAGACGACGCGCACATAGTTGTTGGAATCGGCCGGGCCGAGGAAGGCGCGGCGCCAGGTGCCGCCATACTCGCCGACCTTGTCGACGGTCGGCACGACCAGCGGCTTCTCGGGCAGGCGGGCGTCGACGGCAGGCAGCTTGCCTGTCTTCACCTGGTCGGCAAGCGCGGGAGCTTCCTTGTACTTACCCTGCGCCAGGGCGGCGCTGGAAAGAGCGAGCACGCTGGTGCCGGCGGCCAGTGCGGCAAGCGCACGGCGCCGATTGAAGGAGCGGATCATTGAGCGTTCCTCTGGTGTGTTTCTTGTCTTGTTTCCCCGTATACCGAGCCTCATTCGGCGGGCCCTGGCAAGTCAAGACATTGACGCCTTCGACCTTCGAGAGTCACGACTGTCACCCCGAGCGTAGCGAGGGGCCTTTGAGGCAACAGGAAAGGTCCCTCGCTACGCTCGGGATGACAGCGGGACGGTATCGCATGAAAGTCTTCGTCTTCGACCTGCTCGCCTATGGCGAGAACCTCGATCATCTCAAGAACGGCGGGACGGAGCTTCCCTATCCGCTGAGCAAGCAGCATTTCAGGCCCGAGGTCGCCGTCCGCACCTACGCCGAGCATCTCGAGGCGTGGGAGGAGCTCGACCGGCTGGGCTATGACGGCGTCGGCTTCAACGAGCATCACTGCTCGCCCTACGGCCTGATGAACTCGCCCAACCTGATGGCCTCGGCGGCGGCGCAGCGTACCAAGCGGCTGAAACTGCTGATCTACGGCAACCTGCTGCCGCTGCACGAGCCTCTGCGGCTCGCCGAAGAGCTCGCGATGATCGACTGCCTGTCGGACGGCCGGCTGATCTCGGGCTTTGCCCGCGGCATTCCGCGCGAGTACCAGGTGCACAACGTGCCGCTGGCCGAGAGCCGCGCGCGCTTCGAGGAGGCCTACGACATCGTCACCCGCGCCTGGACCGAGGACGTGTTCTCCTATTCGGGCAAGTTCTGGTCGTACAAGGACGTGGCGATCTGGCCGCGGCCCGTGCAGCGGCCCCATCCGGAGATCTGGATCCCGATCGTCGGCAGCAAGGAGTCCATCGAGTTCGCCGGCCGGCACAACATTCCGATCACGCCGGGGCTGGGCGGCGGCGGCCTGCGCGACGACATCATCCGCTACTACGCCAAGTGTCTCGCCGCCGCGGGCCACCGGCTGACGCCCAACCACCTGTCGCTCGGTGTCCACGCCTACGTCGCCGACTCCAAGGCGCAGGCGGTGAAGGAGATGGGGCCGTACCACCTCTACTTCAACCGCACGCTGTTCAGCCATGGCAACTTCACCGAGACGGCGTTGCAGCGCCAGGCCGGCTACTCGACGGCGCAGTCGACCGACTACGTGCGGCCGGAGAACCAGCGCGCCGCCGCCCTGCTGCGCGAGGACTTCCGCAACACCACCATGGCCGACGTCGAACGGCTGGCCGAGGCCTGGCCGTGGGGAACGGCCGACGAGGTGGCCCGGCGCATCATCGCGCAGGCCGACGCGGCCGGCGCCAACATGGTGCAGATCAGCCTCAATCGCGGCGCCATGCCCCACGAGATGTTCATCGAGCAGATCCGCCGCTTTGCCCGCGAGGTGCTGCCGATCCTGCAGGCCCATCGCGTCGAGCGCGTGCCCGCTGTCGAGGAGATGGCGGCTTGAGCCGGCGTCAGACCGGCACGCCGAGCGGATCGTAGTCGTACAAGCCGCGGTCGAGCGCGGTCCGGCGCGGACGCGACGGATCCTGCAGCGCCATGCCCTCCTCGCGTGACCAGAGCTGCACGTTGGTGCCGCGCGTCTTGCGCGCTGTCTCGTAGCGGCTCAAGGCTTCATCGATCGTCGAAGCGGCAGCGAAGGCGCGGCCCAGCAACAGCGCGTCCTCCAGCGCCAT
>JAIEOV010000102.1 GCA_019750135.1 Reyranella sp. | reverse complement strand
GTTGCGATCGCCGAACGACGGGATGACGCCGATATAGGCGTTGGCCGCGCCCTTCTCGAGACGCTGCGCGAGGCGCAGCACATCGGTCTGGGTCTTCAGCGTCGAGGCATTCAACGCCTGCGCCACCTCGGCGTCGCTCTTGGCCGCGACGGGCGTCCCGCCGAGCTTGCGGATGGTGGCGATCAGCGCGTCGCGATGCTCCTTGTGGTGCGTCTGGAACAGCACCGCAACCTCCAGCACCGGCTTCTGCAGCAGGCCGCTCTGGGCGCCGAGCTGGTAGGCGCTGATCGCCTCGTTCTCGAGCGCCAGCGCCGTGTTGAGGATGCCGACGTCGTTGGCCGCGGAGCCGCCGTTCGCCGATTGCGCGACCGCCATCCTCTCGCAGCCCGCCAGGATCGCCACGGCCGAGGCCGAGAGGACGGTGATGCCGGACCCGCGAAGCAATCCGCGGCGGCGAAGGTCGATCATCTGAGTCACGCTAGGTCTCCTTGGGTTGAGCGAAGGAGCGGTCGGCTCCGTTCGTGCGTGACCTACGCGCGCGCCGGTTCGAGTGGATCGCTCACCGTCCGTCACGCCTCGGTGAGAGTCGCGCGAGCCGATTCTGATATTGCGAAGCATTCTTAATTAGGGTTCACGCGGTTGTGTTTGATCTCCCTCAACGACTGCTCCCCAGCCGCGACCAAAATGCCTCTCATGACACACCTAAAGCCGATTAAAATGCCGACACGGGAGAGCGTGAGGCCAATGGACTACGAGGCATTCTTCGCCGGTCATCTGCGACGTCTGCACGACGAGGGACGTTATCGCGTCTTCGCCGAGCTGGAGCGTATCGCCGGCGCCTTCCCGCGCGCCCGCTTCCACCACGACGGCACGGTACGCGACGTCACGGTCTGGTGCTCCAACGACTATCTCGCCATGGGCCAGCATCCCGTGGTGATCGAAGCCATGCAGGCTGCGATCGGCGCCCAGGGTTCGGGCGCGGGCGGAACACGCAACATCTCGGGCACCAACACCCTGCACGTGGCGCTGGAACGCGAGCTCGCCACGCTGCACGACAAAGAGGCGGCGCTGGTCTTCACCTCGGGCTACGTCGCCAACGAGACCACGCTGCAGACGCTCGGCGCCATGCTGCCCGGCTGCGAGCTCTATTCCGACGCCTTCAATCATGCCTCGATGATCGCCGGCATCCGCCACTCGGGCGCGGTGCGCAAGATCTTCCGCCACAACGACCTCGCCCATCTCGAGCAGCTCCTGAAGGCGGCCGATCCCGCGACGCCCAAGATCGTGGCATTCGAATCGGTCTACTCGATGGACGGCGACATCTCGCCGATCGAAGAGATCTGCGACCTTGCCCATCGCTACAGCGCGCTCAGCTATCTCGACGAGGTCCATGCCGTCGGCATGTACGGCGCCCGCGGCGCCGGCGTGGCCGAGCGCGACGGCGCGCTCGCCAAGGTCGACATCGTGCAGGGCACGCTCGCCAAGGCGTTCGGCGTGGTCGGCGGCTACATCGCCTCGACCGCGGCCACCGTCGACTTCGTGCGCTCCTGCGGCTCGGGCTTCATCTTCTCGACCTCGATGCCGCCCGCGATCGCCGGCGCAGCGCTGGCCAGCATCCGCTACGTCACGTCCCATCCCGAGCTCCGGGTGCGCCACCACGAGCGCGCCGCGACACTGAAGCGGAAGCTCGCCGCCGTCGGCCTGCCGATCATGCCCTCGGTGACGCACATCGTGCCGGTGTTCGTGGGCGACGCGGCGCTCGCCAAGCAGGCGACCGATCTTCTGATGGACCGCCACTCGATCTACGTGCAGCCCATCAACTACCCGACCGTGCCGCGCGGCACCGAGCGGCTGCGGCTGACTCCAACGCCGCTGCACGGCGACGAGGACATGGCGAAGCTGGTGGCCGCCCTGCAGGACGTCTGGCAGACGCTTGGCCTGAGCCTGCGCGCCGCCGCGGAGTAACGCTGGGCGCGCGCCGCTCCAGTGGCGCGGTCATTACCGCGATCAACGAAGGCGCGCGACTGGAGCGGCGCGCGCCCAGCCCTACTCGACCGTGCGCATCGACCAGATGCGCGAGAACACCAACACCGCGGCGATCAGCACCGTCATCGCGATCGCCGGCAGCACCAGGGCGAGCTTCAGCCCCAGCATCGCGGCCAGCGAACCGGCGATGAAGGCGCCGATGGGACCGCCGCCGCCCAGGCCGAGTTGGAACAGCGCCATCAACCGCGCGCGGTGGGTCGGCGGCGCCACCATCTGCAGGATGGTGCGGCCCTGCGTCATCGTGATGCCCGCCCCCAGGCCCCAGATGAAGCAGAGCCCGTTGAACGCCAGGAACGACGGCTGCAGCGCCATCAGGCCCAGGATCACCGCACCGACCGACACGGCGCTCACGACCAGGCGGCCGCGCAGCGACAGCCGACGCGCGAGGCCGGCGAAGGCGAAGGCCGCGATGATGGTGCCGGCCCAGAAGGCGAGGTTGATGTAGGCGATCTCGGCGGCGCCGCCGTGATAGACGTCGCGCACGACCAGCGGCAGCACGGCCATGAACGGGCCGACATAGAACACGCCGATACCGAAATTGATCAGCAGCACCGGCCACATCTGCTCCGAGCGCGTCGCCTCGGCGATGCCGTCGCCGATGCTGCGCCAGAAACCCGGATGCTCGGTCGGCGGATGCGGTGCGGGATCGGGCAGTCGCCAGACGGCGAGCGCGCCGGCCATCACCAGGACGGCCTGGACCACCAGAAGCGGCACCGCTCCGGTACGATCGGCCTGCGTCGCCATCGCGATGCCGATCAACTGGCCGAAGAACTGCAGCGCCGTGGCGAGCGCCACCGCGCGCGGCAGGTTCCCGCCGGCGACCACCGGCAGGAGCGCATCGCGGGTCGGCACGGCGAAGGCGCCGATCGAGCCAGCAGCGAGGCCGTAGGCGATCACAGGGGATAACTCAGGCCGCCCATCGACAGGACCGCGGTCAGCACCAGCGGCGGCACGGCATAGAGCATGTGATAGCGCAGCAGCAGGCGCCGGGCGTTGCCGCGGTCGGCCACCAGGCCGCCGAGCGGCAGGAACAGAATCCCGGGCGCCATCAAGGCCACCTGGGCGATGCCGACGGCGAAGGCATCCATGTGCAGCACGATCGCCGCCAGCCACGCGAACAGCACCTGCTGGATGCCGAGCGGCACGAACCAGCTGCCCAATCCTGTCAAATATATGGCAAAGGGAGAAAATCGCGGCACGGGTTGCAACTTGCCTCGGTCGTTATTCAACTATATCTTGTAAGGGCTTAGTGCCGCTTGCTCATCCAATGGTCAAAGAGCACAGGCCGTAGCCTCCGACCCCTCGGAAGCGCGGCGGTGACGGAGCGGAAGAGATGTCGACATTCAACCGCACCACGCTGGTGAAGGTTCTGGAGATCCTCGACAGCAGCAACGCCGGCGAGGCGCTGGCTGCGGCCAAGCTTGCCTCTACCATGCTGCGCGAGGCGGGTCTCACCTGGGATGACGTCCTGGCGCCGGAAATCCACGGCCGCGCCGCGCAGGCGCCGGCAGCACGCGCCATCGGCGCCGGTCCCTTCGGCTATCGTCGCGACCGCGAACTGTCGCCGCACGAGCAGTTCTTCATGGTGCTGCTGAGCCCGCGCACGCCGCTCGAGATCAAGCGCAAGCTCCGGACCTGGGAGGCCCGTGTGCTCGACGGCGAGATCACGCCGCAGGAGACCCAGGATCTGCGCTTCATGTACCAGAGCTTCGTCGTCGGCTGAGGCTTTAGCGGCGCAGCATACAGAAGGCCATCACGGCGAGCGGCAAGACGAGTGCCGTCCACGACAGGCCCCACCACACCCCACCCTCGCCCAGCAGCGCCGCCCCCAGGCCGAGCAATGTCGCCGCCGCCAGCAGCAGCGGCCAGCGCCAGACCGCGCTAGGCCTCATCGGCAACGCCTTCAAGCTCGGCGAGCTCTACGTCGATCGGCGCGCGGCGACGCGACAGCCAGAGATAAAGGCCACTCGCCAGGACGACGATGGTGACGAGGTCGAGCACGGCCCAGATGAACTTGAGCGGCAAGCCGCCGTAATCGCCGAAATGCAAGGGCCGCGACACCTGGATGGCGCGCAGGTGCCAGGGCAGGTCGACCACCATCGAGAGCTCGCCGCGCTCGGCGTCGACCAGCACCGGCGTGAACAGCCGGCCGGTCAGGGGCGAGCTGCCCTTGGTCCAGACCAGGAAGTGATGCGGGCTGCCGACGCGGTTGGTCGGGAACACGACGCTGGTCGGGGTCCGCCCCGGCAGCTCGCGCTGCACCAGCACGTACGCCGCCTCGATCGACGACAGCCGGTCGAGCGCCGGCACGGCCCGGCCACGGTAGGGCGCCAGCATGGCCTGCACGTCGGTCAGCTGATAGAGCTGGAACAAGGGCCGCGAGAGCTCGTTCAGCACGCCGGTGACGGCGACCACCAGCACCCAGGCGGTGGTCACGATGCCCATGAGGTTGTGCAGGTCGAGCCAGCGCAGCCGCCTGCCCCGCCGCCATCGCACCGTGCCGAACTCGAGGCGCCGCATGAAGGGCGCATAGAGCACGACGCCGGAGACGACGGACGCGGCGAACACCAGTCCCATGGCGCCGAGGAACAGCTCGCCCGCCAGCCCGGCGAACAGGTCGCGATGCAGCCGCAGCATGACGTCGAGGAAATCGGGACCGCTGGCCGCGGCAGGCTCGGTTTCCTTCAGGAGCTCGCCGGTGCGCGCGTCGAACTTGAGCTGCCGGGTCTGGGCCGGCGGCGCCGTCGGCGAGGGCAGCATGCCGACCGTGACCTTGGGCTCGTCGTCGTCGACGAAGACGAACATCGGCACATGGTCGGGATGACGCTTGCGGGCGGCGGCGACGACGGCGTCGAGGTTGGCCCGCGGCGTGTCAGCGGGCAGCACGGCGTAAGGCGGGTCCTCGCTCAAAAGCTCGCGCAGCTCGTGCTTGAAGATCAGCGGCAGGCCGGTCAGGCAGAACAGCAGCAGGAAGACCGCGCAGACGAGGCTGGTCCACTTGTGGATCGCCGCCCAGCGCCGAAGCGAGCGCACGCCCATCAGAAGTGGGCGGAAAGCGACAGCAGGAAGGTGCGCGGGGCGCCCATGGCGAGACCGAGCTCCGAGTTGGCCGACGCCCAGTAGTTCAGGTTGAACAGGTTCTCGACATTGAAGCGCAGCGCAATCGGCTTGCCGTCCTTGCGCTCGAAGACGTAGCGCACGCCGGCATCGAAGCGTGTCCACGACGGGATGCTCTGGGTGTTGGCGGCGTCGAGATACTGCAGGCTGGTGTAGATCAGCCGCCCCGAGAAGGTGAGGCCGCGCAGGAACGAGGCGTCCCATTCGGCGCCGAGGTTGAGCTGGACGTCGGGCACGCCGGTCGCCTTCAGGCCGTTGGTCAGGGTGGAGCCGGTGTCGAGCTGCCGGGCATTGAGCAGCGTGACGCCGCCGAGCGGGCGAAAGCCCTGGAACGGCTCGCCGAACATCATCCATTCCAGGCCCTGATTGCGCTGCGTGCCGCCGACGCCGAAGATCAACGTCGACGGGTTGGTGACGCCGAAGGGCCGGTCGATCTGGAACAGGCTGAGCGTCGTGGCGAAATCGCCGAGATCGAGCTTGGCGCCGATCTCGAGCTGCTGCGTCTTCTGCGGCGCGAAGACCGTGCCGGAGTTGAGCGTGCCCACGGGAGCGGTCGGCCCCTGCTGCAGGCCCTGGATGAAATTGCCGTACACTGACAGGTTGCTGAGAGGCTTGGCGATGAAGCCGACGGCCGGCGAGAACGCGCTCTGGTCGTAGTACGAGGTCGCCACGCCGGTAGTCGGGCTGTAGTTGCCGACCTGGACGCGCTGCAGGCGGCCGCCGACGATGAACTGGATGCGCTCGTCGAACACCGAGATGATGTCGGCTATGCCGAAGGTCGACAGCTCGATGGAGTTGGTCTTGGGCGGATTGAGCGCCGCGACGTTCGGCTTGGCGATGAAGGTCGGCTGGTAGAGGTTCGACGAGATGGTCGCCACTACCGGGAACAGCTGGCCACCCTCCAGCATCACGCGAGTGGCGTTGAGCGAGAGCGCATGGTGGACCGGCCCGGTATCGGCGCGGCCGCGCACGCCGACTTCCTCGGTGTTGGCCTGCGACCAGCCGGGAAAGTTGAGCGGGTTCTCGGTCAGGTTTCCGTTGGCGCTGGTCACCGTGGCGAAGCCCGTGAGGGCGTTGAACAGCGAGCGCCGCCCGCCAAAGGCAGCGTACGCCGTCCAATCGGGCGTGACGTCGTATTCGACGCGCGCCGTGCCAAACAAATCGGTGTTCTGCTGGAAGGTCCAGGGCTGGAACCAGTTGGCCGAGCCGCCCGGCGCCAGCGGCACCGGCAAGCCCGCGTTCACATAGGTGGCGCGCAAGGGCGAGTTCGTGGTCTGCGTCTGGTAGCCGTAGTCGACGGCGGCGCGAAAACGGTCGCCGCGATAGTCGAGACCGAACACCGCGGCGCCGACGGCCTGGGTCTGGCGATCGACCTGCGTGCTGCCGTTGCGATAGATGCCGTTGAAGCGCACGCCCCAGGCGTCGCCGTCGCCGAACCGGCGGGAGATGTCGGTCGTGCCGCCGACCTGGCCGGCCGTGGCGAAGCTCGCCGTCGCGCGGTTCAGTTCGCCCTGCGCCCGCTTGGGCACGAGATTGACGGCGCCGCCGACGCTGCCGAAGGGCGGCATGCCGTTCACCATGGCGCTCGGCCCCTTGAGGATTTCTACGCGCTCCAAGTAGTCGGGGGCGACCAGCAAGGTCGGCGCGATGCCGTAGAGGCCGCCGAACGACATGTCGTTGCTGTTGAAGGAGAAGCCGCGGATCATCAGCGCCGTGGAGTAGCCGACGGCCGGCCAGGCGTTGCGCACCGAGGGATCGTTGGCGGCGACGTCGGCGATGCTGCGCGCCTGCTGGTTCTGGATCAGCGTCGAGGTGTAGGCCGACTGGTTGAACGGCGTATCCATGAAGTCGCGCTCGCCCAGGAAGCCGACCTGCGCACCCTTCGCCACCTGCCCGCCGGCATAGGGCGGCGGCAGGTTGTCGATCATCGCCTGCGCCGGCACGCCGGCCTGCACGCGCACCGGATCGAGCTGGACCGCGCCGGAGGCGCCGCTGCCTGGCGCCGGGCGTTCGAGGACGACGGTGTTGGCCTCGCTGAACCGCCAGCTGACGCCCGATCCGGTAAGCAGGGCGTTCAGGGCCTGGGCGATGGTGTAGTTGCCGGAGAGGCCTGCGGTGCGCTTGCCGGCAAGGTCGCCCGACGCGCCCAGCAGACGGATGCCGGCCTGGTCGGCCAGCCGCGTCATGGCCGTGTCGAGATCCTGCGGCAGGATGTCGAAGTGCACGGTGCGTGGCGCCTGGCTCTGCTCCGTCGTCGGCGATTGACCCATCGCTGCCGGGCCGAAGCCCACCATCATCACCGATGCCAGCGCCACCCAAGCTCCCCGACGCACCATCTCGCCCTCTTCGTCTTGCTCGATCCTGAGACGAATCGGCGACGGCGGACTTGCAGCAAGGGGAGCGAAAAACTGTGATCAACGAATGACGGTGAGCAGCGGCATCTGCGTGACGCGCGCCTTGGTCGTCTCCTCGATGGTGCGGAGGATACGATCGGTATCGTCGAGGTCGAACACGCCGGTGACTTCCAGCGTCTTGAGCCGGTCGCCCAGGATCACGATCCGCCCGGCGCGATAGCGCTGCAGCTCGGCGACGACGCTTTCCAGCGGGCGGCGGTTGAAGATGAGCTTGCCGCGCTGCCAGGCGGTCGCGGCGTCGGTGTCGACCGCGCGAAGCCTGAAGCCGTCGCCCCCGCTGACATCGAGCTGCTGGCCGGCCACGACCCTGATCGGCGGCCAACTCTTCCCGGTGGTGGCGCCCATCTTCACCTCGACCGTTCCCTCGCTCACCGTGACGTTTTTTTCGAAGACACGCTTGAGGCGCACCACGAAGGCCGTGCCAATCGCCTTCACCTCGACGTCGCCGGCAACGACGATGAACGGACGGTCGGCATCCTTGGCGACCTCGAACAGCGCCTCGCCGTCATGCAGCACGACGCGCCGCTCCTTGGCGGAATAGTCGACCGAGACGGCCGTCGCGGTGTTCAGGACGACGACCGAGCCGTCGGCCAGCGCTACCCGCTTGCGATCGCCGACAGCCGTCGCGTGGTCGGCATAGAGGCCGGACAGCGGCCCGAGCGCCGGCAGGGTGACAGCCACGGCGGCGACGGAGGCCGCCGCAGCGCCGGCGAACAGCACGCGCCGGCCGACCGGATGGCGGCGCATGGCCGCGGCGGGCAGCGGCGCGCCCTGCCGGCGAAGCTCATCGGCCTGGCGGGTTTCGCCGACGGCATGCCACAGCGCCTCGGCCTCGATCGCCGCCGCCTCGTGCGCCGCCGAGTTCTGGCGCCAACGCTGGAACGCCAGGCGATCCGTCGCGGTCGCGTGCCCCGAGCCCAGGCGGACCAGCCAGTCGATCGCCTCGTCGCTTAGCCGCCGGCCGGTGCCGTCTCCGGCCATCAGCGGCCCCTGCTTCTCTTCCGACATGCAACAACCTGAGCGATGGATGGCCTCGTCACAAAGACGATTCTGCAGCACCGGCCTTGCAGCGCCGACGATAACTATTCGTTATCGCCGCGATCCAGGCGATCGCGGCAATGCTGCAGGGCCTGGGCGAGGTACTTCGCCACCATGCTTTCCGAGACGCCGAGCCGGCGCGCGATCTCGGCGAAAGTGCGGCCCTCCACCCGGTTGAGCAGCAGCGCCAGGCGCGGCCGCGGCTGCAGTTCGTCCAGCGCCGCTTCCAGGCGACCCAGCCGCTGCCGGGCAATGGCATGCGTCTCCTGCGACGGCGTGGGGTCGGCCACCGCATCGGCCGCTTCGAGGTGGGTGAAGTCGTTGGCGATCCGGCGGTCGCGCCGCAGGGTGTCGATCGCGAGGTTGCCGGCGACCCGGTAGACATAGGCGCGCGGGTTGCGGATCTCGCCGCCGACCGGGCCGAGCGCGGCCAGCTTGACGTAGGTGTCCTGCGCCAGGTCGGCAGCGCGCTCGGCATCACCGGTCCGCCGCGTCAGGAAACGCAGCAGATCCCGGTAGTTGTCGCGAAAGCTCGCGATCAGCGTGGATACGTCCTGCCGCCCCATCGTCCCTGCTGGTGTGGTCCGACAGGTCTATATAGATTGCGAATGCCTCGCAACCGCAATGGTGACGCGCCGTTAGCGGCCGAGATACGACCTCAAGACTTCGGCATTGTCGACAAGACCCGCGGCTGGACCCGAGAAGGTGATCTCGCCGCCCTGCAGGATGTGCGCGCTCTCGGCGACCGCGGCGGCGACGCCGATGTTCTGCTCGACCAGGAGGATCGTGAGGCCGCGCCGGTTGAGCGCCAGGATCGTGTCCACCATGTCGCCGACGATGGTCGGGGCCAGTCCTGCCGATGGCTCGTCCATCAGGAGGCAGCGCGGCCGTGCCATCAGGGCGCGACCGATGGCCACCATCTGCTGCTCGCCGCCGCTCAGGCTGCCGGCGCGGCGCTTGCGCACCGCCGCCAGCTTGGGAAACATCGCGTAGACATCGGACAGGTCGGCGCGGATACCGGCCCAGTCACGCCGGGTGGCCGCGCCCAGCTCCAGATTGTCTTGCACGGACATGCTGGGCCAGACCTCGCGACCCTGCGGCACCTGGACAATGCCGCGGCGGACCATGCTGTCGGCCGGCAGGCCCGCGCATTCCTTGCCTTCGAACAGGACGGAGCCGCCGCCGCAGCGCACCACGCCGGACAGCGTGTTCAGCATGGTCGTCTTGCCCGAGCCGTTGCCGCCGAGCAGGGCGACGATCTTTCCGGCCGGCACCTCGAACGTGACGTCGCGCAGGACCTGCGTGATCCCGTACGAGACCCTAAGGTGCTGAATGGCGAGCACGGAGTTCCTTCCCGAGATAGGCTTCGATGACCCCGGCGTCGTTGCGCACCGTGTCGGGCGTGCCCTCGGCGATGCGCCGGCCGGAGCTCAGCACCGTCACCTGGTCGCAGACATCCATGACGAGGCGGATGACATGCTCGATGAGGATGAGCGTGACGCCCTTTTCGTCGCGGATCCGACGCAGCAGGGTGTCGAACTCGGCCAGGCGATTGAGGCTGAGGCCGACCGCCGGCTCGTCGAGCAGCACGACCTTCGGATCGCCGATCAGGGTCCGGGCGATCTCGATGACGCGTTGCTGCCCGAACGAGAGAGCCGAGCCCGGCCGGTCGGCGAACGCGGACATGCCGATGAATTCGAGGGCCTCGCGGGCCGCTTCCTCGGCAGCCTCTTCCTCTTCCCTGTAGCGGCGCAGGTTGAGGCTGGCGGCGATGAAGCCGGCAGTGGTGCGGTGGTGCAGCCCCGTCATCAGGTTCTCCAGCACCGTCATGCCGCGAAACAGCTGTGACGTCTGGAAGGTGCGGCCGAGGCCGAGCCGCGCGATCGCGCTTGGCTTGCGCCCGACGATGGACACGCCGTCGAGCAGGACGTCGCCCTGATGCGGCGGGTGAATGCCGCAGATGACGTTGAGCATCGTCGTCTTGCCCGCCCCGTTGGGTCCGATCAGGCCCCTGATCTCGCCGGGCTTGACGTCGAGGTCGATGCCGTCGAGCACCTTCACGCCGCCGAAGCTGACGGACACGCCGCGGACGGAAAGCAGCGCCTCAGTCACGGCCGCACCTCGCTGCTCTCCGAGGTCGCGGCGGCCGGTGGACGCCGGCTCGCACGGGCACGATGCAACGGCTCTTCCCAGCCGCGCACCTTCTCCTTGAGAAAGCCGATGATGCCGCCCGGCATGAACAGGATGAAGCCGACCAGGATCGCGCCGAAGGCGATCTCCTGGATGCCCTTGACCTTGCGCAGCGCCTCGAGAACGAAGACCAGCGTCCCCGCGCCCAGGACCGAGCCGACGATCGAGCCGAGGCCGCCGACGATGATCATCGCCTTGTGGATCACCATCTGGAACAGGTCGAAGCCTTCGGGCGACACGAAGTTGAGCATCGCCGAATAGAGGCCGCCGGCGATCCCGGCATAGAAGCCGCTGATGCCGAAAGCGAGCGCCTTGTAGCGCAGCAGGTCGACGCCGAGGGACTCGGCGGCGACCTCGCCGTCGCGCACCGCGACGAACGCCCGGCCGATGCGCGAGCGCACGAGGTTCTGCGCCAGCACGAAGAGCACCATCACCAGGATCAGGCTCAGGTAATAGAGCCCCTGCGTCTTCGAGACAGGCAGCGGGGCGAACGAGATGGACGGCGTCTTGAAGCCGCCTGCGCCGAACGTCACCGGCTCCCAGTTCAGGAACACCCATTGCGTGAACTGGGCGAAGGCCAGGGTGGAAAGCGCGAGATAGAGCCCGCTCAACCGCAGCGCCGGCAGCGATATGGCGAGGCCGACGGCGGTGGCGATCAGCGCGCCGAGCGGGAACGCCAGCCAGAACGGCCAGCCGAAATGGACCTGGAGCAGGCCGGTCCCGTAGGCGCCGATGCCGAACATAGCGGCATTGGCGAAAGCGAGCTGGCCCGCATAGCCGACCAGGACGTTGAGCCCGATCGCCAGCAGGACGTAGATCAGGATCGTGTTGGCGACGAACAGGTAGTAGGCGTTGAGGAACGTCGGCGCCACGGCGGCGAACAGGAGCATCGCCCAAAGCACATTGCGTCTGCCGAAGATCGCCATGTCAGACCCGGCGGAAGCGGGTGAAGCCGAGCAACCCGGTCGGGCGCACCACCAGCACGAACATGATGACGATGAATGCCGAGACCTCGATGAAGCTCGAATGGAGGTAGCCGCCGGCCAGCGCTTCGATGACGCCGATGGTGATGCCGCCCAGCACCGCACCCGGCAGGCTGGTCAGGCCGCCCAGCACCGCTGCCGCGAAACCCTTGATGAAGAAGGAGAAGCCCATGTCGGGATAGAGCAGCGTGAGCGGCGCCATCAGCGCCGCCGCGGCGCCGGCGATGGCCGCGCCCGTCCCGAAGGACAGCATGTAGATGCGATCGACGCGGATGCCGGTGAGGGTCGCCGCCTTCGCGTTGTCGGCGGTGGCCTGCATCATCTTTCCGGCGCGCGTCAGGCGAAAGAACGCCGCGAAGGCCACCATGATGACGATCGCTCCGGCGAGCACCGCAAGCTGTTGCGGGATCACCATGATGCCGCCGATCATGATCGGCTCCGGGGAGGTGATGGGCGGAAACGGCAGATAGTCGCCCTTGCCTCCCCAGATGACACGGGCCGTGCCGCGCAGCATGAACGCAATGCCGATCGTGGCGAGGACGAGGCTGATGATGTTCGCGTTCTTGAGTGGCCGGAAGGCGATCAGGTCGGTCGCCGCGCCCAGCAGGAAGCCGGCAGCGACCGCCGCCAGGAGCGACGGCAGATAGGGCACCCCTATCTGCACGTGCAGCATCCAGGCGACGAAGCCCGAGAACATGAACAGCTCGCCGTGGGCGAAGTTGATCACGGCGGTCGCCTTGTTCACCACGACGATGCCGAGCGCGATCAGGGCGTAGAGCGCGCCCGTCGTCAGTCCGCTCAGCAGCAGATAGACCAGTAGTTCCAAGAGGCCTACTCGACCTTGGTGACGCCCAGAACGCGCACAGGCTTGCCGGGCTCCTTGGCGATCCAGGCCGGGCTCTTGTTGCAACGATGGTCGGTTTCTACGCAAGTGATCCCGCCGGGATAGACATCCGTCTGGAAGTCCTTCAGGCCGTTCAACGCAGCCACCAGCTTCTCCTGGGTGAGATCGGGCCCGGCGCGCTTGAGGGCTTCCACCATCACCTGGGCGCTGCCGATGCCGAAGAGATTGAACACCGACAGCCGGTCGCCGGGGAACTTCGTCTCGATCGCCTTGCGCCACTTCTCGACGGCCGGATCCTCGGGCGTGTAGCGCACCATCGAGATGGTCCGGAACTGGGCCGTGGCGCCCGGCGAGCCGACCTGGTCCTCGAAGGCGGCGGGATCGGCGATGCCGCTCTGGCCGACCGCGAGCGGCTTGAAACCGAGCTTCTGGGCGTCGCGCATGAAGATCGCCGCGGGCTTGGGATAGAGGACGACCAGGACGGCGTCGGCGTTGGCCCCCTTCAGGCGCAGCACCTGGGCGGTCGCGTCGTTGGCGTCGGGCGCCATCTCCTCGTCGAGGACGGGCTTCATGCCCTTCTTCTGGAACGCCTCCATCAAAGGCGTGTAGCGCGACCGCCCCCAGGCATCGCGCATGGAGATGACGGCAATGCGCTTGGCGCCCTGGTCGAGGGCGAACTGGAGCATGGCCGCGCTCTCGAGCGACGAGGTAAGCGCCGTGCTGAAGATCGTCGGCGCGACCGGCGTCGTGATGCCGTCATGGACCGACGCCATGATGATCACCGGCATCTTCGCCTCGGCCAGGGTCTCGCGGGCCGCGACGGTCGCATTGCTGCAGCCGCCGCCGATGATGGCGAAGACCTTGTCCTCGTGGATCAGCTTCTTGACCGCGCCGATGGCCGCCGCCGGGTCGCAGCGATCGTCCTCGCGCACCAGCTCGAGCTTGCGGCCGTTGATTCCCCCGGCCGCATTGACCTGATCGAAAACGACTTCGATGCCGTTCATCGGCAGCTTGCCGTAGAGATAGCCCGGACCCGTCAGCGCGCCGAACGACCCGATCTTGATCGTGTCGGCGGTGACGCCGGGCACCTGGGCCTGGCCGGGCTGCAGCGCCGTGGCCGCCAGGAGCAAGCCGCCCAGGCCCGCCTTCACACACTGTTTCAATGTCATCGTCCCCTCCGCCCTTCGCAAAGAACCCATGACGTTCCAAGCAACTTTCATTCCCTTTGCGCCGCGACATCTTGTATACAGTACACAAGATTGTCATGGGGAATTTCGTGTCCGATCCTGCCGAGGAAATCGTCGTCACGACGACCGACGGCGTCGTCACCGTCACGCTCAACCGCCCGGCCAAGCGCAACGCCGTGTCGCTCGCCATGTGGCGGCGGCTGGCTGAGATCTTCACCGGCCTTGGACGCCAGGACAGCATCCGCGCCGTCGTCCTGACCGGCGCCGGCGGCAATTTCTGCGCCGGCGCCGATATCTCCGAGTTCGCGACCGTGCGCGCCGATTCCAAGATGGGCGAGGCCTACGAGGCCGTCGCCGACAGCGCGACCCGTGCCGTCCGGGACTGTGAGCTGCCGACCATCGCCGCCGTGTCGGGCTATGCCATGGGCGGAGGCTGCGGCCTCGCCCTGGCGTGCGACTTCCGGATCGGGGACGGCAGCACCCGGATGGGCATACCCGCCGCCCGTCTGGGCATCGTCTACGGGCCGCTCGACTGCTCGCTGCTGCTGCGGCAGGTCGGCCTCGCCAACGCCAAGCGTGTGCTCTACTCGGGACATGCCTTCGAGCTTGCCGATTGCCGACGAATGGGCCTTCTCGACATGGCCGCCGAACAAGGCAGCGCCCTCGCGGCGGCGCATGCCTTCGCAGCCGATCTGGCGAAAAACGCGCCGCTGTCGATCCGCGGCGCCAAGCTCGTGCTCGACGCGCTGGCGACCGGCGCCGCCGACGCCCGCGCCGGGGAGATCGACGCCTTCATCGGTCGCGCCATGGACAGCACGGACTACAAGGAAGGCGCAGCGGCCTTCGCTGCAAAGCGGCCGCCACGCTTCGTCGGGCGTTGATGGGAAACCGCAGGCAGGAGAATCGGACGGATGAGCTGGTTGGGTGTTGACGTCGGGGGGACTTTCACCGACCTCGTTTTCCTGGACCGCGCGAGCGGACGACTGCAGGTGCTCAAGACCCCGTCCACGCCCGGCGACCAGTCGGAGGGAATCCTGGTCGGCATCGGCCGCCTGTCGCTGGAGCCGGGGGACCTGGACCGCATCGTGCACGGCACCACCGTGGCGACAAACACGGCGCTCGAAGGGGATGGGGCGCGGCTCGCCGTGCTGGCGACCGAGGGCCATCGCGATGTGCTCGTGGTCGGCCGCGGCAATCGCATGGCCATGTACAATATCAAGGCGCGGCCCAATCGGCCGCTGGTGCCGCGATCGCGCTGCTACGAAGTACGCGAACGCCTGCGACCCGACGGCGCCGTGTCTGCGCCGCTCGACGAAGAGGCGGTGGCTGCAATCGGGCGCCGGCTCGCCGAAGAGAAGGTCGAGGCGGTCGCCGTCTGCTTCCTTCATTCCTATGCCAACGCCGAGCACGAACGCCGCGCCGCGGAGATTCTCGGCCGCCTGCTGCCCGACGCCGTCGTCACGACCTCGTCAGAGGTCCTGCCGGAATACCGCGAGTACGAGCGCTTTTCGACGACGGCTCTCAATGCCTTCGTCGCACCTCGCATGCGGCGGTACCTAAGGGAACTGCAGACCCGCCTCACCTCGTCCTCGATCTCCGCGCCGCTCTCGATCATGACCTCGAACGGCGGCACCCTGCCGGCCACCCGGGTCGAATCGATGCCGGTGCTGTCGATGCTCTCGGGGCCGGCAGCCGGTGTCATCGCCGCCAGCCATGTCGGCCACGCCGCCGATTTCCCCGACGTGATCACCTGCGACATGGGCGGAACCTCGACCGATGTGTGCCTGGTGCGCGGCGGCGAATTCACCATGACGACGGACGGACGGGTCGGCGCCTTTCCCGTCAAGATCCGGCAGATCGACATCAACACGGTCGGCGCCGGCGGCGGCAGCATCGCGGCGGTGACCTCGGGCTTCCTGACGGTCGGTCCGCGCTCGGCGGGGGCATTTCCGGGGCCGGCCTGCTTCGGCCGCGGTGGCGTCGAGCCGACGGTGACCGACGCCAATGTGGTGCTGGGCCGTCTCGGCACGCAACAGCTTCTCGGCGGGGAGATCCGTCTGGACCGCGCCGCCGCGACGGCGGCCGTTGAGCGCCTCGGCAGCGAAGTCGGGCTGTCGGCGGAACGGATGGCCGAGGGCATCCTGCGTATCGCCGTGGTGTCGATGGCGGCAGCGATCAAGGAAGTATCGGTGCTGCGTGGCATCGATCCGCGCGACTTCGCCCTCCTGTCCTATGGCGGCGCAGGACCGCTGCAGGCCGCAGCGATCGCCGACGAGCTGGGCATGCGCACCGTCGTCGTCCCGCCGATGCCGGGAAATTTCTCGGCCTTTGGTTTGCTGGTGGCCGACGTCCGCCGCGACCTGGTCCGCACCAAGGTCGCAACGGTCAATGCGCTTTCGGCCGCCGACGTCCGGGCCATGCTTTCAGGCCTGCTCGAGGCTGGCGAGCGCGAGTTGGAGGCTGCAGGCTTCGCGCCGGCCCGCCGGCGCTTCGCCGCCACCCTCGATATGCGGTACGCCGGACAATCCTTCGAGCTGTCGGTCCCGGTCGACATGGATGTCGCCGACACGACGAAGATCGTGCGCGACTTCGAAAGGATCTACGAGATCCGCTACGGCGGCACGACGACGGCTCCCGTCGAGATCGTCAGCTACCGCATCGCTGCCTGGGGACTGTCCGACAAGCCGGCCCTGCCGGCGGTGGAGGCGGCGGGACGCACGATGGAAGCGGCTGTCGCGAGCACGCGGACGACCATCTTCGACGACCAGCCCCACGCCGTGCCCGTTGTCGATCGCGACCGCATGCCGCCAGGAGAGACCGTGACGGGCCCCGCCATCATCGAGGAAGCCGGCTCTTCGACCATCGTGCCGCCGGGCTGGTCTGTCGCACTCGACCGGATCGGCTGCCTCGTTCTGCGCCGTCACGACGGGAGCGTCCAATGACCATCGATCCGATAACGCTGGAAGTCCTGACCCAGGGGCTGATCTCCATCGTCCGCGAGATGCGCGCTACGGTGTGCCGCACGGCGAGCTCGGTGGCGATCTACGATGCCAAGGATTTCTCCTGCGGTCTCTTCGCACCCGACAGCCAGGTGGTGGCGCAATCGGAGGATATCGGTTCCCACGTCGTCCCCCTGCCCTGGTCGGTGCGCTCGGCCATGGACAAGTTCGGCCACGATCTCGCGCCCGGCGACGTCATCCTCTCGAACGATCCCTACACGGGCGGCACGCACCTCAACGACGTGACGGTCATCTTCCCGGTCTTCCAGGATGGCCGGCTGATCTTCTTTCCGGCGGTACGCGCCCACTGGGCCGATGTCGGCGGCATGGTTCCCGGCAGCATGTCGGGCAAGGCGACCGAAATCTATCAGGAGGGCGTGCGCATCCCGCCCATCAAGATCCAGGAAGCTGGCCGCTTCAATCAGGGAGCGCTCGACATCCTCCTTTCCAACATGCGGGTGCCGGAGGAACGGCTGGGCGATCTGCAGGCGAGCCTTGCCTCCTGCCGGGTCGCCGAACGGCGCATCCACGAGATCTGCGCGCGCTACGGCGTCGACACGTTGCTCGAGGCCGTGCGCCTCGATCTCGACCGCTCGGAAGCACGCATGCGCACCTGCATTGCCGCCTTGCCGGACGGCACCTATTGCTTCGAGGACTACCTGGAAACCTACATCGGCGGCAACTTCGAGCCGTTGCTGCTGCCGCTGGCGCTCACCGTTGCCGGCGACCGCATGACCGCCGACTTCACCGGCGCCTCGCCACAAGTGCCCTTCCCCGTGAACTCGACGGCGGCGGTGACGGCCGCGTCGGTCTTCATTGCAGTCAAGTCGGTCTTCGATCCGGCGGCGCCGCTCAACCAGGGTTCGTTCCGTCCGATCGAGGTGAATGCCCCGCCGGGGTCCATCGTCAACGTCCAGCGCCCGGCGCCGGCCGGCTCCCATGGCGAGATCCGCAAACGCGTCATCGCGACGATGGTCGGCGCCCTGTCACAGGTGGTCCCCGATCTCGTGGCCGGCGATCTCTGCCGCACCTCTTTCCACAATCTGATCGGCGGCTACGACGCCCGGAGCGGCCGCGAGTGGGTGCACTACGAATGGTCGGCCGGCGGCAACGGCGCCTTCCGCGAGAGCGATGGTCCAAGTGCGATGGCGACGATCGACTGGGGTGACCTCGTCACGGTCCAGTCGAGCGAGGTCATCGAGACGCGCATGCCGCTGGTCGTCGAGACGTCGCGCCTGGCCACCGACTCCGGCGGCGCCGGCACCACCCGCGGCGGGCTGTCGATGCAGCGCTCGATGCGGGTGCTGGCACCGGACTCGCGCTATTCGCTGCTGTCCGACGGCGCCGTCGTTCCCGCCTTCGGCGTGATGGGCGGGCTGTCGGGTGTCCAGGTCGGCGCCTGGATCGAGAAGGATGGCGCCGTCGAAGGGTTCGACACACCGGGCAAGATCGCCGGCCATCCGGTAGGCAACGGCAGCGTCGTCGTCGTCCGATCGGCCGGCGGCGGAGGCTACGGCGACCCGCTGCTGCGGGCGCCTGACAGCGTCCAGAAGGATGTCGAGGAAGGATACGTCTCGCGGACGGCGGCGCGCGATCTCTATGGCGTGGCGCTCGACGCCAAAGGCGCGGTGGATCCGGTCGCGACCGACGCCCTCCGTCGCCGCCTGCGTGAATCGCGATTTGCCCTGACCGCTGTCCTCGTCGACGACTCCTACGAGGCTGGCGCCGTAAGTCGTCGTCGCATCTGCCGCCTGAATCCGAGAGACGCCTCGGCGGCAGGCCTGCAGATGGACGACCTGGTGGAGATCGATGCCTGCCGGGCGGCGCCGCTCAGGGCGTGGCTGCGCATCGACCCGTCGATAGCGGTGGGCACCCTGCCGATCGATCAGGCGGGCTTGACGATCCTCCAGATCGTACCAGGGCAAAGGCTCGAAGTGCGGCGGATCGCGACCGTCGTGCTGCCGCAAGAGCGTCTCGCCGAGGCCGCCGAATGAACGACGGAACCGTTCTCGTCACCGGTGTTGGCGGGATGATCGGCGCTGCCGTGCTGCGGCAGCTCGTGGCCGATGGCATTCCGGTCGTGGCGG
Source organism: Reyranella sp. (assembly GCA_019750135.1). Lineage (GTDB taxonomy): Bacteria > Pseudomonadota > Alphaproteobacteria > Reyranellales > Reyranellaceae > Reyranella. The sequence continues at coordinate 27,947 of JAIEOV010000102.1, read as the reverse complement.
CCGATCGAGTGCGGCCACCGGACCTGGATCTCGACCGACTGTCCGTTCCTTTCTTTGCCCACGACCTGCCGGATCCGAGCCGGTGGCACGAAGCGATCGTGCGCTTCGGCATCCGTCGCGTCGTGCACGCCGGCGGGATTTCGGGGCCGATGCTGCTCAGGGATAATCCGAGTCGCGTCTGCGAGATCAATCTTTCAGGTCTGGCCGGCCTCCTCGAGGCGGCGCGCATCCATCGCCTCGGGCGAATCATCTGGTTCTCCTCGATCGTCGCCTATGGCAATCGGCCGGACCTGACGCCCGTCGATGAAGACTCGCCCCTTCGTCCCGACACGGTGTACGGCGCCAGCAAGGCCGCGGGCGAGTCCCTGATCCACGCCTATCACGCCGAGCACGGGGTCGACGCCGTTGCGCTTCGCATCGCTTCCTGCTACGGCGCCGGCCGGACGACATCCTGCATGATCCGCACGCTCATCGAGGACGGCTTGGCCGGCCGCGTCAGCCGCATCCATCCGGCGACCGGTCGTACACGCCAGCATGTTTTCATCGACGACGTTGCCGGCGCTGTTCGCGGCGCCCTCGATACACCGACCTTGCCGCAGCGTGTCTACAATGTCGGCCCGGGCCGTGCGCAAAGCCTCCCGGAAATCGTGGAACAGGTCCGGAAAGTCGTTCCGGCGGCAGAGGCCGTGCTGGATCCACAGGGCCTTGCCTGGAACACGTTCGGCCTCGGCCCGCTCGTCATCGATGCGGCCCGGCGCGATCTCGGCTTCTCCCCCGCGACGTCGATTGCAGACGGCGCGGCCGCCACGCGCAACTGGGTGATCGAGCGAGGGGTTTCGTGAGCCTGGCACGCGAGCTGGATTTCACGGACCGGCGCATCCTGGTGACCGGCGCCGCCAACGGCTTCGGCGCAGCCATGGCGGGCCTCTTTCACGCCGCCGGCGCGCGGTTGGTGCTGGCCGACATCGAAGAGCAGCCGCTTGCCGCTGTCGCGTCACGGTACGGTGCCGAGGCCCACGTCTTCGATCAGGCCGATCCCGTGTCCGTGGAAGGCCTGGCCAAAGCCGCAGGGCCGGTCGACATTCTCGTCAACAATGCCGGCGTGCTGGTCGCGAAGCCGCTGCTGGAAACCAGCCTCGAGGAAGTCCGGCGCACGATCGACATCGACTTCATCGGGGCCTTGCGCCTGATCCAGCTGATCGGCCGCGGTATGGTCGAGCGACGGCGTGGCGTCATCCTGTCGATCGGTTCGCAGACGGCCTTTTCGGGCGGTGAGAACCGGGCGGTCTATGCCGCCGCCAAGGCCGCCATATCGCAGCTCACCAAGTCGGCCGCGGTGGAATGGGGCCCCTACGGCGTTCGCGTCGTCTGCCTGGCACCGGGGCGCTCTCTCACGCGCATGACCCAGCAGACGGCGAAGGAAGGCCAGTCCGGTGACCGAGGCCTGGCGCGCGTTCCGCTCGGCCGCTGGGGCACGGCGGAGGAAATTGCCAAGATGGCGATGTTTCTCGTCTCCGACGCCGCCTCCTACATGACGGGCGAGACCGTCATCGCCGACGGTGGCTATGTCCACGGCTAGAATGACGGCGCGCGCGCCGCTGTTATCGCAGGCGGACTTCGTTCCGCCGTCCGTGATCGCCACGGAGATCGCCCGGATCCTGTCCGACCGCATCGTCTTCCTGGAACTGGCGCCGGGTTCCCGCATCCACGAGGAGGAAGTCGGCGCCGCCTTCGGGGTGAGCCGCTCGCCGGTCCGCGAAGTCTTCCGGATGCTCGAAGCCGACGGCCTCGTGATCCGAGCCGCGCGCAAGGGTGTCAGCGTCACGCCGATGGGTCGGCGCGACCTCGACGAGGTCTACGCCTGCCGTGTCGGCCTGGAAGGGCTGGCCGCAGCGGAGGCGGCCCGTCATCTCGACAAGAAGGCGCGCAAGACGATCGAGTCACATCTTGCCGGGATGAACAAGGCGTTCAAGGCGAAGGATGTGCCGACCTTCTTCAAGCACAACGTCGCCTTCACCCGAGCCGTTCACGCCGCCTCGCAGAACCAGACGCTCATCCGCGTCGTCGCCGGCATCGAGAAGCAGGCGTTGCGCTATCGCTACCTTGCCCATCTGCAGACCCACGAGATGCTGTCGATGTCGCTCGAGGGCCACAGCGAAGTGGCCGAGGCCGTTCTTGCCGGCGAGGTGAACCTCGCCCGGCGGCGCGCCGAACAGCTCATGAAGCGCGCCCACGGCGTGATCGCAAAAGCGCTGGCCGAATCGGCCTATGCCGTGCCCGGCGACGCCGGGGCGACCTTCGACGACCTCTAAAGATCCCGCCGATCAGGCCTCCGGCAACTTGTAGTTCACCTTGCTCGGCGCCACCTCGCGCAGCAGATCGGGATAGAACAGGGTGTTCCAGGAGACCGGCTTGGGAAGCCTTCCGATGCTCTTCAACTGGGCTTCGGCGATCTGGAAGTTGCCGACGGACTGCTGGTCGAGATGGACGTCGAAGGTCAATTTATCCATCAGCAGCTTGGTCAACGGCAGATCGAGCTTCAGGAACTTGGCGACGTCGGCGGCGGCCTGGTCGCGCTTGGTGTTGATGACATCCGTTGCCTCGACCATGCTGCGCATGAACGACACTGCGGCAGCGCGGTTCTTCACCGCCCAATCCTTGTTCACATAGATGAAGACGCGCCCTTCGATGATGCCGACATTGTCCACGACCAGGCGCGCGCCCTTCACCGCTGCGGCGCCGCGCGTCAGCCAGGGCTCCCAGGCGCTGTAGGCATCGATGTCGCCGCGTTCGAGGGCCGCGACCATCTCCGGCGCCTCGACCTGCACGATCTTGTAGTCCTTGGGGTCGAGCTTCAGCTTGTTGACCGCAGCCAGCCAGAACACCTCGCTGCCCGAACCGCGGGCAATCCCCAGGCGCTTGCCCTTGAGGGCGTCCATGCTGGCGATCTCCTTGCCCACGATGCCGTACCAGCGCGCCAGCATGGCGCCCTCGGCCGCCACCACGACGTTCGGGTCGAGGGCGTGATTGAGCAGGCCCGCCTGCTCCGCGCCGAATGCCGATTGGACCTGGTTCTGGATCAGCAGCGCCACCATCGCCGAGCCGCTCGGCCCGGTGTTGAGCTGCACCTCCAACCCGTTCTTGGTGAAGATGCCGGACTCCTTCGCGACGTAGTACGCCGAGAACGAGGGATCCACGCCCGTCGCGATGGTGATCTTGGCAGGCTGCTGCGCACGCCCGACCGATGGGATAACCGCTAGCCCGGCCGCCAGCTTCAGGGCGGATCGCCGTCCGATGTCAAACATTCATACCCCCACTCCAAACAGAAGAAACCACACACCTTCGAGTCATTGAGCCCCGTCAGCCGCTTAGGGCGTGACGTCATAGCGCCCGGCGAAGCGGGCGACGCCAAAGCGGAACAGTCGGTCGGCCGTGAAACCCAGGATGCAGAGCGACACGAGTGCCACGAAGATGTCGCCGATCTGCATGTACATCCGCCCCTGCCACAGCATGACGCCCAGGCCGGCGTTCGCGGCCACCAGCTCGGCGGCGACGATCGTGGTGAACGAATTGGCCATCGCGATGCGCATCCCCGTCAGGATGTAGGGGACGGTCGCGGGAAGGGCGACGAGGAAGAAGATCTGCCGCGAGTTGGCCCCAAGCGCCTGCGCCGCCCGGATCTTGTTGGCCGATATCGCGCCGACGCCCGCCGCCGTGTTCAGGATCACGATGAACACCGTCGTGTAGATGATCAGGAAGATCTTCGACGGCTCGCCGATGCCGAACCAGATCACCGCAATGGTGATCATCGCCACCGACGGGATGAAGCGCAGCGACTCGGTCCATGGCTCCAGGATCTTCCGGGCCAGCGGAAAGCTGCCGATGATCAGCCCGATCGGAATGCCGATCAGCGATCCCGCGATGAAGCCGATGATGATGCGCTGCAGGCTTGCCCCGATGTTCTCGACCAGGACACCGTCCTGTAGGAGCTCGACGGCGCGCACGAGCACGGCATAGGGCGGCGGGAACAGCACGGAGGCGACGACATAGACGGCAACGACGTGCCATATGAAGAAAAGGCTGAAGAAGCCAAGAAAGTACGGGACCCCGTTCTTCATCGCCTGCCAGATCGATGAATCTGAGCTCGTCGCGGCGCCGGCGGCGTCCGATGCGTGCAGTGTGCGCGTCGCCTCGCTCATGCGGCCCTCCGTGCGCTTGCCCGCAACACCTCTTCACGAACCAGCGCATGGATCTCTTCGTAAAGAGCGATGTACCGCGGGTCGGCCCGGGTGCGTTCGCCGGGAATGCCGATCGGCAGGTTCTTCTTCAGCGTGCCGCCAGGGCCGGCCGTCATCACGCCGACGCGCGTCCCCAGGACGATCGCTTCATCGATATCGTGCGTGATGAAGACCACCGTCACCTTCATGCGCTCCCAGATGCGGCGCAATTCGACCTGCATGGCGCCGCGCGTCTGCGCATCCAGGGCGCCGAACGGCTCATCCATCAACAGGATCCGCGGCTCGTTGGCGAGTGCGCGCGCGATCTGCACGCGCTGCTTCATGCCGCCGGACAGCTCGGGCGGGTGCTTGCCTTCCTGGCCGTGCAGGCCGACCAGCTCGAGATACTGCATCGCACGGTCGCGTCGCTCTCTCCGCTCCACACCGCGCAGGCGCAGGCCGAATTCGACATTCTCCAAGGCGGTCAGCCAGGGGTAGAGCGAGTCGTCACCTTGAAAGACGACACCGCGATCCCGAGAAGCGCCTTTGATCGGCTTGCCGGAGAGTTCCAGCCGCCCGACGCTCGGCTGGGTGAAGCCCGCCAGCAAGCTCAGGATCGTGCTCTTGCCGCAGCCGGAGGGGCCGAGCAGGCAGTAGAACTCGCCGTCTTCGAGCGTGAGGTTGAAATCGGCGACCGCCGACCACGACCGCCCCTCTCTGGAGCGGAAGCTCTTGCCGACATCGGTCAGGGAGATCAATGGCATGACGAGGGACGGGCAAGAACCATGCCGCCGCATTCGTCGACTGGCGCACCCGCATCGCAGCTGGCTCTTTTGCTCTTCATGGATTGGCCTCCGCAGCGAGATTTGCACGATTTCGTGTATATTGTATACACGATCTGGACACTGCAAGGCACCGACCACGGCCCCAATTTGCTTCTCGTTCGAGCGCTCACGAGTTTGAATTCAGCCAGAGGGCACCGATGATGAATGCTCCGATTGCACACGACGATCCAATGATAGATGCGAGTCGGCGCTGGCCGCTCAGCGCCGTTCATCGAGATCCCCTGCCCCGTCGTACTGCGTGGCGTCGGAGCGACGTGTCGGAGACCGATTGGCTGCTGCCCATTCCGGACGACTGCCTGGCAGAGATCGACCTGATCGTCCGCTCGTTGCGCGAGCACCCCGTGCCGACACTCGTTCTGTCGCCGGACGAATTCGAGATGACGGCGTGTCGGCGCCTGGCGGCCCACCTGAAGGATATGCTCGAGTCGGGCATAGGCTTCGCCGTCGTCGACCGATTGCCGGTCGATGCGTACAGCAAGGAGGAGCTCCTCGCCGTCTATTGGCTGCTCAGCCAGATACTGGCGCGTCCGGTCGCCCAGGCTTTCAAGGGCACGTTGCTCTATGACGTCCACGACACCGGCAAGAAGACCGACGTTCGCGTCCGCGCCGACCTGACCAACGAAGACCTGAGCTGGCACACCGACTATGGTTTCAACCATCCGCCGCCCTATATCGGCCTGCTGGTCATGCGGACGGCCCTGTCAGGCGGCGTGTCCTCCGCCGGCAGCCTGCACACCGCGCACGAAGTCCTGCGCGAGCGCGATGCCGGGCTCCTGCAGCGGCTCTACGAGCCCTACATCTGGAACCGGCAGGGCGAACATCCGGAAGGCATGCCGATCTGCACCAGCAACCCGATATTCTCCGATCATGCCGGTGCGCTGCGCGCCCGGTTCAATCGCGCCCTGCAGCCCATTGGCTATCGATTGGTTGGCCGGGAAATCGACCAGGCCGGCATGGACGCGCTGAACGCCCTGCACGACATCCTTTCCGAGCCGGAAAACCACGTCGACTTCGTATTGGAGCCGGGCCAGATGGAATTCCTCAACAATTCGAGGATCGCGCACCGCCGAACAGCGTTCGTCGATCACCACGACCCTGCGCTCAAGCGGCACCTGTCGCGCATCTTCCTGCGCGACGAGGGCCGGCGGAGCTATATGGGGTAGCCAGCAACAGTCGACATGACCTGGGAGAAGACGATGCCGTTTGCCACGACCGACGATGGTGTGAAGCTCTACTACGAAGAAACCGGCTCCGGCGCGCCGATCGTGTTCGTCCACGAGTTCGCCGCCGATCACCGCTCGTGGGAAGGCCAGATGCGCCATTTCGGCCAGCGCTATCACTGTGTGACCTGGAGCGCGCGCGGCTATCCGCCCTCGGACGTGCCGGAGAACCCTTCGAGCTACAGCCAGGCCCGCGCCGCCGACGACATCCTGGCGATCCTCGATCACCTCAAGCTGCCGCAGGCCCACATCGTCGGCTTGTCGATGGGCGGCTTCGCGACGCTGCATTTCGGCTTTCGCCACCCCGGGCGCGCCAAGTCACTGGCCGTTGCGGGCTGCGGCTACGGCGCGGAGAAGGAGGAAGCGGCCAAGTTCAAGGGGGAAGCGGCGATCGTCGCCAAAACCCTGCTGAGCGACGGCATGGTCAAGTTCGCGGAGAAATACGCCTACGGCCCGACGCGCGTGCAGTTCGAGAACAAGGACCCGCGCGGCTTCGCCCAGTTCAAGAAGGAACTGGGCGAGCACTCCGCGCTCGGCTCGGCCAACACTCAGATCGGCGTGCAGGGCGAGCGGCCCTCGTTATACGATCTGGTCGATCAGATGCGTGCCCTCACCGTGCCGACCCTGATCCTGACCGGCGACGAAGACTGGCCGTGCCTGGCGCCAAGCATCCTGATGAAGCGCGAAATCCCCTCGGCGGCGCTGTCGGTGATGCCGAACTGCGGCCACACCATCAATCTCGAGGACCCCGACCAGTTCAATCGCCTCGTCGGCGACTTCGTCGTCCAGGTCGAGGCCGGTCGCTGGCCCAAGCGCGACCCGCGCGCGATCAGCGGCTCGATCACCGGGATCAACAGGTAGAGACCGGCCAGCCCGGCTCTATGCCGCCACGAGGACGTTCTGCTCGCGCTCGAGCACGCGACGCACCGCCGGACGGGCCAGCATGCGGTCCTTCCAGGCGGTGTAGTTCTTGAGTTCCTCGACCGGCAGGCCGATGCGCTTGCCCCAGCCGTAGAACACCAGGGCGTAGCAATCGACGACGCTGAACTGGTCGCCCAGGATCCACGGCTTGTCGCCGATGATGCCGTCGATCTCCTTGAGGCAGTTGTGGAAGTTCGAGCGGCCGACTTCCTTCAGGTGGTCGAACACCTTGGTGTCGGTGGCGAAGCGCTCGGGCCGCGAGATGTGGGTGAAGGACGGATGGACGTTGTTCGAGAACCACGCCATCAGCGAGATCGCCCGCGCCCGCTGCACCGGATCCTTGGGCATCATCTGCGGAGCATGCTTGGCCGCGATGAAGTCGAGGATCGCGGTGTTCTCCACGATCGTGCCCTCGTCGATCACCAGCGCCGGCACGCGGCCGCGCGGGTTCACCTTGAGATACTCCGGCGTCTTCTGCTCGTTCTTGGCGAAGGCCAGCGCCTGCGAATCGAACTTGGCGCCGCTTTCCTCGAGCGCGAGATGCGACGCCGTCGAACAGGCGCCGGGGGCGTAATAGAGCTTCAGCATGTCTTCCTCCTGATCTCCTTCAACGGTCTTCCTTCCTGTCCGGCGCAGGTCCGCGCCGGCGCAGCATCCGCATGATGACGATGAACAACAAAGCGGCGACCGGCCAGTGGAACCAGATCCTGTGCAGGCCGGTGAATGCGTTGATCAGGACCAGGAATGCCGCAATGACGAGCAACGTCACGACGTCGCGCGGCAGGGTCGAGAACCAATGCGAGACGCCGCCCATCCGTGTGGACGGCTCATGCATGTCGCGATCCCCCGAAGCGCCGGCCCGTGGCGCTGCATCCGCCCGGGAAACGGGGCCGCCGGCGATGGCCACCCGATAGGTGGTCACGGGAGCTACGTTCTTCATCTGCTGCTGGCCGAGATGATCGAAGCCGACCGACAGCTTGTTGTAGACTTGGTCGTAGACAGAACCGGAGACCACGATGCCGCCGGGCTCGGCGAGTTCCTGTAGCCGCGCCGCAATGTTGACCCCGTCGCCGTAGATGTCGGGGCCCTCCACCATCACGTCGCCCAGATTGATGCCGATGCGGAACTGCATGCGCTGCGCCTGAGGAGCGTCCGGCTCATGGCTGGATACCTCCTGCTGAATTTCGATCGCGCACTGCACGGCCTCGACGACGCTCGAGAACTCGGCGATCACGGCATCGCCCCAGGTGTTGACGATGCGCCCGTCATGGCGTTCCACCAGGCCCGACATGGCCGTGCGATGGCGGCGCAGCGTCGCCAACGTTCCCGCCTCGTCTGCTTCCATGAGACGGGAATAGCCGTACACGTCGGCGCAGAGGACGGTGGTCAACCGCCGTTTCACCTTGTCGGTCATCGCACCCTCCTCGGGCTCGATCCTCACTAAAGCGGCTTGGCGGCGCCGTTCGGCCGGTTGCGGTGCAGGAACTCGCGGCCGATCTTGACCCGCTTCTGGCCGTCGTACTCGACGATGTCCGCCGTGGCGTAGGTCTCGGTCCAGTTCGACGGCAGGAACGAGCCCGAGCCCACGACGTCGATCGGCGCCTTGGCATGGGCCATGATGCGGCATTTGGCCGGACCGAAGCCCGACGAGGCTACGATCTTGACCTTGTCGAAGCCGGCGCGATCGAGCTCGGCGCGCAGATGGAAGATCGCCGCCGCCGACACGCCGGTGCCGACGAGGTAGCGCAGTTCCTCTTCGCTGCGATAGCCGCGGATCGATTCGGGCGAGAAGCGTTCCAGCACCGCATAGGAGGACGCAGGATCAAGGCCCTCGATATAGCGGCCGCCCGTCGTGTCCAGCCGGAACGACAGCATCCCCTTGGCGGCGAGATCGGGAAAGCGCCGGCAGACCTCCAGCGAGTCCGAGATCTCACGGGCGAAGTAGTCGACCAGCACGGTCATCGGCTCGCCGGGATAGGTCTCGTGATACATCTCGGCCGCGCGCAGGGTCGACCCGGCATAGCCGATCAGGGCGTGCGGCATGGTGCCGAGCCCCTGGTCGCGACCAAAGAAGTGCGCCGTGGCGTGCGTGGCATTGCCGATGAAGCCCACCGCGCCATGCTTGCGCTTGGCGCGTGTCGAGCCGACCGAGGCGGCATAGGCCATCATCTCGGCCATCTCCTGCCCCGCACAGTGACGCGCATCCATGGCGAGGAAGGCCGATTTCGGCATGTCGGCGCACATGATCCAGGCGTTATAGGCGGCGACGCAGGCTGGCCCCAGCTTCTGCAGAAAGATCGTCTCGAGATCGACGAGATGGAAGAACGAGCCGGTGATGTACATCATCGGCTCGCCGGCGCCGACCCATTTGCCCTCGGCATAGCGCAGGTCGAGATCGACCGAGGTGTTGCGCGAGCGACCGAGCTCCTCCAGCCACTGCAAGGCCAGCCGCGGCGCGAACACCACGGGACGGCGCATGAAGATGGCGTAGGTCACGCGGGCATCGCCGAAGCGGCCGATCACCTGCTTCGTGCGATTGAAGTAGTGATCGGTATACTGCTCGACCTCGCGGTCTGATGGATGCGTCGTCATAGGCCCTCCCCTGGCCCCGACCGAGCCGTCGTTAGACGGCTGGTCGTGCCCGGGCGACGGACAGGCGCTCGGCCTTCAACTGCTCGGCGAGCAGGAAGGCCAGCTCCAGCGCCTGGCTGGCGTTGAGTCGCGGGTCGCATTGCGTCTCGTAACGTTCGTTGAGATTGTCGACGGTGATGTCTGTGGCGCCACCGATGCACTCGGTGACCTCCTGGCCGGTCATCTCGAAATGCACGCCGCCGGGATGCGTCCCCTCGGCGCGGTGCACGGCGAAGAAGTCCTTAACCTCGCTCAGGATGGCGTCGAAATGGCGGGTCTTCTTGCCATTTGTCGCCGTCACGGTGTTGCCGTGCATGGGATCGCACGACCACACGACCGAGCGACCCTCTTTCTTCGCCGCACGCAGCAGCGCCGGCAGCTTGTCGCCCACCTTGCCCGCGCCCATGCGGGAGATGATGACGATGCGGCCGGGCTCGTTGGTCGGGTTCAGCGTCTCGTTGAGGCGCAGGAAGTCGTCGACCGAGAGCGACGGGCCGGCCTTGAAGCCGAGCGGATTGCGCACGCCGCGGAAGAACTCGACATGCGCGCCGTCGGGCTGGCGCGTGCGATCGCCGATCCACAGCAGGTGCGCCGAGCAGTCGTACCAGTCGCCCGAGGTCGAATCGACGCGGGTCAGCGCCTCCTCGTACTGCAGCAGCAGCCCTTCGTGGCAGGTGAAGAAGTCGGTCTCGGCGATCTGCGGCGTGGTCGTCGAGTTGAGCCCGCAGGCGGCCATGAAGTTCAGCGTCTCGTCGAGGCGCGCGGCGAGGTCGTGGTAACGCTCCGAGGCCGGCGAGTTGCGCACGAAGTCGAGGTTCCAGCGGTTGACCTCGTGCAGGTCGGCGTAGCCGCCCTGGGCGAAGGCACGCAGCAGGTTGAGGGTCGCGGCCGACTGGTTGTAGGCCTGCACCATGCGCTCGGGATCGGGCAGGCGCGCCTCGGGCGTGAACTCGAAGCCGTTGACGTTGTCGCCGCGGTAGGACGGCAGCTGGACGTCGCCGATCTTCTCGACGTCGGACGAGCGCGGCTTGGCGAACTGGCCGGCCATACGGCCGACCTTCACCACCGGCACGCCGGCGCCGTAGGTCAGCACGACGGCCATCTGCAGCAGCACGCGGAACGTGTCGCGGATGTTGTTGGCGCTGAAATCGACGAAGCTCTCGGCGCAGTCGCCACCCTGCAGCAGGAAGGCGTCGCCCGCGGCCACCTTGGCCAGCGCCGCCTTGAGCTTGCGCGCCTCGCCGGCGAACACCAGCGGCGGATAGCGGCGCAGCCGGGCCTCGGCGCCGGCCAGGAGGGCGGCATCCGCATAGACCGGCATCTGCAGGGCCGGCCGGCCGCGCCAGCTCGTCGGCGTCCAGTCGGCGGCACTCGTACTACGGGACTGCGTTTTCGCGGCCGTCTTGGACGGACCCTGAATCGCGGTCATTTTCTTTCCTCCTAAGACCACCGGCGCGATGGCCGCCGGGGCCGGTGAACCTATACGCGCTGTGGATAAAAGACCAGTGGGCGACCGGGCGGTCCCTACTCGGCTGCCTTGCGGCTGGGGGCCGGCTCGACACGGGCCGTTCGCATGGTGACGAACTCCTCGCCGGCCGTCGGATGGATGCCCACGGTGGCGTCGAACTGGGCCTTGGTGGCGCCGGCCTTCACGGCCACCGCCAGTCCCTGGACCAGCTCGGCGGCATCGTCGCCGACCATGTGCACGCCCACCACCTTGTCGGTGGCGGCCTCGACGATCAGCTTCATGAAGGTTCGCTGCTGGCGACCCGACACGGTGTACTTCATCGGCCGGAAGGCCGAGGTGAAGATCTTTAGCTCGCCGAGCCGCATCCTCGCCTCTTCCTCGGTCAGGCCGACGTTGGCGAGCTCGGGCTGGCAGAATACCGCCGACGGCACATCGCGATGGTCGGCCTTGCGCGGCTTCTTTCCGAATTCCGTGTCGGCGAAGCAGTGGCCCTCCATCAACGCCACCGGCGTGAGGTTGATGCGGTCGGTGACGTCGCCCACCGCCCAGATATTGTCGGCTGTGGTCTTGGACCACTCGTCGACCGCGATGGCACCCGCCTTGTCGACCTGCACGCCCGCCTTCTCGAGGCCAATGCCCCTGGTGTTGGGTTCGCGGCCGGTGGCGTACATCACGAGGTCGGTCTCGAACATGCCGCCGAGCTGGGTGTTCACCGTGAACGGCGCCTTGCCGTCCTTCGACTCGATGCATTCGATCTGCATCTCGGTGCGCATCTTGATGCCGCTTTCCTTCAGCGACTCGTGCACGGCGGTACGGCACTCCTCGTCGAAGCCGCGTAGCACGCGATCGCGGCGCAGCACGAGATCGACGTGCGCGCCGAGCCCGTTGAAGATGCCGGCGAACTCGACCGCGATGTAGCCGCCGCCGACGATGGTGACGCGCTTGGGCAACTCGGGCAGGTGGAAGGCCTCGTTGGAGGTGATGGCGAATTCCCGGCCGCGAATCTCCGGCACCACCGGCGCGCCGCCCGTGGCGATCAGGATCTTCTCCGCGGTGACCGTCTCCTCACCGATCGCAATGGTGTGGCGGTCCATCAGCCGGCCGCGCCCCATGTGCAGCTTCACCCCGGCGTTCTCGAGCAGGCGGATGTAGACGCCATTCAGGCGGTCGACCTCCTTGGCGACGTTGTCGCGCAGCGTCGCCCAGGAGTGCGTGGGCGGTGCCAAGGTCCAGCCATAGGCCGCGGCGTCCTCGAACTCGTGCGTGAACTTGGAGCCGTAGACCAGGAGCTTTTTGGGGACGCAGCCGCGGATCACGCAGGTGCCGCCGACGCGGAAATCCTCGCAGATGCCGACGCGCGCGCCATGGCCGGCGGCGATGCGCGACGCGCGCACACCGCCCGAACCGGCGCCAATCACGAACAAGTCGTAGTCATAGGCCATGGGGATACCTTGAGAACAAAACCACAACACCGCCCAAATTCGGTCGTGGGTCGGACTATATCGGCGCTTAAACGGCGCCGTAAGGGAAATGGAGCGTGTGTAACCATCTCCTGATACAACTTTTAGGATATGTTCCCATGCTGAAACTCCTGGTCATCCCCGCCGCCGCTCTGCTCCTGGCCGCCCCTGCCCTTGCCGCTCCCGGCGACACGCCGGCGCCCGCGCCCACCACCACCGATCGGCCATCGCGCGGCAATGCCGGCATCATGCGCTACGACACCAACAAGGACGGCGTCGTCGACCGCGCCGAATGGAAGGCGGGCCAGGAGGCACGCTTCAAGCAGCTCGACACCAACAAGGACGGCAAGCTCACCGAGGCCGAGTTGTTCGCGCGCACGCCCGCGGTCGGCAACAGCGTGCTGCCTTCCGACCGCCAGGTCGAGCGCCAGTCAGCCTACTTCCAGCGCCTCGACGCCAACAAGGATGGCGTCGTGACCCTCGAGGAGTTCATGACCCAGGCCGACCGCAACTTCGCGCGCTGCGACGTGAACAAGGATGGGCGCACGGACACCGCGGAGTGCCGGCAAGCACTGCAGAGGAATCGCTGATCGATGAAAAAGAAAAGGCCGCCTCGCGGCGGCCTTTTCGTTTTCGGTGTGCCTGGAGTTCAGGTGCTCTCGGCGTGCATGACGTCGCCGAACAGCTCCCAGCTCTCGCCCTTGAAGCGCTGCAGTTGCACCGCCTGGATGGGATAGAAATCGGTCGGGCTGGTCGAGACGGTGATGCCCGGCAGGGCCATCGGCAACTTCCACTTCTGGAAGTTGGCCGCCTGCCTCATGAGGTTCTCGCGCGTAAGGTCGTTACCGCACTTCTTCAGCGTCTCGTGCATCAGGCTGACGACCGAATAGGCGAACACGTTGGACGCGTCCGACAGGCTGGCGCCGGAGTTGTACTTATTCATCCAGGCGACCCAGGCCTTCATGTCGTCGTTGCCGTCCCATTGCTTGTCGGTGGGATCCATCAGGTAGGCGGCCGTCAGGACGCCCTGCACGTTGTCGAAACCCGCCGGTTTCATGACCGAGGCGACGCTGCTCGACACGTTGTTGAGATACTGCGCCGGCTTCCAGGAGATGTCCGCCGCCTTGCGCATCGCCTGGGCAGCGAACTTGGGCGTCGAGATGTTGAAGAAGACGTTGGCGCCGGAGTCCTTGAGCTGGATCACCTGGCTGTCGACCGTCGGGTCGGTCACCTCGTAGGTGACGTGCTTGACGATGCGGTTGGCTTCCTTGCCCATGCCCTCCTTGAAGCCTTCCCAGTAATCCTTGCCGTAGTCGTCGTTCTGCATGAGCACGGCGATCTTGGGATCCTTGATGTTGGCCAGGATGTGCTTGGCATAGATGACTGCCTCGGTGTGGTAGTCGGGCTGGAAGCCCATCGTCCACGGGAACTCCTTGGGCTTGCCCCACTTCGACGCGCCGGTGGCGACGAACAGCATGGGGACCTTCTTCTGATTCATGTACTTGTGGATCGCCGTGTTGGTCGGCGTGCCGAGCGTATTGAAGGTGCACAGCACCTTGTCCTGCTCGACGAGCTGACGAACGAGTTCGACCGTCTTGGCGGGATTGTAGCCGTCGTCGTAGGTGATGAAGTTGATCTTGCGGCCGTTCACGCCGCCCTGCGTCTCGTTGACGTATTTCCAGTACGCCTGGATCGTCTTGCCGATCACGCCGTAGGCCGAGGCCGGGCCGCTGTAGGGATTGGTGTGGCCGATCTTGATCTCGGTGTCGCTGGCGCCATCCGAGTACTTCTTCGCGCCTTGCGCGAACGATACGCCCGACGCCGACAACACGGCAGCCGTGGAAACGCCGCCTAGAAACTTACGCCTATTGGTCCTCAACGCGTCCTCCTGTGTTTTATGGTTTGCAGTGCGAGAGTTGCCCGAAATACGTGCGCGGGAAAGGAAAAAACTCGCGGGGCGATATACAACTTTTCAATGTTGCATCGCGGAAGTGGCAAAAGAAAAGGCCGCCGAAACCGGCGGCCTTTCATCCTCCTTCGCCAAGGCTTCGGAGGACGGGCTTGCCCTCCGAAGCTCCGCCAGGAGAGAAGGAGGGTCACATCCTCGCGAAGCTTAGGCGCTTAAGTGCTCTCGGCGTGCATGACGTCGCCGAAAAGCTCCCAGGTCTCGCCCTTGAAGCGCTGAAGCTGGACCGCCTGGATGGGATAGAAGTCGGTCGGGCTGGTGTTGACGGTGATGCCCGGCAGCAAGAGCGGCACCCGGTACTTCTGGAAGCTCGCCGCCTGCTTCATGAGGTTGGCGCGCGTCATGTCGTTGCCGCAGCGCTTCAGGGTCTCGGTCATCAGGGCGGCCACGGCATAGCCGTAGATGTGGTTGGCGTCGGCCTTGTTGGCGGATGGCATGTTCTTGTCCATCCAGGACCGCCACTCCTTCATCTCGGCGTTGTCGTCCCAGTTCTTGTCGGTGGCGTCCATCAGGTAGGCCGCCGTGATGATGCCCTGGGCATTGTCGAAGCCCGCGGGCTTCATGACCGCGGCGACCGAGGCCGACACGTTGTTGAGGTAGTGCACCGGCTTCCAGTCGATGTCGGCGGCCTTGCGGATGCCCTGGGCAGCGGCCTTTGGGCCCGAGACGTTGAAGAAGACGTTGGCGCCGGAGTCCTTGAGCTGGATGATCTGGCTGTCGACGGTCGGATCGGTGGCCTCGAAGGTCACCACCTTCACGATGCGGCCCGCCTCCTTGCCGAGGCCTTCCTTGAAGCCGCCGAGGTAGTCGCGGCCGTAGTCGTCGTTCTGGTGCAGCACGCCGACTTTGGCGTCCTTGACGTTGGCCAGGATGTGCTTGGCGTAGATCACCGCCTCGGTGTGGTAGTCGGGCTGGAAGCCCATGGTCCACGGGAAGTTCTTGGGATCGCCCCACTTCGATGCGCCGGTGGCGACGTAGAGCTGCGGCACCTTCTTCTGGTTCATGTACTTGTGGATCGCCGTGTTGCACGGCGTGCCGAGCGACTGGAACAGGGCGAAGATCTTGTCCTGCTCGACCAGCTGGCGGACCATCTCCACCGTCTTGGGCGGGCTGTAGCCGTCGTCGAGCGAGATGAATTTGATCTTGCGGCCGTTGATGCCGCCGGCGTCGTTCACGGCCTTGAAGTAGGTGTCGATCGTCTTGGCGATCGCGGCATAGGCCGACGCGGGTCCGCTGTAGGGGTTGGTGTTGCCGATCTTGATCTCGGTGTCGGTCACCCCGTCGTCGTACTTCTTCTGAGCGAACGCCGAAGTCGACCCCGAAGCCAGGGCCAGCGCCGATACGCCCCCCACGAACCCACGCCTGCTTGTACGCACTTATTATTCCTCCCTGCGAATTGGGCCTGCAGCTAAGCCCAGATCCAGGCGAAAAAGAAGGCCGCCCTTCGGCGGCCTTCCAACCAAGATGTCGCAGCCTCCTTCGCTCCTACGGAGCTTCGGAGGCCAAGTCCCCTGAGGGCTTGCCCTCCGTTGCGCCGTCAGGCGCGAAGGAGGGTCAGGCGCCCTCGGCCGACATGACGTCGCCGAACAGCTCCCAGGTGTCGCCCGAGAACTTGGCGAGCTTCACCGACTGGATCGGATAGTAGTCGGTCGGGCTGGTGTTGATGGTGATTCCCGGAATCAGCATCGGCAGCTTGTACTTCTGGAAGTTGGCCGCCTGCTTCATGACGTTGTCGCGCGTGAGATCGTCACCGCACTTCTTCAGCGTCTCGTGCATCAGGATGGCGACGGCGTAGCCGAACACGTGGTTGGCGTCGGCCTTGTTGCCGCCCGGCATCCACTTGTCCATCCAGGCGCTCCAACCCTTCATGTCGGCGTTGTCGGCCCACTGCTTGTCGGTCGGGTCCATCAGGTACTGCGCCGTGATGATGCCCTGGCTGTTCTCGAAGCCGGCCGGCTTCATCACCGAGCCGACCGAGGCCGACACGTTGTTGAGGTACTGCGCCGGCTTCCAGCCGAGATCGCCGGCCTTGCGGATCGCCTGCGCCGCCGCCTTGGGCGTGGCGATGTTGAAGAAGACGTTGGCGCCGGAGTCCTTCAGCTGGATGACCTGGCTCTCGACCGTCGGATCGGTGACCTCGAAAGTCACGTGCTTGACGATCTTGTTCGCGTCCTTGCCGAGGCCTTCCTTGAAGCCCTCGTAGTAGTCCTTGCCGTAGTCGTCGTTCTGCATGAGCACGGCGATCTTCGGATCCTTGACGTTGGCCAGGATGTGCTTGGCGTAGACCACGCCCTCGGTGTGGTAGTCGGGCTGGAAGCCCATCGTCCACGGGAACTCCTTGGGCTTGCCCCACTTCGACGCGCCGGTGGCGACGTAGAGCATCGGCACCTTCTTCTGATTCATGTACTTGTGGATCGCCGTGTTGGTCGGCGTGCCCAGCGTGTTGAAGGTGCACAGCACCTTCTCCTGCTCGACCAGCTGGCGCACCAACTCGACCATCTTGGGCGGCGAGTAGCCGTCGTCGAGGGTGATGAACTTGACCTTGCGGCCGTTGATGCCGCCGGCCTCGTTGACGCTCTTCCAGTAGGCCTCGATCGTCTTGCCGATCTGGCCATAGGACGAAGCCGGGCCGCTGTAAGGACCGGTATGGCCCAGCTTGATCTCGGTGTCGGTCGCACCGTCGGAATACTTCTTCTGAGCGAACGCTACAGACGAACCGGACAGCAACGCCAAAGCCGACGCACCACCCACAAAACCACGCCTACTCGTAACCACTTAAAACCTCCCTGCTGTTAAGCGGCGCGGAGTTTCTTTTGAAATGACGCAAAAAAGAAGGCCGCTCCAAAGCGGCCTTCCGCGATACGGGAATGTTGCAACCGTCAGCTGCTCTCTGCGTGCATGATCTCGCCGAACAGCTCCCACGACTCGCCCTTGAAGCGCTGCAATTGCACAGCCTGCACGGGGTAGAAATCGCTTGGGCTGGTCGAGACGGTGATGCCCGGCAGCAGGCCCGGCACCCGGAGCTTCTGGTGGTTGGCCGCCTGCTTCATCAGGTTCTCGTGCGTCAGCTCATCGCCGCACTTCTTCAATGTCTGCTCCATCAGGTAGGACACCGAGCAGGCATAGACGAAGTTCACGTCGCCCAGGTTCGCACCGGGCATGTACTTGGCCATCCACTCGCGCCAGGCCTTCATTTCCGCGTCGTTATCCCACTGGTGATCGGTGGGATCCTTGAGCCAGGCTGCGGTGACCACGCCCTGCACGTTTTCGAATCCGGCCGGCTTCATAGTCGTCGTCACCTGACCCGACACGTTGTTGAGGTAGATCGCCGGCTTCCAGCCAATGTCCGCCGCCTTGCGCATGGATTGGGCTGCGAACTTCGGGATCGAGATGTTGAAGAAAACGTTGGCGCCTGAGTCCTTCAGCTGGATGGTCTGGCTGTCGACCGTGGGGTCCGTCACCTCGTAGGTGACGTGCTTCACGACGCGACCGCTTTCCTTGCCGAGGCCTTCCCGGAAACCCTCCCAATAATCCTTGCCGTAGTCGTCATTCTGCATGAGGACCCCGATCTTGGGATCCTTGACGTTGGCCAGGATGTGCTTGGCGTAGATGACGGCTTCGGTGTGATAGTCGGGCTGATAGCCCATCGTCCAGGGGAACTCCTTGGGCTTGCCCCACTTCGACGCGCCGGTGGCGACGAAGAGCATCGGCACCTTCTTCTGATTCATGTACTTGTGGATCGCCGTGTTGGTCGGCGTGCCCAGCGTGTTGAAGGTGCACAGCACCTTGTCCTGCTCGACCAGCTGGCGGACGCACTCCACCGTCTTGGATGGATTGTAGCCGTCGTCCAATGTGATGAAGTTGACTCGGCGGCCGTTGATGCCGCCCCGGTCATTGACGCTCTTCCAGTAAGCCTCAATGCACTTGCCGATGACACCGTAGGAAGACGCCGGCCCGCTATAGGGGTTGGTGTGACCGATCTTGATCTCCTTGTCGGTCGCGCCGTCGGAATACTTCTTTTGAGCGAACGCTGATCGGGAACCCGAAAGCATCGCAGCGGCAGAAAGGCCGCCAACGAAAGTACGCCTGTTCGTCTTCATGGTTCTTCTCCCTGTTGGGTTTACGCCATCAACTACTCCTCACTCGCTGTTGGTACGGTTGGTTGGACGACGGCCCTTAGCGGGCCGCCGGTTGCTTGCGGGCGGCCTGCTGCGCCTGGCCGCCACGCATGCTGCCGCGCAGGTTCTGCACCAGGTAGTAGACGCCGCCGACGATGCCCATCGGCATCAGGTACATCAGCACGATCAGCAGGATGCCGAACACGGTGTAGGCCGACAGGTCGAACTGCAGGCCGAGGTCGTTCTTGACGAAGGTCGAGAGCGCCTGCGCCGAGTTGTCGACCAGCACGTAGAAGATGCCGCCGACGACCGAGCCGGTCAGCGAGCCGATGCCGCCCACCACCAGGCCGATCAGGAACTTGATCGACAGGAAGATGTTGAAGCTGTCGGGCGCCACGAAGGCGATAGCCGAGGCCGAGAGCGCGCCGGCGATGCCGGTGTAGGCCGCGCTGATGCCGAAGGTGACGGTCTTGTACAGCGAGGTGTCGATGCCCATCGTGCTGGCCGCGATGGTGTAGTCGCGGATCGCCATCATGGCGCGCCCGCTGCGGCTGTTCAGCATGTTGGCGGCCGCCCAGTACAGCAGCACCATCACGATCAGGATGTAGTAGTAGAGCCACTGGTCTTCGGTCAGCGGCAGGTCGAACGGCACCTCGGGCTTGTTGAGCACGATGCCCTGCACGCCGCCGGTCAGGCCCTCCAGCCACTTGTATTTCAGGATCTGCGGCACCGCGAGCGCCAGCGCGAAGGTCGCGAGCGCGAGGTAATGGCCTTCGAGCTTGAGCGCCGGCAGGCCGAACAGGTAGCCGACCATGAAGCAGACGACCGCGGCGCACGGCAGGGTCAGCCAGTACGGCATGTTGAGATGGTCCATCAGGACCGCTGCCGTGTAGGCACCGACCGCGTAGAAGGCGCCGTGGCCGAGCGAGATCTGGCCGTTGAAGCCCGTCAGCAGGTTCAGCCCCAGCACCGCGATCGCCGCGATCATCATGGTGCTGACCAGGAACAGCCGGTAGTCGGAGACGAGGTCGGGCAGCACCGGCCGCAGCAGCGGCACCAGAAAGGCCAGCGCCAGGACCAGCCACAGCCACCACTTCTTGGTCGATGCGCTCATGTCAGACCCTCTTCACGACGACGCGGCCGAAGATGCCGGCCGGTCGCACGGTGAGAACGAAGATCACGATGATCAGCGCGACGGTGAGCTTTTCGCCGTTGCCGATGATGTAGACGCCGGTCGCCTTCTCGATCTGGTTGCCGGCGAAGGCCACCATGTTCTCGAGCACGCCGACGATGAAGCCGCCCAGCACCGCGCCGCCCGGATTGCCGATGCCGCCCACCAGGGCGCCGGCGAAGGCATAGAGCAGGATGCCGGCCATCATGTTGGGGTCGAGATAGACGATGTGGGCGACCATGATGCCGGCGACCGCGCCGACCGATGCCGCCAGGCCCCAGCCCAGCGCCAGCATCCAGTCGACGCGCACGCCGACCAGGCGGGCCATCTGCGGGTTCTGCGCGGCGGCGCGCATGGCGAGACCGAGCGGCGTGTAGCGGAAGAAGGCGAACAGCAGGCCGAGCACGATCAGGGTGACGAGCACGACGCCGAGCTGGTGAGGACCGATGACGCCTGCGATGCCGAAGCTGCTCTTGGGGAACGGCGACGGGTACTCCTTGATCAGGTAGCTCCAGATCGCGCCTGCGACCGAGTTGAAAATTGCCAGCAGGCCGATGAAGACCACGACGATCGATAGCACCGGTGCGTTGTGCAGTGGTCGCAGGATCACCCGCTCGATCACCACGCCCAGGACGAAGGACAGCACCACCGCCAGGATGAAGGCGAACCAGAAGCTCAGGCCCCAGCTCATGAGCTGCCAGCTGATGTAGGTCGAGAACATCGCCATCTCGCCCTGGGCGAAATTGATGTGGTCGGTCGACACGTAGATCATGACCAGGGCCAGGGCGACGCAGGCGTAGATGGCGCCGTTGGCCAAACCGGAAGCGACCTGCTGGAGGAACTGTTCCATGTCTGCGCCTCAGTACCCGAGGTAGGATTTGCGGATGTTCTCGTCGTTCTTCACGACTGACGAGGGGCCGGACATCACGACATGGCCGGTTTCGAGCACATAGGCGTGATCGGCGAGGTCGAGGGCGAGCGCGGCATTCTGCTCGACCAGCAGGATGCTCACCTTCTCCTCCTCGTTGATACGCCGCAGGATGCGGAAGATCTCGACCACGATCAGCGGCGCCAGGCCGAACGACGGCTCGTCTAGCAGCATCAGGCGCGGTGCCAACATCAGGGCGCGGGCGATCGCCAGCATCTGCTGCTCGCCGCCCGACAAGGTGCCGGCCTGCTGCTGGATGCGCTCCTTGAGCCGCGGGAAATAGGCGAAGACCCGCTCGAGCTCGCGCGCCACGCCGGCCTTGTCGCGGCGGGTGTAGGCGGCGATGCGCAGGTTCTCGTCGACAGTGAGGGTGGTGAAGGTGCCGCGGCCCTCGGGCACGTGGGCGATGCGCTGCCGGACGATCTCCTCGGTCGGCAGCTTGGTCATGTCCTTGCCGTCGAACCGGATGACGCCTTCGCAGCGCACCATGTTGCAGATGGCGCGCAGCGTGGTCGTCTTGCCGGCGCCGTTGGCGCCCAGCAGGGTGGTGATGCCGCCGGTCTCGATCTCGAAGCCGACGTCGTAAAGCGATTGCGTCTGGCCGTAGAACGCCTTCAGTCCCTTCACTTCCAGCAGCGCGGCCATTACGAGGTCCCCAGGTAGGCACGGATCACTTCGGGATCGCGCTGCACCTCGGCTGGCGTGCCGTCGGCGATCTTCTTGCCGAAGTCGATGGCCACCACCTTGTCGGACACCGACATGACCAGGCTCATGTGATGCTCGACCAGCAGCACGGTGACGTGCTGGGTGTCGCGCACGCGGCGGATCTGGCCTTTCAGCACCTCGATCTCGTCGTGGTTCAGGCCGGCCGCCGGCTCGTCGAGCAGCAGCAGCTTGGGGCTGGAGGCGAGCGCACGGGCCAGCTCGACGCGCTTGCGGATCGGGAACGGCAGGCCGCCGGCCATGGCGTTGGTGAAGGGCACGAGGTCCATGAAGTCGATCAGCTCGAGCGCGCGCGTGGCGATGTGCGCCTCCTCCGGCGCGACCTTGGGCAGGCGCAGCGCATTGTCGAGGAAGCTCGTGCTGCTGACGCTGTGGCAGCCGACCTTGACGTTGTCGAGCACCGACATGCGGTCGAACAGCGCTACGTTCTGGAAGGTCCGGCCGATGCCGATGCGCGGGATGTCGTGGCGGGGCCGGTTCAGGATCGACACACCTTCGAACAGGATGTCGCCGCCGTTCGGCGTATAGAGCCGGCTCAGGCAGTTGAACAGCGTCGTCTTGCCGGCGCCGTTGGGACCGATCAGTCCGGCGATCTGTCCCGAGGAGACGTCGAAGGTGACGCCATCGAGCGCCACGATGCCACCGAAGCGGACCGAGACGTCGCGCACGCTGAGCAGCGGCGAGCCGCTGGAAGAAGTCGGTCCTGCCATGTTCACGCTGGTTTCGTAGGCCGGTTCACTGAACCCTCCGGCGCCGCGAAATTACCCTTGCCTCCCAAACACTTGCGACTCTTCTGCGGAATCGTATGTCGCAACGACGATGGCCTATCCGCTTGGGGGACGCAACCCAAATGGCATGACGCCATGCTTTGGGCGCGTTTGCGCCGCAGGATTGCTCCGCTGCGCGGACATTGACACGCAACGCATTGCCGCCGATACGAAACCACCCCTCTACACGCGGGTTCACCGCCGATGAAAAGCCTCTTCAAACCTCTCCTCTTCACCGCCGCCGTCATGAGCCTTCCGGCCGTCGCCCAGACGCCGCCGACACAAGGCTGGCCGGCCAACCGGCCGCCCGCCGCGCAGCCCGCACCGCCGGCCACACCACCGGCGGCGGCCAAGCCGCCGGCGGCAATAGGCGCGCCGGCCGCTCCCGCGCCGGCCGGTCAGCCTCAGCAGGCCACGGGAACGCCGCCGGCGATTCCGCTGCCCCAATGGTTCGTCGAAATTGACACCGACAAGAAGGGCGAGGTCTCGCGCGCCGACTTCCTGAAGTACCGCATGAAGTCGTTCGAGGAGCTCGACGCCAACAAGGACGGCAAGCTGTCGCTCGACGAGTTCCTCAAGGTCGCCGAGCCGCCGATGTCCACGGACGTGCCGGGCGGGCCGACCCTCGAGGAGCGCCGCAACCGCGCCAAGGCGGAGTTCGGCAACCTCGACACCAACCGCGACAACTTCATCGAGCGCGCCGAGGCCGAGGCGCTGGTCCATTCGGAATTCAACCAGTACGACACGGACCGCGACAACAAGGTGACCGAGCCCGAGGTGCGCCTGATCGTGCAGCGTTCGCTGCAGCGCGAGGCCGCCGCGCGGCAGGAGGTCGAACAGCGTCGCCGCCAGGGCATGGCCGCGATCAACGACTTCATCGACATGCAGCTGCGCGAGGCCGACAAGCTCGACAAGAACAACGACGGCAAGATCAACCAGCAGGAATATCTCGTGCTGAGCGGGCCGGCCGACGGGCCGCAGGCCAAGGGCCTGCTGCCGTACGACATCCGCAAGCAGCTCGTGATGCGCAAGTTCGCCGAGATCGACACCAACAAGGACGGCCAGCTCGACCGCGTCGAGCTGACGGGCGCCGCCGTCAAGCAGTTCCTGGAGATCGACGACAACAAGGACCGCTTCCTCACGGAGGAGGAGTTCAAAAAGGCGCAGGAGAACGAGACCAAGAAGATGCGCGCCATCATCCAGGCGATGCAGCCGGCGCAGCCCGCCCAGCCGCGCCCGGCCCCCGCCCCGGCGCAGCAGCGCGGCCCCCAGCCGCAGCAGGCGCCGCAGCAGCCGCAGGGCCTGGCCCCGGGATTGCCGCAGGGCACTCGGTAATTTGGGAGCGCGGGCCGGAGGCCCGCGCTTCCGTTACTCCACCGTCACGCTCTTGGCGAGGTTGCGCGGCTGGTCGACGTCGGTGCCCTTGGCGACCGCCGTGTGATAGGCCAGCAACTGGACAGGCACGCTGTAGAGGATCGGCGCCACCGCCGGATCGACCTTGGGCAGGGTGATCGCCGCCGTCGCCTGGCCTGACAGCCGGCCGCTGCCAGCCGGGTCGCTCAGCAGCACCAGCTTGCCGCCGCGCGCCTTCACCTGTTCGAAGTTCGAGGCGATCTTGTCGAACAGGGCGTCGCTCGGCGCCACCACGATGACCGGCACGGCCTCGTCGATCAGGGCGATCGGCCCATGCTTCATCTCGCCGCCGGCATAGCCTTCGGCGTGGATGTAGGAGATCTCCTTCAGCTTCAGCGCGCCTTCGAGCGCGATCGGGAAGGACAGGCCGCGCCCGAGATAGAGCACGTCGCGCGCCGGGGCCAGGACGTCCTCGGCGATGCGCTTGTAGTGCTCCTCCATGTTCAGCGCTTCGTTGATGGCCGCCGGCAGCTCGATCAGCGCATTGGCGAGCGCAGCCTCCTCGTCCTTGGACAGCACGCCGCGCGCCCGGCCGGCATCCATCGCCGCAGCGAGCAGCACCGTGAGCTGCGTGGTGAAGGCCTTGGTCGAGGCGACGCCGATCTCCGGCCCGGCCAGCGTCGGCAGCACGACGTGCGATTCGCGCGCGATGGCGCTTTCCGGGACATTGACCACCGACAGGATGGTCTGCTTCTGCGCCTTGGCGTAGCGCAGCGCCGCCAGCGTATCGATGGTCTCGCCCGACTGCGAGATGGCGATGCAGACGCCGCCTTCAGGCAGCGGCGGCTCGCGATAGCGAAACTCCGAGGCGACCTCGACCTCGACCGGCAGGCGCGCCAGCTTCTCGAACCAGTACTTGGCCACCATGCCGGCAAAGCAGGCCGTGCCGCAGGCGGTGATGGTGAGCCGCGTGACCTTGCTCCAGTCGAACGGCAGGGCCGGGAGGGTGACCTTGCGCGTCGCGGGATCGAGGTAGGTGTGCAGCGTGTCACCGATGACGGCAGGCTGCTCGTAGATCTCCTTGACCATGAAGTGGCGGTGGTTGCCCTTGCCCATCATGGCGCCCGAGATGCCGCTCTGGCGGATCTCGCGCTGCACTTGGGTGTCACCCTGGAAGACCTTGGCAGTGTTGGCGTCCAGCACCACCCAGTCGTCGTCCTCCAGATAGGTGACGCGCTTGGTGAAGGGCGCCAGCGCCAGGGCGTCCGTGCCGATATACATCTCGCCGTCGCCGTAGCCGACCGCCAGGGAGCTGCCGCGCCGCGCGCCCATCAGGATGTCGTGACGACCGCTGAACAGGGCGACCAGGGCGAAGGCGCCGCGCAGGCGTTCCATCGCCAGGCCCATCGCCTCCTCCGGCGAATGCTGGCGCTCGAGATACGAGGTGAGCAGTTGGGCCACGACCTCGGTATCGGTGTCGCTGTCGAACCGGCGGCCTTCGGCTGAAAGCTCGTCCTTCAGTTCCTGGAAGTTCTCGATGATCCCGTTGTGCACGATCGCCACGCGGTCGGTGGCGATCGGATGGGCGTTGCGCTCGGAGGGCTTGCCGTGGGTCGCCCAGCGCGTGTGGCCGATGCCGATCGTGCCGGGCAAGGGCTCGCTGCCGAGCCGCGCCTCGAGGTTCACGAGCTTGCCCTCGGCGCGGCGGCGCTCGATGTGGCCGTTGACCAGCGTGGCGACGCCCGCCGAATCATAGCCACGATATTCCAGGCGCTTCAGCGCCTCGACCAGCAACGGCGTGACCGGTGCCTTGCCGATGATCCCGATGATGCCGCACATGAAAGGCCCCGCCCCCGAGCTACTTCTTCCCGGCCTTCTTGGCCGCCACCGCACGAGCCTTGAGTTTCGCACGAAGCGCCGCCGCCCGCCCCTTCTTTGTCTGCTGGCGGGCACGGCCGAAGGCCACGGCCCCGGCCGGCACATCCTCGGTGATGACGCTGGCCGCCGTCACGTTGGCGCCGCGGCCGATCCTGACCGGCGCCACCAGCGAGCTGTTGGAGCCGACGAAGGCTTCCGCGCCGATGACGGTGCGCCATTTGCCGTAGCCGTCGTAGTTCACGAAGATCGTGCCGGCGCCGATGTTGGAGGCGGAGCCGACGTCGGAATCGCCGAGATAGGCCAAGTGATTGGCCTTGGCGCCGCGGGCCATGCGGGTGGCCTTGAGCTCGACGAAGTTACCGATATGGACCTCGTCGGCGACCTCCGAGCCCGGCCGGATGCGGGCAAAGGGACCGATGATGGCGTCGCGGCCGATACGCACGCCTTCGATGTCGCAGAACGCCTTGATCTGGGTCCCTGACGCCACGCTTACGCCGCTGCCGAACCGAACGTTGGGGCCGATCGAGACGTCGGGCGCCAGCCTGGTGTCGGCCGCGAGCCACACCGTGTCGGGATCGGTCATGGTGACGCCGCCCTCCAGCGCCGCAAAGCGCAGGCGGTGCTGCAGCGCCTTCTCCGCGATCGCGAGCTCGGCGCGGGAATTGATGCCCTGGAACTCGGCTTCGTCGCCTGCGACGGCGATCGCGCCATGTCCGGCGGCGCGGGCCGCGCCGACGGCGTCGGTGAGATAGAACTCGTTCTTGACGTTGTTGTTCTTGATCGCGCCCAGCAGCGGCGCGATCAGCGCGCCGTCGATGCACATCACGCCGGAATTGCAAAAATCGACAGCCCGCTCGGTCGCGTCGGCATCCTTGCTTTCGACGATCCGCTCCAGCATGCCGTCGCGCACGATCAGCCGCCCATACGGCGTCGGATCCTTGGCAACGAAGCCCAGCACGCCGACCGCGGCCTTGGCCTTGCGGCAGGCATCGACCAGGCGCTGCAGACTTGCCGTGGTGATCAAGGGCGCGTCGCCGAAGACCACCAGCACGGGACCGCGATGACCTTTCAGCGCCGGCAGCGCCGCCTTGGCGGCATCGCCCGTTCCTCGGGGCTTGCGTTGAACCACCGCAGGGTGCGGCGCGAACGCCGTCGCCACCTCTTTCGCCCCCGGGGCCACCACGCCGACGATGCGGGCAGGCTTGAGCCGGTTGGCGTTCTCCAGGACGTGACGCACCATCGGCCAGCCGGCCAGCGGATGGAGGACCTTGGGCAGGGCCGACTTCATGCGCGTGCCGGCACCTGCGGCCAGCACCACCACGGCGATGGGCGATTTCATGCCCGTCGGATGCCACGGGGCTGGCGGTCCTGCAAGGCGGATGTGCTAAAGGAAACCGTCATGCATCCCAACGCCGACAACCTCATCGCCAGCCGCTTCGACACCGTGATCTACGATCTCGACGGCACCCTGATCGACAGCGCCCGCGACATGTGCTTGGCGGTGAGCCGCGTGCTGGCCGACCACGGCCTGCCGCCGATCAGCGACGAAGATGCCCGCCTGTTCATGGGCGAAGGCAGCAAGGTCACCATGCGCCGCGCCTTCGCCAAGGCCGGCCGCACCCTGGATGAGGACGAGGCGAGTGCCGTCACCCGGGAGTTCGTGCGCTACTACGAGGCCGATCCGGTCAGCCATACGACCGCCTTCGACGGCGTGGCCGACGTGGTCGCCCGCTTCGACCGGATGGGCCTGAAGCAGGGCGTGTGCACCAACAAGTTCGAGAACCCCTCGCGCATGATCCTGAAGCACCTGAAGCTGATGCCGCCGATCACCGACGTGGCCGGTGCCGACACCTTCACCGTGCGCAAGCCCGATCCCGGCCACATCCTGCAGCTGATCGACAAGATGGGCGGCCATCGCGGCCGCGCCGTGATGATCGGCGATTCGATCCACGACGTCGAAGCCGCCCATGCAGCAGGGCTGCCGGCCGTGCTGGTGAGCTGGGGCTATACCGCCAAGCCGGCCAGCGAGCTCGGCGCCGAGGCCGTGATCGAGCGCTTCAGCAGCCTGCCCGACGCGCTGGGGCAGATTGCCGCCCGTTGACGATCCGCCCGGCAGGCCCTATACGCGCCCCTTCCGGGCGCTTAGCTCAGCGGGAGAGCACACCCTTCACACGGGTGGGGTCGTAGGTTCAATCCCTACAGCGCCCACCATTGCCCTCGCGGGCATTGGTCCCGGTTACCGATCTCCGATCGTTCGCTGCAGAAAATCGCGCACGCGCAC
>JAIEOV010000136.1 GCA_019750135.1 Reyranella sp. | reverse complement strand
CCTTCATGGCGACGCTACGCGAGCGCATTGAAGGGGCGACCCAGAGGTTGGTGGCGAACGCCGAGCGCCTCTCCTAGGCGTCCGAATCAAGCTTCCAGTTCTCTGTATGTTCTGATACCATGCTCGGCCGTTTTGGGAGCGGCGCAGCCCTTGGCATGGCGGCGGCCGGAAAATCCGAGAATGCCGCTAACTTGGGCTTTTGAACGATGGATTGGGCTCCGGTCTCCCAGCGTATCTGGGACATGAAATACCGTTTCCGCGACGCCTCAGGGGCCGCGGACGCCGACTTGGACGCGACCTGGTGGCGAGTCGCCCGCGCGCTAGCCGCGCCTGAGCGTGATCCGGAGTCGTGGGCGGGCCGCTTCCACGAGGCGCTGCAGGGCTTCAAGTTCCTGCCTGCCGGCCGAGTGATCGCCGGCGCCGGCACCGGGCGCACGGTGACGCTGTTCAACTGCTTCGTCATGGGCGCCATTCCCGACGACATGTCGGGCATCTTCGAGAACCTGCGCGAAGCCGCGCTCACCATGCAGCAGGGCGGCGGCATCGGGCACGATTTCTCCACGCTGCGTCCGCGCGGTGCGCCGGTGAAGGGCGTCGGCGCCGACGCCTCCGGTCCGCTCTCGTTCATGGATGTCTGGGATTCGATGTGCCGCACCATCATGAGCGCGGGCAGCCGCCGCGGCGCCATGATGGCGACTCTGCGCTGCGACCATCCCGACATCGAAGACTTCGTCGACGCCAAGCGCGATGCCAAGCGGCTGCGCATGTTCAACGTCTCGGTGCTGGTCACCGACGCCTTCATGAAGGCGGTCAAGGAAGACGCCGACTGGGACCTCGTGTTCGGCGGCAAGGTCTTCCGCACCGTCAAGGCGAAGGCGCTGTGGGAGCGCATCATGCACGCGACCTACGAGGTCGCGGAGCCCGGCGTGATTTTCATCGATCGCGTCAATCGGCGGAACAACCTGCATTACTGCGAGAGCATTCAGGCTACGAACCCGTGTGGTGAGCAGCCGTTGCCTCCGTACGGCGCATGCCTGCTCGGCTCGATCAATCTTGGCGCGCTGGTCAAGGATCCGTTCACGCCGCGCGCGCGGCTCGACGATGAGGCGCTGGAGCGACTGGTGCCGCTTGCGGTGCGCATGCTCGACAATGTGATTGATGTCTCGCGTTTTCCGCTACCGCAGCAAGAGCGTGAAGCCAAGGCCAAGCGGCGGATCGGACTGGGCGTGACGGGGCTTGCCGACGCTTTGATCTTCTGCGGTGTGCGTTACGGCTCTCCCGAGGCCGTGAAGCTGACGCGCGAATGGCTGGGCGCCGTGCAGCGCCTGTCGTACCTGGCGTCGGCCGACATCGCGGCCGAGAAGGGCAGCTTCCCGCTCTATGATCGTGCGCGTTATCTCGCCGGCGAGACGGTGAAGGCGCTCCCGGACGACGTGCGCTCGGCGATCGGCCGCTATGGCATCCGCAATGCGCTGCTGAACTCGATCGCACCCACCGGCACGATATCGCTGCTCGCCGACAACGTCTCCTCGGGCATCGAACCGGTCTTCGCCTTCTCCTTCGTGCGCCACGTGCTGCAGCCCGACGGCAGCAAGCGCGAGGAGAGCGTCGAGGATCATGCGATGCGCGTGTGGCGTTCGCTCAAGGGCAACGAGCCGCCGCCGGCCGATGTCTTCGTCGATGCCCAAACGCTCACGCCGGCCGATCACCTGGCGATGCAGGCCGCCGCGCAGGACTATGTCGACAGCTCGATCTCCAAGACCATCAACCTGCCACGCGACATCTCCTTCGAGGCCTTCAAGGGCGTCTACGAGGAGGCCTATGCGACGGGCTGCAAGGGCTGCACGACCTATCGACCCAACGACGTCACGGGCGCGGTGCTCGAGGTCAAGCCTGTCGAGCCGAAGCCCGCGGCCGCGCTTGTTCCGGCGACGCGCGAGAGTGGCGTTGTCTACATCGCCCAGCCGCTCGACCGGCCGGAGGACCTGCCGGGCCGTACCTACAAGATCAAATGGCCGGGCAGCGATCATGCGATCTACATCACCATCAACGACGTGATGCAGGACGGCCGCCGCCGGCCGTTCGAAATCTTCATCAACTCCAAGAACATGGAGCACTACGCCTGGACCGTTGCGCTGACCCGCATGATCTCGGCGGTGTTCCGCCGCGGCGGCGACGTGTCGTTCGTGGTCGAGGAGTTGAAGGCGGTGTTCGACCCGCGCGGCGGGCAGTGGATGGAGGGCCGCTACGTGCCCTCGCTGCTGGCCGCGATCGGCGGCGTGATCGAGCGCCACCTGGTCGAGATCGGCTTCCTGGCGCCGGCCGACCAGCCGCGCATCACCGAGGCGGCCGAGCAGCGCCTGCGCTTGGCGGCAGGCGCGCGCGAGCCGGGAGAGGGCGGTGCAGCCGCCGTCGCCCTCGGCCAATGCCCCAACTGCGGCGCCGCCGCGCTGACGCATCAGGAAGGCTGCGACGTCTGCTTGAACTGCGGCTACTCACGCTGCGGTTAGGCTGGCGTCTTCTCATGCTCTTCTGGACCGCGCGCATCCTGCGCGCTCATGAATCATGAGCGAGCTGGGAGCTCGCGGTCCGGAAGATCATGACGCTCCCGATCAACCGAGCTCGAGCTGGACGCCCGCGGACTTGCTGACGCCGGCCCACAGGGTCGCGAAGTCACCGATGAAGTTGGTGTACTCGGCCGGAGTCATCGGCTTGTCGCCGGGCAGCAGCACGACCTCCTTGAAGCGCTCGACGACCTCGGGCGCCTTGTAGGCCTTCTGCAGCTCCTCGTAGAGCTTGGCGGTGACCTCGGGCGCCATGCCCTTGGGGCCGGAGACGCCGACCCAGGTCGAGGTCGTGAGCTTGGGGAAGCCCTGCTCGGCGAAGGTCGGCGCATTGGGATAGAGGTCGATGCGCTTCTCCGAGCTCACGGCCAGGAGCTTCACCTTGCCCGAGTTGATGTGCGGCACGTTGGTGGTGATGGGATCGAACATCGAGGGGATGACGCCCGCCAGCATGTCCTGCAGCGACGGCGCCGAGCCCTTGTAGGGGATGTGCTTCAGCTTGATGCCGGCCTCGCTCGACAGCAGCTCGCCCATCAGGTGCGTGTTCGAGCCGATGCCCGAGCTGCCGAAGGCGATCTGGTCGGGCTTGGCCTTGGCGTCGGCGATGTAGTCGCTGAGCGTCTTGTACGGCGAGTCCGCCGGCACGATCAGGACGTTGGGCGTGTGGCCGATCAGCGTGACGTGGGTGAAGTCGGTGACGACGTTGTACGGAAGCTTTGGGTAGATACCGGGTGCGATGCCGAGCGGCGAGGCGTGGGAGATCACCAGCGTATAGCCGTCGGGAGCGGCCTTGGCGGCCAGGTCCGAGCCGATCGTTCCGCCGGCGCCCGGCTTGTTCTCGACCACAACCTGCTGGCCGAGGCTGGCGCTGAGCTTGGGCGCCAGGATGCGCGAGATCGTGTCCGCCGTGCCGCCGGGTGGGAAGGTGGCTATAAGCTTGATCGGCTGTTTGGTCGGCCAGCCCGGGCTCGCCTTCACGGCCGGGGCGACCAGGGACGACCCGAGGGTTGCGGCCGAGGCGGCCAGGACGGTACGGCGGGTGAGTTTCATTGGGCGCTCCTGTTTGTGCGCCAAAACGCAGCAATGGGTGTGCCAGCAGGGGTGATTTGGCCCTTGATTTGACATAAGAGTGACCGCAAATCCGGCCCAACCCTGGAGGACGAATGATCCGGCGAGCGATCCTGGTAGCGACGTTGGCAGTGGCGGGTGCAACGGCCGCCGGCCCGGCCGTCCTGGCGCAGCCCTTGCCGACCGATCGCAGCGATCTCGCCTATTCCTACGCCCCGCTGGTCAAGCGGGTGTCGCCGGCCGTGGTCAACATCTACACGACCACGACGGCGCGCGCGCAGCGCCGCCTGCCGTTCCCGTTTCCCGGCATGCCGCTGCCGCCGCAGGCCGGCGAGCGCGTGCAGAACTCGCTGGGCTCGGGCGTGATCGTGCGGCCCGACGGGCTGATCGTGACCAACGCCCACGTCGTGAAGGGCGCCGAGGAGATCCGCATCGTGCTGGCCGACCGGCGGGAGCTGGAGGCCAAGCTGCTCACCCAGGACGAGCGCTACGACCTCGCCCTGTTGCGCATCGACACCGACGGCGAGAAGTTCCCGTTCCTCGAGATGCGCGATTCCGATTCGATCGAGGTCGGCGACATCGTACTGGCGATCGGCAATCCCTTCGGCCTGAACCAGACCGTCACCAGCGGCATCATCTCGGCGGTGGCGCGCTCGGCCGGCGGCGTCAACGATTCCAACTTCTTCATCCAGACCGACGCCGCCATCAACCCGGGCAATTCAGGCGGCGCCCTGGTCAGCCTCGACGGCCGGCTGATCGGCATCAACACCGCGATCTATTCGCAGACCGGAGGTTCGGTCGGCATCGGCTTCGCCACGCCGTCCAACATCGTGACCCGCATGGTGTCGCTCGGCGAGAGCGGCGGAAAGATCGTGCGGCCGTGGCTCGGCATCAACATGCAGCGCGTCACGCCCGACCTCGCCGCGGGCTTCGGCCTGACGCGGCCGGCCGGACTCGTCGTCAAGGAAGTCCATCCCGGCGGCCCCGGCTACAAGGCCGGGCTGAAGCGCAACGACGTCATCGTGGCGCTGCGCGACCTGCCGATCGACGACGAGGCGAGCCTGCGCTTCCGTCTCGCCACCCTCTCCGTCGACACCGTCGTGCCGGTCAAGGTCATCCGCGGCGGCAAGGAAGTCGTGGTCGACCTGAAGCTCGCCGCGCCGCCCGAGGATCCGCCGCGCGACCGCTCGCTGCTGGAGGGCCGCCAGCCGCTGAGCGGCGCCGGCGTCGTCAACATGTCGCCCGCCGTCGCCGATGAGCTCGGGCTGGTCGAGTACCGCCCCGGCGTGATCGTCGTCGAGGTCAAGCCGGGTGCCTATGCCGGCCGCTTCGTGCGGCAGGGCGACATGATCGTCGCGGTAAACGGCCAGGATGTGAAGAACGTCGCCGACCTCAAGAAGAAGATCACCGGCGGCGTGTCGAGCGTCACCATCAGCCGCGAAGGCATGGTGAATACCGTCCAGTTCCGCTGACTTAAGTGCCCGCCGAGCTCTTCGCTTCGCTCGCCCCGACACCGCTCGCCGAACGCCTGCGGCCCAAGACGCTGGGCGACATTCTGGGCCAGGACCACCTGCTGGGCCCCGAGGGACCGCTCGGCCGCATGCTGGCGGCGCGCAAGCTCAGCTCCCTGATCCTGTGGGGGCCGCCGGGCTGCGGCAAGACGACGATCGCCCGCCTCCTGGCCGAGCAGACCGATCTCTATTTCGAGCCCTTGTCGGCGGTGTTCTCCGGCGTCGCCGACCTGCGTCGCATCTTCGAGGCTGCCCGTCAGCGCCGCCGCGACGGCAAGGGCACGCTGCTGTTCGTCGACGAGATCCATCGCTTCAACCGCGCCCAGCAGGACGGCTTCCTGCCCTACGTCGAGGACGGCACGGTGACGCTGGTCGGCGCCACGACCGAGAACCCGTCGTTCGAACTCAACGCCGCGCTGCTGTCGCGCTGCCAGGTGCTGGTGCTGAAGCGGCTCGACGACGCGGCGCTGGGCAAGGTGATGGATCGTGCCGAGGCCGCTCTGGGCCGCAAGCTGCCGATCGACGAGGAAGGCCGGCAGGCGATCTTCGCCATGGCCGACGGCGATGGCCGCTACCTGATCACGCTGGCCGAGCAGCTGGCCGGGCTGAAGGAGAAGGGGCCGGTACCGCCGGCGCGCCTCGCCACGCTGCTGCAAAAGCGCGCGCCGCTCTACGACAAGGCGCAGGAAGCGCACTACAACCTGATCAGCGCCCTGCACAAATCCCTGCGCGGCTCGGACGTCGATGCCGCGCTCTACTGGTTCGCGCGCATGCTCGATGGCGGCGAGGATCCGAAATACATCGCCCGCCGCCTGGTGCGCTTCGCCGTCGAGGATATCGGCATGGCCGATCCCAACGCGCTCACCCAGACCCTCGCGGCGTGGGACACCTACGACCGGCTGGGCTCGCCTGAAGGCGAGCTCGCGATTGCCCAGGCGGTGATCTATCTCGGCACCGCGCCGAAATCGAATTCCGGCTACACGGCCTTCGGCGCGGCCAAGCGCGCCGCCAAGGAGCACGGCTCGCTGACGCCGCCCATGCACATCCTGAACGCGCCGACGCGGCTGATGAAGGACATCGGCTACGGCAAGGGCTACGAGTACGACCACAATGCCGAGGATGGTTTTTCCGGGCAGAACTATTTCCCCGACGGCATGGCGCGCGAGGAGTTCTATCAACCGGTCGAGCGCGGCTTCGAACGCGAGATCTTGAAGCGCCTGGAATACTGGAAAAAGCTGCGCGCCAAGAAGCGGTAAGGGAGCGCGGGCCTCCGGCCCGCCTATAGCTGGGGGCGCGCGACTCCAGTCGCGCGTCTTCGTCGAGGCAAGAGATGATCGCGCCACTGGAGTGGCGCGCCCCCAGCGATGATCATGAGCGGGCCGGAGGCCCGCGCTCCCTTAAGGCTTTGCCATCGCGCGGACGACTCTGCGGTCGCGGCCGTAGACGTCGTCGCGGAAGGTGGGCACGCCGGCTGTGTCGGCGGTCACCGTGCGATAGGTCACGTAGAGCGTGATCGGCTCGGGGAACGTGTAGTGCGCCTGCTGGCCGGCATCGATCACCTGGCGCACGCGCTCCTTGCTGAAGCCGTTTTTGCCGCCGAATGCCTTCTCGGCGAAGTCGAGCGGGTTCTGCAGGCGGATGCAGCCATGGCTGAAGTTGCGGCTGCCCTCGGTGAACAGCCAGCGGCTGGCCGTGTCGTGCATGTAGATCCCGTACCTGTTGGGGAACGGGAAGAAGATGTAGCCCAGCGCATTGCCGGCGCCGGGGTTCTGCCGGATGCGATAGGGAAATGCCTTGGGATGGATCGAGCTCCAGTCGATCGAGGCGGGATCGATCTCGGTGTCGTCGTTCCAGTTCTCGAAGATCTTGAAGCCGGCGGCCTGCAGTGCGTTGGGATCGCGGCGCAGCATCGGCAGGTATTCCTCGCCCGAGATCGACTGCGGCACCGTCCAGTAGGGATTGGTCTGGAAGCCGCGCATGGTCGACTGGATCTCGGGCGTCGGGTCCTTGGGCGTGCCGACGATCACCAGGCTCTGGAAGGCGACCTTGCCCTCGTCGACGAACATCATCGAATAGTCGCCGGCATTGACGAGGACGTATCGATTGCCGAGGTCGGCCGGCAGCCAGCGCCGCCGCTCGAGGTTGGCGACGATCTGGTCGATGCGCTCGTCGATCGTGGTGTTGAGCGAATGCGTGGTCTTGGCGCCGATGATGCCGTCGACCGTCAGGCCCTTGGTCTCCTGGTACGCTTTGACGACCGCAGCCAACGGTTCGTCGTAGAGCTCGGGCGCCGCGCCCGTGGCAGGCTCGGGCACGGTGAGGTCGAGCTCGCTGAGGCGCTTGCGCAGGATCGGCACGCGCGGATCGGTCATGCCGGGCTTCAAGAGATTGCCGTCGGGCAGCTGCGTGAGGACCGCCTTGCCGCGCTTCTCGCGCCAGGCGGCGAGTGCCTTCTGCAGCGCCGGGTAGTCGCCTTTGGGCGCGAGGTCGGCGAGCCAGGCCGCGAAGTCGGGGGTGTCGGCTGCCGCCTTCAAGAGGTCGGTGCGTTCGACCTTGCGCTGGACGATGTCGATGTCCTTGTCGACGCGGTTCGCGCGCACGCGCCCGGTCGACAGGTCGCTGGCATAGGCGACGAAGGCCGCCGTCAGCAGGGTCTCGGTGGCGGGATCGGCGCCCGCCTCGACCGCCTTCTCGACTTCGGCGAGCCCGTACCACTTGGGGTCGAGGCCGTGGTCGGCCGCATCGCGAATCGCCTTGAGCAGCGCATCGGCACGCGCCCGGTTGGCGCTCGAGCCGGTCCACAGAGTCTCGTTGGCGAAGGAGGGGAGGGATCCCGCGAGGGGGATCAGGAACGCCAGCAACGCGGCGAAAAAGCGAAGGCGAATCACGCCGCGTGTATAGCAGGAATCGGCTGATTCGTCCATCGAGAGGCGAAGCCGTGGGACTGCAGAAAAGCCAGCAAATCCGCAGTCGCACGCTGTTTCAGCTCGGGTGTTCCGCCGCCCGCGCGGGCGCCCTTGGTGACGCAGTGCCGGCGCGCCCAGGCCTGGTATTCGGGCTCGCTCATCGCCCGTCCGGCGGCGACCACGAAATGCCGCCCGTCATCCTCGATGAAGTTCGTGCAGCACGACCAGTTCTCGGCGTCCTTGATGTCGAACACCGGGCCGACCGATTCCCAGCCGTGATGGGCGTTGCCGTAGACCTTGACCTTGATGCGCTGGTTGCCGGCCGCCCGCATGCGCTCGGCGTACTCCACGGCCAACGGGGCGGGCGTGTAGTCGTCGCGCGCCGCCAGCATGAAGAACATCGGCTTGCCGTGGGTCGTCGGATCGCGGTGCTGGGCGGTGGCGCCCGGGCAGATCGCGACATGCAGGTCGAACAGGTGCGGGAAGCCGCCGCGCCAGCGCTGGCGCACGGCGACGGCGGCGTTGAGCGCGGCACCGCCGCCCTTGGAGACGCCCATGATGCCGATCCGCTCGGGGTCGATGCGAGGATCGGCGCGCAGCAGGGCCAGGGCGGCGAAGGCGTCGCCCTCCATCTGGGCAGCCGACACCAGGGTCTGGTCGGCCACCGTGCGGCGCACGCCACGGCCGGTGAAGCTGTCGACGATCAAGGCGGCGATACCGGCCTCGTTCAACGCCTGGGCATAAAAGTGCTCGCGATGGCGCTGGACGCCGGCACTCGAGGTCAGGAGCACCATGCAGGGGGCCGGCTGACCGGTCTCGGGCAGATGCAGGCTCGCCGTCAGGCGTGCCGGCCGGCAGGCGGCGGGGTGGTCGAAGGTCAGCGTGTCGAACGCCAGCGATTCCATGGACCCTGTTTACCTTGTCCCGTAGGTTGCGCGCCATGAGCGCCAGCCCCAAGGTCCAGACCCGAGCCGTCGCCGCCGACGAAGCCGGTCTGCGGCTCGATCGCTGGTTCCAGCGGCACTTCCCCGAGCTGGGCCATGGCGCCCTGCAGAAGCTCTTGCGCACCGGCCAGGTCCGCATCGACGGCAAGCGGGCAGAGGGCAAGGACCGGGTCGAGCCCGGCCAGACCATCCGCCTGCCGCCCGGCGTCACCGCCGCGCCGCCGCCCAAGCCGCGCGAGATCCCGACCGTGTCGGA
The DNA here is from genome assembly GCA_019750135.1 of Reyranella sp. Taxonomy (GTDB): domain Bacteria; phylum Pseudomonadota; class Alphaproteobacteria; order Reyranellales; family Reyranellaceae; genus Reyranella. The sequence continues at coordinate 36,915 of JAIEOV010000136.1, read as the reverse complement.
CCGCGACGCCCAGGAGATCCGCGGCCTGGTCATTCACAAGGACGACCAGGTGATCGTGCTGAACAAGCCGCCGGGCTTGGCCGTGCAGGGCGGCACAGGCACCGAGCGCCATGTCGACGGCATGCTCGACGCGCTGCGTTTCGGCTACGAGGAGCGGCCGAAGCTGGTCCATCGGCTGGACAAGGACACGTCGGGCCTGCTGCTGATCGCGCGCACCGGTCTCGCCGCCCGGCGCCTGGGCGATTCCTTCCGCGATCGCGAGACCGAGAAGCTCTACTGGGCAGTCGTCGTCGGCGTGCCGCCGCGGCCGGAAGGGGCGATCGATCTGCCCCTCGCCAAACGGCCCGGCGCCCGCGGCGATCGCGAGCTGATGCAGGTCGACGAGGAGAACGGCCAGAAGGCGCTGACGCACTTCCGGGTGCTCGACCATGCCGGCAAGCGCGCCGCCCTGCTGGCGCTGTGGCCGCGCACCGGCCGGACGCATCAATTGCGCGTGCATTGCGCAGAGATCGGCTGTCCCATCCTGGGCGACGGCAAGTACGGCGGCGAGGAAGCCCTGCTGTCGGCCGTCGCCGATGCCCGCCGCCTGCATCTTCACGCCCGTCGCCTGGTGCTGCCGCATCCGTCGGGCAAGGGCGAGCTGGCAATCGATGCACAGCCGCCGCCTCACTTCCGCCGTACCGTTGAAGCATTCGGCTTCTCGTTCGACGCAGTTTGAGCGAGAATCGGCGGGTAATGCGCGTTCCCTGGAAGCGGTTGACCTGGATTCTCGCGGCGGCTGTGCCCATCGCCGCGGTGGCCGGGATCATTTGGGTCGGCACGCGCGATCTCTCCCGGTTCCAGGGCCGCATGACCGAGCAGGTGCGCAAGGTGACCGGCCGCGAGCTTGCCGCCCGCGTTCCGCTCAGCATCAAGCTCGGCACCGAGCCTGCCATGGTGGCGGAGGGCGTCACCCTCACCAACGCGAGCTGGGGATCGCGGCCTGAGCTCGCCCGGGTGCGCAAGCTCACCCTGTTCCTCGATCCGGCGTCGCTGTTCCTGGGCGAGGTCAAGATCGGCCGCGTCCTGCTCGAGGGCGCCGACATCCTGGTCGAGCGCAACGAGGTGGGCGACGCCAATCTCGACATGCTGCCGCCGCCCGACGGCTCGGGCCCGCATCCCGGTGAGAACCGCTCGCTCCGGCTGCGCACGGCGCCTGCCTTCCCCTGGATCACGGCGATCGAGGTGCGCGATTCGGTGCTCACCATCGCCGAACAGGGCCGCCCGCCGGTCGTGCTGGAGATTCCGGCCGCGACCTTCAAGTCGTCGGCGCCCAATCAACCGCTGCAGCTCGAGGGCAAGTTCGCGGCACCCCAGGCTACGCCGCTGGAACTCACCGGCACCGCCGGCTCGTTCGACGGCTGGATGCGGGGATTGCCAGGCAACATCGATGTTCAGGGCGGCTTCGGCGGCGGCAAGATCGCGATCAAGGGCAGCGTCAACGCCAAGGGCACCAACCTCGCGATCACCTCGGACGGCCCGGACGTTTCGGTGTTCGGTCCCTACGTGCGTCTGCCGGTGCCGGCCGGCGGTCCGTACTCGCTCAACGCCAAGGCCGGCACGCTGCGCAGCAGCTTCAAGGTCGAGGTCACGACCCTGAAGGTGGGTTCCAGCGAGCTCACCGGCGAAGCGTTGTTCCGCGTCGACCGCAAGGGCACGTCGACCGTCACCGTCAACGCCGACGTGAGCCGCCTCGACATCGGCGACCTCAAGGCGGCTCCGTCGGCCGCCGCGCCGGCCGCAAACACGCCGCCCGCGAATGCGCCGCCGGCGCGCCTGGTGCCGACCATGCCGTTCCAGGCGAGCTGGCTCGGCCGCACGGCCATGTCGGTCACGGTGCGCCTGGGCGAGATCGTCGGCCTGGGCAGCAAGGTGCAGAACGCCTCGGTCACGCTGACCTCGGGCGAGACGCGTTTCGCGTTCCGCGCCGCCGCGACGGTCGGTGGCGGATCGGCGGGCTTCGATCTCGTCTACGATCCGACCGGCCGCATCGGCCAGGCGACCTTGACGGCCTCGGCCAGCCGCGTGTCGCTCGCCGATCTCACGACCTTGCTGGGCTTCGACGTCGGGCTGCGCGATGCCGTGGGCGACATCGACCTGCGCCTGCGTGGCGGCGGGCGCAACACGCGCGACGCGCTGAACTCGGCCAGCGGCTCGATCGAGGTCGCCGTCACCAAGGGGCAGTGGCCGCGGAGCCAGTTCACGAATTGGCCGGGCGAGACGCAGCGCCTGCTGGGCGGCGGCGACAGCGGCGTGCCGTTCAACTGCGTCGCGGGCCGCTTCGAGGTGAGCGGCGGCATCGCCCACCTGAGGCGACTGGTGGTCGATACGCCGCGCACGACGATGGTGGGCGGCGGCTATCTCAGCCTCAGGACCGAAGGCTTCGAGTTCGTCGTGGCGCCCGAGGCCCGTGACAATCAGAACGCCGCGCTCGCCGTGCCCTTGCGCGTCAAGGGCGGCAGCGGCCGCGAGACCGCCAGTGCGCTCGACCCGAATCTTGCCCGCCTGCTCGTCGGCGCTGGCGTCGTGCCGAGCTTGAGCGCTCAAGTGAACCAGGCAGCAAAGCAGGCTGGCGCCAACCCTTGCGCAATCGTGGCGCCACGCGTCGAGGGCTTGCGTCCGGGCCTCAGGGCGCAGATGCCGGTGCCGTCAGCCGCTGATACGCGCCATCGCGGCGGCCGCCCGCAGGCGCAGACGGCAGGACCGCAGCGCAGCCAGGGCCGATGATCGAGCCGAGGACCGAGTCGCGGGCCTATCCCTACAGGAAATGGCGAATGTTCTGGCTGGCCGTCTTCGGCTTCTTCACGGCCCTGATTGCTGTCTTGTTCTGCATCGCGCCCCCCCGGCAGCTCGCTGGAGCAAATATGGCTGACGAGGATCGTCAGCGGCGTGGCGGCCTTGGCGTTGGGTGCGCTCACGGTCTTTGCAGCTTCGCGGCTGGTCGGCGGCAAGCCGGGACTTGTCCTCGACCACGAGGGCATCATCGACAATTCCGCCTACTCGAGCGTCGGGCGAATTCTCTGGAGCGAGATCACCGGTGTGCGGGTGGTGAGGCCTCCGGCGGTTCGCACCAATCTCTACGGGCCCACCATCCGGCCACCTGAATTCCTGGTGGTCAATGTGCGCGATCCGCAACGCTTCATCGCTGACAGCACCCCGCTCAAGCGCTGGCTCCTCCGCGGCAATCTCGCGTCATTCGGCAGCCCGGTGGCGATCTCGCCGGCGAGCGTCCATATCGATGCCCACGAGCTCGCCTGGTACATCGGGCGGATCGTCGGGCCGTCCTAAAGCCACCCTTGGCGGGCAGGCCGTCGGCGTGTAAGCCGTCGCCTCGATGAAGCGTTTCTACAAGGAGACGGGCGTCGACCTGGGCGACGGTGGCCATCGCGTCCTGCTCGATGGCAAGCCCATGCGCACGCCGGCCAAGGCCGTGCTGGTGGTGCCGACGCGCGCCCTCGCGGAGGCGATCGCGGCCGAATGGGCCGACGTGCCCGAGAAGGCCGACATCAATGTCACGCATCTGCCGCTGACCCGGCTTGCGGCGACCGGGCACGACCGTGTGACGACGCAGCGCACGCGCGTGATCGAGGACACCGCCAAGTACGCCGGCTCCGACATGCTGTGCTATCGCGCCAGCGAACCCGAGACTTTGGTGAAGCGCCAGCAGGAGACGTGGCAGCCGCTGCTCGACTGGGCGGCCGAACGCTACGGCGCGCGGCTGATCGTCGTCGCGGGGCTGGGCTTCGTCGACCAGCCGGAAGAGGCCGTGAAGAAGCTGCACGACGCGGTGGCAGCGCACAGCGATCTCGGCCTGTCGGCGCTCTACAATCTCACGCACATTTCGGGCTCGCTGGTCGTGGCGCTGGCCGTCGCCGAGGGGCATCTTTCGGCTGCCGATGCGTTCGCCGCGGCCCAGCTCGACGAGCTCTATCAGATCGAGCGCTGGGGCGAGGATCCGATCGCCACCAAGCGCCATGCAGGCATCAGGCACGACATCGACGCCGGCGCGCGCTTCCTCGCGCTGCTGGGCGGGCAAAGGTTGAAAGGATGACCATGACGGCGGGCGCAAGATTCCGGGACGTGCTGGCGAAGAAGGGCCTGGTCGAGGCAATGGCCGCGCACAGCCCGTTGTCGGCGATGCTGGTGGCCGAGGCGGGGTTCGACGCCATTTGGGCCTCGGGCTTCGAACTGTCGGCGATGTACGGCGTGCCCGACGTCAGCGTGGTGTCGATGACCCAGCATCTCGACATGACGCGCGCCATGGTCGACCGCTCGGGCCTGCCGGTGGTGGCCGACATCGACACCGGCTTCGGCAACGCCATCAACGTGCTCTATGTCATCGAGCAGTACGAGCGTGCGGGCGTGGCCGCCATCGTCATGGAAGACAAGAGCTTCCCCAAGGTCACCAGCCTGATCGCCGGCGGCCGGCAGGAGATGGTCCGCATCGAGGAATTCCAGGGGAAGATCGATGCGGCGCGGGCGGCCCGCAAGGACAAGGACCTCGTGCTCGTGGCGCGCACCGAAGCGCTTATTGCGGGGCTGGGCCAGGACGAGGCGCTGAAGCGCGCGCGCGCCTACGAGGCGGCCGGCGCCGACATGATCCTGGTCCATTCCAAGCAGAAGACCCCCGATGAGGTCGAGGCCTTCGTCAAGGCGTGGGACGGCAAGGCGCCGATCGCGCTGGTGCCGACGGCCTATCCGCAGATGACGGTGGCGCGGGTGCGCGAGCTCCGGAAGATCGGGCTGCTGATCTGGGGCAACCATGCCGTGCGTGCCTCGGTCGGCGCCATGCGCAAGACCTTCGCCCAGATCCGCAAGGACGGCGGCATCCACGGCGTCGAGGCGAGCATCGCCACCGTCGACGACGTGTTCGACCTGCAGGGCATGGGCAAGGTCAAGGACGACGAGAAGCGGTTCCTGCGCTAGGGACAGTTGTGAAGCGGCAGCTCTGCGCTCTCGCGATCTCGCTCGCGGTCCTGGCAATTGAGGCCGCGCCGTCGGTCGCGCAGGATGTCAGTGGCGAGTGGCAGTTCAAGCGCCGCGCGCGCGAGGGCTGGCACACGGGCACCATCGTCATCGACAAGGACGGCCAGGTCAGGCAGCGCGGCCGCAACCCGTTCCAGGACTATTCACAATGCGGCCACGTCGTCGCGGGCGGCGGCAAGGTCGAGATCGTCTTCACGTCGGTGAAGAGCACGCACGGCTACAGTATCGATCACTTCTACTGCACCGTGCAGGGCGAAAGTGCCCTCAGTTGCTTCAATATCGACGGTATCGGCAAGGAGGACGACCTGTTCCGCATCGAGCGGGTCGGCGGAAAACCGGGGTCGTCCGACGGGCAACCCGATGGGCAAATGGACGACGTCTGCCCTGCCCGGGAGAAGCCGCAGGTCTGAGGCGTAGGTCTAGACCTCGCTGCCATTTTGGCCGAAAACAGACGTAATGAGCCGGAGTTCGTGAATGCAGCAGATGTTGGAAGAGCTTGAGCGCCGTCGCATAGCGGCGCGCCAGGGCGGCGGCCAGCGCCGCGTCGAGGCGCAGCACGCCAAGGGCAAGCTGACGGCGCGCGAGCGCATCGATGCGCTGCTCGATCCCGGCTCGTTCGAGGAATACGACATGTTCGTCGAGCATCGCTCGATCGATTTCGGCATGGAGAACCAGAAGATCCCGGGCGACGGCGTGGTGACCGGCCACGGCACGATCAACGGCCGCCTGGTCTACGTCTTCAGTCAGGATTTCACCGTGTTCGGCGGCGCCCTGTCGGGCATGCACGCCGCCAAGATCTGCAAGGTCATGGACATGGCCATGAAGGTCGGCGCGCCGGTGCTGGGCCTGAACGACTCGGGCGGCGCGCGCATCCAGGAGGGCGTCGATTCGCTGGCGGGCTACGCCGACGTGTTCCAGCGCAACGTGCTGGCCTCGGGCGTGATCCCGCAGATCTCCATGGTCATGGGCCCGTGCGCCGGCGGCGCGGTCTATTCGCCGGCCATGACCGACTTCATCTTCATGGTGAAGGACAGCTCCTACATGTTCGTCACCGGTCCCGACGTGGTGAAGACCGTGACGCACGAGACGGTGACCCAGGAGGAGCTGGGCGGCGCGCTCACCCATACGCAGAAGTCGGGCGTGTCCGATCTCGCCTTCGAGAACGACGTCGAGGCGTTGCTGCAGCTGCGCCGCTTCGTCGATTTCCTGCCGTCGAACAACCGCGAGAAGCCGCCGCTCAGGCCGACGCACGATCCGGTCGATCGCGACGACTATTCGCTCGACACGCTGGTGCCGGACAATCCCAACAAACCCTACGACATCAAGGAGCTGATCCTGAAGGTCGTCGACGAGGGCGACTTCTTCGAGCTGTCGCCGGAATGGGCGGGCAATATCGTGATCGGCTTCGGCCGCATGGCCGGCCGCACCGTGGGCTTCGTCGCCAACCAGCCGATGGTGCTGGCGGGCTGCCTCGATATCGACAGCTCGCGCAAGGCCGCGCGCTTCGTGCGCTTCTGCGATGCCTTCAACATCCCCATCGTCACCTTCGTCGATGTGCCGGGCTTCCTGCCGGGCACCACGCAGGAGTTCGGCGGCATCATCAAGCACGGCGCGAAGCTCCTCTACGCCTATGCCGAGGCCACGGTGCCCAAGGTCACGGTGATCACCCGCAAGGCCTATGGCGGCGCCTATGACGTCATGGCCTCCAAGCACCTGCGCGGCGACGTGAACTACGCCTGGCCGGCGGCGGAGATCGCCGTGATGGGCGCCAAGGGCGCGGTGGAGATCATCTTCCGCTCCGACATCGGCGATGCCGCCAAGATCGCGGCGCGCACCGAGGAGTACCGCCAGAAGTTCGCCAACCCGTTCGTGGCGGCCAATCGTGGCTTCATCGACGACGTTATCATGCCGCATGGCACGCGCCGGCGCGTCTGCAAGGCGCTGGCCACCCTCGAGAACAAGAAGCTCGAGAATCCGTGGCGCAAGCACGGCAATGTGCCTCTGTGACCTCGATGGCCGTGCATCTGAAGCCGGAGGAGCGCATGCGACGGGGACGCCAGGTGCGCCTGCACATGATCGTCGCGCTGCTCACCCTCCTGGTGCTGATCGCCGTCAACGCCCTGTTCAGCAGCCGCTATCCGTGGTGGCTGTGGGTACTGACGGCGTGGCTGCCGCTGATCGCCGGCCATACCGCCTGGGCCATGGGCCTATTCGACCGCGCTAGAAAGGAACCGTGAGAATGGCCGCCAAGAAGAAGGCCGCGATCAAGAAGGCCGCTGCGAAGAAAGCGCCACCTAAGGCAGCTGCGAAGAGCCATCCGCTGTTCGACAAGATCCTGATCGCCAACCGCGGCGAGATCGCCTGCCGCGTCATCCGCACCTGCAAGCGGCTCGGCATCAAGACCGTCGCGGTCTACTCCGAAGCCGACGCCGACGCGCTGCATGTGCGCGAGGCCGACGAGAAGGTGCTGATCGGTCCGCCGCCGTCGACCCAGTCCTACCTGCTGATCGACAAGATCGTCGAGGCCTGCAAGAAGACCGGCGCGCAGGCGGTCCATCCCGGTTACGGCTTCCTGTCGGAAAAGCAGGAGTTCCAGAAGGCGCTGGCTGAGGCCGGTATCGTCTTCATCGGCCCTGCCGCCCACGCCATCCACGCCATGGGCGACAAGATCGAGAGCAAGAAGCTCGCCCAGAAGGCCGGCGTTTCGACCGTGCCCGGTTGGCTGCATGCGCTGAAAGACGCCGACGAAGCGGTGAAGATCGCCAACCAGGTCGGCTATCCGGTGATGATCAAGGCCTCGGCCGGCGGCGGCGGCAAGGGCATGCGCATCGCCTACAACGACGCCGAGGCGCGCGAGGGCTTCGCCTCGGCGACCAACGAGGCCAAATCGTCGTTCGCCGACGACCGCGTGTTCATCGAGAAATACGTCGAGGAGCCGCGCCACATCGAGATCCAGCTAATTGCCGACGGCAAGGGCAACTGCCTCTACCTGTGGGAGCGCGAGTGCTCGATCCAGCGTCGCCATCAGAAGGTGATCGAGGAGGCGCCGAGCCCGTTCCTCGACGCCAAGACGCGCAAGGCGATGGGCGAGCAGGCGGTCGCGCTCGCCAAGGCGGTCAAGTACAAGAGCGCCGGCACGGTCGAGTTCATCGTCGACAAGAACCGCAAGTTCTACTTCCTCGAGATGAATACCCGCCTGCAGGTCGAGCATCCCGTCACCGAGCTCATAACCGGCCTCGACCTGGTCGAGCTGATGATCCGCGTCGCCGCCGGCGAGAAGCTGCCGCTCGAGCAGAAGGACGTGAAGCTGAACGGCTGGGCGGTCGAGGCCCGCCTCTATGCCGAGGACCCGTTCCGCAACTTCCTGCCCTCGACCGGCCGCCTGGTGAAGTACCGCGAGCCGGCGCCCGGACCGGACGTGCGCGTCGATACCGGCGTCTACGAGGGCGGCGAGATCTCGATGTTCTACGATCCGATGATCGCCAAGCTGTGCAGCTACGGCAAGACGCGCATCGATGCCATCGAGCGCATGCGGCGCGCGCTGGACGAGTTCTATGTCCGCGGCGTGTCGCACAACGTGCCGTTCCTGGCCGCGCTGATGGCCCATCCACGCTTCCGCGAGGGCAGGCTCACGACCAACTTCATCGCCGAGGAGTTCCAGGGCGGCTTCACGGCGGCGCACCTGCCGCCCAAGGATCCCGCCCTGCTGGCGGCCGTCGCCGCGGTCGCCGACCGCATCAAGGCGACCCGGCTCGGCGTGACGCAGGACGACCGCGTGGTCATGCTGAACCGCCAGCCGATGAACGTGACGGTGAGCGCGGGCAATCCGGGCGGCTTCACCGTCGAAGCCGACGGCCGGCAGATTGCGGTCGAGACCGACTGGTCGCCCGGCGATCCGTTGATGCACGCCACCATCGACAAGCAGCACGTCGTCGTCCAGATCGATGCCCTGGCGTCGGGCTGGCGCATGATCAACGAGGGCGGCCAGGCCGAGGCGCTGGTGCTGACGCCGCGCCAGGCCGAGCTCTACGCCAAGATGCCGATCAAGGCCGCGCCCGACACGTCGAAGTTCCTGCTGTCGCCCATGCCGGGCCTGCTCGCCTCCGTGGCGGTGAGCGAGGGCCAGGAGGTCAAGGCGGGCGAGGCGCTGGCCGTGGTCGAGGCGATGAAGATGGAGAACGTGCTGCGCGCGGTGCGCGACGGCACGGTCAAGACCCTGCACGCCAAGGCCGGCGACAGCCTGCGCGTCGACCAGAAGATCATCGAGTTCGCCTGACCCGATGGCGCTGCAGGCCCGCCTCACGATCAGCGGCCGCGTGCAGGGCGTGGGCTACCGCGACTGGACGATCACGACCGCGCAGCGGCTCGGCCTCACCGGCTGGGTGCGCAACCGTAGGGATGGCGCGGTCGAAGCCCTGATCGTCGGCGACGACAATGCGGTGGGCGCGATGATCGACGCCTGCCGCCGCGGCCCGATCGCCGCCCGTGTCGACAACGTCGACGTCGAGCCCGTCGATCTCGACGTCCTGCCGCGGGGTTTTACGCAGCTTCCGACGGTGTGACCCGATTGGCAGAAATTGCCATTGGGCCTAAGATACGAGCATGCCTACGACCATGAATGTGGCGATATCGCCCGAGCTCAAAGCGCACGTCGACCGGCAGGTTGCTGAGGGCAGCTACGCGTCGTCGAGCGAATATGTGCGCGATCTGATACGGCAAGATCAGCGCCGGAAAGCCGAGCAACGACTGGCGGAACTCGTGCGCGAAGGCCTGGAGAGTCCATTGGAGGCCGCTGATGCGGCCTATTGGGACAAACGACGGCAGGTGTTGCGACGCTCGATAGCGAAGAAGCGTCGGTGAAAGTCGTCCGACGACGGCGGGCGACCCAGGATATCGACGAACATGCAGCCTACATAGCCGCGCGAAATCCGCAGGCGGCCTATCGTTTCCTGGATATGGTCGAAGATACAATCGACCTGCTGGCGCGCCAGCCACGCATCGGCTCTCGGCGGCTCGATCACGTCATTGCCGGCTTGCGCGCCTTCCCTGTCAGGACGCTTCGATCCTATATCGTGCTCTATTTCGTTTCAGGTGGCCGCGTACAGATCGTCCGTGTCGTCCATGCCTCCCGTGACTTGGAAGCAGTGCTCAAAGGGCCATAGAGCGAGCCAAGGCGGACGCCGGGGCGAACACCTCGTCGAAGGTTTCGGCCAGTGCGGTATCCAGGTCGGCGAGCGTCACCGGCAGGCCAAGGTCTACCAGCGACGTCACCCCGTGCTCCGCGATGCCGCAGGGGACGATTCCCGCATAGTGCGACAAGTCGGGCTCGACGTTGATCGAGATTCCGTGGAACGACACCCAGTGGCGGATGCGCACGCCGATGGCGGCGATCTTGTCCTCGCGCGGGCTGCCGTCGGGGAGGGGAGGCTTGTCGCGCCGCGTCACCCAGACACCGACGCGCCCGGCGCGTCGCTCTGCGGTCACGCTGAAGCGCGCCAGGGTGCGGATCGTCCATTCCTCGAGGTCGGACACGAACCGCCGCACGTCCTGGCGGCGGGTGCGCAGGTCGAGCATGGCGTAGACCACGCGCTGGCCCGGCCCGTGATAGGTGTACTGGCCGCCACGCCCCGCGACATGCACCGGAAAGCGCATGGGCTGCAGCAGGTCCTGCGGCTTGGCGCTGGTTCCCGACGTGTAGAGCGGTGGGTGCTCCAGCAGCCAGACCAGTTCGCGCGCGCGGCCGGCCCGGATATCGGCGACGCGCTCCTCCATGACGGCGAGGGCCTCCGGGTAGGGCACCGGGCCGTCGGAAATGCGCCATTCCGGCTTGTCCATTGTGGCAAAATCGGTGCTCCGGCGGCCAAGCGCAATAGGGCGCATTCGCCCACGCATCGGCCCCTCCGAGTTGCCTTGCCACTGCGGGGTCTATTTGGTATCCCCCGCCGCATCGACCGGCGCGGCCATGGCGGAATTGGTAGACGCGCTAGCTTGAGGTGCTAGTGCCGCGAGGCGTGGAAGTTCGAGTCTTCTTGGCCGCACCAAACTCGCCGGTTCGATCGAAAAGGTGATATTGCCGCCTATTGGGGACCCCCAATTGGCGGCCCTTTTTGTTAGGGATGACTGGTTTGGTCCTTGGGAGGCGAGCTTGGCGGACGAACTTACCGAAAGCGCGCTCCGCTACCATCGCATCCCCCGACCCGGCAAAACCGAGGTCGTTCCGACCAAGCCGCTGGCCACCCAGCGCGACCTGTCGCTCGCCTATTCGCCCGGCGTCGCCGCCGCCTGCAACGAGATCGTGCGCGATCCCGCCACCGCCGCCGAGCTGACGGGCCGCGCCAACTTGGTGGCCGTCGTGACCAACGGCACCGCCGTGCTGGGCCTGGGCGATATCGGGCCGCTGGCCGCCAAGCCGGTCATGGAAGGCAAGGGCGTCCTCTTCAAGAAATTCGCCGGCATCGACGTCTTCGACATCGAGCTGGCCGAGAACGACCAGGACAAGCTGGTGGACATCGTGGCCGCCCTGGAGCCGACCTTCGGGGGCATCAACCTCGAGGACATCAAGGCGCCGGAGTGCTTCTACGTGGAGCAGAAGCTGCGCGAGCGGATGTCGATCCCGGTGTTCCACGACGACCAGCACGGCACCGCGATCATCGTCGGCGCCGCGGTGCGCAACGGCCTGGCCCTGGTCGGCAAGGACATCGCCAAGGTCAAGCTGGTGGTCTCGGGCGCGGGAGCGGCGGCGCTGTCCTGCCTCGGCCTGCTCGAGAAGCTCGGCCTGCCCAAGGAAAACATGTGGGTCACCGACATCAAGGGCGTGGTCTGGAAAGGCCGCAACGAGCTGATGGACCCGTGGAAGGAGCGCTACGCCCGCGACACGCCGGCGCGCACCCTGGCCGAGGTGATCGGCGGCGCCGACATCTTCCTCGGCCTGTCGGCCGGCGGCGTGCTCAAGAAGGAGATGGTCGCCAAGATGGCGGCCAAGCCGCTGATCTTGGCGCTGGCCAACCCCAATCCCGAGATCACGCCCGAGGACGTCGCCGCGGTGCGTGACGATGCCATCGTCGCCACCGGCCGCAGCGATTATCCCAACCAGGTCAATAACGTCCTCTGCTTCCCCTACATCTTCCGCGGTGCGCTGGATGTCGGGGCGCGGACGGTCAACGACGACATGAAGATCGCCTGCGTGCGCGCGCTGGCCTCGCTGGCCCAGAAGGAGCCGTCCGAGGTCGTGGCGCGCGCCTTCGGCGAGCAGGCGGGCGGCGGCTTCGGCGCCAACCAGATCATCCCCAAGCCGTTCGATCCTCGCCTGATCGTCGAGCTGGCGCCGGCCGTCGCGCGCGCTGCCATGGACTCGGGCGTCGCCACCCGGCCGATCGCCGACTTCGAGGCCTACCGCCAGCAGCTCAATCAGTTCGTCTTCAAGTCCGGCCTGGTGATGCGGCCGGTGTTCGAGCAGGCGCGGGCCAACCCCAAGCGAGTGATCTTCAGCGCCGGCGAGGACGATCGCGTGCTGCGCGCCGCCCAGATCATCCTCGACGAGGGCGTCGCCCAGCCCATCCTGATCGGCCGCCCCGAGATCGTGCGCCGCCGCGCCGAGCGGCTCGGCCTGCGCTTCCGCCCGGGCGTCGACGCCGAGCTGATCGATCCTTCGAACGACCCGCGCTACGACCGCTACTGGGGCGCCTACCACCAGCTCATGGAGCGGCGTGGCGTCACGGAGCCCACGGCGCGCAACCTGGTGCGCACCAGCCCGACCCTGATCGCGGCGCTCGCGGTGCGCCTGGGCGACGCCGACGCCATGATCGCCGGCACCTACGGTCGCTTCCGCACCCACTTCGCCCATGTCCGCGACGTCATCGGCACGCGCGAAGGCGTGCACCGGATGGCCGCGCTCAGCCTGGTGGTCATGCCGACCCGCTCCCTGTTCATCGCCGACACCTATGTGAACGACGATCCCGACACCGAGACCCTTGTCGACATCACCCTGCAGGCGGCCGACGCGGTGCTGCGCTTCGGCATCCAGCCAAAGGTAGCGCTGATCTCGCATTCGAGCTTCGGCAGCTCGGATCACCCGTCGGCGCGCAAGATGGCGGCGGCGGTGAAGATCCTGCAGCAGCGCGCGCCTGCGCTCGAGGTCGAGGGCGAGATGCACGGCGATGCCGCCCTCGACCCGGAGATCCGCAGCGGTGCCTTCCCGCGCTCGCGGCTGAAGGACTCCGCCAACCTGGTGATCTGCCCGTCGCTCGACTCGGCCAACATCGCCTTCAACCTCCTGAAGAACGCGGTCGACGGCCTGCATGTCGGGCCGATGCTGCTTGGCACCGCGCAGCCGGCGCACGTGCTGACCTCGTCGGTCACCGCCCGCGGCATCCTCAACATGACGGCGCTCGCCGTCGTCGAAGCGCAGCGCCTGGCCGAGGCGCGCGGATGAGTGAGCCCGACGTCCTCGACGAAGTGACGCCGGAGCTGGTCCGGCGTGTCGAGGCGGCGCTCGCCGATGATCGCGCGGAAGATGTCAAAAGCCTGCTGGTCGGCCTCAGCGCCACCGGCCAGGCCGAGATCCTCGAGCAGGTCGCCGAGGCCGAGCGCGACAAGCTGGTCGCCATCCTCAAGAAGGATCTCGATCCGGAGACCCTGATCGAGCTCGACGAGGACGTCCTCGAGGACGTTCTCGACCAGCTCGACAGCAAGGACATCGCCGCCGCCGCCCGGGAGCTCGAGACCGACGATGCGGCTGCCATCATCGAGGAGCTGCGAGAAGAGGAACGCCAGGAGGTCCTGGCCGAGCTGCCCGCCGCAGAGCGCGCCGAGATCGAAAGCGCGCTGGCCTATCCCGAGGGCACGGCCGGGCGTCTGATGCAGCGCTCGCTGGTCAAGATCCCCGACGGCTGGACGGTGGGCGAGGTGATCGACCACTGCCGCGAGGCGACCGACCTGCCCGACGACGTCTACGACATCTTCGTCGTCGACCCGGAAGGGCGGCTGCGCGGCTCGGTGCCGCTGGGGCGCATGCTGCGTACCAAGCGGCCGGTGCCGATCCTCGACATCGTCGACCCCGACATCCCGTCGGTGCCGGCCAGCGCCGACCAGGTCGAGGTGGCGCACCTGTTCCGTGACAAGAACCTCGTGTCGTGCCCGGTGGTCGACGTGCGCGGTCGGCTGGAAGGCGTGATCATGGTCGACGACGTGGTTGACGTGATCGACGAGGAGGCCGAGGAGGACATCTTGAGGATGGGCGGCGTCGGCATCGACGACATGTATGCCCCTCCGGTGCGCACCGCGCGGCTGCGCGCCGTGTGGCTGACGGTCAACCTGGCGACCGCCGTGCTCGCCTCGCTGGTGATCGGCCAGTTCGAGCATTCGATCGAGAAGATCGTGGCGTTGGCCGTGCTGATGCCGATCGTGGCCTCGATGGGCGGCAATGCCGGCACGCAGACCGTGACGGTCGCGGTGCGGGCGCTCGCCACCGGCCAGCTCACCGCCGCCAACGCGTTGCGCTTCGTCGCCAAGGAAGCGGCCGTGGGCGGACTGAACGGCATGATCTTCGCCCTGGTGATGGGTGCCGCCGTCGTCGCCTGGTACGGCGACTGGCGCCTCGGCGCCGTGATCGGCGCCGCCATGGTCTGCAACCTGATCGCCGCCGCCCTCGCCGGCACGCTGATCCCACTCAGCCTGCAGAAATTCGGCATCGATCCGGCGGTGTCGTCGACGGTGTTCCTGACGACCGTGACCGACGTGATCGGCTTCGTGGCGTTCCTCGGCCTGGCGACGCTGTTTCTGCTTTAGGCTGGGGGCGCGCCACTGGAGTGGCGCATGAGCATCACCGCACGAATTCGAGCCGCATGTCGCGAACACCGCGACCGGGCCACGGGTGAGCCAAAGCGGTGTCGTGCAGAATGGTCACGAGCTCGCCATCCAGTTCCTCGCGCCATCCCAGCATCACGCGCCGTTCCAGGGCGACCTCGCGGATCTCGGCTGCCGCCATACCTGGCCGCAGCAGCGAGCGTGGCATCAGGCTGACGCCGAGGCCGGCCAGCACAGCGGCGGCGCAGCGCTCCTCGTCGGCCGAACGCAGCACGGCGCGCGGCCGCACGCCTTCGGCGGCGACCAGCCGCGTCGCCTCGTCGTGCGCCTCGCAGGCGGCTCGGAGGACGAACGGCGTGTCGGCGAGATCCTTGATCGACCAGCGATCGCGCGTGGCGACGAGATGGTTCGACGCAGCCGCCAGCTCATAAGGTTCGCGCCATAGGGAGGCCGCGTTGGCGGTCGTCGCGGTCGTGCGCGCGGGGAAGAGGGCAACGTCGCAGCGGCCGCGCCGCCAACGGTCCGCTATCGCCTCGGCTGTCCCTTCGGAGATCTCAAGGTCGAACGCGACCTGTTCCTGTGCCGTCGCCAGCCACCGCATCGCCGCCGCCACCGGCACGGTCGAGGCGATCGCGACGCGCACCAGCCGCGTGCGCCGGCTCGACCGCTGCTCGGCGCGCGCCAGCCGCCACGCCTCGACCATCGCGCGGGCATGCGGCAGCAGGCGCTGCCCGGCGGCCGACAGACCGCTGCGCCGGCCGCGATCGAACAGGCGGGCGCCGACTTCCTCCTCCAGGCGTGCAATGCCGGCCGACAGCGTGGGCTGGGTGACATGGCAGCGCTCGGCTGCCTCGGTGAAGTTGCCGATGTCGGCGACGGCCAGAAAGTAGCGGATGAAGGCCAGATTCACGCCATAGATAATGACAATAATCTCTAGAGAAACAATCGATTTCATCTATTCATCGTCCGAGCCTACTGTTCGGACATGTCGACCCTGAAGCTCACCGTCGCCGAGAACGGCATCGCCGTCGTCACGCTCGCCAACCCGCCCATGAACGCCATGGACGCGCCGCTGCTGGAGAAGCTCTCCAACCTGTTCGAAGGCTTGGCTGCCGACCGCGCCGTCCGTGCCGCGGTGATCGTCGCGGAGGGACCGGCCTTTTCCGCCGGCCTCAATCTCAAGACTGTGCCCGGCCTCGACCGGCTGGGTCAGCGCCGATTGATCGATGCCCTGAACGACAGCTTCGGCACGCTCTACGCCTGGCCCAAGCCGTTGGTCGCCGCCGTCAACGGCCACGCCATAGCTGGCGGGTTGATCCTGGCGCTGTGCGCCGACTGGCGCATCGTGGCTGACGCGCCCCTACAGATCAGCCTGGCCGAAGTGCGCGTCGGCGTGACCTATCCCGTGGCGCCGCTGCAGATCGCACGCGCTGAGCTCGCGCCGTCGGCGGCGCGTCGCCTGATCCTGCTCGGCGAGGCGATCGATGCCGCCGCCGCCGAGGCGCTCGCCATCATGGACGAACGCGTACCACCCGAGATCCTGCTGGCGCGCGCCGTCGCCCAGGCCGAGCGCCATGCCGGGCTGCCGCCCCAGGCCTTCGCCACCACCAAGCGCGAACTGCGCGCGACCGAGCTCGAGCGCATCGGCGCGGCACGTGCCGGACAGGGCGAGCCGCGGCTTGCCGCCTGGCTCGGCGATGAGATGCGGCGCGCATCGGCTGCCGTGCTGCGCGCCTCGTCGGCGGTTTTACGTGGGGCGGCGTGAGGGCTATCGTGACATCGGGGAGGAGGCCCGATGACGACGATCGTGCGCGTGCTGTTGGTGATGGCGTTGCTGCTGACGGCGCCGCTGGCGCAGTCGCAGAACAAGGTGCCGTCGGAGCGCGCGCTCGAAGCGCTGGTCAAGGCGACGCTGCTCACCTTCAACGATGCCAACGTCACCGGCAACTACGAGGTGTTCCACGCCAAGCTCTCCAAGCCGTTCCGCGAGCAGTTTTCGGTCGAGCGGCTGGCGCGGCGGTTCCAGGACTTCAACAAGAAGCACATCGACTTCGACATCGTCGCCGCGCTGAAGCCCGCTTACGACCCGGCACCCAAGGTCGACGACGACGGCAAGCTGCTGGTGAAAGGCCTCTTTCCGACGGAGCCGAAGCAGGTCCATTTCAGTCTCGAGTTCATCCCGTCCGACGGCGAATGGAAGCTGATCGGCATCAACGTCAAGATCGGCGACCCGAACTGACAACCCTCTGACAGGCAAGACATCATGATCCCCAACGCAATGCCGCCGTTCGATTTCGGTCTGGGCGAGACCGCCGATGCGCTGCGCGAGCAGGTCCAGCGCTTTTCCGCCGACCAGGTGGCGCCGATCGCCGCCGAGCTCGACAAGACCGACCGGTTTCCGCGCGAGCTGTGGCCCAAGATGGGCGAGCTCGGCCTGCACGGCATCACCGTCGAGGAGGAGTATGGCGGCTCGGGCCTGGGCTATCTCGAGCACGTCATCGCCGTCGAGGAGGTGAGCCGCGCCTCGGCCGCCGTCGGCCTCAGCTACGGCGCCCATTCGAACCTCTGCGTCAACCAGATCCGCCGCAACGGCAACGACGAGCAGAAGAAGCGCTTTCTCCCGAAGCTGATCTCCGGCGAGCATGTCGGCAGCCTGGCGATGAGCGAATCGGGCGCGGGCTCCGACGTCGTCTCCATGAAGCTGCGCGCCGACAAGAAGGGCGACCGCTACGTGCTGAACGGCACCAAGATGTGGATCACCAACAGCCCGGACGCGCAGGTGATCGTGGTCTACGCCAAGACCGATCCCGCAGCCGGCCCGCGTGGCATCACCGCCTTCATCGTCGAGACCGACCGCAAGGGGTTCAAGGTGGCGCAGAAACTCGACAAGATGGGCATGCGCGGCTCCTCGACCGGCGAGCTGGTGTTCGAGGATTGCGAGATCCCGGCCGAGAACGTGCTGGGCCAGGTCGGCAAGGGCGTCAACGTGCTGATGAGCGGCCTCGACTACGAGCGCGCCGTGTTGGCGGCGGGGCCGATCGGCATCATGCAGGCCGCCATGGACATCGTCGTGCCCTACGTCCACGAGCGCAAGCAATTCGGCCAGGCGATTGGCGAGTTCCAGCTCGTGCAGGGCAAGCTCGCCGACATGTACACCACGATGAACGCCTGCAAGGCCTATGTGTACGCCGTCGCGAAAGCCTGTGATCGCGGCCAGACCACGCGCAAGGATTCGGCCGGCGCCATCCTCTACGCCGCTGAGAAGGCGACGCTGGTGGCGCTCGACGCCATCCAGCTGCTGGGCGGCAACGGCTACATCAACGACTATCCGACCGGCCGCCTGTTGCGCGACGCCAAGCTGTACGAGATCGGCGCCGGCACCAGCGAGATCCGCCGCATGCTGATCGGCCGCGAGCTGTTCGCCGAAACGGCCTGACCCAAGTGTAAGAGCGGGTGCATCCGGAATGGGCCGGGCGAAATCGAAGGTCAAGCCGGAGGTCCATCGGGATGCCTATCCGGTCGGACGTGTTTCGACAGAGTTCTTCCTGCGCGGCTTCGACCTCATCTGCCAGTTGGACGACGATGTCGCGAGCTGCCTGATCATCGTCACCCTGTGGCATGCCTCGCTCCGTGACACGGAGAACAGCAAGCCGATGGGCGTGCGGGAGTTATCCCGCCAGCTCGACATGCCCTTCGAGACGGTGCGTCGGCATGTCCGCAAGCTCGTGCGTAGCGGCGTCTGCCTCGCCCACGGGGATGGGATCACCCTCGCAGCGACTGTGCGGCGGAGTGCCCGGACGACGGATGTGCTGCGCAAGATCTATCTCAACGCCGTGCGCCTGCTCGGCAGCCTCGGACGAATCGGCCTCGCGAATCACCAGCCCCGGCGTTCGTCACCGGGCTCCCGGCGGCTGGACAAGGAGCAGACCATCATCGCCGTGGCGGCGTTGGGCGTGCTGCTTGCCGCCATGAAGGTGCTGCGGGGCCATTTCGACGGCGACCTGATGAGTGGGCTGGTGTTCACGGCGATCCGGGCCGCCAACGTTCAACACATCGCGAACACCGCGCCGGAGGCTAATCGCGACATACTGCCGGACTCGGACCGCCGTCCGGTCAGCATAGCGGCGATCGCCGCTTCGATGCGCCTGCCTTACGAGACCGTACGACGGCATGCCGCTAAGCTGGTGCGGGAAGGCAAATGTATACGGGCCGGCCGCCGGGGAGTGGTGGCGCCGGAGAGCGCTTTCCGCCAAATGGCGGTCCAGGCGAACCTCGTTCACAAGCTCGCCGTGGGCTTCCTCTCAGAGCTGAGGTCTGCGGGCGTGAAGGTCTGACGCGCGACGGCGACGCGGCCCTCGGCGCGCTGTGCGAGACAAGGATAACGGCTGCGAACGGGCGGCGAAAGACCGGTTGACCCAATATGGGGGAACTTCCGGTTTGCGACGCAGAGAGAGCGCGATACCAAAAGCGCATCGCTCATGCAGTTAGCAGAACAGGCGCCATGCCGAATTTTGGTCCGTACGAATCCGAAGTCGCGTTCATTTCCGGCGTCACCGACGCGAACACGGCCGCCGCCGTCAGCTACTACACGATGGAATCCCTGCAGGGACCCGACGGCAAATGGACGGTCGTCGTGCCGACCGTCTACACGTCGACCTCCGGCGCGATCAAATGGGGCAGCGCCACACCCGGGACGCCCGGCGGCACCGTCACCTATTGGTTTGATGCGGCGGCCACTTGGACGCCTGCCGAGCAGGCGGTGTGGACGGGTGCTTTTGGCCTGTGGGCCGGCTTGGCCGACATCAGCTTCGCGTTGGCGGGCAGCGCCGACACGGCCAACGTCACGCTGAAGCGACTGTCCAACCAGCAGGCCTTCGCTTCCTTCGGCGTCGACTGGCAAGTGCCGGTGGGCAGCGCCACGATCAACAGCGCGCCCGCGACGGGCGCCTACATCACGATCGACACCACCCACGACACATATGGTCCGCTGGACGGCAGCCCCGACACCAAGGGCGGCTATCCCTGGTCGACGGTCATCCATGAGATCGGCCACATACTGGGCCTGGGCCATGCCGGCCCCTACGACGCCACGGTCGACTACCAGCAGCAGCAGTTCGGGCCGTACGACACCGAGCAGTGGTCGCTCATGTCGTACATCCATCCGAGCCGGACCGACACACGCTACTTCGTCGACTATCCCGTGGGCGGCACCTACTGGGGCTCGACGACCGGTTCGGGCGGGAAGCTCTACGACAACGAGCCGCTGACGCCGCAGATGCTGGACATCCTGGCGATCCAGCGGCTCTACGGCGCTGCGACGGGCGGGACGTTCGCAGGTGGCCAGACCTATGGCTTCAACGCGAACTTCGCCGATCCTTTCCTGCAGAGCATCTACAGCTTCGACAGCGCCAACAACCCGTCCGCCATCGTCACGATCTGGAATTCCGGGGCCGGCAATACGCTCGACCTGTCGGGCTTCTCCCAGGACGCCAACGTCAACCTCAATCCCGGCACCTTCTCGAGCGCCGGCGGCAAGGCGAACAACATTGCGATCGCCCTGGACACGCAGATCGAAACGGCGAGCGGTGGCACCGGCAACGACACCATCACCGCCAACAGCGCGGTGGCGTCGACACTGAACGGCAACGCCGGCGACGACACGCTGATCGGCGGCAGTCAAGGCGACACGCTCAACGGTAACGACGGCAACGACACCCTGTTGGGCGGCGGCGGCAGCGACACGCTCAATGGTGGCAACGGCGATGATCTTCTGACCGCCGGCGACGGCGGCGACATGCTGAGCGGCGGCGCCGGCAACGACATCCTGCAGGCCGGGTCCGGCGTCGACACGCTGCAAGGCGGCGGCAACTCTGACATCTTCCAGTTCGTCATCGGGCAGGTGCAGGGCGATACGGTCTCCGACTTCGTCAGCGGCACCGATGTGCTGCAGTTCTTCGGCTATGGCGCGGGCACTCTCACGAATGTCGGTGGTGACACGTGGAAAGTCTCTTCTGGCCCGGTCGAGGAAACGTTCACCCTCTCGGGGGTCACGTCGCTCGCGGCCAGTGACTACGCCTTCTATGATCTTTACACCCAGCTCGACAATTCGACGTTCCTCGACTTTGCGAGTTGGCGCTCCAACCAGACGACGGCGCTGACCGGCGGAACGGCTGTCGGGAGTGGCGAGACGCTGAACGTCGCCCTGGTGTTCGATCGCGCCAACGATCCGACGAACCTGCTCAATTCGAGCTGGGCATCGCGCCAGCAGCAGCTCGAGGCGCTCGAGCAGGGCGGCACGCTCTGGACGACCTACGGCGCGAACGAGGGCAACTACAACGCCGCGAAGAGCGTGCTGGACGCGATGGCGGGAGTCACCCGTCTCGGCGCCGCCGACAGCTATGTCTCGTCGGCGCAGTCCCGGACGATCTGGGTACAGGTCAACGGAGACAGCTTCTCGACGCTGTTCGGTCCCGCGACCAAGCTGATGGACACTGGCGGCCAGTGGTACTGGAACGGCAACCTGTCGCTGCCGACGGCGCTCACCGATCTCGGCGTATCGGGCATCTGGTTCGACACGCAGAAGTTCCAGGGCCAGCTGGCAACGCCCACCGGTACCCCGGCGGCGGACTTGCCGCAGGGCTCGCAAAGTCCCGGCAACAACGCGGCAGAGTTCGTTCAGCTCTATCCGCAGATCGCCGCACAGAACTACTACAATCTGCCGCTCTCATCCGCCGTCGCCACGGGCACGATCGGACTTGTCGAGCCGGTCATCGGCACGGCACTGGACGGCGACAATGCGGGCGCGGGCTTCCAGGCTGCCCTCGACGCCTATCGTGCCGGCGCCGGAGTGCCGACCGGCGCTCCGGTGATCTCTGTCGGCAACCAGAGTTGGGGGCCACCCGGCCAGAACAACGGCTCGGGCGAGCGCTCCCTCGATACCGGCATGGTCGCCACGATAGCGCCGCAAAGCCCGCTCGTCTTCTACGCCGGATCCGGTGTCACGCTCGCCGACGCCTTCACGGCCTATCAATCCTCGTTCTGGGACCCGGTGAACAATCCGCAGGTCGTCTCGTCGTCCTTCCGCTACACGCCGATGGTCGCGCCAGGGTCGCCGTTCTATATGGCGTCCAGCGAGTTGTTCGTCGACGCGGCGCTGCGCAACATCACCGTCTTCAACTCAAACGGCGACGGCGGATCAGGATACGAGATCGGCAACGGTCTCTCGAACGTCAATACCAGCCGGTCCAGCCCCTACTCACTGACCGTCGGCGGCACGTCGATCAGTTCGACCACGGCGGCGCTGCAGGACAACACATTGCAAGACATCGTCGGCAAGGCGACGAGCGGCGATCTCGCGACGATCTGGGATCTGGTCGCCGGCGGTCTGACGCAGTCTCCCGTGGGGGCGAGCGGCGGCGCTGCCTTGTTCATCGAGACGGTGTGGAACGTGTACGTCCTCAACGGCACCACCTTCTCGAACCGCGTCGGCACGGGCTATCTGTCCAACAACACCGGCAGCGGCGGCGCCGATCCGACACAGGGCATCCCGACCTATCAGGCGGATTACGGGCTGGTGCCGTACACCGCCGATCCTTACCACCTGATCGGGCGCGGCACGCCCGACATCTCGGCCAATGCCGGCGGCAACCTGTACTACATCGTGCCGGACAAGGACATGTCGGGCACCGAATACAACGGCGGCACCAGCGCGGCCACCCCGCTGTGGGCAGCGCTCGGGGCGCAGTTGAACGCGATCTTCAAGGACCAGAACCTGCCGCATCTGGGTTACGCCAACGACCTGTTTTACATCGCCTCGGCGATTTCGCCGGCGTCGTTCAACGACGTCCGGACCGGCAACAACATTTCGTCCTTCGTGCAGGGTGGCGACTACACCAGCGACGGGTCGGCCATCACGCCGACCGGTTACGGGTATACGGCGGGTCCAGGCTACGACCTGACGAGCGGTCTGGGCACGCCCAACGGCGTTCTGCTGGCGCGAGCATTGACGGCCATCGGCCATCACCAGATGTCGTTCGCCGACAATCCCGACCTCATCGACCTCAACGGATCGGGCAACTGGCTGACGGGCGACGTGCGACAGAGCCTGCTGATCCAGGCCACCTCCACGAAGCAGGCGACAACCGAGATGAGGGTGGAGATCGGCGGCTTCGACGATAGCTTCTCGAACCACCAGTCCGGCGAGTTCGCGTGGACCGCCCGCTTCGCGCAGCAGTCGCTGCAATCGGATTTCGATCCCAACCTCGTGCGCCTGTACGACAAGTACGGGCACGGCTCGCTGCTCCACACCGTGGCCGATGCGAACGCCGAGGTCTCGACGGTGATCGGGCGCGGCGTGGGCTATGCCGACCAGGCGCAGCTGACGGGCGCCTATGGGTTCGCGGACTTCGCTACCAGCTTCGGCAGCGTCCATCTTGCGCGCCCCGTCGCCGTCGCCGAGACGGTGGGCGCCGCCAACGACCAGGTCGCCGTTGTCCGCATGCGCCAGAACGGCGAGGACAGCCTGTCGGTGTCCTTCTACAAAGTCGACGACTACACCGGCTCGATCGGCGGCCTGAAGCCGGGCGAAGCGGGTTACGCCGAGGCGGCCGCGGCTCGCAGCTACGCGACGAGCGCTGGCGGCACCTCCCTGCAGGGAGGCGGCTACGGCAACTATGCGCAAGGTCAGATCGTCAACGTCGACGCCGGCGACCTGATCGCCATGAAGCTCACCAACCAGACCACCGGCAAGACCTACTGGGCGTTCGCCGAAGCCAACGAAAAGGTCGGCGGCAAGGACGTCGGCCATCTCTGGAACTACGATAACAATACCTGGGGCTGGGAGGATCAGCACGGCGGCGGCGATCGCGACTTCAACGACCTCGTCGTGCAGCTCGACTTTACCAGCGCCTACGGCAGCCATTGGCTGGTCTGATGGCCGCGCGCAGGACGGAAGATTGACGACCAAGTGGTTTACGTACACACTGTGTATGTAAACCATGCCACGTTATCTCACCGAACAGGACATCGCCGATTTCCGCGCCGAGCTGTGCAAGGTCGCGACCGAACGTTTCGCCCGCTTCGGCTACGAAGGCGTCACCATGCGCCAGCTCGCCGAGGCGCTGGGCTGCAGCCCGAAGACGCCCTACCGCTACTTCAAGGACAAGGCCGACATCCTGGCGACGGTGCGCGCCCAGGCCTTCGCCAGGTTCTCCGACACGCTGGAGAAAGCGAGGGCAGGCGCCAGCGACCCGGCCGATCGCGGGCGGCTGACCAGCGAGGCCTATCTCGCCTTCGCCCTCAAGAACCCGCATGCCTATCGCATCATGTTTGAGATCGATGCGCCGGTTGACGAAAAGCATCCCGAACTCGGGCCAGCCGCCGAGCGGGCGGCGCTCTACATCACGCGCGGCGCCGAGGAGATGGCGGCGGCCGGCGTCATCGACGTCGATCCCAAGCTGTTCGGCTGGTCACTGTGGGCGGCGCTCCACGGCATCGTCATGCTGCACCAGTCGGGTATGCTGGCGCATGGGCCGGACTACAAGACGCTGTCCTATTTCCTCGGACTCACCATGATGAAGGGGGCGGGTGCCACGTTCGGCCCCGGCGGGGTCGCGCAGGCAGCGAAGGGCAAGAAAAAATGACAGCGGGCGTTACGGCGGGCGAACGTTTCAGGAGCTGGGCCGACATCCAGGCCAATGCTGCGCGCGGCGCCGGCGGCCTTGCCGGGCTGGGACTGGGCGAGGACGACTGCATTGCCCTGATGCTGCGCAACGACTTCGCGACCTTCGAGGTCAATTTCGCGGCGGGCCAGCTCGGCGCCTATGCCGTGCCGATCAACTGGCATTTCACGCCGGAGGAGGCGGGCTACATCCTGGCCGACTGCGGTGCCAAGGTGCTCGTCGTCCATACCGACCTTTTGACTCAGATCGCGAGCGGCATTCCCGAGAGCGTGAAGGTGCTGGTCGTGCCCACGCCGCCGGAGATCGCCGCTGCCTACAACGTGCCGGCCGAGAAGCAGGTGGCGCCGCCAGGCGTCGAGACCTGGGACGTCTTCGTGGCCCGCAGCGCGCCCAATACCGAACCGCCGAAGGCTTCGCGCGGCAGCATGATCTACACGTCTGGCACGACCGGCCGGCCCAAGGGCGTGCGCCGTCGCCCGTCCTCGCCCGAGCTGCAGGCGCTGGCGGCCGGCGAGGCCGCCAAGTACTGGGGGGTGCGGCCCGATCCGTCGACTGTCGTGCTGATGAACGGGCCGATGTACCACTCCGCCCCCGCCGCCTACGGCATGGGCAGCGCGCGGCACGGCCTCAGCATGGTGCTGCAGCCGCGCTTCGAGGCCGAGGACATGCTGCGGCTGATCGACCGTCACAAGGTCAGTCACATGCACATCGTGCCGACCATGTTCGTGCGCCTGATGCGCCTGCCCGACGAGGTCAAGCGGCGCTACGACGTCTCCTCGCTGCGCTGGGTCACCCATGACGCGGCGCCCTGCGCGCCGGCGGTGAAGCGGCAGATGATCGAATGGTGGGGGCCGGTCATCAACGAGTACTACGGCGCCACCGAGACCGGCATCGTGGTCTGGCACAATGCCGAGCAGGCGCTGGCCAAGCCCGGCACGGTCGGCCGCGTCGTCGACGGCGCGGTGATGCGCATCGTCGACGAGCAGGGCCGCGACGTGAAGCAGGGCGAGGTCGGCGAGATCTACCTGCGCGGGCCACACCTCGCCGAGTTCACCTACAACAACGATGACGCCAAGCGCCGCGAGATCGCATTGGGCGACCTCGTCACCGTGGGCGACGTCGGCTACCAGGACGCCGACGGCTACCTCTTCCTGTGCGACCGCAAGCGCGACATGATCATCTCCGGTGGCGTCAACATCTACCCGGCCGAGATCGAATCGGTGCTGATCCAGATGCCGGGCGTGCGCGACTGCGCAGTGTTCGGCATCCCCGACGAGGAATTCGGCGAGCAGATCTGCGCCCATGTCGAGCCGCTGCCCGGGGCCGCGATCGATGCCTCGGCCGTGCGGGGCTATCTCGGCCAGCACCTGGCGCGCTACAAGGTGCCCAGGATCGTCGAGTTCAGCGCCGCCCTGCCGCGCGAGGATTCGGGCAAGATCTTCAAACGCAAGCTCCGGGCCCCATATTGGGAGAAAGCCGGCCGCAGCATCTGAAGGAAGTCATGTCCGACGACGACGTCACCCTGTTCGGCAAGCTCAAGAACAAGCTTATCGACAGCAAGCAGAAGTGGGCCGAGAGCGGCCGGCTGCTGACCGGAAAGACAGCTGCCCATGCCCAGCGCCTGCCGCCGGGACAGCGCCAGGTCGAGAACTGGCCGGTGCTCGACCTCGGCATCCAGCCCGAGATCCCGACCCACGCCTGGCGCCTGTTCGTCGACGGCGAGGTCGAGAGCCCGACGACCTGGAAATGGGGCGAGTTCACAGACCTGCCCAAGACGACGCTCACCACAGACATCCACTGCGTCACCGCCTGGTCGCGCTACGACAACAAGTGGGAGGGCGTGAGTGCCCGCTATCTCCTGAAGCTCGTGCAGCCGAAGCCCGAGGCGCGGCACGTCATCTTCCATTCCTACGACACCTACACGACCAATGTGCCGCTGGCCGACTTCTCGGCCGACGACGTCATGCTGGCCTGGAGTTGGAACGGCGAGGCGATCAGCCGCGAGCATGGCGGGCCGTTGCGCGTCGTCATCCCCAAGCTCTATTTCTGGAAGAGCGCCAAGTGGATCAAGCGCATCGAATTCTCGGTGCACGACAAGCCGGGCTTCTGGGAAGTGCGCGGCTATCACAATTACGGCGATCCGTGGCTGGAACAACGCTACGACGAGGAGGCCTGACATGGCATCGGCACACGACTTCACCTTCACCACCATCGACAACAAGCCGCTCGACATGAAGGGCTTCGCCGGCAAGCCGGTGCTGCTGGTGAACGTCGCCTCCTATTGCGGATTCACGCCGCAATACACCGATCTCGAGAAGCTGCACGAGACCTACGGGCCCAAGGGCCTGGTCGTTCTGGGCGTGCCGTCCAACGACTTCGGTGCCCAGGAGCCGCGCACCGAGCCCGAGATCGCCAAGTTCTGCGAATCCATGTACGGCGTGAAGTTCCCGCTGACCTCCAAGCAGAAGGTGATCGGGCCGGATGCCCATGCGCTCTATCAATGGATCGCCGCAGAAGCGGGCGAGGGGGCGGCGCCCAAGTGGAACTTCCACAAGTACCTGATCGGCAAGGACGGCAGCCTGCAGGGCGCCTGGCCAAGCCGCGTGCGTCCGGGTTCGGGCGAGATCACCAGCGCGATCGAAAAGGCTCTTTAGCGAAGCGCCTTGCGGACGCCCTCGAACACCTGGTGGAACATCTCGGTCGTCAGTCGGCCGGTGTTCGTGTTGTAGCGCGAGCAGTGGTAGCTGTCGGCGAGCGTCAGGCCCGTCGGCAGGCTGTGCAGGCGGTTATGGATGAACGGATAGCTTCCCGCCGGCCGGACCGTCAGCGCGCGCAGCACCTGGTCGTGCGCGCCCTTGCCCAGCGCCACGATCACTTTGAGCGCCGGCATCACCGCAATCTCGGCCTGCAGGAACGGCCGGCAATTGGTGAACTCGACCGGCAGCGGCTTGTTCTCGGGCGGCAGGCAGCGCACGGCGTTGGCGATGCGCGCATCGACCAGGCGCAGCCCGTCGCCGGGATCGGCCTTGTAGATGCCCTGGGCGAAGCCGAACGTCAGCAGCGTCGAGTACAGGAGATCGCCGGCATAGTCGCCGGTGAACGGCCGGCCCGTGCGGTTGGCGCCGCGCATGCCGGGCGCCAGCCCGACGATCAGCAGGCGCGCGTCGAGATCGCCGAACGAGCGGACCGGCGCATTCTTCCAGTCGGGGTACTCGCCCTGAAGCCCGTGCCGAAAAGCGACGAGCCTGGGACAGCGCGGACAGTCGAGTGGCGGTTCCTCGAAACGCGACGCAGCCACGAACGGCTAGGCCGACCGCATCAGGTGCTCGGGCGCATGCTCTTCGCCGAGATCGCCGTTGGCGACGGCTGGACGCTGCGGGCGCTCCGACGGGTTGCGGGCGATCAGCGGTGCGAGTTCCGAGAGCTCGATGAAATCGTCGGCCTGGCGGCGCAGCTCGTCGGCCACCATCGGCGGCGAGGACTTGATGGTGCTGACCACCGAGACACGCAGGCCCTTGCGCTGCACCGCCTCGACCAGCCGGCGGAAGTCGCCGTCGCCCGAGAACAGGATCACGTGGTCGAGGTGCTCGGCCATCTCCAGCACGTCGATGGCCAGCTCGATGTCCATGTTGCCCTTGATCTTGCGGCGGCCCATGGCGTCGGTGAATTCCTTGGTCGGCTTGGTCACCATCGTGTAGCCGTTGTAGTCCAGCCAATCGATCAGCGGCCGGATCGGCGAATACTCCTGATCCTCGACCAGGGCGGTGTAGTAGTAGGCGCGGACCAGATGGCCCTTCTCGCGGAAGACCTTGAGCAGGCGGCGGTAGTCGATGTCGAAACCGAGCGCGCGGGCGGCGGAGTAGAGGTTGGCGCCGTCGATGAAGAGCGCGACACGCTCGTTCTCGTAGAAATTGCCTTTCATGGCGATTAATCCTTTTTGGAATATGCGCAGAGGGAGCGAAAAATTTATGTAGCTGTAGGAGTTCCGTAACCCACACCCCTCCCACAGCATCTTAAGTATAGGCTATTATCCCATAAATCACAAGGGCTTGGAGCCATTTGCTGGTGGGAAACAGCACACGATCAGGGGTTTTTGTCGCGCTCGGGGCAAATCTCGACCACCCCGTATATGGGGCTCCGCGGCAGGCTCTGGAGGCCGCGCTGGAGGAACTGGGGCGCCGGGGTATGGGCGTGCGCCGGGTCTCGCCCTGGTACCGCACGGCGCCCGTGCCGGCCTCGGACCAGCCCTGGTACGTCAACGCGGTCGCCGAGGTCGAGACCGGCCTGACGGCCGACGCGCTGCTGGCGCAGCTGCACGAGGTCGAGGACGCTTTCGGCCGGGTCCGCACCGTGCCCAACGCCGCCCGCCTTATCGACCTCGATCTCCTTGATTTCAATGGAGAAATCGCCCCCGGCGGGCCGGGCCATGCGACCCTGCCGCATCCCCGGATGGAGGGCCGGGCCTTCGTCCTGAAGCCGTTGGCTGATTTGGCGCCGGACTGGCGGCATCCCGCCACCGGTGTCACCATATCAGCCCTTCTGGCTGCTCTGCCGGCTGACCAGACGGCAGAGCGGCTTTAGAACACTTGTCTTTTAGGGACGGCCGCGTATAACCGCCCGCTCCCGGGAAATCAGAGGTCCGTATGGCCCGCGTCACCGTCGAAGACTGCATCCTGCAGGTGCCCAACCGTTTCGAGCTCGTCATGTTCGCCGCCCAGCGCGCGCGCGACATCTCGGCCGGCGCCCAGATCACGCTGGATCGCGACCGCGACAAGAACCCGGTCGTGGCGCTGCGCGAGATCGCCGAGACCAAGCTCGACCAGGCGATCCTGAAGGACTCGCTGATCTCGGGCATGCAGAAGCATGCCGACATCGACAAGCCGGAAGAGGTCAACGAGATGGCCGAGCTCGAGCAGGAGCTTGCCGCCGCGCTGGCCCAGGGCGGCGCCGAAGCCGCCCAGCCCAAGGCCCTGCCGATGGCCGAGGAAGACGACATCGTCGAGTAGTCGGCGACGTCGCGCCATTAGCTGGCCATTAGCTGGATTGAGTCCAGCTATTCGCGCAAACAGCATGGAGTGAGCGCAATCGTCCCCATATAATGGACGATTGCCATGATTCGTCAGTTCGAACTCGTTGAGCGCGTGCAGTCCTACGATCCGGATGCGGACGAGGACATGCTGAACCGCGCCTACGTCTACGGCCTGAAGAAGCACGGCAACCAGCTGCGCGCTTCGGGCGACCCCTATTTCTCCCATCCCGTCGAGGTCGCCGGCATCCTGGCCGAGATGAAGCTCGATACGGCCTCGATCGTCACCGGCCTGCTGCATGACACGATCGAGGACACCGACGCCACGCGCGAGGAGATCGCCGGCCTGTTCGGCGAGAACGTCGCCCGCCTGGTCGACGGCGTCACCAAGCTCAGCCGCCTGGAGGTACAGTCGGAGAGCACCAAGGAAGCCGAGAACCTGCGCAAGCTCGTTCTGGCGATGTCGTCCGATATCCGCGTCCTGCTGGTGAAGCTCGCCGACCGCCTGCACAACATGCGCACGCTGCACCACATCAAGGATCCGGCGCGGCGCCGGCGCATCGCGCTCGAGACCATGGACCTCTACGCGCCGCTCGCCTCGCGCATCGGCATGGAGAAGGTCAAGCGCGAGCTGGAAGAGCTCGCCTTCGCCGAGCTCAATCCCGACGGCCGCGCCTCGGTGCTGGCGCGCCAGGATTACCTGCGCGAGCGCGGCGAGCGCCTGGTGCCGCAGATCGAGGTCGAGCTGGTCAAGACCCTGAAGGAAGGCGGGCTCACGGCGCAGGTCTCGGGCCGCGAGAAGATGCCCTATTCGATCTGGCGCAAGATGCAGAGCAAGAACGTCTCGTTTGAGCAGCTTGCCGACATCATGGCGTTCCGCGTCATCGTCACCGACGTCACGCAGTGCTACCAGGCGCTCGGCCTGCTGCACGGCCGCTACCAGGTGATCCCGGGCCGCTTCAAGGACTACATCTCGGTTCCCAAGCCCAACGGCTACCGCTCGCTGCACACCGGCGTGATCGGCCCGTTGGGCCAGCGCATCGAGATCCAGATCCGTACCGAGGATATGCAGGACCAGGCCGAGCGCGGCGTCGCCGCCCACTGGATTTACAAGCAGGGCGGGCCGTCCACCGACGCGCCGCAATACGCCTGGCTGCGCAGCCTGATCGAGATCCTCGACAAGGCGCCCAACGCGGAAGAATTCCTCGAGCACACCAAGCTCGAGATGTTCCACGATCAGGTGTTCTGCTTCACGCCCAAGGGCAAGCTGATCGCGCTGCCCAGGGGCGCGACGCCGATCGACTTCGCCTACGCCGTGCACAGCCAAGTCGGCGATACCTGCGTCGGCTCCAAGATCAACGGCCGCATGCTGCCGCTCCGCACGCAGCTCTCCAACGGCGACCAGGTCGAGATCATCACGTCCAAGGCGCAGACGCCGTCGCCGACCTGGGAACGCTTCGTCGTCACCGGCAAGGCCAAGGCCGCGATCCGCCGCTTCATCCGTACGCGCCAGCGCGAGCAGTACCTGCAGCTCGGCAAGTCGCTGCTCGACAAGACCTTCCACGAGGAAGGCTACGAGGTCACCGAGAAGGGCCTCGACGGCGTGCGCGCCAACTTCAAGCAGGCCACCACCGACGACCTGGTCGCCGCCGTCGGCGCGGGCCTGATCACCTCGCGCGAAGTGGTGACCGCCGTCTATCCCGGCCTCAAGCAGCCGCAGCGCAAGGACAGCGGCGCCGACGTCGTGCCGATCTCGCGCGCGCGCAACAAGGCCGCGGCCGATGCCGCCAAGGCCAAGAAGGACGCCGCCGGCGGCGGGCAGATCGCCATCCGCGGCCTCATTCCCGGCATGGCGGTGCATTTCGCGCGCTGCTGCCATCCGCTGCCGGGCGATCGCATCGTTGGCATCATCACCACCGGCAAGGGCGTCACCATCCACACCATCGACTGCGCCACCCTGGAAAGCTTCTCGGAGGCGCCCGAGCGCTGGATCGATGTCGGCTGGGATTCGGTGAGCGAGGGCGAGCCCGGCATCTACACCGGCCGTCTCAAGGTCACGGTGGCCAACCAGCCGGGCAGCCTGTCCAAGCTCTCGACCGTAATCGCGCGCCACGAGGGCAACATCTCGAACCTGCGCATCGTCAACCGGTCGATGGACTTCTTCGACATGGTGATCGACGTCGAGGTCAACGACGTGAAGCACCTCGCCAACATCACCGCGGCGCTGCGCGCCACGCCGGCGATCAACGCGGTCGAGCGTGCCAGGAATTGATCGGTTTTTCGCACATCGTCGTACGCTGGGGGCGCGCCACTCCAGTGGCGCGTCTTCGTCGACGCCGACATGAACGCGCCACTGGAGTGGCGCGCCCCCAGCAGAAGAGTGAGTAAATGCCCGCGCTTCCCTATCAACGCCTCGGCGTCAACATCGACCACGTCGCCACCGTGCGCAACGCGCGCGGCACGCCGACGCCCGATCCGCTGCGCGCCGCCCAGCTCGCGGCCAAGGCCGGCGCCGACGGCATCACCGCGCATCTGCGCGAGGATCGCCGGCACATCGTCGACGACGACATCGCCCGCCTGAAGGACGCGCTCGAGCTGCCGCTCAACTTCGAGATGGCGGCCACCGAGGAGATGGTGGCGATCGCCCTGCGCCATCGCCCCCATGCCGCCTGCATCGTGCCCGAGAAGCGCGAGGAGCGGACCACTGAGGGCGGGCTCGACGCCGTCGGCCAGCACAATCACCTGAAGCCGCTGGTGGCGAAGCTGAGCGACGCCGGCATCCGCGTCTCGCTGTTCATCGAGGCCGATCCGCGCCAGCTCGAGATGGCGGTGCAGCTCGGCGCGCCGGTCGTCGAGCTCCACACCGGCCGCTACTGCGAGATCGAGGGCGCCGAGCGCGAGGCCGAGCTCGTGCGCATCCAGAAGGCCGCCGCGCACTGCCAGCAGCTCGGCCTCGAATGCCACGCCGGCCACGGCCTCAACTACGAGAATGTCGGTCCGATCGCCGCCATCGCCAACGTGCGCGAGCTCAATATCGGTCACTTCCTGATCGGCGAGGCGATCTTCGTCGGGCTCGAGCCTGCGATCCGCGAGATGCGCCGGCTGATGGATGCCGCCCGCGGAGCTGCCGCGTGATCATCGGGCTGGGCAACGACCTTTGCGACATCAGGCGGATCGAGAAGTCCCTGGAGCGCTTCGGCGACCGCTTCGTCCAGCGCATCTTCACCGAGGTCGAGCAGAAGCGGTCGGAGGGCAGGGCGGCCCGGGCCGCCAGCTACGCCAAGCGCTTCGCCGCCAAGGAGGCGTGCTCCAAGGCACTGGGCACCGGCCTGCGCCGCGGTGTGTTCTGGCGTGACATGGGCGTCATCAACCAGCGCGGCGGCCGGCCGACCATGGCCCTGACCGGGGGGGCGCTGGCCCGCCTGGAGGAGATCACACCGGCCGGAATGTCGCCGCAAATCGACCTGACGTTGACCGACGAATACCCCATGGCCCAGGCGATCGTGATCATTTCGGCGGTTCCCCGCCCGTGATTCCTCCTAAATGCTTGATTTTGCAGCGCTCCCATGTCGCGGCGGGGGTGGGAGAGACAGCCGCCCTGTGCCCTGCTACAGGAGCGGCTCGTTTGGACTGGTTACGGCGATGACGGACGTGGCTGAACGGCGCAAGCGCGGACAGGAGAAGGCGGGCGGCTGGGGCGAAACCATCCGGACGGTGGTTTATGCCGTCTTGATTGCACTGGTCGTGCGCACCTTCGCCATCGAGCCGTTCAACATCCCCTCGGGCTCGATGATCCCGACCCTGCTGGTCGGCGATTACCTGTTCGTCTCGAAGTATTCCTACGGCTACAGCAAGCACTCCTTCCCGTTCTCGATGGGCATGTTCCCGGGCCGCATCTTCGGCTCGCCGCCCGAGCGCGGCGACGTCGCGGTGTTCAAGTATCCCGGCGACCAGGGGCAGGGGCTGAACCGCACCGACTACATCAAGCGCATCGTCGGCATGCCGGGCGACCGCATCCAGGTGACCAACGGCGTGCTGCACATCAACGGCCAGGCGGTCGAGCGCATCCGCATCGGCGACTACGTGAAGGGCAGCAACGGCCATTACCAGAAGGGCACGCTCTATCGCGAGACCCTGCCCAACGGCCGCAGCTACACCGTGCTCGAGTACACAGACAACGGCATGGCCGACAACACGCCGGAGTTCCTGGTGCCGGCGGGCAACTACTTCGTCATGGGCGACAATCGTGACGATTCGCTCGACAGTCGAACGCGGCTGATGCTGCGCGACTTCTCCGGGACGACGCGCGATCGCGACCAGCTCGGCTGGTACGTGCCGGCCGAGAACCTGGTCGGTCGAGCGGAGTTCATCTTCTTCTCACACGATCCGTCGGCCGCCGGCTGGCTGGAGCCGTGGAAATGGCCCACAGCAATCCGCTTCAGTCGCTTCTTCCAGGCCATCCACTGAAGGCGGCCCCCGTGACTTCGGGCCCCGTGAACCCGGGTGACGTCGATCTCGCGTCGCTGAGCGACAGGCTCGGGCATTCCTTCGAGCGCGCCGAGCTCGCCGTCGAGGCGCTGACCCATCGCGGCACCCTCGACAAGCGGCCCGACCTCAAGGCCGCCTTCCCGCACGGCAACGAGCGCCTGGAGTTTTTAGGCGACCGGGTTCTGTCGCTCGCCATGGCCGATCTGCTCTTGAGGCGCTTTCCCAACGAGCGCGAGGGCCAGCTCGCCCGGCGCCATGCGGCGCTGGTGAGCGCGCGCACCCTGGGCGAGATCGCCGAGGCGATCGGCCTTAAAGACCATCGCATCGCCTATCGCGGCGCGCCCAAGGCCACGCCGACCATCCTGGCCGACATGCTGGAGGCGCTTCTGGGCGCGATCTTCGTCGATGCGGGCTTCGAGGCGGCGGCGGCCATCGTCGAGCGGCTGTGGGGCGACCGCCTGGGCAGCCAGCATCCGGCGCCGCGCCCACCCAAGACCCAGCTGCAGGAATGGGCCCAGGGCAGGGGACTAGCCCTGCCGTCCTACAAGCAGATCGGACGCGAGGGCACCGAGCACGAGCCGGTGTTCCTGGTCGAGGTCACCGTCGGCAAGCTGCCGCCGGCACAGGGGCGCGGGCTGACCAAGCGTGAGGCGGAGAGCGCTGCGGCGACCTTGATGCTCGAGCAACTGAACAGTGGCAGTTGAGCAAGGTATGAACGAACGACACACGCGGGCGGGCTTTGCCGCCATCGTCGGCGCACCCAATGCCGGCAAGTCGACGCTGGTGAACGCGCTGGTCGGCTCGAAAGTGTCGATCGTGTCGCCCAAGGTGCAGACCACGCGCATGCGCGTGATCGGCATTGCCATGACCGATCTTCCCGACGGTGGTCGCGCGCAGGTCGTGCTGGTCGACACGCCGGGTATCTTCCGCATCGCCAAGCGCCGGCTGGAGCGCGCCATGGTCGCCGCCGCCTGGCAGGGCGCCGACGACGCCGACCTTGTCGCGCTGGTGGTCGATGCCGAGCGCGGCGTCGGCGCGGAGACCCAGGCCATCATCGAGCGGATGAAGGAGCAGAAGGCGCCACGCTTCCTGATCCTGAACAAGATCGACCTCGTGGCGCGCGAAAAGCTCCTGGCGCTGACGGCCGAGATCAACGCGAAGCTGCCGTTCGAGCGCACCTTCATGGTGAGCGCACTGAAGCAGGACGGCGTGCAGGACATCCTCACGACCCTGGCTGCGGCGCTGCCGGCGAGTCCGTTCCTCTATCCCGAGGACCAGGCGGCCGATCTTCCCCTTCGCCTGCTGGCCGCCGAGGTGACGCGCGAGCAGGTGTTCCTGCAGCTGCACCAGGAGCTGCCCTACGAGGCCGCGGTCGAGACCGAGAAGTGGGAAGACCGGCCCGACGGCAGCACGCGCATCGAGCAGACCATCCACGTCCAGCGCGAGGGCCAACGCGCCATCGTGCTCGGCAAGGGCGGCACGAAGATCAAGCAGATCGGCGCCCGCGCCCGCCACGAGCTTTCACAGATGCTGGAGCGGCCGGTGCACCTGTTCCTGCACGTAAAGGTGAGCGAGCGCTGGGCCGACGATCCGGCGCACTATCGCGCGATCGGGCTGGACTACGAGCCCTGAGCGGGAGCCGACGTTCAAGCGCCGGCTTTGACCAGAAGGAGGACGGCCCATGACTGCTGCCACCTGGACGGTCGCCGAAGCCAAAGCGAGGCTGAGCGAAATCATCGAGCGTGCCCAGTCGAGCGGCCCACAGACGATCACCAAGAAGGGCCGCAGGGTTGTCGTCGTCGTTGACGCCCAGGAGCGGGAACGCAAGACCAGGCGCAGCGGCAATCTCGCGGAGTTCTTTGCCGCCTCGCCGTTGCGCAAATCAGGGCTCAAGATAAAGCGTGGCAAGGAAGCGCTGCGAAGGGTTGTCTTGTGAGCTTCCTGCTCGACACCAACGTCGCATCTGTATGGATGCCGGAGCGCGCGGTCCGGAAGAGCGCCTAGCGCGCCATCGTCAAAGCCGTCATACACAGCGTCATGGAATGGACCGACCAGGGCATCGTTCTGTCGGCACGGCCGCACGGCGAGGGCGGCATGGTCGTGGCGCTGCTGACGCGCGACCACGGCCGCCATGCCGGCTTCGTGCCGGGCGGCGGATCGCGCAAGGCGCGGGCGACCTGGCAGCTTGGCAATCTCGTCGAAGTGGGCTGGCGGGCGCGGCTGGCCGAGCAGCTCGGCAACTATGTGGGCGAATTGCGCGAGCCGCATGCGGCGCGGGCGCTCGACGACGCGGCCCAGCTTGCAGGGCTGAGCGCGGCCTGTGCACTACTCGATGCAGCGCTGCCCGAGCGCGAGCCACATCCGCCGATGTTCGACGGCTTCTCCGCGCTGCTGGGGGCGCTCGATCATCCGGGCTGGCCTGTGATCTATGTGCGGCTGGAACTCGGCCTGCTGCAAGAGCTGGGCTTCGGGCTCGATCTCACAAAGTGTGCGGCAACCGGCGCCACCGAGGACCTGGCCTATGTCTCGCCCAAGACCGGCCGGGCGGTGAGCCGCGCGGCGGCCGGGCCCTACAAGGAGAAGCTGCTCGAATTGCCGAGCTTTTTGTCCACCGGCGGGCTGCCGGCGGACCACGAGGAACTGCGCAAAGGCCTCGAATTGACGGGCTATTTCCTGGAGCGGCACGTGTTTTGGCCACACAACAAGCCCTTGCCTGCCGCCCGGTCGAGATTTATGGAAACCCTGCAACGCTAACGACAAATGGCTGTGGCATGAACCTCAGCCAAGTCCCCCTCCGATCGGCCCCTCAGTCTCGGTAAATGGCAAAACGCAGCACTAACGTCGTCCCGCTGGCGTCCGTGAAGCCGGTGCAGTTCGGAGAGGCGCTCAGCG
>JAIEOV010000133.1 GCA_019750135.1 Reyranella sp. | reverse complement strand
CGACAAGGCAGGTCGGTCGGCCTGCTGGCCGAGGGCGATCCCTTCTTCTATGGCTCCTTCATGCATATGTGGCGCCGGCTCAGCGCTGATTTCCCGGTCGAGGTCGTGCCGGGCGTGACCGGCATGTCGGGCTGCTGGACGCGCGCCAACCTGCCCATCACCTGGGGCAACGATGCGCTCGCCGTGCTGCCGGGCACCCTGGGTGAGAACGAGCTGGTCGAGCGCCTGCGGCTCGCCGATGCCGCCGTGATCATGAAGGTCGGCCGTAACCTCGCGAAGGTGCGGCGCGCCGTCGAGACGGCCGGCCTGCTGTCGCGCGCCGTCTATGTCGAACGCGGCACCATGGCCGACGAGCGCATCCTGCCGTTGGCCGAGTGCGGCACGACGGGCGCGTACTTCGCCATGGTGTTGATCCCCGGTGAAGGGAGGCGGCTGTGACCGGCTCCCTCGTGGTGGTCGGCACCGGTCCGGGCAAGGCCGAGCTCATGACGCCGGCGACCGCGGCGGCGCTCGCCCGCGCCACCGATCTCGTGGGCTACGGCCCCTACCTCGATCGCGTACCGGAGCGCGCCGGCCAATGCCGCCATGCCTCCGACAATCGCGTCGAGCTTGACCGTGCACGGCATGCCCTGTCGCTTGCCGCCGCAGGTCGCGAGGTCGTCGTCGTCTCCGGCGGCGATCCCGGCGTGTTCGCCATGGCGGCGGCCGTGTTCGAAGCGGTCGAGACGGGCGAGCCCGGATGGCGCGACCTCGACATCAAGGTGGAGCCCGGCGTCACGGCCATGCTGGCGGCCGCAGCCGAGGTCGGTGCGCCGCTGGGCGGCGATTTCTGCGCCATCTCGCTGTCGGACAATCTCAAGGCCTGGAGCACCGTCGAGCGCCGCCTGAAGGCGGCCGCCGAGGGCGATTTTGTGCTTGCCCTCTACAATCCTGCCTCCAAGGCACGGCCGACCCAGCTCGGCAAGGCGTTCGATCTTCTGCGCACGCTCAAGGCCGCCGAGACGCCGGTGCTGTTCGTGCGTGCCGCAGGAACGGCTGAGGCAAAAGTCATCGCGACGACGCTCGGCGCCGCCGATCCGACACGCGCCGACATGCGCACGCTGGTGATCGTCGGCGCCAGCACGACTCGGCAGGTCGGGCGCTGGGTCTATACGCCGCGCAGCGAAGGGGCGGGGCGGTCGTGAGCCAGCCACGCCATCGCTTCCTCGGCCGTCCTAACGATGTGGCCAGTGGGCTTCACGGGACGTGTGATCATGATGACGGGCAGCTTGAGCACGCGCGCCGCCTCGATCTTGGCGTAGGTGGCGCTGCCGCCCGAGTTGCGCGAAACGATCACGTCGATCTTGTGCTGCTTCAGGAGGCGCAACTCGGCGTCGAAATCGAACGGCCCCCGCTGCTGCAGCAGAACGAGTTTGTGCGGCCGCCCGCCGACCGGCTGATCGATGAGACGGGCGATGTAGTGATGCTGGGCGATGGCGGCGAAGGAGTGCAGTTCCTGCCGGCCGAGCGCCAGGAACACGCGCCGCGGTTCCTTGCCAATGGCGAGCGCCGCCGCGACCGCGGTCGGCGCCGTTTCCCATCTGTCGCCGGCTTCGGGCTTCCAGGCGGGACGGACGAGCGTGGCCAGCGCGACACCGGCGTTCTTGCACGCCACGACGGCGTTGGTGGAGATGCGCGGGGCGTAGGGGTGAGTGGCGTCGACCACCGCATCGATCGCCTGCTCCTTGAGGTAGTGCGCAAGGCCATCGGCGCCGCCGAAGCCGCCAACGCGTGTCGCGATGGGCTGCGACTGCGGCGCAGCGGTGCGTCCGGCAAACGACAGGGTCGCCTCGAAGCGCGAATCGCCCGCGAGGAGCCTAGCCAATGCCGAGGCTTCCGTGGTGCCGCCGAGAATGAGAACGCGCATGTCTGACGCCGCAAGCTGCACGGCCGCGCGTTGGCTGTCCATCGTCGGCATCGGCGAAGACGGCATCGCTGGTCTATCTCCTGTGGCGCAGAAGCTTTTAGCGTCGGCCGAGCTGGTGGTCGGTGGCAAACGCCACCTTGGCCTGGCCGAGGCGCTGATCCGTGGCCGCACGCTGGCCTGGCCGAGTCCTATCGGCGACGCCCTGCCGGAGATCGAGAAGCATCGCGGCCGGCCGGTCGTCGTGCTGGCGAGCGGCGATCCCTTCCATTACGGCGTCGGCGACCTGCTGCTGCGCTCCATTCCTGCCAGCGAGACGCTCTGCCTGCCCAACGCATCGGCCTTCAGCCTGGCCGCCGCTCGGCTCGGCTGGTCGCTGCAGGACGTGGCGCTGGTCAGCCTGCATGGCCGCGCCGTGGAAGGCATCGTGCGCCACCTGCAGCCCGGCGCGCGCATCCTGGCGCTGTCGTGGGACGGCGAGACGCCGGCCAAGCTCGCGAAGTTTTTAGTCGAACGGGGCATGGGCGCCTCATCGATCACTGTCCTGGAAGCGATGGGCGGCCCGCGCGAGCGCGTGCGCTCGGCGACCGCCGGCGGTTTCGACATCGCCGATGTCGCGCCGCTCAACACCATCGCGCTGCAGGTCGCCGCTGATGCGGACGCAAAGGTGTTGCCGCTGGCGCCGGGGCTCGACGACACCTTGTTCGAGCATGACGGCCAGCTCACCAAACGCGAGGTCCGCGCCATCACTGTGTCGGCCTTGGCGCCGCGACAGGGCGAGCTTTTGTGGGATGTCGGCCTGGGCGCGGGCTCGGTCGCCATCGAATGGCTGTTGCGCCATCCCTCGCTCAAGGCGATCGGCATTGAATCAGAGCCCGAGCGCGCGGCGCGCGCGGCCCGCAACGCGGCAACGCTGGGCACGCCCGACCTGCAGATCGTTCAGCAGCGCGCGCCCGAGGCCTTCGCCGGATTGCCCGCACCCGACGCGATCTTCCTGGGCGGCGGCCTTGCCAATCCGAACATGCTGGAGGCGACGTGGACTGCGCTGAAGCCGGGCGGGCGTCTGGTCGCCAATGCCGTGTCGATCCAGTCGGAGGCGCGTTTGATCGAGTGTTTCCAGCGTCACGGCGGCGAGCTTGTCAGGCTCGACGTGTCGAAGGCGGGCAAGGCCGGCACCGGCGGCGTCTTCGTCTGGCGCGCCGCCGCGCCGATCGTGCAGTGGCGGGCGAGGAAGCCATGATCGTGGCGGGCGTGGGCTGTCGGCGCGGCACATCGGCCGACGAGATCGAGCGCGTGGTGCGCCTGGCGCTGGGCATGCACGAGCTGCCGGCCGAGCGCCTGCAGGCGATTGCCACGGAATCGGAGAAGGCGACCGAGCCTGCCTTTTCGGAAGCGGCGCGCCGATTGTCGGTGCAGCTCGTGGCCTGCACCGTGAACGATCTGGATCGCGTCTCCGGCCAGGTGCTGACACCGTCCAAGTTCGTGCTCGAGACCAAGGGCCTGCCGTCGATCGCCGAGGCCTCGGCCATCGTCGTCGCCGGGCGCAACGCCCGCCTGCTCGGGGCGCGCGTCGCCACCGAGCGTGCGACTTGCGCCATTGCCACCGGAGAAGGTCGATGACCGTGCATTTCATCGGCGCTGGTCCGGGCGCGCCCGACTTGATCACGGTGCGCGGCCGCGACCTGATCGCACGCTGCCCGGTCTGCCTCTACGCCGGATCGCTGGTGCCCAAGGCGTTGCTGGAGCATTGCCCCGCGGGCGCGCGCATCCTCGACACCGCGCCGATGTCGCTCGACGAGATCGTCGAGGAATGCAAGCGCGCGACCAACGACGGCCACGACGTGGCGCGCCTGCACTCGGGCGACCTCTCGGTGTGGAGCGCCATGGGCGAACAGCTTCGCCGCCTGCGCGAAGCCGGCATCGCCTACACCGTGACGCCGGGCGTGCCGTCCTTCGCTGCGGCTGCGGCCGCGCTCGGCCAGGAGCTGACCTTGCCGGAGGTTGCGCAGTCGGTGGTGCTGACGCGCACCTCGGGCCGCGCCTCGGCTATGCCGCCGGCGGAGAAGCTCGAAACCTTTGCCGCGACGGGTGCGACGCTCGCCATTCATCTTTCGATCCACACCATCGACAAGGTCGTGGCGGCGTTGCTGCCGCACTATGGCGCCGACTGTCCGGCCGCCGTGGTCTATCGCGCGAGCTGGCCCGAGGAGCGCGTGATCCGCACCACCTTGGACACGCTTGCGGCTGAAGTTGCCAAAACGCCCATCGAGCGCACGGCGCTGATCCTGGTCGGCAAGGTGCTGCAGGCGCATGATTTTCGCGACAGCGCCCTTTATGACGCCTCCTATCAACGACGCTTCCGGGGCCGTGGCCAGTGACGCCACACGTGATTCCGAAAAATTTTCCGGCGCTGCCCGATTTCCCGGCCGGCGAGGTCTGGCTGGCGGGCGCGGGGCCTGGCGATCCACGCCTGCTCACCGTGCTGGCGTTGCACGCCATCGGCCAAGCCGACGACATCGTCCATGACGCGCTGGTAGATCGCCGCGTGCTCGACCTTCGCCGCGACGGTGCCGAGTTGATCTCGGCCGGCAAGCGCGGCGGCCGGCCGTCGTCGCAGCAAGGCGACATCAACGACGTGCTGATCGAGCGCGCCCGTGCCGGCCGCCGCGTGCTGCGG
This sequence comes from Reyranella sp., assembly GCA_019750135.1. Taxonomy (GTDB): domain Bacteria; phylum Pseudomonadota; class Alphaproteobacteria; order Reyranellales; family Reyranellaceae; genus Reyranella. The sequence goes on along the minus strand of JAIEOV010000133.1, from coordinate 40,749 downwards.
CTGAAGGGCGGCGATCCCTTCGTGTTCGGCCGCGGCTGGGACGAGGCCTCGGCGTTGACCGATGCCGGCATCCGCTTTCGCATCATCCCCGGCCTGACCGCCGGCCTGGCCGGTGCGGCGCTGGCCGGCATCCCCGCGACCTCGCGCGACACCAACCATGCCGTCGTGCTGGCCGCCGGCCATCGCGCGGAAGACGGCGGCTCGGCCGCCGACTGGGCCGCATTGGCAAGGCTCGGCCAGCCGATCGTGCTCTACATGCCGATGTCGCAGCTTGCGGAGATCACTGCATCGCTGCAGCAGGGCGGCTTGTCGGCCGAAACGCCGGCCGCACTGATCCAGTCGGCTGCCACGGACCACGAGAAGGTGGTCGACAGCACGCTGGGCACTCTTGTCGACGATGCGGCGCGTCATGGCGTCGGCTCGCCGTCGATCGTGGTCATCGGCGCCACGGCGGGACTGCGTCGTCACTTGCTGGGCTCGATGGTCGGCTGGCGATGACACAAGGGCTGATCGTCGCGGCGCCGCACTCCGGCGCCGGCAAGACCACGGTGACGATCGGCCTGATGCGCGCGCTCCGCCGGGAGGGCCTGGCCGTGCAGGCTTTCAAGTGTGGGCCCGACTATATCGATCCCGCGTTCCACGCCGTGGCGACGGGCCGGCCGAGCTTCAACCTCGACACCTGGGCGATGGCGCCAACGACGCTCGGTGATCTCCTGGCGCACCACACCGCCGACATAGCGATCGCCGAAGGGGTGATGGGCCTGTTCGACGGCGTTGCGGCACCCGGCCAGATCGCGCGCGGCGCGACGGCGGATCTCGCGGCCTTGCTCGGCTGGCCCGTGCTGCTGGTGCTCGATGTTTCAGGCCAGACCGAGACGGCCGCCGCCGTCGCCGCGGGCCTGGCGCATTATCGCGACGATGTCGCCGTCGCCGGCGTGATCCTCAATCGCGTCGCAAGTCCGCGCCATCTCGCCCTGATCACGCCGGGCTTCGAGCGCGTGCGGCTGAAAGTGTTCGGCGCGCTCAGCCACGATGCGCGCTTCGAGTTGCCCGAGCGCCATCTCGGCCTGGTCCAGGCAAACGAGACCGATGACATCGACCAACGGCTCGATGCATTGGCCGATGCCATCGCCCGCGCCGTCGATCTTTCGGCCGTGCGGCGCGCGGCGGTGGCCGCGAAGCCGATGGCGGGCGGTTCGTCGCGGCGACCGCCGGGCCAGCGCATCGCCGTCGCGCGCGATCGGGCGTTCTCCTTCATGTATCCGCATCTGCTCGAGGGCTGGCGATCGGCCGGCGCGGAGGTCCTGACGTTTTCGCCGCTCGGCGACGAGGCGCCGGACCAGACGGCCGATGTCGTGTGGCTGCCCGGCGGCTATCCCGAGCTGCACGGCGGCGTGCTGGCGGCGGCCCGGCGTTTCCAGGATGGGCTGCAGGTGCTCGCGGCGCGGTCGGTGCCGATCCACGGCGAGTGCGGCGGCTACATGGTGCTGGGGCAGGGGATCGAGGATGCCAACGGGCATCGTCATTCCATGGCCGGCCTGCTGCAGGTCGAGACCTCGTTCGCCAAGCGCCGGCTGCACATCGGCTATCGCCGCGGCCGACTTCTGGCCGATGGCCCGCTGGGACAGGCCGGCGAGACGGTCATGGGCCACGAGTTCCACTATGCCAGCGTGCTGCGGGTCGGTGACGAGCCGATGGTCGATTGCCGCGATGCGACCGGCGCGGTCGTTGCGGAGGCCGGCGCCCGCAACGGCTCGGTGAGTGGCACGTTCTTCCATGCCATTGATGGATTACAGACATGAAACCGTCGTTCGACCCCGCTTTTCGCGCGCAGTTCCGCGAGCTCGTGCTGTGGCGACGCGATGTCCGGCGCTTTCGCCGCGATCCCGTGTCGCGCGAGCGCATCGATGCGCTGATCGAGATCGCGACCCATGCGCCGTCGGTGGGCTTGAGCCAGCCCTGGCGCTTCGTGCATGTCGAATCGCCCGAGCGCCGCGCCGCCGTGATCAAGAGCTTCACCGACGCCAACCAGCGCGCGCTCGAAGGCTATGCCGGCGAGAAGCGCTCGACCTATGCCACGCTGAAGCTCGAAGGCCTGCGCGAGGCGCCGGTGCACCTGGCGGTGCTGTCGGATGACGGCACGCACAGCGGCAGTGGGCTCGGCCAGCAGACCATGCCCGAGACGCTGCACTACTCTGTGGTCGCCGCCATCCAGATTTTGTGGCTGGCGGCGCGGGCCGATGGCATCGGCATGGGCTGGGTGTCGATCCTCGATCCTGCTCAGGTCACCAAGGCGCTCGACGTGCCGCAGAACTGGAGCCTGGTCGCCTATCTCTGCCTCGGGCTTCCCGCCGAGGAACATCTCGATCCCGAGCTCGAGCGCCATCACTGGGAACAGCGCACCGACTTGAAGGACGTCGTGTTCACACGCTGAGGCTTGACGCTTTTCACATCGGCTGCCAGTTTGGCCGACGGTGGTTCCCGCACGGGATCAAAAGGGAACGCGGTGCATGTGCCTGTACATAACCCCGCGGCTGCCCCCGCAACTGTGAGCGGCGAGCTTGCGACCTGAAATGCCACTGGGCGCCGAAAGGCGTCTGGGAAGGCGGTCGAAAGCGAGGACCCGCAAGCCAGGAGACCTGCCACCAGCAGCGGTCACGCGCGAACGCATTGGGCGGGGTGTCCTGATGTAGAAACTGACCTCAGCCCGCCGCGACCAGCGGCAAGGCGTGGGTCGGCTACAGGTTCGCGGTGACGGGTGACGTCTGCCGCGGGTCTGTTTTGTCTCTCAGCGATCCTGTCCAGCGCGATATCGATCCGCTCGAGCTCTATGCCGCGGCCATTGATACGTCGGACTATGTCGCGGCGTTGGCGCCGTTGATCCGACAAGCGGTGCCCGAGGTCGGGCGCCTGCTGGATGTCGGCGCGGGCGGCGGCCAGCTCGGCATGGCGATCCATGATCCGGCTCGATCGTGGACCGCCGTCGAACCTTCGCCGACCATGCGCGCGCGTCTCGTGAAGCTCGCGCATCCGCCGCATGTCATCGCCGCTGGTTGGGAACAAGCCGAGGTCACGCGCGGCCACGACACGGCCCTCGCCGCGACCATGCCGGCCTTCTTCGATCAGCCCGAGCGCTTCCTCGCGCAGTGCCGCGCCTGGGCGCGCACGGTCGTCTGGGTCGTGCCGGCGCATGCCGGTCCGAAGGGGCTCTGCTTCGCGGGCTGCCTCCCGCGCGAATGGCATCGCGAGGACGAGACGCCAGGCATCGACATCACCATGCGCGGCCTTTCGCCGGCGTCACGGCCGCCTCGCATTGCGTTCGCGGATTGGACCTTCACGGGCATCGTGCCCGATCTGAATGAGCTTTCCGCTTATCTCGCCGATCGTCTCGGGTGGGGCCCGTCGGACGACCGTCGTGAGCGGTTGATGGCGCATCTCGCCCGGCAGGCGAAGCGCCAGGAGGCGGGCTATCGCCTCGACATCCCGAGACGATCTGCCGTTCTTGTGTGGGGACAATAATGAACAAGCGAACCCTGGCGATCGCCAGCCTTATGCCACTTGCCTTCGTGTCGACAGCGACGGCGCAGGACCAATCACAACAGCCGCCGCCATTGAAGCCCATGGATATGCCGGGCCAGCAGCAATATTTCCTGCCCGAAGGCTTCATCACCGCGACCGGCCGACCCGAGCCGATCAGCCGCCTGGTCGGGACGGTGCAGGTGATCCACCAGGACCGCATCGCCAAGTCGACCGCCCGCTCGGTCACCGAGCTCCTGAACGAGAACGCCGTCGGCTTCATGAGCGAATGGACGCCCGGCCAGACCTCGATCAACATCCGCGGCGCCTCGACCGAAGGCCAAGGCCGCGACTTCAAGAGCCAGGTGCTGGTGCTGCTCAACGGCCATCGCGCCGGCACCGCCAACGTCTCCAAGCTGTCGACCGCCGACATCGAGCGTATCGAGATCGTGCGCGGACCGTCCTCGGTGATCTACGGCAGCCAGAACATGGGCGGCGTCATCAACATCATCCTGAAGACCGGCCTCACTGCGCCGGGCAACATGGTGCAGGCCGATGCCGGTTCGTGGAACCTGCTCGAGGCCAAGCTCGCGAGCGGCGGCCTCTACAAGGGCTTCGACTGGTACATTGGCGGCGCCGCCAGCACGCGCGACAACTACGCCATCTCGGGCGGCGCGCCCGAACTCAACACGGCATGGACGCGCTACGGCGCCACCGGCGCCTTCGGCTACCAGATCGACGAGGGCAGCCGCGTCGAGGGCACGGTGCGATCGGACGGCATCTACAATGCCGGCTTCCGCGGCTCGAGCGCCAACCTGTTCGCCTTCGACTCGCGCTACAACTACTCGTTCGATGCGAGCTACCTCGCCAAGACGCGTGACGGGCAGGGCAATTTCTACTTCCAGGCCTACTTCACCACCGACGTCGACGACCTCAACAATCCCTCGCCACTCAGCGCGCTCAACGCGCCGGCCTCGCGCACGACGACGGATCACAATCGCCGCCAGCTCGACATCCTCGGCGCCCGCTTCCAGCCGCGCTACAAGTTCTTCTCCGGCAACGAGCTCCTGGTCGGCCTCGACTGGGAGCGCAGCTGGCTGCGCTCCGACCGCTATCGCCTCGGGGGCTCGGCGGTGACCCAGCTCTCGCCGCAGGACAACAACCAGACCGACAATGTCTTCGCCGTCTATGCCGAGGATTCGCAGAGCTTCTTCGACGACCGCCTGATCGTGCGCGCCGGCCTGCGCCAGACCTGGGGTGCCACGGCGCTGGACTGGACGCCTTATGCGCCGACCCTGGTCACCGGCACCAATCCCTACCAGGCGACGACCTATACGGCAGGCTTCACATTCGCCATCACCGACTGGCTGGCGGCGCGTGCCGGCGCGTCCAGTGGCTTCCGGGCGCCGACCGCCACCGAGATCGGCGCCAACTTCACGACCACGCCGATCGGCACGACGATCTTCGGCAATCCCGGCCTGGGTCCGGAGACCAGCCAGCAATGGGAGGCGGGCGCCACGGCCACATGGAAGGGCGGCCGCTTCGACACGGTGGTGTTCAACAACACCATCTCCAACCGCATCACGCCGTTGACCGTCTCCTCGACCGGCGGCCGCGTCGTGCAGGTCCAGACCAACAGTCCGGCCAACCTCGTGGTCCAGGGCATCGAGTTCCAGCTGCAGACCGATATGTTCCAGTCGTTCAACTGGCGGCCGTCCATCGATGGCCTGTTCTGGAACGTGTTCGGCAACGGCTACTACAATTGGCAGATGACCGACTATGGCGCCAACACCTTGTCGGGCACCGACGTGGCGCTGCGCATCAACAAGTACGGCGCATCGATCGGCACGCTGTTCGGCCAGGTCGGCACGCAGTACCCCTGGAGCGTCCAGCTGCTGGGCATCCTGCGCGGCCCGATGTGGTACAACACCGAGGAAAGCCTTTCGACGGTGTTCTTCCCGGGCCAGAACCGCACGGTCAGCGTCTACGAGAAGGGGGCGTTCTGGGTGTGGAACTCGCGCTTCGAGCTGGAAGTGATCAAGGACCTGAAGCTGTTCGCGGCGGTCAACAACATCTTCGACGTGAACAACCATCCGATCTTCATCGCCCAGGACGCCACGCCGTGCACCGCCAACCGCGTGAACCAGAACGGCGCCTGCGGCAACTCCATGCCGGGACGGGAGGTCATCGCCGGCTTCCAGTTCAGGTTTTGATCAGGACGATCGCTGTCCTCGCTGCGCTGGCGCTCGCTGCGCCATCGCGGGCCGAGCCCATCACGGTGCGCGACGCCTTCGATCGCAGCGTCACCGTGCCCGCGCCGCCGCAGCGCATCGTCACGATCTTTGCGTCGAATACCGAGATGGTGGCGGCATTGGGCCTCGCCGATCGCATCGTCGGCATCGAGGCCTACACGCGCTATCCGCCGGAGGTGCTCAAGAAGCCGCTGATCGGCGGACGGCTGGGATTCTCCGTCGACGAAGTCGTGGCCCAGCGGCCCGACCTGGTGGTCGTCACGCCTTCGCGCCAGGCCGCCGATCAGCTCGTCGATCCGATGGAGCGGCTGGGCATTCCCATCGTCGTGCTGCTGCAGAGGGACGTGGCGGAAATCCTGTCGAACATCCGCCTGCTGGGACGCCTGACCGGCGTACCCGAGCGCGGCGAGCAGTTGGCCAGAAGCCTGCAGGCGCGCCTCGACAAGGTCGAGCAGCGCGTCGCCGGCCCTAAGAAGCCCAGCGTGATCATGATCACCGGCCGGTTGGGCAACGGCCTGCTGCTGGTGACTCGGCCGGGCACCTACACCGGAGACGCCATCTTGCGCGCCGGCGGCAATCTTGCCTTCGATGCCGGCGTCATCGCCCAGGTTTCGCCGGAGGCCGTCTTCAAAGCCGATCCCGACCTGCTGCTGTTCGCCGGCAACGAGAAGGACATGAAGGAACTGATCGGCCGCCCCGGCTGGTCCGAGATGCGCGCCGTGCGGACCGGCCGCGTCCATGCCGTCAGCCGCGCCGAGCTACTGATCCCCGGCCCGCGTACCATCGACGGCATCGAGCGGCTCGCGAACATCTTCCATCCGCCGACGGCCACGCAATGAGGGCGTGGCCGCTCCTCATCCTGGCGCTGCTTCTGTCCATCGTGATCGGCGCCGCGGCCGGCCACGACTGGATGAGCCCGGCCGATCTCGTGCGCGCCCTGGCGGGCGACACCGACCTGCGCAGCCGATTGCTGATCGACTGGCGCCTGCCGCGCGTGCTGGCCGCCGGTTTCGTCGGCGCCTTGCTGGGCCTGGGCGGCACGGTGTTCCAGGGCGTGTTCCGCAATCCCCTGGCCGAGCCTTATCTGTTGGGATCGGCCGGTGGTGCGGCGCTGGGCGCGACCGTCGCGCTGCTGGTGCCGCTCGCCGCGCCGCAGTCCTTCGTGCTGCCCGTACTTGCCTTCGCCGGCGCCTGGGGCGCCACCATGCTGGTGATCGGCATCTCACGCGTCGCCGGCACTGTGGATGCCGCCGGCATGCTGCTGGCCGGCGTGGCGGTGGCCGCGGTGCTGGGAGCGCTGCGCTCGTTCCTGATGCTGGCGCTGTCCGACGAGACGGTGAGCCTGCAGATCGTCATGAGCTGGGTGCTGGGCGGCGTGCAGACGCCGACTTGGCCGATCCTCGGGCTGCTCGCGGCGATCTCGGCGGCCTGCCTGGCGCTGACCCTGCTGCTGGCCGGCCGGCTCGACGTGCTGGGCCTCGGCGAGACCATGGCGATCTCGTTCGGCCTCAACGTCAATCGCTTCATCGCCATCGCCGTGCTGGCGGGCTCGGTGGTCGTCGCCGCTGCCGTTGCCTTCGGCGGATTGGTCGCTTTCGTGGGGCTCGCCGCGCCGCACATCGCCCGCTGGCTGGTCGGGCCGTTGCATCGGCCGCTGCTGCCGGCATCGGCATTGGTCGGCGCCATCGTCGTCACCCTGGCGGATGCCATCGCGCGCTCCGCCCTGCCGCCGGCCGAGATCCCGCTCGGTCTGGTGACGGCGGTGGCCGGCGGGCCGTTCTTCATCCTGCTGCTCGCCCGCAGGCTGCGCACATGACCGGTATTGCGGCCGACAACCTTGTGGTCCGGCGCAACGGCGCGACGCTGCTCGACAACCTGTCGCTGTCGCTGGGCCCCACTGGATCGGTCGCCATCATCGGCCCCAACGGCGCCGGCAAGTCGACGCTCCTGAAGGTGCTGACCGGCATCGACAAGCCCAGCGCGGGCACGGTGCGGGTTGGCAATCGCGATCTCGCCTCGTTCAGCAATGCCCAGCGCGCCAGTACGATCGGCTACCTGCCGCAGTACTTCGAGCCGCACTGGGACCTCAGCGTCGCCGAGCTGGTGCGGCTGGGCGCCGACCGCAGCGACCGGCTGGCTGCCGGCGCGATCGAAGCGATGACGGAGAAGTTCGAGCTCACCACCCTCGGCCATCGCCGCTGGTCGACCTTGTCGGGCGGCGAGCGGGCGCGCGTGCTGCTGGCTGCGGTGCTGGTGGTCGATCCACCGGTGCTGCTGGCCGACGAGCCCGCCGCCAGCCTCGATATCCGTCATCGCCTCGACGTGATCCGGGCACTCACCCATCGTCCCGACCGATTGTCGGTAGTGGTCGTGCACGATCTGGACCTCGCCTTTACCTTCTTCGAGCGCGTGGTCGTGATCGATCGCGGCAAGGTCGTCGCCGACGGGGCGGCAAAGGCCCTGATCGACGATCGGCGCATCGACGAGGCATTCTCCGTGCGTTTTGACCGGCTGAAAACGCCGGACGGCTGGCTGCTCAGGGCATCGACCACGAATTCCTGATTTCACGGCTGGAAGGAGATGAAACTCCTCCATCGCTCGAGGTCGTCGGAAATCGCTGCCTTTGACCACCTTCCCGCGACATCCCATCTAACCCGCCGGGCGCAGGGCGGGTTCGGCCTGGATTCTGCATGGCGGTGGTATCGGTTCGAAAGGAACGGTCGTGTCTTTGACCAGAGTTTTCTTGGCTGTCGCCGCTCTGGCGATGCCTTTCTCAGCCGCGATGGCGCAGGTCACCAAGGGTGGCATGCTGATCTATCTCGAGCAGCAGGCGCATACCAATCTCTATCCGCCGGCTGGTGGCTTCTATCCCAACGGCGGCGTGCTCAATCAGATCACCGACAAGCTCACCTACCAGAATCCCAAGACGCTCGAGATCGAGCCGTGGATCGCCGAGAGCTGGACGGTCAATGCCGACGCTACCGAGTACGTCTTCAAGATCCGGCCGGGCGTCACCTTCTCCGACGGCACGCCGCTCGACGCCGCGGCGGTGGCCAAGAACTTCGACACCTACGGCCTCGGCAACAAGGAGCTGAAGCACCCGGTCTCCGAGGTGATCACCAACTACAAGGCGAGCGAGGTGATCGATCCGCTGACGGTGAAGTTCACCTTCACCAAGCCGTCGGTCGGCTTCCTGCAGGGTACGTCGGTGATCGGCTCGGGCCTGGTGTCGCTGAAGACCCTGGCGCTGCCGTTCGACGCGCTGGGCGACGCCACCAAGATCATCGGTTCGGGGCCGTTCGTGGTGACCGCCGAGACGCTCGGCCGCGAGCTCACCATGACAGCGCGCAAGGACTACGCCTGGGGGCCGAAGAAGCTCGCCCACCAGGGTCGCGCCAATCTCGACTCCATCAAGTACGTCGTCACCCCCGAGGACAGCGTGCGCATCGGTGCGCTGCTGGCCGGCCAGGCCCAGGTCATCCGGCAAGTCCAGGCCTATGACGAGAAGCAGGTCCTGTCGAAGAACTACCTGATCTATGCCGCGCCGACACGCGGCGTGAACAACAGCGTGGTGTTCCGTCCCGACAACCCGGTGGTCGCCGACCTCAAGGTCCGCCAGGCGCTGCTGCATGGCACCAACGCCAAGGAGATCGTGTCGACGCTGTTCTCGGCCAACTACCCGCAGGCCAAGTCGATCATCGCCTCGACAGCGCAGGGCTATGTCGATCTGTCGCCCAAGCTCACCTACGATCCCGCGAAAGCGGCCAAGCTCCTCGATGAGGCCGGCTGGACGGTGGGGCCCAAGGGCCTGCGCCAGAAGGACGGCAAGGAGATGGTGCTGACGGCCTACGAATCGCTGCCGCAGCCGCAGAACAAGGAGACGTTGCAGCTGGTCGCCCAGCAATGGGGCAAGCTCGGCGTGAAGCTGGTCGTGCTGGCGGGCGATGCCGGCAGCCGCGTCATGGACAACCTCGATCCGGCCAAGACGCCGGTCTCGCCGGCGATGGTCGGGCGCGCCGATCCTGACGTGATCCGCAGTCAGTACTATCCGACGACGCGCAACGTGCTCCTGCAGAAGAGCCCGCTGGCGCCGCGGGTGCAGACCTTCGTCGACGACAAGCTGAACGGGATCTTGGAGGCGATCGCCGCCGAGACCGACCAGGCCAAGCGCATGGCGCTGGTCGGCGAGGTGCAGAACTACGTGATCGACCAAGCGTACACGATTCCGATCTTCGAGGAGCCGCAGGCTTTCGCCGCCTCGCCGCGTCTGAAGGATTTCACCTTCGAGGCGGTCGGCCGGCCGAGCTTCTATTCGGCGTGGCTGGCGCCGAAATAACGAGATGACGCGCTATCTGCTCGGACGTGTCGGCCAGGCCCTCGTGGTGCTGGCTGTCACGTTCACCGCGGCGTTCCTGCTGCTGCAGGTCCTGCCGGGTGACGCCATCATGATCAAGTTCATGAGTCCGGAGATGGCGCTCACGCCGGCACAGATCGCCGAGATCCGGGCCTCGTACGGTGCCGACCTGCCCTTGTGGCAGCGCTACCTGACGACGGTCGGCAACTTCCTCACCGGCAACTTCGGCTACTCCATCCAGGCCGGCGTGCCGGTGAGCCAGCAACTCGCCACCAACCTGCCGCCGACCCTCCTGCTGGCGTCGCTCGCCTTCGTCGCCGCCGTCATCCTCACTATCGTGTTGGCCGCGCTGTCGAACCTTACCGGCATGGGTTGGCTGCGCGCCGGCCTGCAGTCGCTGCCCTCGTTGTTCATCTCGGTGCCGGTGTTCTGGCTCGGCATCATGCTGATCCAGGTCTTCTCCTTCCAGCTCGGCCTGGTGTCGGTGATCAGCCCGGGTCCGGTCGAGAAGCTGATCCTGCCGGTGGCGACGCTCGCCATCCCGATCTCCGCCCCGCTGGCGCAGATCCTGATGCGCAACATCGACGAGGTGCTGACCCAGCCGTTCGTCGCCGTCGCCCGCGCCAAGGGCGCCTCGCGCAGCTGGGTGCTGTGGAAGCACGTCGCCCGTAACGCCGTGCTGCCGACACTCACCATCGCGGGCGTCCTGTTTGGCGAGCTGCTGGCCGGCGCCGTCGTCACCGAGGCGGTTTATGGACTGAGCGGTCTCGGCGGCCTCACCTACCAGGCGGTCGGCAACCATGACACGGCGGTGCTGCAGGCCATCGTGGTGATCTCGGCGGTGGCCTTCGTCACCATCAACCTGATCGTCGACCTGCTCTATCCGGTGCTCGACCCCCGGCTGGGCCGCAAGGTGGCAGCAATATGAGCAGCGATACCGAGCTCGTCGGCGTCGATGCCGGAGCGGGAGCACGCCTCTCCTGGCCGCGACGCCTCAAGCGCCTTTCGCCCAGCCTCGCGCTGGCCTGGGCGGTCGTGGTGATCGTGCTCCTATGGGCGGCGCTGCCGCAGCTCTTCACCGGCTACAGCGGGACCGAGGGTGTGCCTGGCGAGCAGCTGCAGGCGCCCAGCGCCGAGCATATGCTGGGCACGGACGGGCTCGGCCGCGACGTCTATGCCCGCATCGTCTATGGCGCGCGCTATTCGCTGGCTGGCGCGTTCGTCGCTGTCACGGTCGGCCTGCTGATCGGCACCCTGCTCGGCCTGGTCGCGGGTTCGCGCGACGGTTGGGCCGACGCCGTCATCATGCGTCTGGTCGATTCGCTGCTGGCCGTGCCGTCCCTGCTGCTGTCGCTCAGCATCATCGTTCTTCTGGGCTTCGGCACCATCAACGTCGCGATAGCCGTCGGCGCTGTCGCGGTCGCGCGTTTTGCGCGGTTGGCGCGATCCGAAGTGATGCGCGTGCGCCGCAGCGACTATGTCGAGGCGGCGTTCGGCAGCGGCGGCACGTTCCGCTCGGTGCTTTTCAGGCACATCCTGCCCAATTCGCTGACCTCGGTGATCGCACTCGCGGCCCTGCAGTTCGGCTCGGCCATCCTGTCGATCTCGACCCTGGGCTTCCTGGGCTACGGCGCGCCGCCGCCGACACCGGAATGGGGCCTGCTGATCGCCGAGGGCCGCAACTACCTCTCGCGCGCCTGGTGGCTCACGGCGGCGCCGGGCTTCGTCGTCGTCCTGGTGGTGCTGTCAGCCGACCGCATCAGCAAGGCCATCCAGAAGACTGCGCCATGACGTCGTTACTCGACATCGATGATCTCGCCATCGCCTACAAGACCGGCGACCACGAACAGCGCGTCGTCCATGGTGTCTCCTTCAAGGTCGAGCCGGGCGAGGTCGTGGCCCTGGTGGGCGAATCAGGCTCAGGCAAGACCACGACGGCGCAGGCCGTGCTCGGCCTGCTCGCGGGCAACGGACGCGTCGAGCGTGGCGCCATTCGCCTCAATGGCACCGACGTCTCGCAGTGGTCCCAGAAGCGGTTCGACGCCATCCGCGGCTCGGTGGTGAGCCTGATCCCGCAGGATCCCGGCAGCTCGCTCAATCCGGTACGCACCATCGGCGCGCAGCTCGCCGAGGTGATGCAGATCCACAAGCGCGGCGATCGCAAGACCATCGAGGCGCGCGTGCTGGATCTCCTGACCCGCGTCGGCCTGACGCCGGCCGAGCTGCGCATCAAACAGTATCCGCACGAGCTGTCCGGCGGCATGAAGCAGCGCGTGTTGATCGCCATTGCCGTTGCCCTTAATCCGGCGCTGATCGTGGCCGACGAGCCGACCAGCGCTCTCGACGTCACGGTGCAGCGCCGAATCCTCGACCTGATCGACGAACTGAGACGCGAGAACGGCACCGCCGTGCTGCTGGTGACACACGATCTCGGCGTCGCGGCCGACCGCGCCGATCGGCTGGTGGTGCTGCAGGGCGGCCGCATCCAGGAGCAAGGGCCTGTGAAGGAGGTGCTGGCCTCGCCGCGCAGCGCCTATACGCGCCGCCTGCTGTCCGATGCGCCGTCGCTCGCCAAGGCGCGCCCCGCGCGGCCGATGCCTTCCGCCGAGGACTTCGCCATCGACGTCCAGGGGCTGACGCACGATTTCCCGGTGGCGGGCGGTGCACCCTTCCGCGCCCTCGACGGCGTATCGTTCAAGGTGAAGCGCGGCACCACGCATGCCATCGTGGGCGAGTCGGGGTCGGGCAAGACCACGGCGGTGCGCAGCGTCGTCGGCTTCCTGAAACCGACGGCCGGTCGCATCCTGGTCGACGGCGTCGATCTCACGACGCTGAAGGGCGAGACGCTGCGACGTTTCCGCAAGCACATCCAGCTCGTTTACCAGAATCCCTACGGTTCGCTCGATCCCAAGCAGACGGTGTTCAGGATCATCGAGGAGCCGCTGTTGAACTTCGAGCCGATGCCTGCCGCCGACCGCGCACGCAAGGTGCGCGACATGATGCGCCGGGTCGGCCTGCCGGAGGCCTTCCTGGACCGCCATCCGCGCGCCTTGTCGGGCGGTCAGCGGCAGCGCGTGGCGATCGCCCGCGCCCTGGTGCTTGACCCGCGCGTGCTGGTGCTGGACGAGGCGGTTTCGGCCCTGGATGTCACGGTGCAGGCGCAGATCCTGGCCCTGCTCGACGAATTGCAGAAGGCGCTGGGACTGACCTACCTGTTCGTTTCGCACGATCTCGCGGTGGTGCAGCAGATCTCCGACACCGTCTCGGTGATGCACAAGGGCCGCCAGGTCGACGGTGGGCCGATCGACCAGGTCTTCGTGCGACCGGATAGCGACTATACCCGCGAGCTGATCGATGCCATTCCGGGCCGCACCATGCCGGTCCTTGCATCGCCCGCGATCTCCCTACAAGGTTGACCTGATGACCAAGCCGACGCCCAAGAAGCTGGGCTTTTTCACCCGTTTGCTCGACCAGGCCAGCGCCGCCGAGCGCTATCGCCTGGCGACCGAACAGATCAGGCACGCCGAGCATTGCGGCTTCGATTCGGCCTGGATCGCCCAGCACCATTTCCATGAAGGCGAGGGCGGCCTGCCGGCGCCGTTCGTGTTCCTGGCCCAGGCGGCGCTGCAGACTTCGCGCATTCGGCTCGGCACCGGCATCGTCACCCTGCCGCTGGAGCTGCCGGTGCGCGTGGCCGAGGATGCGGCGGTCACCGATCTCCTGTCGGGTGGACGCCTCGAAGTGGGCGTCGGGCCGGGTGGCAATCTCACGGCTTTCACCGCCTTCGGCCTCGACGCCAACGATCGCCACAAGCTGATGAACGGCAATCTCGATCTGATGCGGACTGCCTGGGGCGGCGGCGCGCTGCCGGGCGGCGACAAGCTCTATCCGGCGAGCCCGACCCTGGTCGATCGCATCTGGCAGGCGACCTTCAGTGTCGAGGGTGCACGCCGTGCCGGTCTCGCCGGCGATGGCCTGATGCTGTCGCGCACCCAGCCGCGCTCGTCCGATGCGCCCAAGGCGTTGCTGTCTGACATCCAGAATCCCATGATCGACGCCTATCTCGAGGCGCTGCCCAAGGGGCGCGAGCCGCGCATCCTCGCCTCGCGCACGGTGTTCATCGCCGACGACGCGAAGGAGGCGATGCGCCTGGCCGAGATCGGCGCGACCCGGATGCGCCATCGGCTCGCCGCCACGGGTAACCTGTCGTCGGGCAGCCTGGTGGGCGACCTCGTGGCGGCCTTCGACGTGCATCTCGGCACGCCCGAGCAGGTCGTCGCCTCGCTGCAGGCCGACGACACGCTGAGGCGCGCAACCGATCTCACCATGCAGGTCCATTCCATCGACCCGCCGCATCCGTTCATCCTGCGCTCGATCGAATTGATGGCTGAGCAGGTGGCGCCGGCCCTCGGCTGGATACGCAGCGACAAGGCGGCCGCCGAGCGGCGCGTAGCCTAGAAGGGAAACAATGTCCGACGTCATCGACACGCTGGCCGGCATTGCGCCGGGATCGCCGCTCGACGCGATCCGCAACGGGCGCCTGCAGGCGCGCACACACGCCCAGGCGAGCTACGATTCGCTGTTCAAGCCGCTCAGCGAGGCCGACGCCACCAAGCCCGAGCGTATCGCCATCGCCTGCTTCGTCGCGGGTCTGCACGGCCGGTCCGAGATGGAAGTCTTTTACGGCACGGCGCTGGCGGAAGCCGGTGCGCCGGCCGCCTGGAAGGATGCCATCGCTGCTGCCGTGAAGGCGGGCAAGGGGCAGGGCCCGTACGGCCACTATCCCAAGGGACCGCTCAGCGCCGAAGACCAGGCGGGTCCCGTGTTCAAGATCGGCGCGGCCGAGAAGGCCGCGCTGGGCACACGTCTTGCCGCCGCGTTCGAGCATACGCACATGCTGGTGTTCCATCCGCGCGATGCCGCGCCGCCTTACCTGCAGGCGCTGGTCGATGCCGGCTGGTCGACCACGGGCATCGTGGTGATCTCCCAGCTGGTCGCCTTCCTCTCCTACCAGATCAGGGTCGTCGCCGGCTTGCGCGTCCTGCAAGCGAGGCCCGCATGACCGACAAGGTCCTTTCGACACCGCCGCATGTCGAGCCCGTGGTCTTCACGCGCGACATGCTCGACTGGCTGCCCTGGCTAGAGCCGATGGCCGAGCAGGACCTGACGGCGCGCCACATGGCGGGCCTGGTGGACGCGGCGCGCGCCAAGTCGGCGTACTTCCGCCTGCTGGCGCGCGATCCCGAGGTGCTCGAGCACCGCACCAAGACTGACAAGGACATCTTCTACAATCCCGAGGCCGGCCTGCCGCGCGCCGAGCGTGAGCTCGCCGCTGCCGCCACGTCGCGCTTCAACGGCTGCATCTACTGCGCCTCGGTGCATGCCCGCTTCGCCGCGACCTATTCCAAGCGTGTCGAGGACGTCGATCGCCTGCTCGACAAGGGCGTGGATACCGACCTCGACGCCCGCTGGAACGCCATCGTTGCCGCCTCCGTGGCGCTGACCTCGACGCCCATCGCCTTCGGGCCTGAGCATGTCGATGCGCTGCGCAAGGCCGGGCTCGACGAGCCATCGATCGTCGACGTCATCAACGCCGCCTCGTTCTTCAACTGGGCGAACCGCCTGATGCTGTCCCTGGGCGAGCCGGCGGCGCCGGAAAAGGCCTAGCTCAGGCCGCTTGGTATTGGGACTGGCGCGCCCGCGCGGCGCGGATCATCGACCGGAGATGCAGTTCCTTGGCCTGTGCCAAGCGGACCTCCCCGAAGCCGGTCACGGTGACGTGCCCATCCCTCACAGCAACCAGGCCCAGGCGGGAGAGCTGGTCGAGGTCGCAGGACTGCACGAGATCGGCCGGACAAGCGCCATGGGCGATCAGCCGGAGCACGTCTTCTTCCTGGTGGGTAAGGGGGATGACGATCATCTGCGAAACTGAACGGTGTCGCCGCCTGCAGGTTCCCGGGTTGGCAACCTCCGTCAGCAATTCCCGTTTTCTCGGTGCCAGCCAGCGGAGGGTTCGATGTCTGTTGCGCGCAAGAAGGCCGCGCAAGCCCGGCGGGGCAAGGCCGACGCCCATCCCCATGACGCCCTGGTTCTCCTGACCGCCGACCACAACGAAATTGGGAAGCTGATCCGCGAGTTCGAGCGACAGCGCCGGGCCGGGGACAGTGTGGAGAAGGGCAAGGCGGCGCTCAGGATTTGCCATGCGGTCGAGCTCTATGCGGCCATCAAGCACGAGGTCTTCTATCCCGCCGCCGATGCGGTGCTGGACGGCGAGGACAGGGCGTTGCTCGGCAAGGCCCAGGTGACGCATGACGGCATCCAGGACCTGGTCGAGAAGGTGGAGAACACGCCGGCGGACGATCCTTCCTTCGACGCGACCATGGCGGTTCTGGCCGAACAGGCCGAACGGCTCATGAAGAATGAGGAAGAGGCGCTGTTCCCGCGCTTGCGCCATTCGCGTCTCGACCTCATGGGTACCGGCGAGCGGATGGCGGCGCGCAAGACCGAGCTCGGGACCAGGCCGATCGATCGTGAGCGGGTGCGTCAGGCTCGCAAGGTGATGGGCGGACGCTGAAGCAACCGCGGCCTATCCCGTCCGTTGAGGTGCCGTGACCACGCTGTGTTGCGTGGCAGGAGGCGGGCAATCCCTGACACAAGCATGATGCATGACGGCGCCGAACCTGTTTCTCCATCGGCGGTGCTGAGCCACGGCGGGCGCGTGCTGCCCGCGGTGACGGTCGACACGTACAACGAGGAACTGCGCGACGAAGAGGGCTTCGTCGGCGATCGCGCCAGCGGCCGCGCCTTCCGCGCCATCCTGGAAGACTGGCGCGACAAGCTGCGCGAGCTGGGCGATGACCCGTTCGGCGACACGCCGACTCGCGAGATCTCGAAGTCCAAGCTCGACAAGGTGCTGGCCGAAGGCGATCCGCTGGCCGCCGGACTGGTCCATACGGCCGTCGAGGAATTCGCCGTCGAGCTTGCCACCGTGGTGCGCCGCTTCCTGAGGCTGAAGGACTGGCATGGCACCGAGCGAATCGTGATCGGCGGCGGATTGAGCGCCAGCCATATCGGCGAGCTGGCGATGGGCCGTGCGGCCGTGCTGCTGGCCGGCGAAAACATCGCCGTCGAGCTGAAGACGATCTCGAACCACCCCGACAAGGCCGGTCTGATTGGCGCGGTGCAGCTCGCGCCGAGCTGGGTGCTGGCTGGCCACGATGCCATCCTGGCGGCCGACATCGGCGGCACCAACCTCCGCCTCGGCGTGGTCGACCTCAAGATGAAGAAGAAGGGCGATGTGTCGAAGGCTAGTGTCTGGAAGCTGCTTCACTGGCGTCATCGCGACGACCAACCGACGCGCGAGGAGGCTATTGAGCGCATGGCCGAGATGGCCCAGGAACTGATCGACCTCGCGGCGGCCGAGAAGCTGAAGCTGGCGCCGTTCGTCGGTGTCGGCTGTCCCGGCCTGATCGACGAGCGTGGCGTGATCGTGACCGGTGGCCAGAACCTGCCGGGCAACTGGGAGGGGGAGGGCTTCAACCTCGCCCACGAACTGACGCACCGCCTGCCGCGGCTGGAAGGCCACGAACCCGTGGTCGTCATGCATAACGATGCTGTCGTTCAGGGCCTGAGCGAGGTCCCGAACATGACCGACGTCGAGCGCTGGGGCGTGCTCACGATCGGCACCGGCCTGGGCAATGCCCGCTTCACCAACCGTGCGGCTGACCGGGACAAGGATTCATAATGGGAGTGCGGCCAGAGCACGCGCTCCCTCAAGCCAAGAACCAATCCAGCATCGCGCCATTCTCGTCTCGCGGATAGGTGTGCGATAGGTCGGCCACCTCGCGGTAGATCACGTTCGCACCGGCGGCACCCAGCGTCTGCTCGGCTTGGCGCGCGAGGGCGGTCGGGAACATCCAGTCCTGGACGCCGTGCACGATATAGATCGGCAGGTCCCGCAGGCGGTCCTCGTCGGCGAAGGTGAGTATCATGGGATGGAAGGCGGCTGCGACGGGCGCGAGATGCGTGAACCGGCAACCGCCGCGCACCCCCAGCACGTAGCTGAACGTCCCGCCGTCGCTCATGCCGGTCAGGAGCTGCCGACCGGCGTCGATGTTCCATTCGCCGGCGACCTGATCGACCATGCGGTCGATGCTGGGCCCGTCGATGTCGGGATCCATCAAGGACCAGGTCGAGCCGATCGCCGTCGGCGCCAGCACGATGAAGCCGCGCGTGCGCGCCTCGCGCACCCAGCTCCACAGGAAGGTGCCGCCATTGCCGCTGCCGCCATGCAGCGCAACAACCAAAGGATGGGCGCGGCCTTCGTCGTAGGTCTCCGGCACGTAGAGCGAGAACGCGCCGCGTGTTCCTGGCGGCCCACCGGCATGCATGACGCCCACCCTCTCGTGCCCCGGATCGACGGTGGCGAGCCTGGCCAGCAGATCGGCATCGTCGCGCGCCGACTGCTCCAGGAAGAACTGGCTGATCGGCCGGAAGAAGGCCGCCAGGGGATAGATCGCTTGCGCGCCTCGCGCGTAACTGCGCAGGCCACGATAGGCCGCGACGATCGGCTGCGGCTCGTCGGCGGCCGACCGCAACGCGGCGATCCCCTCGGCAACGGCCTGGGCGGCCGGCTCCAGGCAGGCTCGCACCGGCTGCAGGCGGTCGGGCCAGGCGAGGGCGCGCGACTCGGCGAGGGCAGCGTTCACCTCGTCGTCGCGGCCCCGCATGGCATCGATCAGCCGTGGCAGCGCCGTCGGCGAGACATGCCGGCCGGCGAATTCCAGGGCATGCAGTCCCTTGAGCGTCGCCGGCACGAGCCGGCTCACCAGATCGAGGGCCGGCTCGCTTTCGGCGTCGCTCACCGTTTCAGTCCTTCAACAGGGCCGCCTCGAGAGGCGGCTTGCCGCGGATCATGTCGGCGGCCTTCTCGGCGATCATCAGGACCGATGCGTTGAGATTGGCCGACGGCATGGTCGGCATGATCGAGGCGTCGACCACGCGCAACCCCTCGATGCCGCGGACCCGCAGCTGTTCGTCGACCACCGCCGTCGGATCGGTGTCCGGCGCCATGCGGCAGGTGCCCATGAGATGGAAGGTCGTGGTGCCGCGCTGCTTGGCCGCCGTCAGAAGGTCGTCGTCGGACTGGGCCTGCGAGCCGGGGAATTCCTCGCGGTCGTAGTATTTGCTGAGCGCCTGGGACGAGAGCAGGCGGCGGGCGAGCTTCATGCCGGCCAGCAGCACCCGTCGGTCGCTTTCGGCCGCCAGGTAGTTCGGTTGGATGATCGGATGCTCGAACGGATCGGCCGAGCGGGCGCGCACATAGCCGATGCTGTCCGGTCGCTGCTGCCAGGAGGCGATGGTCATGCCCGGGAAGTCGTCGAGCTTCGACTGCACGCCTTCCTTGTAGGAGGCCGGCGTGAAGGTGAGCTGCAGGTCGTAATTGTCGACCCGCTCGTCGGACTTCCAGAACACGTAGATCAGCGTCGGATTGAGGGCGAGGATGCCCTTGCGGGTGAAGGCGTACTTCAGCACCTCGTTGGCCAGCTTCAACCCGCGCGATTTCTCGTTGATGGTCTCGGCGTTCTTGACCCGGGCGACGAAGCGCGGCGCGTAGTGGTCGCGCAGGTTCTCGCCGACGCCCGGCAGGTCGTGCTTCACGGCAATGCCCAGCGACTTCAACAGTGCTGCCGGGCCGATGCCCGACACCTGCATCAGCTGCGGCGAGTTCACCGTGCCGCCGCTCAGGATCACCTCGCGGCGCGCCCGCACCTCGACCTCGGCGCCGCCGCGACCACCCTTGCGGTAGCGCACGCCGACGGCGCGCTTGCCTTCGAGCAGGATCTCCGTCGCGTGGGCGTTGGTGCGGACCGTGAGGTTGCGGCGCTTCATCGCCGGATGCAGGTAGCCGCGGGCAGCACTCCTGCGCATGCCGTTCTGGATGATGCGCTGCACGTAGCTCACGCCGGCCTGCATCGTGCCGTTGTAGTCACGATTACGCGGGATGCCCAATTGGACCGCGCCCTCGATGAAGGCCTCGCAGATCGGGTCGCGCCATTCCAGGTCGGTGATCGGCAGGTTGCCGTCGCGGCCGCGGAAGGTGTCGTCGGCCTCGCCGACCCGGCGCTCGCTGCGCCGGAAGTAGGGCAGGACGTCGGCATAGCCCCAGCCGCGGTTGCCGCGCTGGGCCCAGCCGTCGAAGTCCAGCCGCTGGCCGCGATTGTAGATATGGCCGTTGATCGAGCTCGATCCGCCCAGCGTCTTGCCGCGCGGGGCGGCGATGGCCCGGCCGCCGGTCCATTCGCTGGGCTCGGACTTGTAGAGCCAGTTCACCTTGGGATTGACCAGGGTGTACATGAAGCCGGCCGGGATATGGATGAAGGGGTGCCAGTCCCACGGCCCCGCTTCGAGCACGCAGACGGTGGCGTTTTCGTCCTCGCTGAGCCGGGCGGCGAGCACGCTGCCGGCGGATCCCGCGCCGACGATGACATAATCGAAAGTTTCCATGCGATGACGAATGTGCGGCAAGTCTGCGGGTTCGGCTAGGGTCTTGTCGTCGATACGTTCGCTACAAATCCGGGTACAAGAACTGATCCGCAGGTCTCGTGCAGGCGTAACGCCGTGATACAAGTACGATTTGATGGGCCGAGGCAGGGCGTAGGGTGACGATCGACAGGGAGCGGCTGATCAGGCTGCTGCGGATGACCGAAAGCGACCAGGACGCGGAAGCCCTGATCGCCATTCGGAAAACCAACGATATGCTGCGAGCCAACGGGATGGGCTGGTCGGACGTGATCGGCGCGCCGGCCGAGCCGCTGCCAGTCCCGTCGGCGGACTGGTCCGACGTGTCGCGCGAAGGCTATGAGCGCTCGGACGGCATCCGCCGCTCTATCCGCCGGGAATTCCCCATCACCCTGGCGTTCTTTCCGCTCTGGATCGCCGCCGAGCTGATGGTGATCTTCTATCCCAACACCTATTGGAACAGGAACGGCAAGCGCGTCGCCATGACCTTCTGGTCGCTGTGCTGGCTCGGCCTGCTGTCGTGGCTGGGAGCGGGGACCTGGCTGCTGTTCATGATGGGGACTTGAAGCCTGACCGGAGCCGCGCTGCGCAAGGCTCCGGTCCGGATGACGTCTTACAGAATGTCGTACTGGTGGAAGATGCTGGCGAACTGGTACGGCGTCTGCGCGATGCCGCTGCTGTCGGATGACGCGTGGTTCGCGCCGGCCGAGTTGCCGTTGTCGCGCGCCACCGACCACATCGACAGCATGGCGACATCCGGATCGTTCTTGGCGTAGTCGACCAGCATTTGTGCGTCGGAGAGCTTGAAGACCTCCGAGGCGATGTCGTTGACGCCGATCATCGGCGTGATGCCGATCTTGGCGTTCATGCCGATCGAGGCCAGCTGCTGCTGCGTCGCCTCCGAGGCCTGGATGGCTGAAATGCCCATCTGGCCGTTGTTGTCGACCGACGTGCCGTAATCCATGGTCATGATGTTGACCATGTCGACATGCACGCCGTCGGCCATCGCCTGCTGCAGCACGTGCAGGCCGTCGGCGGTGAGGCCGGTCGGCAGCACCGGCAGGGTGAACGAGACCTTGAGGTCCGGATTGGCCGTCTGCAGACCGACGATCGCCTGGTCGCGCAGGACCAGCGAATGCTGGTTCGCCACGGCCGCACCCTCGATGTCGAAGTCGATCGAATCGATATGGTAGCGGTCGATCACCGACTGGTACTGGGCCTGCAGCTGCGAGGCGCTGGTCGCGGCCAGCGCCGCCTCCGTGCCGGCGGCGCCGCCGAAGGAGATGGTGATGTTGCCGCCGGCCGCCTGGATGTCCTGCACATGCTCCAGGATGGTCGTGCCGTTGAAGAGCGTGTCGTCGTCGATGCTACCCCAGCCCTGCCAGCCGATGCCCTCGTTGGAGGCGAGCACGAAGGCCAGGGTGAAGCTGGTGATGCCGGACGCCGCGGAGATGCCCGCGAGGTCGGCGGCGTTGTCCATCGCCATGTCGATGTAGGGAGAGAACATGTGCCCGTCGTCGGCCGGTGGCGGCGCGACCGTGGTGTGCACCGCGATCGCGCCGGTCTGGTCTGACGAGCCCGCGCCGTCGATCGCCGCCACCGAGAAGTGATAGTCGGTGTCGGGCGTGAGGCCGGTGACGCGATAGCTCGTGCTGGTCGTCGTCGCGACGTGGTGGCCGTCGACGAAGATGTCGTAGCCGGTGACGAACCCGCCGCCCGGCACGCTGGACGCCTGCCAGCTCAGCACGGTCGAGGTGCTGGACACGGCGCTGGAGACCAGCGCGGTCGGCACGGTGGGAACCGAGTCCGGCACGTCGTCCTGGCCCAGGCCATGGACGTGGACCGCCGAGGCGTTGTAGGCGCCCGACGCCACGAAGCCGAAGCTGGTCTCGCCGTCATGCGCCAGCGTGCCGTTCCATGCTGCCGGTCCAATGACGTAGCTGTTGCCTTCGTGGCTGATGATCTTGGCGTTCCAGATGTCGGTGATCTGGTTCGGCATCTCGACCACGATCTGCCAGCCCGACATCGAGCTGCCGTCGTTGTGCACGACGACATTGGCGTTGAAGCCGCTGTTCCAAGAATCGGCCAGGGCGAGATGGGCCTGGAGATCGCCGGCGGTCGGCGGCGGCGCATCGTTGTTGACGATGGTGCCGACCGCCGAGCCGTCGGCGATGGTGGCGCCCGAGGCGGCTGCCAGGCTGACGGTGAAGGTCTCGTTGCTCTCGACCGTGGTGTCGCCGGTGATCGGCACGACGATCGTCTTGGTGGTCTCGCCGGCGGCAAACGTGACGGTGCCGGTGACCGCGGTGTAATCGCTGCCCGCCGTCGCCGAGGCGTTGGCGGTCGAGTAGTTGACCGTGACCGGTCCGCTGGTGGCCTGCGACAGCTTCACGGTGAAGCTGAGCTGGCTGGTGCCGCTGTCGCCTTCGGTGATCGAGGCGTCGTTGATGGTGAGGGTCGGCACGACCGGCGGCGGCGCCGTATCGTCGTTGACGATGGTGCCGATGCCGGTGCCGTCGGCGATGGTGGCGCTGTGCGGGTTGCTCAGCACCACGCTGAACTGCTCATTGCCCTCGACCACTACGTCCGGCGAGATGGCGATGGTGATGGTCTTGCTGGTCTCGCCGGGGGCGAAGGTCACCGTGCCGCTCGCGCCGGTGAAGTCGGCGCTGCCGGCCGTGCCCGTCACGGTGTGGTAATCCACCGTCACCGTCTCGGTCGCCGCCGCCGACAGCGTCACCACGAACGTCGCGTGCGGTCCCGTCGAGCCGCCCGACGACACGTCGCTGACGAGGTCGAACTCGATCGGCGTCAGGTACGCCATCTTGTTCTGGTTCACCGTGCGCCAGTCGTTGGCCAGGATGCCGCCAGTGTCGCCCGAGTTGGGATTCCACGACCAGAAGGTCCAGCTCACGCCCGTGGTCCCGGCCGGGATGTCGGTCGTGCCGTTGTTGTCGAGGTCACCCGCCAGGTAGGAGGTAATGGCCTCCAGCCACGGGGCGTCCTTGGGATCGGTGAGGTTGGTGCCGAACTCGCCGATGTAAACGGGGGCGATGCCTTCCTTGTAGATGTAGCCCCACATCTGGTCGAACTTGGCCGGCAGGTTGGCCGGGAAGTCGCTGCCCTGGAACCACGGCTGGGCCCACACCGAGTTGGGATAGTCGTGCGCCGAATAGACCAGCTTGTTGTCGACGTTGAGGTCGACCGGCCGGTCGCGCACGCCCATCAGGTTGCCGCCCCACCAGTAGGGCTGGCCCTGATAGGTGCCGACGCCCTCGACGAAGATCAGCCAGTTGGGATTGACCGAGCCGATGGCATTGCCGGCGCGCTCGGCCGCGGCCGCCCAGTCGGTCGCCCCGCCGCCGCCCCAGGTGCCGTTGTAGGGCTCGTTGTGCAGGTCCGCGCCGATCACCGTCGGATCGTTGGCGTAGCGCGTCGCCAGCATCTGCCAGTCGGAGAGCCACTGCGATTCCGGGTGCTGGGCGTCGTACCACAGGCCGTTCGAGGAGGTGCCGGGCCCTGAATCGTTGCGATGGTGATCGAGGATGATCTTCAGCCCGATCTCGCCGGCATAGGCCACGATCTTGTCCATGATCTGCATGGCGGTGAGGCCTTGCAGGTCGGGGTTCTTGGAGAAGTCGATGCCGTTGGGCGTGCCGCCGCTGTGGATCGTGTCGTTGGAGAAGGGCAGTCGGATCGTGTTGAACCCGAGGTCCTTCATCTGATCCATCATGTCCTTGTAGCCGCGCGTCCACAGGCCGTGCGGCGCCAGGTTCGAGGATTCGAAGCCGAACCAGTTCACACCGGCGATCTGCACCGAGTGGCCGGCCGAATCGACGATCTGGTTGCCCGAGGTGCTGAACCAGCCCGCCGCCGCGCCGCCTCCACCCCCGCTTTGGCCGGGATTGCCCTCGACGACCGAAGCGTCGGAGATGCTGACGGTCGGCAGCGGCGCCGTGTCGTCATTGGTGATGGTGCCGATGGCCGTGCCGTCGGCGATCGTGGCGCCGGTCGGCGAGGACAGCGTGAGCGTCAGGGTCTCGTTGGCCTCGACCGCCGTGTCGCCGTTGACCTGGATGTGCACCACCTTCGAGGTCTCGCCGGCGGCGAAGGTGACGGTGCCCGTGGCTGCGGTGTAGTCGCTGCCCGCCGTCGCCGTGCCGTTGCTGGTGGCATAGGCTACGGTGACGGGGCCCGTCGCTGCCGCCGACAGGGAGACGGTGAAGGCGAGGTCCGTGGCGCCGCTGTTGCCTTCGCTGACCGTGGCATCGGCGACGGCGAGCGTCGGCAAGGGGGCGGTGTCGTCGTTGGTGATGGTGCCGATCGCTGTGCCGTCGGCGATGGTGGCGCCACTCGGCGACGACAGGGTCAGCGTCAAGGTCTCGTTGGCCTCGACGGCGGTGTCGCCCGTCACCTGGACGTTGATCACCTTGGAGGTCTCGCCGGCGGCGAAGGTGACCGTGCCGGTGGCCGCGGTGTAGTCGCTGCCTGCTGTCGCGGTGCCATTGCTGGTGGCATAGGCCACGGTGACCGGGCCTGTCGCCGCTGCCGACAGCGTGACGGTAAAGGCGAGGTTGCGCGTGCCGCTGTTGCCTTCCGTCACCGTGGCGTCGGCCACGGTGAGCGTCGGCGGCGGGGCCGTATCGTCATTGGTGATGGTGCCGATCGCCGTTCCGTCGGCAATGGTGGCGCCGGTCGGTGACGACAGGGTGAGGGTCAGGGTCTCGTTGGCCTCGACGGCGGTGTCGCCTGTGACTTGGACGTTGATCACTTTGGAGGTTTCGCCGGCAGCGAAAGTGACCGTGCCAGTGGCCGCGGTGTAGTCGCTGCCCGCGGTCGCCGTGCCGTTGCTGGTGGCATAGGCCACGGTGACCGGGCCTGTCGCCGCTGCCGACAGCGTGACGGTAAAGGCGAGGTCGCGCGTGCCGCTGTTGCCTTCCGTCACCGTCGCATCGGCGACGGCAAGGGTGGGCAAGGGGGCAATGTCGTCGTTGCTGATGGTGCCGATCGCGGTGCTGTCGGCGATGGTGGCGCCGGTCGGCGAGGATAGCGTGAGCGTCAGGGTCTCGTTGGCCTCGACGACGGTGTCGCCTGCTACCTGCACGTTGACCACCTTCGAGGTTTCGCCGGCGGCGAAGGTGACCGTGCCGCTGGCGGCGGTGTAGTCGCTGCCCGCCGTCGCGGTGCCGTTGCTGGTAGCGTAGGCCACGGTGACCGGGCCCGTCGCAGCCGCCGACAGGCTGATGGTGAAGGCGAGGTTGCGCGTGCCGCTGTTGCCTTCGCTGACCGTGGCATCGGCGACGGCAAGGGTGGGCAACGGGGCAGTGTCGTCATTGGTGATGGTGCCGACCGCCGTTCCGTCGGCGATGGTGGCGCCGCCTGGCGAAGACAGGGTGAGCGTGACCGTCTCGTTGGCCTCGACGGTGGCGTCGCCTGTGACCACGACCTTGATCACCTTGGAGGTCTCGCCGGCGGCGAAGGTGAGAGTGCCGCTCGCCGCCGTGTAGTCGCTGCCCGCCGTGGCCGTGCCGTTGCTGGTCGCGTAGGCGACCGTCACCGGTCCCGTGGCCGCAGCCGACAGAGTCACCGTGAAGGCGAGTTCGTGCGTGCCGCTGTTGCCTTCCGCCACCGTGGCGTCGGCCACGGACAGCGTCGGCAAGGGCGGCGGATTGGTGCCCACGGCGGTGCCGTTGATGGTGAAGCCCGAGGCGGCGGTGCCGCCGCTGCCCGGCGTCGCCTGGAAGCCGAACGAGACCTCCTTGCCGCCGGCTACGTTGCCGTTCCAGTCGACATTCTTGACCACATAGTGGTTGCCGACGTGGCTGACGATCGTGGCGTTCCAGATGCTGGTGATGTTGAACGAGGCGTCGAACGCGACGGTCCAGCCGCTGAGCGCGCTGCCGCCGGCGCCGACCGCCATCGAGGCGGTGAAGCCCGAGCCCCAGTTGCTGACGATGTCGTAGTCGAGCGACAGGCTGCCGGTCGTGGGCGGGGGCGGCGCCACGTCGTTGTTGACGATCGTGCCGGTGGCGGCGCCGTCGGCGATGGTGGCGCCGGACGGATTCGCCAGGTTGACGGTGAAGGTCTCGTTGGCCTCGACCGCGGTGTCGCCGGTGATCGGCACGGTGATGGTCTTGGTGGTCTCGCCCGCGGCGAAGGTGAGGGTGCCGGTGAGCGCGCTGTAGTCGGAGCCCGCTGTCGCCGTGCCGTTGGCCGTCGAGTAGCTGACCGTGACCGGCCCCGTGGCGGCCTGCGAGAGCTTGACGGTGAAGGTGAGCTGGCTCGTGCCGCTGTCGCCTTCGGCGATCGAGGCGTCGTCGATCGAGAGGGTCGGAACGACCACCGGTGGCGGGGTTGGGGTGCTGGTCGCACCGTTCAGGGTGAAACCCGTGGCCGTAGTGCCGCCCGAGCCGGCCTTGGCCTCGAACCCGAAGCTCGCCTGGGCGCCCACGGCCACGTCGGCGTTCCAGGCGACGTTGCGGATCACATAGTGGTTGCCGACATGGGAGACGATCTCCGCTCCCCAGATGTTGGAGATGTCGAAGGCCGCGTCGAACTCGAGGGTCCAGCCGTGCAGGCCCGAGGTGCCGCCCGGCACCTTGATATTGCCGATGAAGCCCGAACCCCAGTTGTCGCCAACCGTGTAGTTGATGGTCGCCATCCCCGCTCCTCCTGCTGCGTCGCCGTGTCACGGCGATATGTCATGTCGATCGCAGGACGGCATTGGGGTGCGGCCCGACTCTCGGTGAAGCGGGCAGGTTAATCGGTGAACCAAGTGGTCAATCAGTGACCGTCTTGTGGCCGTGCGCTTGCCGCACCGTCACAAATGGCATTTTATTGCGTGGGACCGTCCGCGGGCGGGTTTGGGAACGGCGGGAAGCAACGATCTTGCGCGCGCACATGTTCAGCGTCGCAGCCGGCACGGCCGGAGGCTGGTTCGGCAGCCTGCCCGTCTTCTGGCGGGCCCAGATCGTGGGCTGGAGCCTGTTCTTCGTCCTCGATCTCGTGAATCGGCTGCTGACCTATCACAACGCTGCCCTGGCGCTGGTCGTCAGCCTGGTGGTCTGGCCCTGCCTCGTATTGCTGTCGACCGGGCTGGCGGCGATCTACTCCTCGCGCAAGATCGGCAACCGGCTGACAGCCTGGTCGCTTGCCCTGATCGTCCTGCTGTCGGCGAGTGCGGCGCTGCTCGCGGTGTCGGTCGGCTTCATCACCCGCCAGATCGTCGGCTGGGACATCCCGGATTGGACGCTGCTCGAGCAGATCGCCGTCCCCTGGTTTCATTACGTGCTGGCGCTCGGCGCCTGGAGCCTCTGCTACTTCTGGATCCACGCCGAGCGCGCCAAGCAGGAAGAGCACAAGCATGCCATGCACGCCGAGGCCGAGGCGCTGCGCCTCGAGCTCGAGGAACTGCGCCTGCAGCTCGACCCGCACTTCCTGTTCAACGCCCTGAACGGCGTGGCCGAGGAAATTCCCGAGCACCCGCAGGCCGCCCTCACCATGCTGCGCGACCTCACGGGCTATCTCCGTCATTCGCTCGACGGCATCAATCAGACCGTCGTCACGGTCGATGCCGAGGTCGGCGGGCTGATGGCCTATCTCGGTGTCCAGAAGGCGCGGTTCGGCGAGCGTCTTCGGACCGTCATCCATGTCAGCCACGATGCCGGAGAGCGGCGCATCGCGAGCTTCCTGCTGCAGCCGCTGATCGAGAACGCTGTCAAGCACGGTCGCCGCGACCACGGTCTCGACGTCCATCTCGACATCACGGTCGATGGCGATGCTTTGGATGTCACGATCACGAACACCGGTACGTTGGACGAAACGGGCGGTGCGCGCCGGCGGCGACCCGGGATCGGCCTGGAGAACGTGCGTCGCCGCCTCAGCCTTCTCTATCCCGGCAGGCATGCCTTCACCCTGGAGGGACGCGACGACAACGTCGTGGTGACGATGAAGCTGGAGGGTGAGCCATGCCCCGCGTCCTGATCGTCGATGACGAACACCTCGCGCGCCAGGCGATGCGGCGCCTGCTCGCCAATCACCCCGAGGTCGAGATCGTCGGCGAGGCTCACGGCGTGAGCGACGCCCTGCGCGAGATCGAGCGCACGCAGCCGCAACTCGTGTTCCTCGACATCGAGCTGGGCGGCGCCGACGGCTTCGACCTGCTGGCCAGCCTGGAGGCGCCGCCGGTCGTGGTGTTCGTCACTGCCTACGCCGAGTATGCCGTCGAGGCTTTCGCCGTGAACGCGGTCGACTATCTGCTGAAGCCGGTCGATCCCGAGCGGCTCGCCGAATCGCTGAAGCGCGCCGGGCGCGAGCTGGCGCGCGCGGAGGCCCAGGTCGGCGCCCCGTCAGGCGGCGGCTCGTCGGGCGGCGGCGTGATCGCCTTCAAGACGCCCAAGCGCACCGTGCTGGCGAAGCCCGCGGAGATCGTGGCGTTGCGCGCCGACGGCGATTTCACTCATGTGTTCGTGGCCGATCAGACGGCGCTGATGATCTGGCGCACGCTCAGCCATTTCGAGAGCCTGCTGCCGTCGCCGCCTTTCCTGCGCCTGGGCCGCTCGCTGATCGTGAACCGCGACCGGCTGCGCACCATCGAGACGCCCTCGCGCGAGACGGCGCGCCTCATGCTGCATGGCATGGACGAACCGCTGACGCTCGGCCGCGCCGCCGCGGCTCGGCTGCGCGAGGCTTTGGGCGACGATTTTCAGCCGGACGAAAGTTAGTCTCGCCGGAGCGCGGTCCGGAAGATCATGAGCGGGCCT
The DNA here is from genome assembly GCA_019750135.1 of Reyranella sp. GTDB lineage: Bacteria > Pseudomonadota > Alphaproteobacteria > Reyranellales > Reyranellaceae > Reyranella. The sequence goes on along the minus strand of JAIEOV010000133.1, from coordinate 11,344 downwards.
GGAGGCCCGCCGTCCGCGAGAGCTGCGAAATCCCGCCTTGCGGGCCATGCGGTTTGACTCGGCAGTTGGCGGTTGCAACCATCCCGACAAGTACGGGAGGACATCGGCAATGGCGGGAGTGGATTGGAAGACCTCCACCGTGGAGGCCGGCGGGACCAAGGTGCACCTCAGGCGCGCCGGCAAAGGCCATCCGCTCCTGGTCCTGCATCACGAGACCGGCACGCTCGACGATCTGCCTTTCTACGATGCGTTGGCGGCGAATTACGACGTGCTGGTGCCACATCATCCGGGCTACAGCCGCTCCGAGCGACCCGACTGGATGCGCAGCACGCGCGACATCGCCGTCGTCCATCGCAACCTTCTGAGCGAGCTGAAGATCGGCAAGGCTGCCCTGGTCGGACTGGGCTTCGGCGGCTGGATCGCGGCCGAGATGGCGACCATGGCGCCGGCCGACCTCTCGCATCTGGTGCTGGTCGGGGCCATGGGCCTCAAGCCGCCGCAGGGCGACATCCTCGACCTCGCGATCACGGGCTACATGGACTACGCGCGCGCCGGCTTCCACGACCAGAAGGCGTTCGATCGCGTCTATGGCGCGGAGCCCTCGGTCGATCAGCTCGAGATGTGGGACATCTGTCGCGAGATGAGCTTCCGCATCGCCTGGAAGCCCTACATGTACAGCCAGACCTTGCCGTACCTGCTCAAGACCATGCGGGCTCCGGCCCTGGTCGTGTGGGGCGAGCATGACAAGGTGGTGCCCATGAGCGCCGGCAAGCGCTACGTTGAGGCCCTGCCCAACGCCAAGCTGGAGATCGTCAAGGCCAGCGGGCATGCCGTCGACATGGAGCAGCCCGAGGCCCTCGCCAAACTTATCAGTTCTTTCATCGTCGGGAGGTGATGCCATGCACCTGATGTACTTCACCGAGCAGCCCATGTCGGCCTACGACGAGAAGGCCGGCCGCGACTTCGGCGCCACGGCGCTGATGTTCTCCAACAAGCATTTCGATCCCGTCGCGGGATCACGGCTCTACAACAACTACATCGAGCAATACATGCTGGCCGAGGAGGTCGGCATCGACGGCATCATGCTGAACGAGCATCACAACGCGCCGTTCTGCATGCAGGCCAAGGCGAACATCTTCGCCGCCATCCTGGCGGGCATGACCAAGAAGGTGAAGATCGTGATGCTGGGCAATCCGCTGCCCCTGGCGGAGAACCCGATCCGGCTCGCCGAAGAGCTCGCCATGATCGACATGATCTCGAAGGGCCGCCTGGTCTCGGGCTTCGTGCGCGGCGGCGGCCAGGAGCAGCTCGCTACCGGCGTCAACCCGGCCTTCAACCGCGAGCGCTTCGAGGAGGCGCACGACCTGATCACGCAGGCCTGGACCCGCACCGGGCCGTTCCGCTTCGAGGGCACGCACTACCAGCATCGCGTCGTCAATCCGTGGGCGGTGCCGCTGCAGAAGCCCTATCCGCGCGTCTGGATCCCGGGCGTGATCAGCAAGGAGACGATCGTGTGGGCGGCGCAGCAGCGCTATCCCTACATCGCGCTCAACACCTCGATCGAGCAGACCAAGAAGATCTGGGAGCTCTACGACCAGGTGGCGCTGCAGTCCGGCTATGTCGGCGGGCCGGAGAATCGCGGCTACCTGATCCAGGTCCACATCTCCGACAACGAGGACAAGGCGCGCGAGAACGCCAAGCAGTTCCGCTGGATGCAGGGCGAGTTCACCGGACTCGCTCATCCGGTGTGGAGCACGCCGTCGGGCTACGGCTCGCCCACCAACCGCCGCGCCTTCGTCGAATTCGCTTCCGGCCGCGCCATCAATCCGCGCGGCAACACCAGCTTCGAGCAGCAGGTCGAGGACCTGCGCATCATCTACGGCACCCCCGACCAGGTGGTGAAGAAGCTGAAGCGCATCCTCGAGCAGACTCGTCCGGGCATCCTGGCGTTGTGGGGCAACGACGGTTTCGTCAGCCAGGAGGATTCACTCACCTGCATCCGGCTGATGGGCCAGGAGGTCTTCCCGGCGATCCGTGAGATCGCCAAGAGCCTCGACCTCAACAGCCCGTTCGAGTCCAACGCGCCGGTGCATCTGAAGTATTCGACCGACCTTAAGCCGGCGAAGGCGGCGGCTGCGGAGTAGTCTTCGCTGGGAGCGCGCCACTCCAGTGGCGCTCATGTGATGCTGATACACGAAGAAAGACGCGCCACTGGAGTGGCGCGCTCCCAGCAATGAAGGGGAGGAGCCATGATTCTCGGGGCATCTCTACCGGTCGGTGACATCGGCACCGGCCCCGCCGTCCTGCGCGACTATGCGCAAGCCGCCGAGGGGTTGGGCTACACCTACCTCCTGGCCCCCGACCACGTGCTGGGCGGCAATCCCAGCGTCGACTACGGCGGCAAGCGCGTCGGCACCACGGCCACGGCCTATCACGATCCCTTCGTGGTGTTCGCCTTCCTCGCAGGCGTCACCAAGCAGATGGGCTTCGCTTCCGGCGTCGTGATCCTGGCGCAGCGCCAGGCCGCCCTGGTCGCCAAGCAGGCCGCCTGCCTCGACGAGCTTTGCGAGGGCCGCTTTCGCCTCGGCATCGGCGTCGGCTGGAACGAGATCGAGTTCCAGGGGCTGGGCATGGATTTCCACACCCGTGGCAAGCGCTCGGCCGAGCAGGTGCGCTTCATGCAGGCGCTGTGGGCCGAGCCGCACGTCAAGTTCAAGGGCGAGTTCCACCAGCTCGACGACGGCGGCATCAACCCGCGGCCGAAGTCGGGCCGCGTGCCGGTCTGGTTCGGCGGCCATGCCGAGGCGACGTTCAAGCGCACCGCCAAATACGGCGACGGTTTCATGCCGCTGCAGTATCCGGCGGGCGACGATGCGCTGAAGGCGTTCGACAAGCTGCGCGGCATGATCAAGGCGGAGGGCCGCGACCCGGCCTCGGTCGGGCTGGAGGTCTGGGTCTCGCCCGGCAAGGGCACGGAAGACGACTGGCGCAAGGAGTTCGCCTTCTGGAAGAAGGCCGGCGTGACCCACGTCACCTGCCACACCACCTACGTCAGCAACCATCACAAGCGCATCGCCGGCAAGAGCTACGCCGACCACCTGGACGCCATCACGCGCTATCGGGCGGCGGTGGCTGATCTTCTGTAATCTTGCCGGAGCGCGGACCTCCAGGTCCGCTCATGATTCTTCTGGACCGCGAGCCTCTGGCTCGCTCATGAATCGTCATGAGCGAGCCAGAGGCTCGCAGTCCGGAAGACAAAGACAATGAGCGGACCTGGAGGTCCGCGCTCCGGCAAGAGGGGGATGAGATGGGCATTGCGTTCACGGTGAACGGTGAACAGCGGACTGTCGACGCGTCGGAGACGGCGACGCTGCTCGACGTCCTGCGCAATCATCTCGGCCTGATGGGCACGCGTTACGGCTGCGGCCTTGAGCAATGCGGCAGTTGCATGGTGCTGGTCGACGGCCAGCCCACCTACGCCTGTACCCGCGAGGTCGGCACGGTGGCCGATCGCAAGGTCACGACCATCGAAGGGCTCGGCACGCCGGCCAAGCCGCATCCCCTGCAACAGGCCTTTCTCGACGAGCAGGCCGGCCAGTGCGGCTACTGCCTGAGCGGCATCGTGATGTCGGCCAAGGCGCTGCTCGACCGCAATCCCGCGCCCAGCCGCGGCGACATCGTCGCCGCCCTCGACCGGCATCTCTGTCGCTGCGGTGCGCATCAGCGCATCCTGCGCGCCGTCGAACGCGCGGCGGCCACCCTGCGCAACGGAGGCCGGGTATGAACGCGCGTCCGCTGCCGGCAAGTCTTCTGGACAATCCGCGCCTCGACCGCTGGATCCACTTCCAGCCCGACCGCACGGTGCGCATCGCCACCGGCAAGGTCGAGATGGGGCAGGGCGTCGTCACCGCCATCGGCCAGATCGCCGCCGAGGAGCTCGACCTGCCGCTCGATCGCGTCGTCGTGCTGTCAGGCGACACGACCAACGGTCCGGACGAGCTCTACACGACGTCGTCGCTGTCGGTCGAAGTGTCCGGCGGCTCGGTGCGGCTGGTCTGCGCCGAAGTGCGCGCCAAGGCGCTGGAGCGGGCAGCACTTCGCCTCAACTGCAGCCGCGACGATCTCACGGTGGTCGACGGCCAGTTCCTGCAGAACGGCGCCGCGACCGGACAGGACTACTGGAGCGTCGCCGGCGAGATCGATCTCACCCAGGCGGTGACTGGCTCGGCGCCGGTGAAGCCGGCCTCGTCCTATCGCATCGTCGGGCAGAGCGTGCCGCGCTTCGACCTGCCGGCGAAGCTGAGCGGTGCGGCCTACGTCCACGACGTGCTGCCCAAGGATGTCCTGCATGCCCGCACGCTGCGCCAGCCCAACCGCGGCGCCACCCTGGCGTCGCTCGACGAGGCCGCGATTCGTCGTGCGGCGAAGGGTGAATTGCAGATCGTCCGTGAGGCCAACTTCGTGGCGTTCGTCAGCCCGATCGAAAATGTCGCCCAGGCGGCCGCGGCCGCCGCGCCGGCGCACGCCAGATGGGACAATGTCCGCCATCTCGAAGCCGCCCACCAGGAGGCGGCCTGGTTGAAAGGCCAACCAAGCGACGATCGTCGCATCGGCGCCTGGCCCGCACCCACGACGACGCCGAAGCGCCTCGCCCAGATCACGGTCTCGCGGCCCTACATCGCGCACGCCTCGATGTCGCCGTCCTGCGCGCTGGCCGAGTTCCGCGACGGGCACCTGACGGTGCGCTCGCACGGCCAGGGCATGCATCCGTTGCGTAAGAACCTCGCCGCGGTGCTCGGCCTGCCGGTCGAAGCGATCACGGCGCAGCACCTGCACGGCGCGGGCTGCTACGGCCACAACGGCGCCGACGATGCGGCGCTCGATGCTGCGCTGGTCGCCATGCGCATTCCGAACCGCTGGATCCGCCTGCAATGGCGCCGCGAGGAGGAGTTCGGCTTCGAGCCGGTCGGCCCCGCCATGCTGGTGACGTTGCACGTCGACCTCGACGAGCGCGGCCGTCCTGCCGACTGGACGACGGAGATCTGGAGCCCGACGCACGTGCAGCGGCCGGGCAGCGGCAGCGGTTACTTGTTGGCGTCAGAGGCTTTGGCCAACCCGCCCGCCGAGATCGCGCCGTTCGATCCGTCGGAGGAGCGCGGCGGCGGCGGCACGCGCAACGGGGTGCCGATCTACGACGTGCCGGCGCACCGCATCCTGCATCACCTCGTGATGCGCCCGCCGGTGCGCACCTCGGCACTGCGCGGGCTGGGCGCACTGCCCAACGTCTTCGCCATCGAATCGCTGATCGACGATTTGGCAGCGCGCGCCGGCGAGGACCCTGTCGCCTATCGGCTGTCCATCCTGTCCGAGCCTCGCGCCCGGCGCCTGGTCGAGCTCGTGGCCGAGCGCGCGGGCTGGGCTTCGCGAGGGCCGTCCGGCACCGGCAAGGGCCTCGGCCTGGCGGTCGCGCGCTACAAGAACCGCGCTGCCTATGCCGCCGTGGTGGCCGCCGTCACCGTGCAGGAGACGGTGAAGGTCGATCGCGTGTGGTGCGTCGCCGACGCCGGCCTGGTGGTCAATCCCGACGGCGCGCGCAACCAGCTCGAGGGCGGCATCGTCCAGGCCGTGAGCTGGACCTTGAAGGAGCAGGTGAAGCTCGACGCCGAGGGCATCGCTTCGCGCGACTGGGACAGCTATCCCATCCTGCGCTTCAGCGAGGTGCCCGAGATGCAGGTCGAGTTCGTCGACGGCGCCGGCAATTCCACCCTGGGCGTCGGCGAGTGCACGGTCGGCCCGACCGCTGCGGCCGTCGGCAATGCCGTGAACCATGCCCTCGGCGTGCGCATCCACGACATGCCGCTCACTCGCGAGCGCATCATGGCGGCGCTGCTCAAGGCCTGAAGATGCTCGGACGACGCTGCCTTCTATCGGCCGCGGCTGCGGCGGTCGGGGCCGGGCTCGGTTGCCGGGAAGCGGCCACCGCCGACGCTGTGCGCCTGATCTGCGGCTTCGGCGCCGGCAACCCGACGGACACGTGTGCGCAGCTCATCCAGGACGGCTGGGCGGCTGCCCTCGACGAGCCGGTGCTGTTCGATTACGCGATCGGCGAGGCCGGCCTGGTCGCAGCCCGCGAGGTGATCGATGCAAAGCCCGATGGCAGGACGCTGCTCCTCGCCGAGATCCTGAACCTCGTCATGCATGATGCGCGCGGCGCCGATCTTCTTGCCAGATTGACGCCGATCGCCAAGGTTACCCGAGGCCTTTCCACGGCCATCGTCACGAGCGAGTACTCCGAGCTGACGGACTGGCAGAGCCTGGTTGCCGTCGCCGGCAAGAGGCGGCTCACGGCGGCGACGACGGGCCCGCTGTCTCCGGTCGGCATCGGATTGGCCGTGGCGCAGCGACGCATGAACCTGGCGTTCGACCTGCAGCAGGTGGGCAGCACGACGGAAGCCGCAGATCTCGTGCGCACACGGCGGGCCGATCTGGCGGCCGTGGAGACCCGGCTGGCCCTGCTGCACAATGCCAGCAACAACCCGAAGTTCAGGATCATCACGACCTTCGGCGCCCGGCGCTCCCGCGAGCTGCCCCAGGTCCCGACATTCGCCGAGATCACCGGGGATCGCAGGCTTGCCTATACGATCAGCTACGGCGTATTCGCGCCGGCACGGACCGAGCCCGCCGTTGCAGCCAGGCTGACGGCCGCCCTGATGGGCATCCGGGGCGACGACGACATGCACGTCCAGGCAAGGCTGGCCGCGATTCCACTGCAGATTGACGGGGCGGCTGCGATCCTGCAGACCATTGCCCGAGACCGGCGGGTCGCCGAGGACCTGACCGCATAGCCAAAAGGCGAGGAGAAGTCGTTGATGCGCGTGCTGGCCGTGTTGCTTGTCCTGTTCGGCATGCCGGCGCTCGTCCTTCCCTCGCTGGCACAACAGCCACAACAACAGCAGTCCCCCGGGTCTGGATCGGGTTCAGGGTCGCAGGCCGGCCCGCAGCGGTACCCGGGCGACTACTGCACGAGTCACTGCCGCGCCAACGAAATCCCGTGCGGCCGCGGATGCATTTCGACCAAGGGCGGCGGGAAATGTACCGAGAAGGTCACCACGACCTGCGCCGGCAAGCCGTGATCTGAGGCGTTACGCCGCCGCCTGGACCGCTGTCGGGCCGTCGCCGGCCAGCGTCGTGCGGCGCATGTCGCGCGGTTCGTTGGCCGGGAAGGGACGGGCGCGGTGCATGGTCTGGCGGTTGTCCCACATCACCAGGTCGCCGAGCCGCCACTTGTGGGTGTAGACGAACTCGCGCTGGGTGGCGTGCTCGATCAGGTCGCGCAGGTAGCCGCGCGCCTCGGGCATCGGCCAGCCGACGATGCTGCCGGCGTGTGACGAAAGATAGAGCGACTTGCGCCCCGTCACCGGATGGACGCGCACCATGCATTGCCGCACCGGCCGGAAGCGCTCGCGTTCCTCGTCGGTGAAGTCGTAGAAGCCGATGATCTGGCGCGAGTACATCTGCGAATGCTCGCAGACCATGTTCTCGACCTCGGCCTTGGTCTCGTCGTCGAGCGCATCGTAGGCCGCGCGCATGTCGGCGAACTGGGTGTCGCCGCCCTTGGACGGGATCGAGATGGCGTGCAGCAGCGAGTATTTGGCCGGCACGACCTTGAACGAGGAATCGGAGTGCCACAGCCGGTTGCCGATGGCGAACAGCCGGCGGCGGTCGTCGCGCGGGTAGGGCGTGTTGTTCTTGTCGAGGTTGGAGACGTCGGCGAAGGTCGTCGGCAGGCGGGTTTCGTTGGCCGCCCGCAGGCTGGTGCCGATGGCGTGCTCGATGTCGCCCAGGCTCTGCGTGAAGGCGAGCTGCTGGGCGTCGTCGATATCCTGATTGCGGAACACCAGCACGGCGTACTTGTCCATGCCGGCATGAATCGCGGCCACCTCGTCCCTGGTGAGCGGGCGCCGCATGTCGAGGCCGTCGACTTCGCCCGCAAAGCACGGTCCGACCTGGCGGATGGAGATGGTCATCGGCAGCTTCCTCTCATGCTTTTGCGGACCGCCGGCCAGAGGCCAGCGGTCCATATGACTCAACGCAACGGTGACCAGCTCGCCGGCACCGCGAACTTGTTCTCCTGCTTGAGCAGGGTCACGCTCTCGTGCCGCGGCGGCGGCCAGACGCCGGGCTTCATCGCCTGGGCGCGGCGCGTCTCGCGGTCGGCCATGTTCTTGTAGGCCCAGACATGGACCCACTGGTTCAGCGCGCCGATATCGGTGAAGCCCGCGAAAACCAGCGGCGAGATGGCGGAGCGCGCCTTGATCAGCGGCGTCCACGCCTCGATCACCTTGGGGATGTTGCCGGGACCGTAGGTGTAGGTGCGGAATTCGTAAATGCTGCCGTGCTCGCCCGGCTCGAAATGCGGCGAGAACGGTGCGGGATGGAGGATCTTGCTCTCCATCTCCAGGATATGCTCCTGGATCTTGGGCGGCCACACGCCGGTCCTGACGGCTTCGGCGCGGGTCTGGTCGCGCTCGTTCAGGTCCTTGTAGGGCCAGACGTGGATGATCTGGTTCAGCGTGCCGACTTCCGTGTGCCAGAAGCCGCCGAAGCGCGACAGCTTGGTGCGCGCCGGCATGCCTGCGCCGAACGCCTCCGCCACTTTGGGGATGCTGCCCGGCTTCATCAGATAAGTGCGCATTTCAAAGATCATCAGTCTCTCCTGTTCAATCGGCGGCGGCAGCCCGCGCGGGCCGGAAGGCCGGGATCACTTCCTTGGCGAAGCGGTCGAGCTGCTCCAGCGTGTCGGCGAGATGCGTTCCGAGCGGCATGGTGCAGATGACGCGTTCGAGGCCAGGGTAGCGCTCCTCGACCTTCTTCAGCTGTTCGATGATGTCGGCCGGCGTACCGGCCAGGAAGCCGCCCGCCTTCACCGCATCTTCGATGCGCGGCAGCTTGGTGCCGGGCACCAGGCTCGGATCGCGCATGGCGGCGATCTGCTGCTCGGTGATGGCGCGCACCAGCCGGAGCTCGCCGAACATCTTCATGTTCTCTTCGTAGAACTTGCCTGCCTTGGCGATCGCCGCCTCGCGGCTTTCGGCGATGCAGAACTGGTAGCCCAGCGCCAGGCGCTCGCCCGACTTGAGCTCGATGCCGCGGCGCTGGTAGGCGGCGCGGAACTCGCTCATGTGCCGGTCGACCGCGCCGCCCTCGGCCGAGCCGCCGCCGATCACGCCCGAGATGCCGTACTTGGCCATGAAGTCGAAGGCGCGCTGCGAGCCGCTCTGGATCGGCTGCCAGCATTCGACCGGGAGGCGCAGGGGGCGCGGCACCAGGGTGAGTTCCTTCAGTGTGTAGCCGCGATAGGGCACTTCAGGCGGGAGCGTGTAGTACTTGCCCTTGTGGCTGAAGCGCTCCTCGTTGAAGGACCGGAAGATGATGTCGACGCCTTCCTCGAACAATTCGCGGTTGGCGTCCTGGTCGATCAGCGGCGCCCCGAAGGTCTCGACCTCGCGGGTGTGATAGCCGCGGCCGATGCCGAAGATCACCCGGCCGCCGGTCAGGATATCGGCCATGGCATAGTCTTCCGCCAGTCGGAGCGGATGCCACATCGGCACGATATTGAAACCGCAGCCGATCTTGAGATTCTTGGTCGCGCCACAGAGGTGCGTGGCCATCATCAACAGGTTGGGGATGCACTCCGTCCCCTCCGGCTGGAAATGGTGCTCGGCCATCCAGAAGGTGTCGTAGCCCAGCCGGTCCATCTGCTTGGCATAGGCCACCGTCTTGTGCATGACGTCGGCCAGTTCCTCGTTCGAGTACCAGCGGTCGTTGATCGGCTTGCCGAGATAGCCGGCATCCTCCAGGTCGACCGAGCCGACATACGAACTGTCGAATTTCGTGATCACGGCCTGTTCCTCCCGGGCCTTTGTTGCAGGCAGTTCCGCATTTTTTGCACGGGCTGCCAACCAAGAATCGTGCAAAGCTCCCCTTCCCCCGATGGAGGCGAACCATGGCAAAGGACGGCAAGCAGTACGATCGCAGCGCCGAGGACCTGGGCAATATCGTCGGTCTGGAGCACGTCAACCTGCAGGTCGAGGACCAGGGCCTGACCACGCTGTTCTACATCAGCGGCCTGGGGTTGACGCGCGACCCCTACCTGATGACCAGCATCGACAACATGTGGGTCAATGTCGGCCACAGCCAGTTCCACCTGATCACCAGCAAGCCGCAGCATCTGCGCGGCCGCACCGGCCTGGTCATTCCCGACCGCGAGGCGCTGCTGCAGCGGCTCGACAAGATGAAGAAGCCGCTCGAAGGCACGCGCTTCGCCTTCAAGGAGCACGACGACTACGTCGAGACGACCTGTCCGTGGGGCAACAAGCTCCTGATCCACGAGCCCGGCAGTTTCGGCCGCATGCAGCTCGGCATGCCCTATGTCGAGTTCGACGTGCCGGTGGGATCGGCCAAGGCCATCGCCGACTTCTATCGCAAGGTCTTCGAGACGATGGCGAGCGTCGACGAGACCGGCGACATGCCGGCGGCGCGCATCTCCGTCGGCCCCTCGCAAGAGCTGGTGTTCCGCGAGACCAAGTCGAAGCTCGCGGCCTATGACGGCCATCACATCCAGGTCTATGTCGCGAACTTCTCGCGGCCGCACAAGCGCCTGCTCGAGCGGAACCTGGTCACTGAAGAGAGCAATCAGTACCAGTACCGCTTCGTCGATATCACCGACCTCGAGAGCGGCAAGCCGCTGTTCCAGATCGAGCACGAAGTGCGCTGCATGACCCATCCGCTCTACGCGCGGCCGCTGGTCAACCGCAATCCGGCCCAGACCAACCGCAACTACGTGCCCGGCCGCGACGCCTGGGTGGCCGAGCCGATGGAGCCGGAGATGGACGATCCGCGCATGGCCATGCGCCAGCGGCGGTTCGAGGCGGTGACCAAGCGGCGACAGGCCGCCGAGTAGCGTGCCGTCTGCCGCGGATGACGTGAGGGCTGTCCTCGAGCGCAAGGCCGCTGCGCTCAAGCAGCGCTCTGCACCGAAGCTCCAGGAGTTGCTCGAGGAGAACTTCGTCTATGTGACGGCATCGGGCCGCCGGCTGCGCCGTGACGCCTATGTCGAGAACGGCACCGGCCCGCACGGGCTGCGCTTTCAAAGCCAGGAGATCGAGGGACTCGACGTCGCGGACTTCGGCGACATGGCCATCGCGACCATGACCCTGCACGACCGGTTCGAGGTCCAGGGCCAGGCGGTAGCCGAGACCTATCGGTCGTTCTGCGTGTTTCGCCGGCACGGCTCCGGCTGGCTGTGGGCGGGCGGGCAGACCTGTGTGGCAGGCCGGCCGCC
>JAIEOV010000039.1 GCA_019750135.1 Reyranella sp. | reverse complement strand
CTTGGCGCCGAGCGCCTTCTCCTTCTCGAGCAGGCGATCGACGGCGGCGTTCTTCAGCACCCGCTCGGTGTTGCGCAACGGCCGCATGACCAGCCGCGTGTCGAGCTCGCTCGCCGCCACCAGCGCCTGCTTCACATGCTCGTGGATCGGCGCCTCCTTGGTCGCCATGAAGCGCGTGCCCATGTTCATGCCGTCGGCGCCGAGCGACAGCGCCGCCACCAGCGAGCGGCCGTCGGCCATGCCGCCCGAGGCGACGAAGGGGATCTTCAACTCCTCGGCCGCGCGTGGCAGCAGGATGAAGTTCGGCACGTCGTCCTCGCCGGGATGGCCGCCGCATTCGAAGCCGTCGACGCTCACCGCCTCGCAGCCGATCGATTCGGCCTTCAGCGAATGGCGCACCGAGGTGCATTTGTGGATCACCTTGATGCCGGCCTCCTTGAGCGCCGGCAGCCACTTCTGCGGATTGTTGCCCGCGGTCTCGACGATCTTCACACCGCCGTCGATGATCGACTTGATGTAGCCCGGGTAGTCGGGCGGCGTGACCGACGGCAGGAAGGTCAGGTTCACGCCGAACGGCTTGTTGGTCATCTCGCGGCAGCGGCCGATTTCCTTGGCGAGGTTTTCCGGATTGCCCTGGGTCAGGCCGGTGATGATGCCGAGTCCGCCGGCATTCGACACGGCCGCGGCAAGCTCGGCGAAGCCGACGAAATGCATGCCACCCTGGATGATGGGATGCTCGATGCCCAAGAGTTCCGTGATTCTCGTCTTCATGGGTGCTCCGTCGCTCTAGCGTCCCTGGAACTTAGCCTCGCGGCGCTCGACGAACGAACGAATACCTTCCTTGGCGTCCTCGGTGTTCATCACGGCGGCATGGATCGACGGGATGGCCGCGACCGCCATGGCCTCGCCCGCCTGGATGTATTTCAGCGCCGCTTCCTTCATGGCGCGCAGGCCGAGCGGCGCGTTGCCGGCGATGCGCCGGGCGATCTCGATCGCACGCTCGACCTGCTGGCCGGCCGGCACCACTTCTTGCACGAGGCCGATCTGCAGGGCGCGCCCGGCGTCGAACTCGTCGCACAGCATGAGGTGGTACATGGCATTGCCCCAGCCGGTGCGCGTCAGGAAGCGGAAATGTGCGCCGCCCAGAGGCGCGATGCCGCGGCGCGACTCCATCTGGCAGAAGCGCGCGTTGTCGGCGGCGATCACGATGTCGGCCGCCAGCATCATTTCTATGCCGACCGTCAGGCACAGCCCCTGCACAGCGGCCACGACCGGCTTCATCGTGCGGCGCCGCAGCGCAAACGGATCGACATGGTCGGCCGGGTTGTCGCGACGTTCGCGGTTGGGGCCGAAGAACTTCGGCATGTCGAGACCAGCCGTCGTGTGCGCGCCGGCGAATGCGAGCACGGCAACCCAGAGCTCGTCATTGCGGTCGAACGCCGTGAAGGCCTCCGACAGCTCGCTCATCATGCCCGGCGTGAAGGCGTTCCGCTTGGCTACGTTGTCGACGACGATCTTGAAGATCCGGCCATCGATCTCGGTGTGGATCGCGCCGGGCTGCTGGGCGGCGTCAGGCATCGTGCTTCTCCGTGGCGGGTGGCAGCGGCGCAAGGTTGGCGCGCAAGGCTTCCTGGTAGGCGGGCCGGGCCGCGATGCGGGCGACGTAGTCATGGCAGATCGGCGGCACGGGCACGCCGTAGTTGACCGCCCACACCAGGCAGGTCGTGAGCAGCATGTCGGCGCTGGTGAACCGCTCGCCGACCAGGTGGCGCCGGCCGTCGCCCAGGGCGTGGACGACGTGCCGCAGCTGGGTCTCGAAGTACTGGCTGGCGCTCTCGACGGCGATCGGCGCGTCGCCGTAGATGTGCTTCAGGTCGCGGTGGCGGCGCATGACGTAGAGGCTCGTCGCGTCGAGCTCCATGGCGATGTGGAAGCACCATTCCAGCCACGTCGCGCGCAGCCTGGCGTCGGTTGGCACCAGCCTGTTGTCGTCGGTGCCGTAAGTATCCGAGAGATAGGCGATGATGGCCGGGCTCTCGGCGATGGTGAAGTCGCCGTCCTGCAGGACGGGGATCTTCTGGCGCGGGTTGATGCGCGTGAACGCGTCCGTCTTGGTCTCGCCGGTGCGCGGCAGGATGGGATGCGGCACGTAGTCGAGCGACAGCTCGTGCAGCGCCCAGACGGCGCGAAGGGTGCGGCTGGTGGTGACGCCCCACAGATGCAGTCGTGGTTGCTGCCCGGCCATGTCACCACCTCTCGATCGACGTGCGCAGGTCGAGCTCGTGGGTCCAGCCGTAGGCCGGCTGGACGTGCAGCGCCCAGTACGCCTCGGCGATCGCCTTCGTCTGGATCAGGGTGTTCGGCGGCAGCGAGTCGACCTTGTCGCCGATGCGCGCCCGCATGCGCTTGCGGATGGCCTCGCTGTCGACGCCGCCGTCGATCAGGAGATGGGCGACGTGGATGTTCTTCGGCCCCAGCTCGCGCGCCATCGACTGCGCCACGGCGCGCAGGCCGAACTTCGCCGAGGCGAAGGCGGCAAAACCCGCGCCGCCGCGCACGCTGGCGGTGGCGCCGGTGAACAGGATGGTGCCGTGGCCGCGCGGCACCATGTAGCGCGCCGCCTCGCGGCCGGTGAGGAAGCCGCCGAAGCAGGCGAGCTCCCAGGACTTGCGGAACAGGGACTCGCTCGTCTCCACCAGCGGCATGTTGACGTTCGAGCCGGCGTTGTAGAGGCAGACCTCGATCGGCCCGACCTCGCGCTCGACCTTGGCGAACAGGTCCTGGACCGCGGCCTCCTGGCGAGCATCGACGCTGAAGGCCTGCAGCGTGCCGCCACTGGCCGCGACCTCGTCGATCAGCGCCTTGGCCTTGCCGGCGTCACGCCGCGCCACGCAGACCTGCAGCCCGCCGGCAGCGAAGCGCCGGGCCACGGCGGCGCCGATGGCGTCGCCCGCGCCGACGAGAAGGGCGACAGGCCGGCCGGCCGTGCTGCTGGCTGTCATGCGCGTTTCCCTATCCGGTCTTGTTAGTTTGAAAACAGCACTGACGAGTGTCGACTCGTTCGACGCGAGTCGCAAGGGGATTTCCTACTGATGTGCGCGAGAAGATCTAACCGGACGCCGTTGTTTTCTTTCGCCGGCCGGCACGTCGGCCGGCATGTGACGCGGGCTCGCCGCGCCCGGGCCGCGATGGACATGGACCTGCTTGGGGCTGAGCGGCTCGCCGCATTCCGAGCAGATCATCACCGGGTCGAACGTCTTCCCGCAGCTCGTGTGCTGGTGAAGCAGCGGCCGGCCCTTCTTGCCGGCCATGTGGATGTCGCCCCAATGCACGATGGCCATGACAATCGGGTAGAGATCGAGCCCCTTCTGCGTCAGCCGGTATTCGTAGCGCAGGGGCCTTTCCTGGTAGGGCACCTTGGCCAGTACGAAGTCCTTCACTAGCTTGCGCAACCGGCTCGCCAGGATCGGCCGGGTCACACCGAGCCGCGCCTGGAACTCCTCGAAGCGGCGCACGCGCAGGAAGCAGTCGCGCAGGATCAGGAGGGTCCAGCGGTCGCCGATGACCGACACCGTGCGCGCCACCGAGCACGCCTCGTCCTCGAGCTTGTTCCAACGCATGATCGAGCTTAACGCAGGTTCAATAAGAAAACCAAGTCGAAGGCCTGGCATTAGTTTTGGTCGCCATCTCATGACCTCGATGTCGTTGTGAGGTCGCCCGTCCGTCGTCAGTATACATGCTGAAACGAAACGGGAGGCGACGCATGACAGGTCCGTTGTCGGGGGTGCGGGTCATCGACCTCACCAGCGTGGTGTCGGGGCCGTTCGCCACGATGTTCCTGGCCGACCAGGGCGCCGACGTTATCAAGGTCGAGCCGCCGGGCGGCGACATCACACGGCGCAGCCGCCAGTCGATCGACCCGACCGGCCAGTTCTCGGCCCTGTTCATATCGACCAACCGCGGCAAGCGCTCGCTGTCGATCGACCTCAAGCAGCCCGAGGGTCTCGAAGTCCTGCGCAAGCTGATCGCCCGCTCCGACGTGCTGGTGCAGAATTTCAGGCCGCAGGTCATGGAGCGGCTGGGCCTCGGCGAACCGGCCATGCGCGCGCTCAATCCGCGGCTGATCTACGTCTCGATCAGCGGCGCCGGCGACAGCGGCCCCTACGCCGAGAAGCGCATCTACGACCCCATCATCCAGGGTCTCTCGGGCTTCGCCGACGTGCAGTCCAATGCGGAGACCGGGCGTCCGCAGATGATCCGGACCATCGTGGCCGACAAGACCACCTCGGTTTTCACCGCCCAGGCGGTCGCGTCGGCCCTGTACGCGCGGGAAAAGACCGGCGTCGGCCAGCACATCAAGGTGGCGATGCTCGACACCATGATCTCCTATCTCTGGCCGGAAGCCATGATGCAGTACACGGTGGTCGGCCAGGAGGCCGCGGCGAACGACCCCAAGGCGCGACCCGACCTGATCTTCAAGACGCTCGACGGCTACATGACCGCCGGCACGATCTCGGACTCCGAATGGCAAGGCTTCTGCCGCGCCGTCGAGCAGCCGGCGCTGATCGAGGACAAGAGGTTCAACACGCCGGCCGCGCGCACCGCCAACGCCGCCGAGCGCATCCCCCTGATGGGCGACATCCTCGCCAAGCGCACCACCGCCGACTGGCTGAAGCGCCTCGACGACGCCGACGTGCCGTGCGCACCGGTGCTGCGCCGCGGCGAGGTGATGCACAACGAGCAGGTCGTGGCGCGCGGCCTGATCGCCGAATTCGACCATCCCGGCATCGGCCGCGTGCGCCAGGCAAAGCCCGCCGCGGAATTTTCAGGCACGCCGGCGCGCGCACCTTCGGCAGCGCCGGGAATCGGCCAGCACGGCGGTGAGATCCTCGCCGAGCTCGGTTACGGCCAGGCCGATGTCGATCGCCTCGCCGAAGCGAAGGTCGTGCGCCTGCCGAAGTAGCTTCCCCCGATTACTTCTTCGCGGCGATCGCTTCCTCGACGTCGCGCAGGCGGTCCTTGCCGAAATAGATGTCGTCGTCGACGAAGAAGGTGGGCGAGCCGAAGGTGCCGCGCTCGACGGCGCGCGTGGTCTCGGCCAGCAGGCCGTCCTTCACCTCCGGAGTCTGCGCCAGCTCGAACAGCTTGTCGGCCGGCAGGTTCGACTCGATCAGCGCGGCCTTCAGGACCGCCGGATCGTCGAGCTTCTTGGGCTCGGCCCACATGTGCCGATAGACCTCGTCGACGTAGCGCTCGAAGATCCCGAGCTTCTTTGCCGCCACCGCGCCGCGCATAGTCATCAGCGTATTGACCGGGAAAAAGGGGTTGGACTTGAAGCGCGTGATGCCATGCTGGCGCACGAAGCGCTCGGTCTCGAGCCGATGGTAGTCCGGCTTGTTCTTGATGCCGGCGTAGGTCTCGCCGGGCGAGCGGTTGCCGGTCATCTTGAAGACGCCGCCCAGCAGGACTGGCACGTAGTCGAACTTCACGCCCTGCCGCTTCTCGATCCCGGGGATGACGAGGTGGCTCAGATAGGCGTTGGGGCTGCCGAAATCGAACAGGAACTCAACCTTGGGCATGGTTCACCATTTCTCGCCAAAGGGGCGGATTTCCAGTTCCGAGCTCCAGGCGTCGCGCGGCTGCTGGTAGAGCGCCCAGTAGGCGTCGGCGACGGCCTCGGGCCGCATCAGCCGGTCGGGCGACAGTTTGGCCAGCGCCTCGGCACCCTCGCGCTCCTTGATGCGCTCGCGCACCCAGGCGGTATCGACGCCGGAGTCGATGACGAGATGCGCGACGTGGATGTTCTTGGGGCCGAGCTCCCGCGCGGCGGCCTGCGCCACGGCGCGCAAGCCCGCCTTGGCCGCGGCGAAGGCGGCGTAGCCTACCCCGCCGCGCATGCTGGCCGTCGCACCCGTGAAGAAGATCGCGCCCCTGCCACGCGGCAACATCAGTTTCGCCGCTTCCCGGCCGGCCAGGAAGCCCGAGTAGCAGGCCATCTCCCACACCTTACGGAAGACGCGTTCGGTCGTCTCGGTGAAGGGGAAGTTGACATTGGCACCGACGTTGAAGATGCAGACTTCCAATGGCGCGTGCCGGTCGGCCTCCTGCAGGAAGGCAGTGATGTCTTCCTCCTTGCGGGCATCGAGCGAGCGCGCCGAGACCTTTCCACCAGCCGCCTCGATGTCGGCGACCAGGGTGCTGAGCTTGTCGCCGTTACGTCGGCCGGCGAACACCGTGAAGCCTTCGGCGGCAAATTTCTTGGCGATGGCGCCGCCGATGAAGTCGCCGGCACCGATCACGGCGGCCGTCGCATTGCGTGCTGCCACTTCTTCCTCCTGAGTTGCGGCTTCGCAACTGTCAGTATCTTTTTAGCACTTGTCAATTCGCGCAGCAGGCAATCGGCTCGCACTATCATGAGTTTTGCGCGTTTGATCCGTGCTTTTTTCACATGCAGCTTTGGCCGAACCCGAGATTGGAGCCCGCCATGAGCCGTCCCCTCGCCCTCGTCACCGGTGTCGGTCCCGGCACCGGCAGTGCCATCGCCCGGCGCCTGTCGGCCGGTGGCTACGACGTCGCCATGCTGGCCCGCACCAAGGACCGGCTGGCGACGTTCGAGCGGGAGATTGCCAATGCGAAAGGCTTCGCCTGCGATGTCACCGATGAAGCGCAGCTCGACGCCACCCTGGAGGCAGTCCGCCAGCAGCTCGGCGAACCCTCCGTCCTGGTGCACAACGCCGTCGGTGGCGCCTGGGGCAGCTTCCTGGAGATCGATCCCAAGGTCCTGAACGCCAACTTCCAGGTCAACACCATGGCGCTGCTGCACCTCGCCCGCCGCCTCGCGCCGGCGATGGTGCAGGCAGGCAAGGGCGCGATCGTCGCCACCGGGAACACGTCGGCGCTGCGCGGCCGGCCGAACTTCGCGGGCTTCGCGCCGACCAAGGCGGCGCAGCGCATCCTGGCCGAGGCCATGGCGCGCGATCTCGGCCCCAAGGGCGTCCACGTCGCTTATGTCGTCATCGACGCGGTGATCGACCTCGCCTGGACGCGCAAGCGCTATGCCGACGCGCCCGACGGCTTCTTCATCAAGCCGGCCGCCATCGCCGACGAGGTCTGGCACGTCATCCACCAGGACAGGAGCGCCTGGTCGTTCAACGTCGAGATCCGCCCTTTCGGCGAGAAATGGTGAGGACCATGGCCGACCTCCGCATCTTCTCCTATCTGCCCAACCCGAGGATCATGAAGGCGACGATCGCCGCGCGCCTGTGCGGCGTCGATGTCGAGATCCGCGGCGCCAAGCCCGCCGAGCTGAAGGACTGGCTGTGGGATTTCGACGCCCGTCCCCTGTCCGACGCCGATCGCGCCAGGACCAAGCCACGCGCCGGCCGAGTCGGTTTCAAGGGTGGCCAGCTGGTCAAGACGGATGCCTTCCTGGCCGCCCACCCCTTCGCCACGGTACCCGCGGCCTTCAGCCCGGACGGGACGACCGGCATCTTCGAATCCAACAGCATAATGCGCGCGGTGGCGCGGCTCGACCGCAAGCGGTCGAAGCTCTACGGCAGCAACCCGTACGAGGCCGCGCGCATCGACAGTTTCCTCGACGCCAGCCTGGTCTTCGCCCGAGACTCGCAGATCTACCTGCTGGCCCTGCGCGACCCCGACTTCGCCGCCGACATCCATGCCCGGACGGCGGAGGCCTTTGCGATCTACGCCGCGGGCATCGACCAGGCCCCGCAGCCCGACCGCGACTTCCTGGTCGGCGAGACGCTGTCGCTGGCGGACATCTGCTTCGTGGCCGAGCTCTGCCTGTTCCTGAACGAGCGACACCATCGGCCGACGCTCGCCATGCGCGGCCTCACGCCGATCCTGAACGATCAGTGGCGTGAGCAATTCCCGAGCGCGTCCAGCCATTTCAACCGGCTGATCGCCCATCCGGCGTTCGCGCCGGACGTCGGCCCCTACCTGCAGAAGATTTACGCGCGGGCGGCGTGAGGCGCCGCTACCGCGCCTTCATCGGCAGGCTGGCGAGGTGGATGCCGGCGTCGACGATCAGGAACTCGCCGGTGATGTTCGATGCGCTGGTCAGGAAGAACATCACCGCCTCGGCCATCTGCTCGGGCGTGCCGGCCTGGCGCAGCGGCGCGGTCTGCTCCTGGCTCTGCTTCAGCTTGTTGTAGTTCTCCTCGCCCATGCCGCCCAGCAGCCAGCGCGTCTGGATAAAGCCCGGGCACACGGTGTTGACGCGCACCGACGGCGAGAACCAGCGGGCCAGCGTCAGGGTGAGCGTGTTGAGCGCCCCCTTGGAGCAGGCATAGGGGATCGAGCTGCCGACGCCCATCACGCCCGCGATCGAGGAGATGTTCACGATCGAGCCGCGCTCCTGCTTCTCCTCCCACTGCTTCTTCATGGTCGGGAAGACGGCACGGCTCATCATGTAGGGGCCGGTGACGTTGACGCGAAGGATGCGGTCGAAGTCCTCGGGCGTCACGCCGTCGAGGTCGCCCTGGTTCTGGAACTTGGTGGTGCCGGCGTTGTTCACCAGGCCGTCGATGCGGCCCCACTTCTTCAGGGTCTCGGCCGCCAGCTTCTTGCAATCGGAGTCCTGGCCCATGTCGGCCTGCACCAGGATCGCCTCGACACCCTTGGCCTTGACCGCCTCGTACGTCTCGTCGGCTTCCTTCTTGCTCTTGGTGTAGTTGATGACGACGTTCCAGCCGCGCTCCGCCAAGTCGATC
Organism: Reyranella sp.; assembly: GCA_019750135.1. GTDB lineage: Bacteria > Pseudomonadota > Alphaproteobacteria > Reyranellales > Reyranellaceae > Reyranella. Next base: position 36,528 of record JAIEOV010000039.1, on the reverse strand, counting down.
GCGCACGAGGCGCCCAACCCGGTCGCCGAGCCCGTCACGATCGCCACCTTGCCCGATTTCGCCATGTGTTCCTCCGGATATCTCCTGCCACCTTTCATAGGCTAGGATCAGGCCCGAAGGCAAAACGGCAGAACACGGACAGGGCATGGCCGACCTCTTTTCGATGAAGAACCGCGTGGTGCTGCTGACCGGCGCCTCGCGCGGGCTGGGGCGCGACATGGCCCTGACCCTGGGGGCCGCGGGCGCCACGGTGCTGTGCGCCGGCCGCACGGTGAAAGAGCTCGAGGTCACGGCGCGCGCCATCAAGCGCAAAGGCGGCAAGGCCGAGGTGACGCCGCTCGACATCACGGACGAAGCCGCCGTCCGCGAGCAGGTCGCGAGCATCATCAAGAAGCACCGCCGCATCGACGCGCTGGTCAACAATGCCGGCATCATCTACCGCGAGGCGATCGTCGACACCTCGACCGACACCTTCCGCTCCGCGATCGAGACCGACCTCGTCTCCCAGTTCATGCTGGCGCGCGAGGTCGGCCGCCACATGCTGGCGCGCAAGTACGGCCGCATCGTCAACATCTCCTCGATCATGGGCATCCTCGGCCGCGCCACGGTGGCGGGCTATGTCGCGGCCAAGCACGGCCTGATCGGGCTCACCAAGAACCTGGCGGCCGAATACGGCCCACACGTCACCTGCAACGCCATCGCCCCGGGCTACATCCGCACCGAGCTCAACGTGCCGCTGCAGCAGAACAAGGCCTTCAACGCCATGCTCGAGCAGCGCACGGCGCTGCACCGCTGGGGCAAGCCCGAGGACCTGCGCGGTCCGCTGCTGCTGCTGGCCTCCGACGCCGGCGCCTACATGAGCGGCCATACGCTGGTGGTCGACGGCGGCATGACCGTCATCCTGGGCTGAGATGGACGCCTGACATGCCGTCGATTCCGCGCTGGGTGATCCTGGCTCTGTTCGCGGCCCTGCTGGTGTTCGGCTTTGCGGTGCACATGGGCTGGCTGCGCGATCCCTCGCTCGCCAAGGCCGACTATGTCGGCAACATCGACGTGTCGGCAGACGACGCCAAGCTCTACCGCGCCGTGCCGTTCGAATGGCGCGTCACCTCCAATGCGGGCTCCTTCACCGGCACCGACACGGCCTGGGTCCGCATCGACAACTCCGGCGAGCGCCCGACGATCTGCGGCTGGCTGCGGCTCGACAAGGGCGGCAACTCGATCCGCGCAACGCGCTGGCTGAGCGAGGCCCATATGCTCGCCGGCAACATGAAGCTGACCGCGCTGTTCATCGCCCCCGCCGACAAGGCGCCGGGCGACGGCCTGACGGCGGGATGCCTCAGGATCGATGAGCCGACGCGGCCCGCGACCGACGCGCCGCTCAAGCTCGAAGGCAGTCCGGTTCGAGAATAGCTGTTCTCAAATATCGATCAGGTTGGGATCGCCGATGCTCCAGAACCACACCTTCGGCCGGGTCAACGAGGCGAAGTAGTTCCGCATGAAACCCTGGTGGAAATTGTCGCCCGTCCAGATTTCGGTATGGATGCCGTAGGTCTGGCGGCCCATGAAGACGACGATGCCCGGCTGGTCCTCGATGTCGGCCCGGCTGGTGATCTCCACGCCTTCTTCGAAGGTGTTGTCGAGAAAGTCCTTCATCTCATCGACGGCGGCGATGTAGCGGAACACCCTGTTGGCCGCCGACCTGATCGCAAACCCATTGGTCCGCCGACGATAGCTCCGCTCGCCCACCATCTTCGTCTGGTCCTCGTGCAGGAACGACGCGTTGATGGCATGCGACATCTGAATGCAGCACGTCGTGTAGCTGGCGTTCTCGTTGATGAGCCCGGTGACCCAGCCATCGAGCTCTCCCGCCAGCGAGCCGCCGGGGTCCTTCAGTTTTAGATCGATGCGGGGGCCGGCCTTTGTATTGACCTGCGTCTTGGTGAAGGTCGGATAGTTGTTCACGAAAGCATCGATGCGAACAGGAATGGCGAAATGCGTCACGGCACGATCTCCTGTCTGGCCCCTCGCCATCGAAGGGATTAGGCGCCAACAATTTGGCGAATTCGGGACGTGCGAAATGCACTTGGTGTTCACTCGTAGCGAAATTGCAGATTCCCGAGTAACAAGTAGGCGTACGGAGGAACGCATGCCCACCTTTCGCGAATCCCGCGATTTCCTGCTGGCCAACCGCACCGACTATGCCAAGGCGGTGGCGGGCTTTCGCTGGCCCGATCCGGTGCCGTTCAACTGGGCAATCGACTGGTTCGATGCCGAGCTGGCGAATGCCGCCAACAAGGATCGCTGCGGTCTCTGGATCGTCGACGTGGCGAGCGGGCGCGAAACCAGGCTCACCTTCGGCGAGCTGTCGCAGCGTTCCAACCAGGTCGCCAACTGGCTGCACCAGCAGGGGCTGAGGCGCGGCGATCATCTGCTGCTGGTGCTGAACAATGTGGCGCCGCTGTGGGAGATCATGCTGGCCGCCATGAAGCTCGGCGTCGTCGTGATCCCGGCCACGACCTTGCTCACCACCGAGGAGCTTCTGGACCGCGTCGAACGCGGCCGCGCACGCATGATTGTCACCGACGAGGACCAGGTCGCCAAATGCGCCGGCCTGCCGCGTGACGGCGTGACCTTCGTCACTATCGGCGCCAGGCCCGCCGCCGGCTGGCTGTCGCTCGGCGACGCCTACAAGTGCCCGACGGAGTTCAAGGCCGACGGCACGACCAATGCCGACGATCCGCTGTTGCTCTATTTCACCTCGGGCACGACGGCCAAGCCCAAGCTGGTGCGCCACAGCCATCGCAGCTATCCGGTGGGCTCGCTCTCGACGATGTACTGGCTCGGCCTGCAGCCGGGCGACGTGCACGTCAACATCTCCTCGCCGGGCTGGGCCAAGCATGCCTGGAGCACCTTCTTCGCGCCGTGGAACGCCGGCGCCACGGTGCTGATGGTCAACCAGGCGCCGTTCAACGCCAAGGCGCTTCTAGGCGTGCTGGAGCGCTGCAAGGTCACGACCTTCTGCGCGCCGCCGACGGTGTGGCGCCTGATGATCCAGGAAGACCTTGGCGCCGCAAAAGTTTCCCTGCGCGAGGTCTGCGGCGCAGGCGAGCCCTTGAACCCCGAGGTCATCAACAAGGTCCAGGAGGCCTGGGGCCTCACCATCCGCGACGGCTACGGCCAGACCGAGACCACGGCACAGATCGCCAACTCCCCTGGCCAGACGGTCAAGCCGGGCGCGATGGGGCGGCCGATGCCGGGCTATCGCATCCTGGTGCTCGATGCCGACGGCATGCCGACCGACGAGGGCGAGATCTGCCTCGACCTCAACGAGGATCGGCCGGCCGGCCTGATGCAGGGCTATGCCGACGCCGAGGGCAAGCTCTCGGGCGCAAACGACAAGGTCTATCGCACCGGCGACGTAGCGAACCTCGATGGCGACGGCTACCTCACCTTCGTCGGCCGCGCCGACGACGTCTTCAAGTCGTCCGACTACCGCATCAGCCCGTTCGAGCTGGAGAGCGTGCTGATCGAGCATGAGGCCGTCGCCGAGGCGGCCATCGTGCCGACTCCGGATGACATCCGGCTCAGCATCCCGAAGGCCTATATCCTGCTGACCGCCGGCACGCCGCCCGACAAGGAGACCGCGCGGTCGATCCTGGAATACACCCACCAGCGGCTGGCGCCGTTCAAGCGCATCCGCCGGCTGGAGTTCGTCACAGAGCTGCCCAAGACGATCTCCGGCAAGATCCGGCGCAACCAGCTGCGTCGCGTCGAGTACCAGGGCAGCGCCGCCGAGGTCACCCGCGGCGTAGAGTTTCACGAGAAGGACGTCTTGTCTTGATTCCCAAACCCGGCATCACCCAATCCCTCGCCCGCTTCGTCGTCGACACGAAATGGGAGGACATTCCCGAGCAGGCGCGCCATGAGGCCAAGCGCGCGCTGCTGAACTTCTTCGCCGTGGCCATCGCCGGTTGCCGCACCGAGCCGGTCGAGCTGGCGCTGAAAACCCTGGCCGATTTTTCCGGCGGCAAGCAGGCCACGATCGTCGGCCGCAGCGAGCGCATCGACGCGCTGAGCGCCGCTTTCCTGAACGGCGCCGGCGCCAACGTCTTCGACTATTGCGACACGCATCTGCCGACCGTGGTCCATCCGACCGCGCCGCTCGCGCCTGCCCTGCTGGCGATGGCCGAGCTGCGGCGCCTGACCGGACCGCAGTTGCTGACGGCTTTCGTACTGGGCTTCGAGATCGAATGCCGGGTCGGCGCGGCGGTGTCGCCCGGCCACTATCCCAGGGGCTGGCACATTACCTCGACCTGCGGCGTGTTCGGCTCGGCGGCCGGCGCCGCCAAGCTGCTCGGCCTCGCGGCGGACCAGGTCGTGTGGGCGCTGGGCAATGCCTCGACGCAGTCCGGCGGCCTGTGCGAATGCCTGGGCTGGCCGGCCAAGAGCGTCAGCGTCGGCAATGCCGCGCGCAACGGCCTGCTTTCGGCACTGCTGGCGGAGAAGGGCTTCTCCGGCCCGGCCGAGCCGATCGCCGGCGCCCAGGGCTGGCTGGCCGCCATGGGCGAGCCGCCGAACTGGGAGGCGTTCGACGGCCTCGGTGCGACCTGGGAGGTTTTGGACAATTCGCTGAAACCCTACCCGGCGGGCTTCGTGATCCATCCCCTGCTCGACTGCGCGCTGGACTGGCGGCGGCAGAACCCGAGCGCCACCGTCGAGCGCGTCGCCGTGCGCGGCAATCCGCTGCTGCTGCAGCGCACCGACCGCCCCGAGCCCGCGACCGGCCGCGAGGCGCAGGTGAGCTTGCAGCACGCCACGGCCGCGGCGCTGGTGCTGGGCAAGGCGGGACTGCAGGAGTTCACCGATGCCTGCGTCAACGATCCCGCGGTCAAGGCGATGCGGCGCAAGATCGAGGTGGCGGAAGATCCCGCGATCTCGACCATCGCCATCGAGGTCGACTTCTTCACCGCCGACGGCAAGAAGCACCATGCCTCGACCGACGCGGCGCGCGGCTCGTCGGCCAATCCGCTGAAGGACGCCGAGATCGAGCAGAAGCTTCTGGACGAGGCGAAGAGCTGGCGGCCGCAGCACGACGTCCGGCCACTGATCGATGCCGTGTGGACGCTGGACAAGAGCGCCGACGTGTCGACTTTGGCCGCGCTGACCGTGCCACGTTGATGGGAGCGCGGGCCTCCGGTCCGCATTCATGAGCGGGTCAGAGGCCCGCGCTCCCGTTACTCCACCGTCACCTTCGCCGCGGCCGCGACGTCCTTCCAGATGGCGATGTCCTTCTGGATGAAGGCGGCGAATTCTTCCGGCGTGTTGCCGACCGGCTGCATGGCCTGGTTGGCCAGCAGCTCGCGGGTGGCCGGGTCGTTGACCGCCTTCACGATCTCTTCGTTGAGCTTCTTGATCACCGCAGGCGGCGTCTTCGCCGGCGCCAGGATGCCGTGCCAGGCCAGCGCCTCGAAGCCGGGATAGCCGCTCTCGGCGACGGTCGGCACCTCGGGCGCCACGGGCGAGCGCTCGAGGCTGGTGACGGCGAGCGCGCGCAGCTTGCCCGACTTGATGTGCGGCAGGACGCTGATCGGATCGCCGAACACCATGGTGAGCTGGCCGCCCAAAAGGTCGCCGACGGCCAGTGCCGTGCCGCGATAGGGCACATGCGTCATCTTGATCCCGGCCTTGCTGTCGAACAGCTCGGCAACCAGATGGTTGGCCGCGCCGACGCCGGTCGAGCCGTAGTTCATCGAGTCGGGCTTGCTCTTCGCCAGCGCCACAAACTCCTGCAGCGTCTTCGCTGGCAGCTCGGCATTGACGACCAGGATGTAGGGATAGGCCGTCGTCATGGTGATCGGCGCGAAGTCCTTCACCGGATCGTAGGGCAGGCTTTTATAGACAGCAGGATTGATCGAGATCGGGCCGGACTGGCCGAGCAGCAGCGTGTAGCCGTCGGGCTCGGCCTTGGCGACCTGGTCGGTGCCCAGAATGGCGCCGGCCCCGCCCTTGTTCTCGATCACGATGGTGTAGCCGGTATTGTCGCTCACCTTGCGGGCGACGATGCGGGCCACGGAATCCGCGCCGCCGCCCGGCGCATAGGGCACGACGATCTTGATCGGCTTCGTCGGATAGTCGGCGGCAACCGCCGCACCGCTCGCGCCTGAAAGCGCGAGCGCAAGAACCAGCGCCGCGCGCCGCCGCATTCTCATGGCTCTGCTACGCGTCGACCTTGGCCGCGGCCTTGATGTTGGACCGCTTGATGCGATCGAGGTTCGCGCCCTCGATGCGCACCAGCTTGGTCAGACCATCCCGCTTGGGCGAATGCACGACGCCGACGTCATAGAAGTGCGCGTCGCCCGGCCGCAGGACATAGACCTTCTCCGGCTCGACCAACGACGGCGTCTCGCCGTCGCCCTTCCTGACGATGCGCCAGTCGGTCATCTCGGTGTCGCCGACGGCGAGGCCATAGATCGCCCAGCTCGAGCCGTGGTCGTGCGGCGCGCCGTGCGCCGGCTTCTCGTAGACATGGCCGCAGACGCAGAAGCCGAGCTCGGGATCTTCGTACAGCACCTTGCGCGGCTTGCAGTCCTCGGCCTTCAGGTGCTTTTCGACGAAGTCCTTGTCGAGCAGGACCTTGGAGACGAGCTTGACGACGGCCTGCTTGCCGCCGACCCCGGGGTCGGCCTTCAGGGCGGTGCGAATGTCGTCGCTCAGCTGTTCGAGTGTATAGCCCATGGCCATTCCTTCCTTTGCTTGGCGCGTTCCACGGGAGCTTACTGGACAAAGCCCACGACTTCGAGGGTCCAGTGCCATTGCACGCGAGGCACCTTGCAGTCGGCGATGACGATGTTGTCGCACGTTCCGGCTGGCGGGTCGGTCTCGAGCTGATAGAGGAGCGTGGCTTCTCCGTTGGTGAATCCCTTGAGGGTGCCGTAGGGCCCGTCGGCATCGTAGTCCGGCACGCGCCGCCACTCTGCAAGCGAGCGGTCGAGCCGGTCCTGTGCCGCCATGAACCCGATCGCCAGTCCGGCCGCGTTGCCCGACAGCAGGCAGGCATCGCCGCTCACGCCGGTCGGAAAGGCAGGCCTGCCCGTCCTGGCCGAGAGCGGAATGGCGGCAGCGCGACCCAGCGTCTCGGCCAGCGCCCGGCATTGATCCGCCGGCAGGGGCCTGATCTTGCGATCGGCGGCGAGCGCTGGATACGACGCCACGATCAACGCGACGGCGATACCGATCATCCTGCTCATGCGACCTTTCACACCCCGAGCGCAAGCGAGGGTACTAGGCGATTCCATTTCGGCCATGCCTGATGAACGCCGGCCGTAGGCTCAGCCGCTCATAGTAGGCGTCGACATGAGGGAACGCCGGCCGCTCGAACGGCGTCATGAACCAGCGGTTGACCGACAGCCCGATCGGGATGTCGGCCAGGGTGAACGCCGCACCCGCGACATGGCCGCCTGTGTGCGCGAGCTGGTCGTCGAGGATCGCCACCATGCGCGCCCACTGCTTCTTCGAGGCATCGATGTCGCGCGGATCGTTGAAAGCGCCATTGCGGCGCACGATCGCCGAGAAGGCATAACGCCAGGCGCTGTTGAACTCCGTCGCCTGCCAGTCGATCCAGCGGTCGACCTCGGCGCGCCCCCGCGGCTCGGTCGGCAGCAACGCGTGCGCCGCCGACTTGTTGGCGAGGTAGCGGATGATGCTGTTGCTCTCCCACAACACGAAGTCGCCGTCGACGATCACCGGCACCAGCCCGTTGGGATTCTGCGCCAGCTCCGGGCCATCGTCGGCGCGGCTGTAGGCGATGCCGATTTCCTCGCAGGCCCACAGGGCCTTGCGCACGTTGATCGACGAGGCCTTGCCGAGGATTCGGATCACAGGAAGGACAGCCCGCCGCTCAAGGCCACCGTCTGGCCGGTCATGTATTCGTTCTCGATCATCATCATGACGATCAGGGCGCATTCCTCCGGCTTGCCGAAGCGACCGAGCGGAATGCGCGAGGCCGACGAGGCGACGGCGCCCACCATGTCGGTCTGGATCAGCGACGGCGCCACCGCGTTGACCGTGATGCCGTCCTTCACCAGCCGCGCCGCGTAGCCGCGCGTCATACCCTCCATGCCGGCCTTCGAGGCGTTGTAGTGCGGCCCGACGCCGCCCGCGCCGCGCGCCGCGCCCGACGAGATGTTGACGATGCGGCCCCAGCGGCGCTTGCGCATGCCCGGCAGCACGGCCTGGGTGCACAGGAACACCGACTTGAGGTTGACCGCCATGGTGCGGTCGAAGTCGTCCTCGGTGAGCTCGTCGACCGGGCGGTTGATGGCGATACCGGCGTTGTTGATCAGGATGTCCACCGGGCCCAGCTCGCGCTCGACGCCGGCCACCATGCCCTTGACCGCCGCGGCCTGGGAGACGTCCGCGCCGACCGAAATCGCACGACCGCCCTGGCCAAGGATGGCCCCGACCACGGCCTGGGCCTCGACCGTTTTGCTGAGGTAATTCACCACCACGGCGGCGCCTGCTTCGGCCAGCGAAATCGCGATGGCGCGACCGATGCCGCGCGAACCGCCCGTAACCAGCGCAACCCTGCCCTTCAACGCCGCCATTCGATCCTCCGCCAGTCTCCGCGCCAGTTGTCGACCCCGCCGGTCCGGCATGTTACCCGTTTACCAACGAACAGGAGCATAGACATGCCTCGCATGGGTTTCGGCGCGTTCCTCGCGCCCCATCATCCGATCGGCGAAAATCCCACCCTGCAGTTCCGCCGCGACCTCAAGTTCGTCGAGCATCTGGACGAGCTGGGCTACGACGAGTTCTGGTGCGGCGAGCACCATTCCTCGGGCTGGGAGATGATCGCCTCGCCCGAGATGTTCCTGGCCGCCGCCGGCGAGCGCACCAAGCGCATCAAGCTCGGCACCGGCGTGATCTCGCTGCCCTATCACCACCCCTACAACGTCGCCCAGCGCATGGTGCAGCTCGACCACATGACGGGCGGCCGTGCCATCTTCGGCTCGGGCCCGGGCGCGCTGCCGTCCGACGCCCACACGCTCGGCATCGACCCGATGACCCAGCGCGACCGCCAGGACGATGCGATCGACGTGATCCGCCGCCTGTTCAAGGGTGAGCGCATCACCAAGAAGACCGAGTGGTACACCCTGCAGGATGCGGCCCTGCAGCTCCTGCCGCTGCAGGAGGACATGGAGTTCGTCGTCGCCTCGCAGGTCAGCCCCTCGGGCATGACGCTGGCCGGCAAGTACGGCATCGGCATCATCTCGCTGGGCTCGATGTCGAGCCAGGGCCTGCTGTCGCTGCCGACGCAATGGAACTTCGCCGAACAGGCCGCCGCCAAGCACGGCACCAGGGTCGACCGCAAGAACTGGCGCGTGCTGCTCAGCTGGCATGTCGCCGAAACGCGGGAGAAGGCGCGCGAGGAGGCCCGGCACGGGCTGATGCGCTGGCACAACGAATACATCGTCGGCACCCTGCAGCGGCCGGGCGACCAGCCGTTCAATTCGCCCGACGAGGCGGTCGACAAGACGGCCTTCGAGGAAGGCGCGGCTTCGGTGATCGGCACGCCCGACGACCTCGTGAAGGTGATCAAGGACGTCTACGCCAAGAGCGGCGGCTTCGGCACGGTGATCGGCTTCGTGCACGACTGGGCGAACCCCGAGAACACCATGCGCAGCTGGGACATGGTGGCGCGCTACGTCATCCCGGAGATCAACGGCTACGTCGCCAAGCTCCGCGAATCGCAGAAGTTCCTGATCGAGAACCGCGATGTGTTCGTGCGCGCGGGCCAGGCCATCATGGCCAAGATCATGGAGAACAAGGACGCGGTCGAGGCCCTCAAGGTCACCGAGTCGCCGCGCTTCGCCGCCGCCAACGCCGCCCTGCCCCGCCTGATCAAGGAGCAGGAAGAGCAGGAGAAGAAGGGCAAGCAGCAGGCGGCCGAATAAGGATCATGCGGAGCGCGGACCTGCAGGTCCGCTCAAGATCATGATGCGGACCTGGAGGTCCGCGCTCCGCTAAGCCGCCTTCACCCACACCGCCGTGTCGTGGAACGCGGCACCGCCATTGGGCGGCACGGGATCGGCGCCGATCAGCGTGTTGATGCCGATGCCGTCGAGATAGGCACCGCTCGGCCAGTTGCCTTCGACGATCACGACGCCCTGCCGTGCGGTGAGCGATGGGCGCGCCCGCACGCGCACCTCGCCGCGCGCATTGCCCAGCCGCACCACCGAACCTTCGGTGACGCCCAGCCGCGTCGCATCGTCCTGGTGGATCAGCGCCCGCGGCTCGCCCTCGCGGGAGATCGAGCCCGGCGTCTCGGTGAAGGTGGTGTTGAGGAAGGCGCGGGCCGGCGGCACGACCAGCCGGAACGGCATCTCCTCGCTCTCGCGCTCGTAGTTCTCGAGATGGTCGGGCAGCGGCTTGAGGCCGGCATGATAGGGACCGACGGCGCTCCAGTCGGGCTTGAAGTGGAAGCGGCCGTCGCTCGACGGGAAGCCGTCGAGGAAGTGCGACGACTGGAAGTCCTCGGCGAAGTCGATCCAGCCCTTGGCCACCGCTTCGTCCCAGGTGCCGCGGCCCGACGCGCGCAGGGTCGCGTCCAGAAGCTCGACGGCGCTCATGCGGAAGCTGGGCTGGTTGGAGCCGAGCCGCTGCGCCAGGCCGCAGATCAGCTCGTGGTTGGTGCGGCAGTCCTCGTAGCGGTCGAGCACGGCCGGCCCGACCGTCAGATGGGTGTGGCCCAGCCCGTAATAGAGGTCGTCGTATTCGAGGAACATCGCGGCCGGCAGCAGGATGTCGGCGTACTTCGCGGTCGCCGTCATGAACTGCTCGTGCACGCAGGTGAACAGATCCTCGCGGCCGAGTCCGCGCGCCACGGCGGCGCTGTCGGGCGCGACGTTGGCCGAGTTGGCGTTCTGCATCAGCATGGCCATGACCGGCGGGCCGCCAGCCAACGCATCCTTGTCGCCGCACAGGATCGGGCCGATGCGCGACTGGTCGATGATCCGCGTCTTGGGATCGATCATGTCGAGCCCGTGCGCCAGCGTGGTGTCGAGCCGCCAGTTGTCCCAGCTCAGGAAGAAGGCGCCGCCACCCTCGTGCCGCCAGGCGCCGGTGATCGCGGGCAGGCAGGTCACGGCGTGCATGGCGGCCGAGCCGTTGCGCGAGCGCGTGAAGCCGAAGCCCAGGCGCAGGAAGGAGCGTTGCGTCCGGCCATAGAGCCGCGCGAAATCCTCGATCTCGGCCGCCGGCAGCCCGGTGATGGCCGACGCCCAACTCGGCGTCTTGTCGGCGATGTGCTGCTCGATATCGGGCCCGAAGTCGGTATGGCGCGCGAGGTACTCGCGGTCGGCGAAGCCTTCCTTCAGGAGCACATGCATCATGGCGAGCGCGAGGGCGCCATCGGTCCCCGGCCGCAGCACCAGGCCGATGTCGGCGGCCTCGACGGTCGGCGTGCGGTAGACGTCGATCACCGCCAGCTTGGCGCCGCGCTGCTTGCGCGCCTTGGCGATGTGGGTCATCGCATTGACCTGGGTCGAAACCGGATTGCCGCCCCAGACGACAATCAGGTCCGACTGCGCCATCTCGCGCGGATCGGGGCCCCACAGCTTGCCGACGCCCGCGCGCCAGCCCGAATCGGCCGGCGTCACGCAGATCGTGGACTTCTGCCTCGAGTAGCCGAAGGCATGGCGCAGCCGGTCGATGCCCCAGCGCTGCACGACGCCCATGGTGCCGCCCGAGTGATACGGCCAGACCGCCTCAGGTCCCTGCGTGCGCGCGGCGCGCGTGAAGGCCTCGGCGACCTCGTTCAGGGCATCGTCCCAGGAGATCGGCCGGAACTCGCCCTTGCCCTTGTCGCCGACCCGCTGCAGCGGCTGCTTCAGGCGGTCGGGATGGTGGACCCGCTCGGCATAGCGCGCGACCTTGGCGCAGACGACGCCGTCGGTGTAGGTGTTCGCCGCGGCGCCGCGGATGCGGCCGATGCGCGTCGACGACAGGCGCTCGACTTCCAGCGAGCAGGCGCTGGGGCAATCGTGCGGACAGGCCGACTTCCAGAATTCCTTGCCCATCGTGCTCCTCGGCGTTGGGTCAGTTCGAACCCCTGTTCGAGACCCCGCCGAAGTCTACAAGGAACTGCTACTCGAACGCCAACCGCTGGCTGCTGAAGCGCGAGACGGCGACGGGCAGGTGCTGGCTGGACAGTCCGCCCAGCACGCGCGGCAGGCTCGCCTTGTACTCCCATGTCTTGGGCAGCATGATCTGCCGCGCACGACGCTGCCGTCCGTGCTCATCCATGATGTAGACGGCCTTTTGCACCTGCGTCTGGCTGGCGTCCGGCGCATGGTCACCCTCGCCGTGATAGGCCTTCAACATGACGCCAAGCCGGACAGCGAAAAACATCCCGAGATGGAGCGGGCTGTTGCCGCCCCAGTCGTGCCGCACCGCCAGGGTGGCGTGGAGGATTCCCTTGCCGCTGGCGCGTCCCACGTCGAAGGCCGGTCCGCGGCGACCGAAATAGTCGGCGATCAACCCGAGCTCACGCGGCGTCGCCCACCACTCGCCGTAATCCCTCGTGGGATCATGATACATGCGGAACAGAACGCTGCCGGCCGGCAGCTCGACGATCTGCGGCGCCTCGATGCCGCCCGACCTCAGGCCATCCTGGTTGAAGCCTCGGACGCGCAGCAAGGTCTGCGTGGCTTCGGGAGGGACGAAGTATTTGTCGTTTGCCGCCATGCCATTGAGCATGATCGGCAATTGAGGCAATTCATCGTGCCGCTATGGTGCCTCGTACGCCATGTAGCGTGATATTCGCCACATACCATCGGGCTGCCGACGGAAGACGTCGAGGCCCGGTTCCTTGGTCTCGATCACCTGCGCGGAGTCGGGACGCGACAGCTTCGAGGTCCACACCAGGCGCACGATCGCCATGTCTCCCGAGACGATGATCTCCTTGATGTCGAACGAATAGGTCAGCGTCTTCGACCGATCGCCAAGCGCGTGCTGCAGCGCGCTGCACATGGCGGCGTAGTCACGCTCCGGCGTGCCGCGAAAATCGTAGCGCAGGTCGGGCGCGAAGAGATCGCAGATGCGCGACGCATCGCGCGCGTTGAAGTCGGCGGTCCATCGCGTCAAGGCATCGCGAATGGCCTTCTCGGCCGCAGCGTCTGCCATCGCCGGCGACGCTGCCAGGCAGCCCATCAGCAAGATCGCGAGCGCCCGGCCTCTCATCGCGAGAATTCCACCACCGAAAGATCGAGCGGCAGGACCCTCGACAGGACCTGCGGCGGCGATACCGGCGTCAAGGTGAGCGGCGAGCCGGTCGCCTCGGCCTTGTCGAAATCGGCGGTGCCGGCCTTATCGATGGCGGTCAGCTTGAACGAGTCGAAGACGTAGGGAAGGCCGTTCGACTGCAAGGGCGACGGGCCGTCCATCACATGCAGATGGAGATGCGGCGCCTGGGTATTGCCGGTATTGCCCACCTTCCCCAGCACGTCGCCGCGCTTCACCTTGGCGGCGGCCTTCACTGTCACGCTGCCGGGCTGCATGTGCGCATAGAGCACGTAGTTGCCGCTGCCGATATCGAGCACGACGAAATTGCCGTCGGCCTGGTCGATGGTCATGCCTTGCGGCAGTGCGCCCGGCACCTGCTCCGGCAGGTCGTTGCGCGAGGACACCACGGTGCCGTCGGCAACGGCCAGGACTTCGCGTCCGTAGATCACGTAGTTCGACAGTGTCTTGGTGTCACCCTTGACCACGCGATTCTCCACATCGATCTGCTCCCAATCGATGGCGAAGCGCTGGGCCAGGGTGAAATGGCCGTTCAGGGACAGCAGCGCGCGGACGTGGCGGATTGAATCGCAGCAGCCGTCAGCGGCAACGTAACCCGCGCCGACGAACGGCGGTCCCAGCACGGCGAGCGAACGATCCACGACCGGCGTCCGGGCAACCGTCGCGGCGAAATCGATCCCGGGCTGCACGATGCGAACGGCGATGCGGTGGGCGATCGCGCGCGGCAGCGCATCCCCCGGCTCGAGCGCCACGTGCAGGAACAGCACGCCGAACTGTCCGACGCCGAGATCCGTCGATTCCGAACCGCGTCGGCCGCCGATCGAGAAGCGCTTGGCGAGGCCGTCGCGGTCGAGGGTCAGCAGCACCTTGCCGGACGGCTCGTCCAGGACCTCGACCTTCTTGAGCTCGAGGGCACTTGCCGTCGGGTTGGCGATGCGCAGTTCGTAGACCAGGTGACGCCGACCGTCGGAGCCCGGCACTGGATTGGGCGCCCACAGCGCCTCGGCGACGAACGGTGTGAGCTCGGGCTCCGCCGCCATGGCCGGCAGCGCAGCCAACGCCAGGCACCAGGCGAGGAAGGCGGCGAGCGCACGCATCAGATTTCGTCCACGCCGAAGGCCTGGCGCATCGCCTTCACGCCCTCCTGGTGCGGCGTCCACTGGCGGCCGCCGACGACGCCGCCGTCGACCACCAGGTCGTGGCCGTTGATGAAGCTCGATTCGTCGGAAGCCAGGAACACGGCGGCGTTGGCGATGTCGTCGACGCTGCCGGCGCGCGGGATGGGCTGGAGCTTGGCCATCATGCTCTTCATGGACTCGGCGAAGGCATCGGCCTTGTCCGGCGCCAGGCCGAGCGCCTTGGCGAAGATGCCGGTGGCGATGCCGCCCGGCGAGATCGAGTTGCAGCGCACGCCCTGCTCGCCGAGTTGCATGGAGGCGCAGACCGTCAGGTGATTCACCGCGGCCTTGGCGGCGCCGTAGATCATCGAGGTCGAATAGCCGGCGCGCCGGCCCGCCACGCTGCCGTTGTTGATGATGCTGCCCGAGCCCTGCTTCATCATGATCGGCGCGGCGTGCTTCATGCCCAGCATCACCGAGCGCACCAGGGTCGCCATGGCCGCGTCGAAGCCATCGACCGGGATGGTCTCGATGCCGCCCACCGGCGCCGGCCCGCCGGCGTTGTTGAACAGGCAGTCGAGGCGGCCCCACTTCGACAGGCAGGCGTCGAACATCGCCTTGACGTCGGCCTCCTGGGTCGCGTCGGCCTTGACGAACAGGCACTTGTCCTTGCCCACCGAGGCCTCGAGCGAGCGGCCCAGCTCTTCGCGCCGGCCGGTCGCCACGACCTTGGCGCCCTCGCGGGCGAAGACCTCGACGGTCCGCCGGCCGATGCCGCTGGTCGCACCGGTGACGATGGTGATCTTGCCGTCGAGCCTGCCCATGGATTTCTCCCCATTCGTTCGACGGGGATGATACACCAACGCCCGTAAGGAGACGCAAATGACGGTGTTGGGCATCCTGGGCGGCAGCGGGGTCTATGAGATCGCCGGCCTGAAAGACGCCAAATGGCAGCGGATCGCCTCGCCGTTCGGCGAAACATCGGACGAGTTCCTGTTCGGCGTGCTCGACGGGCTCGACGTGGTGTTCGTGCCGCGCCACGGCCGCGGCCATCGCCATTCGCCGACCTCGATCAACTACCGCGCCAACATCGACGCCCTGAAGCGCGTCGGCGTCACCGATATCCTGTCGCTGTCGGCCTGCGGCTCGCTGCGCGAGGACCTGCCGCCCGGTCACTTCGTGGTGGTCGATCAGTTCATCGACCGCACCTTCGCGCGCGACAAGAGCTTCTTCGGCGAGGGTTTCGTGGCCCACGTCTCGATGGCCCATCCGACCTGCAATCGCCTCGCCCATGCCGTGCACGACTGTGCGAGGCAAGCGGGCTTCCCCGTGAAGTTCGGCGGCACGTACCTCGCCATGGAGGGCCCACAATTCTCCAGCCTGGCCGAATCGCGGCTCTATCGCAGCTGGGGCTGCGACGTGATCGGCATGACCAACATGCCCGAGGCCAAGCTCGCCCGCGAAGCGGAGATCTGTTACGTGACCGTCGCCATGGTCACCGACTTCGACTGCTGGCATCCCGACCACGACCACGTGCAGGTCGCCGACATCGTCCGCGTGCTGCTCGACAATGCCGAGAAGGCCAAGACGCTGGTCACGATGGTGGCACCGCTCCTGAATAAGTCGCGGCCCGAGCCCTGCCCGCACGGCTGCGACCGCGCGCTGGAGCATGCGCTGATCACCGCGCCGACGGCGCGCTCGGCCGAGATGGCGAAGAAGCTCGACGCGGTGGCAGGCCGGGTGCTGAAGGCGAGCTAGAGCTCATTGCCGGGGGCGCGCCACTCCAGTGGCGCGTCATGGTCTTTCGGACCGCGACCCAGCGCACGGTCCGGAAGAGCATGACAAGAACGCGCCACTGGAGTGGCGCGCCCCCAGCGGAAGATCAGATCACTGGCGCCAGGCGGTGCGCGACCTGAGAGGCGAGTCGCGCGGCGGCGGGCAGGAAGGCGCGGAAGTCGAGATGGCTTTCGCTGCTTGCAAGGTCGCTCAGGCAGCGCACATTGACGAACGGGATGTCCTCACCCCAGCGGAGCGCCACCTGCGCCACGGCGCCGCCCTCCATCTCGACGGCCTGCGCCTGGAACGTCGTACGCAGCCGCTCGCGCAATGAATCGGCGTTGACGAAGGCATCTCCCGTCAGGATGGCGCCGAAATGGACGGCAGGTACCCGCCGACCCACGCCAACCTCTTCCGGCAGCGGCTCCAGGGCGAGCCCTGCCACAGCGGCGCGCAGGCGCGCCACCACGGCATCGGCCACCGCATAGCCCGGCTTCCATTCCTCGCCCTTGGACGGCCGGCTGCCGGGCTGGATGGTGTGGAAGCCGGCTTCGCGGTGCATGCCGAAATCGTGCTGGGTGTTGCTGGTGCCGACCACGATGTCGCCCACGCCCAGGGCCGGATCGAGGCCGCCCGCGACGCCGCACATGAGGAGCGCGCGGCAGTCGAAGCGATCCAACAGCAGCGACGCCGCCACGCCGGCATTGACCTTGCCGGCGCCCGATTCGACGAAAATCGCCGCGCGGCCGGCGATCTCGCTGCGCCAGAACGCGAAGCCGCCGATTTCCCGCACCTCGCCCGAACGGTCGCTGAGATGGGCGAGTTCCTCGGGCAGGGCCGATATGACGCCGAGGAGCCTTTCTGCCATGGCGGAATGGGTTATAAGGTCGCCGTCCTCAACGCAACGGATTCCGTGACCCTTCCCCCCCGCCAGACGCTCCGCCAGTCCTGCACCGACTTTGCCGAAGAAGCAGCGCGCGAGATCATGCGCATCTACGCCGGCGATCTCGGCGTGCGCAACAAGGCCGACAAGAGCCCGGTGACCGACGCCGACAACGCCGCCGAGGCGATCATCGTCAAGGGCCTGCGCGCGCTCACGCCCGATACGCCGGTGGTCGCCGAGGAGGAGATGGCGGCGGGCCGCGTGCCCGTGCTGAAGAACGGCGGGCCGTTCTGGCTGGTCGATCCGCTCGACGGTACCAAGGAGTTCATCAAGAGGAATGGCGAGTTCACCGTGAACATCGCCTTGATCGAGGACGGCAAGCCCACGCTCGGCATCGTGCTGGCGCCGGCCAGTGGTACGCTGTGGCGCGGCGTCGTCGGCGAAGGCGCCGACAAGCGCGAAGGCGACGGCGCCTTCACGCCGATCCATACCCGGTCCGCGCCGTCCAACGGCCTCACTGCCTGCGCCAGCCGCAGCCACGCCATCTACAGCGACCTCGACATCTGGTTCCGCAACAACAACCTCACCGTCGCCGATCGCGTGCAGGCCGGTTCGTCGCTGAAATTCTGCCTGATCGCCGAGGGCAAGGCCGACATCTATCCGCGCTTCGGACCGACCAACGAGTGGGACACCGCGGCGGGCCATGCCGTGCTCGCGGCGGCCGGCGGCGAGGTCGTGACGACCGACGGGCGGCCGCTCGCCTACGGCAAGCCGGGCTTCGGCAACCCGCATTTCATCGCCCGCAGCAAGGACGCCCGTTGAGCCCTGGGCAGGTGAGCATCGCCGATGCCGCGCGGCTGATCCGCGAGGGCGAGCTGGTGGCCTTCCCGACCGAGACGGTCTATGGCCTGGGCGGCGACGCCACCAACGAACGCGCCGTCGCCAAGATCTTCGAGGCCAAGGGCCGGCCGCAGTTCAATCCGCTGATCTCGCACGTGGTCGATGCCGGCGAGGCGCGCCGTCTGGTGCAGTGGAACGAGACCGCCGACAAGCTCGCCGCGCGCTTCTGGCCGGGGCCGCTGACGCTGGTCCTGCCGCGAACCAAGGACTCGCCCATCGCCCTGCTGGCGACTGCAGGGCTTGACACCGCGGCGGTCCGCGCGCCGGCCCATCCCCTGGCGCAGGCGCTGATCCGCGCCGCCGGCCGGCCGATCGCCGGTCCCTCGGCCAATCGCAGCGGCGCGGTCAGCCCGACGCGCGCCGAACATGTTGCGGAGTCGCTGGGCAACCGGGTGAAGATGATCCTCGACGGCGGGCCCTGCGAGGTCGGGCTGGAGTCCACCGTGCTCGATCTCTCGACCTCGACGCCGACGCTGCTGCGACCCGGCGGCGCCACGCGCGAGGCAATCGAAGCGGTGATCGGCCCTATCGCGCTGAGCAACGCCATTCCGAGCGGCGACTCCGCGCGCAAGTCGCCGGGACAGCTCGCCAGCCACTATGCTCCGGCGCGACCGGTGCGGTTGAACGCAACGAGTGTCGCCGCGGACGAGGCCCTGCTTGCCTTCGGTCCGCAGCCGCCGGCCGGCGCTCGCCAGGTGCTCAACCTCAGCACTGCGGGCGATCTCACGGAGGCGGCGGCCAATCTGTTCGCTTACCTGCGCGCCCTGGACCAGCCGGGCAACGCGCGCATCGCGGTCATGCCCATTCCGCCAACCGGACTGGGGCTTGCGATCAACGATCGCCTGCGCCGCGCGGCCGCGGATGACGGCACGGATGGCCGGCGGTAGGCTCCCGTCAAGGAGAGGAAATCGATGCCCGACACAATCGTCCCGCCCAGCATTCCCACTGTCCCCGTGACGCCGGCCGTGCTCGACGGCCTGCGCGCCATCGTCGGCGACAAGGGCCTGATCCTGGACGAGCAGGGCAAGGAGCCGTTCGTCCGCGACTGGCGCGGCTCGCTGGTCGGCACGGCGGCCGTCGTGGTGCGTCCGGGCTCGACCGAGGAAGTCTCGAGGGTCGTGAAGCTCTGCTACGAGCACGGCATCGCCATCGTGCCCCAGGGTGGCAACACCGGCCTGATGGGCGGCGCGACGCCCTACCCCACGCACAGCGGCATCCTGTTGTCGCTCGGCCGCATGAACAAGGTGATCGAGGTCGACGCGGTCGGCTATTCGATGACCGTCGAGGCGGGCTGCATCCTGCAGACGCTGCAGGAGACGGCGGCGAGCCACGACCGTTTCTTTCCGCTGAGCCTGGGCGCCCAGGGCTCCTGCCTCATCGGCGGCAACCTGTCGACCAATGCCGGCGGCGTGCAGGTGCTGCGCTACGGCAATGCGCGCAACCTGGTGATGGGCCTCGAAGTGGTGCTGCCCAACGGCGACGTGTGGAACGGCCTGCGCTCGCTCAAGAAGGACAATACGGGCTACGACCTGAAGCACCTGTTCATGGGCGCCGAGGGCACGCTCGGCATCATCACCAAGGCCGTCCTGAAGCTGTGGCCCGCGCCCAAGGACGTGGCGACGGCGTGGCTCGCGGTGCGCGATCCGCAGGCTGCCATCGAGATCCTGTCGGAGGCGCATGCCGCGTCGGACGACAATGTCGGCTCGTGCGAGCTGATGAGCCGCGCCGGCACCGACGTGGTGCTGCGCCATATCCCCAACGTACAGGACCCGCTCAAGGCCGACACCAACTGGTTCCTGCTGCTCGAATGGTCGTCGTCGCGGCCCAAGGCCGACGGCGCCGAGGGTATGTCGGAGAAGCTGGAACAGTTCCTGGCCGAGCAGTTCGAGAAGGGCCGCGTGCTCGACGCGGTGATCGCCCAGAACGAGGCGCAGGCGCGCAACATGTGGACGATCCGCGAATCGGTGGCGCCGGCCTCGCGCGCCGAGGGTGGTGGCCTGAGCTTCGACGTCTCGGTGTCGACCTCCAAGGTGCCGAGCTTCATCGACAAGGGCCTGAAGGCGGTGCTGGAGATCCTGCCCAGCATCCGGCCCTATCCGCTGGGCCATATCGGCGACGGCAACATCCATTTCTCGTTCATGTCGCCGGTCGGCATGGACCGCGAGACGCTCGGCCAGTACGCCCCCGCCATCACGCGTGCGGTGAACGACCTGGTGCGCGACATGGCCGGCTCGATCTCGGCCGAGCACGGCATCGGCATCGACAAGATCGACGAGCTGGCGCACTACCGCAGCAAGATCGAGCTCGACACCATGCGCTCGCTGAAGCGCGCCCTTGATCCGAAGAACATCATGAATCCAGGGAAGATTTTGCGGCTGTGATCCTTTGTCATCCTGAGCGTAGCGAAGGATCTCATGCCCGCGGCGAGCGGCGATTAGGTCCTTCGCTACGCTCAGGACGACAGGAATCATGACCGACTTCATTTCCAAGCTGCAGGCCATCGTCGGCGAGCGCGGGCTGATCACCGACGAAGCGGGCAAGCATCCCTACCTCACCGACTGGCGCGAGAATTATCTCGGCGCCGCCCTGGCCGTGGTGAGGCCGGCGACCACCGAGGAGGTGGCAGCGGTGGTGAAACTCTGCATCGCCGAGCAGGTCGCGATCGTGCCGCAGGGCGGCAACACCGGCATGATGGGCGGCGGCACGCCGCACCAGCAGGGCCGCGAGGTCGTGCTGTCGCTCAACCGCATGAACCGCATCGTCGAGGTCGACGCCCTCGGCTACACCATGACGGTCGAGGCGGGCGTGGTGCTGAAGACCATCCAGGAGACTGCGGCGCAGAACGACCGGCTGTTCCCGCTGAGCCTCGCCGCCGAGGGCAGCTGCACCATCGGCGGCAATCTCTCGACCAATGCCGGCGGCGTGCAGGTCCTGCACTACGGCAACGCCCGCCAGCTCGTGCTGGGGCTGGAAGTCGTGACGCCGCAGGGCGAGGTGTGGAACGGCCTGCGCGCGCTCAAGAAGGACAATACCGGCTACGACCTGCGCGACCTCTATCTCGGCGCCGAAGGCACGCTCGGCATCATCACCAAGGCGGTGCTGAAGCTCTGGCCCAAGCCCAAGGACGTCGCGACCTCGTGGATCGCCGTCCCCTCACCCGAGGCCGCCGTCGCCTTGCTGAGCGGCGCCCACGCCGCCAGCGAGGACAACGTCACCTCCTGCGAGCTGATGGCCCGGCAGGGCGTCGATCTGGTGCTGCAGCACATTCCGGGCTCCGCCGATCCGCTCGGCGAGAAGCACGACTGGTACGTGCTGCTGGAATGGTCGTCGACCCGGCCGCGTCGCGCCGGCGCCAACGAGACCGGGCTTCTGGAAAAGATGGAAGCCTATCTCGGCGATGCCATGGAGCAGGGCCTGGTGCTCGATGCGGCGCTGGCGCAGAACGAGGCGCAGGCCAAGGCCTTCTGGGCCTTGCGCGAGAACCACTCCGAATCCCAGAAGCGCGAGGGCCCGTCGATCAAGCACGACATCTCGGTGTCGGTCAGCAAGATCCCGACCTTCATGAGCGAAGGGCTGGCGGCCATGAAGAAGGTCCTGCCCGAATGCCGGCCGGTGCCGTTCGGCCATGTCGGCGACGGCAACCTGCACTTCAACTGCCAGGCGCCGGCAGGCTGGGACAAGCCGCGCTTCATGGCGCACGCCCATGACATCAGCACGGCGGTCTACGACATCGTCGTGCGCTACGGCGGCTCGATCTCGGCCGAGCACGGCATCGGCCAGATGAAGGTCGAGGAGCTCGCGCACTACCGCAGCAGGATCGAGCTCGACACCATGCGCGCCATCAAGCGCGCGCTCGATCCGCAGAACCTGATGAATCCCGGCAAGATCCTCGATCTGTCGGCTTAAGCTGGCATGCGCAGCAGCGCTTGCAGGAGAGCATCACAGGAGGTCGCCATGCCCGACACGCACGCCCCGCAACAGCTCGAACCCTGGCAGTGGAGCGAGGAGCACTGGCGCAAGCTGGTGAAGCAGGTCCGCGCCGGCAAGCGCTACCGGCCCGAGGCCTGGCCCGACGGTGCGCGCTGCGCCGTGGCGCTCAGCTTCGATTCCGACCATGAGACCAACGAGCTGCGCGACGGCGGTCAGTCGATCGGCCGGCTGTGCTGGGGCGAGTATGGCAGCCGGGTCGGCGTGCCGCGCATCCGCGCTCTGCTCGACCGCCACGGCGTCAAGGCGACCTTTTATGTTCCCGCGGTCTCCGCCCTGCTGCATCCCGAGGAGCAGCAGGCCCTGGTCGCCGAGGGCCACGAGATCGGCATCCACGGCTGGATCCACGAACTCAACTCGGTGCTGCCCTACGAGGCCGAACGCGACCTGATGCTGCGCTCGGCCGATACGCTGGAGAAGCTCACCGGCAGGCGCGCCGTCGGGATGCGCACGCCGTCGTGGGATTTCAGCCCCAACACGCTCGCCATCGAGAAGGAGATGGGCCTGTTCTACGATTCGTCGTTGATGGCCGACGAGGATTGCTACGAGCTGCTGCTGCACGGCGAGCCGTCCGGCGTGCTCGAGCTGCCGGTCGAATGGGTGCGCGACGATGCGGTCTACTTCGCCATGCACCGCTTCTCCTCGCTCAGGCCCTACACGCCGCCCGCCGACGTGCTGGAGATCTTCAGGCGCGAGCTCGATGCGGCGTGGGACGAAGGCGGCATCTTCCAGCTCACCATGCATCCGCACATCATCGGCTACCGCTCGCGCATCTGGATCGTCGACGAGCTGATCCGCCATGCCAAGGCCAAGGGCAAGGTGTGGTTCGCCACCCACGAGCAGGTCGCGCGCTACGCCAAGGAGCACGCGGCATGAGCAAGGTCGCCATCGTTACCGGCGGCGCACGCGGCATCGGCCGCGGCTGCGCCCTCGAACTGGCGGGGCGCGGCTACGACATCGCCCTGGTCGACCTGCTCGAGCTCGAGATGAAGCGCACGGCGGGCGAGATCGAAGCGCTCGGCCGCAAGGCGCTGACCTACCAGGCCGACGTCGCCTCGTTCGCGCGCGCCCACGAGGTGGTGGCGGACGTGGCGGGGCAATGGGGCGCCGTCGATTTCCTGCTGAACGATGCCGGCGCCTCCAACGCCAAGGGCATCCTGGAGATCAAGGAGGAGGAATTCGACCGCACCATCGCGGTCAACCTCAAGAGCTGCTTCAACTACATCCATGCCGTGGCGCCGGTCATGCTGAAGCAGGAAGCCGGCGGCCGCATCGCCAGCATGTCCTCGCTCAACGCCCTGTCGGGCGGCGTCACCAGCGCCGTCAGCAAGCACGCCTACGCGACGGCCAAGGCCGGAATCCTCGGGCTGACGCGGTCGCTGGCCAAGGAGCTCGGGCCCAAGATCATGATCAACGCCATCTGTCCCGGCGTGATCGAGACCGAGCTCGGCAACAGCCTGACCCGCTCGCGCGGCGAGGAGATGAAGAAGGGTATCATGCTGAACCGCCTGGGCACGCCGGCCGACATCGCCCAGCTCGTGGCCTTCCTTGCGACCTCGGAGCCGTGCTTCATCACCGGTCAGCAGTTCGTGATCGACGGCTTCCAGTGGAGCTGCTGACGCTGGGGGCGCCCCCAGCAAAGAATTAACGCTTCACGTCGTCCTTGGTGCGGTCGACGATCTCGTACTGGACGTCGATCACCTTGCGGTCCTGACGGGCCGACGGCTCGGGCATCGGGCGGCCGGTGAAGAGGCTGGCCAACCACTGGCGCGCCTTGAAGATCAGGATCGCGATCAGCACGACGGCCGCCACGCCCGCGATCACCGCGAAGCCCAGCACCGCCAGCACGACGAAGCCGATCAGGCCGAGGATGGCCTGCAACCAGACCCGCGCCGGCAGGCGCGCCAGCATTTCCAGGAACTGCTTGCCGTTCATGACACCCAACGCTTCTCGAAGTCCCACACTTCGGGGAACCCCATCAGCTCGTGCATGCCGCGATATTGTGGCACTTCGATGCCCGCACTGGTGCCCTTGTCCTTCAAATAAGTCCAGGCTTCGCGCATGGCCTCTGCGGCAACGCTGAAGCCCAGCCCGGGATAGATGGCGATGTCGAAGCCCCATTTCTTCAGCCGGTCGACCTCGACCCGCGGCGTCTTGCCGAACTCGACCATGTTGGCGAGCAAGGGCTTGCTCACTTCCTTGCCGATGCGTTCCAGCTCGGCCTCGGTCTCGGGCGATTCGACGAAGATCACGTCGGCGCCCGCCTCCTCGTAGAGCCCGGCGCGGCGCAGCGCCTCGTCGAGCCCGTGCGCGGTGCGTGCGTCGGTGCGCGCCACGATCATGGTCTCGGCATGGCGCCGCGCGTCGGCAGCGACGCGGATCTTCATCACCATCTCCTCGGCCGGTACGACGCGGCGGCCGGGCGTATGGCCGCACTTCTTGGGCATCTCCTGATCCTCGATCTGGATCGCCGCGACGCCCGCCGCCTCGTAGCCGCGCACCGTGCGCTGCACGTTCAGCAACCCGCCATAGCCGGTATCGGCGTCGGCGATCAGCGGCGTCTTCACCACCGAGCAGATCATCTCGGCGCGCCCGACCATGTCCGAATAGGTGGCAAGGCCCGCATCGGGCAGCCCCAACATCGAGGCCGTGGCGCCGTACCCGGTCATGTAAAGCGCCGGAAAGCCCATGCCATCGGCGACGCGCGCCGAAATGCCGTCATAGACGCCGGGCGCCAGGATGAACTCGCCTTGCGCCAACAGCCGACGCAGTTCAGCCGCCTTGAGATTGCCTGCCATGATCCAGTCCTTGTGTCTGTGCTGCCGCTATTGCGCCCGAGTGAGCGGGATATCGCAAGAGCGACCGCCGCCTATTGCGGCGTTTCGTAGCCAGACCTTGGACGCATTGGCCGCAGGCATATCCGTCCGGCTGGCAGCAGCCGGACGGAATACGCCTTGGGCGTCGGCTACACCGAAACCGGCTTCAGCTCGTTGGAGCCCGCCGACTTGCAGAAGGTCGTGGTTTCGGTGGTCGTCTGGCCGTTCTTGGTGGCGGTGAGCTCCATCGGGCGGCAGGTGCTGCCGTCGGCGCGCGTCGTCGGCGGTGCCACCGGCTTGGCGGCCACCACGGTAGGCGGCGCCGTCGTCTTGGTCGTCGGCTCGACCGTGTAAGTGGTCGGCTGGTTGGTTTCGGCGGTGAAGGCGTTCTGCGTCGCCTGTGCCAGTCGCGCCCGCTCCTGGTTGTCGAGCGCACGGCCGACCAGGTTGCCGGCCAGCGCGCCGACCAGGGCGCCGCCGACCACGCCGCCCGCCGAACCGAAGGCGAGACCGCCGACGGCTCCGCCGACTGCCGCGCCCATGAACGTGCCCATCGCCTGGTTGGAAGGCCCGCCGCTCTCGCTGGTCGTGCACGCCGTCGCAAGGCCGAGGGCGGCAACGAGGCCAACCGCTTGCATCGCGATCCTACGTCCCATGGTGCGCAGGCTCGTCTGGGCAATCAATGCAGTCATCTGGTGCATCTCCGTTTGTAGTCCTGGACAGTCACTCTACCCCACAGGGCCTGTTTGCGACCACGCGCATCGTCTTCAGCGTCAGCGTAAGAACGCGGCGCATCGCACGAGGCGAGCACCAGGCCGTTCTTCACCAGCGCGAGTGCGAGGTCGTCGCGATCGGAATCGGGAATGTCGTTCAACGGCTGCTTGGCATTGAGCTTGGTGATCAGGCAGCGATAGAGCGGCGTGCCGTCGGTCAGCCGGTCGGTCTGCCGGCAGTGCAGGTCGCGCGGCTGGGCGGCCAGCGCCTGGACCGCGACCTTGTGCAGGTCCGGATCGTTGACGATGTCTACGCCCTGCAGGCGGACCTCGCCGGCGCGGTCCTTGAGGCCGATCATCATCAACGTGCTGCCAAAGTGATCGAAAGCGCCCGACACGAACTCGACAGCCTTGCGGGCATCTTCGACCGCCTTGCGGCGTGCCTCGGCCTCCTCGTCGGCCTTGCGCTTGGCGTCCTCTTCGGCCTTTTTCTTGTCGGCCATCTCGGCTTCCAGCTTGCGCCGCGTCTCTTCCTCGAACTGCTTCTTGGCCGCGGCCTCGGCCGCCTGCTGGCGCTCGCGCGCGGCAGCGACCTCGGCAGCCTTCTGGCGCTCCGCCTCGTCCTTCTGGCGCTGCTCGTTCTCGGCGCGCAGCTTGGCTGACTCTTGTTCGGCCTTGAGCCGCTTCGCCTCGGCCTCCTCGGCTGCCTGGCGCGCCTTGACCGTCTCGAGATCAGGGCCACGCATGGCGTAGTAGTAGCCGCCGCCGCCCAGGAGCACGAGCAGCACGGCGCCTAGCGCCATCCAAAGACCGGCCCGGCTCGACGTGACCGCCTTGCCCGACGCTGCAGGCGACGATGGCGGCGGCGGGAGAGTCGAGACGTGCCGAACGGCTGTCGTCGGCGGCGGGGCGCCGATGGCGACCGTGGAATCGGCCGCCGGCGCTTCGGCCATGCCGAGAATCGGCCGCCAGCCGGCGATGGTCTGCGGCCGGTCGCTCGCCACCACGGCAAGGCCTGCATCGACGCCAGCCAGCACGCCCGGCGGGAACCCGGCCGGCTTGATTTGCGACAGCGGTTCGTAGGCGTCGCTCAGCATGCGGTCGAAGGCGCCGGGCGGCCGCTTTCCGGTGATGGCGTGATAGAGCGTGGCCGCCAGGCCGTAGATATCCGTCCACGGCCCCTGCTTGGCCGACGTCATCTGTTCGGCGGCGGCATAGCCCGGGGTGAAGATCGCCGTGAGCGCCGTGCTGCGGCCGGCCATCGCCGCGCGCGAGGCGCCGAAGTCGATCAGCGTCGGATTGCCCGCCGCATCGAGCAGGATGTTGGCAGGCTTGATGTCGCGATGCAGGAAGCCCGCGTTGTGGACCTGCTGCAGGCCATCGAGCAGCGGCCACAGGATGCGGTCGACTGCTTCTGCCGAGAGCTTGCCGTTCTTGGCGATGCGCTCCTCGAGCGTCTCGCCGGCCAAGAGCTCCATCACGATGTAGGCGGTGCCGTTGGTCTCGAGGTAGTCGAAGACCTGCACGATCGCCGTGGCGCGATGCAGGCTCGCCAGCGTGCGCCCCTCGGTGACGAAACGATCGCGACCCCATCCGAAATCGTCGGCCATCTTGGTGGTGCGCGGCAGCACGGTCGTGCCGCCCTGGCGGATGGCGAGCGCCGACGGCAGGTATTCCTTGATCGCGACCTCGCGGCCGAGTTGCACGTCACGCGCGCGGTAGGTGATGCCGAAGCCGCCCTGGCCCAACACCGAGACGATCTCGTAGCGGCCGATCGTCTGTCCGGGCTGCAGCGCGACGAAGTCGACCTCGGGAACCTCGGTCGAGGACTTGCCCGCTATGTGTGTCGGGTCGCTCATGGTCCGCTACAGGTGACGCAGCGTCATGTCGACGTCGCCGATGCGCAGCTTAGTGCCGGCATGCAACGGCGCGGGCTCGCCCGCCTTCAGCACCTGCTCGCCGACCTTGGTGCCGTTGGTCGAGCCGAGATCCTCGACCTGCAACGCTTCGCCCGCCACGCGTACCCGGGCATGCCGGCGCGATACGGTCGGATGGGCGAGGACGAAGTCGCACTGGTCGGCAGCGCGGCCGATCACCATGCCGTCCGAGCGGCTCATCAGCTTCTCGAGCGTGACCTCGAAGCTGTGCTTGGTCTTGGCCGAATCGGTGCCTTCGAAGCGCAAGGTGATCTGCGGCACCATGCGCGTCGTGGTGTTGGCCGACGGCGGAGGTGCGGCCGTATTGGCGTGATGGACGTGGAAGATCTGTACCGAGCGGCTGACGTTCTTCAGAGATTGCTCGCCGCCATCGACGAAGGTGTATTCGACGCGCAGCTCGACCAGGTCGCGCACGGCGCGCGACACGGCGATGCCGCCGGGCTCGGCCAGCGCCTGGATGCGGGCGGCAAGGTTAACGCCGTCGCCGAAGATGTTCTGGTCCTCGTCGTCGACGATGACCTCGCCCAGATGCACGCCAATGCGGAAGTTCATCCGCTGCTCGGGCTCGATCGTGTCGTTGAACTTCGCCATGCGCTCCTGGATGTCGAGCGCGGCGCTGACCGCGGTCACGGCCGAGCCGAACTCGGCCAGCATGGCGTCACCCGCCGTGCCGACCAGGCGGCCGTTCGACGCCTGGATGGCCGGCCGCCAGACCTCGATCTGCGCCGTCTTCAGATGCCGGAAGGTGCGCGTCTCCGAGCCCTCCATCATCCGGGTGAAGCCCGCGATGTCGGCATGGACGATGGCGGCTAGACGTCGTTGCATGATCGATCAGCGGCCTTTGAAATCAGGCGTCCGCCGCTCACGCAGCGCCGCCAGCCCTTCGCGGAGGTCTTCGGAAGTCGCGCACTCACGCATGTTTTGACGGATGGCCGGGATATCGGGCTCAGCCTGGGCAAACTGCTCGATAGCACGCTTCATGTTGACCATGGAAAGCGGCGCCAACGTGGCAAGCCGGTTGGATATCTCGTCGATTTTTCCCTTGAACTCGCTTCGTTCCACCAACCAGTCCAGGTAACCCACAGCCAGCAGGTCGGCGTCGCCGAAGTTCTCCGACAGCAGGAAGGCGCGCTTGGCGAAGCTCGGGCTGACTTTCTGGGTGTAGCGGCGCAGACCGCTCGGATAGTAGTGCAGGCCAAAGCGCGCTGCCGGCATGAAGAACCTCATGCCCTTGACGCCCAGGCGGAAGTCGCAGGCCAACGCCATGTCGGTCGCGCCGCCATAGACGCCGCCGTTCAGGGCACACAGGGTCGGCATGCGCATCGCCTCGATGCGGTCCATGACGTTCTCGAAGGCCGAGTCCTTGTGGCCGGTCTGCTTCTGGCCGTTGGCCGGGATCGAGCCGAGGTCGTAGCCCGAGCAGAAGGTCTTATCGCCCGCCCCGGTGATCACCGTGACGCGCACGTCGGGGTTGGCATCGGCGGTCTCGACTGCCGCCATCAGCAGGTCGAGCCCCTCCGGATCTAGGCGGTTGTGCTTGGCTGGATCGTTCAGCGTGATGGTGGCCCGTGGGCCGTCGATATCGAGAAGAACGGTGTCGGACATGATCCCTGGAAAATACCTGAGCCGGTCGCCAAAAGCGACCGAGCGCGGCATATTGCGGCCCGGAGGAAAGCAGATGACCTATACCGC
The DNA here is from genome assembly GCA_019750135.1 of Reyranella sp. Taxonomy (GTDB): domain Bacteria; phylum Pseudomonadota; class Alphaproteobacteria; order Reyranellales; family Reyranellaceae; genus Reyranella. Next base: position 7,404 of record JAIEOV010000039.1, on the reverse strand, counting down.
ACCACTCGCCGATATGCGTTTCGCGCTGCGCGAAGTGGCAGGATTGCAACAGATTTCCGCGCTGCCGGGCTACGAGCATGCGACGGACGACACGATCGATGCAGTCCTGGAGGAAGCTGCCAAGCTTGCCGGCAACGGCCTGGCGCCGCTCAACCGCGACGGCGACAGGGTCGGCGCCAAACTCGAGAACGGCGTTGTGCGCACGGCGCCCGGCTTCGCCGGAATCTACAAGGAATTCGTCGAGGGTGGCTGGAACTCGCTGCCCTTCGATCCCGAGTTCGGTGGTCAGGGAATGCCGTGGCTGCTTGCGGCGACAGTGCAAGAGATGTGGCAGGCGGCCAACATGGGCTTCGGCCTGGTGCTGCTGCTGAACCAGGGCGCGATCGACGCCATCCACCATCACGGCTCGGCCGACCAGAAGTCGACCTTCCTGCCCCGGATGATCTCTGGCGAATGGACCGGGACCATGAACCTGACCGAGCCGCAGGCGGGTTCGGACCTGGGGCAGCTCAAGAGCCGCGCGGTCAAGAACGGCGACCATTACCTCGTCACCGGCCAGAAGATCTTCATCACCTACGGCGAGCACGACATGGCCGAGAACATCGTGCACCTCGTGCTGGCGCGCACGCCCGACGCGCCGGCCGGCGTGCGCGGCATCTCGCTGTTCATCGTGCCGAAATTCCTGGTCGGCGCCGACGGCAAGCCGGGCAAGCGCAACGACCTGCGCTGCGTGTCGCTGGAGCACAAGCTCGGCATCCATGCGAGCCCGACCTGCGTGATGTCGTTCGGCGACGACGGCGGCGCGGTGGGCTACCTGGTCGGCGAGGAAGGCCGCGGACTCTCCTACATGTTCACCATGATGAACAATGCGCGGCTCTCGGTCGGCATCCAGGGCTTGGCGATCGCCGAGCGCGCCTATCAGCAGGCCGCTTCCTTCGCCAAGCAGCGCGTGCAATCCAAGGACGACGCCAGCGACAAGCCGCAGCCGGTGGCGATCATCCATCACGCCGACGTGCGCCGCATGTTGATGACCATGCGCGCCCAGATCGAGGCGATGCGGGCGCTGGGCTACTACACCGCGGCGGGCATCGACGGCGCGCTGAAGCATCCCGACCGGGCTGCCGCGAAGAAGATCCAGGACCGCGTCGATCTCCTGATCCCGATCGTCAAGGCGTGGTTCACCGACCTCGGCAACGAGATCGCCTCGACCGGCGTGCAGATCCACGGCGGCATGGGCTTCATCGAGGAGACGGGCGCCGCCCAGCACCTGCGCGACGCCCGCATCCTGCCGATCTACGAGGGCACCAACGGTATCCAGGCGCGCGACCTGGTGGGCCGCAAGGTCGCCAAGGACGGCGGCGAGACCATGCTGGCCCTGGTGGCCGAGATGCGCGCCACGGCCCAGGAAATGAAGGCGGCGCCGGGGGACGACCTGGAGGCCATCCGGAGCGCCCTGGAGGCGGCCGCAGGGGCCCTGGAGGACGCCACCAAATGGGTGGCCCAGTCGGTCAAGGCCGACCTCGTAGCCGCCCTGGCGGGCTCTGTGCCCTTCCTGAGGCTGGCCGGGACGGCCCTGGGCGGCTGGCTGCTGGCGAAAGGCGCCCTGGCGGCCCAGGGCAAGCTGGCCGGCCGCGACGGCGACCCCGCCTTCCTCGAGGCCAAGGTCGTGACCGCCCGCTTCTACGCCGAGGTCATCCTGCCGCCGGCCCTGGCCCAGCTCGGCCCCCTGAAGGCGGCCGGCCGTACGGCGTTTGCCCTGTCGGAGGCACAGCTCTGAGCGCAGGGCTGATCGAGCTGCCGGCGGACGAGGCGGAGGCCTTCGCCCGCCGGTTCGACCTGGCGAGCCTCGAACGCGCCTTCCTCGACGATCCCTTCCCCTACTATCACGCACTGCGCCGGTTCGCGCCGCTGAAGCGCCTGCCCGACGGCAGCGTGTTCCTGTCGCGCTATGCCGACGTCGCGGTCTGCTATCGCGACCCGGTGATGCGGTCGGACAAGAAGGCCGAGTTCGGTCCCAAGTTCGGCGTCGGCACGCCGCTCTACAAGCATCACACCACGAGCCTGGTGTTCAACGATCCGCCTTTGCACACCCGTGTGCGCAAGCTGCTGGCCGCGGCCTTCACGCCGCGCGCCCTGGCCGCCCTGCAGCCGCGCGTCGAGGCGGTCGTCGACGGGTTGCTGGCCGCGCACGCCGACAAGGGCCGCATGGACCTGGTCGAGGACTTCGCCTTTCGCCTGCCCGTCGAGGTGATCTGCGACATGCTGGGTGTGCCGGCGGGCGAGCGCGCGCCCTTCCGACGCTATTCGCTCGCCATCCTCGGCGCGCTCGAACCTGTGGCCGGGCCCGAGCGCCAGGCCGCCGGCAACGCCGCGGTCGCCGAGTTCTCGGCCTATCTCGACGACCTCGTCGCCGAGCGACGCAAGCGGCCGGCCGACGACCGCGACGTGCTGGGTACGCTGATCCACGGCGAGGTCGACGGCGAGCGGCTGACGCATGACGAGCTGGTGCAGAACTGCATCTTCCTGCTGAACGCCGGCCACGAGACCACGACCAACCTCATAGGCAACACGATCGACGCCCTGCTGCGTTTCCCCGACGAGCTGCGGCGATTGAAGGAGAACCCGGCGCTGCTCAAGAGCTGCGTCGAGGAAGGGCTGCGCTTCGAGAGCTCCAACCAGCTCGGCAATCGCCGCCTCGCCGCCGACCTCGAGATCGGCGGCGAGACGCTGGCCGCCGGCACCTACATCCATATCGGCATCGGCGCCGCCAACCGCGATCCGGCGCAGTTCGCCGAGCCCGACCGCTTCGACGTGGCCCGCGATCCCAACCGCCACTTCGCCTTCGGCTCGGGCGTGCACATGTGCCTGGGCGCCGTGCTGGCGCGCATGGAGGGCACGATCGCCATCGGCCGGCTTGTGCAGCACTTCGATGGACTGACTCGCGACGGAACGCCCGAACGCGGTGGCCGCGTCCGCTTCCGCGGCTTCAATCGCTATCCCATCGCTTGGGGATAGGGTTCATTCTCTTCCGGACCGCCGGCGTCCCGCCGGCCTCATGAATCATGAGCCGGCCAGAGGCCGGCGGTCCGGAAGACCATGAGCGGACCTGGAGGTCTGCTCTCCGACAAGAATTAGAACGACTTCACCATGTGGACGCGGATGTGGGGATCGAGGCCGTGGTCCGGCAGTCCACGGCCGACGATCTCGAAGCCGTGCCGGCGGTAGAGGCGAATGTTGGCCTCGGCCATCTCGGCGGTCTCGAGCGACAAGCCGCTAAGGCCGCGCGATCGGCCCACCTCGTCGATCCGCGCCAGCAGCCAGCTGCCGACACCGGTGCCCTGCCGGGACGGATCGACAGCGATTTGGGAAATGTAGAGCGCGTTCTCCAGTGGTTTCGTCCTGACGGCGCCGACGATCCGCTCGCCGTCCACGGCGACATAGACGTCGCCGCGGCCCAGTTCTGCCGCAAAGCGCTCCCGTACTTCCTCAAACTGAGCAGATCCGTCGGCGGGCAGTTCGCGGCCCAGGGCGCGGACGTAGGGCGTGAAGGCCGCGCGTATGATGCGCCCGACCTTTTCGCCGTCGGACAACATCGCCGTTCTGAAGGTCAGCGCCATGGACGCAGACTACCAAACAAAACGCCCGCCGGCGCGGCCGGCGGGCGTTTCGTTCAATCCGGGGAAAGAGGCTTACGCCGCTTCCTGCTGCTCAGCCTGCTCGGCCGACGGACCGGAGTCCTGCCCCTTCGCTGCCGTGTCGCGCTCGACGAACTCGATCACGGCCATCGGCGCGGCGTCGCCGAAGCGGAAGCCCGCCTTCAGGACGCGCAGGTAGCCGCCGGCGCGCTTGGAGTAGCGCGGACCGAGCGTCGTGAAGAGCTTGTCGGCGATGTAGGGATCGCGCAGGTAACCGATCGCCTGACGACGCGCATGCAGGCCGCCCTTCTTGCCGAGCGTGACCAGCTTCTCGACGATCGGACGCAGGTCCTTCGCCTTGTGCAGCGTGGTCGTGATTTGCTCGTGCTTGATGAGAGCACCGGCGAGGTTCGAGAACATCGCCTTGCGATGCTCCGCCGTGCGGTGGAACTTCCGACCGCGATTTCCGTGACGCATGACCTAAATCCCTTTTCCGTCGGCCTAGTACGGCTCTTCCAGCCGCTTCGCCATCTCTTCGATGTTGTCCGGCGGCCAGCCCGGGATTTCCATGCCCAGGTGGAGGCCCATGCCGGCCAGCACTTCCTTGATCTCGTTCAGCGACTTGCGGCCGAAGTTCGGCGTGCGCAGCATCTCCGCCTCGGTCTTCTGAACCAGATCGCCGATGTAGATGATGTTGTCGTTCTTCAGGCAGTTGGCCGAACGCACCGACAGCTCGAGCTCGTCGACCTTGCGCAGCAGGTTGCGGTTGAACGGGAAGTCGTCCTGCTGCTCCTCCTTGCGGACCTCGCGCGGCTCCTCGAAGTTGATGAAGAGCTGCAGCTGGTCCTGCAGGATGCGCGCGGCCAGCGCCACGGCGTCGTCCGGACGGGTCGTACCGTTGGTCTCGACCGTCATCGAGAGCTTGTCGTAGTCGGTGACCTGGCCGACGCGGCTGTTCTCGATCTTGTAGGAGACGCGCTTGACCGGGCTGAACACCGAGTCGACCGGGATCAGGCCGATCGGCGCGTCTTCCGGTCGGTTGGCCGAGGCCGGGATGTAGCCCTTGCCGGTGGCGACCATCAGCTCCATCGAGATCGAGGCGCCGTCGTCGAGCGTGCAGATCAGGTGCTTGGGATCCATGATCTGGACGTCGCCGGGCAACTCGATCATGCCGGCCGTGACCTCTCCGGGACCAACGGCGCGCAGGTATAGACGCTGCGGGCGATCGCCCTGCATCTTCACGGCCATGGCCTTGATGTTGAGCACGATGTCGACCACGTCCTCGCGGACGCCGGGAATCGACGAGAACTCATGCAGCACGTTGTCGATCTTGATCGACGTGACGGCCGCACCCTGCAGCGAGGAGAGCAACACGCGGCGCAGCGCGTTGCCGAGCGTGAGACCGAAGCCGCGCTCGAGCGGCTCGGCGACGATGGTCGCGGTACGACCTGAATCGACGCCGGCTTCGGTGACAAGCTTCTCCGGCTTGATCAGGTCCTGCCAGTTCTTCTGAAGCACGGGGGCTACCTCTCTAGACCGGTTGGTTCAGGCGCGCCCGGAGGGCTCGCCACAACATTCCAATAACGGGCGGCGCAAGAAGCGCGCCGCCACGGCAAAACTCAGACGCGACGACGCTTCGGCGGACGGCAGCCGTTGTGCGGGATCGGCGTGACGTCGCGGATGGCGGTGACGGCAAGGCCGACCGCCTGCAACGCGCGCAGCGCCGACTCGCGTCCCGAACCCGGGCCGCGCACCTCGATCTCGAGCGTGCGCATGCCGTGCTCCATCGCCTTGCGGCCGGCATTCTCGGCGGCCATCTGGGCGGCGAACGGCGTCGACTTGCGCGAGCCCTTGAAGCCCTGCTGGCCCGACGACGACCAGGCGATCGTGTTGCCCTGCGCGTCGGTGATCGTGACGATCGTGTTGTTGAACGAGGCGTTCACGTGAGCGACGCCGGCGATGATGTTCTTGCGCTCCTTGCGGCGGGGGCGCGCGCCGGAGGCGGCGCCGCCGGTCGCGGCGGCTGCAGGCTTGGCCATGATCCGGATCCCTTCGACTTACTTCGTGACTTTCTTCTTGCCGGCGATCGGCTTGGCCGGGCCCTTGCGGGTGCGCGCATTGGTATGCGTGCGCTGGCCACGGACGGGCAGCCCGCGGCGATGCCGCAGGCCGCGATAGCAGGCGAGGTCCATCAGGCGCTTGATGTTCATCGACACTTCGCGCCGCAGGTCGCCCTCGACCGTATAGTCGCGGTCGATGGTCTCGCGGATGCGGATGACCTCGTCGTCGGTCAGCGTGTTCACACGCCGCGACACGTCGATCCCCACTTTCCCCAGGATCTCCTTGGCTTTCGCCTCGCCGATCCCGTGGATGTATTGCAGCCCCACCACAACGCGCTTGGCGGTGGGAATGTTCACGCCGGCTATACGAGCCAAAGTTCCAACTCCTTCAAAGACTTACGGCGCGCTTGCGCGCGCCCGTATCACTTCCGCTGGCCCCGGAAAAGCGCGCGAGTATAGGGATTCGCGTGCCCGAGTCAACGGAACTCAAACTTGTCAAGCCTCCAATAAAACTCCGGAGATTTGACGGTAAACCTCGTCCATGGCGGCCATGCCGTCGACCTTCCGCAGGACCCCGCGAGCCTTGTAATATGGCAGCAGGGGTTCGGTCTGGGCGCGATAGGCCGCCATACGTGTCTTCATGGTCTCTGCATTATCGTCCTTGCGGCGGGTGAACTCCCGATTGCCGCAGACGTCGCAGACCCCATCGACCTTGGGCCGCTTGAACTTGTCGTGGTAGCCCGTGCCGCACTTGGCGCAGGTGAAGCGGCCGACGATGCGCTCGGTCAGCGCCTTCTCGTCGACTTCCATCTCGACCACGCGATCGAGCTTCTTGCCCGCCTTATCGAGCATCTCGTCCAGCGCCTTGGCCTGGGCCTCGGTGCGCGGGAAGCCGTCCAGGATGAAGCCCTTGGCGGCGTCCGGCTGGGCGATGCGGTCCTGGATCAGTCCGACCATCAGCGAATCGGGCACCAGCTCGCCCTTCTCCATGATGTCCTTGGCCTTCTTGCCGAGCTCGCTGCCCGAGGCCACGGCGGCTCGCAGCATGTCGCCGGTCGAGAGCTGGACCATGCCCTTCTCGGCCTGCAGGCGCTGCGCCTGGGTGCCCTTTCCGGCCCCTGGCGGTCCCAGAAGGATGATGTTCATCGACCCACTGCTCACCGGCGCCCCCGCAGACGGGCCTTCTTGATGAGGCCCTCGTATTGATGCGCCAGCAGGTGTGCCTGGATCTGGGTCACCGTATCGAGCGTCACCGAGACCACGATCAGGAGGCTGGTGCCGCCGAAATAGAACGGCACGCCGCCGCGGGCGATCAGCAGCTCGGGCAGGATACAGACTGCCGAGAGATAGAGCGCGCCGATCACGGTCAGGCGATTGAGGATGTATTCCAGGTACTCGGCGGTGTTCTTGCCCGGACGGATGCCCGGCACGAAGCCGCCGTTTTTCTTCAGGTTGTCGGCCGTGTCGGTCGGGTTGAAGACGACGGTCGTGTAGAAGAAGCAGAAGAAGACGATCAGGCCGACATAGGCCAGCAGATAGAGCGGCTGGCCGTGGCCGAGATAGGTCGAGATCCACTGCACCCAGCCCGGCTCGCCGGCGCTGCCCTGGATGCCGGCGATGGTCGCCGGGAAGAGCAGCAGCGAGGAGGCGAAGATCGGCGGGATGACGCCCGAGGTGTTGATCTTGAGCGGCAGGTGCGAGGCCTCGCC
>JAIEOV010000071.1 GCA_019750135.1 Reyranella sp. | reverse complement strand
ACGAAAGAGTGCGAAGCGCTCGTGGATGAACTTCTGAAGGCCTGAACGTCGAGCGCAACGACGCTCGCTGCTCACGCACAAAAAAGCGACGGGAGGATGACCCTTCGCGCGGTGCGAGCACTGCTGGCACTGGCTCGACCCCGGACAATTTTTGCGCTTTACGGGACGCAAAAAACGAGAACCATAGTTGACTTTGTTGTCACGGTAGTTATACTAACCTGGCCCACGCCTCCCGACGGCTCCGGCTCTTCGATGAGAGCGATCTTCGTTGTGAAACTGCGTAACTATCTGAATTCGAAAACAGGCCTAACGGATAGCGGTGCGATCTCGAGGGCCCGCCAAGTCCCCTGCCGGAAACCCCGGAAACCCCGGAAACCTCCCACGCCGCTGTCGGCAGTGCATGCACTGCCGAGCGGTCAAAGATCACTGCATGCCGGGCCTAGTTCACCTTCCCGACCAGCGGACAGCCACCTTCGCTCAACGGCCGAAACGCTTCATTGCCAGGCACCGTCGCGACCATCTTCACCAGGTCCCATTCGCCCTTGGATTCCTCGGGCGTCTTGGCCTGCATGAGGTACATGTCGCGGATCACGCGGCCGTCCTCGCGGACCTTGCCGTTCTTGGTCATGAAGTCGTTGATCGGCAGCTCCTTCATCTTGGCCATCACGGCCTTGGCTTCGTCGGTGCCGGCGGCCTGCACCGCCTTGAGGTAGTGCAGCACGGCGCCGTAGGTGCCGGCCTGGATGAAGGAGGGCGGTCGGCCGATCGCCTTGGTGAAGCGGTCGGTGAAGGCGCGCGCTTCCGGCGTCATGTCCCAGTAGAACGGGCTCGAGATCAGGATGCCCTGCGCCACCTTCAGTCCGACGCCGCGGATGTCGGGGAACTGCGCCAGCGGCGCGCTGATCCTCATGCCCTGCTTGGCCAGCCCGAACTCGGCTGCCTGCTTGACGCCGGTGATGATGTCGTTACCGCCGTTGGCGAACATCAGGCCCTGGGCCTTCGAGGCCTGCGCCTGCAGGAGGTACGACGAGAAGTCCGCGGTGTTCAGCGGATGGCGCACCGAGCCCGCCACCTTGCCGCCCGCCGCCTTGATGAAGCTGGTGGCGTCGGATTCGACCGCGAGGCCGAAGGCGTAGTCGACCGTGACGAAGAACCACGAATTGTCGCCGCCCATCTTGCTGATGGCGTTCACGATGGTTTTGGTCTGGCCATAAGTGTCGTAGATCCAATGGATCGAATGCGACGTGCACGACTTGCCGGTGAGCTCCGACGTCGCCGCCGCCGTCGGCATGACGATGCGGTTCTTCTCCTGGGCGATGCGCACCAGGGCGAGCGCGATGGCCGAGTTGGGGATGCCGAGGATCATGTCGACGTTCTCGTCGTCGTACCAACGCTTGGCGATGCCGACGCCGACATCGACCTTGCTCTGGAAGTCGGCGGTCACCAGCTCGATCGGCTTGCCGAGCACCGAGCCGCCGAAATCGGCGATGGCGAAGCGCACGGCGGCGACGTCGCCCGGCCCAGTGTTCTCGGCATAGGGGCCGGACATGTCGTCCAGCACGCCGATCTTTACGGCATTGTTCTGACTGAACGCGGGAACGCTGAACAGGACGCACGCCAACGCTGCCGCCGCAGCGGCTTTCACGTATTGCATCACTTCCTCCCAAACGTCGTTCTTTTGCCAAATCCTAGCACAAGCCGGGGCGGCGTGGTTGTATTGCTGCCGACGGGTGGGGGCAGAACAAATGGAATACCTGTTGCTGGTGACCTGGTTCCTGGGCGGCAATTCGACCACCAGCTACCAGGTCGCTTTCGCGACGCGGCAGGCGTGCGAGATCGCCCTGTCCGAGTTGCGCAACGATGCGCGCCGGCTGGCCGCCTCTGGCGATACGGTGCGCACCCCGGCGGCGCCGGGTACGGGCGGTGCGGTGCGAAGCGACGGCTCGCCCGCCCCGGTCCTCTCGGCCGTCTGCGTCAATCAGCGTTGAGCAAGGAGCAAGGCTTTCATGAACATCGATTTCACGGGCAAGAAGGCAATTGTCTGCGGCGGCAGCCGCGGCATCGGCAAGGCGATCGCCCTGGGCTTCGCGGCGGCGGGCGGCGACGTCTCGATCTGCGCCCGTGACCCCAAGGCGCTCGAGGAGACCAAGGCCGAGATCGCCAAGCTCGGCCGCAAGGCCCACGCCGCCAGCGCCGATCTGGCCCAGGGCGACGCCGTGCGTGGCTACGTGAAGGACGCGGTCGCCGCCTTGGGCGGCGTCGATTTCCTGGTCAACAACGCCTCGGCCTTCGGCTCGTCGGACGACGACAAGGGCTGGGGCGCCAATCTCGCGGTCGACATGATGGCGATCGTGCATGCCACGCAGGAGGCCTATCCGGCGCTGAAGCAGGTCCAAGGCAGCGTGGTGAACATCTCCTCGATCGCGGCTTTCCATCCTGCGGCGCGCCAGCCGCCCTACGGCGCCATCAAGGCCGCGGTGGTCCACTACACCACCACGCAGGCCGCGATGTACGCCAAGGACCGCGTGCGCGTGAACTGCATCGCCCCCGGCTCGATCGAGTTCCCGGGCGGCGTGTGGGATCGCCGCAAGACCAACGATCCCAAGCTCTACAACGCCACCTTGGCATCCATCCCGTTCGGCCGCATGGGCCATGCCGAGGAGGTCGCCAACGTGGCGCTGTTCCTGGCATCGCCGCTCGCGGCATGGGTGACCGGGCAGGCCATCTCGGTGGCGGGCGGGCAGGGGCTTTAGGTGGGGGCCTTTAGGTAGGGGCCTGTAGGTGAAGATCGATTTCACGGGCAAGAGGGCGATCGTCTGCGGCGGTAGCCGCGGCATCGGCAAGGCGATCGCCCTGGGCTTCGCGGCGGCCGGCGGCGACGTCTCGATCTGTGCCCGCGATCCCAAGGCACTCGAGGAGACCAAGGGCGAGATCGCCAGGCTCGGCCGCAAAGCCCATGCCGCCAGCGCCAACCTCGGCAAGGGCGACGAGGTGCGCGGCTACGCGAAGGAGGCGGTCGCGGCCCTGGGCGGCGTCGATCTTCTGGTCAACAACGCCTCGGCCTTCGGCTCATCGGATGACGACAAGGGTTGGGGCGCCAGCCTCGCGGTCGACATGATGGCGATCGTGCATGCCACGCAGGAAGCCTATCCGGCGCTGAAGCAGGTCCAGGGCAGCGTGGTGAACATCTCCTCGATCTCGGCCCTGCATCCGGCGACGCGCCAGCCGCCCTACGGCGCCATCAAGGCCGCGGTGATGCACTACACGGTCACCCAGGCCGCCCTGTATGCCAAGGACCGCGTGCGCGTGAACTGCATTGCGCCGGGCTCGATCGAGTTTCCCGGCGGCGTGTGGGACGGCGTCAAGGCCCGCAATCCCAAGTTCTATGACGACGTGCTGGCGTCGATCCCCTTCGGTCGCATGGGCCACGCCGAGGAGGTCGCCAACGTGGCGCTGTTCCTGGCGTCGCCGCTGGCCTCGTGGGTCACCGGCCAGGTCATCTCCGTGGCGGGCGGGCAGGGACTGTAGCGGGGAAAGATCGATGCGGACGCTCGGAAACATCCTGTGGCATTTCCCCTTCTTCGGGTTCCTGACGGCGGCGTTCTACTGGCTGCTGGGGCTGTTGCTCACGATCCTGGTCCTGCCCGCGCCGATCGGGCTCGGCCTGATGGAGTTCGGCAAGTTCCTGCTGGCACCCTTCGGACAGGCAATGGTCAGCAAGGCGGAATTGAAGGTCGAGCAGAACCCGGCGTGGCAGGCCTACTCGACCGTCATCATGATCCTCTACCTTCCGTTCGGGCTGGTGTTCGTCGTGCTGAATGCCATCCAGGTCTTCTTGTTCTGCCTCAGCATCGTCGGCATCCCGGTCGCGCTGGTGATCGCCAAGTCGCTCGGCACCGTGCTGAACCCGGTCAACAAGATCTGCGTTTCCTCGGCTGTCGCCGACGAGCTGGTGCGACGCAAGGCCAGCGCCGATATCGCTAGGTACGTTGGCCGGTAGGAATTTTTTTGCAATGGGATCGGCAAGCTGATCCACTCGCGGCCGCGATTCCGCACTGACGATCCGGGAGGCGACCGTGGCGCTCACGCTCAGCAGCAGCAGCTTCAAGGAGGGCGAGACCCTCGAGATGGACCACATCCTGTCGGCCGATTACGGCTTCGGCTGCGGCGGCGGCAACAAGTCGCCGCATCTTGCGTGGTCGGGCGTGCCGGCGGGGACCAAGAGCTTTGCCGTCACCTGCTTCGATCCCGACGCGCCGACCGGCAGCGGCTTCTGGCACTGGGTGGTGGTCAACATTCCGGCGGACACGACCGAGCTCAAGCTCGATGCCGGCAGTCCCAGGGCCGGCCTGCTGCCCAAGGGCGCGCTGCAGACCCGCACCGATTTCGGCGCGCCGGGCTATGGCGGACCGTGCCCGCCGGAGGGCCACGGCCCGCACCGCTACATCTTCACCGTGTTCGCCGTGAAGCAGGACGCCTTGCCGGTCAACGCCGACACGTCGGCCGCCATCGTCGGCTTCCAGCTCCACTTCAACACCCTCGAGAAGGCGACGCTGACAGGCAAGTTCGGACGTTAGCTGGGGAGGGGAAGATGTCGTCGACTGCACCGACCGCAATCAGCTCGCACCTCGCGGTGCGGCCCGACTGGCTGGCCAAGAGCCGCGAGGCGGCACTCGAGGCCGAGCTGCCGATCGTCGATCCGCACCACCACCTGATCGATCGTCCGGAAAGCGGCACGTACCTGCTGCCGGACCTGCTGAAGGACATCGCCGAAGGCGGCCACAACGTCATCGCCACCGTCTATCTGGAATGGCTGTCGATGTACCGGGCCGACGGGCCGGCCGAGATGCGCCCGGTGGGCGAGATCGAGTTCGCCAACGGCGTGGCGGCCATGAGCGCCAGCGGCGGCTACGGCACGCCGCGCGTCTGCGCCGGAATCGTCGGCCATGCCGACCTGCCGCTGGGCGCGCGCGTGCGCGAGGTCCTGGAGGCGATGATCGTGGCGGGCGGCGGTCGCTTCCGCGGCATCCGCTTCATCGCCTCGACCCATCCGGACCAGACGCAATGGGGCGCCACGGCCGTGCGGCCGGAAGGCCTGCTGCTCGACGCGAAAGTGCGCGAGGGTTTTGCCCAGCTCGCGCCGCTGGGGCTGAGCTTCGACGCCTGGGTCTATCACACGCAGCTCGGCGACGTGCTCGATCTGGCGCGCGCCTTTCCCGGCACGACGATCGTGCTCAACCATGTCGGCGGCCCGATCGGGCTCGGCCGCTACAAGGGCAAGCGCGACGAGGTGTTCGCGGCGTGGAACAAGAGCATCTGGGAGATTGCTTCGTGTCACAACGTCCACGTGAAGCTGGGCGGTCTCGGCATGCGGCTGCTCGGTTTCGACGTGCATGAGGGCGAGCACGCGCCGAGCTCCGAGAAGCTCGCGTCGTTGTGGCGGCCTTACGTCGAGACTTGTCTGGAAGCCTTCGGCGCCGACCGCGCGATGTTCGAGAGCAATTTCCCTGTCGACAAGGGCTCGTACGGCTACGGCGTGTACTGGAACGCCTGCAAGCGGCTCGCCGCGGGCGCAAGTGCCGCCGAGAAGAAGAGCCTGTTCAGCGGCACGGCGTCAAAGGTCTATCGCCTCGGCCTCTGAGCCGATTGTTGCAACGCAGCACGCGTTTATCCTGTCATTCGGCGGCGTCTTGCCGAATGATCGCGGCAAGAACAACGAAGATCGTGGGGAATGACGAGCGTCGTCGCCGAGGACAAAGGCGGCCTATTCACGATCAGCGGGCGGCAGTGGCTCATCCTGTTGATGGTCCAGCTCGCCAACATGCTGTTCGGCATGACCATCACCATCGCCAACCTGGTGCTGCCGCAGATGCGCGGCAACCTGTCGGCGACGCAGGAGGAGATCTCCTGGGTGATCACGCTCAACCTGGTGGCCACCGCCGTCGCCACGCCGATGACGGGATGGCTGGCCAGCCGGCTGGGCTGGCGCAACCTGATGTTCTTCACCGTGCTTGGCTTCACCATCACCTCGCTGCTGTGCGGCTTCGCCGGCAGCCTGGAGACACTGATCCTGGCGCGGGTCGGGCAGGGAGCGTTCGGCGCGCCGATCATGCCGCTCGGCCAGGCCATCCTGCTCGCGACCTTCCCCAAGCATCTGCAGCCCGCCGCCATCGTCATGTGGGGCATCGGAGCGGTGTTCGGTCCGGTGCTCGGCCCGATCGTCGGCAGCATCGCGAGCGAGGCCTACGACTGGCGCGCCGCCTTCTTCATCATCGTGCCGCCCGGCCTCTGCGCGCTGACCTGCATCTGGTTCGCCCTGCGCGACTACACGGCCAAGAGCCCGGTGAAGTTCGACTGGACCGGCTTCATCGCGTTGTCCGTCGCCATCACCTGCGCCCAGCTGATCTTCGACCGCGGCCATCGCCTCGACTGGTTCGAATCGACGGAGATGGTGCTCTACGCCTTCACCGGCGCGCTGGCGCTCTGGATCTTCGTCGTGCATTGCCTGACGGTGGCCGAGCCGTTCGTCAATCCGCGCCTGCTGCTCGATCGCAACTTCACCATCGGTATCCTGCTCGCCCTGATCATGGGGATGCTGAACTTCACCAGCATCGTGCTCTTCCCGACCCTGCTGCACGATCTGCGCGGCTATCCCGACAACGCCATCGCCATGCTGATCGCCGCCCGCGGCATGGGCAATTGGGCGGCCTTCCTGGTGGTCGTCCAGCTCACCCGCATCGCTCCGCGCCTGGCGATCGTCGGCGGCATGGGCATCCAGGCGATGGCGGGCTTCTGGATGGCGCACTGGAACATCAACCTGACCGAAAGCGACGTATTCTGGGGCAACTTCCTTCTCGGCTTCGGCCAATCGGTGGCCTTCACGCCGATGACCGTGATGGCGTTCTCTACCCTGCCGCCGCGCCAGGTGACGGAGGGTTCCGCCGTCTTCACCCTGATGCGCAACTTCGGCTCCAGCCTGTTCATCTCCGTGGCCGTGCTGGTCGTCAGCCGCTCGACCGCTTCGAACTATTCGCGCATGACCGAGTACATCACGCCCTACAACAAGTCGCTGGTGATGCCCGGCCTGCCGTCGCAATGGAGCCTGGACGGCGCCGCCAGCCTGCAGACCCTGTCGAACGAGATCCTGCGGCAGGCGGCGATGATCGGCTATCTCAACGCCTTCTACCTGATGGCGTTCGCCGCCCTGGCGGCGATGCCGCTGGCGGCCTTCATGCGCGGTGCCAAGCGCGATCCGTGAGAGCCGAGTTCCGCTCCAGTAGCTCGTCACAGAGGTTTTGAAGGCGCGTTGAAAGCAGTGCTCGCACTCTGTTCCGGCAACACAAGGAGTGGCGTGGTTGCTCGGTCGATCCGCGATACGTGGCCCTCTACGGAGCCTCAAAAGTCGCGAAAACGAAATTGGCCGGTGCTGACCTCAGTTTTTGACAAGAATCTACTTGAGTCATATCCTGTCGACCAAGGGCACGGCATCCCCCGCGCTTCTGCTCTTTGCGTTGTTGATCCGAAACCAAAAGGCCGTGCCAGACGTGCGCGCGGCCCGTCCGACCGCTTGTCCGGGCGGGCCAAGCCAAGGCTCCGGCTCTCCGGCTCAGGGGATTCCGGTAGCGCAAGCAATGAGGCCCAACGGATAGGGGGTGAGATCGTGAAGCGCTACCAGGCTCTCTCGCGGAAACCTCGCGAACCTCGCAAACCTCTCGCACCGCTGACAGCAGTGCAGCACCACTCGCGGCCCTCCCGGAGAATTGGCTTCGATGGGTCAAAACCACGGCGTCGAGGAAACTAGGTCCGGTAGCCGCGGCAATGGGCGCGCAGGATCTTCTTGCCGCGCGCCAGATCGCCAGTCGAGCGATCCATCAGGTACTGGATCATCAGCCCGCGCATGGCCGCGAGCAGGAATCGGGCCTCGGCGGCACAGTCCAGGTTCGCTCGGATCTCGCCGCTCGCCTGGCCCTCGCGCATGTGCGCCACCAGGCCGGCGGCCCAGCGCGCCGTGAACGCGGCGACCGCGTCCTTGAACTCGGGCATGACTGAGTGGGATTCCGTGTAGATGGCATAGAGCGCCGCCGTCGCCTCCAGGCTGCGATCGACGCTGCCCATGTGGGCTTCCAGGCGCCGTTCGAGCGCCTTGAGGCCGCTCTTGCCGGCCAGCACCTCTTGCAGGTGCCTCTCGAACCAATGCTCGGTGGCTTCGAGCAGGGCGGTGATCAGGCCGAGCTTGCTGCCGTAGCGCTCGACGGGCAGGCCGCGGCTGTAGCCTGCCTCGATACCGACTTCGGCCAGCGTGGTGCCGGCGACGCCATGGCGGGCGATCAAGCTGGCGGCCGCAGCCAGCATGCGCCGGTCCGATTCGCGCCGGCGAGCGGCCTGCGATCGCCTGGCTGACTCGCGTGTCGTTTCGTGGGTCGAGATTGCTGTCATGCATCGACCGTAACACTTGCTTGTCAACAAGCAAGCAAGTGTTAGCTTGTCGGCCAAGGAAGCGAGGAAGGGAAACGCGATGAAGACACGACTGCTCGCCAAGGCCGTGGGCCTGGCGCTGATGGCGACGACCGCGACGGCGACCATGGCGCAGCAACAACCGCCGCTCTCCGACAAGCCGATCCGCCTGGTCTTCGGTTTCGCCCCCGGCGGCTCGGGCGACCTCGCGGCACGTCTGCTCGCCGAGGTGGCGAGCAAGGAGCTGGGCCAACGTGTCGTTGTCGAGAACAAGACCGGCGCCAACGGCATGATCGCCGCGGAAATGATCGCCCGCGGCCCGACCGACGGCACCAGCATTCTCTACTGCACGACCGGCAACACGACGATCATCACCGAGCTGCCCGGCACCAAGCTCGCGGTGAACCCGGCGACCGACCTGGTGGCGGTCGGCCAGATGCTGCGCTCGACCTTCGGCCTGGTCGTCGGCAAGGACAGCAAGTTCAAGACCACGCAGGACATCATCGATGCGGCGCGCGCCAACCCCGGCAAGGTGACCTATGCCAGCCCCGGCGTCGGCTCGGTGCAGCACCTGTCGGGCGAGCTGCTGGCGCAGAAGACCGGCACCAAGATGACCCACGTGCCCTATCGCGGCTCGCAGGCGGCAATCCAGGACCTGGCCAGCGGTCAGACCGATTTCTCGATCACCAATCTCGGCGATACGATCCCGCATATCCGCCAGGGCACGTTGCGCCTGATCTCGCTGGGCGATCCGCTGGGCAAGCGCTTCTTCCCCGACGCGCCGATGATCTCCGACGTCGTGCCCGGCTTCGAGACCTATGCCTGGTTCGGCCTGTGCGGGCCCGTTGGCCTGCCGGCGGCGGTGATCAAGCGTTGGGAGCAGGCGCTCAAGGCCGCCGTCGAGGATCCCGAGGTGAGTCGCCGCCTGCTCGATAACGGCATGGTGCCCGCTTACACGGACGCCGCGACGCTCACCAAGACGATGCAGGAGAACCGTAAGACCTTCCGTGCGGTCATCGAAGCCGCTGGCATCAAGGCCGAGTGATGGCGGACGACGGCTCGTCCGCGCCAAAGCCGCGCGTCACCCTCGAGGACGTAACGGCGGCACACCAGGCGCTTCAGGATGCGGCGCGTCCCGACGCCGTCGCGCGCCAGCGCAAGCGCAAGCGCTGGACGGTGCGCGAGGGTGTCGCTGCGCTCACCGACGCCGGCAGCTTCGTCGAGTATGGCGGGCTGGCGCGGCCGGCCATCGCCAGCATGCAGGGCGCGGCGGACGGGCTGGTCATGGGCACGGCGCAGGTCGAGGGCCGTGCCGTCGACATCGTCGCCTACGACTACACGGTCTATGCCGGCACGCAGAGTTCCAACAACCACGCCAAGATCAGCCGCATGTTCGGCCACGCCCAGCAGCATCGCCTGCCGGTCGTATGCTGGCTCGACGGCGGCGGCGCCCGGCCGCACGACATGAAGGCCGAAGGCCGCGGCTCGTCCATGACCTTCGTCGTCTTCGCGCGCCTGTCGGGGCTGGTGCCGACCGTCGGCATCCTGCCGGGCCGCGCCTTCGCGGGGCACGCGAACCTCGCCGGCATGTGCGATGCGCTGATCGCGACGCGCGACAGCACCATGGGCATGGCCGGACCGCCGCTCGTGGAGGCAGCACTCAGCCTCAAGTTGACGCCCGAGCAGATCGGCCCGGCCGAGGTTCATTTCGCCTCGGGTGCGATCGACATCCTGGTCGAGGACGAGGCCGAGGCGGTTTCCGCGGCCAAGCGCTATCTCGCCTATTTTGGCCCGCCGCTTCCGTCGGGCGAGGCGCCGGACCAGATGCGCTTGCGCAGCATGGTGCCCGACAATCCGCGCCGCGCCTACGACGTGCGCCGCGTCATCCAGGGATTGGCCGATGTCGGCAGCGTGCAGGAGCTGCGCGCCGGCTTCGGCCGCGCCATGGTGACGGCGCTGGCGCGGCTGGGTGGCCGCACCGTGGGCGTGATCGCCAACCAGCCGATGTTCCTCGCCGGCGCCATGGACGGCCCGGCCTGCGAGAAGGCCGCGCGCTTCGTCCAGATCTGCGACGCCTTCGACATCCCGCTGCTGGTCCTCTGCGATACGCCCGGCCTGATGGTCGGGCCCGAGATCGAGAAGACCGGGCTGGTGCGCCGCAGCGCGCGGCTTCTCGCCGCCATGGCCAATGCGACCATCCCGGTGATGACGGTCGTCCTGCGCAAGGCCTACGGCCTCGGCTACTACATCATGGGGTCGCGGCCGTTCGAGCCGTCGATCCTGCTGGCCTGGCCGACCGCGGAGTTCGGCGGCATGGGCCTCGACGGCGCCGCCGCCATCATCTACCGCAAGGAACTCGAGGGCATCGAGGATCCCGGCGAGCGCGCGACGGTCCATCGCCAGCGCACCGAGGAGCTCAAGGACTACAACACCGCCTTGGAAGTTGCCGGCCGCTTCGGCTACGACGACGTCGTCGATCCCGCCGACACGCGGCGGATTCTGCTGAACACCCTGGCCACCCTGCCGCCGGTCCCGCCGCGCGCCAGCCGCAAGCGGACGATCGAACCCTACTGAGTTCAGTGGTTGTGGCGCGGGCGAACGATGTCGCCTCGCGCACAATCGGTACGGCTGGCGCACGCCTCATGCCGGAGAGTTGATCCGTGGCGGTGCGCAAACTCACATTGCCGTCGAAAAAAATGGGCTACCTACCCAACCCCTGGCGGGGCGCTCGCTATTGCCTTGGCAGGGGGAACGGGTGAAACTGACTGCACGAGTTGTGCGGCGTCGGGAGCCACCCGACAGACTGATGGGTTACGCCTGATGCGCGCTTGTCTCGTCACGGTTCTGGCTGGCTTCGCCGGCCTCTGTTGGAACACCAGCTCGGCTCAGTCCCAGCCCCTACGAACCGCCCTCATCATCTCCAACGCCCAGTATGCCGACCTGCCGCCGCTGCCGCGCTGCACCGCTTCGGCCGCACTGGTGCGCGACAGTCTGAAGGCCAAGGGCTTCGAGGTGGTCGAGCGCAACGACGTGCGTCGCGGCGAGTTCGACGCCGCCATCGGCGCCTTGGCCAAGCGCACCGCGGCGACGCCGCCGTCGGTGGCTGTGCTGTACTATTGCGGCTACGCACGGGAGTTCAACGGCCGGCCGTTCCTGCTGCCGGCCGCCGCGAACATCACGCGCGACAACGACGTCCTGACCCAGGGCATGATCGCCAAGAGCCTGGTCGACAGCCTGGCCCGCGTCGGCGACAGCGCGGGTGTCGTCATCATCGACGGCTTCCAGCCACCGGAGACCCAGGCGACCGGCCTCGCCAAGCTGGGCGAGCAGATCCAGCCGGGCAGCTTCGCCGTCGTCGGCGTCAACAACGATGCCGCAGCACCCGGGCCGACCGCGACGGCGCAGGCCTTGCGCGGCCAGCTCACGGGCGAGGAGGTCAGTCTCGAAAAGTTCGTGGCCGGCATGCGGGCGGACCTCGCCAAAGGCGGCGCCGGCTCGGCCTTCTTAGTTGCCGCAACCGGCAAGCCCGCGTTCCTGGTCGGCGGCAAGCCACCGCCGCCTCCCGCTCCTCCGCCGGCTCCGCCGGTGGCCGTGGCACCGCCCCCGCCGGCCCCAACTCCGAGTCCGCCCCCGGCCGCCCCGGCGCCGCCACCGCCGCCGCAGCAGGTGATGATGGATGAGGATCGCATGTCCGATCAGGAGCGGCGGCAGGTTCAGGTGGCCCTGGCCACCCTGGGATATTACTCCGGCCGCATAGACGCCACCTTTGGGCCGGAAACTCGGGCTGCCATCCGTCGCTACCAATTCGAGGTCAAGGCTGAGATGACGGGACGTCTCACCGGCGAACAAGCGACGAAGCTCGTCAACAGCGTGCGTTGAGCACGGGACACTGAGTATCAGGACAAGGGGTGGATGCCGTGGGCCTCCGGACGAAATTCAATCTGGTCATGATCAGCGCTTTCCTGATCGGGCTCGCGGTCGCGACCTTCCTCGCCCGCGAGATCACGATCGAGGAAGCCAGGCGGCAGATGCTGAACGAGGCGAACCTCATCATGCGCAGCGGCACGGCCGTGCGCGGCTACACCCAGAACGAGATCCGGCCGCTCATCGTCGACCAGCTCGCCGTGCGCTTCCTGCCCCATTCGGTGCCGTCTTACTCGGCGCAGACGGTGCTGCATCAGCTGCAAAAGGATTTCCCCGACTATTCCTACAAGGAGGCGGCGCTCAATCCGACCAATCCGGCCGACCGCGCCACCAACTGGGAATCGGACGTCATCCATGCCTTCAAGAACGATCCCAAGCTCGCCGAGTTCGTCGGCCTTCGCGACACGGCGACGGGTCCGTTCCTGACCTTCGCGCGTCCGTTCCGCCTCACCGACAAGGCCTGCCTGGCCTGCCATTCGACCCCGGCGGCGGCGCCGCCGACCATGATCGACCTCTATGGCAACAGCAACGGCTTCGGCTGGCAGCTGAACGACGTGATCGGGGCGCAGATCGTGTCGGTGCCGATGAGCGTCGCGCTCAATCGCGCCAACCGCTCGCTGCTGGCCTTCGTCGGGTCGCTGAGCGCGGTGTTCGTGGTGATGCTGGTGATCCTGAACGTCCTGATGCACTTCGTCATCCTGAAGCCGATCCAGGAGATCACTGCGCTCGCGCGCGATGTCAGTGCCGGCAAGACCGACGTCCAGGAATATCCGGTCAAGGGAAGCGACGAGATCTCCTCGTTGGGTCGATCGTTCAACCTCATGCATCGCAGCCTTCAGAATGCCATGAGGATGCTGGAGGGCACATGATCGGTGTCCCGCGGGAACGGTAGCCATGGAACCGCTCCCGCCCAACATCGGCCGCTACGTCGTCGAGGAGCTGGTCGGCGTTGGCGGCATGGGCCAGATCTACAGGGCGCACGATCCCGTCCTGCGCCGCACCGTCGCCATCAAGCTGATCTCGACCAAGCTGATGAGCGGCGCCGATCGCGCCGACTACATCAAGCGCTTCCGCCGCGAGGCCGAGGCGGCCGCCCGCTGCGCGCATCCCAACATCGTTGCGGTCTATGACTTCGCGCTGCACGAGGAGCAGCCGTATCTCGCGATGGAGTTCGTCTCCGGGCGCAGCCTGCGGCAGCTGCTCGACGAAGCGCCGGTCATGGACGTTCCGGACGCCATCGCCGTCATGCTGCAGGTCCTCGATGCGCTGACCAGCGCGCACGAGCAGGGCGTGATCCACCAGGACATCAAGCCCGGCAACATCATGCTGACGGCCGACCAGCGGGTGAAGGTGGGCGACTTCGGCATCTCCAAGCTGATGAACGTGGAGACGACCACCATCTTCTCGACGATCGGCACGCCGTCCTACATGTCGCCCGAGCAGTGTCGCGGCGACGACGTCGTCGACGGCCGGTCCGATATCTTCTCGGCCGGCGCCACGCTGTTCGAGATGGTCGCCGGCCAACGGGCCTTCCAGGGGCGCAACGTGACCGAGGTCAGTCGCCGCATACAGAACGACAACCTGCCGCTCCTGCCGGCGCACGTGCGCAACGCCGCGCCGCGCCTGCAGCTGGTGCTCGAGCGGGCCATGGGCAAGCATCCGGCCGACCGCTTCGACACCGGCACCGACATGGCCGAGGCCTTGCGCCAGGTGCTGAAGGAGGTCGGGCCCGACAGCACGCGCATTGCGTCCGAGGCCAGGGTCACGACGGTGGTCGCATCGCCGCGCGTGCCGCGCGAGGACTCGGCGGGCCGCAGGACGCAATCGTCGCTCGATCCGGCGCTGCTGAAGACAGTGGAGGAGAAGCTCCGGACCTATGTCGGTCCGGTCGCGCGCGTCCTGGTGCAGACGGTCGCCGGGCGCGGCCGCTCCGCCGCCGACCTCGTGGCGGAGCTTGCGCAATCGGTGCCTGTCGAAGCCGACCGCGAGCGCTTCCTGCGCGAGACGTCGTCACTGGCGCGGATCCGGTCGCCCGCACCGCCGGCGGGAGGTCCGCAGCTCAGCGATAGCAGCGGCCGCCGCACCGGCGGCAGCGTCAGCCTGCCCGAGCAGGAGCTCGAGCGGGCCCAGGCGGCATTGACCCAGTTCATGGGACCTATCGCTCGAGTGCTCGTGCGCCGTGCGGCCGTCAATGCCTCGTCGGTCGAGCTCCTGTGGCAGGCGTTGGCGACCCACATCGAATCGCCCACGGAACGGGCCGCCTTCCTGAAGCAGCGCCCGAGCTAAATGACGATCGCCACGCGTCCGGTGACCGAGCGCTCGAGCAGGGCGCGCATCGCTTCGGCCGCCTGATCGAGGCGGAAGGTGCGGTCGACGTGCGGCCGGCATAGCCCGGCCTCGCACCAGCCGCGGATGCGTTCCATCAAGGCGAAGGTGCGGTCGCCCTGCTCGAAGCGTGCATCGTACGGGCTCCAGCCGACATAGTAGCCGTAGTTGAAGCCGGTCACGGCGATGGTCTTGACCAGCAGGATGTTGGCCGGGATCTGCGGGATGGTACCGCCGGCAAAGCCGATCGGGCAGATGCGCGATTCGACCGCCATGCAGCGCAGCGACTGGGTGAACACGTCGCCGCCCACCGGGTCGTAGACCCGGTCGACGCCGCGCCCGCCGGTCAGCGTCAGCACCTCGTCGCGGAAATCCTGGCTGGTGTAGTCGATTACGTGGTCGGCGCCGCGCGCCTTGGCGAAGGCCGTCTTGCGCGCGCCGCCGGCGGTCGCGATCACGGTGGCGCCTAAAATCTTGCCGATCTCGACGGCCGCCATGCCGACGCCGCCTGCCGCCGCGTGCACAAGCAGCGTCTGGCCCTTCTGCACGTCGAGCGCCATCGGCCAGGTGAGCGCGCCGCCCGAGGTCGGGTAGGAGATCGCGAGCTGGATCGCCTCGACGAAGCCGACGGTCTTCGGCTTGGGGAAGACATTGACCTCGTGCGCCACGGCCTCTTCGGCGAGGCCGCCCCAGTCGAGCACGGCCA
This sequence comes from Reyranella sp., assembly GCA_019750135.1. Taxonomy (GTDB): domain Bacteria; phylum Pseudomonadota; class Alphaproteobacteria; order Reyranellales; family Reyranellaceae; genus Reyranella. Next base: position 27,917 of record JAIEOV010000071.1, on the reverse strand, counting down.
CGACCTCGTCGCCGACCTTCAGTCGCTTGCAGCCCGGCGCTGCCTCGGTCACCACGCCCGAAACTTCGGTGCCCGGCGCGAAGGGGAAGGGCGGCCGGCGCTGGTACTTGCCTGCGATCACCAGGGTGGTGGCGAAGCTCACGCCCGCGGCCTTGATGCGGATACGCACCTGACCGGGCTCGAGCGCCGCCGGCTCGACGTCTTCGAGCTTCAGGTCCTCGGGCCCGCCCCATTGGCGGCAGATCATCGCTTTCATAGCTGCACCGGCAACGACTTCACGCCGCGCAGGATCAGGGAATCGTGCCACTCCGGCTCGCCGCCCTCGAGCTGGATCTGCGGCAGGCGCTGGGCCAGCCGGGCGGCGGCGATCTCCGATTCCAGCCGCGCCAGCGGCGCACCGAGGCAAAAGTGGATGCCGTGGCCGAAGGTCATGTGCGGATTCTGCGCGCGGCCGATGTCGAAGCGCTCGGGATCGTCGAACGCCTCGGGATCGCGGTTGGCCGAGTTCATGAAGGCAAAGACGCGCTGGCCTTCGCGGATTGTGCGGTCGCCCATCTCGAGGTCGGCGGCGGCGACGCGGGCGAACGCGCCCGACGGGCCGTCGTAGCGCAGCCATTCCTCGATCGCGCTACCGGCCATCGCCGGATCGGCGACCAGGCGCTCCCATTGGCTCCGATTCTTCATCGAGTAGAGGAAGCCGTTGCCAATGAGGTTGGTCGTGGTCTCGTGGCCGGCGAACAGCAGCAGGATGCAGGTGCCGATGATCTCGTCGGTCGAGAGCGCGTCGCGATCGTCGCGCGCCAGCACGAGCTGGCTGATCATGTCGCCGGTCGGTGCGGCCGTGCGCGCCTCGACCAGCTCGCGGAAGTAGCCCGACATCGCCTTGGCGCCGGTCTCGGCGCGCAGGTACTTGTTGCCCGCCACCTGGGCGGTGCCGATGAACAGCGCGATGTCGTCGGACCACACCTTCACGCGTTCGAGGTCGGCGCGCGGAACGCCCAGGAGATCCATGATCACCGAGGCGGGCAGGGGATAGGCGAAGTCGGCGATGAAGTCGACCGGCTCGCTGCGCTCGGCCTTGGCCTGCATGCCGTCGATCAGGTGGGCGACGATGTCCTCGATGTTGGGCGTGAGGTTGGAGACCGCGGTCGGCGTGAAAGCCTTGGTGAACAGGCGGCGCAGGCGGGTGTGGTCCGGCGGATCGCGGAACACCATCCAGTGGTTGAGGTAGCGCACCAGGCTCTCGATGGAGCCCTTCTGATACTCGGGATTGGACTTGAAGAAGGGCGTCAGCCGGTCGGCCGAGATCTGCCGGTTGTTCAGCGCCACCTGCTTCACATCGGCATAGCGCGTGATGATCCACGCCTTCATCGCCGGCGACCAGTGCACCGGATCCTCGGTGCGCAGGCGCGCGAATTCCGGGAACGGATTGGCGTTGGTCGCCGGATTGCCGAGGTCGAAGACGTAGGACATGGCGCGAAGGCTAACTACTATGCCGGGTCATGACCATCGAGATCGACCGCGCCGCGGAAGAGCGTGAAGCTAGGTCGCCGGCCCGGCGAACAGCAGCAAGTTGCCGTCGGGATCGCGCACGATGAAGGTGCGCGCGCCCCACGGCTCCTGCTTCAGCGGCTGGAAGATGTCGACGCCGGCCGCCTGATAGTCGACGAAGAGCTGGCGGATCTCGGCGGCGCTGTCGACGGTCATCGAGGCGGCGAGAAGCTGCTCGCGTTCGCGGATGTCGCCCACGAACACCGGCTCGCAAACCATCCGGAGATTGAGCCGCGCCTGGCCACGCTTGACCTGTCCGTAGAACGGCGGCTCGCCATAGACGAAGACAATGGTGAAGCCGAGCTTCCCCGTGAAGAAGTCGCATGAGGCCTTGATGTTGGCGACGAAAAGCTGGGCCTCGACCTCGGTGAGTTCGGGTGTTGCGGTCGTGGTCGTCCTGGCGATGGCGGGCATGGCTTGCACTCCTGCTTTGAGCGCCTGCCAGCTCTCGAAGCCCGATTGGCGGGCCACCAGCTCCTGGGCGTCACCGAGGCGGAACTCGCGCTCGAGGACCTGCCGGTCGGTCAGGTCCCTGAAACGCGGCAGTACCGCCCGGATCTGGGCCGCGACGGGGTAGTAGCCGTCGCGGTGCCAGCGCACATAGAGCTTGGCCTGCTTGCGGAGATTCTCGAGATTCGGCATGGGCGCATTCGTGGGTCGGATGACGTAGGTGGGCATAGCCCCTTCGGCCTCGACCGATGCGCCCTACTGCAACGCGGCGAGCATGCGCCGCGCCGCCGGAACATGTCAATGTCAGCCGAGTGCGGCGATGCCCAGGGCCTTGCCGAAGCGGCGGCTGCAATCCAGCGGATCGCCGTACTTGCGATGGCGCGCGGTGTGATGGGCTGCGGCCAGCAGCAGCCGAGCCCTGAGCGGGTTCCTGTTCTTGCCGAAGTCCTCGACCATGCACAGCGCGATCTCCTGGTTGTGCGGGTCGTTGCCGAGTCGCGAGCAGGCCATGGCGATCGCGCGCACCAGCGGCGCGGTGTCGAGGCCGGAATCGAGCGCGGCCTGGATCCAGCCCAGCGCCTTGGGCGAATCGAGCGCGACGCAGGCCGCCTCGACGCGACTTGCGACCGCCTCGGCGTCGAGGCCGCGGACCGATTGCGTCTCGATGCGCGGCGGCGTGAGGTCGCCGGTCAGCTTCTGGTGCCAGGCATTCTGGTTGAGGTAGGCGGCGGCGAGATAGAGCAGTTTTAGCCGCTGCGGATGCTCGAACGTGTCCCAGAACCAGCCCTGCGTGTTGACGTACTCGTAGCAGTGCTGCGGCAGGGAGAAGTTGAGCTCGCCGTGGGTCTCCAGAGCGACCGTGGCGGCGCCGACCTGGATGGCGTCGAGAAGGGCGCGCGGGCTCTTGCCGGCTTTCAGGAGTTCCGTGAGGTGAGACAGATAGGCGGGCTCGGGCTCGCGAACGATGACCTCGATCAGCGCCTCGGTCTCGCGGGCATCGAGCGGCGCCTTGTTGTTGGCCAGGATGGCGCGTTCCTGCTCGGTGGTGCCGCCGTAGGGCACGGCGTGCAGCGTCTGGCCTTCGAGATAGACGGTGATGGCGTTGCAGGCGACTTCATAGAGCGAGTACCAGCGCGGGCCGACGGCGATGTCGAGCGCGCCGGCATAGAGCACGTCGTGCGCGTCGTCCCAGCCGATCGCGTCGCCCAGCTCGACGGTGGCGCGGGCGCGGAAGGATTTGTGGCCGGTCGTGTAGGAGCGGTTCTGGAAGGAGCGGTCCTGCACGTCGATCAGGCCGGCGAAGCAGAGCTCGGCCAGCGCGGCGCGGCGTTCGGCCGGATTCTGCATCAGGCCGAGGAACACGCGATAGGCGTCGACGACGTTGCCGCGATGGACCAGCGTCATCCATTGCCCAAGCCGCTGCTTCAGCGGGCCGTCCAGCGCGAGCGGCGCCTGGTCGGGCCAGTGCACGATAGGCGCGGGCGGCGGCCCGTCGGGCATCTGGAAGCCGCGTGAATAGTGGCCAGGCGCCTTGGCGATCTTCTGGTTCCAGATGTCGAGGCCGGTCGGGATGTACCAGATGGTCTGCGCCAACGGCAGGCCGGACGCCGTGCCCGGCAGCATCTTCGACAGGTTCAGGCTGGCCCGTGCGCTCAGGAGGCAGTGGTCGTTGTTCACGAAGTTCACGTACCCGTCGTCCATGCGCTCGTGATAAGGCACGTGGGTATAGGGAGCATGGATGCGCACGGCTTCGCGCAGCATCTCGGTGATCGGCCGGCCGTCGCGGACCAGCCCGTAATAGATCTCGCTCGCGCCCTTCTGGTCGCGGGCCATGATGCGCTCTTCCAGCGCGGCGTAACGGGAATCGGCAGGACGCGTAGCGGTGACAGAGTCGGGCGACATCAGGGCAACCTCCGCGAGACACCATTAGACGCCCGTCGATGCCGCCTTCCAAGCGGACAATTTCGCAGAAGCCCACACATCGTGGCAGAGTGGCCATGCCATTGGAGGGAACCGTCATGAGCCAGACCGTCGCCGAAGTGATCGTCGAGACCCTCGAGGCCGCCGGCGTGAAGCATTGCTGGGGCGTGCCGGGCGATACGCTGAACTACGTCACCGACGCGATCCGCCGCAGCAAGATCCAGTGGGTGCATGCGCGGCACGAAGAGGCAGGTGGCTTCGCGGCCGGCGCCGAGGCGCTGCTGACAGGCGAGCTGACGGCCTGCGCAGGCTCCTGCGGGCCGGGCAGCCTGCATTTCATCAACGGGCTGTTCGAATCGCATCGCAACCGTGCGCCCGTGGTGCTGATCGCGAGCCAGATCACCTCGGAGGAGCGCGACTTCGACTTTCCGCAGGAGGTCGACTTCGAGCAGGTCTATCGCGCCTGCAGCGTCTTCTGCTCCGAGATCCGCTCGCCGGCGCAGGCACGACGCAAGGTGGCGATGGCCTGCCAGGCGGCGTTGGCCAGGCGCGGCGTGGCCGTGTTGATCGTGCCGGTCGATATCTCCAAGGCGACGGCGCCGGCGGAGCCGGCCTTCACGGTGCATCGCGCGACTCCGGTCCTGCGGCCGTCCGATGCCGAGCTCGACCGCATCGCCTGGATCCTGAGTGAGGGCAAGAATATCGCGATCTATGGCGGCTCGGGCTGCCAAGGTGCGCACGACGAGATCGTGGCGCTGGCCGAGAAGCTAAAGGCGCCGGTCGCCCATACGTCGCGCGCCAAGGACTTCATCGAGTACGACAATCCCTGCAATGTCGGCATGACCGGCATGCTGGGCACGGCGGGCGGCTATCACACGATCAGGACCTGCGAAACGCTGCTGTTGCTGGGCTGTGACTTCGCCTGGCGTCAGTTCTATCCCGAGGACGCGCGCATCGTGCAGGTCGACATCGATCCGACGCATCTCGGGCGACGGCATCCGGTCGAGCTGGGTGTGGTCGGTGACATCAAGGCGACAGTGGCGGCGCTGCTGCCCAAGGTGACGGCGCGCAGCGAGCGCGGATTCCTCGACGATTGCGTGGCACGGCACGACAAGGCGCTGGCGGCCCTCGAGAAGCGGGCGACGGCGCACGAGGGCAAGATCCATCCGCAGTATCTCGCCCACCTGATCGACCAGCATGCCGCCGAGGACGCGATCTTCACCGCCGACGGCGGCTCGCCCACGGTCTGGTTGCTGCGCCACGTCAAGGCGAACGGCAAGCGCCGCACCTTGATCAGCCTGACCCACGGCACCATGGCTAACGCCATGCCGCAGGCGCTCGGCGCGCAGCGCGCCTTTCCCAGCCGGCAGGTGATCTCGATGTCGGGCGATGGCGGGCTCGCCATGATGATGGGCGACCTGCTGACCGCCATCCAGGAGAAGATCCCGCTCAAGATCGTGGTGTTCAACAACGGCTCCCTGGGCTTCGTCGAATTGGAGATGAAGGTCGAGGGCCTGCTGAACGCCTACACGGATCTGCAGAACCCGGACTTCTCGCGCGTCGCGGAGGCGATCGGCTTCCATGCGCGCCGGGTCGAGAAGGCGACCGAGCTCGACGCCGCGGTGAAGGACTGGCTCGCCCAGCCCGGCCCGGCACTGCTCGACGTCGTCACAAGCCGCATGGAGCTGGTCATGCCGCCTTTCGTCGGCGCCGAGCAGGTCTTCGGCACCGCGCTCTATTCGGCCAAGGCCATGCTCGGCGGCCGCGCCGGCGACGTGTGGGACCTGGTGACGGAAAACCTTTAGCGCTGGGGCGCGCCACTGGAGTGGCGCGCCCCCAGCGTTACTTCGACCATGGCCCGAAGGGCGGCATGTCCTTGCTGGGCTTGAGCGGGAAGGCGGGCGCGCGCTTCTCGAAGAACGACTTGATCCCCTCCTGCGCGTCGGCGCCAGCGGCGAGGTAGCCGACGCATTGCAGGTCGAGCGTCACCGCATCGAGCGGGTCCTGCGCGCCCATCATGCTCCACATGAGGCGGCGATTGACGGCGGCCGCGACGGCCGATGAGGTGGACGCCGCGAACTTCTTCGCCAGCGCCTGCGCTGCCGGCAGCAGCTCTTCCGGCGCGTGCACTGACCGCACCAGTCCGCCCTTCAACGCCTCCTCGGCGCCGAACAACTCGGCCGTCATCACCCACTCCTGGGCGCGCTGCATGCCGACCAGCCGAGGCAGGAACCAGCACGAGCCCGCCTCCATGGCCATACCGCGTTTGTTGAACACGAAGCCAATGCGCGCTGCGCTCGACATCAGGCGCACGTCCATGGGCAGGCACATGGTGATGCCGACGCCGACGGCGGCACCGTTGATCGCCGCCACGATCGGCTTCAGGCAGTTGAAGATCGCCAAGGTGATCGAATCGCGGGCGTCCCGCTGCTGCGGCTTGCTGCCGTCGTTCCACACCTGGAAGGCGCCGCTGCCGCCCGAGATGTCGGCGCCGGCGCAGAAGGCGCGGCCGGCGCCAGTGACGACGACCGCCCGCACTTCATCCATCGCATTCACGCCCTGGAAGAAGTCGATCAATTCCTTGCTCATCACCGTATTGAAGGCATTGAGCTTGTCGGGCCGATTCAGGGTGACGGTCATGACGCCGTCCTCGAGGCTGGTGAGCAGGGTGTCGTAGGCCATGAGCTTTCCTCGTCTTTTCGTTCCGCTGCGCAAGACCGAATGCCGTTGCGCGACCGCGTGGTTTGGGAAACATTCGCCGCAACACAGCCGATCCGCAATCCCGGAGGAAGTCGATGTCCCACCTGCTGAAATCCGTCGAAGACGGCGTCATGAAGATCACGCTCAACCGTCCCGACGCGATGAACGCCCTGTCGCGCGACATGATGAACAGCCTGACCGACGCGCTGCACGAGGCAGCGGGCTCGCGCGACATCGGCTGCGTGGTGGTGCGAGGCGCGGGCGACAAGGCTTTCTGTGCCGGCGGCGACGTGAAGTCGATGGCGGCGGGCCGCGACCAGGACAAGACCTACGAGGACAAGGTCCACGACATCCGCATCCGCATGCACGTATCCGAGCTGCTGCACGAGATGGGCAAGCCCACCATCGCGATGGTGAATGGCGTGGCGGCGGGTGCCGGCTTGTCGCTGGCGCTGGCCGCCGACATGCGATTCGCCGGCAAGAGCGCGCGCATGACGACGGCGTTCGCCAAGGTCGGCTTCTCGGGCGACTTCGGCTCGCATTATTTCCTGCACAAGCTCGTGGGCACGGCCAAGGCGCGCGAGCTCTACTTCACCGCCGAGATCCTGAACGCCGATCAGATCGAGAAGCTCGGGTTGGCCAACCGCGTCATCGACGATGCCAATCTCGACAGCGAGACCATGGTCTTCGCCAAGAAGCTCGCGGCCGGACCCCGGGTTGCCTGGTGGCACGTGAAGAAGAACATGAAGGTGGCGGAGGAGGGCACGCTCTCCGAGGCGCTCGACTCCGAGGCGGCGCGCATGATCCGCACCGGCGAGACCGAGGACCACAAGGAAGCCGCCCGGGCCTTCGTCGAGAAGCGCCCGCCGGTGTTCAAGGGCTACTGATCGTCGCCGGGGGCGCGCCACTCCAGTGGCGCGTCTTCTCATGCTCTGCCGTAGCATCCCGACACGTCAGAATCCTTCGTCGCCTATCTCAAGGCCGAGTTCCAGAAGTGGGGCGAGCTGGTGAAGCTGTCCGGCGCCAAGGTCGATTGAGAAAGGCGAGCGTGCCGACGATGCCTTTTGGCATGGCCACCATCGCGGCGATCAGCAACACCGCATAGAGCAGACCCGACAGGCCCTTGCCCAGTCCTGCGAGCAGGTCGGGAAAGAACTGCAGGAACAGCCCGCCGACGATGGCGCCGGCGGGCGAGTGCATGCCGCCGATCACCAGGCCGAACAGCATCTGCACCGACAGCGCGAAGCTGTAGCCGGTCGGCCCGACATAGGCGAACTGGTAGGATGACAGGCATCCGGCCAGCGCGAGATAGGCGCCGGCGATGCCCGAGATCGTGGCGCGCACCTGGATGACTCGGATGCCCTGGGCAGCGGCGGCAAGGTCGTTGTCGCGCGCGGCCATCAGGGCGCGGCCCGAGCGGCTGGCGATCAGGTTGCCGGCCAGCCAGACGCCGGCCGCCAGCAAGGCCAGCGCCATCATGAAGTTCCAGCGGTCGGCGCTGATGCCGCCCGGCGGCGTGGGGAAGTCGAGGTAGAGGCCTTGCACGCCGCCGGTCCATTGCTCGATCAGGCGCCAGCGCAGCAGCTGCGGGAAGGCGATGGCGAAGGCATAGGTGACCAGCGCCTGCGTCCACAGGCTGTGGCCGCCGGCGATGCGGCCCAGTCCCCAGCCCGCGGCGTAACCCGTCAGCAACGCAGCCGGCAGGCCCCAGTACACCGACAGCGGCGTGTGGGTGCCGATCATTGCCGCACTGTAGCCGCCGACGCCGAACAGCGCGGCCTGGGCGAAGGAGAACTGGCCGCTGACACCGCACAGCAGCACCAGGCCCAGGAGTGCGATGGCCCAGATCACGGCCTGGGTGAAGCGGAAGACGATGAAATCCGGGAAGCAGAATGAAAGGGCGGCGGCCGCCACGAAGCCCATGGTCCACACGGTCCGCATGGGCTTACTCTAGGCGACAAACGACAGCTTAGGGAGTGGAACGATGAAGCTCAGGCAGTGCGTCTTCGTCTGCAAGGACCTCGAAAGCTCGCGTGAGGAGCTGTGCGACATCCTGGGGATCGAGGTCGCCTATCGCGATCCCGGTGTCGCCAAGTGGGGCCTGGTCAACGTCGTCTGCCCGATCGGCCACGACTTCCTCGAGATCGTCACGCCTGAGCAGCCCGGCACCTCGGCCGGCCGTTACATCGATCGGCGCAAGGGCGACGGCGGCTACATGGTGATCATCCAGGTGCCCGACGCCAAGGCCGAGCGGGCGCGCGTCACCGGGCTCGGCGTACGCGCCGTCGCCCAGAAGGACCTGCCGGAATACAACTACACCCACTTCCATCCGTCCGATACGTCGGGCGTGCTGCTGTCGCTCGATACGACCTTCGCGCCGCCGGGCGTCGATCCCAAGCTGTGGTGGCCGCCGGCCGAGAAGGACTGGCTGAAGCATGCGCGGTCGAACGTGACCAACGGGTTGGCTGGCGTGGAAATCCAGGCCGAGGATCCGGACAAGGCGGCCGCACACTGGTCGAAGCTGCTCGATCGTCCGGTGAAGGACGACATCATCCGCCTCGACGATGACGGCGAGATCCGCTTCACGCCAATCGTCGACGGCCGCGGGCCCGGCGTGTCGGCCTACGACGTCAAGGTGGTCGACCGCGAGCGCGTGCTGGCTGCCGCCAAGAAGCGGCACCGTGATCGCGGTCCGGCTCAGGTCGAAGTCTGCGGCTGCCGCATCAACCTGGTGTGAGTGCGTGACACCAGGAACAGCAGCACGCCGAGGTTCAGCAGGTTGAACGCCATGCCGGTCGAGAAGGCCGGCGTGTAGCCGCCGAACTGGTCGTAGAGCATGCCGGCGCCCCAGCCGCCGCTCGCCATGCCCAGAAGGCCGGCGAACATGACGGTGGGGATGCGCCAGTTCGCCTCCTGCGCCGTGAAGCATTCGCGGATCACGATGACGTAGGCGGGCAACAGCCCTGACAGGCCGAGCCCGAAAGCGGCGGAGACCACGAACAGCGCGGCCATGTCGTGGGTGATCAGGAAGCCCGCCAGCGCCGTCGCCTGCACGAGCGAGCTGAACAGCAGCGTCTGGAAGCCGCCGATCTTGTCGCTCAGCCAGCCCCAGAACTGGCGGGCCAGGAAGGCCGTGCCGAGCAGGACCGAGAGCATGGCGGCGCCGTACTGCGAGGCGAATCCCAGGTCGCCGCAATAGGCCACGACGTGGTTCATCGGCATGGCCATGGGCACGCAGCAGGAATAGACCGCTACCATCAGCAGGATCATCAGGAGGTTGGGCGGCAGGCCGAGCGTCGAATCGCGCCGCGTGGCGCCGGAGGCGCCGCCCGCCGTCGCCGACGGCGCAATGGGGGCGGGGTGAAGGAAGATCATCGTGAGGGCCACGCCCGCCACCAGCACGAAGCCGCCGAACAGCAGCGCCGTATGGCGCCAGCCGACATGATCGATGCCGAACTGCAGCAGCGGCGGCCAGATCGCGCCGGCGACCGCCTGGCCCGAAGCGATCAGGGCGATCGCCGAGCCGCGGCGACGCTCGAACCACAGGCTCACATAAGTGAGCAGGGGCGAGAACATGCAGGAGGTGCCGAACAGGCCCATCAGCACGCCGTGCCCGACGTAGATTTGGAACAGGCCGCCGAACGAGGACAACAGCAGTCCCGCCGCCACCATGGTCGAGCCGAAGATGACGATTGGCCGGATACCCATGCGGCCTGCCAGCCAGCCTGCGACGATGCCGCCGAAGGCGGCGCCGACATACGAAAGCGAGCTCGCGCCCGCCGGTCCCGATCGGTTGGTCTGCAGCTCTGCCGCGATCTGCTTCATGGCGACCACGACGACCAGCGGGGCGCCGTAGGCGATGGTCATGATCACCAGCGCCGCACTCGCCGTGATCCAGGCGGTGCGGCTGTCCAGAAGACTCTTCATAGCGACTCTACCTCACGCGACAGGCGCCGAACGGACTCCACCGAAACCTGCCGGGCGAGCTTGGCATGCGCCTCGCGCCAGATTGCCAGCGCCGCCTCGAGCTTGCGTGCACCTTTTTCGGTCAGCCACACCATCCGTTTGCGTTGGTCGCTTTCGACCGCCGCGATCTCTAGTAGGCCTTCGGCCTCGAGGGTGCGCAGCGTGCGCGACAGTGTGGATTGATCGAGCCCCATGCGCTCGGCGATCGCGCTCACCGTGTCGTCGTCCGCCGAGGCGATCTCGGCCATCAGGCCGAACTGGGAGAAGGAGACGCCGGATGCCATCATGCGCTCCTCCAGGAACTGGGTGACCCGCCGGGCCGCCCGGCGCAGGTTCCACCCGGCGCACGTCTCGAGCGCCGTCCGGGCGTCGGTGCGCAGCGTCTTCAGGGGTTGCCTAGCCTTGGTCATATGTCGTATGTATATACATAGAATGTAGATACATGGAAATTGCCGTGAAGCCAATCCTTATTGTCGGCAGCTATCTCTCGCCCTACGTGCGCAAGGTCCTGGCCTGCCTCGAGGTCAAGGGCATGGCCTACGAGGTCGACCACATCGTGCCGTTCTTCGGCGACGACCGGTTCTCCAAGCTGAGCCCGCTCAGGCGTATTCCGGTGATGGTCGATGGCGATCTCGTGCTGTCGGACTCCTCGGTGATCTGCCAGTACCTCGAGGACAAGCAGCCCGATCCGGCGCTCTTCCCGACGGACATCGCCGACCGTGCCAAGGCGCGCTGGCTGGAGGAGTTCGCCGACACGCGCATGGGCGACGTCTTCATCTGGCGCTTCTTCAACCAGATTGCCATCCGGCCGTCGGTGTGGGGCGAGAAGGGTGACCGCGAGATGGTCGACCGCACCCTGAAGGAAGAGATCCCGACGGTGCTCGACTATCTGGAGGGCGAGGCGCCGGCCGAAGGCTTCCGCTTTGGCAGCACTATGTCCGTAGCCGACATCGCCATCGCCGCCTTCTTCCGCAATGCCGGCTGGGTACGCTTCCACATCGATGCCGCGCTCTGGCCCAAGACAGCCGCCTGGATCGGCCGCGTGCTCGCCTCACCGCCGCTCGCCAAGCTCGCCAAGATCGAGGACGCCGTGCTGCGCGTGCCGATCGCCGAACAGCGCAACGCGCTCAAGGCGATGGGTGCCCCTGTCGCTACGGAGACTTACGCCGGGACTGCACCTCGCCGAGGCATCATGCCGGTCTAGTTTCTTGCCGGACCGCGGGCCTGGAGGCCCGCGGTCCGGCAAGATAAGAAGGACTCGTGAAGCGCATCCATCCCTTCGTCTGGGGCCAAATTGCCGCCGGACTGATCGTGGGAGCCAGCGTCGGCGCCACACTCGATGTGCAGGCATCCATCATGGGCGCCATCGCGCTGATGGCCGGTGCGGTGATCAGCTCGACCTTCTGCTGGTGGAAGCCCGGCCTCGACGCGCCGGCCTGGCAACTGATCCCTGTGGCGATGCTCGCCAACCCGCTGATGTTGGTGGCGTTGGGATTCATGGTGGTCGACATCGACTGCGTGCTGGGCACCAAGCGAGGCTGGAACTGCCTGGGAGCCGCCATCGCCATCATTGTCGTCGGCGTCTGCCTCGCGCCGCCGTTCGGCGGCTGGCTGTGGCGCTGGTGGAAGCGGCGCAGTCCCCCACGCGGCGTTTGACACATGCGGCGAATCCATCCTTTCGTTTACGGCCACGTGGTCGGCGCCTTCATCGTCGGCGTGGTAAGCGGCGCAACGCTCGATCTGAAGGTGGTCATGGTGTTCAGCAGCGTGCTGGCCGCCAACGCCGCGATCGGCTCGCTGATCTGCTGGTGGCGGCCGGGCCTCGAAGCCGCTGGCTGGAAGCTTTGGCTCGTGGCGACGTTCGTCAATCCGCTGATGCTGTCGGCCATCGCCTTTTCGGTCGACCAGTACGACTGCCTGGTCGGCCAGCGCACCGGCTGGAATTGCATGCTGTCCGACGCGGGGCCGCTCGTGGTGGCGGCCTGCCTGCCGTCGCCGCTGATCGGCCTTGCCGTCCGCTGGTGGCGGCGCAGGGCCGCCGCGGCCTGAGGCCGACGCCAGCCCTGAGTCAGGCGGCGACCGCCCGCGCCAGCCGGCCGCGGATCATCTCCTCGGCCTCGCCGACGATGCGCTCGACCAACTCCTTGCAGGTCGGGATGTCCTTGATCAGGCCCATCACCGTCCCGGCCGACCAGATGCCGTGCTCCAGGTCGCCGGTCTCGTAGACCACCTTGCCGCGCGTGCCGGCGACGATCGGGCCGATCTCCTGGATGGTCTTGCCCTCGTGCTCCATCTCGATCGCCTTCTTGGCCACCGAGTTGCCGTAGACGCGGCTGGTGTTGCGCATGGTGCGGAAGATCAGCGAGGTCGAGCGCTCGTCGCTCGAGACCAGGGCCTGCTTCACGTTGTCGTGGATCGGCGCTTCTTTCGTGGCCATGAAGCGCGTGCCCATGTTGATGCCCTCGCAGCCCAGCGCCAGCGCCGCCACGAGCCCGCGCGCATCGCCGAAGCCGCCCGACGCCAGCATCGGGATTTTTATGACATTGGCCGCGACCGGCAGCAGCACCAGGTTCGGCACGTCGTCCTCGCCGGGATGGCCGGCGCATTCGAAGCCGTCCATCGAGATCGCGTCGACGCCGGCCTTCTCGGCGGAGATGCCGTGGCGCACCGAGGTGCATTTGTGGATCACCTTGATGCCGGCGTCCTTGAGCTTGGGCAGGAACGGCTTGGGGTTGTTGCCCGCGGTCTCGACGATCTTGACGCCCGATTCGACGATGGCGTCGATGTATTCGCCGTAGGGCCGCGGCACCAGGGTCGGCAGGATCGTGAGGTTCACGCCGAACGGCTGGTCGGTCATGTCGCGGCAGCGCTTGATCTCCTTGCGCAGATCGTCCGGCGTCGGCTGGGTAAGGCCGGTCAGGATGCCGAGAGCGCCGGCATTGGACACCGCCGAGGCGAGCTCGGCGCGGCCGACCCACTGCATGCCGCCCTGCACGACCGGGTGCTTGATGCCGAACATCTCGGTGAAGCGCGTCTTGATCATCTGGCCGTCTCTCCCCACGGGATTCCTGTTGCGGCCAGCATTAGCGAACCTCGCCGGCGCGTACCAGCCACCCTTCGCTGCTTCGCAGCTACGGGTGACCTAAGCTTACCCTTATATGAGCCTGCCGAAGCTCCGCGGGAGCGAAGGGAGGCCAGTCCCGGAACGGCCTTCCGCGAAGCGGACTATGAGACCAGCGAAGCGTCCAGCGTGATGTTGGCCTTGAGCACCTTGGACACCGGGCAGCCCGCTTTTGCCTTGGCCGTCAGCTCCTCGAACGTCGCCTGATCGATGCCCGGGATCTTCGCCTTGAGGGTGAGATGAACGGCGGTGATGGCGAAGCCGCTGTCGATCTGCTCGAGCGTGACCTTGGCCGAGGTGTCCATCTGCTCGGAGGTGAACTTGGCTTCGCCCAGGATCAGCGACAGCGCCATGGTGAAGCAGCCGGCATGGGCGGCGCCCAGCAGTTCCTCGGGGTTGGTGCCCTTCTTGCCCTCGAAGCGCGAGGCGAAGCCGTAGGGATAGGCGCTGAGCGCGCCGCTCTCGGTCGTGATCGAGCCCTTGCCGTCCTTGAGGCCGCCGGCCCAGGCGGCCGATGCGCTGCGATTGATCTTCATGACGATCCCTCGTTGGTTGGATGCCGGAAACTAGCCCGGACACTAGGCATCGCACGGCAACGTGTCAGGTAGACGAAGGTATGGTCAGCGTGCCTCGAGCCAATCCAGCACGTCTGCGCGAGTCGGTGCGCGTCCCTGCAGCATGTCGGCAAAGGCGCCGACAATGGTGAGGTGATCGACCTCCTCGTAGAGCTTCAGCGTCACCGGGCTGCGAGCGGCCTGCCAGGCCGCAGCAAGCCGCTGGCTGTTGCGCGGCGCCACCAGCCGATCGGCGGTGCCGTGCAGCAACAGCGCCGGCGGCAGCGGCGCCGTGGCGTGGTTGACCGGCTGGATCGCGGCGTCGCCAGTGTCGCCGAAGATGTCGCGCAGCCAGCGATAGTTGAGCGTCTGGAAGTCGTAAGGTCCCGCGATGCCGATCAGCCCGCCGAGTTTCAGGCGGTCGACGCCGGCGGCCCGCAGGTACGCCGTGTTGGTCGCCAGCATGCTGGCGATGTATGCGCCGGCCGAGTGACCCATCAGGAAGAGCCTTTCGCTGCCGAAGCGCCGGGCCGACCAGCCGACGGCGAGCGCCCCGTCCTGGATGAAGGCCGGATAACGAACGTCGGGGTAGAGGCGGTAATCAGCCACCACGACGCCGATGCCGCGCGACGCCAGCGCCTGCCCGAGGAACAGATAGTCCGCCTTGTCGCCCTGGTGCCAGGCGCCGCCATAGAAGAACACGACGGCCTTGCCGCCGGGCTGCGGCGCTGCCGGCGCATAGTAATCGAGCCGTTGCCTCGGCAGACGGCCGTAGGACTGGTCGGCCTCGAGCACATATCCGGTGCGCGGCACGGTAGCGTTGAGCAGGGCGGCGGCCGGCGAACACCCGCCCGTGAGCGTCGCCAGACTGCCGATGATGGCGCCACGACGCCCGATCATGTCGTGCCTGCTGCGGTCATGCGATGGCGCGACAGTCCGTCGGCATTCAGGCGATTTTGTGGAGGCGTCGGCTCAGCGCGCGTCGAGCCACGCCAGCACATCGGTGCGCGTCGGCGCCCGGCCGCTCAGCAGACCCGCCATGGCGGCGACGACGTCGACATGGCCGACATCCGGATAGAGCTTCAGCTCGACGGGCGCTCCTGCGGCACGCCAGGCGGCGGCGAGATTCTTGCTGTTGCGTGGGTAGACGGTCGTGTCGGCCGTGCCGTGGATCAGCAGGGCCGGCGGCAACGGCGCCTTGGCGAAGGTGATGGCCTCGATCTCGGGTCTGTTCGCGCCGCCGAAGATCTCGATCAGCTTCGCCGACGTGAGCGGCAGGAAGTCGTACGGACCGGAGAGGCCGATCGCGCCGCCGAGTTTCGTGCGATCGACGCCGGCGGCGCCGAGATAGGGCGTGTTGGCTGCGAGCATCAGCGCGATATGGGCGCCGGCCGAGTGCCCCATGACGTAGACTTTGTCCGTGCCGACACGATCGGTTGTCCAGCGCACGGCGCGTGCGCCGTCGTCGACGAACGTCGGGAAGCGTACCGAGGGATAAAGGCGATAGTCGGGGATGACGACGGTGTAGCCGTTCGAGGCAAGCGCTTGTGCCACGAACAGATAATCGTTCTTGCTGCCGGAGTCCCAGGAGCCTCCATAGAAGAAGACGACCGTCTTGCCGTCGGCGCGCGGCTTGTCGGGCCGATAGAGATCGAGCATCTGGCGCGGATCGGGTCCGTAGGCGATGTCGGCGTCGCGCGTAAAACCCTGGCGCGAGACTGTGGCGTTGAGAAGCGTGGCCGGGGAGCAGCCGCCGAGCAGACCCACGAGGCTGGCCAAAAGACCTCGCCGGGCCACGGTCATGTACAGGCGATGTCACGCACCTGGTCGGCCAGCGCCAGCGAGGCCGTGAGCCCGGGCGATTCGATGCCGAACAGGTTTATGAGGCCCGGCACGCCATGATCGGCCGGTCCCTGCACGACGAAGTCCTGGGCCGGTGCGCCCTGCGGCACGGTCTTGGGGCGGATGCCGGCATAGCCCGGCTGGAGCGCACCGTCCTTGAGCGCGGGCCAGTAGCGGCGCACGGCGGCATAGAACTTGTCGGCGCGATGCGGGTCGACGGTGTAGTCGATGCCGTCGATCCATTCGACGTCGGGGCCGAACTTTGCCTGGCCGCCCATGTCGACTGTGATGTGCACGCCAAGCCCGCCTGGCACGGGGACGGGGTAGATCAGGCGCGAGAAGGGCGAGCGTCCGGTCAAGGTGAAGTAGTTTCCTTTGGCATAGTACGCCTGGGGCACGCGGTCGGATGGCAGGCCGATGATCTTTTTTGCGAGCGTCGGCGCATGCAGGCCGGCCGAGTTTATGACCAACCGGCAGCGCAGCTTCATGGGCTCGGCGCCGCCGACTTCGAGGTCGATGCCGGCATTGGCGACGCGCGCGGCCTCGACGGGACTGTGGAAGGCGTACATGGCGCCGCAGGCCTCGGCATCGCCTTGCAGCGCCAGCATGTAGGAATGGCTGTCGATGATGCCGGTGCTAGGCGACAGCAATGCCGCGGTGCACTGCAGGTTGGGCTCCAGGGCGATCGCTTCGGCGGCGCCCAGTAGGCGCATGCCCTCGACGCCGTTGGCCTCGGCGCGACCCTTGATCTCGGCGAGCTTCTCGCTTTCGGCCTGGTTGGTGGCGACGATCAACTTGCCGCAATTCTGGTGCGGCACGCCGTGCTCCGTGCAATAGGCATAGAGCAGGCGGCGGCCGGCGACGCAGGTGCGCGCCATCAGGCTGCCCTTGGGATAGTAGATGCCGGCGTGGATGACTTCGGAATTCCGCGAGCTGGTCTCGGTGCCGATGCCTTCGGCGGCCTCGACGACGATGACCTCACGGCCGGCAAGGGCAAGGGCGCGGGCGACGGCCAGGCCCACGACACCTGCACCGATCACAACACAGTCGACGGTTTCATACGGGGACGAAGTCATGGCCGCATGCTAGTAGATTGGCGTGGTTGGGCCGGCAAGAAAATCTCATGGGACGCGCTCCGTATGAACGGCGCATTGGTCACGGGAGCGGCCGTGCGGGTTGGCCGCGCCTTGGCGCTGGCGCTGGCGGCCGACGGCTATTTCGTGTTCGTGCACCACAACCATTCGGCCGCCGAGGCCCGCCAGACGGTCGCTGACATCGTCGCCGCGGGCGGCAAGGCCAAGGCGGTGCGCGCCGACCTTTCCTCGGCGCGCCAGGCCGAGGGACTGGTCGACAAGTGCCGTGCGCGGGGCGTGCAACTGACCTGCCTGGTCAACAGCGCCTCTCTGTTCAAGCTCGACCGCGCGCCGACCGCCAAGGCCGACGACTTCGACCGCCACATGGCCATCAACCTCAGGGCGCCGATGCTGCTGTCGCAGGCGCTGGCGCGGCAGCTGCCGGACGGCCAGACCGGGGTGATCGTGAACCTGCTCGACCAGAAGCTCTATAATCTCAATCCGGATTTCCTGACCTACACGCTGTCGAAGGTCGGCTTGCAGGGCCTGACCACGCTTCTGGCCCAGGCCTTCGCGCCGCGGCTCAGGGTGGCCGGCATCGCCCCCGGGCTGACCCTGCGCAGCGGCAGCCAGACCGATGCGCGCTTCGCCGAGCAGCATGCCGACAATCCGCTGCGCGTCGGCGTCACCGTGGAGGACCTGGTGCGGGCCTTGCGCTTCATCCTGCAGACGCCGACCTTCACCGGCGACACGCTGATCGTCGACAGCGGCGAACATCTGACCGGGCGGCCGCGCGACGTCGCCTTCGATCGCAAGGGAAAGGCGTGACATGGCCCCCCCGAAAATGGAACGCCGCATCTTCATCCGCGACTTCCGGCTGCAGGTCTCGATCGGCATCCACGATTTCGAGAAGGAGGGGCCGCAGACGGTGGTCGTCAATGTCGACCTGCTGCTGGCGCCGGCCGACAAGGCGCACAACGATCGCATCGCCAACGTGCTGAACTACGATACCGTCCATGACGGCATCACGGCGCTGGCCAAGAGTCGTCACTTCAACCTGCAGGAAACGCTGGTCGACGCCATCCTCGACCTCTGCCTCGCCCAGCCGGGCGTGGTCGAGGCGCGCGTCTCGACCGAGAAGCCCGACGTCTACAAGGATTGCCGCGTCGGCTACGAGTCCGTGCGCCGCCGCTGATGCACGATCGCGGTCACACGCTGATCGCCTTTCCGGCGATGATCTTCGTCGGCGCCAGCTGGGGCGCCAACGTGCCGGTCAGCAAGGTGATGCTGGCGCATTTCGACCTGATCCCGATGTCGGCCATCCGCACGGCGGTGGCGGGCCTGGCGCTCGGCGTACTGCTGCTGTTGGTCGAGGGGGCAAAGGCCCTGCGCGTCGACCTGGGTTTCCGCCGCTTCGCGCTGCTGGGACTGATGATGGGCGGCTTCTTCGCCGTCTATACGCTCGGCCTGCAGTTCAGCAACCCGATCACCGCGGCCACGGTGGCGGTGGCGGGGCCGCTGGTGTCGGCGGTGACGGTGCGGCTGGTGACAGGGCTCCGCTTCGATCCCGGGTTTCCGGTGGCGCTGACGCTGACCTTGCTGGGTGGCGCCATCCTGGTCTCCTCCACTCTCGTCGGCAGCGCGCACGTGACCTTCGGCGGCGGCGAGATCGTGGTCCTGCTCTCGAACTCGATCTGGACGCTCTACAGCATCAAGGCGCAGGCCTGGTTCGATCGAGCCAGCCAGCTCCACCGCGCCTATGTGGCGTCGCTGTCGGCCTTCGGCTGGACGTTGCTGCTGGGCGTGGCGTTGATCGCCCTCGGTTGGTCACGCTCGCCGTTGGCGGTGACGGATGGCTGGGTATGGACCCAACTCCTGACCATCGCCTTGCTCGCCAGTGGCCTCGGCGGCTACTTCTGGAACATCGGCGCCAGCCGGCTGGGCGTGGCCGTGGCCTCGTTGTGGGTCAATCTGGTGCCGTTTTTTGCCGTATTGTGGTCAATGGCCTATGGCTTCATGCCCAATGCCTACCAGATCGTGGGCGGCCTCGTGGCGCTGAGCGGCGTGGTCTATATGCAATGGCGCAAACTGGGTACCGCTCGCTGATGACCGCTGGATTGAAGACGAGGAATTGCCGCTGGATCGACGTGCGCGGCGCCGTCGACGAGCGCGGCCGCATCAATTTTTTCGAGGCCGGCCGCGATCTGCCGTTCCATCCCAAGCGGCTGTTCTGGCTGCACCACATCGCACCGGGTCAATGGCGCGGCCGGCATGGCCATCGCCAGTCGGAGCTGGTGTTCGTGCCTCTGCACGGCGGCTGCCGCGTCCATCTCGACGATGGCCGGACGACGGAGACGGTCAGCCTGGACGATCCGGCGCGCGCGCTCTTCGTCGGCACCTGGGTGTGGCACGAGCTCACGGATTTCGCCGAGGGTTCGGCCATCATGGTGATCGCCTCGACCTACTACGAGGATGCCGAGTACCTGCGCGACTACGACGTCTTCAGGCGCGAAGCGATGAGCCGGCCATGATCCCCTTCCTGGACATGAAAGCGGTCTATGCCGAGCTGAAGCCCGAGCTTGACGCGGCCTTTGCGCGAGTCATGGAATCGGGCTGGTTCGTGCTCGGCAAGGAGGTCGAGGCCTTCGAGGACGAATACGCCGCCTTCTGCGGCACCAGGCACTGCGTCGGCCTAGGCAACGGGCTGGAGGCGCTGGAACTGGTGCTGCGCGGCTGGGACCTCGGCGCCGGCGACGAGGTCATCACGCCGTCGAACACCTACATCGCCACCTGGCTTGCGATCACGGCGGTCGGCGCCAAGGTCGTACCGGTCGAGCCGACGCCCGGCGGGCCCAACATCGATCCCGAACGCATCGCCGCCGCCATCACGTCGCGCACCAAGGCGATCATGCCGGTCCATCTCTACGGCGAGCCGGCCGACATGGACGCCATCATGGCGCTGGCCCGCAAGCACGGGCTCAAGGTGGTCGAGGACGTGGCGCAGGCGCAGGGCGCCAAGGTGCGCGGCCGGCGCGCCGGCGCTCTGGGCGATGCCGGCGCCCACAGCTTCTTTCCGACCAAGAATTTCGGCGCCTTCGGCGATGCCGGCGCGGTCACGACCGATGACGCGAAGCTGGCCGACCGGCTGCGCGTGCTGCGCAACTACGGCAGCAAGGTGAAGTACGTGAATCTCGAGCGCGGCTTCAACTCGCGCCTGGACGAGATGCAAGCCGCACTGCTGCGCGTAAAACTGCCGAGGCTCGACGCCTGGAACGAGCACCGCCGGGGCCTCGCTGCGCGCTACGACGACAAGCTGGCGGGTATTCCCGGCCTCGGCCTGCCGCGCGTGCCGCAATGGGCCGAGCCGGTCTGGCATCTCTACGTCGTGCGCACCGAGCGTCGCGCCGAAGTGATGGCGGCGCTGGACAAGGCGGGCATCGGCTCGCTGATCCACTATCCGATTCCACCCCACCTGCAGGCGGCCTACGCCGATCTTGGCCTGGGCAAGGGCTCGTTCCCGCTGGCGGAACAGCTCGCCGAGACCGTGCTCAGCCTGCCGATGGGCGCGCACATGCCTGAGACGGCGGTCGACGAGGTCGCCGCCGTCCTTCAGGCCACGTTACGCTGAGCTACCAGCCGGTCCGCTCGGGGCCGTCGTGGATGCCCTGGTAGTTGCGATAGTAGTCCCACTTCGACGAATAGACGTTCGACTTCTGGAAGCTCGGCTGGTCGTAGCTGTAGTAAGCGGGCGCCGGCGTGGTGGCGACGACGGTGGCGCCGGGAGCGCTGTAGTAGGTCGTGGTGCCCGGCGCGTAGGCGTACTGCTGCCGCGGATAGTAAGTGCGCTCCTGCACCGAGCAGGCGGCCACGGAGGCGGCCAGGGCCGCAAGTACGACGATCGAGCTGACGGGTTTCATGGCGATCTCCTCATTGGAATTCGATTGCGACATCAACCCGCTTGTCGCTCGGTGGTTCCCAAAACGATGAAAATCGCCACAATGCGGCCATCGTCATGTGAGGCGGAGCGAAATCGAGCCATGAAAATCGGCGCTGTCATGTTCTTCACCACGGGTTCCATGCAACCCGCGCCGCTGGCGCGCGCCATGGAGGAACGCGGTTTCGAATCGCTCTGGGTTCCCGAACACACGCACATCCCGTCGTCGCGCAAGTCGAACTACCCGGCCTCGGGCGGCCTCGTGCAGGCCTACTACGAGCTGATGGATCCGTTCCTGGCGCTCAATACGGCCGCGACCGTGACCAGCAGGTTGAAGATCGGCACTGGCATCGCCTTGATCACCCAGCGCGATCCCATCGTCACCGCCAAGATGGTCTCCTCCATCGACCAGCTCAGCCAAGGCCGCTTCCTGTTCGGCGTCGGCAACGGCTGGAACCAGGACGAGATCGAGAACCACGGCACGGTCTTCGACAGCCGCCACAAGCTCGCGCGCGAGCGCATCGAGGCGATGAAGGCGATCTGGGCCGAGGAGGAGCCCGAGTATCACGGCGAGTTCGTGAATTTCGGCAAGATGAAGCAATGGCCCAAGCCGTTCCAGAAGCCGCACCCGCCGATCATCGTCGGCGGCGCCTACCCCTATGCGGCGCGTCGCGCCGTCCGTTACGGCGACGGCTGGATCCCGCGCGACGACTGGCTCGACCGCGACGGCATTGAAGTGCTCGACAAGTTCCGCGCCATGGCCAAGGAGGCCGGTCGCGATCCGGCGACCCTGTCGATCAGCACTTTCCGCGTGTCGCCCGACCTCGAGCGCCTGAAGCGCTACCGTGAGCTCGGCATCGATCGTGTCGTGTTCTCGCTACCGGCCGAGAAGGACGACAAGATCATGCCCATCCTCGACCAGTGGGCCGAAATCAAGCGCCGGCTTGATTGAGCGTCATGCCTGGGTAGAGGCCGCTGTTGTGGTGGTATGCCTCGCCCGGCATGTAGCCGCCCTTGCGGCCGATGTAGGGGTCGCGGTCGCAGCCGACGAGCAGGGCAACCGCGATGAAGAGCGCGATGTACCTCATGCGGACTCAACTCATCCGAGACCGAGTCGTTCCCCGCGATATGCCCCGCTCATGACCCGTTCCCACCACCCCTTGTGGTCGAGGTACCAGCGAACGGTCTGGCGCAGACCGTCCTCGAAGGCGTGGCGTGGCTGCCAGCCGAGCTCGGTGGTGATCTTGGTGGCGTCGATGGCGTAGCGGGCGTCGTGGCCCGGGCGATCCGTGACGAACTCGATCAGCCCCTCGTGCGGCCGGTGCTGACTGTCAGGCGCCATCTCGTCGAGCAGGCGGCAAATGCCGCGCACGACGTCGATATTCTTGCGCTCGCTGTCACCGCCGACGTTGTAGGTCTCGCCTGGCCGGCCCTGGCGCAGCACCAGGGTCAGCGCCTCGGCATGATCCTCTACATGCAGCCAGTCGCGCACGTTCTCGCCCTTACCGTAGACCGGCAGGCTCTGGCCGCGCAGGGCGCGGATGATGGTGAGCGGGATCAGCTTCTCGGGGAAGTGATACGGCCCGTAGTTGTTGGAGCAGTTGGTGGCGAGCGTCGGCAGGCCGTGCGTGTGGTGCCAGGCGCGCACCAGGTGGTCGGACGCGGCCTTGCTGGCGGCGTAGGGCGAGTTCGGTGCGTAGGGCGTGGTCTCGCTGAACTTGCCGGTGGGCCCGAGGGAGCCGAACACTTCGTCGGTCGAGATGTGCTGGAAGCGGAAGCGCGCGCGGGCATCGGCTTCGAGCTTGCGCCAGTAGGCGAGGGCAGCCTCGAGCAAGGTGAAGGTGCCGCCGACATTGGTGGCGATGAAAGGCGCGGCGCCGTCGATCGAGCGGTCGACATGGCTCTCGGCTGCCAGATGCAGCACGGCGTCGGGCCGAAAGGCCTCGAAGATGTCGTCGATCGCGGCGCGATCGGCAATATCGACCTTGAAATGGGTGTGCCGGTTGCTGTCGCGCGCCTCGGCGAGCGACTCGAGGTTGCCCGCATAGGTGAGCTTGTCGACGTTGGCCACCGTCCAGTCGGTGTCGCGGATGATGTGGCGCACGACCGCCGAGCCGATGAACCCCGCGCCGCCGGTGACCAGGACTTTCATGGCCGGGTGACTAGACCGCGATCAAGGCGTCGCCAAGGCGCCGCCGTTCGGCTCAGCCATGCCGCAGGATCTGACCGAGGAAGAGCTTGGTGCGCTCGTTCCGCGGGTTGGCGAAGAATTCCTCGGGCTCGTTCTGCTCGACGATCTCGCCACGGTCCATGAAGATCACGCGATCGGCGACGGCGCGGGCGAAGCCCATCTCGTGGGTGACGACCAGCATCGTCATTCCCTCGCGGGCGAGTTCGACCATGACGTCGAGCACTTCCTTCACCATCTCGGGATCGAGCGCCGAGGTCGGCTCGTCGAACAGCATGATCTTGGGCCGCATGCAGAGGGCGCGGGCGATCGCCACGCGCTGCTGCTGGCCGCCCGAGAGCTGGCCGGGATACTTCAGCGCCTGCTCGGGGATGCGTACCCGCTTCAGCAGGTTCATCGCGATCTCCTCGGCATCCTTCTTGGGCATCTTCTTCACCCAGATCGGTGCCAGGGTCAGGTTGTCGAGGATGGTGAGGTGCGGGAAGAGGTTGAACGACTGGAACACCATGCCGACTTCGCGGCGGATCATCTCGATGTTCTTGACGTCGTTGGTGAGCGGCACGCCGTGCACCACAAGGTCGCCGGCTTGATGCTCCTCGAGGCGGTTGATGCAGCGGATCAGAGTCGACTTGCCCGACCCCGACGGGCCGCAGACGACGATTTTCTCGCCCTCCTTGACGTCGAGGTTGATGTCGGAGAGCACGTGGAACTGCCCGAACCACTTGTTCACGCCGCGCAGGGTGATCACAGAGGGGGCGTTGCTGAGGTCGCGAGCGGTTGCGGCCATGATCTGATCTCCTCGGCCGCCTAGCGGCGGGTTCCCTTGTTGAGCTCGACCTCGAGGTACTTGGAGTACCGCGACATCGAATAGCAGAAGCAGAAGTAGACGAAGGCGGCGAAGAGATAGACCTCGCCGGGGTAGCCCGCCCAGGCTGGATCGACCAGCGCCTGGTTGGCGGTGTTGAGGAAGTCGAAGATGCCGATGATCAGCACCAGCGAGGTGTCCTTGAAAAAGCCGATGAAGGTGTTGATCAGGGGCGGGATCACCACGCGCAGGGCCTGCGGCAGGATGATCAGCGTCGTCTTCTGCACGTAGTTGAGGCCCATCGCGTCGGCCGCCTCGAACTGGCCCTTTGGCAGCGACTGCAGGCCGCCGCGGATGATCTCGGCGATGTAGGCGCCGGCGAACAGGATGACGGCGACCTGGGCGCGCAGGAACTTGTCGAAGGTGACGCCGGTCGGCAGGAACAGCGGCAGCATGACCGAGGCCATGATCAGCAGGCTGATCAGCGGCACGCCGCGGATCAGCTCGATGAAGCCCACGCACAAGCCCTTGATCAGCGGCAGGTTCGAGCGCCGGCCCAGCGCCAGCAGGATGCCGTAGGGGAAGGCGAACAGCAGGCCGTAGGTGGCGAGGATCAGCGTCACCGGGATGCCGCCCCACAGGCCGGTCTCGACGTAGCTGAAGGGCGCGATCGGCAGCTTCCAGTTCGGCAGGACACCGACGACGAGCAGCACCAGTCCGACCAGGCCGATGGCGGCGAGCGCGCGATAGGCGTTCATCTCGCCGGCTTGGGCGATGCCTTTGCGGAAGCTCATGCCGCCGCCGCCGATCACCAGCGCGATGGCGAGGAACAAGCTGAGCGGGATGTGGAGCTGGCCGAACATCAGCAGGAAGGTGAAGAACGAGCCGATGCTCCAGATCGCCAGCAGCCGCCACGGCTTCCACATGCGCCGGTCGGACGTCATGATCAGCATCGCCAGCATGATCACGACGGCGAAGAAGGGCCGCCATTGCTGGTCGAAGGGGAAGGTGCCGAAGAAGATCAGGCGCCACTTCTCGCGAATCAGCGCCCAGCAGGCGCCCCCGCCGCGACACTCCGAACCGGTCGAGGCGGTGAAGTTGGCGGTGAAGACCGCCCATTCCAGGAACCACGACAGGATCCAGGCCATCGCCCCGATCAGCACGACCGTGGTGATGCCGTTGGCCCAGCTCGAGAACAGGTGCTTGCGCGCCCAGCCGAACGGGCCGCTCTCGTCAACGGGAGGAGCGAGCTGCTTGCGCTCGCCGACGGGCATGTCGGTCATCGCTCAGCGCTCCCTCAGGGCGATACGTTTGTTGTACCAGTTCATGAAGGCCGAGATCGACAGGCTGACCGACAGATAGGCCGCCATGATGATCAGCACGTTCTCGATCGCCTGGCCGGTCTGGTTGATGGTGACGTTGATCGACGCCACCAGGTCGGGATAGCCGATGGCGATGGCGAGCGAGCTGTTCTTGGTGATGTTGAGATATTGGCTGGTCATCGGGGGCACGATCACGCGCAGCGCCTGCGGCAGCAGCACCAGCCGCATCGCCTGGCCGCGGCTGAGGCCGAGCGCGGCGGCGGCCTCGCTCTGGCCCTTGTGCAGCGCCAGGATGCCCGAGCGCACGATCTCGGCGACGAAGGCCGAGGTGTAGAGCACCAGGCCGAGCAGGAGAGCGGTGAACTCCGGCTGAATGACGGTGCCGCCGTCGAAGTTGAAGCCCTTCAGCTCCGGCCAGCTCATGTGATGCGGTGCGCCACCCAGCAGCCACACGATGATCGGCAGGCCGAGCGCCACGCCGAAGCCCGCCGAGATCGACGGGAAGGGCTGGCCGGTCAGTTCCTGGCGCTTCTTCGCCCACCGATGCAGGGCCCAGGCGCCGGCGATGCCGATCAACAGTGCGACGCCCATCCATTTGTAGATCGGATCGGCAATCGGCACCGGGAAGTAGAGACCGCGATTGGACAGGTAGACGCTATTCCAGAACGCGCCGATCGCCTGTCGCGGCCCCGGGAACGCCTCGCTGATCAGCTTATAGAACAGGAACAACCAGAGCAGCAGCGGCACGTTGCGGAACGCCTCGACATACCATTCGCAGATCTTGGCGAGCAGCCAGTTGTTGGACAGCTTGCCGACGCCGATCGCCGTGCCGAGGAAGGTCGCCATGATGACGCCGAGCACGGACACCTTCAGCGTATTCAGGAGGCCGACCCAGATGGCGCGGGCATAGGTGCTGGCCGGCGAGTAGGCGATCATCGTGTCGCCGATCTCGAAGCCCGCCTCGCGGTCGAGATAGTGGAAGCCGCTGGCGATCTTCTGCCGTTCCAGATTGTCGATCGTGTTGGAGACGAGATACCAGGCGAGCAGGCCGACCAAGCCGACCACGACGATCTGGAACGCCCAACCGCGGATGACCGGGTCGTTCCACGGCGCCACTTTCACGCGCGGCGCGGAGCTCAGTGCCTCGACTGCCATCCGCTCTTTCCCCCTGCCGACCGCGGTTGTTCCGGGGTCTTCGACGAATGATCTTGTCCGCAGTGTAAGAGGGAATTTCGCACTTGCAACCAGCCAAACGGGGGAACGTGGGCAGTCCCGATGCGGTCTGATTCTTGCTGGCTCCAACGGCCGATTTTCAGCGGATCGGCGGCGCGTAAAGGATGCCGCCCTTGGTCCATTGTGCGTTGAGGCTGCGAGGAATCCCGAGCGGCGAGCGGTTGCCGAGGTTCCTGTCGTAGCTTTCGCCGTAGTTACCCACCTGCTTGACGACGGCGTAGAACCAGGTGTCCGGGAGGCCGAGTGCCGCTCCGATGCCCGGCGTGACGCCGAGCGCCCGCATCATGGCCGGGTCGGTGGTCGCCAGCATCCGCTCGACATTGGCTGACGTGATCCCGGCCTCCTCGGCGGCGATCATGCCATGCAGCGCCCAGCGCACGATGTTGGCAAACGCCTGGTCGTCGTGACGGACCACGGGCCCGAGCGGCGACTTGGAAAGCGCCTGGCCCAGGATGACATGCTCGTCCGTCTTAGACGGGAGGGTCGCGAGCATGGCGTGAAGCGCGGAGAAGTCGGCCGTCAGCGCGTCGCAACGGCCGGCGAGGTAGGCGCTCCTCGCCTCGTCGGCCCTGGCGATCGCCACCTGCCTGAACTTCAGGCGGGAAGCGGCGAAGTATTCGGAGAGCGAGCTCTCGACCGAGCTGCCGCGTTGCACGCAGATCGCGGCGCCTGCCAGCTGGCGGGCATGCCGGATGCCGAGCCTGCGCGGCACGACGATTCCCTGGCCGTCGTAGTAGTAGATGCCGGCGAATTTCACGCCGAGCGCGGCGGCGTAGGTCAGAGTGTAGGTCGAATTGGCCGCCAGCACGTCGACGTCGCCTGCCTGCAGGGCGGGTAGATGAAACAACGGCGTCAGGGGAACGTACTTCACCCTGGCGGCGTCACCGAAGGCCGCGGCTGACACGGCGCGGCAGACATCGACGGCCAGTCCCGACCATCGACCCTGATTGTCGAGCTGCATGAAGCCCAGGACCCCGGCGTCCACGCCGCACACGAGGTGACCGCGTTCGCGCACGGCGTCGAGCAACGGCCCGGCGTGGGCGGCCGACGTGACCAGGGCGATCGCCAGGCCAGCCGCTGTTGCCAGCGGCCGAACCAAAGAGGTCGGCTGCACCATTCGGCCCGCTCCGAATGTGGCCCGCGTGCACCGGCGGCAACCGAGCCGCGGGACGGACAAACTCCCCTAGAGCGGCGAGCGCTTAATCGGAAGCGTATCCGGCGTGTTTGAGGTAGTTCCAACACTCCTGCTCGGTGTAGA
>JAIEOV010000060.1 GCA_019750135.1 Reyranella sp. | reverse complement strand
GCCGGCATCAAGCTCGGCCAGGCCTATCGCCGCCAGTACGGCTGCGACTTCATCTCCGTCATGCCGACCAACCTCTACGGGCCGGGTGACAATTTCGACCTGATGCAGAGCCACGTCGTGCCGGCGCTGCTGGTCAAGGCGCACGCCGCCATGCGTTCGCGCGCGCCGACCATCGACGTCTGGGGGACCGGTGCGGTGCGCCGCGAGTTCCTCTATGTCGACGACGCGGCGGACGGCATGGTCTGGCTGATGCAGAACTACTCCGACGAGGGACACGTCAACCTGGGACCGGGTTCCGACGTGGCGATCGTCGACCTGGTCAGCCTGATCTGCAAGGTGGTGGGCTACAAGGGCGGTATCCAGTTCGATTCCAGCCGTCCCGACGGCGTGCCGCGCAAGATGGTCGACACCAACTTCGCCGCCTCGCTGGGCTGGCGCGCCCGCACGCCGCTACGCGACGGACTGGCCGCGACCTACCGCTGGTACGTCGACAACGTCGTCCCGGAGGCCCAGAAAGCGGTGGCCTGATCCAGCGAAGCGCGGACCGCGGGCTGGGTCGAGGTTTACCGCGACCCAGCCCGCGGTCCGCGCTTCGCTGACCCCTTGAGAAGAAGCAGTCCCTTACTCGCGCGCCGCAAGGCGCGCTTTTTTCAGGGTAACGCTGCCGCAAGCATCAACAATCGCTTGCTCTCATATCGAGAGAGGGAGTTAATGACATTACAACCCGGAAATGAGTAGTGTCATGACCTTTCGCATCGCCCAGATCTCCGACACGCACCTCAGCGCCGAGAAGCCCTTCTTCGTCGCCAATTTCGAGCGCATTGGCGAGGCGTTGCGGGCCGATCGGCCCGACCTGGTGCTGAACTCGGGCGATATCTCGCTGTCGGGTGAGTCCAAGGAGATCGACCTTTCAGCGGGGCGGGCGCTGCACGACGCGATCGGGCTGCCCGTGCGCTACCTGCCGGGCAACCACGATATCGGCGACAGCCAGAATCTCGCGGCGCATGGCGTGCCCGTGATCACTGATGAACGGCGCATCCGCTACCTCGCGCATTTTGGCGCCGACTTCTGGACGCTCGACGTACCCGGCTGGCGACTGCTCGCCATCAACGCGCAACTGCTGGGCAGCGATCTGGCGGCGGCCGCCGATCAGGAGGATGCAATCGTCGAGGCCACAGCGAGCCTAGGTGCGCGCAAGCTCGCACTCTTCCTGCACATGCCGCTGTTCGACAGGGCGGTCGATGAACCCGCGATGAACTGGCGGTTTGTGGATCCCGCGCCGCGCCGCGCGCTGCTGGAGCGGCTCCGCAGGATGCCGCCGGCGCTGATCGCGTCCGGCCACATCCATCAATATCGAGAGCGCTGGTCGGACGGCGTTTGCCATGTGTGGGCGCCCTCGACGGGCTACGTCATCCCCGACCGCCTCCAGCCCCTCTACGGCTCGAAGCAGGTGGGCTATGTCGAGCATCGGCTGGAGCCGGACGGCCGGCACGACAGCCGGCTGGTGCAAGTGCCCGGCATGCCGACCCTGAACATCGCGGATTTCCCCGAAGCCTACGGGCCGATCTAGCGCAGCGCAGCGCGGACCGCGGGCGTCCCGCCCGCTCATGGCTGGGGGCGCGCGACTCCAGTCGCGCGTCTTCGTCGAGGCAAGAGATGATCGCGCCACTGGAGTGGCGCGCCCCCAGCGAAGACTATGAGCGGGCCAGAGGCCCGCGGTGCCGCTGCGCTACGCCGCACGGGGGAGGCGGACGCCGGGACGGAAGACCGTCGCCTGCCGGGCCGTCGCGCGCGGTTGCGCCGGCGCATTGACCGCCATGATCGACGCCGCGGCCGCGATCAGCATCACGCTCCATGTCTTGGGGCCGACGTAGGAGCCCGACGCCTGACCCAGGATGACCCAGACCGTCCAGCAATAGAGCACGCTGGGCACGCCCAGCAGGCGCAGCCATACCGATACCGCCACCAGCGTCAGTACACCCCACACCAGGCCGAGATAGATCCAGTGCAGCCACACGTAATTGGTCAGCACGTCGGCGACGCGGTCGATGCGCCAGGCCGCTTGGAACGACGGCGAGTTCATGTAGACGTTCATCACGTTGTCGGTGATGTACGGCTCGCCGGTGAGGCCGGCGCCGGCCCACGGGTGATTGCGGAACATGTCGAAGGCCACCAGCATCGGACCGGTGAAGCGATAGAAGAAGCTGGCATCGCGGCCGGTCGCGAGTTCGTTCAGGCGCTCGGCGAAGAAGATGCTGCCGAACACGACGGCGGCGGCGACCATCACGCCGGCCAGTGCCAGCGCCCCCACCGTGCGCGAGATCGAGGTGTGGCCGCCCGGCCGCGTGCCGGCCAGGAAGACCAGGTACGGTGCGGTCAGGAACACCATCAGGACCAGCGTCGGTCCCGGCAGCACCACGAGCGCCAGGGCGATCAGCCCGAAATAGGCCAGCACCTTGTAGCGCCACGGGCTGATGACCAGCCAGACCGAGCTGAAGTGGGTGTAGGCGAAGGTCACCGCCGACGGTTCCGAGGTGAACAGCTTGGGCCGGATGCGGCCGTAGAGCACCTGGTCGCGCAGATCGGCGTCGTAGACCTGGTCCGTCTGATAGAGGCGTTCGCGCACCGCGTCGCTCAAAGGCCGCAGCCCGGCATAGTTCTCCAGCAGACAGCCCACGATGATGGCCAGGCAGAAGATCAGCAGGATGCGCGAGATCTGCCGCCGATCCCCGTGCACGAGCGTCAGGAACATGGCGTAGGCGATGACCATCGAATACGTGAGCTGCAGCAGCCCGGTGAAGCGCTTGCTGAGGAAGGCATAGTCGCTGGCCGCCAGCACCGAGCATAGATAGATCGTGACCACCAGCAGCAGCCCGGCGAGGTGCTTGGGCACGATCTGGTCGCGCCGCCGCCACAGCATGATCAGCCCGGCAAAGCCCGACGGCGCGCAGGTTAGCGGCACCTTGGCGGAAACTGCCAACGACACGCCGAGATAGAGGCCGAGGAGGAAGGTCACGACCAGCACGGTGTCGATGAAATCGAGCCGCCGCGGGGCCGCAGTGGCCGACGGATGAGCCGGTGCGAAGGTCATGCGTTGGCGATCGCCGAGACGATCTGGCGGCCGCGGCTCGACCAGTCGAAGCTGCCGGCGCAGGCCGCCCACGCCCGCTCCTGCAGCCGGTTCAGGCGCTCGACGTCGTCGATCGCCTCGAGCACGCCGTGGGCCAGGGCGGCATGGTCGGAATACAGCATGGCGCTGTCGTTGTGCTGCAGCGGCACGCCGGCGAAGGAGCCAGCCAGCGCGAAGACCGGCACGCGGTTGAAGACATACTCCAGCACCTTGAGCTTGAAGCCGCCGCCCGAGCGCTCGGGCACGATGGCGATGCGCGCCTGGTCGAGGTAAGGGCAGATATCAGGCACCGTCCCGGTGAAGTGGGTGGCCAGGGACTGTTGGCGCAGCTGCTGCAGGAAGGCCTCGTCGCCGCTGCCGACGGCCTGCAACTCGGCACCGGCCTCGGCGAACAGAGGATCGGCGACCTCGACGAACTCGGCGAGGTTCATGCGCTTGGCGATCCAGTCGAAGCTGCCGACGATGACGGCCCGCCGCGGCAGCACCGCCGAGATCCGCCGCTGGTCGACCCGCCGGCCGCAATAACCCGGGGTCAGGACATCCATCGGCTTGCAGCCATGGTCGGCACGATAGAGCGTCATATCCTCGTGCGTGATCGCCGTCACGAAGTCGACGGCGTCGACCAGCTCGCGTTCCAGGCGCGATACTTTCAGCGCGTCGAGGCGGACGGCCTGGCGCTTGAGGAACAGCGGCTGACTCTCGGCGATCTGGCTGCGCAGGCTGCCTTCGTGATTGTGCGACACGTAGATCAGGCGGGGGCGGTCGCTGCGGCCGGCATAGTGCTCGAGCACGGCGGGCAGCGCCCAGCCGGCCGATATGCCGTCGAAGACGATGCCGTCCCAGGCGTCGCGGCGCAGCAGCTTCTGCAGCATGCGCCGCATGCCGGCGGTACGGCAGCGGTAGGCGATGTTCGGCAGGGTCGAGGCGAGACTGCCCCAGCGCGAATGCGGATTGCCGTCGGGCAGCCACCACACGACGTGCTTGGAGCGATCGCCCGTGGCGCGCGCCGCGTCATTGGCGCGCGGCGATTCCGAGCGGCCGAGCCCCAGCACCTCGACGTCGCCGCCGGCCGCCGCCACCGAATCGATCAGGCCGCCGGAATACACGTACTGGCCGTTATGGCGCGGCTCGGGGTCGGCCATCGTCAGCCACAGGCAGCGGACCGAGCCCGTCTCCCGCTCAGAACGCGTTGTGGCCGGTGAAGCCGCCGACGACCGTCCGGGCGATAATGCGGAGGTCGAGGGCGATCGACCAATGCTCGATGTAGTAAAGGTCATGCTCTACACGCTTCCGTATCTGCTCGAGAGTGTTGGTCTCACCACGCCAGCCGTTGACCTGCGCCCATCCCGTGATGCCCGGCTTCACCCGGTGGCGTGAATCGTAGTGCTTGACGGCCTCCTGGTAGAGAAGGGGGCCGGCCTTGGCCGAAATGGCGTGTGGCCGGGGTCCGACGATCGACATCTCGCCGCGCACCACGTTCAGGAACTGCGGCAGCTCGTCGAGGCTGGTGCGCCTCAGGAACGCGCCAACGCGGGTGATGCGCGGGTCGTTGCGTTGCGTGAGTTGCTCGCCGTTGGCGTCACTCCGCTCCTGATACATGGTGCGGAACTTCAGCACCTCGATCAGCTCGTTGTTGAAACCGTAGCGCTTCTGGCGGAACAGCACCGGGCCGGGGCTGTCGAGCCGGATGAGCAGCGCAATCGCAAGCATGATCGGCGAGATCGCCGCCAGGATCAGGGCGCCGAGGATGCGGTCCTCGACCGACTTGGCGACCCACCGCCAGTCGCGCAGCGGTCGATCGATGACGTTGAGGAAGGTGTGGCCGCCGATGTGGCTGGCCTGGACGTTGCCCAGGCGCAGCGCGAACTCTCCGGGGCAGAGGCGGACGTCGACAGGCACCACCGTCAGCTTGTTCAGCGTCTCGACGAGCTGGTGCTCGGCGGCCGGCGGCAACGCGACGATGACAGTGTCGATGCCGTAGAGGCGAACGTCGCGCACCAGGTCGTCGACCGAACCCAGGATGGCGTGGCCCATGCAGCGCCGCGGCAGGGAAGCGGCAGCGTCGTCATAGACGCCGAGGATGCGCGGGGCGCCAGACGCGGTGTTGAGGCCGCGCAGCAGCCGCTGGGCCATGGGACCAGAGCCGATGACGGCAACGAGCTCGCCGAGTCGGCCGGCGCGCTGCCAGGTCTTGACCTGGCGGTTGAGCACGATGCGGCTCGCCACGATCGCGGCGGCGCCCAGCGAGAACCACAGGGCGATCCACGGGCCCTTGGTGGCGGTGATCGGTTCGAAGAAATAGGCGGCGAGGAACAGCGTGGCCAGGGTCAGCAGC
Source organism: Reyranella sp. (assembly GCA_019750135.1). Taxonomy (GTDB): domain Bacteria; phylum Pseudomonadota; class Alphaproteobacteria; order Reyranellales; family Reyranellaceae; genus Reyranella. The sequence goes on along the minus strand of JAIEOV010000060.1, from coordinate 36,688 downwards.
CAGCCGAGCAGCGCACGGCCGATGCTCGAGCCGAGATCGCTGAACGTGCGAAAGCGATAGGCGCCGGTGAGGCGCAGAAAGTTGCTGGCGAGCAATGCGCCCAGCAGCACGACGAGGCCTTCCAGGCGCCAGTCGATGGTCGACGTGTCGAGGTGAAGCGCGGCTGCGCCGGCGCCCAGGCTGGCGGCGACGTCGATGGCGGCGATGAACCGGCAGACGACGGACTCCGAAACGCTGCGGCCCTGGCGCGGCGGACCGGCGTCCCAGTCGACGATCGCGACGTTGCCGTCGCGGTCGCTGCCGGTTGGTTGTTCGAGATCGAGCGCGCTCGATCTCGCCAGGACGCCACGCTTCATGAGGACTCTCCGCAGACTGTGCGGCCATCGAAATGGCCGTGCACTCAAGATAGGAGCGATTCTCCACGCCACCTGCGGACGGTGTTGTGATCAAGCTGGGACGCCATTTGGCGTCCTGTGATCATGCTGAGGCGGCTCGATTCATCGCTGGGAGCGCGCCACTCCAGGGGCGCTCATCGTCTTGCCGGAGCGCGGACCTCCAGGTCCGCTCATGATCCATGATGCGGACCTGGAGGTCCGCGCTCCGAAGACGCGCCCCTGGAGTGGCGCGCTCCCAGCGGTGAATGAGTCTAAATCACGACACCATCGTCCGCGCACGCCATCACTTGCGACGCGAAGCGCTGCGGGGTGCGTGATGCGGCGAAGTCGGCGGCCAACGACAGATCGATGAAGCTCTGCGGACCGCCCTCGACCATGCGCTGTATTTCTGCCGCAAGTTTTACCGGATCCGACGAATCGGCGACGCGGCCGAGGCGATGATCGCGCGTCAGGCGGCCGACCAGGCCGAACGACTGGGCCAGCACCGGCCGTCCGGCGCGCGCCGCCCACAAGAGCACGCCGCTCGAGCCGACGAAGCGCTGATACGGCGCCAGGATCACCGCACTCTGCGTGACGAGACCGTCGAGCTCGGCCTGATCGAGTCGGCGATCGTCGATACGGAGCCACAGGTCGGGCTGCTCGCGCGCCAGCGCCTCGCGGCGGCTCTCGATGGCGTCGCGGATCGCGGGATCGACGCGGCCGGCGAACAGCACGGCGACGCGTGCGGCGATGTGCTGTGGCAGCAGGCGCAGCGCGTCGAGCACCATCAGCGGCCCCTTGCGCTCGGTCAGATAGCCGAACAGCAGGAAGGCGACGCGATCCGGCGGCACGACGCTCGTCGCCGCAATCCGGGCCGTCTCGGCCGCCGGATGTGCCGGATCGGGAAGTGCGTGCACCTTGCCGCCGTGACGATAGTGGTCGGCCGCATGGGTCGGAAAGAACGGATCGAGGGACAGGATCGACGCCACCGCTGGATTGCGCAGCATCAGGCGATAGAGCAGGTCCTTGCGCAGGTCGCGCAGCCGCTCGCCCAGACCGGGCCGATAGTCGCCCAACGCCGCATAATGCACGGAGGGCCGGAACAGGATGCCGGCCAGCGGCTTGCCGTTCGTGCCGAGCCCGAAAGCGAGCGGCAGGCTGAGCAGATCGAGGCAGAGGAAGAAACCCATGTCGGCGCCGCTGCGCCTGAGATAGCGCCGCATCACCCACCAGCGGGCAAAGGCCGCCAGCGACAGCGAGCGATGGCCGCACAGCTTCACCTCGCGCGGTGTCATGGCGATGAAGCGGATGCGGCCGTCGGCGACGATGGGCATCGCGCGCGACAGCGTCACGCACAAGGCCGGGGGCGCCAGCACGGCGATCGCCGCCGTCCGGTCGTTGTCGGCGACGAAATCGACCAGATGCTGCAGCCACTCCTGCGAATGGCCTTCGACATCGGGCTCGAAGACCAGGATCTCGCGCTTACTTCGCGGCGACGATGGCATCGAGCCGTTCCACCAGATGGCCGAGGATGCGCGGTTTCGCATAGTTTGCCTCGACGAATTCGCGGCCGCGCCGGCCGAGCTCCTGGCGCAGGCGGCTGTCGTCGGCCAGCCGGATCACGGCCTCGGCGAAGGTCGGCGGGTCGTCGGGCGGCACGCACAGGAAGGCGCCGCTCTGGTGCTGCAGGCGCCACAGCACGCTGTCCGGCAGGGCCGTCGCCACGAAGGGCCGGCCGACCGCCATGATGTTGAAGACCTTCGAGGGGACGGCGAACGCCGCCGCGTCGGGCCGCTGCGGCACGAGGTGGATGTCGCCCGCGGCCAGCGCCGTGCCGAGCGCCTCGTTGGGCTGCAGCTCGGCCAGCTGGATGTTGGTGAGGCCGAGGCTCTTGATCTGCCCCAGAAGCTCGCCGGCCTGGTTGCCGTTGCCGCGCAGCACGATCTCGATATCGAGCCGCCGGTCGGCGAGCTCGCGGGCCAGCTCCACGACCTGACCAAGGCCCTGCTTGCGGCCGAGATTGCCGCTGTAGAGCACCCTTACGCCCGACCGGGCGACGGCAGGGGCCGCCTCCTGGATATGGTCGGTGTCGACCCACAGCGGGATGACCTCGATGGGCACGGTGACGCCGATGTTGCGCAGCTGATCCTTCATCTCGGACGACAGGACGGCGACGAGATCGGTGCGATTGAGGATCGAGCGCTCGGCCGCCCGCATGAGCCGGCCCAGGCGGCTGCCGCCCATGCCGAGCTTCTCGGCCAGGCCGGACTGGATGTCATGCACGACCGCGACGCAGACGCCGCCGCGGCGCCGCGCCGCCACGCCCAGGGCCACGCTCAGGATCGACGGGCAGAGGGCGAGCACGACCGGATGCCGCCTGACTCGGCCGGTGGCCAGCGTTGCCAGGCCGCGCAGCAGGAACTCGGCCTCGTTGGCGATGCGCGCGGCGGCCGATCCGCCGCGCGGCGGGCCGGCGCTCAGCCGTTCGACAGCGACGCCGCACACCGTTTCGCGCCGGCAGCGCCCGTCGCGGTAGGCGGGAAAGACGTCGTCATGCGGGTAATGCGGCAGGCCGCTGACCACCGTCGTCGGCCGGCCGCGGGCGGCCAGCCATTCGGCGATGTCGGTACTGAAGGGCGCGGAGCCGATCAGCTCCGGCCAGTAGTAGCGGGAGACGAACAGGACGCTTGATGGATCGGTCATGGTCAGCTTCGGGCGCCGGCACCGCTGCGCTTGGCCTCGAAGAACGGATCGCCGTAGGCGTACTGGCGGTACTGCTTGGAGACGACCCGCGACATCACCACGCCGGCCACGTCGCCCTGGGCATCGACGATCTGCTTCAGCGCCTCGAGAACGGCCTCCTGGCGCGTGTGGCCCCAGCGCACGACGAACACGACCTTCTCGACCAGGCGGCTCAGCGCCAGCACGTCGGCCGTCACCAGGGCGGGCGGCGTGTCGAGGATGATGAACTCGTAGTGCTGCTCCAGCGCCTCGAGCAGGTGGCGCATGCGATCGGAGCTCAGCAGGTGGGCCGAACGCGGGCTCCACGCGCCGGACGGCATCACGTCGACGCCGGACAGCGCGTCGTGATGGATGGTGTTCTCGAGATCCGATTCCTTGTCGACCAGCAGGCTTGCGAGGCCATCGCGGTTGGAGCAGCGGAAGATCTGGTGCAGGCGCGGGCTGCGCCAGTCGCAATCGATCAGCAGCACGCGCTTGCCGTTGCTGGCCAGCAACCGGCCGAGCGAGGCCACCATCACCGACTTGCCCTCCGACGGCGTCGCCGAGCTGATCAGGATGGTCTTGGGCGAGTTCGCGGTCTCCGACAGCTCGACGCCGATATGCAGACGCCGCAAGGCCTCGCTATAGGCCGAGGTCGGCTGGCGCAGCACCTGCATGGCGGGCTGATTGCGGCCCGCGACCTGCGGCACCATGGCCATGACCGGCAGGCCGGTGAGGGCCTCGATCTGTTCGGCGCGGCGGAAGGTGTGGTCGCCGCCTTCGCGCAGCAGGGCGACGGTGACGCCGACCATCAGGCCGCCGGCGACGCCCAGCAGCGCCAGCAGCGCCTTCGGCGGATAGCTCGGCGCCTGTGGGGGTGAGGCCGGCGAGACGAGCTTGGCGTTGGCCGTCATGATGTCCTCGGCGCCGGTGCTCTGCTTGGCGCGCAGCAGCATGGCCTCGAGCAGGTTGCGGTTGACCACGGCGTCGCGCTCAAGCGCTTCGAGACCGATGGCCTTGTCATTGACCGAGCCCATCTGCTTCTTCAGCGTCTCGAAGTTCTGGGCCAGCGCCTGGTAGCGGGCGTCGGCGGTGCGCGCCTCTCGGCCGAGGCCGTCGATGATCTTGGCGACCTCGGTGCTGATGCGGGCCTGGATGTTGCCGCTCTCGGAACGGGCGTTGAGCATCGAGGGATGGCGCGGCCCATAGGTTGCCTGCAGTTCGGCGGCCTTGCGGTCGGCGTCGGCCTGCTGCGACCTCAGCGCGGAGATCAGCGGTGAGCGCAGCACCTCGGGCACGCTCTCGCTGTTGAGGCCGCCCTTGCGCATCTCCTGGGCTTCCTTGAGCCGTGAATCGGCCTCCGCCTTCGCAGTCTGTGCAGCGAGAAGCTGGGTGTTGAGCTCGGTGAGCTGCTGGCTGGTGACGCCGCCCGAGCTGGAGCTCTTGTAGAGGTCGTTCGCACGCCGGTAGTCCTCGACGGCCTGGTCGGACTTGCGCACCGCCTCGCGCAGCTCGGCGACGCGCCCCATCAGGAACTTGTCGACGCGATCCATCGACTCGATCTTGTCGCGGCGCTGGTATTCGAGATAGCGCTCGGCCAGCGCGTTGGCGATGGCGGATGCGGTCTGCGGATTGCGCGATTCGGCCTTGACGCTCAGCACGTGCGAACGGCCGAGCGTCGAGACGTCGATGTGCCCCAGCAGGGCATCGATCGTGCGGTCGTCGGCGTTGGATGGGTCCTTGATCGGCTCGACCTTCTTGGTCGGCGTCGTCTGGCGATCGAGCCAGGCCGTGAGCTGCACCGGCAGGTACTGCATCGGATTGAGTCGCGCCCACAGCGACGGCGGTGCCAGCTCGGGATTGTATTCGGGATTCTCGCGCAGCTTCAGCTGATCGATCACCTGCTTGGCTATGTTGCGCGATTGCAGGATGAAGCCTTCGTTCTGCACCCGCTCGGCGTCGGGGCTGACGTCGGCGATGATCGATTCGACGTTGGGCAGGCGGGGGCTCTGCACGCCGACCAGCACGCGCGCCTCGGAGACATAGTAGGAGGGCATCAGCCACGCCGCCGTGATCGCCGCGCCGCCCAGCACGACCGTGCAGGCGGCGATCAGCAGGCGATGGCGCCACAGCTTGCGCAAGGTCTCGAGGAAGCTCTGCTCCTCGGCGGGTGCCGCAAGACGCGCGACCGGCTCCGCCGCCAGGTAGTGCGGCGAGGGCGGTACCGTCCGCAACGCCACGCGTCGGCGGGCGGGCGGGACGTCCTGGGCGTAGGCCATCAGAAATACCGTTCCTTGATTTCGACCGTGTCGCCCGGCCGGATCCTGGTCTCCGGCGTAGCGGCGACGCGGACCATGCGGCCGTTCGCGTCGAGGCGCTTGAGATAGAGGTTGTTCTGGCGTGCCCGGTAGGTGTAGCCGCCGGCCATGGCAACGGCCTGTAGCGCCGTCATGTCGGTGACGTAGGGATAGTTCCCCGGCTTCTGCACCTCGCCGATCACGTAGAACGGACGACGGGTGATAACCTCGGCGCTGACGCTCGGGTTGCGCAGGTAGTCGGGATCAAGCCGTGACGCGATGGTCTGCTGCAGCTGTCCGGTGCTCATGCCCTGGGCGTTGACGTTGCCGATCAGCGGGAAGGCCAGCACGCCGTTGCCGTCGAGCGTGAATTCGCCGGTCAGCGTCGGCTGGCCGAACACGATGATCCGGACGCGGTCGTTGGCGCCCAGGCGGTAGTCGGGATCGCGTCCGCTGACGCCCGGACCGCCGCGGCCGCCGCCCGGCGTATTGGTGGGAGCGAGGCTCAGGCTGCCATCGGCGTTGGCGTTTTCATGGACGATCGGAGTGGGATCGCTCTCGCAGGCGGCGAGGGCGAGCATCGCAACGAACAGGCCGCGACGACGCAACGAGACCAGAGAGGAGGAGGCATCTGCCGACATGTCATCACCCGTGGGTAAGAATGACCATCAACCGCGCCCCGGGATCGGAGCGAGAGGAAGACGAGCCTTCATCAAATAGTCCCTGCCGTGGCTGCGCCGGTGTGACCAATCCGGGGCCGCGGAATCTGCCGAAAATGCCGCTCAAACGCGCCCGTAATTGTCGGACACGCGCACGATGTCGTCCTCGCCCAGATAGGGTCCCGATTGAACCTCGATCAGCTGGAGCGGCAGCTTGCCGGGGTTCTCCAGCCGATGCTCGGTGCCGATCGGTATGTAGACGGATTCGTTCTCGCGCACGAGCATGCGCTCCTCGCCGCGCTGCACGATCGCCGTGCCGTGGACGACCACCCAGTGCTCGGCGCGGTGGTAGTGCTTCTGCAGGCTGAGCTTGGCGCCCGGCTTCACGGTGATGCGCTTGACCTGGAAGCGGTCGCCGGCATCGACCGAGCGATAGTGGCCCCACGGCCGATGGCAGGTGACATGCTGCTGCGATTCGCTGCGGTTCTGGCCGCGCAACTTGGCGACGACGCCGGAGACCTCGGCTGCCGCATTGGCGTCTGCCACCAGCACCGCATCGTCGGTTGCGACCACGACGACGTTGTCGAGGCCGACCGCGGCGACCAGGCGGCCTTCGCTGCGGACATAGGAGTTGGTCGTGCGTTCGGCCAGCACGTCGCCCTGCAAGACGTTGCCGTCGCCGTCGGCGGTTGCGATGTCGCGCAAGGCAGGCCATGAGCCGACATCGCTCCATGCCATGTCGACCGGCACGACCGCGGCACGGCTGGTGTGCTCCATGACGGCATGGTCGATCGACAGCGACGGCGCCTCGCCGAACGGCTCGGCGGCGAGGCGGAAGAAGGCGAGATCCTCCTGGCCGTCGCGCACGGCGCGCTCGCAGGCGTCGAGCATGGCGGGATTGATGCGGCCGAGCTCGGCGAGATAGGAGCGGGCGCTCAACAGGAAGATGCCGCTGTTCCAGAAGAAGGCGCCGCTGTCGACGAAGCGCTGCGCGGTGTCGCGGTCGGGCTTCTCGACGAAGCGGTCGACGGTGAACACGTCCTCGTTGCCGAGCGCCTCGCCGCTCTGGATGTAGCCGTAACCGATGTCGGGACGGACCGGCTTGATGCCGAACGTGACCAGCCGGCCTTCCTGCGCGGCGGCGAGGCCGCGCATCACGGCACGATGGAAATCGGCGGGCGAGGCGATGACATGGTCGGAGGGCTGCACCAGCATCAGCGCATCGGGATCGCGCGCCAGCAGCCACAGCGCGGCGGCGGCGATCGCAGGCCCGGTATTGCGCGCCTTGGGCTCGAGCAGGATGGCCTGCGGCTTGATGCCGATCTGCTGCAGCTGGTCGTCGACCAGGAAGCGATGCTCTTCGTTGCAGACGAGAAGCGGCGCGGCGAAGCCGACGTCGATCAATCCGCGCGCCACGGTGTCCTGCAGCATCGTGCGCTGAGACGAGAGTTTCAGCAGCTGCTTGGGATACGACGCGCGCGACAACGGCCACAGGCGCGTTCCCGCGCCGCCGGAGAGGATGACGGGATGGATCTGCGCCGAGCCTTCTTCGTGGAACTTCTCGAGCGTACCGACTGTGTCCATGAACTGCGAAGCTCCGAAGCTGCGTGAACGCGTCGGAAGCTAGGCGCGCGGTATCAGGCCAGCCAGTGATTAAGCTGTGGTTCGCCGTTGCGACTCAACTGTCATCCCGAGCGAAGCGAGGGACCTTTCCTGATCCGTAAAGGCCCCTCGCTACGCTCGGGGTGACAGCGAGGAACTCAACGCACAGAGCCGGTCAGCACTACGAACCGTTGCGCGGCAGGGAGATCGAGATCGACAGGCCGCCGCCGATGCGGTTGGCGGCGGCGACGCGGCCGCCCAGCGTCTCGACGTTGCGTCGGACGATCCAGAGGCCGAGACCGGCGTGCCCCGAAGGCGGCGCATTCTGGTCATCTTCCGGACGCGACGAGAAATAGCGCTCGAACATGTGCGGGATCTTGCCCGGATCGACGCCCGGTCCTTCGTCATCGATCTGCAACTCGACGGTCTCGCTGTTGCCCGTCAGGGTGACGATGATCGTGCCGCCGCGCGGCGAGAAGCTGATGGCGTTCTCCAGCACGCATTGGAGGACCGTCTCGAGCATGCCTTGGCCGGCTCGCACGATGGCGCGCTCGTCGAGGCGGCGGATCAGCCTTATATCCTTGGTCGCGAGAATCTCACGGAAGTGCAACGCGGCGTCGCCGACCAGCTGGGTGAAGTCGGTCGGCAGGCGCGGCGCCTCGATCAGCTCGGCGGTGCTGATGTCGTGCCGCTGGGCGGCGATCACCAGGTCGAGCAGGCGCTTCAAGGAGGAGTCGACGATCTCGAGCGCGCGCTTGGCGCGAGGATTGTCGAGCGGCACGGCGCGGCGCACCGGCTCGAGGGCTGAGCGGATGGTGGCGAGCGGCGTCTTGAAGGAATGCGCCTTGTCCTCGGCGTTCTGGCGGATCTGCTGGGAGACGCGGCGAAGATCGTGCACCAGCTTGTCGAAGTCGCGGGCGACGCTCGACAGCTCGGGCACGACGTTGCGATGGGTGAAGGCGTTGTCGCCGATGCGGCCCTGGCTGATCTCGGCGGCGACGTCGCGGAAGCGGCGCAGGCTCACGCGGATGCTGACCGCGACCAGCAGGGCGATGATGGCCAGCACCAGGTAGATCGCGGCGGCGACGCGGATCTCGCGCGTCTCCCAGTAGGGCCGGCCGATCGAGGTGTTGAGGAACTCCGAGGTGGTGTGCGTCGAGGTCAGCACCCAGCAACCGTCGGCGGCGCGGATCGGAATAATCGAGGTCAGGAGCTCGACCGAGCCGTTGGCCTGCTTGTAGCGGATCTCGTTGGCGGCATCCCACATGCAGGCGTCGGAGATGCGCTGCAGGATGCCGCGCTGGCCGAGCTCGTCGAGCTCGGCGGCGACCTCGTCGGCGCGGATCTTGGGCGCCGAGGCGACGAAATAGAAGCGCCCGGCGTGGCGCTCCTCGCCGGGCTGGAACATCAGCTTCAGGATCGTGCCGTCGCTTGAATACTTGGTGAGATCGTCGTTGAGCGAGGCGCGAGCGTTCTTGTCGCCGCTGGTGAGCTTGGGCGCCAGGGCTTCGGCGATGAGCGCGCTGCGGTCCTGGATGGCGCGGGTGACGAGGTCCCGCATCTGGCGGTCGGCGCTCTCGAACTGGCCGTACAGGACGACCGGCAGGGCGACGAAGATGGCGACCAGCGCCACCGTCTTGAGCGTGAGCGAGGCAACCAGGCGACGGATCGCCTGGCGCCAGCTCCGTTTTGTCTCCGGCCTAGGTTTTGCCCCAGCGGTATCCGAAGGACTGATAGTTATCGATTTCGGCAAAGGTGGGGTCGATGGCTCGGAACTTGTTTCGGATCCGCTTGATGCAAGAGCGGACGTTCGTTCGGTAGCCATTTTCGCCGCTCCCTGCGATGAAGCCGACGTAGTGCATGCAGTCGTAGACCGACCGATACGTCACGTAGCTGCCGACATTGGCGGCCAGCAAATGGACGATCTTGAACTCGGTCAGGGTCAACCCGACGTCGCTATCGTCCCAGAAGGCACGGCTGACCTTAGGCTTCAGCATCAGCCTGCCGCAATGGAAATTGTCGACCAGCTCGGGCTCGGCCGGCTTCTTCACGGAGTCGGCGATCAGGCGCAGGCGATGGGCGAGGATCGGCACGCCGCGCGCCTTGTCGACGAAGTCGAGCGCGCCGCGGTCGAAGGCGAGCTTCTCGTAGGCCGGCAACGAGCGGCCCGTCAGGAAGATGACAGGCAGCGCAATGCCGTTGCGCCGCAGCCGGGGCAGCAGGTCGATGCCGGAGACGCTGGGCAGGCTCCAGTCGAGGATGATGATCTCCGGATCGGCGCCGTCGGCGAGCGAAGCCAGAAGAGCCGCGCCGTCGCAGAAAGACGTGACGTCGAAGCCGTGGTCGGCGAGCTCGCCGCTCACCGCCTCGCGGTAGTCATCGTCGTCCTCGACGAAGGCGACACGGATGCGCTTTTCCACGTCGGAACTAGTGGCGGGCCTGGGCGCGGGATTGGAGCTGGGCCATGCAGACACGCTTTCCTTCATCGGTGTTGTCATCGCTCTTCACCTCGTACGCAAGAGTTCCGAACTGTTTTGTCTGGACGTCCGGGTAGAGCTGGACATCCAGGGTGCATTGTCCGTCTCGGTAGCGCCACCGTTTACCGGGGGGGCGATCCTCCTCGCTGGTTGGCGCGCCGAGCATGGCACGCAGCTCCGTCTCGCTCTTGCCGGCAAGTGAGAGCGCCGGACCACCCGTAGCGGCGGGGCGTGCCGGCGGTTCGTCCGAAGCCGCCGACGCGGCGACTGCGGGTGCATCGGTGGAAGTCGATGCAGGGGGGGGCGTGCGTGGCCGCGTCGAGGCCACGCTTCTTGCGGGTTGGGATTTCTGCGCCGTCGGCTGCGACGAGGTCAATCTTGAAAAGTCGTCTCGCATGCTACGTGCCGCATCGCAGCCGGTCAGGAGCAACAAGCCGACCCCAACGGTTTGCGTCATCAGGCTCCTGATCGTCATCCCGCCTACCTGAACCCGTCGAAGAATCCGTAAAGGGGCCATGTGGCCCGATTGCGGCACGTCCGTTGTCACGGACGCCTGAACGATGGCGCGACAAGGCGGTTGCACATCTGCCTTCTCACAGACAACAGGTCGCAGGATCATTCTTGTCGATACGTCGCTGTGAACCCTGTCGTCCCTTGCCGACATGCATGTTGCAACTGCGTTCGCTGTTCGCAAGTGCAGCGTACCTCTCATCCGATGGGTCACGCAATGGCCACTGACGCACGCAATGATCACATACCCTGACCGCCCTGACGAGTAGCAATCAGGCGCTGGCGGCCCATCGGCGATCGCTGCGTGGCGGCGCCTTGTTGGGCACGAACAGCAGGTCGAGCTGTGCCGTCGCACCGTCGAGCGGCCGGCGACGCAATCCGACGATATCCGTCAGGGCAAAGCCATGCTCGGTCAGAAAGCGGACGATCGCGCCGATCTCGGCGCCTCCCTGCACGGTGGCGATGGTGCTGGTCTCGATGACCAGGGCGTCGATCTCGCCGAGCCGGCCGGTCATGCCGGCGAGCACCATCTGTTCGGCGCCCTGCACGTCGATCTTGCACAGCGACGGCCGCATGATCGGACCGAACAGCACGTCGAAACGGCGCAGCGGCACGCGATCGTGACGGCGCACGCGGCGCGGGCCGACTTCCTCGAGCAGGGTCGATTCCTGGATGTCGGCTCGGACCTCGAGCATCGCCGTGCCTTCATGGTCGCCGAGCGCCACGGGATGGACTTGGCAGCGCAGTCGCTTGGCGAGGCGCTGCATGTGGGCCAGCGATTCGTGGGCCGGATCGATCAGGTGATAGAAGGCGTCGGGAAAGGCGCGATAGAGCGGAAACGTACCGTAGCCGACGCCGATGTCGAACACGGTGACGGGCGAGAAGCCATGGTGCTTGAGAACGCCCATCGTGCGCGACCACGAGGGCAGTCCCGAGAGCTGGGGCAGGGCCGACGCCCAGGGGCGCAGCGCATCCTTGAAACGTGCCGTGATCTGGTTGCCGGCAAGCACCGCCGCTCTCCCTGAGATGTTTTGGGGAAGCGCGATGGTAGGCAATCGACCCCGGGCGTCACGTGACCAATGGGTGGCCCGCTCATGGTCTTCGCTGGGGGCGCGCCACTCCAGTGGCGCGATCATCTCTTGCCTCGACTAGGACGCGCGACTGGAGTCGCGCACCCCAGCGACGAGCCAAAGAAAAAGCCGGGCGGGGCCCGGCTTTTTCGTGATGGTCTTGGTCTCCGCTCAGCCCTGGTCGAGGAAGCTGCGCAGCATGCGGCTGCGGCTCGGGTGCTTGAGCTTGCGCAGCGCCTTGGCCTCGATCTGGCGGATACGCTCGCGGGTGACCGAGAACTGCTGGCCGACTTCTTCCAGCGTGTGGTCGGTGTTCATGCCGATGCCGAAGCGCATGCGCAGCACGCGCTCTTCGCGCGGCGTCAGCGTCGCCAGCACCCGCGTCGTGCTTTCGCGCAGATTACCCTGGATCGCCGCCTCGAGCGGGATCACCGCGTTCTTGTCCTCGATGAAGTCGCCGAGGTGGCTATCCTCCTCGTCGCCGATCGGCGTCTCGAGGCTGATCGGCTCCTTGGCGATCTTCAGCACCTTGCGCACCTTCTCGAGGGGCATGCCGAGCTTCTCGGCCAATTCCTCGGGCTGCGGCTCGCGGCCGATCTCGTGCAGCATCTGGCGGCTGGTGCGGACCAGCTTGTTGATGGTCTCGATCATGTGCACCGGGATGCGGATGGTGCGCGCCTGGTCGGCGATCGAGCGCGTGATGGCCTGACGGATCCACCACGTGGCGTAGGTCGAGAACTTGTAGCCGCGGCGGTACTCGAACTTGTCGACCGCCTTCATCAGGCCGATGTTGCCTTCCTGGATCAGGTCGAGGAACTGCAGGCCGCGGTTCGTGTACTTCTTGGCGATCGAGATCACGAGGCGCAGGTTGGCCTCGATCATCTCCTTCTTGGCGCGCATCATCTCGCGCTCGCCGTCCTGCACGGTCTTGCACATGCGGCGGAACTCGAAGATCGGCGCGCCGGCGCCGTCGGAGATCATCTTGATCTCGGCGCGCAGCTTCTCGACCTCGACCGCCTTCTTCTTGGCGAAGTCCTTCCAGCCCTTGCCCGAGAGCTTGCCGACCTTGTCGAGCCAGTTCGGGTCGATCTCGTGCGTCAGGTAGTTGTCGAGGAAGTCCTGGCGCGGAATGCGGAAGCCTTCGGCCAGCCGCAGCAGCTTGCCTTCCAGCATCATCAGCTTGCGGTTCAGGTCGTAGAGCGAGAGCTTGAGCTGCTCGATGCGGTGGGCATTGATGTGCACCTGCCGCACCAGCTCGACGATCTTCTTGCGGTGCTTCTCGTAGCTCTTCTCGAACTCGGCGCTGGGCTTCTGGCCGCGGCTCAAGGTCGACAGGCGCCGGTTCTGCACCTTCGACATCTCGACATAGACCTTGGCGATGCGCGTCAGGTTGCGCAGCACCTCGGGTTTGAGCTTCTCCTCGAGCGCCGACAGCGACAGCGCGTTCTCGTCGTCTTCCTCGCCGCCTTCCACGGCGCCCTCGGCGGGGGCGCCCTCGCCATTGACCTGCGGCGGCGGCGGCGCGGGACGCACCAGCCTCGGCATCGCCGGCCGCGGAATGGCCGCCGGCACCGGAGGCGGGGTCGCCATGACGCCCTTGCCTTCGCCGGGCGCGCCGCCCTGGGTCGCCTCGAGGTCGATCACGTCGCGCAGCAGGATGCGGCCCTCGTTGATCGCGTCGCGCCACATCAGCAGCGCGGTGATCGTCATGGGGCTTTCGCAGATGCCGCCGATCATCTTGTCCTGGCCGGCCTCGATGCGCTTGGCGATCTCGATCTCGCCTTCGCGGCTCAGCAGCTCGACGCTGCCCATCTCGCGCAGGTACATGCGCACGGGGTCGTCGGTGCGGCCGAGCTCCTCGTCCTCGCCGGTCGCTTCGGCCGCGACCACGGCGGTCTTGGCCGGCTCCGCCGGTGTGGCGGCCGGGCTCTCTTCCTGCTCCTCGGCCTCGACCACGTTGACGCCGGCTTCCGACAGCATCGCCATGGTGTCCTCGATCTGCTCGGAGGACACCTCGTCGGGCGGCAGGGCGGCGTTCAGTTCATCGTAAGTGACATAGCCGCGCTCCTTGCCCTTCTGGACGAGCTTCTTGAGCTCGGCGCCGAGGGTGTCGAGCAGAGGGGCGTCAGGGCCCTCCTCGCGGGTGTCGGTGGCTTCAGGCTGGGCAACGGGCGCGGTCTTGGTCGCCATTCTTGGTCCTTAGGTGCACAAACTATTAAAACGGCCGGTTTGGGCCGTGGAATTGACTGCAAGAAGGGGAGGCGGAGAGGGCGGCCCCGCAAAACTACCCTTCTACTATATGGGGCTTAACTTCAAGCCGCGATAGAGGTTACTGCACTGATTTGCAGGCAGTGCCTGCTACCCCGTCCCCGATTCGATGCTTTCCCGCCGCATTCGGTCCAGGATCGCCTCCAGGCGGCGAAGATTTTCCTCGTTCATGTCCTCGGCCAGGGCCTCCTCGGCCCGTTTCAGCTCCTCCGGCTCGGTCGTGAGCTGGCTGAGATGGCGAGCCATCCGGCGCCACTGGCCCACCCAGCCATCGGCGTCGCCCGGATCGACCCGGAAGGCCTCCCGGGCCCGGATGCGGGCGGCGGCGGCCAACCGGCCGAGGCCGGAGCGCTCCAGATGCTCCTCGATCAGCCTGGCTTCAAGGGGGGTATCGGACTCTGCGGCAAAAGCCTCCTCGGCGGCCGGGTCGATCCCCTCGGAAACCAACGACAGGGCGTCCAGCAGGCCGCTGCGCAGCCGGGCCAGCTCCGGGCTGGCGATGGTCAAGGCGGCCACGTCCTCGGCCAGGACGTGCAGCATGGCCGGCCGTTCCAGCAGGGCGCCCAATAGAGCCCGTTCCTGCCGCGAGCCGTCCATGTCGGTTCCCGCCCGGCGGGCGGCCGAGCCTGCGGCAAAGGGTGCGGGCTCGGGGCCGGGGCCGCGGAAGGGGCGGCGCTGGCCGGGCTGCCAGGGCGCCCGCTCGGGCCGGCGCATGCGGCTCAGGCGCTCGCGCATGTCGGTCTTGTAGAAGTCGCGGACGACCGGATCGGCGATCTCGGCCACGCGCTGCTCGACGGCGCGCTGCAGGCTGGCGCGGCGCTCCGGCGTGTCGGTCGGCCTGCCCTCGGTCTCCATGCTCCAGATCATGTCGGACAGCGGCCGCGCCAGGTCGAGGCTGCGGCGCATGGCGTCGACGCCTCGGGTGCGGATCAGGCTGTCGGGATCCTCGCCGGCGGGCAATGAGAGGAAGCGCAGGCTCTTGCCGGCACGCAGCAAGGGCAGGGCGCGTTCGGCGGCGCGGCTGGCGGCCCGCCGGCCGGCATTGTCGCCGTCGAAGCAGAGATAGGGCTCGTCGGCGAGCTTCCACAACTCGGCGAGCTGGCCTTCGGTCAGCGCCGTGCCGAGCGGCGCCACGGCGCCGGTGAACCCCGCGCCGTGCAGGGCGATCACGTCCATGTAGCCCTCGGCGACGATGACCGGCTGGTCCTTGGTCGCGGCCTGTCGCGCGCGGTCGAGGCAGTAGAGGTTGGCGCCCTTGTGGAACAGCGGCGTCTCGGGCGAGTTGAGGTACTTGGGCTCGCCCGCGCCCATGACGCGGCCGCCGAACGCGATGACGCGGCCGCGCCGGTCGTTGATGGGAAACATCACGCGGCCACGGAAGCGGTCGTACGGCTCGCGGTTGTCGTCGGGCTGGATGGCGAGCCCGACCTCGACGATCTTGTCGACCGGCACGTTCTCGCGCTTGAGGTGGGACAGCAGGCCATCGCGCGAATCGGGCGCGAAGCCCAGGCGGAAATCGTCGATGACCGCATCCTCGAGGCCGCGGCCGCGCAGGTAATCGAGGCCCTGGCGGCCGACCGGCAGGCGCAGCTGTTTCTGGAACCAGCGCGTGGCTTCCTCGACGACCTGCTGCAACGTCGAGACGCGCTCGGCGCGCTGGCGATCCACCGGCGTCTCACGCGGCACCGGCAAGCCGACCTCGTGCGCCAGCTTCTCGACCGCCTCGGGGAACGACAGGCCCTCGGTCTTCATGACGAAGCCCACGGCGTCGCCCTTCTCGTGGCAGCCGAAGCAGTAGAAGAACGCCTTCTTGTCGTTGACCGTGAAGGACGGCGTCTTCTCGTTGTGGAACGGGCAGAGGCCCGAATATTCCGCGCCCGACTTGCGTTTCAGCGTGACCTTGCGGCCGACGATGTCGGACAGGCTGATGCGCGCGCGCAGTTCATCGAGGAAGCCCGGGGGGAAGGCCATGCCCCCAGTGTACAGTCTGATGCACAGTTTTGGGCCTGGGATAACGGGGATTGTCCTAGCGTTTGCGCGATCCGCGAGCCGACTTGGGCGGAAGTGACTCGACGAACTTGACGCCGCGCTTGACCCATTTGCGCAAGCTGGCCGCCGTCCGATAGCCGTCCGGCATGACACGCACGAAGCCGGCCATCGATCGGCCGGCCATAGTCATCGGCTTCACGTGCGGCTCTTTCAGGACGCCGGCCTGCGCTTCGGGGCCGACGCGGACCAGGATGCCGCCGCGGCCACTCGCCGTGATGCACATATGGCCGTTCACCATGAAGACGAGGCCGCCCATCATCTTACGTTCGACGACGCCATGCCGGTCGCCCAGAAGGACGCGGATGCCGTCAGCGGCCTGAATGTCGTAGGGCATGAAGCATACCCAAGTTATTTACTGAGCACTAAAGTGGTGATAGAGTCCACCTCGTGTTCCCCTCCCCATCAGGGCGAGAGGTTAGGTGAGGGCGAAGGGGGTTGCGCGAAATGCGGAAAATGCGCGAATTCCTCTTTCGCGTACCGTGCGAAAACCTACCCGGCCAATGCCTTCTTTACCGCGGCCGAGGCCTTGGCGAAGTCCATCTGGCCGGCGTACTTGCCCTTCAGGACGGCCATGACGCCGCCCATGTCCTTGACCGTCTTGGCGCCGGTCGAGGCCACGGCCTCGGCGACGGCGGCCGCCACGGCGGCCTCGTCCATCTGCCTGGGCAGGAAGCGCTCAATGACGGCGATCTCGGCCTTTTCCTTCTCGGCGAGCTCGGGCCGATTGCCCTTCTCGTAGAGCACCACCGATTCGTTGCGCTGCTTGATCATGCCCTGCAGCATGGAAAGGATGCGGTCGTCGGCCACGCCCTCGCGGCTGGCCTCGGTGCGGGCCGCGATGTCCACTTCCTTGAGCTTGGCCAGGATCAGCCGGACGGCGCCCACCGTGGTCATGTCGCGGGCGCGCATGGCCTCCTTCAGCGCCTCGTTCAGATTGTCGCGCAGCATGGTTTATGTCCCGATCGATTGAAGGGCGGAAACTAAACGCCTGCGACGCTGTTGGCAAAGCAAATAAGTTATTGAAAACACTTGTTAATTAGCGGTCTCTCACACCTTGATTCTCTGCGACCACTTGGTTACAAACCGCCCGGCTCGCAGGTCGCCTCCCTGGGCGAGGTTGGCTGGGCCGAAAGAGCGGACATTCATTATGGCAAACCTCAAGACCGCCGGCGCGACAGACGCCGCGCCGCGTTGGGCCACGGCCGCGCTGGTGCTGGCTGACGGCGCGGTGTTTTGGGGCAAGGGCGTAGGCGCGGCCCGCCACGCGGTGGGCGAGGTCTGCTTCAATACCTCGATGACCGGCTACCAGGAGATCATCACCGATCCCTCCTATGCCGGGCAGATCATCTCCTTCACCTTCCCCCATGTCGGCAACGTCGGGACCAATCCCGAGGACATCGAGAGCATCAACCCGGCCGCCCGCGGCGTGGTTCTGCGCGGCGACATCACCGAGCCCGCCAACTGGCGCGCCGCCAAGCCGCTCGACGACTGGCTGAAGAGCCACAATCTGCCCGGTGTGTGCGGCGTCGATACGCGCGCCATCACGCGGCGCATCCGCGACGGCGGGGCGCCCAACGGCGTGGTGGTCAATTCTCCAAATGGCAAGTTCGACATCCCCGCGCTGCGCCAGATCGCCGAGGACTGGCCCGGGCTCGACGGCATGGATCTCGCGGTCGAGGTCACGACCAAGCAGACCTACAGCTGGAACGAGACCAAGTGGGCGCTGGGCAAGGGTTACGGCAAGCTCGACAAGGCGAAGTACCACGTCGTCGCCGTCGATTACGGCGCCAAGCGCAACATCCTGCGCTGCCTCGCCAACACCGGCTGCAAGGTGACGGTCGTGCCGGCGACGGCCTCGGCCGAGGACATCCTGCGCCACAAGCCGGACGGCGTGTTCCTGTCGAACGGTCCCGGCGATCCCGCGGCGACGGCGCACTACAGCGTGCCGGCGGTGCAGGGCGTGCTCGACAAGAAGGTCCCGCTGTTCGGCATCTGCCTCGGCCACCAGATCCTGGCGCTGACCCTGGGCGGCAAGACGCGCAAGATGGAGCGCGGCCATCGCGGCGCCAACCAGCCGGTCAAGGACCTGACGACGGGCAAGGTCGAGATCACCTCGCAGAACCACGGCTTCTGCGTCGTTCCCGAATCGCTGCCCGAGACGGCCGAGGTCACGCACGTCTCGCTGTTCGACGGCACCAACGAAGGCCTGCGCTGCACCGACAAGCCGGCCTTCTCCGTCCAGTATCATCCCGAGGCTTCTCCGGGCCCGACTGACAGCCACTACCTGTTCGATCGCTTCGTCGACATGATCGACAAGAGCAAGGGCAAGTAAGACAGACAAAATGCCCAAGCGCACAGACATCAAGAGCATCCTCGTGATCGGCGCCGGGCCGATCGTCATCGGCCAAGCCTGCGAGTTCGACTATTCGGGCGTGCAGGCCTGCAAGGCGCTGAAGGACGAGGGCTATCGCGTTATCCTGGTGAACTCCAACCCGGCCACGATCATGACCGATCCGGGCCTGGCCGACGCCACCTACGTCGAGCCGATCACGCCCGACATGGTCGCGCGCATCATCGAGAAGGAGAAGCCCGACGCCATCCTGCCGACCATGGGCGGCCAGACGGCGCTCAACACCGCGATGGCGCTGCATCGCGACGGGCGCCTGAAGAAGCTCAAGGTCGAGCTGATCGGCGCCAATGCCGAGGCGATCGACAAGGCCGAGGACCGGCTCCTGTTCCGCGAGGCCATGGTCAAGATCGGCCTCGAGTGCCCGAAGAGCGAGGTCGTGCACAATCGCGAGGAGGCGATCAACGCGATCGAGCATGTCGGCCTGCCGGCGATCATCCGCCCATCGTTCACGCTCGGCGGCACCGGCGGCGGCATCGCCTACAACCGCGACGAATATTTCGAGATCGTGCAGGGCGGCATCGACGCCTCGCCGGTCGGCGAGGTGCTGGTCGAGGAATCGGTGCTGGGCTGGAAAGAGTACGAGATGGAGGTGGTGCGCGACAGGCGCGACAACTGCATCATCATCTGCTCGATCGAGAACGTCGATCCGATGGGCATTCACACCGGCGACTCCGTGACGGTCGCGCCGGCGCTGACGCTCACCGACAAGGAATACCAGATCATGCGCGACGCCTCGATCGCGTGCCTGCGCGAGATCGGCGTCGACACCGGCGGATCGAACGTGCAGTTCGCGGTCGATCCGGCGAGCGGCCGCATGGTCGTGATCGAGATGAACCCGCGCGTGTCGCGCTCCTCGGCGCTGGCGTCGAAGGCCACGGGCTTCCCGATCGCCAAGGTCGCGGCGCGGCTCGCCGTCGGTTACACGCTCGACGAGCTCCTGAACGACATCACCGGCACGACGCCCGCTTCGTTCGAGCCGACGATCGACTACGTCGTCACCAAGATGCCGCGCTTCGCCTTCGAGAAGTTCCCCGGCGCCGAGGCGTTGCTCACGACCTCGATGAAGAGCGTCGGCGAGGCGATGTCGATCGGCCGGACCTTCCAGGAATCGCTGCAGAAGGCACTGCGCTCGATGGAGACCGGTCTGACCGGCCTGAACGAGATCGAGATCACCGGCGCGCCCGACAAGGGCGCCATCGTCGGCGCGCTGTCGCGGCCCACGCCCGACCGCGTGCTGGTGATCGCCCAGGCCTTCCGCTTCGGGCTGTCGGTCGAGGAGATCGCGCACGCCTCCAAGTACGAGCCGTGGTTCCTGCGCCAGATCGAGCAGCTGGTGAAGATCGAGGCCGACGTCCGCGCCAAGGGACTCCCGAAGGACGCCAAGGACTTCATCGACCTCAAGAAGAAGGGCTTCTCCGATGAGCGGCTGGGCGAGCTCACCGGCCAGTCGGCCGCCGACGTGGCGAAGAAGCGCCGCGCCATGGGCATCCGTCCGGTGTTCAAGCGCATCGACACTTGTGCCGCCGAGTTCGCGTCGCGTACGCCGTACCTCTACTCCTGCTACGAGGGTGACGGATTGCGGCCCGCCGAGTGCGAGGCCGAGCCGACCGACCGGCGCAAGGTCATCATCCTGGGCGGCGGTCCGAACCGCATCGGCCAGGGCATCGAGTTCGACTATTGCTGCGTCCATGCCGTCTACGCCCTGCGCGAGGCCGGCTACGAGACCATCATGGTCAACTGCAATCCCGAGACGGTCTCGACCGATTACGACACCGCCGATCGCCTCTACTTCGAGCCGCTGACGGCCGAGGACGTGATCGAGCTGGTCGAGGTCGAGCGCAGCAAGGGCGAGCTTTTGGGCCTGATCGTGCAGTTCGGCGGCCAGACGCCGCTCAAGCTCGCCAAGCCGCTCGAGGCCGCCGGCATCCCGATCCTCGGCACCTCGCCCGACGCGATCGACCTCGCCGAGGACCGCGAACGCTTCCAGCAGCTGATCCACAAGCTCAAGCTGCGCCAGCCCGACAACGGCACGGCGACCTCGCAGGAGCAGGCGATCGCCATCGCCGAGAAGATCGGCTACCCCGTGGTCATCCGCCCGTCCTATGTGCTGGGCGGCCGTGCCATGCAGATCGTCTACGACCGCGAAGGCACCGAGCGCTACATGCGCGATGCGGTGAAGGTGTCGGGCGCCAATCCGGTGCTGGTCGATTCCTATCTGCGCGACGCCATCGAGGTCGACGTCGATGCGCTGGCCGACAAGGACCAGAACGTGTTCGTCGCCGGCATCATGGAGCATATCGAGGAGGCCGGGATCCACTCCGGCGATTCGGCCTGCTCGCTGCCGCCCTATTCGTTGCCGTCTAAGATCCTGAGCGAGATCGAGCGCCAGACCGAGGCGATGGCCAAGGCGCTGCAGGTCGTCGGCCTGATGAACGTGCAGTACGCGGTGAAGGACGGCGAGGTCTACGTGCTGGAGGTCAACCCGCGCGCCAGCCGCACCGTGCCGTTCGTCGCCAAGGCGACCGGCCAGCCGATCGCCAAGTTCGCGGCGCGCCTGATGGCCGGCGAATCGCTGAAGTCGCTGCACATCAAGAAGGCCAAGGGCAAGCACGTCGCGGTCAAGGAAGCGGTGTTCCCCTTCGCACGTTTCCCCGGTGTCGACGTCATCCTCGGCCCCGAGATGCGCTCGACCGGCGAGGTCATGGGCCTCGATGCCGATTTCGGCCGCGCCTTTGCCAAGTCGCAGCTCGGTGCCGGCTCGAAGGTGCCGGTCGACGGCGTGGTCTTCGTGTCGGTCAAGGATCCCGACAAGGCCGCGATGGTGAAGCCGGTGAAGCGGCTGGTCGAGCTCGGCTTCAAGGTCGTGGCGACCGGCGGCACGGCCGACTATCTGCGCCGCCACGGCATCGAGGCGCAGCGCGTCAACAAGGTGCTGGAAGGCCGGCCTCACATTGTCGACCTGATGAAGGACGGCAAGGTGCAGCTCGTCTTCAACACCGTCGACGGCTCGGCGGCGCTGACCGACAGCTTCACGCTTCGGCGCACCGCGCTGATGCACAAGATCGCCTATTACACGACGGTGGCGGGCGCCAAAGCCTCGGTCGAAGGCATCGCCGCGCTGAGCGAGGGGGCACTGGACGTGGCACCCCTGCAATCCTACTTCAAAACGGCTTTCTAGCCTTCCGAGCCCAAAATCAGAGCAATGCAACCGCTCTGATGGGCGGGGATGGGCGTTGACGCCGCGCGATTCATTAAGGACGATCACGCAATGGAACGGGTTCCGATGACGGCCGAGGGACTGAAAGGTCTCGAGGACGAGCTGAAGCAGCTGAAGAGCGTGGAGCGCCCTGCGATCATCAAGGCGATCGCGGCGGCGCGCGAGCATGGCGATCTTTCCGAGAACGCCGAATATACCTCCGCGCGCGAGCGCCAGGGCTTCATCGAAGGCCGCATCGCCGAGATCGAGGACATCATTTCGCGTGCCGAGGTGATCGACTTCAGCAAGCTCTCCGGCAAGGTCGTGAAATTCGGCGCCACCGTGCAGCTGGCCGACGAGGATACCGACGAGAAGGTGAAGTACCAGATCGTCGGTCCCTACGAGGCCGATCTCGCCAAGCGCCGCATCTCGGTGACCTCGCCGATCGGCCGGGCTTTGATCGGCAAGACGGTGGGCGACACCGTCGAGGTCCAGACGCCGCGCGGCGCGCGCTCCTACGAGGTCGTCGCGGTCCAGTTCAAGTAGACGCCGCCTGTGCCATCGCCGCCTTGGCGCGGCGCACGCCGACGAAGCGCATCAGACCGTACTGGACCAGGAACAGCGCGACCTTGCTCGCGAGGCCCCAGATCGACATCGTCGCCGACCAGCTGACCGGGTCGAGGGTCAGCGCCAGGACGACGTTGAGCACGGCCGAGCCGAACATCAGCCCGGCCCATACGAAGCCGAAGGTCCAGGCGAGATCCGGCACCAGGTGGACGGCGATCGGCGGCAGATAACGGGTCATCCAGCCCGGCTTCAGCATGTAGGCGCCGACGATGCAGTAGATCACCGACGGCTTCAGCATCACGAAGCGGGCATCGCTGGTCAGCATGGTGGCGATGCCGGAGACCACCACCAGGCCGATGCTGAGCCACTGCATGGTGTCGATCTTCTGTCGGCGCAGCTTCATCCAGCCGATCTGGATCACGCCGAGCCCGACGCCCAGCGCCACCGCCAGCATCAGGTCCTTGGTGATCAGCAGGACGACGAGGAACAGGATGGTCGAGGCGAGGTCGGTAACCAGCAGCCGGGCCGAATGCATCAGGTTGGCCATGCGAGCCTCCGCGAAGCGGTAACGCCGTGTATTTAAACCACGCTATAGATACACACCGTTTCCCGCAAGAGGCATTATCAAGGCGGAAGCCTCAGACCACGACCTTGACGTACGTGTCCTTCATGACGATCAGGCCGCGCCGGAAGGTGTAGAGGTCGCAGCCCAGCCACTCCTGGCGCTCGCCGGTCCTGAGCGTCGCCGTGCGGTGCCATTCGGTGACGGCGCGGTTGCCGCAGATGAACTCGCTGGTGTGCTTCCACGCGACGTCGCCGGTCGCGGCGAACAGCGGCTCGAAGTAGCTGCGGATGGCCGCTTTGCCCTTGAAGCTTTCGCCCCAGTGGTGGGGCCCGCGGGCGTTGCGGAACTCGCCGTCCTCGGCGAACGAATTGACGATGCCGTCGACGTCGCGCCGGGCGAAAGCGTCGGCGATCTCGTGCAGGCGCTCCAGGGTGACGTCGGGGGCGGGACTGCCGTCCATGGGTCGTCCTCCTATTCCACCGAGATCGGCACCCCGGGGAGCTGCTTGGCCGTGCGGAACACCATCATGGATTTCACATGGCTGACGTTGGGCGCCGAGGTCAGCCGCGTGGTCAGGAACTTCTGGTACTCGTCCCAGGTCTCGGCGACGATCTTCAGCAGGAAGTCGGCCTCGCCCGCCAGCATGTGGCATTCGCGTACCTCGTCCCACTTGGCGATGAGTTCTTCGAATGCCTTGAGGTCGATTTCAGCCTGACTGTTGAGACCTACCAGCGCGAATACAGACACGCTGTAGCCCAGGGTCTCGGGGCTGAGTTCCGCATGGTAGCCCTTGATGATGCCCGCGCGCTCGAGCGCCCGCACACGCCTCAGGCAGGGCGGCGCGGAGATGCCGGCGCGTTCGGCCAGTTCCACGTTGGTCATGCGCCCATTGGCCTGCAGGTCGCTGAGAATGCGCCGATCGATCCGATCGAGCTTTGCACGAGCCATCAATTTCCTCCGTTGGCCGCGCTCTATGCCAGAACCATGCCGGGCGCGCAATAAAGTTGCGGGATTAGGCCACACTCCTGTGAACAATTGCGCTCAAATGTCCAGAACACCCGTGCATACAAGGCGAGGTTTGCATATATGTCGAAGATATGCGGTTAGCGGGATGCGGGTAGGTCATGGCGGCAACTCATCGGGGCAAAGTGCTCATTCTCGGGTCGGGACCGGCCGGCTACACGGCGGCCATCTATGCGGCCCGCGCCAGCCTGAAGCCCATGCTGGTCCAAGGCATCCAGCCGGGCGGCCAGCTCACCATCACCACGGACGTGGAGAACTACCCGGGCTTCGCCGATGTCATCCAGGGCCCCTGGCTGATGGAGCAGATGCAGAAGCAGGCCGAGCATGTCGGCACGCAGCTGTTCTTCGACACCATCATCGACGTCGACCTGTCCCGCCGGCCGTTCGTCTGCCTCGGCGATTCGGGCGACCGCTATGAGGCCGACGCATTGATCATCTCGACCGGCGCCACGGCCAAGTGGCTGGGCATCCCGACCGAGGAGACCTTCCGCGGCGGCGGCGTCTCGGCTTGCGCGACCTGCGACGGCTTCTTCTTCCGCAACAAGGAAGTGGTCGTGGTCGGCGGCGGCAACACCGCGGTCGAGGAAGCGCTCTATCTCACGCACCACGCCTCGAAGGTGACGCTCATCCATCGCCGCGATGCGTTCCGCGCCGAGAAGATCCTGCAGGAACGCCTGTTCAAGAACCCCAAGGTCACCGTGCTGTGGGATCACACGCTCGAGGAGATCACGGGTGAGGCCAAGCCCGCGCCGCTGGTCAAGGGCGTGCGTGTGAAGAACGTGAAGACGGGGGTGGAGAAGGAATTTGCGACCGACGGCGTATTCATCGCCATCGGCCACTCGCCCAACACCGACCTGTTCAAGGGCAAGCTCGCCATGGACAGCGAGGGCTATCTCATCACGAGGCCCGATTCGACAGCGACCGACGTCGAAGGCGTCTGGGCCGCGGGCGACGTGCAGGACAAGATCTTCCGCCAGGCCGTAACGGCGGCCGGCACCGGCTGCATGGCCGCGCTCGAGGCGGAGAAATGGTTGGCGGGCCAGGAAGCCCGCCTCGCGCAGGCCGCGGAGTAACACGCGGGCAGAGCGCGAAACGGGCCTTTGGACTGAACGCCAAAGGCCTTAGGGAGGCGATGTCATGGACTGGGACAAGCTGCGGATCTTTCAGGCCGTAGCTGACGCGGGAAGTTTCACTCACGCCGGCGAATCCCTGAAGCTCAGCCAGTCGGCGATCTCGCGCCAGATCGGCGCGCTCGAAGAGCAGCTCGGCGTCATGCTGTTCCATCGCCATGCGCGCGGCCTGATCCTGACCGAGCAGGGCGAGCTCTTGTACCGCACCGCCCGCGACATGGCGGCCAAGGTCAACACTGCAGAGGCGCTGCTGCGCGCCAACCAGGACAAGCCGGCCGGCCGGCTCAAGGTCACGACCACCATCGGCTTCGGCTCGACCTGGCTCACCGCACAGATGCACGAGTTCATCGCGACCTACCCCGAGATCGACGTCAGCCTGGTGCTGTCGGACAACGAGCTCGATCTCGGCATGCGCGAGGCCGATGTCGCCATCCGCATGGTCATGCCGCGCCAGCCCGGCCTGGTGCAGCGCCACCTGCTGACGGTGCGCAGCCACGTCTATGCCTCGCACGGCTACATCCAGAAGTACGGCAAGCCCAAGTCGGTCGACGAGCTCGATCAGCATCGCCTGATCATCTTCGGCGAGGACGCGCGCGCCCCCGTCCAGGACGTCAACTGGCTGCTGCGCGAGGGCAACATCGAGCATGCCGCCCGCGTCGTCGTGCTGCGGGTGAACAACACCTACGGCATCTTTCGCGCCGTCGAATCGGGCCTGGGGATCGCCTCGCTGCCCGACTATCTCGCGCGCGAATCGACCAAGATCGAGATGGTCCTGCCGGACCTCAATGTCCGTACGACCGACGTGTATTTCACCTATCCCGAGGAGTTGCGGCACTCCAAGCGCATCGCCGTGTTCCGCGATTTCCTGCTGCGGAAGGTGGCGGAGACACGATTCTGAACACCAGACCTGCAGGATTGCATAGCCGGTGAAAGGCATGCATCCATCGCATGCCAGTTGCCGGAAATTCCCCCCTACCCATGTGCAATCCGACGATTATTTTTGGGGCAGGTTTTCGACACGAACGGTTCTTTGCTTTTCGCGTTCGAAACTCGGGATCCTCATGATCCCACGTCTCCCAGACGTGAAGCCTCCCTGTTTGACTCGCCGGGCCTTTTGGCCCGGCGTCTTTTTTGGGGCTTCTGATTCCCTAGAGCTGAAGCGGTTAATGCTATCGCTTTCGAATGGGACGTTCTGCCGCTGGTAGGTCACAGCCCACAGGTTGCCCAAGCAATTGATGTGGAAGGCTTCCCGCCCCACATGTATTTTCAGAGCCAACCAAGACGATGTTTTCCGAAGTTCGCCAAGCTATTCTGCCCCTGGCTCTGCGCAAGATTAAGCGCCGGGGCGACCTTGAGCGCGCCGGTCTGCTCATCGAATCGCTGGCCAAGCACTGGCGCGACAGCAAGCCGTTCGAGCTGCTGATCGTCTCGCCCGGCACCGACACCCATCTGCTGCGCACCAGCCTGCCGCGCTTTCCGAATATCAACGTCTCGGTGCGCCCGGAGAGCGACTTCTTCTCGCTATTCTCGAGCTTCTACCTGATGACCGGCTGGTACCGGCAGCAGATCGTCAAGCTGCAGGTGCCGGTGATGCTTGGCTTCGGCGGCTACCTGACGCTCGATTCGGACGTCTGCTGCGTCGGCGACTTCGACTCCCGGACCTTCGTCGACGACGGCCGCGGCCTGTCGCGCTGGGAGCCAAAGGTTCATCACGACTGGTGGCGCAACGTCACCGAGGTGGTGGGCACCTACTACGACGCCAAGGGCCATGGCCTGTCGGTGACGCCCAACCTGCTGCATGGCGACCTGGCGGCCCAGACCCTGAACTACATGCGCAACGGCGGGCAGGGCTCGTCGACCAAGGCGCTGATGTTCTCGAAGATGCGCCGGCCGATGCGCGTGCCGTGGACCGAGTATTCGCTCTACACCACCGTCGCCGAGCTGCAGGGCAACCTGTTCGACTATCACGTCGAATGGAACACCTGCTATGGCGCGAGCGTGCACCTGTTCTCCGAGCAGTCCTGCGTCTGGGGCGCCGACGACTTCGAGCGCCTGGTCAAGCTGCCCAACGGCACCGATCCGGGCGGCAAGTTCATCATCGTGCAAAGCCACGCCCGCATCCCGCTCGAGCGTGTGCGCGAATACGCCCTGAGCTTCGCGGGCTGATGGGAGCGCGGGCCTCTGGCCCGCTCATGATGCGGGCTGGAGGCCCGCCCTGCCTTAAACCTTTCCGTTGTGTTCGCCGATCTTCGGCGCCTTGGCGACCTCGGCGGCGCGCTCGCCGTCGAAGCTGACGGGCAGGCCGTGGAACAGGGCGTCCGAGCCCTCGTAGGGCTTGGCGAAGATGCCGAGCGCCGCCACCTGGGCGAGTTCCAGCACCTGCGGTACGGTGTTGAGCGGCCCGTTGGGCACGCCCAGCGCATCGAGCTTGCCCGACCAGTAGTCGCGGCTCTTGTGCTTCATGATGTCGGCGATCATGCCCAGCAGCAGCTCGCGATGCTGCATGCGCTCGACGTTGGTCTTGAAGCGCGGCTCGTCGGGCCATTCGGGACGGCCCAGCGCCTCGGCGAACTTGCGCCACAGCCGGTCGTTGCCCGGGCAGATCATCAACGGTCCGTCGCTGCATTCGAACGCCTGGTAGGGCGTCAGCGAGGGGTGCCCCGTGCCCTGGCGTGGCGCCATCTTGCCGGTCACGGAGAAATTCGCCGCGTGGTTCGACGCCCACATCAATCCGCTCTCGAACAGCGAGGTGTTGACCAGGCTGCCGCGTCCCGTGGCGGCCCGCTGGGCGATGGCGGCCAAGACGCCGATCGCTGTCCACATGCCGGTCGACAGGTCGATGATGGAGACGCCGATGCGCGCCTCCGGTCCCGTCGGATCGCCGTTCAACGAGATCAGCCCGGCCACCGCCTGAATGATCGGCTCGTAGCCCGGCCGCTCTTTCCACGGCCCGAGATGGCCGAAAGCGCCGAGGTCGGCATAGATCAGCCGCGGGAAGCGCTTGGTGAGCGTGGCGCCGTCGATGCCGAACTTGGCCGGTACGTCAGCCCGCAGATTGTGGATGAACACGTCGGCCGCCCCGATACGCTCGATCAGCGCTTCGCGCTGGGCCTTGTCGCCGAGATCGCAGGTGATCGACTTCTTGCCGCGGTTCAGCGCAATGAAGCCCACGCCATCGCCATCGATGAAGGGAGGGCCCCACTTGCGGGCATCGTCGCCTTCCGGCCGCTCGACCTTCACGACCTCGGCGCCGAGGAAAGCCAGGATCTGTCCGCAATAGGGACCGGCAAGGTTCTGGCCGAACTCGACGACTTTTACGCCGGCAAGCGGCTTGCTCATCTGAGGCTGCTGCCCAGGATCTCGCGCGCGATCACCATGCGCTGCACCTCGCTCGGGCCCTCGCCGACGCGGCGGATGCGCATCTCGCGATACCAGCGCTCCAGCGGCAGGTCCTTGGTCATGCCCATGCCGCCATGGATCTGCATGGCGCGGTCGACGACGCGGCCGCCGCCCTCCGAGGCCGTGAGCTTGGCGATGGCGGCCTCGGTGCGGAAGGGCAGCCCGCGACGCGCCTTCTCGGCGGCCTCGAGCGTGAAGTGGCGCGCCGTGCGGATGTCGATCTCGTTGTCGACCAGCATCCACTGTATGGCCTGCCGGTTGGCCAGCTTGTCGCCGAAGGTGCTGCGCATCTTGGCCCATTCGATCGCCATCTCGTGGGCGGCGATGGCGATGCCGATGCAGCCCGCGGCGTAGGGAATGCGCTGGCGCGTCAGGCGGTCGTTGGCGACGGCGAAGCCCTTGTTGACCTCGCCCAGGATCTGGTGGTCCGACACCCAGCAGTCCTTGAACTCGAGCTCGGTGGCATAGCTCGACGAGCGCAGCGTGTGCACGACGCGCCGCACGTGGAAGCCCGGCGTGCCGGCGTCGACGATGAAGCAGGTGATGCCGGCGCGGCCCTTGGAGGCGTCGGTGCGGGCGAAGACGATGCCGTACTGCGCACGGTCGGCGCCGGAGATGAAGATCTTGGCGCCGTTCAGCACCCAGCCATTGTCCTTGCGTTCGGCCCGCGTCTGGATGGCGCGCGCCGGGTCGCTGCCGCCCGACGGCTCGGTCAGGCCGAAGAACGGCTTCTTCTCGCCGCGCAGGGTCGGATAGAGGTAGCGCTCCTTTTGGTCCTCGTTGGCCTCGAAGATCTGCGCCAGGCCCGCGCCGCCGAAGGTGCCGTAGCAGGGCACGTAGAGCCCGGCGCGATGCTGGGCCATCTCGATGGCGAGCAGCACGCGGGTCACGATGTCGATGTCCGGCCCGCTGAATTCCTTCGGGATGTCGATGCCGTAGAGGCCCATCGCCTTGGTCTTCTCGACCAGGCGAGCATGATCGGCCGGCTCGAGCTCGGCGGCGTCGGGATCGAGCTTGGCCTCGAGCGGAATGATCTCCTCGCGCACGTAGCGCCGCACCTGGTCGATCAGCATCTGCTGTTCGGAGCTGGGCTCGAAATCCATGATGGCCTCGTCAGTTCGGGCTCAGCCTGCCGAGCGCAGGCGGCGGGTTCTTGGCATTGTCGGCGGGCAGGCTGCCGTGGTCGGCCTGATGCACCATCAGGAGCTCGAGCCAGCGCGTGCGGTACTGCTGGTTGACCTCGACCCGGAACTGATGCCCCGAGGCGCGCTGGCTCGCCTCACGCTGCAGTTCGCTGCGCAGGCCGAAGGTCGACCGTGCGCCGGCCTGGCCGATGAGGACGATCGTGCCCTTGGCGTCGGCGATCTGGTAGACGCCGAGCTGGCCGGGCAGGCGATCGACGACCTCCGCCGTCAGCGGACGCCAGGGCTTGTCGAGGCGCAGGCGGAGCGCCACGTCACTTGCCCTGGAACTTGGCGGTGCGCTTCTCCAGGCGGGCCTTCATGCCCTCCTGCGCGTCCTGGCTCTGCATCGCCGCCACGACCAGCGCATCGACGTCGTCGTGCTTGATGCCGTCGCGGATTTCGAGCTGACGCACGGTCAGCGCCTTCATGGCCTTGAGCGACAGGGGCGCGTTGGCGGCCAGGCGATCGATCACCTTGGTCGCCTCCGCTTCGAGCTGGTCCGCCGGCACGCAGCGCGCGATCAGGCCGAGCGCATGCAGCTTGGTCGAGGGCAGGGGATCGCCCAGCAGCAGCATCTCGCGCGTCGTCACCGGCCCCAGCACTTCCATCAGCTTCTTGGCCAGGAACCAGTTGGGCGCGAGGCCGACCTGGGCCAGCGACATGCCGAAGCGCGCCTTCTGGCTCGCCACCACGAGGTCGCAATGCAGCGCCAGCTCGTTGCCGCCGGCGATGGCGTCGCCCTGGACGACGGCGACAACGGGGAGGGGGCAGAGCTCGATGGCCCGCAGCATTACCTCGATGCCGCTCGCCTTGCCGTCGCCAGCCGACTTGCTGCGCTCGGCCATGTCGAGGCCGGCGCAGAACACGTCGCCCTTGCCTCGGATCACCATGACGCGGTCCTCGGGCGCCACCGGGGCGCCCAGCGCCTCGATCATCTCGCGCAGCAGTTCGGTGTCGAGCGCGTTGCGCTTCTCCGGCCGGTTCATCCAGATGGTTTTGATCGGGCCCTTTTTCTCGATGATGACCTTATTCATCGCTTCACTCCGGTTCGATGCCTGCGGCTTTGATCTCGGTCGTCCACCACGTCGTCTGTTCCTTGACGTAGGCGGCGAATTGCTCGAGCGGCAAGGGCGAGATTTCCATGCGGCCCTGGGTCATGGCCTTGGCCGTCGCCGGGTCCTTCAGCGCTTCGGCGATGGCGTCGGCCAGCGTCTTCTGGATGTCCGTGGGCGTGCCGGCCGGGGCGAACACCGCCAGCCAATAGACCAGCGAGTAGCCCGGCACGGTCTCGGCGATGGCCGGCAGGTTGGGTGCGACCGTCGTCCGTTGCGGACCCGTCGTGGCGAGCCCGCGCACCTTCCCGGCGTCGATCTGCGCCAGCCCCTGCGGCAGGTCCGGGAACATGAGCTGGCACTGGCCGGAGATGACGTCACCCAGCGCCTGCGGGCTGGCCTTGTAGGGCACGCGCTCGATCTTCACGCCGGCCATCTTGTTGAACATCTCGGCCGACAGGCGCTGCGAGGCGCTGGCCTCGGAGTAGTTCAGCTTGCCGGGATTCTTCTTGGCATAGTCGATCAGCTCGGCGACCGACTTGATCGGCAGGTCGTTGTTGACCACCAGTACGTTGACGCCGGTCACGCAGCGCATGATCGGCGCGAAGTCCTTGTCGGGATCGTAGGACAGCTTCTTGAACAACGCCTGGTTGGCGGCATTGGTCGAGTTGGTGCCCATCAGCAAGGTGTAGCCGTCGGGCGCCGCGGTCGCGACGGCGGAGGCGCCGAGCTGGCCCGAGGCGCCGGGCTTGTCGTCGACGACGATGGGCTGCTTCAGGATGTCCTGGAGCTTGGCGGCGAGGCCGCGCGCCGTCAGGTCGGTGGCGCTGCCGGCCGCGAAGGGCACGACGATCTTGATCGGCTTGTTGGGATACGCCTGTGCAAATGCTTTTGGCGACGCCGACAGGGCGGCGGCGCCCGCAAGCACGGAACGGCGATTCAACTTCACTGAACTTCCTCCCTCGACCTCAACCGTCGACCCGTTGTAGCGCGGGCCGGCGCGGCGAGGCAAAGGTAGGCAGCACCTTTACATGAAGAGCTTTTCCGCTTTGCGGTCGGCATACAGCCCGGCCACGAACTCGCCGTAACCGTTATAGAGCTGGGTCGGGATGCGCTCGTTGCTGCCCAGCGGCTTCTCGGTCGCCTGGCTCCAGCGCGGATGCGCCACCTGCGGGTTCACGTTGGCCCAGAAGCCGTATTCGCTCGACTGGAGCTTTTCCCAGAACGTCGACGGGCGTTTGTCGCTGAATTCGACCGAGACGATCGACTTCACGTTCTTGAAGCCATACTTCCACGGCGCGACCAGGCGCAAAGGCGCGCCGTTCTGCTTGTGGATCGGCTTGCCGTAGAGGCCGGTGGCGATGAAGGTGAGGTCGTTCATCGCCTCGTCCATCGCCAGCCCCTCGGTGTAGGGCCAGGGATAGAGCGGGTCGCGCTGCTCGGGCATCACCTTCGGATTGCTCAGCGTCTTCATGACGACGTACTTGGCGCTGCCGAGCGGCTTGCACAGCTCGACCAGAGAGCGCATCGGGAAGCCGCTCCACGGCACGATCATCGACCAGGTCTCGACGCAGCGATGGCGGTAGACACGCTCCTCGAGCTGCACCTTGGCCAGAAGATCGTCGATGCCGATCTCGAACGGCTTCTCGACCATGCCCGAGACCTTGATGGTCCATGGCCGGACTTCCAGCTTCTGGGCATCGCGCCAGATGCTCTTGTCGGTGCCGAATTCGTAGAAGTTGTTGTAGGTCGTGGCCAGCTTCTCGGCGGTCATCGGCGTCGGCACGCCGTACTTGTCGTTGCGCTTGGCGGGATAAAGCGCCGCCGACGGGTCCTTGTCCTGGGCGAAGGCAACGGCGGGCAGGGCGAGCGACGCCGCGCCAAGACCCATGGCCTTCACCAGTGACCGGCGCTGTAGAAAGAGGCTTTCCGGCGTTGCCCGGTTTTCGCCCAATTCCCAGCCGCGTGTGCGCTTGATCAGCATGATCGAACTCCTTTACGCCGCTTATCTGGCGTCGCCCAAGGGCAACGGCAAATCAACCCTGCTCACCGCGCCGTGACGTCGCTTTCGCCCATGACTTGGGCGAGATCGCGGCGCAGGCCCATGACCACCATGGCCTCGGCGACCAGGAACATCGGCCCGATGAAGCCCTGGAAGATGTTGTCGATCAGCGCCGGCCGCTTGCCCTCGTAGTGATGGCCGAGGAACTGCAGCACCCAGCCGCCGACGAACAGCACGACGAAGGCGATCCACACCGCCTGCGCCGAGCCCAAGGCGCCGGCAAACGCTTCGGCCGCGTACCAGGCGACCGCCATGATCACGGCCATTGCGATGCCGATGCCGAGATCGAGCGCCATCCAGCCCAGGACCGCGACGATGGTGATGGCGAGCGACAGCGTCCACTGCCGGTCGCCGACCTCGAGCCGCCACAGCGACAGGAGGAGCAGCAGCGAGAAGACGATGACCGGGATGCCCACGAAGTGAGTCGCCTTGTTGCGCCAGTCGCGATGCACCGAGGCGTAGGAAGCGAGTTGACTGCGGAACAGCTCGTTGGCCATGGCAGCCTCCGGGTCTCTAGGGTTTGGTGCCTACGGTTTGGTATTCGTCACATCGAGGATCGTCGGCCACATGTACTCGCGCCAGCCGTTGTTGCCGGCGGTGCTGGCCGTGACCGAGCCATTCTGCAGCAAGAAGAAGCGCGGCGTCTCGTACTCCTCCCACGCGCCCTGCTGGCTCATCAGGAAGGTGTCGAGCAGCCAGCGCAGATCGGCGGGCCAGGCGGCCGGCTGCATCATCGCCTTGGCCGTAGGGGCGTTGATGGTCCGGATGTCGATCATCTTATAAGCGGGGGAGCCGGCGAACATGGGCTGCCACTGGCTGCGCCACGTCTTGCACGCCTCCGACTGGTCGTGACAGACGATGACCATCGCCGGACGGGCGGCCGTTTGCGCTTCGACAACGGGTACGCACAGCAGCGCGGCGGCCATCGCGAACGCCGCCATCACAAAACGTCTCAGGACCATACGACTCCATCTCCCCCGTGGAATGCTCCACGGGGCCAATATGATCCAAGCGTCCAGGGAGGAAAAGCGGACGAAGCCCCCGTCATGACGGGACGGTAGTCAGGCCTTGGTCTCGGTCACTTCCAGGATCCTGGGCCACATCTTGTCCTTCCAGCCGGCATTGCCGGTGACTGCAAGAATGACCTTGCCGTCCTGGGCGAGGATGAAGCGTGGCGTCGCGTCGGGGCGCGACTTACCCTCGTCGCTGTCGAGGAAGGCGGTGCGGACCCACAGCGAGTCTGTCGGCCACTCCTCTTCCTTCAGCACCAGCGTCTGGTTGGCGGGATGCACCACCCGATAGTCGAGCTTATGGGCTGCATCCGACTTCACGAAGTCGGGCTCAGACTGGGCACGCCAGATCTTGCAGCCGCCTCAAAGTTCATGGCCGACGAACACCAGCATCGGCTTCCCAGACTGGGCTTGCGCGATGCGGGCCAATGACGGTGCGGTGGCCATCGCCAGGCCGCCCACCATCATGGACCTTCTGTTGAACATGGATTGTCTCTCCTGTGGAACCACTCCACAGAAGAAACTATGGTGGCGGCAAATGGCTGCGTGAAGCCGCCCGGAGGCGGCTTCACTCCCTTGTGACCGTTCAGGCCGCCGCGCGCTTCTTCGTCTCCTCGACGATGCGATCGGCGGTGCGTCCGACCAGCTCCTGCAGATGGTCGAACTCGGTGCGGAAGGTGCCGACGCCCTGCGTCACCGAGCGGATCTCGACGATCATGTCGGCGATCTCGGCCTCGGGCATCAGGGCGGAGACCTCGTCCCAGCCGCTCCAGCCGTCGCGGGCATCGTAGCCCAGCAGCTGGCCTCGGCGGCCGGAGATCAGGCGCTGGATGCGCGGCGTAGCGTCGTTGGGCGCCGCGACCGTCACCTTGAGGATGGGCTCCAGCAGCACCGGCCTGCATTTGGGCATGGCTTCGCTCATGGCGATGCGCGCGGCCATCTTGAACGACATTTCCGAGCTGTCGACGGAATGGTACTGGCCGTCGAACAGCGTGACCTCGAGGTCGACCACCGGTTGGCCGAGCGGGCCCTCCTTCAGGTAGTCGATCAGCCCTTCCTCGACAGCCGGGATGAAGTTGCGCGGCACCACGCCGCCCACGACCTTGTCGACGAAGCGGAAGCCCGAGCCGCGCGGCAGCGGCTTGATCTCGACCTTGATGTCGGCGAACTGGCCGTGGCCGCCGGTCTGGCGCTTGTAACGGGCATGCTGCTGGCTGCCGCCCTGGATGGTCTCGCGATAGGCGACGCGCGGCGTCTCGGTGTCGACCGCGACGTTGTAGCGGCCGGCGAGCTTGTCGACCGCGACCTTGAGATGCATCTCGCCCTGGCCCTTGAGCAGCAGCTCGTGCGTCTCGGCACGCGCCTCGAAGGAGAGCGACGGGTCCTCCTCGACGATCTTGTGCAGGGCGCCCGAGAGCTTGACCTCGTCGTTACGGTTCTTGGCGCGCAGCGACAGGGCGAAGACCGGCGAATCGGCCTTCGGGAAGTCCTCGGTCGCGGCAATGCCCGAGGCCGACAGCGACTGGCCGCCCGACAGCGCATCGACCTTGGCCAATGCCACGATCTCGCCGGCCTTGGCTTCGCCGATCTTGTCGAGGCGCTGGCCGAACGGCCTGAGCAACGTGCCGATGCGCTGGCCGCCGACGCTCTGGCCTTCGACCAGGGTGCCCGACCAGACACGGCAGAGCGACAGCTTGCCGGCGTGGCTCTGGTGCAGGACCTTGAAGCACTCGGCCATGGCGACGCCGTTGGACGGCAGCGAGCGCCGCTTGGCGGTCTCGGCGACGACCGGCGTGTCGTGGCGCAGCGCCTTGAGCAACCGGCGCACGCCGTTCTCGCGGTCGCCGGCGCCCAACAGCACGGGCGCGATCTGGTCGGCGCCGAACTCGTCGTGCAGGTCGCGATAGATCAGCGACTTCTCGGGGGCGATATCCTCGATCAGTTGCTCGAGCATCTGATCGTCGAACTCCGACAGCGTCTCAAGCATCTCGCGGCGCGCTTCGCTCTCGCGCGGCAGGATCTCGGCCGGCATTTCGATCAGGTCGGAAGCGCCGCTCGACTTGTAGCGGTAGGCGCGTTCGCTCACGAGGTCGACATAGCCCACCGTCTCGTCGCTGCCGTCGGATGCGGCCTGGCGGATCGGCACCTGGCGCAGCAAAAGCTTGCGCGACGAGATGGATTGCAGCGCCGACAACATGTCGCGGACGCGGACTTCGGCCGAATCGATCTTGTTGATGAAGATGATGTGGGGGATGTGGTGGTCTTCGATGAATTTCAGCAGCGGCGTCAGCGCTACGACTCGCTCGGGCGATGGCTCGCAGACCAGTACGGCTGCGTCGCACACGGCGAGCGCCGCGAAGGTGTCGTTCTGGAACTCGATCGAGCCTGGCACGTCGAGGAAGGTCCATTGATCGCCGAGATAGTCGACCGAGGCAACGTTGATCTCGGTGCCCATGCCGCGCTTGCGCGCCTCGGCGGCGCCGTCGCCAATCGAGGTGCCTGCGCGCGTGGACCCGCGCCGGCCGATGGCTCCCGTGGCGTAGAGGATGCTCTCGAGCAGGCTGGTCTTGCCCGAGAGATACGGCCCGCACAACGCCACCACGCGGTGCGCGCCGCTGCCTGGTCTGCCTCCAGGAATGGTCTCGGATTTGATGTCGTTCATGACAACGTCCTCCTTCTTGCGCGTTCGTCTGCGCCAAAGAAGCTCCGGACGGTGGGTCGCTGCCGAACACGTCCGGAGCGAAGCCTTGTCCTGGAAATCGTTTCACTCCGGCTGGGGGGAGTCAATCCGTCGGTGTGGAGAAGACGGTAGTCGAGGCGATACTGTCTCGGAGGTTGTATTGCCGTCTATTTTCACCGCAATGGAGATGCATCCGCTACGGAACCATAAAGAGGTGACCTGCTTGCTGCGGTGCACCACAGTTTGTATGTCCGGTTTCTCGACCGGAGCAGGGGGCTTCTATAGTGTCAGCGGTCCGGCTGCGCGGTGGAGTGCCCCCCAAAACTGAGACAGGTAAAATCCGGACAGTTTCTCAGGAGGAGAGGAGCTGATGAGTCGGAGGG
>JAIEOV010000068.1 GCA_019750135.1 Reyranella sp. | reverse complement strand
GGCGCGCGCGCCCGGCGCGATGTCGGCTTCGCTGGGCGCCTGGACCTTGGCCATGTGCTCGTAGCGCTGGGCGGCGAACCACAGCGCGTAGTCGCCCATCTTGATCGGCGGATACTTCGCCGGCTGCTCCGCTGACTGGCAGCTCGGCAGGCACTCGATGACGGTGTCGTGATTGGGATCGCAGAAGAACGGCACGGCATAGCGCAGCTGGCCGGAAAGGTTGCGCACGCGGTGCGGCGTCGACAGGAAACGCTCGTTGGTCCAGCGATGCAGGATGTCGCCGCCGTTGACCACGAAGGCATCCGGCACCCCTGGTGCCTCCAGCCAGCGGCCGTCGGGCAGGTTGATCTCCAGGCCCTCCACCTTGTTGGGCGGCAGCAGCGTCATGAATCCCGAATCGGTATGCGCCACCAGGCTGTTCACCGTCTCGTCGGCGCCGTCGATCGCGGGATAGCGCGACATGCGCTGGATGACGTGCGGCTCGGCGAAACAGGCGTCGAAGAAGGTCTCCGGCAGATCGAGCGACAGCGCATAGAGCCGCACCAGCTTGCGGCACAGCCCCTCGATCGCGCCCATGTAGCCCACCATGTTGGCGCGGAAGCCCGGAATGGCGGCCTCGTCCGGCCACTTGTTCATGGCGTGGAAGCGGCGATTGGCGACGACGTCGGGATGATCGGGCGCCTTCTCGCGGCGCAGGAAATAGGCCTCGTTCTGGCTCGGCTTCTTGCCCTGCGCGGCGGCATTGGGCGGCGGCTTACGCGCGATCGGCATGTAGCCGATATTGTGCTCGTCGACCTTGACCGCGAGCTTCGTGTCGATCGGCAGCGCATGAAAGCGCGCCGCCTCGGCATAGGCCTTGTCGATCAGCGCCTGCGGCACGCCGTGGCCGGCGAGATAGTAGAAGCCGACATTCTCGAAAGCGAAACGCAGCTCGGCGGCGGCGCGCTCGGCAGCGCCCGGCGTGCCGGCGAGGAACCCCGTTACGTCGATCAACGGGATCTCTCCGCCGATCATCGTCGGTGGCGCCACACTGGCCATTGCTTCGGTTGTCCGCGGCTGCATCGCTCGATCCCCTGAAGTCATCGGCATCATTATGCGCCCGGCGAAGTCAGCAATAAATGCGCCATCCGCATGGGCAACCTGCGCGGCCGACGACGCGTTCCGGATTTCGTAACGACGTTCCCCGATCGTCAGCCGAACCATCGGCGGATGGCGGCAAGCAGCAGAAAGGCGAAGCCGCCGACAGCACCACCGACGATGCCGGCCACCGTGAGCAGGATGCGCCGTCGGCGATAACGCAGCTGTAGCTGGCGCTCGAATTCGCGCCGCCCGACGCCGATCGGGCGGTCGTAGCGGCCGGGCGGATTGGCGAGGTCACGCGTTCCCTTCCGCCAGCCCCAGCTTCCGCCCGCGACCGCGAACAGGACCAGTAGTGTGCCGATGATCCAGTTCATGGCGCCACCCCGCGCAGCGCGGGGGCGAAAAATCCGATAGGACGCATGCTCCCCGACATCCCGAGCGTGAGAGTGGCAGGGCGGGCGGCGAGTGTCATCCCTGGCCATATTGCTTTGCCGCCGCAACCCTCGAACGGTCGCCTCGTTCCCCTGGTGAACAAACGCTTCTGGAGGCGTCTTCATGGAAGACATCAAGCAACAGACATCGAGCGCAGCCCGCGCCGTGGGCGAGGCCGTTGGCCGCAAGGCCGAGGAAGTCGCTGATCGGTCGCGACAGGCCGGCGCGGACACCGTGTCCCGTGCCGCCAAGACGGCCGGAGCCGTCGCCGACACGGTCGCCGCCGACGTGCCGGCGGTGGCGGAATACGTCCGTGGCGCGGCCGAGAAGATCGAGCGGCTGGCGGGCGACCTGCGCGAGAAGAAGGTCGGCGAGCTCCTGTCCTCGGCGGCCGAGTTCGGCCGTTCGCAGCCGGTGGCGATGCTGGCCGGTGCGGCCTTGGTCGGTTTCGCGCTGTCGCGCGTCATCAAGGCCGGCGTCGCCGCGCCCGCCGCGGCCAAGGAGCCTGCTCCCCAATACGAGCCAATGAAGGACCTGCCATGATCTCGGAATCACCTTTGCGCCGGCCCGGCGTCGTCACCCTCATGACCGCCGCCGTTGCGCAATCGGCCGATCTGCTGCACACCGAGTTCCGGCTGGCCCGCGCCGAATTGTCGGAGAAGCTCGCTGCCCTGCGCGGGGGTCTGGTCTTGATGGCGATCGGCGCCATCCTGCTGATCGTGTCGCTCGGCATGCTGCTGCAGGCGGCGGTCAGCGGCCTGATCGCCGCCGGCGTCTCGCCGCCCGTCGCGATCCTGCTGGTCGCCGGCGGTACCGCGGTGATCGGCTTGGTCCTGTTCCTGATGGGCCAGAAGCGCCTGGAACCCACCGCACTCGCCCCCGATCGCACGATCGATTCGCTGTCGGCTGACAGCCGCATGGTCAAGGAGACATTGTCATGACCTCATCCGCCCGACTTCAACGCGAGGCCGACGCGGCCCGCGTCGGCCTTGCCGATACGCTGGGCCAGCTGCGCGACGGCATGGCGCCGTCGGCGTTGTCCGGAGAGGCGCTGTCGCTTGCCAAGGATACCGGCCTTTCCCTGGTCAAGACCCTGAGCGAGCAGGCGCGCGCCAATCCGGTGCCGGCCCTGCTGATCGGCGCCGGCCTGGTCATGCTGATGACCCGCACCACCGGCGGCGACGTGGCGAGCGTCGCCGGGTCCGCGCTGAAGAGCGCCGCCTCAACCGGCGCCGGCGCCGCACGGCAAGCCGCAGCCGCCGCTGGCCAGGCCGTGAAGGGCGCAGCCTCTGCTGCCGCTGGTGCCGCGTCATCGGCCGCCACCACGGCAGGCGACGCCGTACTCGACGCGGCCGAGCGGGCTGCGACGACGGTGGGCCAGAAGGTGGGCACCCTGCGCGAGCGCGCCACCGATCAAGTCGAGGCCGCGGGCGACCGCTATACGGAGGCGCGCGACTGGATGTACGACGCGGCCGACGAGGGGCGGCGCATGCTGCACGACCGCGAGGACCAGGCACGCGACCTCGCGCAACAGGCGCGTGAGAAGGCGCAGTCCTTGGCCGACGACACGACCCAGAGCCTGAAGCATCTCCTGGAGGAGCAGCCGATCCTTATGGCCGCCTTGGGCGCCGCGCTTGGCGCTGCTGTCGGCGCGGCGCTGCCGTTGTCGCGCCAGGAGAAAGACCTGCTGGGGGGCATCGGAGCAGGCGCAGTCGGTGCTGGACGCGAGGCATTGTCGACCGCC
The DNA here is from genome assembly GCA_019750135.1 of Reyranella sp. Lineage (GTDB taxonomy): Bacteria > Pseudomonadota > Alphaproteobacteria > Reyranellales > Reyranellaceae > Reyranella. The sequence continues at coordinate 38,826 of JAIEOV010000068.1, read as the reverse complement.
GCCAACGTGCTGCGTGAGGAAGTCGCGCAGGCCGATCTAGGCAGCAAGGCGAGCGAGCTCGCCGACAAGGTCGTGCAGGGCGTGGCGGGCGGCAGCACAAGAGGCTGAGCCCAACAAAAAGGGGATGTCCGCCCACGGACATCCCACTATCGGACGCAGTCTAGTCCAAAAGAAACAGTCTGGCAACGTCACGAATATCTCAATAGATGAGAACCCCTTCGCGCCATGAACGCGCATGAAGGGGAACCGGATGATTGCCTGCGGATTGGATTTCGGGACGTCGAACTCGGCGATCGGCATCGCTCGCGGCGACGACGTCGCCCTGGCGCCGCTCGAGGACGACAGGACGTTGATGCCGAGCGCGGTGTTCTTCGATTACGAAGTGCATCGGATCCGCTTCGGCAGCGACGCCATCTCGGCCTATGTCGGCCAGACCGAAGGCCGGCTGATGCGGGCGCTGAAGACGATCCTGGGCTCGCCCTTGATCGACGAGAAGACCAGCCTCGGCCGCCGCAAGGTGCCGCTCAAAGAGGTCGTCGGCATCTTCGTGCGTCACCTGAAGCACAAGGCGGAGGCCTTCGCCGGCCGGGAGATCACGGCGGTCGTGCACGGCCGGCCAGTGCGCTTCGTCGACGGCGACGACCAGGCCGACGCTCGCGCCCAGACCGTGCTCGAGACCATCGCCCGCGAGTCGGGCTTCAAGCACATCGTCTTCGTCCCCGAGCCGATCGCCGCCGCCTGGCACTACGAGCAGACGGTGCAGGTTGAAGAGCTGGTGCTGATCGCCGACATCGGCGGCGGCACCAGCGACTTCTCGGTGATCCGCATCGGGCCCGGGCGGCGCGAGCGCGTCGATCGTACGGCGGACATCCTGGCGACGGCCGGCGTGCGCATCGGCGGCACCGATTTCGACAGCGCGCTCAACCTTGCCGCCGTGATGCCGCTGCTCGGTATCGGCACGCAGCTGGTCGAGAAGGACCTGCCGATGCCGAACGCGCTCTATCACGAGCTCGCCGCCTGGCCGACGATCAACTTCGCCTACACCTACAAGAACGAGCGCGAGGTGGCGGCGCTGGTCCTCGAAGCCTGCGAGCCGGAAAAGGTCGCGCGGCTCTCGACGGTGCTCGAAAAGCGGCTCGGCCATCGCATCGCCTTCGCCGTGGAGGACGCCAAGATCGCGCTCAGCGCCGAGCGCGAGGCCGCGGTGGCCCTCGACTTCGTCGAGCAGGGACTTTCAGCCGAAGCGACGCGCGGCGGTTTCGAGGGCGCGATCGGCACGCGGACCGACCGCCTCTACCGGACCGCCCGCGACTGCATCGCCGCGGCCGGCCTCGAGGGGGCGGCGATCGACACCATCTTCCTCACCGGCGGCTCGAGCCGTGTCCCGGCCGTCCGCGCCGCGATCGCCAAGGCCGCCCCCGCCGCCCGCCTGGCCTCAGGCTCGGACCTCCTGTCGGTAGCATCCGGCCTGACGCAGATGGCGGGCCGGATGGCCTGAAGTCCTTTTCTTCCGGACCGCGAGCGCGTGGTCCGGAAGAGTTTATAACCCGAGCTCACCGTGGAGAATCTGACCGATGCCGCTCGGCTACTACGACGTGGGCGCCACGCCCTTCTTCGCCCTTCAGGCCGACCAGCGCGTCAGCTACTGCCTGCATGTCCCGAAATCGCTGAGGGATCGCGACAGGTCGGCCTGCCGGCTGATCGTAGCCGTCCACGGCACCGGCCGCACCGCGACCGCCTATCGCGACGGCTTCGCCGATCTCGCCGAGCGCACCGGCTCGATCGTGCTCGCGCCGCTCTTTCCCATCGGCCTGATCGAGCCCGGCGAGCTGTCGAACTTCAAACGGCTGAAGTTCCACGACATGCGCTTCGACCTTCTCCTGCTATCGATGATCGACGAGGTGACCGCGAAGTACGGCATCGATGCGCGCCGTTTCCTGCTGTTCGGCTTCTCGGGCGGCGGGCAGTTCGTGCACCGCTTCTTCACCCTGTATCCCGAGCGCCTGGCCGCGGTGTCTATCGGCGCACCGGGCAACGTCACCCTGCTCGACGACACTCGCGACTGGTGGGTCGGCACGCGCAACCTGAAAGACGAGTTCAGTGTCGCGGTCGATCTGGTTGCCATGCGCCGGGTCCGCGTGCAGATGCTGGTCGGGGCGGAGGACACCGAGACCTGGGAGATCACCATCAAGCCCGGCGACGCCGCTTGGATGGAAGGCGCCAACGACGCCGGCCGCACGCGCATCGACCGCTTGGCGACACTCAAGGCCAACTACGAGAAGCACGGCATCGCCGTGCGCCATGACCTGCTGCCCGGACTGGGCCATGCCGGTCCGAGCGCGCTGCAGCCGGTCATCGAATTCTTCGATGAGGTGCTGGCAAGACCATCAAGATGATCTGGATGCCCGCTGCGCGAACCCGATCCCGGTTTTCCCCCCGTCGCATTTCATGCGACACAGGAAGCCGATATCTACGGAGGAAATTTTTATGGCATCGCCGCTTTTCGACCTCACAGGCAAGGTCGCCGTCGTCACCGGCTCGAGCAAGGGCATCGGCAAGTCGATCGCCATGCATCTCGCCCTGCAGGGCGCCAAGGTTGTGGTGTCGTCGCGCAAGAAGCCTGCCTGCGACGAGGCGGCGGCCGAGATCCGCAAGGCGGGCGGCGAGGCTATCGTCGTTCCCTGCAACATCTCTGACAAGGCGCAGTGCGAGAACCTGATCGCTGAGACCAGGAAGCAGCTCGGGCCGGTCGACGTGCTGGTGCTGAACGCGGCGACCAATCCCTATTACGGCCCCACCGACAAGATGCCGGACGAGGCCTTCACCAAGATCATGCAGAACAACATCCTCAGCAACATCTGGTTGATCAACCTCTGCACGCCCGAGATGAAGGCCAAGAAGGATGGCTCGGTGATCATCGTGTCGTCGATCGGCGGCGTGCGGGCGAGCACGGTGATCGGCGCCTATTGCATCTCCAAGGCGGCCGACATGCAGCTCGCGCGCAACCTCGCGGCCGAGCTCGGGCCGCACAACATCCGAGTCAACACCATCGCCCCCGGCCTCGTGCGCACCGACTTCGCCCGCGCGCTGTGGGAGGATCCGAAGTATCTCGAGAAGCGCCTGGAGACGGCGCCGCTACGTCGCATCGGCGAGCCTGACGACATCGGCGGCATCGCCGTCATGCTCGCCGGCAAGGCGGGCGCCTTCATCACCGGCCAGACCATCATCGCCGACGCCGGCGTGACGATCGGGGGGTAGGAGGGCTAGGCCGTCTTCCTGAACGTCACGACCAGCACGTCGCGATATGCGGGCTGCGCGGGGTTCTCCGGCTCGACCGGCGTGACGCCGTGGTAGCAGCGCGCATCGTCGACCAGGGCCGAGTCGAGCGGGTCGGTGAGCGTGAAGCTGCCGAGCGTGCGCTTGTCGAGGTCGTGCACCGTGGTCGTGCCGCTCTGGATGTTGCGGCGGTTGACCAGCAGCACCAGCACGTAGTCGACGCCGTCGCGATGCATGCCCTCGGGCGTCGGCTTGCCGTGCTCGCCCTGGCGCGCCTCGATGCGGAACTGGTGGGCCTCGACGTGCCAGCGCGTGGTCTCGGGCGCCAGCCGGCTGAACAGGGCGCGGCAGTATTCCAGGATGGTGCGCATGCTGGCGCCGTTGCCGATCTCGTCGGTGATCGGCTTGAACCAGCGCTCGATGCCGCCGTTCAGATGGTTGTAGTCCAGGGTCTGGTAGTGCGGCTGGTGCGGCCCGCGCAGGATCGGGCCCTGGCGGCCGGCGGCCCAGACGCCGAAGCGGCGGCGGCGGTAACGGCCGCCATCGGCCATGTAGGTGTCGACCTCGAGATCGTTCCAGCTCTCGGCGAAGGCCGGCCAGTCGGCCAGGGTGCCGAAGCGGACGAGCGCATTGCGCATGTCCGAGGCTTCGACAAAGGCGTAGCCCGCGCGGGCGATGCCGTCGCGGATCCCCGTGGCGTTCTGCAGGCCGGTTCCGATCTCGCTCATGGGTGCAAGGCTACCATCCCGTTACAACACCGGCATATGATCTAAAGTCTGGGCCGACCCGGAGAAAACGATGCCATACGCCACAACCGACGATCGCGTGAAGCTCTGGTACGAGGAGACCGGCGCCGGCCAGCCCATCGTGTTCGTCCACGAGTTCGCGGCCGACCACCGCTCGTGGGAGCCGCAGATGCGTCACTTCGGGCAGCGCTACCGCTGCATCACCTACAGTGCCCGCGGCTATCCGCCGTCGGACGTGCCGGAGAGCCCCGACAGCTACTCCCAGAACCGCGCCACCGACGACATCGCCTCGGTCATGGACCATCTCAGGATCGACAAGGCTCATGTCGTCGGCCTGTCGATGGGCGGCTTCGCCACCCTGCATTTCGGCTTCCGCCATCCCCAACGCGCGCTGTCGCTGGTCGTTGCCGGCTGCGGCTACGGCGCGGAGAGGGAGCAGCAGGCCAAGTTCCGCTCCGAGGTCGAGACCGTCGCCAAGACCCTCAAGGAGGAGGGCATGGCCAAGTTCGCCGAGAAGTACGCCTACGGCGCGACGCGCGTGCAGTTCGAGAACAAGGACCCGCGCGGCTTCGCCCAGTTCAAGAAGGAGCTCGCCGAGCATTCGGCGCTGGGTTCGGCCAACACCCAGATCGGCGTGCAGGGCCAGCGCCCCTCGCTCTACGACCTTCTGGACAAGATGCGCGCGCTCACCGTGCCGACCCTGATCCTGACCGGCGACGAGGACTGGCCCTGCCTCGCCCCCTCGGTGCTGATGAAGCGCGAGATCCCCTCGGCGGCGCTGGCGGTGATGCCGAACTGCGGCCACACCATCAACATCGAGGACCCCGACCAGTTCAACCGTCTGGTCGGCGACTTCATCGTCCAGGTCGAAGCCGGCCGCTGGCCCAAGCGCGACCCGCGTGCGGTGAGCGCGTCGATCACCGGGATGCGCTAGGCCGTCAGCCCACCGTCGCAGATGAATTCCGAGCCGGTCGAGAAGGTGCTCTCGTCCGACAGCAGGAACAGGATCATGTTGGCGACTTCCTCGGCGCGGCCGAGGCGGCCGAGCGGATGCAGCTCTTCGAGCCATTGGCGGCCGCTCATGTTGCCGACCGACTGGTCGAGCCGCGGCGCGATCATCGGCGTGTCGATGTAGCCCGGGTGCACCGAGTTGCAGCGGATGTTGTACTTCATCTGGGCGCAGTGCAGCGCCACGTGCTTGGTGAGCAGCCGCACCGCACCCTTGCTGGCGCAGTAGGCCATCGCATACGAGGCGCCGCGCAGGCCCAGCACCGAGGAGATGTTGACGATCGAGCCGCCGCCGGCCTGCTTCATCGCCGGGATCGCGGCCTTGCAGCCTAGGAAGGTGCCCAGGCCGTTGATGTCGTTGACGCGGCGGAACTCGGCGAGGCTGCAGTCCTCGATCGAGTTGCGCACGCCCACGCCAGCCGCGTTCAGCAGACCGTGCAGGCCGCCGAACCTTTCGACCGAAGACGCCACGGCCTTGTTCCAGGCGGCCTCGTCCGCGACGTCGAGCGGCACGAACAGCGCGCCGTCGCCGAGCTCATCGGCGAGCGCCCGGCCCTTGGCCTCGTCGCGGTCGGCCAGCACCGCCTGGCCGCCCTCGTGTACGACCAGCCGTGCTGTCGCGGCGCCAATGCCCGAGGCGCCGCCGCTGATGAGCACGGCCTTCGCATCAAGACGCGACAAAGGGCTGCCTCCTCATCAGGCCGGTGGTAATGCCGCCGTCGGCCGCGATCTCCGCCCCGGTGACGAAGCTCGATCGGTCGGAGGCGAGCCACAGCACGACCTCGCCGATCTCGCCGGGCTCGGCCATGCGGCCGATCGGGTGACGCTTGTCGATCAGGGCCTTGCCCTGGTCGCGGCCCATGAACTGCCACAGCAGGTCGAAGATCGGCGTATCGACGCCGCCAGGATGCACCGAGTTGCAGCGGATGTCGTACTTCTGCTCGGCGCAATAGAGCGCGACGCTCTTGCTCAGCAGCCGTACCGCGCCCTTGCTCGCCGTGTAGGCGATCGAGCCCGCCCCGGCCTGCAGACCCGCCACCGAGGAGATATTGACGATGGAGCCCTTCGACCTGGGCTTGCCCGGCGCGGTCTGCTTCATGCCCTGGATGGCGTACTTGCAGCCCAGGAACACGCCCTCGGTGTTGACCGCCTGCACGCGCTGCCAGGTCGCCACGTCAGTGCTCTCGACGCTGCCGGCGCCGCCCGAGATGCCGGCATTGTTGACCATGATGTCGAGCCGGCCTTCGCGCTTCAGCACGTCGGCCAGCAGGGCGTGCCAGGAGTCCTCGGCCGTGACGTCGTGTTGCACGTAACGGCACCCCTTATCCCTTGGGCCGTCCTTGGCCGACTTCAGGTCGGCAACGACGACCGTCGCGCCGGCGCCGGCCAGCAACGCGGCCGATGCCGCGCCGATGCCCGATGCGCCGCCGGTGACGATCGCCACTTGTCCGGAAAGTTCCCCGCTCATATCGACGTCACCATAGCGATCGGGCCGCAAGTGCAGTAGCCTTCGCGGCAGATGGAGGATCGCATGGCGAAGCTCGGGGGATTTGTCGTGGCGCTGGCCGCGCTGTCGATCATGGCGTGCACCCAGACCGGAGGTGCGGGACAAGGCGGAGGAATGGCAGGGACCGGCTCGCAGGCGGCGGTGCCGCCGCCGGGCCTGACGGTCGCGCAGGCGGCGGCCTATTGCTCGACGCTCGGCAACACCTATGCCGAATATGTCGGCACCGTCGGCGCCTACCTCGGCAGCCCCGTCCGCGGCGGCGCGCCCGCCGATCTCGATGCCCGCGTGGCCATCGCCAACTGCCAGGACGGCAACTACGCCGCCGGCATTCCGGTGCTGCAGGAGAAGCTGCGCGACAACCGGGTCACGGTGCCTCCGCCGCCGGCGGCGGGCTGACCTCCCAAAAGAAAAACCCGGGTGGCTGCCCCACCCGGGTCTTCCGCTGACGTCGTTCGGATGATCAGAAGCCGAGCGGCTCGGTCACGCGGGTCCACTTGCCGCCCTTGACCTGCGCCAGGAACGAGGAGTTGGCGCCCTGGCGGATGTTGGGGCCGAAGGAGACCTGCGGGCCGTTGAAGATGTCCTTGTAGCCCCTGATCGCTTCCATGCCCGTGATGAAGCTGTCGAGCGTCAGGTCCTTGCCGGCGTTCTTCAGGCCCTGGACGGTGAGGTCGGCGGCGACGTAGCCGTAGACCGCGCCGATGTTGGGATCGACGTTGAACTTCTTCTTGTAGTCCTCGACGAACTTCTTCACCGAGGCGACGTTGCTGTCGACGTAGGGCATCTCGGTCAGGCCCATGCCGTAGAAGCCCTCCATGCCCTGCGCGGCGCCGACGACCAGGTCGTAGACGGCGGCCGAGCCCAGGAAGTCGACGTCGGTCCAGCCCGCCTTGCGCGCCGTCGTGTAGGGCACGATGGAGTCGCGCACGATGGTGCCCATGATGATCAGGTCGCACCCTGCGGTGCGCAGCTTGGTGATCGGCGCGGTGAAGTCCTGGTCGGTCGGCTTGTGCGCCGTCGTCTCGGCGATCTTGATGCCGAGCTTCTTGGTCTGCAGTTCGGCACCCTCGAGCACCTCCTTGCCGAAGTCGGTGTCCTGGTACATCACGCAGACCGCCTTCTTGCCCTTCGTCTTGACGAAGTAGTCGATGCCAGAACGCACCTGGTCGACGTAGGAGGCGGCGCCGTAGAACTTCAGCCGCTCGTAGGGCTCGTACATCGAGCGGGCGGCCGACAGGGGGAAGAGGTTGGGAACGCCCACCGCGAACTGGTCCTTGAAGCAGGCGTTGTTCATCGGCGTGCCGAGCGGTGCCACGAAGGCGAAGACCTTGTCGCGATTGATCAGCTTGTTGCAGGCCTGCACGGCCTTGGGCACCTGGTAGCCCTGGTCCTCGATGATGACCTTGAGCTTGCGGCCGTTGATGCCGCCGGCGTCGTTGATCTCGTCGAAGCGCATCTTGACGCCGTTCGACGACGACACGCCGTAGGTCGCAGCGACGCCGGACAGGTCGGTGTGCATGCCGAACGTCACTTCGCTCGCGGTGACGCCGCGCGTCTGCGCCCAAGCTACGCCGGCCAGCGACACAGCCGCCGTCGCAACCGCCATTGTCTTGACGATAGTCCACTTGCTCATCGCATTCCCTCCCATGGGATGACGGCATCTGTTTTTGTAAGCCGCCTTTGGGGCCACTATAGCGTGTCGCACCGTTTCGGCATACATCGCGCGCAAAGAAAAACCCGGGTGGCTGCCCACCCGGGTCCTTCCGCTGACGTCGTTCGGATGATCAGAAGCCGAGCGGCTCGGTCACGCGGACCCACTTGCCGCCCTTGACCTCGGCCAGGAACGAGGAGTTGGCGCCCTGGCGGATGTTGGGGCCGAAGGAGACCTTCGGACCGTTGAAGATGTCCTGGTAGCCCTTGATGGCTTCGAGGCCCTTGACGAAGCTGTCGAGCGTCAGGTCCTTGCCGGCATTCTTCACGCCCTGCACCGCGAGGTCGGCGGCGACGTAGCCGTAGACCGCACCGATGTTGGGGTCGATGTTGAACTTCTTCTTGTAGTCCTCGACGAACTTCTTCACCGAGGCGACGTTGCTGTCGACATAGGGCATTTCGGTGAGGCCCATGCCGAAGAAGCCGTCCATGCCTGGCGCCGCGCCGACGACGAGGTCATAGGCTGCCGACGACCCCAGGAAGGCGACGTCCGTCCAGCCCGCCTTGCGCGCCGTCGTGTAGGGCACGATCGTGTCGCGCACGATGGTGCCCATGGCGACGAGGTCGCAGCCGGCGTCACGCAGCTTGGTGATCGGCGCGGTGAAGTCCTGGTCGGTCGGCTTGTGGGAGGCAGTGGCCACCAGCTTGATGCCGAGCTTCTTGGCCTGTAGCTCCGCACCTTCCAGGATCTCCTTGCCGAAGTCGGTGTCCTGGTACATCACGCAGACCGCCTTCTTGCCCTTCTGCTTGACGAAGTACTCGATGCCCGAGCGGATCTGGTCGACGTAGGAGGCGGCGCCGTAGAACTTCAGCCGCTCATAGGGCTCGTACATCGATCGCGCCGCCGACAACGGGAAGAGGTTGGGCACGCCCACCGCGAACTGGTCCTTGAAGCAGGCGTTGTTCATCGGCGTGCCGAGCGGCGCCACGAAGGCAAAGACCTTGTCGCGGTTGATCAGCTTGTTGCAGGCCTGCACCGCCTTGGGCACCTGGTAGGCCTGGTCCTCGACGATCAGCTTGAGCTTGCGGCCGTTGATGCCGCCCTGCTCGTTGATCTCGTCGAAGCGCATCTTGACGCCGTTCGACGACGACACGCCGTAGGTCGCGGCAACACCCGACAGGTCGGTATGCATGCCGAACGTCACCTCGCTCGCGGTCACCCCGCGGGTCTGTGCCACTGCGGCCGTGGCCAGCGACATGGCCGCCGTCGCGGCCGCTGCAGTCTTGACGATTGTCCACTTATGCATCGCACTACGCATCACGTTTACACTCCCTTTGACATGACTATGGTGGGCTAGGCCGCTTCGGCATACATGCCGTCGATCATGCCCTTGTACTTCTCGTTCACGAACTTGCGCTTGAGCTTCATGGTCGGCGTGACCTCGTCGTCCTCGGCGGTGAGCTGCTGCTCGATCAGCCGGAACTTCTTGATCGTCTCGACGCGGGCGAAGTTGGCGTTCACCCGCTCGATCTCCGACCAGATCAGCTCGTTGACCTCGCGCGTGCGGCAGAGCGAGGCGAAGTCGGTGAAGGGGACATTGTTGTCCTGGGCGTGCTTGGCCACGTTGTCGTAGTCGATCATGATCAGGCACGACAGGAACTTGCGCTTGTCGCCGATCACCACGGCGTCGGAAATGTAGGGCGAGAACTTCAACTGGTTCTCGATCTCCGACGGCGTGATGTTCTTGCCGCCCGCGGTGATGATGATGTCCTTCATGCGGTCGGTGATCTTGAGATAGCCCTCGTTGTCGAGGTAGCCGACGTCGCCGGTATGCAGCCAGCCGTCGCGCAGGGTCTCGGCGGTCTTCTCCGGCTGGTTCAGATAGCCCATGAAGATGTGCGGCCCCTTGAGCAGGATCTCGCCCTCGGGCGAGATCTTCGACTCGGTGCGCGGTGCGGTGACGCCGACGGTGCCGAGCTTGATGCGGTTCGGCATGCCGGTGGCCAGCCCGCAATTCTCGGTCTGCCCGTAGACCTCGCGCATGTCGACGCCGAGCGCGCGGTACCATTTGATGAGGTCGGGCGCGATCGGGGCGGCGCCGGTGCCGGCGAACTTCACGCGATGCAGGCCGATGGCGCGCTTGATGTTGTCCAGCACCAGCCAGTCGGCGATGGCGTGGCCGGCCTTGAGGAAGGGGTCGGGCTTGCGGCCGTCGAGCTCGGCTTCGGCCACCTTGAGCCCCAGCCCGATCGCCCACTTGTAGGCGGCGCGGCCGATCCAGGTCGCCTCCTTCATGCGAATCGCGATGCCGGAATAGAAGCGCTCCCAGATGCGGGGCACGGCGAAGAAGGTCGTCGGCGCCACCTCGCGGATATTGTCCGGCACCGTCTCGACGCTCTCGGCGAAGTTGGCGATGGCGCCCGAGCGCAAGGGCAGGAAGGCGGTGAAGGTGCGCTCGGCGACATGGCAGAGCGGCAGGAAGGCGAGCTGCTCGCCGTCCTTCTCGATCGGGATGAAGGCGTCGGCGTTGCTGAGCTGGAAGATGACGTTGCGGTGCGACAGCATCGCGCCCTTGGGCGGCCCGGTCGTGCCCGAGGTGTAGACCAGCAGCGCCAGCTCCTCGGCCCGCGAGCTGTTGATCAGCTTCTCCCACAGATCGGGATTGGTCTTGTCGTAGTCGCGGCCGAGCTGCAGCAGCTCGTCGAACGACATGACCATGGGGTCCTTGAAGTCGGCCAGGCCCTCCATGTCGAAGATGAAGATCTTCTCCAGGCTGGCGCAGCGCTCGCGTACCTCGAGCGCCTTGTCGAGCTGTTCCTCGTTCTCGACGAACAGGAAGCGCGTGCTGCTGTCGTTCAGGATGTACTCGACCTGCTTGGCTGAGTCAGTCGGGTAGATGCCGTTGGTGACGCCGCCGGCGGCCATCGTGCCCATGTCGACGTAGAGCCACTCCGGCACGGTCTCGGCCAGCACCGACACGACCTGGCCGTGGCTCAGGCCGAGCTTCACCAGGCCCATGCCGGCCGCTCGGGCGCGCTCGCCGTACTCGCGCCACGACGTGGCGCGCCAGATGCCGAGGTCCTTCTCACGGAAGGCGGTGCGATCGCCGCGCGCCTTCACTTGATGCCAGAACAGCTTGGGAATCGTGTCGCAGCCTTCGACTTCGATCCGTTCGTTGTCCGCCATCACGCTCTCCCTATCGCCCGGGGCTCATCGCCAGGTCTTGCGTTTCTTCCAGCGCCGCTTGCCGCGCGCGCCCTGTTCCTTGATGCCGAGATAGAATTCCTTGATGTCTTCCTTCTGCAGCAACCGCTGGCAGGTGTCGGCCATGACGATGCGGCCGACCTCTAGCACGTAGCCGAAGTCGGCGGTCTGCAGCGCCATGTTGGCGTTCTGCTCGACCAACAGGATGGTGACGCCGCGCTCGCGATTGATGCGGACGATGATCTCGAAGATGTCCTTCACCAGCTTGGGCGAAAGACCGAGCGACGGCTCGTCGAGCAGCATCAGGTGCGGCCGGGCCATCAGCGCGCGGCTGATCGCCAGCATCTGCTGCTCGCCGCCCGACAGCGAGCCGGCGCGCTGCTCGGCGCGCTCGCGCAGCACCGGGAAGTAGCCGAACACCGTCTCGAGGTCCTGCGCCACGCCGTCGGGGTCCTTGCGGGTGTAGGCGCCCATGCGCAGGTTCTCGCGCACGCTGAGGAACGGGAAGACCTCGCGGCCTTCCGGCACGTGGCTCATGCCGAGCCGCATGACCTTGTCGGGATCCATGCCGCGGACCTCGCGGCCCTCGAACAGCACGCTGCCCTTCTGCGGATCCATGACGCCGCTGATGGTCTTCAGCACCGTTGTCTTGCCGGCGCCGTTGGCGCCCAGGATGGTGACGATGCCGCCCTTCTTCACCTCGAAGGAGACGCCACGGATGGCCATGATCGGGCCGTAGTAGGTCTCGACGTTGCTGACCTTGAGGACGGGTTGGGTGTCGGTCATGTCTTCAGCCGCCGAGGTAAGCGCGAATGACTTCGGGATGGCTCTGCACCTCGCCCGGCGTGCCCATGGCGAGCGGCCGGCCGTAGTTCAGTGCCAGCACCCGGTCGGACACCGCCGAGACCAGGCTCATGTCGTGCTCGACCATCAGCACGGTGATGCCGAGCAGGTTGCGGATGTCCTGGATCCAGAACGCCATGTCCTCGGTCTCCTCGACGTTCAGGCCGGAGGAGGGCTCGTCGAGCAGCAGCAGCTGGGGATCGGTGCACAGCGCGCGGGCGAGCTCGGTCACCTTGCGCACGCCGTAGGGCAGGTTGACGATGAAGCTGTCGCGATACTGCTGCAGGTCGAGGAAGTCGATGGCCTTCTCGACAGCCTCGCGATGTTCGAGCTCCATCTGGCGTACCGACGGCAGGAACAGCAGCTCGGAGAAGAAGTTCGACTTCTTGTGGGCGTGCCGTGCCAGCAGGAGGTTCTGCAGCAAGGTCGCGTGCTCGAACAGCTCGATGTTCTGGAAGGTCCGGGCGATGCCGAGCGCGGCGATGCGGTGCGGCGGCACGTTGGTGATGTCGGTGCCGTCGAAGGTGAGCTTGCCGCCGGTCGGCTGGTAGATGCGGCTCACCAGGTTGAAGATCGTGGTCTTGCCGGCGCCGTTGGGGCCGATGATGGTGAAGACCTCGCCCTTGTTGACGCCGAAGGTGACGCCGTCGACGGCCTTGATGCCGCCGAAGTTGATCGAGAGGTTGTCGACCGAGAAGAAGCTCATCGCAGGCGCTCCGAGCGCATGTAGCTCTTCTGTCGCTTGAAGGTGGCGCCGCGATACATCGGGAAGGTCGAGAAGAAGACGCGGATCTTGACCCAGCGGCCGTACATGCCGAGCGGCTCGAGCAGGATCACCAGCACCAGGATCAGGCCGAAGATGCCGGCCTCGACGCCGGGCTTCTTCAGGAAGTTGCCGACGCCGTCGCCGATCAGGGCCAGCACCTTGATGTTCATGGCCTGCGCGGCCTCGTTCATGCTGGCCGGGATGGAATCGCGCAGGATGGCGATCAGCGGCGGCAGCAGGGCGACGAAGATCGCGCCGAACACCGCGCCGTGCAGCGAGCCCAGGCCGCCCACGATCACCAGCAGCAGGAACTGGATCGACAGCAGGATGGTGAAGATGTCTGGCGCCAGGTAGGCGATCTTGTGGGCGAACAGCGCGCCGGCGAGGCCCATCAGCGCCGCTGAGTAGGCGAAGGCGATCGACTTGTAGATCGCCAGGTTGACGCCCATCGACTGGGCGGCGATCTCGCTGTCGCGGATGGCGATCCAGGCGCGGCCGGTCGGCGAGCGCAGCAGGTTGCGCGTCAGCCACAGCACGAGCACGAGGAAGAACAGGCAGAGATAGTAGAACGGCGCCTCGTCCTGGAACGAGACGCCGAGGATGGTGGGCTTCTCGACCGGCATGCCGGCAAAGCCGTGCGTCACCGACTCCCAGCGGCTGAACACCTCCTGGATGATCACCGAGAAGGCGAGGGTCGCGATGGCGAGATAGATGCCGGTCATGCGCAGCGCCGGCAGGCCGACGACGATGCCGCTCGCCGTGGTGATCATGACGGCGAGCACGACCGAGGGGATCCACGGGATGCCGTGCTTGAGGAAGAAAGCGTGGGCATAGGCGCCGATGCCGAGGAAGGCCGCGTGCCCCAGCGACACCAGGCCGGTGTAGCCCACCAGCACCATCAGCGAGACGCCGCAGATGCCGTAAATGAAGACCCAGGTCGCCTCGCCGACATAGTAGTCGGACATCAGCATCGGCAGGGCGATAACGGCCACGGCGAGAAGGCCGTACCAGCCGACATCGACCCGGTCTTTGAACAGGCGGATGTCCTGGTTGTAGGACGTCTTGAACTGGAACCGCATGGCCCGCCTACACCTTCTTGCGCGCCAGGCTGCCGAACAGGCCCTGCGGTCGGACCGCCAGCATGATCAGCAGCACGATGTAGGGCGCTGTGTCCTTGAAGCCGTCGGGCAGGGTGGCGCCGGCATAGAGCTCGATCAGGCCGATGACGATGCCGCCGACCAGCGCGCCCGGGATCGAGCCGAAGCCCCCCAACACGGCGGCGGCGAAGGCTTTCAGCGCCACCGCCAGGCCCATGTTGATGTCGATCAGCGTCACCGGCGCCAGCAGGATGCCGGCCGCGGCCGCGGTGCCCGCCGAGATCGCCCAGATCAGGGAGAAGATGAGCTTCACCGGGATGCCCATGTAGTAGGCGGCCAGCTGGTTCTGCGAGGTCGCCTGCATGGCCACGCCGATGCGGGTGTGGTTGAAGAAGGCATAGAGCGCGCCGCACAGGACCAGGGTGCCGACCACGATCGAGATGTACTGGTGGCTGAGCGTGACGCCGCCGACCTGCCAGACGCCGCCGAACGGGGTGGGCAGGGTGTAGATCTCCGAGCCCCAGGTGACGCTGGCGAAGGTGCGGAACATCGCACCCAGGCCGATGGTCAGCATGACCACGGCGAACTGCGGCTGGCCAATGACGTTGCGCAGGATAGTGGCGTCGAGCAGGGCGCCGAACACGCCGATCGTCACCACCGAGATCAGGAAGGCGAGCCAGTAGTCGAGCCCCCACCAGACCACCGCCATGTAGGCGACGAAGGCGCCCAGCATGAGAAGGTCGCCCTGGGCAAAGTTGACCAGCTCGGTCGCCTTGTAGATGAGCACGAACCCGAGAGCGACCAGACCGTAAATACAGCCGACGGCCAGCCCATTGAGGGTAAGCTGTAGGAAAGTAACCAGTTTCCGTCCCCTGCACACATGAGCGGTCTGTTGCCGCTTCTCTTCCGCAAATATGAACAGCTGTTTAGCGCTGTCAACGCGCGATACGCTGATCCACCATGTGAAACGCCGGGGACCGAGGAGAAGGCCGATGGCCGTTACCGATTCGTTAAACCCTTTGCCCGAAGCGGCGCCGCACAGCCCGTTTTATACAGAAGAACACGAGGCTTTCCGGCGTACCGTCCGCCACTTCGTCGACCGCGAGATCATGCCCCATGTCGACCAATGGGATGAGGCCGAGGAGTTCCCGCGCGAGCTCTACCGCAAGGCGTCGGCGGCAGGCCTGCTGCAGCTCGGCTTTCCCGAGGAATATGGCGGCGTTCCGACCGATCCCTTCTTCGGCATCGTCAAGGCCGAGGAGATGGCGCGCCACGGCAGCGGCGGGCTGAACGCCAGCCTGAACAGCCACACGATCGGCTCGCCGCCCATCGCGGCGTTGGGGCCGGAATGGATGAAGCGCCAGGTCCTGCCCGAGGTGCTGGCCGGCGAGAAGATCAGCGCGCTCGCCATCACCGAGCCGTCGGGCGGCTCGGACGTCGCCAACCTCAAGACGACGGCCCGCCGCGAGGGCGACCATTACGTGGTCAACGGCTCGAAGATGTTCATCACCTCCGGCATGCGCGCCGACTACTACACCGTGGCGGTGCGCACCGGCGGGCCGGGTGCGGGCGGGGTGTCGCTGCTCCTGATCGAGCGCGACCGCGAAGGCTTCGGCCGCACCAAGCTCAAGAAGATGGGCTGGTGGGCGTCCGACACGGCCCAGCTCTTCTTCGACAACGTGCGGGTGCCCGTCGACAACCTGATCGGCCAGGAGAACAAGGGCTTCATCGGCATCATGCTGAACTTCAATCAGGAGCGGCTCGGCATGTCGGCCGGCGCCTGCGGTTACGCCAAGGTCTGTCTCGACGAGTCGATCGCCTACGCCCGCGAGCGCCACACCTTCGGCAAGCCGCTGATCGCCAACCAGGTGGTGCGTCATCGCCTGGTCGACATGGCTATGCGCATCAACGCCGTGAAGTCGACGCTCGAGCTCTTGGCCTGGCGCGTCTGCCAGGGCGAGAAGCCGGTGGCGGAAATCTGCATGCTCAAGAACCTGGCGACCTCGACCCTGGAGTTTTGCGCCAACGAGGCCATGCAGGTGTTCGGTGGCGCAGGCTACCTGCGCGGCGCCAAGGTCGAACGCATCTATCGTGAGACAAAAGTGATGGCGATCGGCGGCGGCTCGGTCGAGATCATGAAGGACCTCGCCGCGCGCCAGATGGGACTGTAGAAGGGCGCCATGAGCAGTCCTTTCAAAGACCCCGACCAGCGCATTGCCTTCTTCCAGCAGTGGTTCTCCGACACCATCCCGCACAGCAAGGCGCTCGGGCTCAGGATCATCGCGGTGCGCCGCGGCTTCGGCTCCATGCAGCTCGACTGGCGCGAGGAGCTGGTCGGCAATCCCGAGACCGGCGTGCTGGCGGGCGGCCCGCTGACGGCGCTGATGGACAGCTGCTGCGGCATGTCGGTGGCGACCATGCTGAGCGAGCCGAAGCCCTTCGCGACGCTGGACCTGCGCATCGACTATGTGCGGCCGGCGACGCCGGGCAAGGCGGTGATCGCCGAGGCCGAGTGCTATCGCGTCACGCACTCGGTCGCCTTCACCCGCGCCTTCGCCCATCACGGCGATCCCAAGGATCCCATCGCGGCGGCGGCCGGCACCTTCATGCTGGGCACCAAGGGCGAGGTGACGCGGCCGCAGACCATCGGCGCGGAGGTGAAGCCATGAGCTCGCTCCTCGAACGGCTGGCCGAAGTGCGCAAGTCGGGCGACGTCGCCAAGCTCGCCGAAGCGATCCCCTATGCGCGCTGGATGCGCATCGCACCGGAGAACGGCACCGGCGAGCTGCTGACGCGCATGCGCTACCACGACGACCTGGTAGGCAACACCTTTCTGCCGGCGATCCATGGCGGCACCCTGGGCGCCATGCTGGAGATGGCCGCGATCTTCCATCTCTTGTGGGAGACCGAGACGGAGACGGTGCCGAAGATCGTCAACATCACCGTCGACTACCTGCGCTCGGCGCGGCCGGTCGACGTCATCGCCTGCGCCAAGGTCACCAAGCAGGGCCGCCGCATGGTCAACGTCTATGCCGAGGCCTGGCAGGACGACCGCGCCAAGCCGGTCGCCACGGCCAACGCGCACTTCCTGATCAAGTCCGACGACGCGCCGCCGTCGCTTTAAGGGAGCGCGGGCCTCCGGCCCGCTCATGCACAGCGAAGCGCGGACCGCGGGCGTCCCGCCCGCCTCATGAATCATGAGCGGACCAGAGGCCCGCGCTCCCGCCATGACGCGCTGCCAGCAATCACTTCGGCAGGTTGTTGAGATCGACGCCGTAGCGCTCGGCGTTGCGCTTCATATAGACCTCGCGCGGCTCGACCGGCGCGCCGGTCACAGCGGCTTCGACCATGTCGAGATAGGTGTGCCAACCCATGGCGTTCACCTTCTCGAATGGCTCGAGCACCGGCAGATGCGTCAGCCCCAGCATCGTGCCGTCGCCCTGCGGGCTGAGCTCCAGGGTGAGATACGATTCGGGATAGGGCGAGCGCTCGTCGTTCGTGCCGAACACGTTCCAGCTGTAGCTGAGTTTGCGCGGTGGCTGCCATTGCGTGACGGTTCCGCGAATGTGGCCGCCCATCAGCCGCACGATGCCGCCTTCTCCGCCTTCAAGCCCGCTGTCGCCGCCATACCAGCCCGGCAGACGCGTGAAATCGGTCAGAACCGCCCACACCTTTTTCGGCGTCGCCGCCAGCGGACGGTCGAAGCGCACCATATGCGCATGCGTGAAATGCGCGTCTTGGCTCATGTACTTTTTCCGCAGGTGCAGTAGACAACGCCCGGCATGGACTACGACTCCCTCAGGACCGACCGCGACGACGTGGTGCGGGACGGCTCCGATTTCGAGGCCTACCGGCGGTCCGGTGCCCTGATCGATTCAGACCACCCCAAGATCGCGGCCTATGCAAGGCAGGTCGCGGGCGAGGGCAGTGACCGGGAAAAGGCATTGCGCCTTTATTACGCGGTGCGGGATGGCCTGCGCTACGACCCGTACAACACGCCGATGAAGCAGGAGGCCTATCGCGCCAGCACGACCTTGGCGTCGGGGCATGGATATTGCGTGAACAAGGCGGGGCTGATGGCGGCGGTGTGCCGCGCTGTCGGTATCCCGGCCCGCGTCGGTTACGCCGACGTACGTAATCACATGACCACCAAGCGGCTTTCCGACCTGATGGGTTCCGACACCTTCTACTATCACGGCTACACCGAGGTCTGGCTCGACGGACGCTGGCTCAAGGCCACGCCCGCGTTCAACAAGGAGCTGACCGAGCGCTTCGGACTGAAGCCGCTCGAATGGGACGCCGCCACCGATTCGATCTATCACCCGTTCGATCTGAGCGGCCGCCGCCACATGGAATATCTCGCCTATCGCGGTGTCTTCGCCGATATCCCGTTCGACGAGATCCGCTCTGCTTTCCGTCACTACTATCCCCGCATGACGCGTGCCCAGGAGGAAATGCCTCTCGGTGGCGACTTTGGCGCGGAAGGTGCTGAAGAAGCCGCCAAGAAGTGAGTCTCGCTCCGCGTTCCTTCGGCTACGTCGCCCTGTTGGTGGCGTTGGGCAGCTTCGGCCCGTTGACCATGAGCATCTACACGCCCGTGATGCCTTCGGTCGGCGCATCGCTCGGCGCTGGCGCCGACAGCGTCAAACTCACGCTCACCACCTACATGTTGGGCTTCGCCGTCGGCCAGCTCTTCTACGGCCCGCTCAGCGACCGCTTCGGCCGTCGTCCCGTGCTCCTGGGCGGACTGATCTTCTTCACCGCGGCGACCTTCGCCTGCTCGTTCGCCCCCTCCATCGGTGGCCTCATTGGTCTCCGCATCCTGCAAGGGCTGGGCGCCGCCTCCGGCTCGGTGATCGGCCGCGCGCTGACGCGCGATGCCTACACCTTCCAGGAGATGCCGCTGGTCATGAGCTGGATCTCGCTCGGCCAGAACATCGCGCCGTCGCTTGCGCCGACCCTGGGCGGCTTCTTGGGCGAATGGGCAAGCTGGCGCGCGACCTTCTGGTTCGTTGGCGGCTTCGGCACCTTGCTGCTCGGCATCGTGCTGCTCGGCCTCGAGGAGACCAACAAGTACCGCAGCGAGCGCCTCGATCTCGGCCATCTGCTGCGCGGCTCGGGCCAGATGCTGCGCGAGCGCCAGTTCCTCGGCAACGTGCTGACCTTGGGCTTCGCCTTCGCCATCAACTTCGGCATGCTGGCCGGCGTTCCCTTCATCCTGCAGGACCATCTCGGCTTCTCGCCGCAGGAGTTCGGCCTGATCGTGCTCTTGTCGGTCGCCGGCTTCACCGCCGGCACCTTCGTGAACAACCGGCTGATCGGCCGCGTCGCGCCCATCGTCATCATGCGGGCCTCCGGCTGGTTCCATGTCGCGGCGCTGTCGGTGATGGCGGCGCTGTCGCTGAGCGGGGTCGTCACCTGGTGGGCCATCATCGGCCCGCACGTGGTGCTGAGCTTCGGCACCGGCATGATCGTGGCCAACGCCAATGCCGGCGCCGTCGGCATGTTCCCCAAGCTCGCCGGCACGGCCTCGTCGCTGGCCGGCCTGGCGCAGATGGGCATGGGCGCGATGGGCACGGTCACCGTCGCCGTGCTCACCCTCTACGGCAGCCGCTACGTCGCCATGCCGCTGGTGATCGGCCTGATGCCGTTCGCGCTGGCGACCGTGCTCAGCGCGCGGCTTCTGCGGCCGTCACGTACGCACGCGGTCAAGCCCGACTGATGATCTCGACCGGCGCGAACAGGCCGCGCTGGACCCCGCTTGCCATGTTGGCGACTTTCTGTGGCGCCGTCGGGCCCATGGCGATCTGCAGGCCGGGCGCGGGCGGGCCGCCAGCGGCCTGGCGCTGACGCATCTGGGCGAAGGACTCGAGCGCGAAGTCGCGGCGATTGCGCTCCTTCACGATGCTGAAGCCCGCCGCGGCCAGATCCTTCCGGTAGGTCTCGGCCGAGGCGATGAAGTTGGTCTCCGGCCCCGCCGACCACGGCACCGGATAGGTGAAGTCGCCATTGCCTTCGAGCATCACGTCATAGATGGCGAACAGGCCCCCGGGTTTCAGCACGCGATGCACCTCGGCGAATGCGGTCTTCTTGTCGGCGATGTTCATGCCGACATGCAGCATGTATGCGCCGTCGAAGGTGCGATCGCCGAACGGCAATGCCGATGCACTCGCCACGCGATAGGCGGTGGCGTCGGCCAGCCCGACGCGTCGCGACAGGCCGGTGGCGACGTCGACGTACTCCGGCGTGAGGTCGATGCCCTCGACCTGCCAGCCGCGTTCCTGCGAGAAGTAGCGCGACGGGCCACCCAGCCCGCTGCCGACGTCGAGAACGCGCGCGCCGCGCGGCAGGTCCAGGTGGGCGGAAAGATCCTTGGTCGCCTGGCGCCCGCCGATATGGAACTCATCGACGGGCGCCAGGTCGGCGGACGTGAGCGCCTCGGGATTCTTGCCGGCTGCAGCCAGCGCGCCGAGGATCGCCGTCTCCAGCGCGCCATGGGCGTAGTGCTTTGCGATGCTCTGATCGAGGTCCATCGTCACCTCCGGTTTCGCCGAGCAAATCCCGGAACGGGACCGGCGGCAAGGTCGCAGGGGTGAGGCTTCCCGCCGCCATAGCACGTGAGGTACATGCTGCTGCAGGAATTCACGACGGAGGGAGACGATGGCCAACATGCTGAGGGACAAGGTCGTTCTGGTGACCGGCGCGGGCGGCGGCATCGGCCGCGAGATGGCGCTGCTGGCGGCCCGCGAAGGCGCGGCTGTCGTTGTCAACGACCTGGGCGGCGCCGTCGACGGCGAGGGCGGCGGCAGCACGTCGCCGGCGCAGAAGGTCGTCGACGAGATCAAGGCGGCCGGCGGCAAGGCCGTGGCCAACGGCGACAGCGTCGCCGATCCGGCGGGCGCCGAGCGCATGGTCAAGGCCGCGGTCGAGAACTTCGGCAAGATCGATGGCGTCATCAACAACGCCGGCATCCTGCGCGACCGCATCTTCCATCGCATGAGCCATGTCGACTGGAAGATGGTGATCGACGTGCACCTGAACGGCGCGTTCAACGTCAGCCGCGCCACCGCCAACTACTTCAAGGAGCAGAAGTCGGGCGCCTTCGTGCACTTCACCTCGACGTCGGGCCTCGTCGGCAACTTCGGCCAGGCGAATTACTCGGCAGCCAAGATGGGCATCATCGGCCTGTCGCGCTCGATCGCGCTCGACATGGCGGCCTTCAACGTCCGCTCCAACTGCATCTCGCCCTTCGCCTGGACGCGCATGATCGGCACGATTCCCGCCGACACCGACGCCCAGAAGGCGCGGCTGGAGCGCTCCAAGAAGATGACCCCGGCCAAGATCGCGCCCATGGCGGTGTTCCTGCTGAGCGATGCCGCCGACGGCGTCACCTCGCAGATCTTCGGCGTGCGCATGAACGAGATCATGCTGTTCAACGCCAACCGCCCGGTGCGTTCGGTGCACAACTCGGAAGGCTGGACCTTGGAGGCGATCGCTGAGCAGGCCGTGCCGTCGATGAAGCCCTACTTCACCGACATGAAGCGCTCGCCGGAATACTTCACTTGGGACCCGGTCTGATGGCCGAGGCCCGCAAGAACGAACCGAAGATCGATGCCGACGACGTCCTCGCCGGCATCGTCGAGTGGGTGTCGATCGAAAGCCCGAGCCACGACGGCAAGTCGGTCAACAAGGTGGTCGACCACGTCGAAGGCCAGTTCCGCGACCTCGGGCTGAAGCTCGAGCGCGTTCCCGGCCGGGACGGCTTCGGCGACATCCTGGAGTGCAAGACCACGCCGGAGATGAGCCACGGCGACGGCAAAGGCATCCTGGTGCTGGCCCATCTCGATACCGTGCATCCCATCGGCATGATCCAGCGCGACCTCAAGATCCGCCGCGAGGGCGACAGCATCTTCGGGCCCGGCATCTACGACATGAAGGCGGGCGGCTACATCGCCTACTACGCGCTGCGCCATCTGATGCGCATGGGCAAGAAGACCAAGCTGCCGGTCACCTTCCTGTTCATTCCCGAAGAGGAGGTCGGCAGCCCGACCTCGCGCACGCGCATCGAGGAAGCGGCGCGCGGGCACAAGTACGCGCTGGTCATGGAGCCCGGCCGCGACGGCGACCGCGTGGTGACCTCGCGCAAGGGCGTCGGCCGCTTCACCCTGACGGTGAAGGGCACGGCGAGCCATGCTGGGGTGCGCCACCAGGATGGCCGCAGCGCCATCCATGAGATGGCGAAGCAGATCATGCGCATCGAGGGCAAGACCGACTATGCGCGTGGCATCACCTGCAACGTCGGCCTGATCCAGGGCGGCAGCGGCGTCAACGTCGTGCCCGCCGAATGCAAGATCGAGGTCGACCTGCGCGTGCCGAGCCAGCAACTCGCCGAGGAGATGACGCACTGGTTCCTGAACCTCGAGCCGATCGGCCAGGACGTGACGCTCAAGGTCGAAGGCGAGATGAACCGGCCGCCCTACCAGAAGGACGCCGGCATCACGGCGCTGTTCGAGCAGGCGCAGGCGATCTATCGCGAGATCGGCAAGGAGCTTCTGGACGTGCCGCTGACCGGCGGCGGCAGCGACGGCAACTTCACCGCGGCGCTGGGCATCCCGACGCTCGACGGCCTCGGCGCCGACGGTAAGGGCGCGCATGCGGCCTTCGAGCAGATCTACTACTCGTCGCTGGTGCCGCGAACGTATCTCTGCACGCGGTTGCTCGAGACGCTCGAGTAACGCTCATTGCTGGGAGCGCGCCACTCCGTGGCGCTCATGTACTGTCGTCGACAAAGACGCGCCACGGAGTGGCGCGCTCCCAGCAAAGACTAACGCAGCAGCGCCTGCGCGCCGCTCCACAGCTCGCGTACGACGTCGCCGGCGGGCTTGGCCTGGGCCAATCGCGCGGACTGGCCTGACCAGGCCTGCATGCGGTCGACGTCGTTGGCCTTGGCTCCAGCATCGCGCATCGCCTGGGTGAGGCCGCGCTGCACGGGATAAGGCGCCGGGTTCGGCGCGTCGGCCGCCGTGGCAGCACGCGCATAGGCCGTGGCGACCGCGCGACCGGGACGGCCGGAGAAGGCACGGGTGACCAGGGTCTGCTCGGGCAGGGTACTGCCGATGGCGTCGGCCCAGGCCGGGGCGAGCTTTGCCTCGGGGCAGCGCAGGAAGCCGGTGCCGATCTGCACCGCCGACGCGCCGAGCATCAGCGCGGCCGCAACGCCGCGTGCATCGGCGATGCCGCCGGTCGCGACCACCGGCACCTTCACCGCATCGACGATCGCGGGCAGCAGCGCAAACAGCCCGACGAGCTCGGTCTGCGCCTTGGCCGCATCGAAGGCGCCGCGGTGGCCGCCGGCTTCCATGCCCTGAGCCACGATCACGTCGGCACCTGCCGCCTCCGCTTCCTTGGCCTCGGCCACGGTCGTGGCATTGGCGAACCACTTTATGCCGTTGGCCTTCATGCGCGCGACGAAGGCCGGCGGATAGACGCCCATGATCGAGGAGATGATGGTCGGTCCGACGTCCAGCAGCGCCTCGCACTGGGCGGCGAAGTCGGGCGGCGAGACATCGCCTGCCTCACGCGCGACTTCCGGCCCCCAGCCGCCGAGGAAGGTGCGCACGGCGTCCTCGGCCGCGGCGTCGCGCGAAGGCGGTGGATCGGGGATCCAGAGATTGAGATTGAAGCCGCCGTTGCTGCCGGCCCGCATCTCGGCTGCCCATGTCTTGATGGCGGCGGGCTGCATCAGGAGCGCGCCGCAGCTTCCCAGGCCGCCGGCGTTGGCGACGGCGATCGAGAGCGACGGGGGGCAGGCGCCAGCCATGGGTGCCAGCAGGATGGGGACGCGAAGCCCGTAGGCCGCACAGAACGCCTCGGTACGGGCGAGCAAAGGATGGGTTGGCATGGTCGCCACGGTAGGGGATGGCCCGGTCCGGCGGAAACGCTTTGATCAGATGGCGACTATCACCGCCAGCGATTGCGGCTACTCCGCCGCCTGCCGGGCCAGCATCGGCCGGGCGCAATCGAGGAAGGCGCGCATCGCGCTCGAAACGTAGGCGTCGCGATGGCGGATGAAGAGCGTCTCGACGTCGCCTTCGCCCGGCGGCAGGCGATGGGCGCGTACCCGGCCGTGGCGCCACACCGGTCCGATCAGCGCCTGGGGCAGCAAGGTCACGCCGAGGCCGGCGGCGACGCAGCTGACGATGGCTTCGAGCGTGCCGAACTCGAGTCGGCGCACGGCGACGATGCCGCGCCGCGCGAGCAGCGTCTCGAAGTGGTGGCGATAGGAACAGCCGGTGCGCAACACGATGATGCGAAGGTCGGGGGCCGCAGCCAGCGTCTCGAAGTCGGCGACGCTGGGTGCCGTGAGCACGACCAGTTCCTCGCGGAAGAACCGCTCTGCCACAAGGTCGGCATGATTGACCGGGCCGCTCACGAAGGCGCCGTCGAGTCGGCGCTCGATCGTCTGCTCGATCAGCTCCTGGGTCGTGCCTGTCCGTAGCGAGAGATCGACGGCAGGGCAAGTCGCGATGAACTCCGCGAGCACCGGCGACAGGCGCAACGCTGCCGTCGTTTCCAGCGAGCCGATGACGAGATGGCCGGCCGGTGTGCCTTCGTCGGCGACGGCGCGTCGTGCGTCCTCGAGCAGGCCGGCGACGCGATCGGCATAGGGCCGCAGGCGCAGGCCGGCGGCAGTGAGGGTGGCGCCGCGATTGCTGCGCTCGAACAGTTCCACGCCAAGCCGCTCCTCCAGCGCGCGGATGCGGGCGGTGACGTTGGACTGCACGGTGCCGAGCTCGTGGGCCGCCTTGCTCATGCTGCCCGTGCGGGCGACGGCGGCAAACATGCGGAGGTCGGCGGCGTCCATGCAGTTGTCCTAGTAAGCCGCCGTGAAGCGCTGGCGGAGGTGCTTGGGCTTCTCGATCTCGTCCATGATGGCGATGGCGAAGTCCTCGCGGCTGATCTCGCTCTTGCCTTTGTCGTCCTCGAGCAGGTGGTCGCGGCCCAGGCGGAACTTGCCGGTGCGCTCGCCGGGCTGGATCGAGGCGGGCGGGGAGATCGCCGTCCAGTCGAGGTCGGTGACCTTCTGCACCTCGGCAAGCGCCAGCGCGGCGGGCTTCGATGTCGGCGGCTGGATGCCTTTCTCGGCCATGTGGTCGAAGTGCGTGCGGCCGTCCGCGCGCAGAAGGCTGCCGGCGCCGACGACGAACAGGCAGCGCTTCACGCCGGCCCTGCGCAGGGCGTCGAGCACCCGATGGACGTCGTTCTCGTTCCACTTGACCGACACGATCGCGGCATCGTGGCCCTTGAGGGCATCGGCGAAGGCTATGACCTCGGTCGTGCTCGCCTTCCTGGCCTGCAGGCCGTCGCGCGCGCCGAGCTTGGACGGATCGCGGGAGAGACCTGTCACGCGATGGCCACGCCGCAGCGCCTCGTCGAGGATGCGGCTGCCGATATTGCCGGTCGCGCCGACCAGAACGATGTTCATCGTGTCGTTTCCCTCATGAGGTCGCGCAGGGCGGTGACCGTCTCGGCCGGCGCCTCCTGCGGTACGTTGTGGCCGATGCGCGGCAGCAGGCGGCGCGAATAGGGGCCGGTGAAATTCTTGGCCTGATTGTCCTGCTCGGGGGCAGGCCCCACGCCGTCGTGCCCGCCATGCAGGTTGATCGTCGGCACGGAGATCTTGGGCTGCTTGGAGAGTTCGGCCTCGATGCCCATCAACGCCGGGTCGCCGGCCGCATAGCCGTAGCGATGGCGGTAGGACTGGATCACCACATCGACGAAGTCGGGATTGTCGAACGAGGCGGCGGTCTTCTCGAAGGTCGCCTCGTCGAACTGCCATTCCGGCGACCACAGCTTCCACAGCAGCCGGCAGATATCGCGGCGGTTCCTGGTCAGTCCGGCGCGGCCGCGCTCGGTGTGGAAGTAGTAGATATACCAGAAGCGGTGCTCCTGCTCGGCCGAGGCCGGGTTCGCAAAGGCGGCCGTGTTGAAGATGTTGTAGCCCGTGGAGCTCACCAGGCAGCGCACACGCTCGGGCTTGAGGGCGGCGGCAATGCAGGCGGCGCGGCCGCCCCAGTCGTAGCCGGCGAGCGCCGCGCGCTTGATGCCGAGCTTGTCCATGAACTGCAGGAGATCGTGACCCAAGGCCGCCTGCTCGCCCGAGCGCAAGGTCGAGGCCGTCAGGAAGCGCGTCGGCCCATAGCCGCGCAGCCAAGGCACCAGCACGCGACAACCGTCCTTGGCCAGAGGCGGCGCGACCTCGTCGTAGGCACGCACATCGTAGGGGAAGCCATGGAGGAGAATGACAGGCGGGCCGCTTTCGGGCCCATGCTCCTCGTAGGCGATCTCGAGCACATCGGTGCGGACGCGATCCTGTTTCATCCTGCGAGCTTAGCGCGATGCGTTGACAGAGTCGCGGGCCGCGCCCACGCTTGGCGAAACGGAGGAAAAACATGGCCCGGTTCGATCGCGTGATCCGCGGTGGCATGATTGTCGATGGCAGCCGCCTGCCGCGCTTTCGCGGCGACATCGGCATCAAGGACGGCAAGATTGCCGAGATCGGCCAGATCGGCGCCGGCGAGGCCGACGAGATGATCGATGCCGGCGGGCTGATCGTGGCGCCGGGCTTCGTTGACCTGCACACGCACTACGATGCGCAGCTCTTCTGGGATCCCTACTGCACGCTGTCGAGCTGGCATGGCATCACCTCGGTGGTGATCGGCAATTGCGGCTTCGGCTTCGCGCCGGTGCGGCCGGCCGAGCGCGACCGCGCCATGCTCACCATGACCCGCGTCGAGGCGATCCCGATGGCCTCGATGAAAGAGGGCATGCCGTGGAACTGGGTGACCTTCCCCGAGTTCCTGGACAGCGTCGAGGCGGCGCCCAAGGCGGTCAACGTCCTGCCCTACATGCCGATCTCGCCGCTGCTGATCTGGGTGATGGGCTTCGAGGCGGCCAAGGCCGGCAAGCTGCCGACACAAGAGCAGCACGCCGAGATCAAGCGCCTGTTGCACGAGGCGATGGATGCCGGCGCTTGCGGCTGGTCGGCCCAGCGCATGCTGCCGACCGGGCCGGCCGCGGTGCAACGCGATCACGACGGCTCGGCCATGCCGACCGATGTCATGCACGACGAGACCTGCCGCGAGCTCGCCCGGGTTCTCGCCGAGCGCAACGACGGCTTCATGCAGATGCTGCTCGTGTCGGGCGACAACGCCCGCGACCAGGCGTTCTACGAGGAAGTGGCGACGATCAGCGGCCGGCCGGTCATCATGAACGTCGTGCAGGCGTTCGATCACAGACCGCACATCCATCGCCGCGTGCTCGACTGGCTGCGGAGCTGCCGCGAGCGCGGCATCCGCGTCGTCGGGCAGGGCCTCACGACCGACGCGGGCTTCACCTTCACCTTCGAGGACTGGAACCTGTTCGACGATTCGCAGGTCTGGTGCGATGCCACCACCGGCACGCGGGAGGAACGTCTGGCCAAGCTCGCCGACCCGGCGCGTCGCGCGGCGCTACGCGACAACCTGCCGATCACGGCGACGGGGCCGCTGCCGCAGATCGCCATCATCGGACCCAAGCTCGACAAGAACAAGAAGTGGCTCGACTACACGCTGGCCCATGCCGGCGAGAAGATGGGCAAGCATCCGGTCGACGTCATGCTCGACATGGCGGTCGAGGAGGATCTCAAGACCGAGTTCTTCGCAGCACCTCCCAACGGCAAGATCGAGTACCTGAAGGAGCTGGTCGACGATCCCTACGTGCTGTTCGGCGTCAGCGACGGCGGCGCCCATACCAAGTTCCTGACCGCCGGGCGCTATCCAACCGAGACGCTGTGCAAGGTGGTGCGCGAGCACAAGATGCTGAGCCTGGAGGACGTGCACTGGCGGCTGTCGGCCCTGCCGGCAGAGGTCGCGGGCTTCCGCGGTCGCGGCGTGCTGAAGAAGGGCGCGCCGGCCGACATCGTGATCTACGACTTCGACGGGCTCAGGGTCATGCCCGACGAGATCGTGCACGACCTGCCGGGCAACGAATGGCGGCGGGTGCAGCGCGCCCAGGGCTACAAGTACGTACTGGTGAACGGCGAGGTCACGATCCGCAACGACCAGCCGACCAACACCCATTCGGGCCGTCTGTTGCGGCACGGCGGATGATTTCCTCCTCAGCGAAGCTGGGGAGACAGGCTATGCAAAGAAAAAGGGCGGCCCGCTGGCCGCCCTTCTTCGTTCCGTCATGCCCTTACTGCTTGGGGCAGGGATGGACGTTCATCTCGGGGCCGAGATCGTACGGCGGCGGCGCCTGCGCCAGCGACGTGACCTGGGCCGACAGCGCCCAGTCGAAGGCGCGCTTGGCGCGGGCGCAGAATTCCTTGTCGGTCGGCGCGCGCTGGGCGGTGCGGTTGGCAAACTCGGTGACCACGACGTCGAGGTTGAAGCGCTTGCGGCCGGCCATCTGCTGCATGGCGCGGC
Organism: Reyranella sp.; assembly: GCA_019750135.1. GTDB lineage: Bacteria > Pseudomonadota > Alphaproteobacteria > Reyranellales > Reyranellaceae > Reyranella. The sequence goes on along the minus strand of JAIEOV010000068.1, from coordinate 10,263 downwards.
CGTTGGCGGCGAGCTCGGACTGGTACTTGCTCAGGAGCTGGCCGTACATGCCTTCGTACGCCCGGGCGCCACCGGGACCCTGGCATTGCAGGGTGGCGACATTCAGCTCCATCTGCAGCATGCGGACGCGATAGGTCGAGAGGTCGGCGTCGTTGTAGCAGATGGCGCGGACGCTGGACGCGGGCGGCGGTGCGACCGACGACGCGACCTGGTAGTCCGCGGCCGGCGGCTTGTTGGCCGGCGCCGTCGTCTTGGCCTGCTGCCCGAGCGGGCAGCCGCCCAAGGCCAGACCGCCTGCGACCACGACTGCCGCCTGCAAGAGCTTCTTGATCATTAATTCACTCCCAACGCATTGGCCGGAAACCGCATGCGGGTACAACAGTTAGGGGCCTCTTTCAAATCAAATACCGTGTAGGAGTGGGTGAAGACCATCCCGCCGCAGCAAAAAATCCGGGGATCAGTGGACGGGCCGGGTAACTGCACGGTCGATGGCGAAGGGGGGGCCCGATGCGGAATGGGGCCTCACGCCTCCAGTGCCGCCTTCACCAGGGGCAGGCGGTCGTTGCCGAAGAACATGGAATCGCCGACGAACATCGTCGGGCTGCCGAAGCCGCCGCGGGCGATGAGCTCGTCGGTGTTGGCGCGCAGCCTCTGCTTGCAGGCGTCGGTCTCGATGGCGGCGAAGAAGCGCTGTCGGTCCAAGCCGGCCTTGGCGGCGACATCGGCCAGCACCTCCTCGCGGGCGATATCGCGATCGTCGCCCCAGTACGCCTCGAAGGCCGCGGTCGAGTAGGGCACGAGCTTGCCCTCGTCGAGCGCGTGGAAAGCGCCCCGCATGCACTTGACGCTGTTCACCGGGAAGACCTTCGGCGGGAAGACGATCCTGAGATCGTAGAGCCGCGCCCAGTCGGCGAGGTCCTTCAGCATGTAGGACTGCTTCAGCGGATTGGGTTTGGCGCGGTTGTCGTAGACGGTCTGATTGACCGAGTTGAACACGCCGCCGACCAGGATCGGCTTCCAGGCAATTTCCGAGCCGAGCTCGGCCGCCAGCGGCTGCACCGCATGGAAGGCGAGGTACGTCCACGGGCTCGAGCAATCGAAGTAGAAGTCCAGCTGGCGCGCCATTTCGTCCCTCCGCCGTTGGTTCGCCTTGTCGTTGCCATAAGCGCAGCGTATCTTGCAAATCCATGACGGTACCGGCTGAAAAGCCCAAAAAAGTGGTTTCTAAGAAAATAGCGATCGTCGTGCACCAGGAGCAGTCGCGGCCCGGCCGGGTCGGCGCCCTCCTCGAAAAGCGCGGTTACGAGCTCCATCGCCTCTGCCCAAATCTCGGCTGCAATCTGCCCGAAGACATGTCGGACTATGCCGGCGTGGTGATCTTCGGCGGGCCGATGTCGGCCAACGATTGCGGCACGCTCGCCGGCATCAAGTGCGAGCTCGAATGGATCCCCAGGGTGATCGAGGCCGGCGTGCCGTATCTCGGCCTCTGCCTCGGCGCGCAGTTGCTGACGCGTGCCCTGGGCGGTCGCGTCGATCCCCATCCCGAGGGCAAGGTCGAGGTGGGTTATGTCGACATCGAGCCGACCGAAGCGGGCCGCGCCTGGTTCAAGGGGCGGATGAAGGTCTACCAGTGGCATCGCGAGGGCATGCGGATCCCCGACTGCTGCGAACTGCTGGCCACCAACGACACCTATCCCGTGCAGGGCTTCCGCTGCGGCCCCAACGCCTTCGGCTTCCAGTTCCACCCCGAGGTGACGCTGGAGATGAAGGAGATCTGGACGCTGAATTCGGAGCGCCTGAAGCAACCCGGCATCCAGCAGCGCGGCGTGCATCTCAGCATGCATGCCCTCTACGATCCGCCGCTCGACCGCTGGATCGACGGCTTCCTCGATCGCTGGCTGGCGACCGACCAGCGCCTCGCCATGCCCGAACTGGCGATGGCGGCGGATTAGTCTTGCCGGAGCGCGGACCTCCAGGTCCGCTCATGATCTTTGCTCCAGCTTAGGTTAGGCTTCCGGTCTTCGAAGCCTGGGAGGCGCGAGAATGTCCGGTGCTCTGATCTTCGTCCTGGCGTTGGTGGTCGTGGCGCTGGTGCTGGTCTTCGCCGGCGTCAAGACCGTGTCGCAGGGCACCAACTGGACCATCGAGCGATTTGGCCGTTACACGAAGACCCTGTCGCCCGGTTTGCATGTCATCGTGCCTTTCATCGACACGGTCGGCCGCAAGATGAACATGCAGGAGAACGTGCTCGACATTCCGGGCCAGAAGGTCATCACCAAAGACAACGCCACGGTCCAGGTCGATGCCGTCGCCTTCTACCAGGTGATCGACGCGGCCCGCGCGGCCTACGAAGTGCAGAACCTCCACCTCGCCATCACTAACCTGGCGCTCACCAACATCAGGAGCGTCATGGGCAACATGGCGCTCGACGAGGTGCTGTCGAGGCGCAATGAGATCAACAATACGCTGCTTGCCGTCATCGATCAGGCGACAGGCCCGTGGGGGGTCAAGGTGCTGCGCATCGAGCTCAAGGACATCGCGCCACCCGAGGATATCGTGGTGGCGATGGGCCGGCAGATGAAGGCCGAGCGCGAGAAGCGCGCCACCATCCTGGAGGCCGAGGGCGTGCGCGAATCGAGCATCCAGCGCGCCGAGGGCGAGAAGCAGTCGGCCATCCTGACCGCCGAGGGCCGCCGCGAAGCCGCCTTCCGCGACGCCGAGGCGCGCGAGCGGCTGGCCCAGGCCGAGGCCAAGGCGACCGCCGTCGTCGCCGAGGCGATCGCCGGCAACGGCGTGCAGGCGACCAACTACTTCCTCGGCACCAAGTACGTCGAGGCCCTGTCGCGCATGGGCTCGTCCAACAACGCCAAGGTCTTTTTCCTCCCCGTGGAGGCGGCGGGAGTCATGGCCTCCATCGCCGGCATCGGCGAGCTTGCCAAGGAAGCTCAGGCGCGCGGCGCCGCGGCCGAGGCGGGACGGCCGCGCGGCTCGGTGCCGAGCTCGGGCTGAGCGGGCGATCGAGCCATGAGCTTCAAGATCCTGTTCTGGTATTGGTGGGCCTTCGCCGCCGTCCTGCTGGTGTTCGAGATGATGCTGCCAGGCATCGTCTTCCTGTTCCTGGCAGTCGGCGCGGCGGCCGTCGGCGCCTTCCTGCTGGTCGCGTCGGATCTCTCGCTCGAGCTGCAGCTCTTCGTCTTCGCCATCGTCTCGGTCGCTTCCGCGGTCGTGCTGCGCCCGACGCTCAAGCGCCTGCAGCAGGGGCGTCCCCAGGACGCCACGATCAATGCCCGTGGCGACGCCATGATCGGCAAGACCATCGTGCTCGACGCGCCGATCCTGAACGGCCGCGGCCGCGTGAAGGTGGGCGACGGCAGCTGGACCGTCACCGGTCCCGACATGGTGGCCGGCGCGCGCGTGCGCGTGACGGCGGTGAACGGCACGGAGCTCAGCGTCGAACCGGCGCCCTGAATTCCGCCTCAGTCGCAGTGCTTGCTGCTGGAAACGGCGGATCGGTCGGCCGTAAAATGCGCCATGAGGCCGTCAGCCAGGGTAGCGAATGGGATCTGGTACCGATTCAGATGTCCCGCACGGCGAGCTTCACGGGACGCTGCCTCCCGGAACCCGGCTGCGCAACTACGAATTGGTTTCCGTCCTGGGCCACGGTGGCTTTGGTATCACCTATCGCGCGCGTGACACGCTCCTAAAGCGCGAAGTCGCCATCAAGGAATATCTGCCGACCTCGCTCGCCGTCCGCACCCACGGCTCGACGGTCGTGCCGCGCTCGAGCGCGGACAGCGACACGTTCAATTGGGGGCGCGATCGCTTCCTCGAGGAGGCCCGCACGCTGGTGACGCTCGAAGGCGCACCGGCCGTCGTCCGCGTCTACGACTTCCTGGAGGCCAACGGCACGGCCTACATGATCATGGCGCTACTTCGCGGCGAGACCCTCGAGCAGCGGGTCAAGCGGAAAGGTGCGCTTCCGGCGCCGATCGTCGAGCGCCTGGCGCACAAGCTGCTCGACGGGCTGGAGCAGGTTCACCTCTCGCACTTTCTCCATCGCGACATCAAGCCGGCGAACATCATCGTCGATGCAAACGACGATCCGACGCTGATCGACTTCGGCTCCTCGCGCGCCTCGATGGCCGATCGCACGTCGGCTATGACCGCCGTGTTCACGCCGCGCTACGCTGCGGTTGAGCAGCTCACGTCCGACGAGCAGGGGCCGTGGACCGACATTTACGGCCTCGCCGTGACGCTCTATTTCGCGACCGCCGGCCAGCCGCCGCCGACGGCCATGGAGCGGGTGCTCAAGGAGAACTACGTGCCCTTGAGCACGCTGCGCCCCGCCGGCTTTCGTCCGGGCCTGCTGCGCGGCATCGACGCCGGATTGGCGGTGCGCGCGGAGGATCGCCCGCAGTCGATAGAGGCGTGGCGTGGGCTGTTCGCCGACGGACGGATGGGCGATGCAACCATCGTCGCTCCGCGGCCGCGGGTGACGGCATCGGACGTAACCCCAGCGCCATTATCGACGCCTCGATCTGCCAGTGCTTCTCCTGCGGTCGTTCATGCACCGGCCAGGCGCCGGCGGGTCGCTCTGGTGGCCGGAGGGTTGGCGCTGATCATGGTTCTGGTTGCTGGATACTTCTGGCTTTCACCGCAGGGCGCCGTCGACGCCGCGCGTCAGCCGGAAGTGTCGGCTGCCGCCGACGCCCAGGCGGAAGCCAAGCGGAAAGCCGCTGCCGAAGCAGCAGCTCGCCAGCAGGCCGAGGCTGAAGCCAGACAGAAGGCGGAGGCCGAAGCCCAACGGAAGGCCGCTGCCGAAGCGGCCGCACGGCAGCAAGCCGAAGCCGAGGCAAAGCAGAAGGCAGAGGCGCTGGCCAGGCAAATGGCGGCAGCCGAAGCGGCCCGGCAGCAGGCGGAGGCCGACGCGCGGCGACAGGCCGACGCGCGGCGACAGGCCGAAGCCGAAGCCAGACGCAAGGCCGAAGCTGAGGCGAGGCAGAAGGCCGAGGCCGATGCGAAGGCAAAGGTCGAGGCCGAAGCCAAGCAGAGGGCAGACGCTGAAGCGGCGGCGAAGCAGCAAGCCGAAGCGGCAGCCAGGCAGCAGGCCGAAGCCGAGCGCAAGGCCGATGCGGAGGCGATGCAGAAGGCGGCAGAAATTTCTGAAGCGGCGCTGAATCTTTCGGTTGCAGATCGACAGCGCGTTCAATCGGCGTTGAAGACGCTTGGTTTCGACACCCTGGGTGTCGACGGCACGTTCGGCCCGCGCACGCGCGACATGATCGGAGCGTGGCAAAAGTCACATAACCGACCCGTCACCGGTTTTCTCTCAGCGACGCAGAAGGATTCGCTGCTCAACGAGGCGTCGCTTGCAGCGCCTCGCACTACTCCCGCACAAACGCCACAAACTCCGGTTACAAATACTCGGCCGAGGACAACGCCGCCTTCAGTGTCGGCCAGTGACCCTCGTTGCAAGAGTATCTTGCAGTCCGCCCAACTAACGGGAGCTCTCGCCGATGCAGACCGAGCCTATCTCCGGGATCATTGCCGCTGAACCAAACGACCCCGTCACAAGACTCGCCCGGACGATTCGGCGATCAGGTGCACTCGTTGGCCTCTCACTTCTCGGTGCCGGGCTCGTTGCCTGTGTCGAGCAGCAACCGACCACGACGGCACCGCAGCAGGCGGCCGCGCCGGCGCCGCTGCCGCCGATCCTGCCGTTCGATCAGGCAGTGGCGAACGCGGCCAACGCCGTGTTCACGAACGCTCCGCAGGGATCGTATCGCGTCGTCATCGATCCTCTCGTCGACGGCGTCACGGGCTACACGTCGGCCGCGACGGAGAACATCCAGAGCCGGGTCATCGACCTCGTGCAGCGGCAGTATCCGCGTTTCTCCGTCGAGCGCTTCTCGCCGGGCGCGTTGAAGGATGCACCGATGGTGCTCGTCGGCACCTTCACGCCGGTCAACGGGCAGAACCAGACGACCGGTCCGCGCGAAGCCTATCGCTTCTGCCTCGTGCTGGTCGACCTCAAGACCGGCAAGGTCGTCGCCAAGAGCGTCGCGCGCGCCGCGATTGCCGGCGTCGACGGCACGCCGACGACGGTGTTCCGTCACAGTCCGGTATGGACGGCCGATCCGGCGACACAGGCCTACATCGTCACCTGTCAGGGCTCGAAGGTCGGCGACACGGTCAGCAAGGACTTCCTCGAGGGCCTGACCACCGCCTCGCTGATCAGCCAGGGCGACGACGCCTTCAACGCCGGCTCCTACCAGACGGCGCTCGACCTCTATTCGACGGCCAAGCGGTCGCCCTACGGCGACCAGCTCAAGGCGTACAACGGCGTCTACCTGTCGTACCTGCGGATGAACCAGGAAGCGCAAGCCGCCAACGCCTTCGGCGAAGCCGTGGGCTATGGCCTGAAGCGCAATCGCCTGGCCGTGAAGTTCCTGTTCCAGCCGGGCTCGACCCAGTTTTACCAGGACCAGGCGGTGAGCGGGCAGTATCCGGTCTGGCTGCAGCAGATCGCAACGCAGTCGGCGCAGTACACGGCCAAGGCCAACGACTGTATCGAGATATCGGGGCACACCAGCCGCACCGGCTCGCCGCAGGTCAACGAGCGGCTGTCGCTGCAGCGCGCCGAGTACGTGAAGCGGCGATTGGATGCCGATGCGCCCCAGCTCGGCAGCCGGTTGGTCACCGTCGGATCCGGGTCGAACCAGAACATGGTCGGCACCGGCAAGGACGACCTCAGCGACGCGCTCGACCGGCGCGTCGAGTTCAAGCCGGTCGGCAAATGCAGCTGAACAAGTGCAGCTGAACGCAGCGTGAGACTTTCCGGGCAGTCGCTCTTGCAACTGCCCGGATCAAGAAGCGTCGAGCGAGCCGCCTTCGAGGAACGCCTCGAGGCGGCGTTCGCGCGGGGCAAGATCGAAGCCCTGGGCCGCGATCCACTCGTCGCTGTAATAAGTGTGGCCGTAGCGCTCGCCCGAATCGCAGATCAGCGTCACCAGCGAGCCCTTCTCTCCTTCGGCCTTCATGCGCGAGGCCATGATGCAGAGTGCGTGGAAGTTGGTGCCGGTCGAGCCGCCGACCCGGCGGCCCAGCCGGCGCGACAGCACGCGCATGGCGGCCAGAGCCGCCTCGTCGGGCACGCGCATCATGTGGTCGATCACCTTGGGGATGAACGACGGCTCGACGCGCGGCCGGCCGATGCCCTCGATGCGCGAGCCGCGCTCGCAGGTCGCCGCCATGTTGCCGGTGTCGAAGGCCTCGAAGAAGGCCGAGTATTCGGGATCGGCCGCGCAGAGGCGTGTTGCCAGGCGCCTGTAGCGGATATAGCGGCCGAGCGTGGCGGTCGTGCCGCCGGTGCCGGCGCTCATGACGATCCAGGCGGGCACCGGATGCTCCTCGCGGCTCATCTGCTCGAAGATCGATTCGGCGATGTTGTTGTTGCCGCGCCAGTCGGTGGCGCGCTCGGCGTAGGTGAACTGGTCCATATAGACGCCACCCAGACTGGCTGCGAGTTCCTCGGCGGCGGGGTAGATGCCCTTGCCGTCGGCGACCAGGTGGCACTTGCCGCCCTGGCGCTCGATCTCCTGGACCTTCTCCTGCGAGGTGCTGGCTGACATCACGGCATGGAACGGCAATCCCAGCATGCGCGCGAAATAGGCCTCGGAGATCGCCGTCGAGCCCGACGAGGCCTCGACGATCGGCGTGCCGTGACGGATGCGTCCGTTGCAGATGCCGTACAGGAAGAGCGAGCGCGCCAGCCGATGCTTCAGGCTGCCTGTCGGATGCGTCGACTCGTCCTTGAGGTAGATGTCGATGCCCTCGAAGGCGGGCAGGTAAAGTTTCAGCAGATGGGTATCGGCCGAACGACGCTGGTCGTTCTGGATCAGCTCGATGGCATGGCGCGACCAGGCCGCTTCGTCGTGGCGGCCAGCCGCGTCGCCGATCAGGCTCGGCTTGCTCATGGCAGGCGCCGCCACACGATCTTCTGGCTGCGCCCCGTGCCGGCGCGGAAGTCCGGCCCCGAAAGTGTCAGCACGTCGCCCTCCCGTGCGATGTGTCGAGTCGTCGTCATCCCCACCAGCGTCGGGTCGGTCGCGATCTCGATCGAATGATAGACCGCGCCATCGCGCACGTCATAGCGGCCGGCGTAGGCGAGGGAGCCGGACGGCTCGCTGCCCATCAAGGTCGCGCTGACCTGACCTCCCGGCGTGTAGAGCAGGAGGCCACGTGCCTGGCGGCCCAAGGGAAACTCGCTGGGCCGACCGTCCTCGTACTCGAACGACCAACTCACCAGCTGCCAGGCGCCGGCGAGGTCTTGGCTCACCCGCCGATCACCTTCTTGGCGATCATGCAATGGATGCCCTTGTGGCCGTCCACGGTCTGGGTGACGTGCAGGTCGCCCTGCAGGCTGCACAGCATATAGGCGTCGGCGGCCGACAGACCTGTCTTGGCCGAGATCAGGCGGATCATGTCGCGCAACGCTTCCTTGGCGGCGTCGTCGAGATCGTGGTCGAAGCCGTGGGTGATCCAGTGCGTCGCGGTCTCGCAGCGCGGGTTGTTGAGCTTCATGTCCTTGCGGACGGTGAAGCGAAAGGTCCCGCTCAGCGACGTCTCGAGCGCCGTCAGGTTCACCTCGCCGTCGCCCTGCACGCCGTGGCCGTCGCCGGTCGAGAACAGGCCGCCCTCGGCGAACACCGGCAGGTAGACCGTGCTGCCGACCTGGAAGTGCTTGTTGTCGATGTTGCCGCCGAAGGCGCGCGGCTCGATCGAACTGCACTGGCCCCATTCGGGCGGCGGCGCGTTGCCCATGATGCCGAAGAACGGCTTGAGCTCGATCTCCAGTCCCCACGGCATGGTGCAGACGCCACGGTTGGAATCGATCGGGATGTGGGTCAGGCGGTAGAAGGGAAAGTCCTCGGGCAGGGTGCCGGCGAGCGGCCGCTGCACGTTCCAGCCCCAGTTGGTGCGGAACTTGATGTCCAGCACCTCGACCGCCAGCGCATCGCCGCGCTCGGCGCCTTCGACATGGACCGGACCGGTCAGGATGTGGCGCCCGAGATGCGGCTTGAGGGCCCCCAGGATCTCGCGGTGCTCGGGCAGCACATTGAACGGATCGCCGGGCAGGATCTCGGTCGAACCCGAGACGCAATGGATGGTGGCGATGTCGCCCGACTTGATGCGCAACGCGGGCTTGAGCTGGCTGTCGAAGTAGCCCCAGTGACAGGTCTCGGGCGATGAATTCAGTTCGTGATTGGCCATGATCTCCCCTCTGGCCTCGGTTGAAGCACAGTCCGTGCCCGGCCAACCACCAAAAACTAACGCCGCGCGACCGTTGCCGGTAAACTCGCCGTCATGGTGTCCCGATTCGGTATCCTTGTCGCTGTTCTTGCGTTTTTCACTGCCGGTGCTGCGGCGGCCCAGCCGCGGCTCGCGGCACCGGACGAGGTGGTGATCTACCTTCATCCGTCGCTCAAGGATGCCGACTTCGTCGAGGGCCTGGTCTGTGAACTGGGTCGTGTCCTGGTGGCACCTGTCCGGGCCACGACGCTCGACCTGCCGCTCACGCGCGATCTTCTGGCAACGCCGAGCCAACTCGACGCCGACAAGGTCGTTCCCCTGTTTGCCCGTGCAACGGACGGAGAGCCGGGGCGCCGGTTCAGATATCTGATCCTGCCCCATGATCTGAAGGTTTCAGGCCTCAATTACGTGTTCGCCAACACTCCGATCGACGGCGGCAACGCCGCGGTCATATCCGTCATCCGCCTGGTGCCAACCGAACGCGGCCTGTCCCGCAAGCACGTGTCGGACATCACGGGCGACCGGCTCTACAAGCTGATGCTGAAGTCTCTTGCCGTCCTGGCCGGATTGCGAAGCGGCGGATGCGTCATGGCCTTTCCGCGCAGTCTCCCGGAGTTGGATGCCAAGCCGGCCGAATTCTGCCCGGATGATCGCGCGGCGTTGATCGACGCAGGCATGCTGAAGGCGAGGCCGTTCGGCGCCTGCAATACCGTGGCGATGGTCGGTCGATGAACTACCGCCACGGCTACCACGCCGGGAACTTCGCCGACGTCCTGAAACACACCGCGCTGTGCGAGCTGCTCCGCCTGCTGACGGCCAAGGACAAGAAGCTGTTCGTGCTCGACACGCACGCCGGCGCGGGCGGCTACGACCTGGCCGGCGGGCTTGCCCGTCGCACCGGCGAGGCCGAGGCGGGCATCGTCCGCCTCGCCGCGGCACCGCGCGCCGGCA
>JAIEOV010000086.1 GCA_019750135.1 Reyranella sp. | reverse complement strand
AGTGGCGCGCTCCCAGCAATGACTAAGACGCCGCCACGGTGGCGTGGCCCTGCAGCGTGTCCTGGCCGTTCTGGTTGGTGCACTTGACCTCGAGGTCGATCAGCTTCTCGCCGTTCTCCTCGCGCTTGCCGGTCACCTTGCCCGAGAGCGTGATGACGTCGCCCGGCCAGGTGATCGAGGTGAAGCGCGTGCCGAGCTTGCGGATGCGATCGCGCGGCGCATAGCTGGTGACCAGCCGGCCGAGGAAGCCCATCGACAGCATGCCGTGGGCGAACACGTCCTTGAAACCGAACTTCTTGGCGAAGTCGAGATCGACGTGGATCGGATTGTGGTCACCCGAGCCGCCGCAATAGAGCGCGAGCTGGTGGCGGCTGATCGGCGGCAGCACGATCGGCGTGATCGCGTCGCCCACCTTCACTTGATCGAACTTGGGAGTTGCTACCATTTCTTCCTCCCTCACTTCTTGCCGGCGTCGGGGTTGCGCACGACGGTGATGCCCGTGCCCTTGGCCACGAGCTTGCCCGACTGGTCCTTCATCGAGGTCTCGGAGACCACGAACCAGAGGGCGCCGCCCTTCTTGTCGTACATGTCGGTCACCTTCTGCTGGCAGGTGATCTTGTCGCCGACGAAGACTGGCGCGTAGTAGTCGTAGTGCTGCTCGCCGTGCAGGATCAGGCCGATATCGACGTTGAGCAGGCGCAAGAGGCCGCCCTTGCCCGGATCGTCGTTGGTGATGGCCTGCAGGAACGTCGGCGGCACCGGTACGGCGCGATAGCCGGCTTTCTTGGCGGCGGCCTCGTCGCTGTAGATCGGATCTTCCTCGCCAATGGCCTTGCAGAACAGTTTCACCTTGCCGGCTTCGACGGTGGTGCTGAAGGCCTCGAACTCGTGGCCGATCACTTTCTTGTCGAGCTGCATGTTTCCTCCCGTGTCTTGAAAGAAAAACCCTCTCTCCGACCGGCAGGCCAGAGAGAGGGTTGCTTCGTCTCGCAGTTACTCGAAGCGCCCGACGATCGCGACGCTCGACACGTTCTCGCGCGGCGCGCCGCCGAGGTTGTGGGTCATGCCGATCTTCGGGTCCTTGAGCTGGCGAGCGCCGGCACGGCCCTGGAACTGCAGGTACATCTCGTAGAGCATGCGCAGTCCCGAGGCGCCGATGGGATGGCCGAAGCACTTCAGGCCGCCGTCGATCTGGCAGGGGATCTTGCCGTCGGCGTCGTAGAAGCCGTCGAGCACGTCCTTCCAGCCCTTGCCGGTCTCGGAGATGTGCAGGTCTTCCATGGTCACGAGCTCGGTGACCGAGAAGCAGTCGTGCACCTCGAACATCGACACTTCGTCGCGGGGGTTCTTGATGCCGGCCTCTTCATAGGCCTTCTTCGAGGCGATGCGCGTGGTGTGGAAGTAGCTTCCGTCCCACGAATTGTGGCCCGACTCGGAGCCGTTCGAGACCGAGAGCTGCAGCGCCTTGACCGACACGATGTTGTGCTTGCCGAGCGACTTGGCGATCTCCGGCGTGGTCACGATGGCCGCGGCCGCGCCGTCCGACACGCCGCAGCAGTCGAACAGGCCGAGCGGCGAGGCGATCATCGGCGCCTTCAGGATGGTGTCCATCTCCACGGCCTTCTGCAGATGCGCCTTGGGGTTCTTGGCGCCGTTCTGATGGCTCTTCCACGAGACGTGGCCGATCGCCCGCTTGAGGTCGTCAGCCGACACGTTGTGCGCGGTCATGTAGGCGGTGGCGAGTTGGGCGAAGTTGCCCGGCGCCGTGCCGTTGGCGTGCCACAGCGCCTGCAGCGGGCCGCCGCGGCCGCCCGGGAGACCGCCGTAGCCGGTGTCCTTCAGCTTCTCGACGCCCAGCGCCAGCGCGAAGTCGGCCGCGCCCGAAGCGACGGCGTAGCAGGCGCCGCGGAAGGCTTCGGTGCCCGAGGCGCACATGTTCTCGACATGCGTCACCGGAATGTTGGGCAAGCGCAGCGTGGTCGACAGCGGAATGCCCGACTTGCCGACATGGACCTCGTCGATCGCGGTCGAGAACCAGGCAGCATTCAGCTGCTTGGCGTCGATGCCGGCGTCGGCGATGCATTCCTTGTACGCCTCGAGCATCAGCTCCTCGGCGCCCGAGTCCCAGCGCTCGCCGAACTTGGAGCAACCCATTCCGAGAATCGCGACCTTGTCCTTGATACCCCGTGCCATGTTGGTCTCCTTGATGGGGTGGGAATTCTACGCCTGTAAACGGTGGAAGGCGACGCTCAGACGGGAGCCGCCTTCCAGAAGTAACGCTTGAAGCCGCCGCGCATCGTGTCGTTGTCGCGGATGCGGAAGGTCATGCGCATCTTCACGCCCACCTTCACCTGTTCCTTGTCGCTGTCCGTGAAGTCGGCCATGAAGCGGCCGCCCTCGGGGAAGGTGATCATGCCGTAGTACGCCGGCGGATCCGGCGAATAGGTGAGCGAGTCGGCGGTGAACGACATCACGTTCGCCTCCAGCCCGGCCATGCGATAGGGCTCCTGGCTGTCGATCGCGTGACAGTTCGGATTGACGCAGACCTGGCTGCGCGGGAACTGCACGGTGCCGCACACCTTGCACTTGCCGCCGACCAGCCCGTAGATCATGTCGCGCTTGCGCCACAGGACGCTGAGCGCCGTCTTCTTGTCGAACTCGGCGCGCATGCCCTTGTCGATCGGCAGCATCTCGTTGAAGGCGAGGAACTTCATGTAGTTCGTCTCTTCCTTCCGACGCGCCAGCCAGCCCGACAGGCCCTTGCGCTTGGGCAGCTTGGCGTTCTCGGCCGTGACCTCGAACACCAGCACGTCGACGCCCTGGCCGAAGGCAACGACCATGATCTTGTCGCCTTCCTTGGCCTTCTCGAGTGCGTCGACCAGCATGACCAGCGCATGCGCCGCGCCGGTGTCGCCGAGATTGGCGCCCAGCAGGTCGCGCACCGAGCCGTCGCCGATGCCGCAGATCTTGGCCATCTGCTTCGGGACGGCCGGCATCAAGCTCGGCATGATGAAGTGGCTGATGTCGGCGCCCTTGAGGTTGCAGGCGGCGAGTGCGGCCTTGACGGCCGGCGGCACGATCTTCGAGTAGCCCTCGTCGCGGATCCAGCGCTCTTCCCAGCCGTAGTCGAAGTCGGTCTCGTCGCCGCGGAAGTGGTCGACGAAGTCCATCGACACCGAGTGATGGCCGACCAGCTTGGCGATCACGTTCTCGGTCCCGCAGAGAAGCGCGGCGGCGCCGTCTCCATAATTCATCTCGTTCGACGAGGCGACGCGCGCCATGCGCTTGTCGGCCGCCGCCACCAGGGCCGGGCCGCCGCCGTTCTTCGAGGCATTGAGTCCCGCGATCAGCGCCGAGGTGCCGGCCTTCTGCGAGCCGCCGACGTCGGAGGCGAAGAGATTCTGTTCGATCGACAATGCCGTGCCGATGACGCCGGCATTCTGGCGATCCTTGAAGGGATGCGTGGTCGAGGCGAAGTACAGGCTGCGCACGTCCTCGGGCTTGTGGCTGGTGAGGCAATCGCGCGAGGCCTCGACGGCCATGGTGATCGAATCCTCGTCCCAGTTGGCCATCGAGCGCTCGCCCTTGGCCAGGCCACGCAGGCCGGCGGCGAACCACTTGTTGGCGTCGTAGACGGCCTGACGCTGCAGGCGCAGGCGCGGGACGTAGGCCCCATAGGCCACGATTCCGACCATTCGCTTTCCTCCCAACTATGAACGGGCGTTTATGTCTCCGCTCTTAGCGCGCCCGACCGGAACGCGCGAGGTGCATTTGATCATGGCTGCCTCGCCGATGGAATTTAGTTCCGGTCGGCGAAATCTTCCCGGAGCGCGGACCTCCAGGTCCGCATCATGATCATGAGCGGACCTGGAGGTCCGCGCTCCGGCAAGAGAACTCTTTACCTCCCCGCCGTCGGCGGCATTTCGCGGAACAGGTTGCGGTAGCCCGCATCCGGCGGGATGTGGATGTAACGCTTGCCGTCGCGCGTCTCGACCCAGGGCTGGACCGTCACGATCTTGCGCGCACTGGCGGCGGCGATGGCGCCGGCGACGGTCTTGCCGTCGACCAGAAGTTCCAGGTTCTTGAAAGTCGCGTGCACCAGGGTGCGCTTGCCGGCAGCGGCTTCGTCGATCGCGGCCTGCGCGCCGATCCATACCGAGTCGACCGACTCCGAACCGTCATGCAGGGCGATCTGGTCCTCGGGCGCCTCGGCCAGGAAGAACCAGGTGTCGAAGCGCTTGGGTGCGAAGGTCGGCGTGATCCAATGCGCGTAGGGCACCATCAGGTCGGTTGCGAGTTCGAGATCCTCGGCCTCGACCAGGTCGACGATGCTGGCCTCGTCCTTGGCGAGCTTCGTGCGCCAGCGGTCCTCGATGCCCTTGAGATCGGCGGCGGCAATCACCGCGCGCTCGCCGCGCTTGCGGGCGAGAAGGATGCCGCACTCCTCGAAGGCCTCGCGCACGCCGGCGACGCGGAACTTGAGCTCCTCGGCCGCGATCTTGTCGGCCCCGCCGCAACGCTCGCGCAAGCGCGCATCGCCGTCGGCGTCCTCGAGCTTGCCGCCGGGGAAGACCAGCGCGCCGGAGAAGGAATCGATCGCCTGGTGGCGGACCACCATGAAGACTTCGAGTGTCGAGTTGGGCTCGCCCGGCACCGACGGGCGCACCAGCATCACGGTCGTCGCCGGACGCGGAACAGGGACAGGTTTCTGTTGTTCAGTCATGCACCGATTGTCCCATAGGCGTCGCGACACTGCCAACGGCCCGGTGTATCCTGCGAGATACCCATTTCGCAGATGGGCATTCCGCAGGGAGAAGGAACCGATGTCCGTGACCAGCAACAGCCCGGCCCCGCCCAACGCCGGCGGGGGCAGCCTGGGCGAAGGTCTGAAGGCGCTGCACGCCAAGTGGGGTTGGATCGTGGCGTTGGGCATTATCTTCATGATCGCCGGCGTGATCGCGCTCGGCAGCGTCGTGATGGCCACCGTCTCGGCGATCTTCGTGATCGGCGTCATGATGATCATGGCCGGCGTGACCGAGATCATCACCGCCTTCAGCGTCAAGGACTGGGGCCGCTTCGCCCTTTGGGCACTGCTCGGCGTGCTCTATGTCGCCGCCGGCGTCATCTGCTTCTTCCGCCCGTTCGAGGCCGCCGCCATCGTGACCCTGATGCTGGGCATAGCGCTGATGATCGGCGGCGTGGTGCGCGGCATCCTCGCCTGGAATGTGCGCGAGGCCGGCAAGCCGTGGGGATGGGTGGCCGTTTCCGCCCTGATCACGCTGCTGCTGGGTATCATCATCGTCGCCAAGTGGCCCTACTCCAGCGCCTACACGCTGGGCATCTTCCTCGGCATCGACCTGATCTTCGTCGGCTCGAGCTGGCTCGGCATCGGCCTCGCCCTGAAGAAGCGCGCCGCCTGAGCCGCCGGCGACGTCGAGCTCCAGCTCGGCCATCCGTTCCCTGCGCCACTGTTCGAGGGGGTCGTTCACCTCGCCGCCCGAGCCACCATCCTCCGATCCGGCGGCCCGCCTTTCGGACCAGGCATCGCGCCGGCGGTTGCGCAGCCAAAAGATGCAGGCGCGCACGTCGGGCGGATGGTGCACGACGTTCTTGAGCTTTCGCTCCTCGCCCTGGTGCAGCACCGTGCGCTCGACCGTGCACGTGTAGCCGACCGCGCGCTCGTAGAGGCAGCGCGCTACCCTCGCGTCGGCCACTATCCGGCCCCCTTTCACCGCCTCGGCGAAGGAAGGATGGCTCGCGATCCAGTTGTCGATGGTGCGCGGCGCGACCTCGAAGAAGTCCGCGAGCTCGGCAACCGCAACACCACCGGCACAGGCGCGGGATTTTTGCGTACCGCCAGGGGCGCGCCGCCGGGACCGCAATGCCAGCAGTGCTGTCACTCCGCACGAGCCTTGGACAACCTGTTGAATTGCCTTAGGGTCTGGGCATCCAGCGGCCGATATGCGTGCGACTGCGACTGTTCGCGAGCAATCCGCATTGTCCCAGGGAACCCCGATGGCCCTCGTCAAGAAGTCGAAGCTGACCGCCGGCACTCTCCCGCCGGCGAACGAACCGCCGCCACCCGCCCGTGCACAAACCCGTACGTCGGCCCGCAACGGCCAGAGCAATGGCGCCGTCCGGCGTGCGTCGGCGCGTGCCCAGGACAGGATCTCCGAGCGCCTTGCCGCGGCAACGGAACAACTGGCCAGCGGCCTCACCCAAGCCTCCGCCGCGGCCGAACAACTGCGTCGCGCGATGGAGCAGATCGCCAGCGGCGCCAGCGAGGCGGCCGGCGCGTCTCAGGGCCAGCTTGCGGCCATCAGGCAGGTCGTCAGCAGCCTCGTCGCCGCGCGCGGCCAGGCCGAAGTCTCCCGCCGCCGCACCGAGGCGGTCGAAGTGGTTCTCGGCGAAACCGCCGTGCAAATCGGCACCTCGGTGCGCGCCGTCGAACGCAACGGCGAGCGGCAGGGCGCCTCGGTTGCGCTGATCCGCGAGCTTACGCGGCGGGCCCAGGATATCGGCCACATCACGAGCGCGGTCAGCCGCATTTCCGACCAGACCAACCTGCTTGCCCTGAACGCCGCGATCGAAGCGGCGCGGGCCGGCGATCACGGCCGCGGCTTCGCGGTCGTCGCCGACGAGGTGCGCGCGCTCGCCGAAACGTCGGAGAGAAGCTCGCAGGACGTGCAGAAGCTTGCCACGGCCATCCAGGCCGACGTGCGCGAGGTCGCAGCGGCCCTGGAGCAGGCGTCGGAGATCGCGATCAACGAGTCGAAGGCCGGCATCGCCGTCATCGCAGTTCTCGATAGCCTGCGCGGGGACATGCAGAAGATCGCCGAAGCCAGCCAGCAGATCCTGACCGACGCCGTGCAGGCGGATCGCGCCGCGGGCGAAGCGGAAAAGGGCGCCACCCTGGTCGCGAGCGCCGCGGAGGAGCAATCCTCTGCCGCCATCGAGGTCCAGACGGCCGTGCAGGAACAGGCCAAATCCCTCGACCAAGGCCAGCGGGCAGCGCTGGACCTGTCGCGGATCGCGGAAGCCGCGCGCACCGGCAAGGTGGACGCCGCTTCCGCCGAACAGATCAGCGCGGCGGCGGAGGAACTGTCGGCGACCATCCAGGAGCTGTCAGGGGCCGCACGCGAGATCATGACGGCGCTCGGACAGATCAACCGTGGAACGCAGCAGCAGGCTGCCGCCACCCAGCAGACCTCGGCGGCGCTTACCCAGATCGAGAAGAGCGCCGCGCTGGCCCAGCAGAATGCTACCCGATCCAGCCAGTTGGTGGCCAAGCTCGCGGATGGCCTGAAGGCGAGCAGCGTGGCGATCAGCAAGTTGGTGGCCGGCGTGTCGACCGGCCTCGACAGTACCCGCGCCAGCCTCGTCACGATCGGCCGCCTCGAGTCGAGCGGGCGCAACATCGACAAGATCGTGTCCGGCATCTCGCTGGTCGTGGTGCAGACCACCATGCTGGCCGTCAGCGGATCGGTCGAGGCGGCCCGGGCCGGCGACGCGGGTCGCGGCTTCGCGGTGGTGTCGAACGACATCCGCGGCCTCGCCCGCGAAGCGTCCGACAGCGCCGACCGGATCAAGGAAACGGTGGGCGGCATCCTCGAGCAGATCGGCCTGCTGCGCCGAGACCTCGAGCAGATTGTCGATTCCGTCGAGAACGAGGTCCAGATCAACCGGACCGTGATCGCCACGCTCGACAAGGTGGAACGCGACATCGCCGCCCTGCGCACCGCGAACGACGAGATCCTGCAGGGCGCCAACCAGATACTGGCCGCGGTAGCTGAGACGGCGACCGGCGCCCGGCAGATCGCGGCTGCGGCGGACGAAGCCGGCAATGCCGCCCGCCAGGCCTCAACGGCTTCCGTCGAGCAGGCACGCGGCACCGAGGATCTCGCGGCGGCCATCGAGGAAATCGCCTCCCTGGCCGACACGCTCAAGCAGCAGAATGCCTGAGCGCTTCCTGACCTTCCGCGTCGGTGGCGAGCTCTACGCCCTGCCGGCGGACCAGATAGCCGAGGTCATTCGCCTGCCCGCCGTGGCGCGCGTGCCCCAGGCACCCAAGGGACTTCTTGGTCTGGCCAATCTGCGCGGCAGCGTCCTGCCCATCGCCAGCGTGCGCGGCCTGCTGGGCGGCGAAGCGGAGGAAGAGCCCGCCGCGCGCGCGATCGTCCTGGAGGGCGCGGCGCCGGTGGCGCTGGCCGTCGATGCCGTCGATGCGCTGGTCGCCGTGGAGGCTGACCACATCGAGAGACGCCAGACCGAGCTGGCGGCGCGCCCCGGCGAACGACTGAAGGGCGCCTTCGCCGCCGACGGCAAGTCGACCATCGCCAAGATCCTCGACATCGGAAGCCTGATCGGCACTGCCTTCGTGCAGGAGGCGCGGGCGCGCCCGCGGCGCGTGCTCGATGCCGCCGTGGCACCGCAACGCGAGACCGTCGCCGACGACCGACAGATGCTCGTCGGCTTCGAGGTGGCGGGCCAGGAATATGCCCTCGCTCTCGACGTCGTGCAGGAAATCCTCGACGCACCCGAGACGCTGGCGGCGCTGCCGGCCAGCGAGGCCCTGGTCCTGGGCGTCACCCCGTTCCGCGACACGCTGCTGCCGCTTTTGTCGCTGCGCGGCCTGCTGGGATTGACCACCAGAACCCAGCGCGGCGATCGTGAAAAGATCGTCGTTGCCAGGATCGGCGGCGGTTTGGTCGGATTGCTGGCCGACCGCATGCGGACGATCTTTCCGGCCGACGGCGACCGGATCGAGAAGGTGCCGCCGGTGCTGTCGGCCCGCGCCGGCGGCGAGGCGAAGATCAGCGCGATCTATCGCGGCGATGATGGACGACGGCTCGTCTCCGTCCTGGCGCCGGATCAACTGTTCCGAGAGGACGTCATGCAGCGGCTGAAGGCGGGCAGCGGCCCCAACGGCGGAACGGCGAGCGCGACCGACACGCAAGCGGCCAGCCGGTCGGGCGAAGAACGGCAGTTCCTGGTCTTCCGTCTGGGCGACGACGAGTTCGGCCTTCCGATCGAAGCGGTTCACGAGGTGGCGCGCGTGCCCGAGCAGATCACGCGCCTGCCGCGTACGCCGAAGTTCCTTGAAGGCGTCGTCAACCTGCGCGGCGACGTGCTGCCGGTGGTCGATCAGCGCCGCCGCTTCGACATGCCGGCCCTCGCGGAGGGCAGCCAGCGCCGCCTGGTCGTCGTCAGGACCGAACGCCACAAGGCGGGCCTGATCGTCGATTCGGTCTCCGAGGTCCTGCGCTGTCAGGCCGACGAGATCGAACCCGCGCCCAATCTCAGCAACGAGCCCGTCAGGTTGGTGCAGGGCGTGGTCAACCTCGAAAAAGCGGGCCGCATGGTCCTGCTGCTCGATCCCGCCGAGTTGTTGACGCGCGCCGAGCGCGGCCTGCTCGACACCTTCCAGGCCAAGACCGAGCGTGCGCGATTGTGACCAAGGTCCTGGTCGTCGACGATTCGGCCCTCATGCGAAAGTTGCTGGGCCGCATTTTCTCCACAGCGGCCGACTTCGAGGTGCGGTTCGCGCGCAACGGCGTGGAAGCGCTCGAGCTCCTGGAACCGTTCAAGCCCGACGTCGTGACGCTCGACGTCCAGATGCCGCAGATGGACGGACTGACCTGCCTCGATCGCATCATGGTCGAGCGGCCTTGCCCCGTGGTCATGGTGTCGTCGCTGACCGCCGAGGGCGCCGAGACCACGCTGAAGGCTTTGCGCCTGGGAGCGATCGACTTCGTCGCCAAGCCGGAGGGCGCGATCTCGCTGCACATCGACGACCTGACCGAGGAACTCCTGACCAAGGTTCGCGCCGCATCGGCCGCGCGGATCCGGTCGAGCGTCCGCCTCAAGGAGCGGATCAGGCACCGCATCGGCCGCGACGCGGCGGCGCCCCCTTCCGCTCAGCTGCCGCGTGAAAGGAAGACGCCCGCCCGGGCCGTCGGGGATGGACTGGTGGTCGTCGGAACGTCGACGGGCGGACCGCCCGCGCTGGAAGCCCTGTTGACGGCTCTGCCCGCCACCTTCCCCTGGCCGATCGTCGTTGCCCAGCATATGCCGGGCACCTTCACCGGGGCGCTGGCGCGTCGGCTGGACGGCCTGTCGGCGCTCAACGTCGTGGAAGTGCCGCGCGCCCTCCCGCTTCAGGCTGGCTCCGTCTTTGTCGGGAAGGGAGACGGCGACATGGTGATCGACCGGCGTGCTTCGGGCCTGGTCGCGCTGCCGGCGCGTTCACAACCCGGCTATCCGTGGCATCCAAGCACCGACAGACTCGTTAGGTCTGCCATGGATCACGTCCCACCCTCCCAGATCGTCGGCGTGCTGATGACGGGCATGGGCTCGGACGGCGCCAAAGCCATGACCCTTCTCCGGGCCCGCGGCGGCCGCACCATCGCCGAAGCCGAAGAGACCGCGGTCGTCTGGGGCATGCCTGGCGAACTGGTGGCGGCCGACGGCGCGGACTGGGTGCTGCCGCTGCCCGAGATTGCCGGCTGGCTCACGAAGCTGGTGCCCTAACATGCCGCTCGTCCGCAAGCCGCCATCGCAACCCGGCGCCGCTCCGGCGCCCACAGCCCTTGGCGAAGGCACGGCCGAGCAGCGCTGGTCGGCCGTGCGCGCCGCCGCCCAGCACCCGGAAGGGCTGAAGCTGCTTGCCGACGGATTGCCGCGCGAAAGCGATCCGCGGGTGCGCGAGGCCATTTTTACCGGCCTGGCGCGCATGGCGACGCCGGAGAGCGCCGCGGTCGTGGTGCCTTACATCAGGTCGGACGATGCCGCCCTGCGCACCGCCGCCATCGATGCGCTGAACGCGATGCCCGAGGCCTGCCGGCCGCATCTGCCGGCTCTGTTCGCCGACCAGGATGCCGATGTCCGATTGCTGAGCTGCGAACTCGTGCGCCAGCTCGCCGACGAGGAGGCCACTCGGCTGCTGTGCGACCTCCTCGAGCACGAGACCGAGAAGAACGTCTGCGCCGCGGCGGTGGAAGTGCTGGCCGAGATCGGCCGGCCCGAAGCGCTGCCCTCGCTGGCGCGCTGCGCATCGCGCTTCGCCGGAGATCCTTTCATCTCCTTCAGCGTCAAGGTTGCGACCGAGCGCATTATTGCGCCGGCGCGCGACCGCCGTGAGTGAGCTGGAGCCGGTATCGGAAGAGGAATTCCGCAGGGTCTGCGAGTTTCTCTATCGCCGCACCGGCATGCTGTTCAACGAAGCCAAGCGCTATTACGTCCAGCGCCGGATCTCCGATCGCATGAACGCGCTCAGGATCGCGTCCTTCCAGACCTACTTCGCCTACCTGCGCAGCGACGCCGCAGGCGAGATCGAGCAGTTCATCAACGCCTTCACGGTCAACGAAACATACTTCTATCGAGAGGATCATCAGTTGCGTTGCCTGTCGTCCGATCTGCTGGCCGAGCGCGTGCGGGCCAAGCGTCCGGGCGAGGCGTTGCGCATCTGGTCGGTGCCCTGCGCAACCGGCGAGGAGCCCTATTCGATCGCGATTTGGCTGCTCGAGAACTGGCCTGAGGTCGACGTCCAGGACATCGAAATCATCGGCTCCGACATCGACACGCAATGCACGACAGCCGCCCGCGAAGCCGAGTATGGCGCCCGAGCCCTCATGCGCCTGTCGCCGGCGCTCATCGAGAAATACTTCGTGCCGGCAGGCAAGGACCGCTGGCGCGTCGTTTCCGACCTGCGCGAGTCGGTCCAGTTCAGCTCCGTCAACATCATGAATGCGACGGAAACCCGCCAGCACGGCGTTTTCGATGTCATCTTCTGCCGAAACGTGTTGATCTACTTCGATGATGCCTCCCGCCGCATCGCAGCCGAGAACCTGTTCGAGGCGCTCGCGCCAGGCGGATTCATATGCCTGGGACACACCGAGTCCATGAGCCGCATTTCCCCGCTTTTCGAAGTGCGTCGCTTTCCCGATGCCGTCGTCTATCAAAGGCCCGGAGCCGGCGGGAACGGAGGACGCGGCCATGGTTGAGACGTCGGCCAAGCGCGTTCTCATCGTCGACGATGCGAGCCTGGTGCGCCGCTATTACCGCGACGCGCTGGAGCGCGCCGGCTTCGAGGTCGGCGAGGCTTTGAATGGCGTCGAAGCGCTCGAGAAAGTGCTGGCCGAGTCGTTCGATCTGCTGATCGTCGACGTGAACATGCCGCAGATGGACGGCTTCACGTTCCTGAGGCGGCTGCGGCAGCAGGCGTCGTCTATTTCCTCCATTCCGGCACTCGTCACAAGCACCGAGGCGCGCCCCGAGGACCAGCGCGCCGCCCGCTTGGCCGGTGCCAATTTCTACCTCGTGAAGCCCGTCGCACAGGACTCGCTCGTCGCACACGCAACAATCATGTGCGGAATGCCGGCATGAACGAATTCGTCGAGCAGTTCCTGATCGAGGGTCGCGAGCTGGTGAGCCAGGGAAACGACGACCTGCTGGCGCTCGAGGAGCATCCTGACGACCGCGAGCGCCTCGACGGAGCCTTCCGCGCCTTCCACACGCTGAAGGGCGCGGCGGGCATCGTCGACTTCGACGCGATGGCGCGGGCGTTACATGCCGCCGAGGACGTGCTCTCGGCCGTCCGGTCGAACAGTGCCCCGATCACGCCTGCCCTTATCGACATGTGCCTGGCATCCCTGGATCAGGTCAGCGCCTGGATCGACCAGATGCAGGCGACAGGCGAGCTTCCGCCTGGGGCCGACGGGCAAGCCGATGATCTCGTCCGTCGTTTCTCGACCCTTGCCACCGCGGACAAGACCTCTGCCACGTCAGATGGTCAGGCCCAGCCAGGCAAGAGATCGAGTGATGCCGGGGCGTTCTCCGCCATCGGCCGCGAGCTTCTCGAAGCGCAGAAGCTGATGCTGTCGGAGCCGGCGCCCGAGGGCGCGGCAGGGCGCCTCGAATCGGCCGGCCGTGTCGCCGCCAACGTGCTGCGCCATCATGGCGGTTCGCTGGATGCGACGGACTTCGAAGGGCCTCTGCAGAGCAGCCTCATCGCCGGCGACGCCGAGGCCATGATCGAGGCGATCGACCGGATCCTCGAAGGGCTGTCGGACCGTCCGACCGCGCTGCCCGGTACCCTCGCGCCGCAGGCGGCGGAAACCACCTTGCGCGTTGATGTGGAGCGGATCGACAGCCTCGTACGGCTGACCGGCGAGCTGCTGATCGCCAAGAACGCGGTCGGTCATTCTGCCGAGCGTGCGCAGGACGAGGTCGATCCGCGGGGTCTCGCGGTTGCCCTCAAGAACCAGCATCTCCTGCTCGATCGCCTGGTCGGAGAGCTGCAGCGCTCGGTGTTCAGCCTTCGCGTCCTGCCGCTCCAGCATGCCTTCCAACGTTTCCCCCGCCTGGTCCGCGAGATGGCCACCTCGCTCGGCAAGCCGGCACGCCTGATGATCGAAGGCGCCACGACCGAGGCGGACAAGACGATCGTGGAAGCAATTTCAGAACCCCTCCTCCATATCCTGCGCAACGGGCTCGACCATGGCGTTGAGAGCGCGTCCGAGCGGGTGGCACTCGGAAAGCCGGCTACTGCGACGATCCGGCTGCGGGCCGCCCGGCAGAGCGACCATGTCGTGATAGAGGTCGAGGATGACGGCCGCGGCATCGATGCAGCACGGATCCGCGAGGTCGCGCGCCAACGCAACGTCGCGACCGATACGGCGCTGGAGGCCATGACGGACGCAGAGGCCATCGATCTGATCTTCGCGCCCGGCTTCTCGACCGCCGGCGAGGTCACCGCCCTGTCGGGCCGCGGCGTCGGGATGGACGTCGTCCGCACCACCATAGAGCGCTTGGGCGGGCGGGTTTCGGTGTCGAGTCAGTTGCAGCGCGGCACGACGGTGCGCCTTGCCCTGCCGTTCACCGTGATGATGACCAAGGTCCTGACCGTCGAGGTTGCCGGCCAGGTCTTCGGCGTGCCGATCGAGGCCGTCGTCGAGACCGTCCGCATCGGCCGCGATGCGATTTTGCCCATCGGGGCCGCCCGCGCCATGGTCTTACGCGGCCGGACCATCCCGGTCATCGATCTTGCCGAGGCGCTGGGACAACAAGCCCGGCGGTCCGATACCGATGCCAACGTGTTGGTGGTCGGTGTCGGCGGGCAGCTGGGGGGCCTGGAGGTCGATCGGCTTGGCGCCCGGATGGACGTCATGCTGAAGCCGCCGGAGGGTCTTCTGGCCGGCATTCCCGGCATCGACGGCACGACGCTTCTGGGCGACGGCAGGGTCCTGATTGTGCTTGATTTGCACAAAATTGTGGGGAACGTCGGGGGGCGGGAAATGTTGCATCCATAATAGGTCTCTCCGCCTGGCAACCAGGACGGTTGAGTCGGGCCCGGGGGATGGTATCAAGCCCGATACGCTGCGGTCGAGGGAAAGCGAACATTTATGGGCTACAGGGTTCTGGTCGTCGACGACAGCAAACTGGCGCGCATGGCCGTCGCCAAGGCATTGACGACCTTGCAGCCCGGCTGGACCCGGGTTGAAGCGGCCAACGCCGATGAAGCCCTGGCCCTGGCAGGCAAAGACGCCTTCGATCTCGCCATCCTCGATTTCAACATGCCCGGGCGGGACGGCCTGCATCTGGCAGCCGAACTGCTGGCGCTGAAGCCCAGCATGCCGTTGGCGGTGATCTCGGCCAATCATCAGGTGGAAGTCGTGACCAGAGCCCGGGAAGTCGGCGCAACCTTCTTGCAGAAGCCGCTGACCGAAAAGCCAATGCGCGAATTCCTCGACGACGCGATAAAGCGACTGGCCGCGCAATGACGGATATCCTGAGCGAGCTCGAGCTCGACGCCCTGACGGAGATGGTCAACATCGGCGTTGGCCGGGCGGCGGCGAGCCTGCGGGAGATGGTCGGCGAGCAGGTGCTGCTGTCCGTGCCCAAGGTCACGCTGGTCAGCCGAGACAAGGCGATCCTGGCTCTGGGCGAGAACGAGGTCAGCCATCTCGTCGGCATCCATCAGGTGTTCGAAGGCGACATCAGCGGCCGCGCACTGCTGATCTTCCCCGACACCAAGAGCCTGGAGCTGGTGAGGGCCGTCGTCGGCGGCGACCTGCCGCTCGAAGAGATCATCGAGCTCGAACAGGAGGCGCTGGCCGAGATCGGCAACATCATCCTGAACGGCTGCCTGGCGACCGTCGCCAACCTCCTCCAACGCAGCCTGAAGATGTCGCTGCCCGAGATCCTGCGCGGCGAGCCAGCGGTCTTCTTCGACCTCGCGCCGCCTCCGGCCGCCGGCGACGTCGTGATGTTCCTCTTCATCAACTTCGCCATCCGCAGTCGCGACATCCGCGGCTACATCGCCATGATCATGGACATGCCGTCGCTCGCGGTGTTGCGCGTCCTGCTCGGGGAATTCATCGAACGCACAGCAGGCGGAGCTGCTCCCGCCGAAGACCGTGGTTGAGCCGAAAGCCGACCCCGGCATTCTCGATGTCCTCGATCTCGGGCTCGTCCTGCTCGACTGCCATCGTCGCATCGTCGGCTGGAACGTCTGGATGGAGAAAGCCAGCGGCATAGCGAGCGCCACGGCCCGCGGCCGCAGCCTGGGCGACCTCTTTCCCGGTCGAATTCCGGCGAGGCTGACCACCGCGATCGAGCACGCCCTGGAGCTCGGAGCGTCGAGTCTCGTCACCCACACCCTCCATCCCGCCGTTTTCCCCCTGCGGACCAACACCGGACGCGAGCTCGTCCACAACATCGCGGTCCGCCCGACCGGCAGCCGCCCCAGCCTCGGTTGCGTGCTGCAGGTCACTGATGTCACCGTCATCGCCGGCCGCGAGCGGATCCTGCGCGAGCGCCAGAACGCGCGCTATGACGCCGTCGTGCGCAGTGCCCCCGATACGATCCTGACGCTCGACGCGGAAGGCACGATCCAGTTCGTCAACCCCGCCGCGGCGCGCGAGCTCGGTTATCCGCCGGACGAGCTCATCGGCCGCTCGCTCTCGTCCTTCCTCACGGACCCGCAGGAATGGACCACCGCTTTCCGGGCATTCCGCGACGGCGTCACGCTGGCGCGGCCGATCGAGCTCACGGCCCTGCGCAAGAACGGCTCGCCGAGCTACCTCGAGGCGTCGGCGTCGAGCTGGACCAGCGAGGGCCGGACCTTCGTCACCGCCATCCTGCGCGATGTGAACGAGCGGCGCATGGCAGTCGACGCGCTGCGCCTGCTCAACCAGACGCTGGAAAAACGGGTCGCCCAGAGCACCGCCGACCGGAATCGCATGTGGACGCTGTCGACCGACGTCATGCTGGTGGCGGCCCTCGACGGCACGATCAGCTCGGTCAATCCCGCCTGGACGCGCCTGCTGGGCTGGCAAGAGGCCGAACTGCTCGGCGCCAACGTCCTCGACTTCGTCGTTGCCGAAGAGCGCGCGACGCTGCAGACCGAGCTCGACGATCTGTCGCGTGGGACCGCACCCAAATTGTTCGAGCTCGGCATGCGGACGGGTGGCGGCACAATTCGGCGTATCGAGTGGAGCGCCGTGGCGGCCGACAGCCTGCTCCAGGCGGTCGGCCGCGACGTCACCGCCGAACGCGAGGCCGAGGAAGCCCTGCGCAAGGCCGAGGACGCGTTGCGCCATTCGCAGAAAATGGAGGCGATCGGCCAGCTCACCGGCGGAATAGCGCATGACTTCAACAACATGCTGACCGCCATCATCGGCTCCATGGAGGTATTGCAGCGACGCATCCGCGATGCGCGGTACGACGACGTGCAGAACTTCACGAACAGCGCGATCGCCGCGGCGAACCGTGCCGCCTCCCTCACCCATCGCCTGCTCGCCTTTGCCCGCCGCCAGCCGCTCGATCCCAAGGCGGTGGACGTGAATCAGCTCGTCCAGGGCATGAAGCAGCTCTTGCTGAGCACGCTGGGCGAAAAGGTCAAGCTGGTGGTCGATCTCGCGCCTGGGCTCGGTCACGCACTGACTGACGGGCACCAGCTCGAGAACGCGATCCTCAACCTCGCCATCAACGCCCGGGATGCGATGCCCGGAGGTGGGACGCTCACGATCGCCACCGAGAGCGCCGTCATCGAGGCCAGGGGACAGCTGGGCCACGAAGAGATCGACGTCGGCGACTACACGGTCGTTCGCGTCAGCGACACCGGCGTCGGCATGTCACCGGAGGTCCTGACAAAAGTGTTCGAGCCGTTCTTCACGACCAAGCCGATCGGCCAGGGGACAGGCCTCGGCCTTTCTATGATCTACGGCTTCGCCAAGCAGTCACGCGGCCACGTGCGCGTCGAAAGCACCGAAGGCAAGGGCACGACCTTCAGGCTTTATGTGCCGCGTTACCAGGGCATCGTCGAGCCGCGGCCCGTCGCTCCCTCGCGTGCCGCCACGGCGGGCGCCGGCGAGACAGTGCTGGTCCTCGAGGACGATTCGGGTGTGCGCCTGATCATCTCGGAGGTGCTGCGCGAACTGGGCTACGCCTGTCTCGAGGCGAGCGACAGCCAGACGGCCGTGGCCATCCTGACATCCAACACCCCGATCGACCTGCTGATCTCCGACGTCGGCCTGCCCGGCATGAACGGCCGACAGGTGGCGGAAATCGCCCGCCAGCATCGCCCCGACCTGAAGGTGCTGTTCGTCACTGGCTATGCCGAGCATGCCACCGGCCAGGCCCCTTTCCTGACGCCGGGCATGGAGATGGTGACCAAGCCGTTCGCCCTCGACGCGCTCGCCCTCAGGGTCCGAGAGATGCTGCGCCGATAAGGAACCTCAGGCCTCTCCAAGCGTTCTCGCTGACCGCTCCTGCTTCGAGAACGCGATGCATGCCTGACGCCAGCCCCTTGAAAGTCCTCGTCGTCGAAGACGAATCGCTGGTGGCGCTCGACATCGAGACCATGCTTGAGGAGATGGGCTGCACGGTGGTGGCGAGCGTTCCGCGCCTCGTGAGGGCGCTCGATCTCGCTTCCCGTCTCGACCTCGATCTCGCGGTGCTCGACATCAATCTCGCCGGCGAGGTCGTCTATCCCCTCGCCTTCCGGCTGGCTGCGCGCGGGATACCGTTCCTGTTCAGCACGGGCTACAGCACGGCGGACCTGCCGCCGGAACTGCGCGACCGTCCGATCCTGAGGAAGCCCGTCATGCTCGCCAACCTGAAGCGCGCCGTCGCGATGGCGAGGACCGGAATGAGGAGCGTGAACTAGAAAGACTTGAAGCATCCCCGACCCGTCTCGCGTTAAGGTCGCGGCAGGGACGAAGGGAGCGCTCGAGATGGCCGCAGGAAACAGCAAGGGCAAGCCGGTCGCCGTCGTGATCGGCGCCACGTCGAAGTGGCAGGCGGACGGGCGCAACACGCGGCTGATCCACGGCAAGGCGGTGGACGACAGCGTCCTGCCCGTCGGCGTGCGCTGGGGCGTCGGCGGCGCCATCGCGCAGAAGTTCGGCGCGGAAGGTTTCTTCGTCGTTCTGACGACGCGCAGCGCGCCCAATGCGTCGGGCCTGATGGCGGCCATCAAGGACCAGGGCGGCGACTGCATGATCGTCGAGCTCGACGTCTCGAAGCAGGAGTCGGTCGCGGCCGCCTTCGCCGCGATCCGCAGCGAGGCCGGCGAGCCCGAGATCGTGGTCTACAATGCCGGCTATCTCGAAGGCCGCGACCTGCCGCCGGAAAAGGAGCTGCTCGAACACATCCCGGTCGAGATGTTCGACACCGCCCAGCATATCGCCAGCCGCGGCCCGTTCCTGGTCGCCAAGGAGATCCTGCCCGCCATGCGCAAGCGCGGCACGGGCTCGTTCTTCTTTTCCAACAATGCGAGCTCGCTGCGCGGGCGCAAGCGCATGACCGGCCAGTCGCTCTACTATCCTCGTGTCATGATGCGCACCCTGGCGCAGGTGCTGACCGAGGAATATTCCGAGCACGGCATCCACGTCGCCAACGCGGTGATCGACGGCACGATCGACTCGCCCGGCACCCATGCCTTGCCGCGCATCCGGCAGAACCCCGACCTGGTGATCAACCCGGTGAAGATCGCCGAGGCGTTCTACTACCTGCACACCCAGGACCGCTCGTGCTGGACGCACGAGCTGCAGCTGACGCCGTTCCCGACCAAGCCGAGCTATTAGCGTGTAGCGCGGACAGCGGGCTGGATCGCGCCCGACGCGACCTTCTCGCCGGCTCATGATCTTCGTCTCTCGGACCGCGCGCGTCCTCGCGCGCTCAAGATCATGAGCGCGCGAGGACGCGCGCGGTCCGGAAGAACATGACCCGCCCCAGCCCTACTCCGCCGTCGCGCCGGACTGCTTGATGATGGGCAGCCAGTAGGCCTGGTCGTCCTCGATCGTCTTGCGCGCGGCGGCCGCAGAGATCGGCGGCATCATCTCGAAGCCCTGGATCAGGAGCTTCTCGCGCACCTGAGGGTTCTGGCTGATGCGGTTGATCTCGGTGTTGAGGCGCGTGACGATCGCGGCCGGCGTATTGGCCGGCACGGCGAAGCCCAGCCATACGGCGACGTCGAAGTCGGCGACGCCGGCCTGCATCATCGTCGGCAGCTCGGGCATCAGCGGCGAGCGCTCCCTCGAGGTGACAGCCAGCGCCTTTAGCTTGCCGGCCTTGATCTGGGGCAGCACCGTCGGCGTGTTGCAGAAGCCCATCGTCACTTCGCCGTTGATCACGGCGAGCACGGCGGCCGGCGCACCACGATAGGGCACGTGCTGCAGGCGGATGCCGGTGCGCTGCTCGAAGATCACCCCCGACAAATGCAGGCTCGAGCCGACGCCACTCGAGCCGTAGGTGAGCTCGCCCGGCTTGGCCTTCGCCTGGGCGATCAGGTCGGCGACGCTGTTCGCGGGATTGGTGGCGGAGATGACCAGGGTGTTGGGCAACGCGCCGGTGACGGTGACCGGCACGAAATCCTTCAGCGGATCGTAGCCCGGCGCTTTGTACATGCCGAGGTTCCACGCCATCGTGCCCTGCGACGTCAGCATCAGCGTGTAGCCGTCGGGTGCCGCGCGGGCGCCTTCGGCAGTGCCCAGAAGGCCGCCCGCGCCGCCCTTGTTGTCGACCACCATCGGCTGGCCGAGCGCCTTGGCCAGCTCCTCGGCGAAGGTGCGCCCGACGATGTCGGCGCCGGCTCCCGGCGCGAACGGGATGATCATGCGGATCGGACGCTCCGGCCACTCGGCGGCGTGCGCCGTGCCGGGCAGCAGCAGCGCGGCTCCTGCGAGGACGTGGCGGCGTGTCGGCTTCATCGTTCTTCCCTCTCCCAATTCGTGCACTCCCCCTTCCAATTCTTTGGCAGCGCAGGCGGCGTCCTGCAAGCTTGTTGCGACAAAGCCATCGCAATAGGATCACGCTCCCCGCGTAGTTGGAGGTGAGTTCCGCGTCATGCCGATCAACGACCAGCAGGATCGTGAGATCACCTTCATTTCGGGCGTCGATGCGAACGGCCTCGTCGCGCAGACCAGCTACTACACGCTGACCTACTCCGGCGAGTCGCTGGTGGTGCCGGCGCAATACAGGGACGTCGGCGATCCAATCAAGTGGGGCAATCCCTCGCCCGGCCAGGCCGGCGGTACGGTGACCTATTGGTTCCAGGACGCGTCGGGCTGGACGAACACCGAACGGACGGTGTGGGCCGGCAGCTTCGCCTTCTGGAGCGGCATCGCCAACATCGACTTCCAGCTGGCAGCGAGTGCCGCTGACGCCAACATCACGGTGATCCGCGGCAACGACTCGAAGGCTTACGCCAACTTCAACGATTCCCGCACGGTCGCGGTCGGCAGCCCGACGGTGGTGCAGGCGCCGGAGCACGGCGCGATAATCTCGGTCGACACCTCGACGCCGGGCTACGGGCCGATCGACCTCAACTCGGGGACCTCGTACGGCGTCGTCTGGAGCACGCTGATCCACGAGGTCGGCCACATCGTCGGCCTGGGCCATGGCGGCCCCTACAACTTCAACGCAAATCCCGAGCAGCAGCAGTTCGGCGCCTACGACACCCGGGCGTGGGCGGTCATGTCGTATGTCAACCCCAATGACCCGACGACGCGCTATTACGGCGACTACGCCGCCTATCTGCAGTGGATCAATCTAGGCAACGATCCGCTCGACACCGACTACGTTCCGCTGTCGCCACAGATGCTCGACATCCTGGCGGCGCAACGTCTATACGGCGCCTCGACCAACGCCACCTTCAGCGGCGGCAAGACCTACGGCTTCAGCTCGAGCTTCACCGACGACTATTTCGGGCAGATCTACGACTTCAACAACAACCCGTCGGCCATCGTCACGATCTGGAACCACGGGACGGGCAACACGCTGAACCTCTCGGGCTTCACGCAGAACGCCACGGTCGACCTGACGCCCGGCACCTTCTCGAGCGCCGGCGGCCGCACCAACAACATCGCCATCGCCTTCGACACCGTCGTCGAGACGGCGGTCGGCGGCAGCGGAAGCGACACGATCCACGCCTCCAACGTCGCCTCGACCCTGCAGGGCGGCGACGGCAACGACGTGCTGTTCGGTGGCTCGGCCGGCGACACGCTGACGGGCGGCAACGGCAACGACCTTTTGGCGGGCGGCGGCGGCGACGATACGCTGAATGACAGCACCGGCAGCAACGTGCTGCTGGGCGGCAACGGCAACGACACGTTGTCGGCCGGCAGCGCGCACGACGTGCTGAACGGCGGCGCCGGCATCGACACGATGACCGGCGGCGGCCTGGACGACTGGTTCCAGTTCCAGGCCGGCCAGGCCAACGGCGACACCATCTCCGATTTCTCCGGCCGCGGCGGCGAGAACGATTTCCTGCAGTTCTTCGGCTACGGCACGGCGGCACAGGGCGCCGCCTTCACCCAGCTCACGCCCACCACTTGGCAGATCACCGCGGCGGGCGGCGCGATCCAGGAGACCATCACGATCGCCAACGGCGCCGCCATCACCGCCGACGACTATGCCTTCTATCCGGGCTACACCCAGCTCGAGAACGCCAGCTTCATGGACTTCTCGAACTGGCGCAGCAACGCCGCCGGCCCGCCGACCTTCGGCGTGCCGATCACCGGACCGGTCGTGCTCAACGTCGCGCTGGTGCTCGACCGCGCCGAGGATCCGACGGCGCTGCTGTCGGGCAACTGGGCGACGCGCCAGAGGGAGCTCGCGACTCTCACCGAAAGCGGCACGCTGTGGACCAAGTACGGCGCCGACACGACCAAGTACGACCAGGTGCTGACGGAGCTGGGGGCGCTCGGCATCACCACGCTCCAGCAGGCCAGCAATTACGTCTCGTCGGCCGCGTCACGCACCATCTGGGTGCAGGTGACGCAGGACAGCTTCTCCACCTTGTTCGGGCCGCAGGCGCAGCTGATGGCCGAGACCGCCGCAGGAACCGGCAACTGGTACTGGACGGGCAACCTGTCGCTGCCCACCAGCCTCACCAGCCTCGGCGTCTCGGGCCTGTGGTTCGACACCGGCAAGTTCCAGTCGCAGCTTGCCGATCCCGGCGTCGGTCTCGACGCCAACCTGGCGCAGGGCTGGCAGAGCCTGGGCAACGGCACGACCACGGTCTACAGCGCCTTCCCCCAGATGCTGGCCGCGAACTACTACAACCTGCCGCTCGGCAGCAACGTGCCGACCGGCACGATCGGGCTGGTCGAGCCGACCATCGGCACCGCACTCGACGGCGACAACGGGGGCAACGGCTTCCAGGCGGCGCTCGACGCCTATCGCGCGGCGGCCGGCGTGCCGACCGGCGCGCCGGCGATCTCGGTGTCGCCCGGCGGCCAGGCCTATCCGGCAGGGGTGATCCCGCCGGGGCAATTCAATCCGGGCGGCGAGCGCTCGCTCGATGTCGGTATCGTGGGGACGCTCGCGCCCAGGAGCCCGCTCGTGCTCTACGCCGGCTCGGGCAGCGCCAACGGCGCCAGCTCCAACACCTTCACCGCCTACCAGGCGGCGATCTGGGACCTCGCCAACAATCCGGCGGTCATCACCTCGTCGTGGGCCTTCGACTCGCAGGGGGCGCCCGGCTCGCCGTTCTACAAGGCGACCAACGGACTGTGGACCGACGTGGCGTTGCGCAACATCTCGCTGTTCAGCGACATGGGCGACCGCGGCTCGGGCAATTCCTACGGCAACGGCGTGATGAACGGCAACACCAGCCGCGACAGCGCCTTCGTGGTGATGGTGGGCGGCACCTCGCTCAGCACGATAGGCGCGGCCGGCGCCGACGCGACCCTGGCCGAGGTCAGCCAGAAGGCGATGGCGGGCGACCTCGGCATGCTGTGGAAGCTGGCGGCGGGCGGCCTGACCCAGATGCCCAACGCGGCCAGCGCCGGCACGGCCTTCGTCGAGACGATCTGGAACAAGTACTATCTCGACGGCAATACGTTCGGCATACCGGGCAAGCTGCCGAGCGGCTATCTCCACAACAACACCAGCGGCGGCGGCGCCGATCCCGGCCAGCCGATACCGCAATACCAGCTGGACTACGGGCTCATGCCCGTCACCAACGATCCCTACCACCTGCCGGGCCGCGGCAACCCGGATGTCTCGGCCAACGCCGGCAGCAACATGACCTGGCTGGTGCCCGGCGCCGACATGAACGGCATCGGCGGCGGCGGCGGCACCAGCGCCGCGACGCCGTTCTGGGCCGGGCTGACGGCGCAGCTGAACGCGGTGTTCCACGACCAGAGGCTGCCGCAGCTCGGCTACATGAACGACCTGCTCTACATCGCCTCGGCGATCGCGCCGGCGGTGTTCAACGACATCACCATGGGCAGCAACACCTCGACGTTCGTGCTCGGCGGCGCGATCAGCAGCGACGGCGTCCAGATCACGCCGACCGGCTACGGCAACTCCGCCGCGGCGGGCTACGACCTGGCGAGCGGCCTTGGCACGCCCAACGCCCTGCTGCTGGCGCGCGAGCTGACGCACATCGCCCACCACCAGATGTCGTTCGCCGACATCCCGTCGCTGATCGAGGGTGGCAGCGGCGGCACCGGCTGGACCAGCGGCACGGACCAGACGTTCCTGATCCAAACCACGACCGTGGCAAAGATGGCATCCAGCCTGACCTTGGGCGACCATACGATCGACTTCACGGACACGGTCGCGGACGCTTTTGCCTGGACGTCGCGCTTCGCCGAGCAGGTGATGCAGGACAACTTCGATCCCAACCTGGTGCGCCTGTTCGACAAGCAGGCGCTGGGCTGGGTCGGCTCGTGGGATGTCGCGGCCGGCGCCTCGGTCTCGGCGCTGATCGGCCAGGGCATGGGGTTCGCCGACCGGGCGCCCCTCACCAGCCCCTTCGGCATGGCCGATTTCTCGGCGCGGCCGTTCAGCGTGACCGACAACGGCGTGACCACCGTGCTGACCGGCGGCGACGTCCATCTGGCACGCGCCGTGGCGGTGGCCGAGACGGTCGGCGCCGCCGACGGCCAGGACGCGATCGTGCGTGTGCGCCAGAACGGCCAGGACCAGCTCGCGGTCACCTTCTACAAGGTCGACGACTATTCGGGAAAGATCGGCAACCTCAATCCCGGCGACGCGGGCTACGCCGCGGCGGCGGCCGCGCATGCCTATGCGCTGAAGTCGGGCGGCTCGCAGCTGCTGGGGCCGGGCTACGGCTTCTTCGAGCAGACGACGATCAACGTCGATGCCGGCGACAAGATCGCCATGATGCTGACCAACCGCTCGAGCGGCGACGTGTTCTACGCCTTCACCCAGGCCAACAGCGACGGCAAGGGGCACATCGTCAATTACGGCCACAACACCTGGGGCTTCGAGGACACGCGCGGCGGCGGCGACCACGACTTCAACGACCTGGTCGTGCAGCTCGACTTCACGAGCCACTACGGGCAGAGCTGGCTGATGTAGCTGCTGCCAGCAATGCCAGCATGACTTTCGACTCGGCAGCGCATGCGGGTGGCGCTAAGAGTCGCGCCGTGGGATGAAACATCGATGACAGGGGTCGAACGCAACGAAAGGAGCGTTTTCCTTGTCACGTCTGTGGTCGCCGCCCTCACCTCGCGCTGTGCCTGCCAAACGATCGGGCGCGCGGCCGCGAGTGCCGCGCGAGACTTTCGGCATGCTGCGCCTGCGCGGCTTCAGCCTCAGCGTGTTCTGCGATCCCTGCAAGGAAACGCACTTCATCAATCTGATCGAACGGCCCGATCTCGAAACCGTGGCCGTGGGCAGCGTCGACTTCCAATGCCGTCAGTGCGGCAAGCTCGGGCACTACCGGCTGACGCCGCCCTATCGCAACGAGAAGCTCCGCCCGCACGAGCAGGCGAGCTCCTGCCGCGGCCCCGCCGACGACGATCCGAAACCGTTCGTCGGCCCCTTCCCGCTGCTGACGACCACGGGCGACTACCTGATCGGCGACTTCGCGGCGCTGGGCTATTGCCTGCTCGCGACCTGCCCCGGTGGCCGCGAGCGGCTGATCGATCCGCGCGACGCCAACTGGCATCGCCTGCATGGCCACAGCCTCAGGACCCTCAGGCTGCGTTGCGAGGGCTGCCGCGCGCGCGTCGGCGTCACCGTCGTGCCGCGGTGGTACCGCCGCAGGGGATTTGAGGTGGTTCGGGCGATCACGGCGCTGGATGTGAGCGCGGAGGCCCGCAAGTAGCGTTTCGCCCGCATGGAACGACAGGCCGTCCGGCACGTTTGCTGTCTCATGCGCCGCAGGCGCGCCCTGGAGGATGGTGATGACCCTGACCTTGCCGCGCCCGTGGTCTCGGATGGCGACGTTGCTCGCCGCGGCGCTCAGCCTCGTGAGTCTGGCCTCGTGCGGCTACAACACCATCCCGACCCTCGAAGAGCAGGCCAAGGCGAAGTGGGCGGACGTCCAGAACAACTACCAGCGCCGCGCCGATCTCATTCCCAACCTCGTCGCCACCGTCGAAGGCTACGCCAAGCAGGAGAAGGACGTCCTGACGTCCGTCGTCGAGGCCCGCGCCAGGGCGACCCAGGTACGGGTCGATGCCTCGCAGCTCACCGATCCGGAGAAGCTGAAGCAGTTCCAGGACGCCCAAAACCAGCTGAGCGGCGCGCTCGGCCGGCTGATCGCGATCAGCGAGAACTATCCCGACCTGAAGTCGAACCAGAACTTCCTGGCGCTGCAGTCGCAGCTCGAGGGCACCGAGAATCGCATCGCCGTAGCGCGGCGCGACTACATCGACGCCGTGCGCGCCTACAATACCGAGATCAGGACCTTCCCTGGCCAGATCTGGGCATGGATCCGCGGCAGCCAGCCGATGGCCACGTTCGCCGCCAACGAGGACACGCAGAGGCCGCCGCAGGTGAAGTTCGGCAAATGAGGGCTGCGCGACTCTGCCTCGCGCTGGTCCTTTCGCTTTGCATCAGCGTGGGCGCGCTGGCGCTCACCTTCCCACCGCTCACGGGACGCATTGTCGACCAGGCCAACGTCATCCCGCACGATACGCGGGACGCGCTGGTGCCCAAGCTCACCGAGCTCGAGCAGAAATCCGGCATCCAGCTCGTGGTGGCGACCGTGAGCTCGCTCGAGGGCCAGGAGATCGAGCCTTATGCCAACGAGCTGTTCCGCTTCTGGAAGCTCGGCGAGAAAGACAAGAACAATGGCGTGCTGCTGCTGGTCGCGCCCAAGGAACGGCGCGTCCGCATTGAGGTCGGATACGGCCTCGAAGGCACGCTGACCGACGCGCTATCGGCGGTGATCATCTCCAACGCCATCACGCCCCGCTTCAAGGCCGGCGACTATGGCGGCGGCATCGCTCGCGGCGTCGAGGACATCATCACCGTCCTGACGACCGATGAATCCGAATGGTCGAAGCGGCCGTCGCTGCGGCTCGACCAGCGTCCGGCCCAGGGGCCGGTGAACTGGCTGAGCGTTGGCATCTTCGCCGTGTTCCTGCTGCTGATGGTGATCTCGCCCACCTTCCGCGCGATCCTGTTTGCCAGGCTGATGAGCCGTGGCGGGGCCGGCTATGGCCGTGGCGGTTTCGGTGGTGATGTCTTCTCCGGTGGATCCGACGGCGGCGGTGGCTTCTCCGGCGGCGGCGGCTCGTCGGGCGGCGGCGGCGCGAGCGGGCGATGGTAGTGCTTTCCATCGACGATCGCCGGCGCGTCTCAGCCGCCATCGCCGCTGCCGAGCGACGGACGTCGGGCGAGATCGTCTGCGTGCTGGCGCGCAGCTCGGCCGAGCCGGCGGCGCTTCCGATCTTCGTGGCCGCCCTGGCGGCGCTCGCTTTGCCCTGGCTGCTGGTGTGGCTGACGGCGTTGCCGGTGTTCGCGATCCTGTCGCTGCAGCTCGCGGTGTTCGCCGTGCTGGCGGTGCTGCTCAGCCTGCCGCGCGTGCGCTGGGCCCTGCTGCCGGCGGGCACCCGGCGGACGATCGCCGAACGCGCCGCGCTCGAGCAGTTCGTGCGGCGGGGCATCGGCAACACCGCGGGCCGGACCGGCGTGCTGGTCTTCGTGTCGCTGGCCGAGCGCTATGCGCGCATCGTCGCCGACGATGCGATCGCCGCGCGCGTCGGCCAGGCCGAGTGGCAGGACGCGGTCGATGCGCTGATCGCCCATCTGCGCGACGGCCGCATCGCCGACGGCTTCGTCGTGGCGATCGAGCGCTGCGCCAACGTGCTGGCGGCGCACTTCCCCGCCGCGCCCGACGACCGGCCGGAGTTGCCGGACAGGATCTACCTGATCTGACCTTGCCGGGCTCGACTCGCCCCGCCGATGCGCTACGCTCCTCCCAACAAAAGTCGGGGGAAGCAATGAGTACCAAGACCCGCCGCGTCGGCGGCCTCGCCGTTTTGCTCGCGCTCGCCGTGGCGAGCCCCGCGCTCGCCCAGAAGACGGGCGGCGTGCTCAGGATCCAGCACATGGACTCGCCGCCCAGCGCCTCGATCCACGAGGAGGCGACGGTGTCGGTCGCCGTGCCGTTCATGTCGCTCTACAACAACCTCGTGATGTTCGACCAGCACGTGGCCAAGAACAGCCTCGATTCGATCGTGCCCGACCTCGCCACCAAGTGGAGCTGGACGAACGACAACACCAAGCTGGTCTTCACCGTGCGCGAGGGCGTGAAGTGGCACGACGGCAAGCCGTTCAGCGCCAAGGACGTCGCCTGCACCTTCGACCTGCTGCTGGGCGGCGAGAGCGAGAGCAAGCTCCGGCGCAATCCGCGCTCGGCGTGGTGGACCAACGTCGAGAAGGTCACCGCCGATTCAGACACCCAGGCGACCTTCCATCTCAAGGCGCCGCAGCCTTCGCTGCTGGCGCTGCTCGCCTCGGGCTATACGCCGATCTATCCCTGCCACGTGCCGCCCGACCAGATGCGGCGCCGGCCGGTCGGCACCGGCCCGTTCAAGCTCGCCGAGTTCAAGATGAACGAGGGCATCAAACTGGTGAAGAACCCGGACTACTGGAAGAAGGGGATGCCCTATCTCGACGGCATCGAGTTCACCATCCTGCCCGATCGCGGCACGCGCATGCTGGCCTTCATCGCCGGCAAACAGGACATGACCTTCCCGTCCGACGTCTCGGTGCCGCTGCTGAAGAACATCCGCAAGGACGCGCCGCAGGCGCAGTGCACGATGCGCGAGAGCGGCGTCAGCACCAACCTGATCATCAATGCCGAGGCGCCGCCGTTCAACGATCCCAAAATCCGCCGCGCCCTGGCGCTGACGCTCGACCGCAAGTCGTTCATCGACATCCTGAGCGAAGGCGAGGACAAGATGGCGGGCATCATGCTGCCGCCGCCCGACGGCGGCTGGGGCATGACGCCGGAGATGATGAAGGACCTGCCGGGCTACGGCGACGTCGCCAAGGCGCGCGAGGAAGCGCGCAAGCTGATGCAGGAGGCGGGCTACGGCCCCGACAAGCGGCTGAAGATCAAGGTCAGCACGCGCAACATCGCCACCTTCAAGGACCCGGCGGTGATCCTGATCGACCAGCTGAAGCAGGTCTATGTCGACGGCGAGCTCGAGATCATCGACACCGCCATCTACTACAACCGCGTTTTCAAGAAGGACTACGTGGTCGCCCTGAACCTCTCGGGCGTGGCGGTCGACGATCCGGAC
The DNA here is from genome assembly GCA_019750135.1 of Reyranella sp. Taxonomy (GTDB): domain Bacteria; phylum Pseudomonadota; class Alphaproteobacteria; order Reyranellales; family Reyranellaceae; genus Reyranella. Next base: position 13,035 of record JAIEOV010000086.1, on the reverse strand, counting down.
GTGGCGCTCTTCGAGAACTACGGCTGCGGCTCGCTGCGCAACTACAACGGCTACTGCAACGACGAGATGACCAAGCTGTTCCAGGCGCAGTCGCGCGAGCTCGATCCCAAGAAGCGACAGCAGATGGTGTGGGACATCGACCACAAGCTGCAGGCCGAGATCGCACGACCGATCATCTTCTACGGCCGCGCCGCTGCGTGCTGGCAGCCGCAGGTCAAGAACGTGACGATCCACAGCAACAGCATCTACAACAACTGGCGCTTCGAGGACGTCTGGCTGGAAAGGTAGGGCGATCCCGCGCGGCTATATGAGCAGGTGTCGCCGAACGGCGTCCGGCGTGCGCAGCCGGTCGCGGTCGATCTCGGCGACGACGGCGCCCTTGTCGACCACGTAGCAGCGTTCGCTGATCGCCAGGATGGTGTCGAGATTCTGCTCCACGAACAGGATCGTCGTGCCGAGTTCGTCCCTGATGGACTTCAGGACCTCGCAGATCATGTCGACGATCGACGGCTGGATGCCCTCGGACGGTTCGTCGAGCAGCATCAGCCGCGGATTGCCCACCAGGGCGCGGCCGATCGCGAGCTGCTGCTGCTCGCCGCCGCTCAGCGTGCCGGCCGATTGGCGCCGCCGCTGCTTGAGGATCGGGAAGTACTGGTAGACCAGCTCGACCAGCCGGCGATCCTTGCCGGGCGATGCCAGCAGGCTCACCGCGATGTTCTCCTCGACGGTCATGCGCGGGAACACCTGGCGGCCCTGGGGAATGTAGCCGATGCCCAGCCGCGCGCGCTCGTCGGCCGGCAACTCGGTGATCGGCCGGCCGAGGAAGACGATCTGCCCCGCCGTCGCGGGCAGCAGGCCGATCAGGCAACGCATGGTCGTGGTCTTTCCCACGCCGTTGCGCCCGATCAGGCTGACGATCTCGCCCTTGGCGATCGTCATGTCGACGCCGCGCAGGACGGGCGTGCGGCCGTAGGCGGCGCACAGGCCGGCGACCTCGAGCACGGGTTCAGTGGCCATGGCCCTTGCCCAGGTAGATCTCCTCGACACGCGGATCGGCAATGATGGCGTCGATGCCGCCCTGGGCGAAGACGCGGCCGAGATGCAGCACGGTGATGCGCTGCGCGATCTGGCGCACGAACGTCATGTCGTGCTCGACCACGAGCATCGTCATGCCCTCGGCATTGAGACGCTTGATCATCTCGCCGGTCCGCTCCGTCTCGACGGGCGACATGCCCGCTGTCGGCTCATCGAGCAGCAGGAGCGCCGGCTCGAGGGCAACCGCCATGCCGATCTCCAGCCACTGCTGCTGGCCGTGCGAGAGGATGCCGGCCGGCCTGTCGGCATCGTCCTGCAGCTGCAGGAACTCGAGCAGGCGCCGCTTCTCCCGTTCGAGAGCCTGGCCCGACGATTTGCGCTGCAGTGCGATCTCGAGGTTCTGGGCCACCGGAAGCTCGCGGAAGACACTGGGGACCTGGAGCTTGACGCTCATGCCCCGTTCGACCCTCTCGTAGGTCTTGCGCCGCGTGACATTCTCGCCGCGGAACAACACCTCGCCATCCGACGGCGCATAGGTTCCGGCCACCAGCTTGAACAGCGTGCTCTTGCCGGCGCCGTTGGGCCCGATCAGGCAGTGGATCTCGCCGGCGGCGACCTCGAGATTCACATCCGAGACGGCCGACAGGCCGCCGAAATGCTTGCCGAGCGCACGGGTCTGCAGGATGGCCGTCATGACGACGGCCTCTCCGCCCGCGCCCCCAGCGCCGGCTCCGTCTCCGGCCCCATCCCTGACTTGGCGCGCCGGCCGATCTGGCTGAGGGAGCGGCCGATGCCATACACGAAGCCCGAGGGCACGAGCAGCACCGTGAGCAGCAGCAGGAAGCCCATGAGGATGAGGGCATATTGCTGGCTATAGACCGTGATGGTCTGGAACATCAGCAGCAGCAGGAACGTGCCGACCATCGTCGCCGTGAGGTCCTGGCGGCCGCTGAACGCCACCCAGATGATCGGCATGGCGGCCGCCGGCAGGCCCATCGACGCCGGCGGGATGAACTGGCCCCAGGCCGTGTAGAGGCCGCCGCTCAGGGCGGCGAGCGAGCTGCCGATGACGAACGCCACGAGCTGGTACTTGCGCACGTCGTAGCCCAGCAGCTCGGTGCGCAGCGGATCCTCGCGGATGGCGACGAGCACGTTGCCAAAGCGGCTGTTCACCAGCACGCGCAGGCCGAGATAGATCACGAGCAGCAGCCCGAGGACGAAGTAGTAGAGCGCACTGCCTTCGAGGACGATCACCTCGCCAGGCCACGGCAGCTCGAGCGGCGGCATGCCGATCATGCCGTTGAAGCCGTTGAAGCGCGCCTGGCCGATCGCCCATTCCGGGCCGGCGGTCTGGCCGAAGAAGGCCGCCAGCGCCAAGGTCGTGGCGAAGGTCACGATGCCGAAGAACACGCCGCTGACCCGGCCGTAGATCAGGAAATAGCCCAGCAGCAGGGCGAACAGCGCCGCCACCGCGATGGCGCCCAGCAGGCACAGCAGGGTCATGGCGCCGCTGGCGGCCAGGTTGATCGACAGCACGCCGTAGCTGTAGCCCGCCACGCCGAAGAACGCCGTCTGGCCGAACGAGAACATGCCGGTGTAGCCCCACATCAGCGAGAGGCCGAGCGCCGTCAGGGTGAAGATCAGGAGATAGGCAACGTTGCCGACGTCGTAGGGATCGGACACCGCCGGATAGAGGAGCGCGATCACGAGCATCGCGGCGAACCCGGCCCAGAAGGCGCGGCCGTTGCCCATGGTCTGCGGTCCGTTCAGCTTGCGCAGCATCGACATGGCGGTCCTAGCGCTCCCGGCGCGACAGCCAGCCGGAAACGCCCTCGGGCAGGATCCGGATGACGATGATGACGGTGATCAGGAGGCCGATCTGGCCGGCGATCTGGCCGTACCAGGCGTTGAGCGCCGTGCGCACGACCGCGAGCAGGATGCCGGCCGGCGCGGTGCCGAGCAGGACATTGGCGCCGCCCACCACGACGGTGACGAACGATTCGATGATGAAGGTGATGCCCATGGTCGGGATCAGCGTCATGGTTGGCGCATAGAGCGCGCCGCACAGCCCGGCCAGCGCCGCGCCGAGGCCGAAGCTGATCGCATACATGCGCTCGGTGCGCACGCCGAGCGCCTTGGCCATCGCCGCATTCTGCATCGTCGCCCGCGCCATCACGCCATAGCCGGTGCGCATGAAGATGAGGTAGAGGCCGGCCAGCACGCCGACGGCGGCGCCGAACAGCACCAGGCGATAGGCCGAGAAGGTGTAGTCGCCGACCTTGAAGCTGCCGAGCGGCGTGCCGATGCCCTGCCAACTCGAGCCCAGCACGACCAGCATGCCCTGGGTGACCATCAGGCTGATGCCCCAGGTCGCCAGGATGGAATCGAGCGGACGATGGTAGAGATGCCGGATGATGGTGCGCTCGAGGGCGATGCCGACCAGGCCCGCCGACACTGCGCCGAGCGCCTGGGCGAGCGGCAGCGGCACGCCGTGCTGCACGGCGATCACGGTGACGTAGATCCCGCACGTGATGAACTCGCCGTGCGCCATGTTGATGATGCCCATCATCCCGAAAATGATGGCGAGCCCGGCGGCGGCGAGGATCAGGAAGGCGAAGACGTCGGCGAACTGGAACGCGATCGAGAAGGCTTCAGCGAACATGGCGCACGGACTCGATGGACGCGGACCGGCGCGCCCAGAGGCGCGCCGGGATGATCGGGGTCGACGGCAACACTACTTCTTCGGCAGGTTGCTCGGCGAATACTGCGTCTTCGGATCGTTCTTGGTCAGGTCGCAGCCGACCTCGCCCAGCCAGTAGGGCTGGATCAGGCCGAAGTCCTTGATCACCCGCACGGAGTGGTCGGGATTGACGCCGATCAGCCGCATCTGATGCGAGGTGTGCTGGCTCTTGGGATCGATGCAGATCTTGCCCTCCGGCGCTTCGATGCAGGCTTCTCCGGTGGCGATGACCTTGCGCAGGTCGGCCTTCTTGGTCGACTTCGCCTTCTCGACGAGCGCCTTGTACATGTAGAGCGCGGTGTAGGCGTTGTAGCCCATGTCGTTGATGTAGGCCTCATTCGGGAACTTGGCGCGCCAGCGCTTCTTGAAGTCGTTGGCGGCCGGCGTGTCGATCTCCTCGAACCAGTTGGCGGTGGCGTGCATCTTGGCCAGCGCGGGCGGCGGGAAGCGCTTGTGCTCGAAGCCGAGCATGACCTTGATCGAGCTGCCCATCGGGTAGGCGAGCTTGGCGGCGGCGGCCTGCTCGAAGAACGAGTCCTGCGAGGCGCCGACATTCAGGGTCATGATCCAGTCGGGATTGGCCTTCTGGATGTTCTGGATGGTCTGGCCGAACTGCGAGACGCCGAGCGGGATGAACTCCTCGCCGATCACCTGGCCGCCCTGCTTCTTCATCAGGTCGCGCGTCCATTCGGCCGAGAGCTGGCCGAAATTGTAGTCGGCGGCGATGGTGTAGACCTTCTTGCCGAAGGTCTCGGTCATCCACGGGATCAGGGTCGAGAACTGCTGCTCGGGCACGGCGCCGATGCTGATGGTGCTGGCGTCGCACACGCCGCCTTCGTACTGGTTGGTGTAGAAGTACGGCACGTCGGTTTTGTTGACGATCGGGCGGATGGCCTCGCGCGAGGCGCTGGTGATGCCGCCGATCAGCACGTCGACCTTGTCGCGCTGCAGCAGGCGCCGCGCGAACTCCTGATAGCGCGCATTGTCCATCTGCGGATCGAGATGAACGAGCTCGATCTTGCGGCCCATGATGCCGCCGGCATTGTTGATCTCCTCGACCGCCAGCAGAGAGCCGTTGAGCTTGGGCTTGCCCATCAGGGCGATGTCGCCCGACACGTCCTCGAGCAGGCCGACCTTGATCGGCGGCTGCTGCGCCTGTGCCGGTGACACCGCCAGGGCTGCTGCAAGGGCTGCCGCCAGCGATGCCGCGGCGGCCACGCTACAAAGCCTCGTTGTTCGTGCTGACTTGCTCATGCTCTCCTCCTTCACCCCCACGCTATGCCCCTCAGGGCAGGTACTTCTTCAGGATGCCGGCGCCGACCGTGTATTTCGGATCGACGAAATTGCCGAGGCGGACGCGGCCGCACTGGCTCAGCATCATGTAGGCGTCGAATTGTTCGTAGCCGTAATCGGCGACCATCCAGCGGATCAGCTCGCGATAGGCGATCCGCGTGGCATCCTCGAGCGGGCGCGTGCTGCCGATCGCCATGATGAAGTCCTCGGCCTCGAGCCGCGGCCATTCGATGGTCCAGCGCTTGACGACGTCGACGCGGATGGTGGTGGTGCTGGCGTGCTCGACGGCCACGCCGCAGACCTCGCCGTCGCCCTGGCAGGCATGGGCGTCGCCGATGAACAGTCGTGCGCCCGGCACGCGGACCGGCAGGTAGGTCACCGTGCCCGGCCCCATGTCCGGCAGGTCCATGTTGCCGCCGTGATTGTCGGGCGTGAGGGAGCTGATCGAATCGATCTCGGGCGAGCAGCTCAGCGTGCCGATATGCGGCTTGTAGGGCAGCTTGACCTTGTCGCTCCAATGGACCGTCGTCTCGTCGACCAGGATCTTGCGCACGATCTCGGGCAGCGGCTGGTTCAAGGTCGCGGTGTAGTAGGTGCCGGTCAGCGCACCGAACTCGGGGATGAGGGCGCAGGTGCCGCGCGGCTGCTCGCCGCGCGGGACCATGTCCTCGATATGGACGGCCAGCGCATCGCCGGGCTCGGCGCCTTCGATCATGATCGGGCCATTCTGCGGATTGGCGAACGGCAGGCGGATCTTCTCGCTGGGCTTGTCGTCCTCGGTCTTGATGCGGCCGCTGAAGGCGTCGCGCGTGTCGACCACGATGCGATCGCCGGGCGCGACGCTCAGCACGGGCTTCGAATAGGGCCCGATGGTGAAATGGAACTCGGCCTGCTGTTCCTCGGTGAGGGTATGCGTCTTGCCCGTCTTGCCGGCGGCGCTGCCGCGGCGGTTCATGATCGATTGCGAGACCCAGTTGTTGTAGCCCATGGCCCTGCCCTGCTCCCCTGTTCCAGACAGCTTCAGATCGGCGGCCGGCGCTTGTGCCAGTCCGTAGCGAGTTGGAATGCGTGTCCGGCGCGCAGGAGGAGCTCCTCCTCGAACGGGCGCGACACGAGCTGGAACGCGGTCGGCAGGCCCTTGGCGGTGAAGCCGCCGGGCAAGGTGATGGTCGGGCTGCCGGTGACGTCGAAGGGCGCGGTGAAGCGCAGCAGCATCTCTATCGCCTTGGGATCCTCGCCCAGGGTCGCCATCGTGGCGGTGGTCGGCGCGGCGGCGTACTGGGCAGGAATCACCAGCAGGTCGACATCCTGGAAGAAGGCCTCGACCTCGCCGCGGAAAGCCGCACGCGCGATCAGGATCTTGGTCAGGTCGAGGCCCGACAGGCCGCGGCCGAGCTCGATGACGCCGCGCAGGCCCGGCCCGTACCGGTCGGCGTGCTTGGGAAAGGTCGCCTCGTGGGCCACAGCGGTCTCGACGGCGCAGAGCGGCAGCCAGTCCCTGACGATGCGATCCGGCGAGGGGAACCTGGCTTCGCGGATATCGGCGCCGAGGTCACCCAGGGCGGCGAGCGCGTCGTCGACGACCTTGACCATGTCCTTGTCGACGCCGGTCGTGTTGAAGCCGCGGTCGACGGCGATCCTGACGCCGCGGATGCCGCGCGGCAGACCGGCGAGATAGTTGGGAACCGGCAGCTGCACGGCTGTCGGGTCGTTGGGGTCGGCGCCGGCAATGACACCAAGGACGGCCGCGGCATCCGCGGCGCTGCGCGTCATCGGGCCGATGTGATCGAGCGACTCGGCGAGTGCGAAGACGCCGTAGCGGCTCACCCGACCCCAGGTCGGCTTCAGGCCGGTCACGCCGTTGGCGGCGGACGGGAAGCGGATGGAGCCGCCGGTGTCGGAGCCCAGCGACGCGAAGCAGAGGCCCGAAGCCGTCGCCACGCCCGATCCGCTCGAGGACGCGCCCGACCAGTAGTCCTTGTTCCACGGATTGACCGGCGGCGGGATCGAGGGGTGATGGTCGGCGAAAGCGCCTTCGGTGAGCTGCAGCTTGCCCAGCAGGACGGCGCCGGCCTGGGCGAAGCGCTCGACGACCGTCGAATCGTGGTCGGGCTTGAAATCCTTGTGGATCGCCATGCCGGCGGCGGTGGGAATGCCCCTGGTGTAGCAGAGGTCCTTCACGGCGATCGGCACGCCGTGCAGCGGCCCCCGCCAGGCGCCGCGCTTGATCTCCGCCTCGGCCTCGCGCGCCTGGCTGCGCGCGAGATCGGCGGTGACGGTGGCGTAGCTCTTCAGGCCGCCGTCGAGCTTTTCAATGCGCGCCAGCATGGTCTCGGTCAGCGCCACCGGCGACAGTGCGCCGGCCTTGATGCGCTGGCCGACATCGACCAGGTCGAGATAGTGGAGGTCGTTGGTCATCGTTTCCTCGCTTCGAAGGCCGACGCGGCCTGGATCAGGCGGGCTTCCTCGAAATGACGTCCGACCAGCATCAGGCCGACCGGCAGCCTATCCTTCTTGCCGCAGGGAATGGTGAAGGCCGGATGGCCGCTCACGTCGAAGGGACAGGTGTTGGCCTGCATGTTGAGCGCCCGGTCGACATAGACCTCGCGCGCGCAGTCGGGCTCGGGAATGAGCGTGGCGGTGAAGGGAATGGTCGGCATCGCCAGCATGTCGACGTCCTTCAGCGCCCGATCGTAGGCGTCGCGCAGCAGCACCCTGAGGTTCTGCGCCTTCGAGTGGTAGCGATTGTGGTAGTGCCGGTGGAGGTACTCGCCCAGCAGCAGCACCAGCTTGACCGTCTCCGAGGCATCGTTGAGGCGCGAGGCCATGCCGCGCGCGAACGCCTCCTGCATCGACAGCGGGTAATAGGCGGCGACGTTGTTGCCCACGCCGTAGCCCTTCAGCATCATCTCCGCCGCGCCTTCGAGGATGATGCCGCTCCAGATGTGCGGCCCCTCGTAGTGCATCGGGATCGAGACCTCCGAAACCGTGGCGCCGGCGCTCGCGAGCGCGTCGATGGCGTCGCGGGCGATGCGGTCGACCTCGGGATCGCTTTCGGGGTGGCTAAACCCCTGCTTCAGCACGCCGATGCGCAAGCCAGCCAATCCCTTGCCCAGCGCGCCGAGATAGTCGTCGGTGCGGGCGAGTTGGGTGCGCGGATCGAGGCCGTCGTGGCCGGCGATCACAGTCAACAGTCGGGCCACGTCCTCGGTCGACGCGCACATCGGGCCGCAATGGTCGACCGAGTAGGAAATCGGCATCGATCCCGTCGTCGGCACCAGCCCCCAGGTCGGTTTCAGCCCGTAGATGCCGCACCAGCTCGACGGCGTGCGGATCGAGCCGCCCTGATCGCCGCCCAGCGCCATCGGCACCTCGCCCGCCGCCACAAGGGCCGCGCTGCCGCCGGAAGATCCGCCGGCGCTGTGTTTGATGTCGTGCGGATTGAGGATGGGACCCGTGGCCGCGGTGTGGCTCGCGCCTGAGAAACAGAGGTCCTCGCACGCCGCCTTGCCGGCGATCGTGCCGCCGGCCTCGAGGATGCGCGTCACCACGGTGGCGTCGATCTCCGGCACGTAGCCTTCGAGCAGCTGCGAGCCGTTCATCATGGGCACGCCGGCGACGCAGATATTGTCCTTGATGGCGACCGCCTTGCCGGCCAGCAGGCCCGATGCGGCGCCTTCGATCTCGGTCTTCCAGTACCAGGCGTTGTAGGGGTTCTCCTCCGCTGACGGCCGGTAACCCGGCGCGCGCGGGTATTTCACAGGAAGCTTGGGCTCGACCAGCCGGTCGAGCCTTGCGCAGGACGCGATCGGCCCGCGCATCAGCTCGCGGAAGGACGCGAGATCGTCGTCGGCGAGCGCGAGGCCGAACGTGTGCGAGATGTCCTTGAGCTGCTCGATGCTGGGAAGCCTCACCGTCATCGCTCGTCGCCCCCGTAGACAAAACGCGTGCCAAAACAAAAAAGGCCCGTCGGCTCCTCGCGGAGCCTCCAGGCCTTGTTGCCGTCGAGGCTGATCAGCCTCGCAAATTTTGTGTCTCGGATGGCGTGCCCATCCGCATCGACCGTCGCGCGCCATGGTGGACGCCGTTGTCCGGCGCGCGTGCGGTGCGTGATACTCCCGTCCACTGCCATGGGAGTCAACCGCGTTTGCCGCCGCGAGCAATGCGCCTTGACGCGAGCTGCGTTGCGCTGCCACCGTCGGACGCGGAGTGACACGCATCATGGCAAAGCGTCGACGCGAAACCGTCCATCTCGGCGTGCTCTACTCGCTGACGGGACCTTACGGTCTGGTCGGTCGCGAGATGCTCAACGGCCTCACCCTCGCCGTCGAGCAGGTGAACTCCGGCACCGAGTTCGACTTCCAGTTCGCGCCCCTGGTATTCGATCCCGGCGGCGACCTGCAGAACTACCAGGAGCATTGCGAGCTCCTGATCCGCGACAAGGGCGTGCGCCACATCGTCGGCTGCTACACTTCGGCCTCGCGCAAGCAGGTGCTGCCGCTGATCGAGCGCTACGACCGCCTGCTGTGGCACTCGGCGCGCTACGAGGGCTTCGAGAACAGCGACAACGTGATCTATGTCGGCGCCGCGCCCAACCAGCATGTCGTGCCGCTGGCCCGCCACATGATCGAGAACCTGGGCACCAGCGTGTATTGCGTCGGCGCCAACTATCTGTGGACCTGGGAAACCAACCGGGTGCTGCAGGAGATCGTGACGGCGGCCGGCGGCGAGATCATCGCCAAGCGCCTGGTCGCGCTGTCGGATACCGGCATCGACCACATCGTGCGCGAGATCATCGAGCGCCGGCCGCCCATCGTCTTCAACACCCTGGTCGGCGAGGCGAGCTACCGCTTCTATCGCGACCTGCATCGCGCCCTCGCGCGCGAGCAGGCGCGCAGCCCGGGCCTGCCGCGTCCGACCATCCTGAGCTGCAGCCTGTGCGAGCCCGAGCTGCGGCTGATCGGGCCGCGCGCCTCGGTCGGCCACATCACCTCGTCGGTCTACTTCGCGAGCATCGACACGCCGGAGAACCGAAGCTTCGTGCGCCGTTACCGCGAGATGTTCGGCAGCAGCAACCTGCCGTCGGTCGACGCCGAGGCGTCCTACCTGTGCGGGCTGCTGCTGGCGCGCGCCATCCGCCGTGCCGGCTCGACCGATGTCCAGGCAGTGCGCGCCGCGGCCTGGCGCGACGAGCTGCAGGCGCCGCAGGGCCTGGTCCGGGTCGACGAGGAGAACAACCACTGTTACCTCACGCCAAGGCTCGCCCGCTCGCGCGCCGGCTTCGGCTTCGAGATCCTCGACACGGCGCCGGCGCCCGTGAAGCCCGATCCCTACCTGACCTGGCTCGACCTCGACGACCTGGCGCGCGGCGCACGCGGCCGGCCCGAGCGCGCGGCGACCTCCCAGACCCTGCGGGTGGTCAAGTGAACCGTCGCCAGTCGCGCTCGTTCCGCGGCCTGCATGCGCTCATCGAGCATCCGCCGGGACGCGATCGCACGGTGCTGCAGACCCAGCTCGAGTTCCTGGGACTCAGGGTCACCGTTCACGATTCGGCGGCACCCTCGCACGACTCCGTCGATATTCTGTTCTTCGATGCCGACAGCGAGCACGCCGCGGAGTCGGAGGAAGCCCATCGCGACGTCGGCCTGCCGACGGTGGCCTTGATCGGTTCGGAGACACCGAGCCGCCTGCAGGCCATGCTGGCGCGCCAGCCGTCGGCCTACCTGATGAAGCCGATCCGCTCGACCGGAATCTATGCATCGCTCGCCATCGCCACGCACCAGTACGCGACCTTGCAGGCGATGCGCCGCAAGCTGGCGTCGGCCGAGGAGCGCCTGCGCTCGCGGCGCCTGCTGCTGACGGCCATGCTGCAGATCATGAACCAGGCGCAGGTCGGCGAGGCCGAAGCCTTCCGCATCCTGCGGCGCGCGGCGATGTCGCGCCGCCAGACCGTCGAGGCGGTGAGCGCGCAGATCCTGGCCGGCGACTTCCCCGTACCGAGGTTGCTGGCTGGCTAGAGCAAGCACGATCAGCGAGACGAACGTAGGGGTGAGTCGCCGTCGCTCCTTACGGCTTCGGGATCTTGAGGTTCATGATCTCCGGCGACAGCGGTGGGATCGTCACCCCGAGCGGCCGCGGCTCGGCGGCGCGCGCGCGTTCGGCGGCGACCGGATCGAAGCCATGCGTCCGCAATGCGTCGGCGATGGTCTGGCTGCGCCTGCCGCTAAGGCCGCGATCCAGGCCCGCCGCCCGGTGGGTCAGGTCGGCCACCTTGCGGGGTTTCCCGGGTGCCGGGTCGTTCATCTCGTACATGAGCTCCGGCGTGTCGTTGAGGCGGGCGAAGGACGTGCCGGCGGCCATGATGTCGATCATGGTGGCGACGTTCGACGTGGTCGACAGGTCGCCAAGCAGGCGCCGCACGGTCGGCGCCGGGTCGCTGGTGATCGGCCGGGTCCGCGATCCGGGAAAGACGATGAACGAGGTGAGGAACTCTTCCTGATTGTTGCCGGGGAAGAGCGCGCGGAACAGCAGGGTCGACATCTCGCCGATCTTCTGGCCGTTGCCAGAATCGGCGAAGAAGAACGTGCGGCTTGTGCCGTTGTCGCGGCGGATCGCGATGCCGAAATCGCCGAGCTCGACGCCGAGCGCCCGCAAGGGCGGCGTCAGCGCGCCATAGTTGACGGCGGCCGCATCCCACCAATGCCCCGGATCGGTCTCCGGCAGCGCGGCGTTCTTTATCAACGCCGTGGAGGAGACGTAGAAATTGGGGTCGTCGGCGCGCTTGACCGGGAATTTCGGCGGGAATCGCTTCGCATCGTTCAGGGGAGCGCCGTCATGGTGACGGCCGGCCAGCTCGGATCTTTCGTCGAGACGGTCGAGGATCTTGGCGGCGACGGCCTCGTCGTGGGTCCTGCTGACGACACCGTGCCATGCCCAGGGATGGGCCACCTGGCCCGCGGGCAGCGGGTCGAACTGTGCGTTCTCGTCGCTCGTGCCGTAGCGCAGCTTGTCGATCCCCCGATCGAACGGGAAGACGCCGTAGCAGCGCGGCGCGCCGTCGGCGTCCTCGTTCAAGATGCCGGAATAGACGACGGCATTGGCATTGACGCCGCCGCCCGAGACCTGGACCAGGAACGAGCCCCCGACCCGGCCCTTGCTACTGACTTCTCTGCTGTCTGTGAAGGTGAGCGCCGCCATCGTGACCTCAGGCTGTGTGAAGGGACTGTCTCAAGGAATTCTCAAGAAAACAGCCGCAATCGCGCCGGGATGGAGCGCCATTGGTGCCGTGCCACTCACGTATCAAAGGTTGTTGTCCAATTTTTGTTTCACCGCGAACGAGACAAGCCGACGGAGGTCACGATGCCGCGAGCCTACAGTGCCTGCCTCGCCAGGGTTCATGGGTCGAAGCCGCCCGTTTCCTTTCTCGACGAAATGGTGGATTGGGCGCTCCTTGCGCCCGACGACCTCTTTCTCCCCAACACGGCGATGGACATCTACTCCAGCGTCGTGCGGCAGCTCGGACCATACGGGATCGGGGCGCATCGCAAGGCGGTCATGCTCGAAGTGCTTCGGGTGCTCGCCGGGCGTGAGACCATGTGGAACTGGAATGCCGGCGTCGACGCCGGCAAGGCCGTGGCGAACACCAGCCACAATGAAGAAGCCGGTGCGTTCCAGGTCTCGGCCGATTCGATGGACCTCGACCGGAGCCTGAAGGATTACGCCCTGGCGACCCTTGGCGGCACCGACGACGCGACCTTCATCACCGGGATGAAGTCGAACCATCCCTTCGCCATCGAGTACACGGCCCGGCTGCTGAGGATCACCATCCGGCATCACGGGCCGATCCTGCACGGCCATATCCACGGCGAGCTGAGCAAGGCCGCGGTAAAGGAGTTCAGGGGCCATCTCGAGATCCTGGGCGATTTCCCGATGCCGTCGGTCGACGTGCACTACGCCTGAGGGGCCGC
>JAIEOV010000095.1 GCA_019750135.1 Reyranella sp. | reverse complement strand
TCTACACCGAGCAGGAGTGTTGGAACTACCTCAAACACGCCGGATACGCTTCCGATTAAGCGCTCGCCGCTCTAGGGCTTTGCGCGCCGTGAATTCGATGTAATGAGGCGTCTTGTTTTTGATGGCGTACTTGCCGGCTGGAGTATACTTGAAAGCTTGCATGAGCTCTTCCAGCGTGGGTGGAGTCATGCAGCCTTCGATCCAGCAACACATTACGCCCCAATCGGCAGCTGAATGGTCATCCACTTGACCGGCCATGTTCTTGACCATGGCCTCGCGGTTCTCAATTGGCCTGTTGAGGAACACATCGCCGGTGCAGATCATGAAGCGCTTATCTGAAAAAATCTGAATGGACGAGTCGCTACCGCTCGCCTTCCCTTCCACCCATTGATGGAAGCCTCCAGATAGTGACCGCTCCGTATAAGTGCCGATCTTGTTGATGAACGGGATATACAGTTCGGGATTTTCACTGTGATGCGTGTCGTAGTCGATGCACGTGAAAGGATCTTCGGCAGTGAGCACGTAGCCGACATGACAGCCCTGCTCCCGGGCGACGTGGCTAGCAGTCTTGAAGTCCATCCATGTGTTTGGGTCTAACCATTTTGCCCTCGTACCATCAGCAAGACGGGGAGCCTTATCGTGATGAGCCAACAGCCACTGCGAGCGTTTGCGCAAGACTTCGGGAAGTTGCATAAGTTTGTTTTCTACACTTTTCGGTGGCAGCGGCGCGCGTGATTCGCTATGCTGGTTTTCGGTACTCATCGTTTACCTTTCTACGGTGATTGCTATCGGAGCGTTGCGGGATCGACGTTCCAGACCCCAAAACTGAAGCGACCGAGAAACTGGCCGGGAACGGCAGTCCCCAACTCGGTCGCTTCTTTTTTGGCTATGCGGCGTTGGCCGAATAGGCGCTCGTGCTGGTGAACGTGCGCTCGTTCAGCCAAGCCTCCACGTCAGCGCGCCTGTAGACGACGCCTGCTTGCTTTGCTGGGCCGAGCTTAACGAAACGGGGTCCCTTCCCCTGGACGCGCCATACCTTGAGCGTGCCTGGAGTGACTCCGATCACTGAGGCGGCTTGGGCGTTCGACAACGCCCCATCGACATGACTAGACATGGTGAAACCCTAGGCTTTGAGAGCCCGTCGGTTTTGTGATGGTCACCACGCCGTTGACGGAGATTGGCTGTGTCCGGAGTATTCGGGGGTGAGGTCTCGGTCCCCTATCCTACCGGCTCATGTCTCTGGAATTTGCCTCGAGTAAGCGCCCCAGTGCGGCGCTTCAGTGTGCGTAAGGTAACACAACTTAACAGGGTAATGCAAGCTAATATGCACGGATACACCGTTTTAGCGTTGTCGTGGAACCAGCGGTGAACAGCGCAAGCCCCCGCTGCACTACCCTGTGGGCACCCTTAAATCGCGTCGCTAGGTACCAAAATCTTCGCGCACAGCGCGTTTGCCGCGCGGGGTGGTACCTGGGTGGCCGCCAAGTTTGGGCGCGGGGTTTTATCCAACCATCCGATCGGCGACCTGCTGTACCTCGGGCTTGAGGAACTTTAGATCCTGCGTGTCGCCGTAGTTCTGCAAGGTCACGCCCTTGCTGACATGATTGGTCAGGGCTTCGACCTTCCAAAGCTCGATGCGGCACTGCCGAAAGGCGGTGTTGGTCCAAGTGCGGCGCAAATCATGAGGTGATAGCTCGCAGCCAGCGACCTCGCTGATGTTCCGCATGGTCTTGCGCGGGTCCTTGATATGCCCGCGGGCGGTCGGAAACACCCACCCTTCGCGGGTCGGGCGCTTGCGCAGCAGCTCCACGGCTTGCGTGCAGAGCGGCAGCCAGACCGGATTGCGATTTTTCGGATCGGGGATGTGCCACCAGCCCGCGTCCAGATTTACCCGGTCCCAGGTCAATTCCGCAGCTTCACTGATGCGCGCACCTGTCAGCAGCAAAAATGTCACGAGGTCGATCGCTGCCAAGGTATCGCGCTGCTGTGCGACAGCGCGGGCGCTTTGCAGGTGCGACCAAACTGCGCCGAGCTTGTCGTCGGGGATTCGGGTCGTGCTCGCGCGCGGCGGGCTCCACTTCCGATACAGGGCATTGACAGGGTTGTCCTTAAAGATGGGCGTGCCGTCCTTCTCGACGTATTCGTGGGCCGCGTAATTGAACATGGCGCGCACCATGCTGAAGGTCCGGTTAGCGTGGATCGGGGCTCGGTCCTTCATCTCGAGGAATTTTCCAAGCACATCAGCGCGGGTGATGCTGGCCAGCGGCTTGTCCGCCCAGCCGAACTTCGTGATCGGTCCCGCCAGAAGCTGGTCCAGAGCGAGCGCGCTGCGCGGCTTCAACGACCTGTCGCGCTTGTAGTCGGCCACCACCTCACGCACGGTCTTGCGCAACGCGCCAACGCGCTGGTTGGCAGTGCGAGGGTCGATCCCCATGCGCATGTCCCGCAGGCGCTCGCGTGCCACGTCGCGGGCTTGGTCGACCGTAAAGACCCCATAGCGCCCGATTGTGAGCCGTGCTGCCGGCGCGGCGCGGCCGCTGCCAATGCGGCCCTGCACGATAAAGCTTTTGCCGGCGGCGTTGGCACGCAGGCCGAACCCCTTCAGCTCGCTGTCCCAATGGAACGCATCTCCCTTCTCGGGCGGGACAACCTTGTCGATGACGTTTTTTGTGAGCTTTGGCATAAGCACCTCGGTAGCACGGTGCATTAACCTATAGCACGGTACAACTACCTCATAAAGCCAAAAAAATAGCTATATTTGTTAAATAATATGCGCTTACGCGCCCCTGTGTAAACGTGCGTTAACCAGCAGTGCAGGAAATCTGCGATCTCTCGCACCGCCTGCTCGCTGCCTCGCCGCCGCGCGTGGTCAAGTGGACGGCCGACCTCGCCGAGATGCGCGGCCGATCGTTGTGGCGCTTCGCCACCGACGAGATCCGCGCCGCCGAAAGCCGGCTGGGCGAGCTCGGCTGGTACGACGATGGCGTGGCCCAGGTGAGCTTCGACAACGGCGCCAACCACAGCACGGTCGTGCCCATCGAGCCGGGCGTGCTCATCTGGGAGCGCCTGCAGCTCAGCGACGGAACGCTGGCCCGATTGGTGACATCGCTCTAAGGGAGCGCGAGCCTCTCGCCCGCTCATGAATGCGGGCCAGAGGCCCGCGCTCCCATGAATATTTTATGCGTAGGCGATCGCCGCCCCCACCCCTAACGTCGCCGGCATGACCACATCCTGGTCGCGCATCGCCCTGCTCTATGCCATCGGCGTGCTGGCGGCGGGTCAGCTCGGCGTGGTGCCGCCGCTGGTACCCGACCTGCAGCGCGACCTCGGCCTGTCGCTGGCCGGCGCCGGCATGGCGGTGTCGGTCATCACCCTGGTCGGCGCCGTGTTGGGACTGCCGGCCGGCGGCTGGTCGCAGCGCATCGGCCACGTACGCGCGCTGGCCATCGGTCTCGCCATCATGGCGGCCGCCGCGGCCCTGTGCGCGGCCGCCCCCGACGCCACCACGCTGCTCGCCGGCCGCACCTTGGCGGGCATCGGCTACCTGCTGGTCGTCGTCGCCGGCCCCTCGCTGATGGCCCTGACCGCCGAGCCACGCCACCACGCCATCACCTTGTCGCTGTGGGGCACCTTCGTGCCGACTGGCATTGCCCTGGCCGGCCTCGTCACGGCGAGCTTCGCCGGCGCCGGCTGGCGCGCGATCTTCGCGGTCGATCTCGTGCTGCTGGCTGCAGCGGTGCTGGTCGTCGTCGTCGCCGTGCCGCGCGAGGTCGCTACCGAGCGTCGCGGCGACAAGCCGCCGATCGGCGCGCTGGCTTCTTCCCTGCCGCTCGCCGCCGCGTTCTTCTGCTTCGCCCTGCTCTTCCTGGCGGTCGCCGGCCTGCTGCCCACCTGGCTGGGCGAGCGCCGCGGCCTTGCGGCGGACGATGCCGGCCGCATCGCCGCCATCACCACCGCCTTCGGCATCGCGGGCAGCCTTGTGGCGGGTTCGCTGATGCGCGCCGGCGTCTCGCCGGGTCGGCTGGCGGCGATCGGCCTGCTGGGCTCGATGGTTCTGGCCGCGCTCTGCTTCTCGGCGCTGCCCTTGCCGATGGTCGTCGTGGGTTTTGCCCTGTCCTTCGCGATCGGCGGGCTGGTGCCCGCGGCGACCTTTGCGTCAGTGCCGCTGGTCGCCACGACGCCGCGCGCCATCGGCCCGATCAACGGCCTGGTGGCGCAGGCCGGCAGCCTGGGCTCGCTGGCCGGCCCGCCAGCACTGGCGCTCTGGGTCGGCTGGACAGGCTGGCCATACGCGCCGGTGCTGCTGCTCACGATCGCAGTGATCGGCGCGGCGGCCGCGCTCGCCGTGCGCAAGACCCGCTAAGCGCGCTTCTCCACCACCATGAACCAGGTCTTGCCGGCAAACGGCACCAGCCGGCCGCGCGAATCGACGGGGAAGAGGCTCATGGTCACGCTGTTCTTCACATTGCCGCCGATCGCGTGGACATAGCCGCCGCGCACGTCGGTGACGATGTCGCAATGACTGGCCGAGCTGTCGATACGCCGCCGCGCCGTGCGTGAATCGGCATGGCGCCAGGTCGGACCGGAGGTTCCGGTGCAGACGAGATCGCCGGGCTTGGGCGAATATTCATTGGGAGCGTGCAACAGGAAGGCGGCGCTCCTGCCGCGCTGCTGCTGACGGTCGTAGAGCGCCGCGAGATAGCCGCCGTGACGGCCGTCGCGCGGGAATTCGGAGGAGCTGATGCCCGAATGGGCCATCGTCCAGGCGACGAACGCCCCCGACCACGGCTTGCTCGAGCGACCGTTCCACGACGGATGCCCGCAGCTTCCCCAGTAGTCGCCGATCTTGCTGCTGAGCGGCTCGCTGCGCTCGGTGACGCCGCTGCGGTTGACGTAGCCGTTGGCCTGCCCGCCATAGACGACGGTCGAGCGTCCGAACTTCGTCCACTCCTGCCAAGCGGTGTAGGCGACGCGATCCGACGGCGGGCGATCGGCATAGCCGCCACTGCTGCTGCCACCGCAGCCGCTGAGCAGCCAGGGTATGATGACGACGATCAGGAAGATCGCTGGCAGCCAGTGACCGATGCCGCGGGAGGGATGCGGCGCGGGTGGCTGCCAGCAAGCACGAACGTCGACGGAGGGGGTGTCGATATTCATGTATGACTTGCAGGAGTTAAAATAAATGATTGTTATTACTTGTTTTTAATCTAACAGGTTTTCTGCATCTTGTCACCGATCATCGACCTTGCCCAGGTGCGCCGGATAGAAGAGCTGGCATTTTCAGGCTGGCCCGCCTTGGAGAGCCGCGACATTTCCGGATGGCGCCTGCGATTCTCCGGCGGCTACACGAAAAGAGCCAATTCTATCAACGCATTAGGCCGCCAGGCTCAGACGGACCCTCAGACCGTCGGAAGCATCGAGGCGGTCTATCGCGAGCGCGGCCAGCCGCCTGTCTGGCGGCTGAGCCCCCTCGCCCCCGCCGCCATCGCAGCCGTCCTGGCGGCCCGGGGCTATCGGGCCATCGAGCGCAGCCTGGTCCAGGTCTGCCCGCTCAGCCCGACGTTCGCGGCGGCGCCCGAGGTGCGCATCCACACCCAGCCGACGGAGTCCTGGATCGAGGCCTTTGCCGCGCACAGCCCGGTCCGGCCCGAGCATCGCGCCACCATGCGGCGTATGCTGACGGCGATCGCCGCCCCCGTCGGCTTCGCCTTCGTCAAGGAGGCCGGCCAACCGATGGCCATGGCGATCGGCGCCGTGAGCGGGGACCACATGGGCCTGTTCGACGTGCTGGTCATGCCGCACGCCCGCCGCCGTGGTCTTGCGCGCAAGGTCACCGAGAGCCTCTATGCCTGGGCCTGGGATCTCGGCGCCCGCGTCGCCTACCTGCAGGTCGTCGCCACCAACGCGGCGGCAATGCCGCTCTACGAGGCGCAGGGCTTCCGCACGGTCTACAGCTACGAATATCGCGTGCCGCCCACCTGATCAGAGGCGCCTGATCAGAGGACCGACAGCTTCATCACCAGGTCGTTGTAGTCGAAGTCGCTGTGCTGGTCGGCGCGCAGATCCTCGAAGCCGAAGACGTTCTCGCCGAACAGCCGGATATGGTCGCGCCCGTCGGTGTTGGCCTTGCCGATCACGAAGATGTCGCCGCCTTCGGTAACCAGTACCGGGGCGTAGAACCCCGTGCCCGAAGACGCCGTCCAGCTGAAATGGTCCTGGAAGTTGCCGCGGCCTCCGGTCGAGGCAAAGCCGGCATCCCAGTTGTCGTGCACCGCCGACCGGAACGCATCGGTGTTGCCGTAGGCCACGCCGCCCACGCTCCAGTTGCCGCCGCGATCCACGTCGAGGCGCACGAAGTGGATCGTATTGATGTTGTGGGCACTGCCCGCGATGTCGACGGTCGCCTGCTGTCCCTGGCTCAGGAAGACCCAAGGCTCGTCGTATTGGCGCTGGCTGGCAGCCGATGTCGCCGTCGCCGACAGCGTATTGTCGACTTCGGCCGTCAGGTTGAGGGTTCCGAAGGTGCCGGTGACCTTCACCGTCAGCGTATCGTCGCCAGTGACCAGCACGTTCGGCAGTTTTTGGATCACGTCGTTGCCGGTCTGCACCGCGAAGTGCAGCTGCTGACCCACCGGCAGATAGACCGACTGCAAGCCCCGGAACAGCATCGCTCCGCCATCGGTCGCCACCGACCCGATGTGCGCCAACACGGCTTCGTCGAACGTCACGCCGGCCCCGGTCTCGCCATCGCGCCCGACCAGATTGCCGTCGAGATCGGTCGCATACACCAGGAGCGTGCCGTTCGGCATGGTCGAGCTCGTGCTAGCAAGCCGCACCCAGTTGCCGGCCGCGTTGCCGCTGCTGCCGTCGAGCTGGATGAAGCTGCCACCGGTGTGGGCGAAGGCCAGCTCCGCCATGTTGACGGTGAAGGTGAGCGGCGCGCTCGTCAGGGCGACCGGCGTCGAGTAGTCCGTGTCGCTCGCTTGGTACTCCGTCATCACGGCCTGGTAGGTGCCGTTGCCGAACTGGGCCGCCGCCGAGGTCCACTTGCCGTCGATGTCGGCATTCACCACGATCGGATTGTGCGCCGTGAAGCCGCTTGCGGACGAGAAGCTAACCAGGGCCACGTCGAGGCCCATCACCTTGTTGGTGTAGCCGCCGATGACATTGTTGCTGACCGAGGCGTTGTAGCCGATCCATGTCTGGTCGGAGCCGTACCAGCCGATCGCCAGGCTGCCGCTGGTGACGTCGTTCAGCGCCGCATTGGGCGTGCCGGCAATGGTCGAGCCGCCCCAGTTGGCGAACGCATCGTCGGTACCGGTCAAGGTGCCGAGGACCGGCGTGGCCGGCGTCATCCAGATCCCGGGCGTGGAGGAGTAGATCGACGAATCGGTGATCCAGCTCAGCAGCAGGGGATCCATCGACATCGTGCCGCCGTTGAATGCCGCGATCTGCAGGCTGGTCGTGTATTGCTGGGTGACCGGAAGCGTCGCCGCCGGGATCTGCGCCAGGCCGTCGAGCGCCAGCGACCCCGCCTGATTGACGCCACCCTGGTCGTAGTAAGGGTTCAGGACGCCCGTCCCAGCCACGGCATTGGCATAGAGATTGTACGTACGTGTCGCCGAGCTGTTGGTAACGACGATCTGGTACCAGTTGATGCCGGTGTCGTAGGGCAGGCCGTTGACGTTGAGGATCGAGCCGCTCGCCGCGGCTCCCCCTGAAGCGACGAAGACGCCGTTGCTGTAGACCCACGTCTGATAGAGCGACTGGCTGCTCGAGGACGGAAGGTCGACATAGTCGAACTGCGCCACGCCACCCGACGTCCCGGTGTAGAAGCCGATCTGGACGGTCGCGGCGGGATCCAGCCGCATCTGGCCCAAGCCGAAGTTGAGGACAAGGCTGAGGTTGGGGGCACCGGTGGACTCGAGCGGCGCCACGAACGGGCCCGCACTGGTGTCGTAGATCAGGGTCGCCGTGTAGCCCTGCACATCCGGCAAGGTCTGGCCCGAGGGCGCGGTCTCGTTGTCGTCGAACAAGGTCAGCGTAATGCTGTCGACATCCTTCTGGAACGTCACCGTGCTGCCGCCGCCTGTTGCCGTGGCCGTCGCAGGCGAGCTTGCCGTGATCGTATAGCTCCCGGCGCCGACGCTGACGATGGTGTAGGTGCCGGCGAGCGTGAGGCCGCCGACCACCGCCGCGCCGGCGAAGGTGACCAGGTCGCCGACGTCGTAGCCCGAGGCATTCGCATCCATGACGGTGACCGTGGACGATTCGTTGGTGGTGGAAAACGGATTGTTGCCCAGCGTGCCGGTGTAGCCCGTCGGCACCAGCGGCCCGCCCTGCTGGAACTGGCTCATCAGCGAGTCGGAGTAGCCGTTGCCGTAGGAATTGGTGTTGTTGAAGAAGATCTCGGCATAGGGGTCATACGACACGCCGGTGCCGTAGCTGCCCGACCAGCTCCACGGCGTCACCGCGCCGGGCTGGCCCGCGGCGATCTTGCCGCCGAAGGCGAAGGTCGGGTCGAAGTTCCAGTTCTGGCTGAGGCTGATCGACGACGATCCCAGGAGCGCGTTCTGCGCCGTCGTCGTGCCGCCCAGGTAGCCGCCGATGAAGCCGGTAAGCAGCGGTACGAAGAAGGCGCCCCACTGGTCGTTGGCGCCGGTGTTCATGTACGGGTTGAACACCGCCGTCCCGCCGGAATTGGCGCTGAACTGGTAGGGCAGCCCGGTCGTCGGATCGGTGATCGTGGCGTTGCCCAGGGTCGAATAGATGCTGTTCTCGAGGTCGGCGGCCGAGATGCTGATGACGCCCTGGATCTGGCTGTTCGCCGCCGGCGTGAAGGTGAAAGTGCCGTTCGCGTAGCTCGCGGTGTACGAGTAGAAGCCCGGGTTGTGGTACTCGTTGTATGAGTAGGCGGTGCCGTTGTAGTTGATCCACTCGACGCTCGGCGCACCGTTGAAGTAGCCCGCGATCCGGACCGGGTTCGTCGTGCCGGCGGCAACGGCATCGCCCAGAGACCCGACATAGGCGTTCCAGTCGCTGGCGGCGTAGCCGGGCAGCGAGTTCGACACCGCCGTGGTCGGCGACGCGGCCATCCGATTGGTCCCGGCCAGCGGACCTTGCGTGTAGGTGTACACTGCCTGGCTGCTGCTGGCGGCGTCGACGTCGCTGAAGACGCTCGATCCGTTCACGGCGTAGCCGCGCGTCTGGCTCGCGGCGCCGTTGGGATAGGAGATCTGGACGGACATCGGGATGCCGAAGCCGTTGACGTCGGTCAGGTTGCCGGCATCGCCCGCCTGCCCGAGCAGCGACAGTTCCAGGCTGTCGTATCGGAAGTCGTAGCTTGTCGCGTTCTGCCAGTTGATGTCCGATTCCTGCTGGATGATGCCGCCTGCCCCGAACGTCAGCGGTGCGATGCCGCCCGAGTCGACGCTCTGGATCAGCAGGTAGACCTTGCCGCCGTTCAGGTTGCCCGGCAGGTCGATGGCCGCCGCGCCGGCGCTTGCGTCGATCTCCGTGGAATAGACGTTGCCGCCGTTGAAGTAGACCGCCCAGACCCCGACACCCGGCTGGTCGAGCGTCGTCTGTAGCGTACTGCTCAGATTGACCGTCAACGTCGTCATGGCAACCCGCCCTGCTCTGTAGCCAAACAACTCCCCGATGGTGGCAGGACTTGCCATGGCGGCGCTTCAGGCCTGCGGAAGGCGGCGTGAAAACGCCGTTAAATCGGTCGCCGACCGTGCTATTCAGCGCGCGCACCGAACTTGGGGGGACGACGTGCACATCCGCGTACTGGGTGGCATGGAGATCAGGTCGTCGGCGGGGGAGCCTCTTCGACTTCCGACGCGAAAGACGTCGCTGCTGCTTGCCGCGCTCGTTCTCGCGGCCAAAGGCGTCGGCAGGCAGAGCCTGTCCAGCGCGTTCTGGCCGGACAGCGGCGAAGCGCAGGCGCGCAGCAGCCTGCGACAGGCCCTGACGGCCATCAGACGCGTCGCTTCCACCACGGGCATCCTGGCCGAAGGCGACAGCGAGACGGTCAGGCTCGTCGCGCGCCCGCAGGACGTCGATGTCTGGCTGTTCGACCAGCTGATCGACAAAGGCGAGCCACTCGACCTTGCCAAGGCCGCTGACTGCTATCAGGGCGACATCTTGGCGGGCATCGCGCTGCCTGAGCCACTCGACCAATGGTTTGCGCCGCATCAACGCAGTTACCGGCGCAAGGCCCTGCTGCTGGTGGAGCGGCTGAGCCAGCTGGCGGGCTCGGACCTGAAGGCGGCGGAGGTCGGTTGCCAGGCGCTCGCCGAAAGGCTGCTTTCCAGCGACCCCGCTGCTGAGGAGGCACATCGGGCCTTGATCAGGCTCCACCGGCATCACGGCCGCATGAACGCGGCCCTACGGCAGTTCCAGTTCTGCAAGCAGGCCCTGCAGCAGGAGCTTGGCGTGGCGCCGGAGGCCCAGACCAGCGATCTGGTCGCGAGCCCGCGCGAGGTGGTCCGTGTCCCCGACTCCGCCGCATCTGCAGCGGCATCGCCGCCGCGCGAGCTGCCCTCGATCGCCGTCCTGCCGTTCCAGAACCTGACCGCCGAACCCGACCAGGACTACTTCGCCGACGGCGTGGTCGACGACATCATCAATGGCCTGTCGCGCTATCGCAACCTGGTGTATGTCATCGCGCGCAATTCGAGCTTCACCTATAAGGGCCGCGCCGTCGACGCGAAGCAGGTCGGCCGCGAACTCAACGTGCGCTACGTCCTCGAAGGCAGCGTGCGGCGCTCGGGCAATCGCCTGCGCATCGGCGGCCAGTTGATCGACGCCACGACGGCGCTGCAGATCTGGTCCGACCGCTTCGAGGGCGAGATCGCCGAAATCTTCGCCCTGCAGGACCGCATCGCTGAAAGCGTGGTTGGCGCGCTCGTCCCGCAAGTGCGCGAGGCCGAAATGAATCGCGCGCGCCGCGCGCCGACGGAATCCATCGATGCCCATCTCGCCTACATGCGGGCGATGGGATTCTTCTATACCTGGAGCCGCGACAGCCTCGACAAGGCCCTGGAACTCTCCTATCGCGCCATCGAGCTCGATCCCAACTACGCACCGCCCTATGGCCTGGCGTTGGGCTGCTACTTCATGCGCCGCGCGACGGGCTGGGGTGGCGATCCCGCGCACGAGCTTCCCGAAGCACGCCGCCTGTGCGAGCGCGTCTATGAGATCGGCCGCGACAACTTCTTCGCCCTCGGAGCGGCCGGCTTTTCCCTGGCCGGCCTGTTGGGCGAGCACGATCGCGGCGCCGCCCTGATCGACGAATCCCTGGTGCTCAACCCCAACGCCTCGGCGACCTTGATGCAGAGCAGCTTCGTCAGGACCTGGATGGGCGAGCCTGAGCTCGCCATCCAGCAGCTGCAGCGCGCCATGCTCAACAGTCCGGTCGACGTGCTGATGTTCACCATGCACACCGGCATGGCGCTGGCGCACTTCGTGGCCGAGCGCGACGACGAGGCCTATGCCTGGGCGGAGAAAGCCTTGCAGCGCAATCCCATCGCCGGGCCGGCCATCCGCGTCGCCGCCGCCAGCGCCGCGCTGCTCGGTCGCCCGCTCGACGCCACCAAGTACCTGTCGCTGCTGCGCCAGCTCGACCCCGGCCTGCGCGCTTCCAATCTCGCCGACCGCGTCCCCCTGCGCCGGCCACAGGACCTCGAGCGGCTGGCGAATGGCCTGCGCAAGGCGGGACTGCCGGAGCAGTAGGCGCGAAGGCCGCGTGCCTTGACCCCTTAGGCCACCTCCCTCAATAGTTGCGGAAGGGAGGAACTTGTAAAATGGCGAACTATCCTTGGGAAAAGAGCTACCCGCCCGGCGTGAAGTGGGAGCTCGAGATTCCGAAGAAGGCGCTGCACCGGATCTTCGAGGAGAGTTGCGCGCAGTTCGGTGAACGGCCGTTCACCGACTTCCTCGACAAGGTGATGACCTTCCGCGACTACAAGGAAGCGTCGGACAAGGCCGCGGCCGGTTTCCAGAAGCTCGGCGTGAAGCCCGGCGTCAATGTCGGCCTCTATTTGCCCAACACGCCGCACTACATCATCGCCTTCTTCGGCGTGCTCAAGGCCGGCGGCCGGGTGGTCAACTACAGCCCGCTCGACGCGGCGCGCGAGCTCGAATTCAAGATCGGCGATTCGGAGACCGACATCCTGGTGACGCTCGACGTGGCGGCGCTGTACCCGAAGATGGCGGCGATGAAGGGCAAGACGCGGCTCAAGAAGCTGATCGTGGGCTCGATCGCCGACTACCTTCCGTGGCCCAAGAACTGGCTCTACCCGATCGCCAAGAAGAAGGAGCTCTCGGTCTGGCCGCGCGACGACTGGCACATGTCGTTCAAGGACCTTTTGGCCAACGACGGCAAGTACACGCCGCACCCGGTGGGCCAGGACCTGTGGGACGAGGTGGCGTTGCTGCAGTACACCGGCGGCACCACCGGCCTGCCCAAGGCGGCCATGCTGACGCACGGCTGCATCGTGTCGGCGATGGCGCAGGGCCAGTCGTGGACCGTGCCCTACACGACGCCGGGCACCGAGAAGGTCGTGTGCGTGCTGCCGCTGTTCCACATCTATGCGCTGTCGGGAATCATGCTGGGCGCGGTGCGCAACGGCAACCAGCTGATCCTTTATCCGCGGCCGGACATCGACATGATCGTCAATGACCTCGCCAAGAAGAAGCCCACCTTCCTGCCCGGCGTGCCGACGCTCTACACGGCGATCAACAAGCATCCCAAGGCGCAGGGCCTCGACCTGAAGTCGCTGAAGATCTGCATGTCGGGCGGCGCGCCCTTGCCAGTCGAGGTGCAGCAGGCGTTCGAGAAGCTGACCGGCGCCACCTTGATCGAGGGCTACGGCCTCACCGAGACCTCGCCGACCGGCGCGATCTGCCCGGTCGACAAGAGCGTGCGGCGCACGGGCTCGTGCGGCGTGCCGATGCCGGGCACGGTGATCGAGATCCGCGACATGGAGAAGGGCGACACGGTGCTGCCGCCCGGCAAGGAGAATGTCGGCGAGGTCTGCATCATCGGCCCTCAGGTCATGAAGGGCTACTGGAAGAAGCCGGAGGAGAGCGAGAAGGTGCTGTTCCGCCATCCTTCCAGCAACTGGCAGGGCCTGCGCACCGGCGACATGGGCTACATGGATGCCGACGGCTGGCTCTACCTGGTCGACCGCTCCAAGGACCTGATCATCTCGTCGGGCTACAACGTCTATCCGCGCATGATCGAGGAGGCGGTGTACGAGCATCCGGCGGTCGACGAGTGCATCGTCATCGGCATCCCGCATCCGCATCGCCAGGAAGCGCCCAAGGTGTTCGCGAAGCTGAAGCCCGGCGCGTCGCTCACCTTCGAGGAGCTGCTGAAGCATCTCGACGGCAAGATCGGCAAGCACGAGATGCCGATCGCGCTCGAGGTCAGGGCCGAGCTGCCCAAGACCCCGGTCGGCAAGCTCTCCAAGAAGGAGCTGAAGGAAGAGGAACGCGCCAAAGCGCAGCCCAAGGCGGCGTGATCATATTCTTCTGGACCGCGCGCATCCTGCGCGCTCAGATTCATGAGCGCGCAGGATGCGCGCGGTCCGGAAGACCATGAGTGCATCTCGTCGCGTAGCCCTCCTCGGCGGCCCTTCCCTCGCCCTCGCCGCTTGTTTCGACAAGCCGTGCGAGGAGCGCAATCCGGCGCAGCTTGCCTTCCTGGACGGGCTGAAGGCGCTGGCCAAGCCGGCGTTGGCCTCGGGCAACCCGCTGCAGATCGAGGAAGCGGCCAAGCAGAGCATCGCCTTGGCCGACAAGGTCGGCGCCTTTTCCGACTGGTGCGGCACCCTGACCAAGATCGAGGGCACGGCCCAGAACGTCGCGGTCACGATCGACATAGGCCGAGCAGTTTCGCTCTACGCGTTCAACGACTGGACTCTGGCCTTCGCCGGCTCGGTTCTGGACCTTTTCTCCACACGAACGCGCGAACCGCCGCCGCCGGGCCTTTCCGACCCTGCCATCGCGGCGCTAAAAACCCTGCGGCTCGGCGAGCGCATCTCGCTTTCGGGCAGGATGGGCCAGATCGCCGGCTCCGGCGTGTTCGACTGGTCCCGCCTGTTCGGCAAGAGCGAAGCCGAGCACCGTCAGTTTCTGCAGACACCGCGCTTCGTGGCGCGCATCGAAGCACTGGCGGCGGAGAAGAAGAAGTAGAAAGGATTTTGGGGTGCCGTCCTTCACGTACGATTTTCCTTACCCGTCCAAGAAACTCCCGGTCTTCGCCGACAACGTCGTCGCCTCCTCCCAGCACCTCGCCGCCACCGCCGGCCTGCGCATGCTGGCCAAGGGCGGCAACGCGGTCGACGCCGCGATCGCGAGCGCCATCGCCATCACCATCGTCGAGCCGACCATGAACGGCATCGGCGCCGACGCCTTCTGCATCCTGTGGGACGGAGAAAAGCTCGTCGGCCTGAACGCCTCGGGCCATTCGCCCGAGCTGATGACGCCCGACCAATACGAAGGCCAGGCCAGCATGCCGGGCACGGGCTGGGGCAGCGTCACCACGCCGGGCGCGGTGTCGCTCTGGATGACCCTGCATGGGCGTTACGGCAAGCTGCCCTTCGCCGACCTGTTCGAGCCGGCGATCAAGTACGCCCATGACGGCTTCCGCGTCTCCTACATGGTGGCGAAGCAATGGGCGCGCGCCGTCGACCGGCTGCGCGGCCAGCAGGATTGGGTGCGCGACTTCATGCCCAACGGCCGCACGCCGCAGCCCGGCGAGCTGTGGAAGTTCCCCGATCAGGCCAAGACCTTGGCCAAGATCGCCGAGAGCAAGGGCGAGGCCTTCTATCACGGCGAGCTTGCCCATGCGATGGACAGCCACGCCAAGGCGACCGGCGGCGCGTTGCGGCGCAACGACCTCAGCGATCACGAGGCGCACTGGGTCGATCCCATCGGTATCACCTACCGTGGCACGACGCTGCACGAGATCCCGCCGTCGGGCCAGGGCATCGCCGCCTGCATGGCGCTGGGCATCCTGGAGAACTTCGACCTCGCCGGGCACGAGTGCGACGGACCCGAGGTGGCGCATCTCAAGATCGAGGCGATGAAGCTCGCCTTTGCCGACATCTGGCGCTACGTCGCCGATCCGCGGCACATGGACGTGACGCCGGCGCAGCTGCTCGACAAGCACTACCTCAAGAGCCGCGCCAAGCTGATCGATCCCAAGAAGGCCAAGGATTTCGGGCCGGGCACGCCCAAGGACGGCGGCACGATCTATCTCGGCGCCGCCGACGCCTCGGGCATGATGGTGTCGCTGATCCAGTCGAACTACACGGGCTTCGGTTCGGGCATCGTCGTGCCGGGCACCGGCATTGCGCTGCAGAACCGCGCCACCGGTTTCGTCACGACCAAGGGCCATCCCAACCAGGTCGGGCCGAAGAAGCGGCCGTTCCACACCATCATCCCCGCCTTCATCACCAAGGACGGCAGGCCGGTCGCGACCTTCGGCCTGATGGGCGGCGCCATGCAGCCGCAGGGGCACATGCAGGTCTTCTCGCGCATCGTCGACTACGGCCAGAACCCGCAGGCCGCCATCGACGGCCCGCGCTGGCGCTTCCACGAGACCGACAAGACCGTGTGGACCGAGGAGCACATGCCGACGGACACGCTGACCGGCCTCGAGGCGCGCGGCCACAAGGTCACGCGCACCAAGTCGCCGAGCTTCGACTTCGGCTCCAGCCAGATCATCTGGCGCTTCCCCGAAGGCGGCCCCTACCTCGGCGCCTCCGAAAGCCGCCGCGACGGCGCGGCCGTCGGGTTCTGATCACCTCAAGTTCCTCTCCCCCGCTAGGGGGAGAGGCTAGGTGAGGGGGTTGCAGCAATGACCACCACCGTCTCCATCGCCAACGGCGGCTTCGCCATCGACGGTACGCCGACCTATGCCGGCCGCAGCTGGAAGGGCCATCGCATCGAGGGCCTGCTGTTCAACAGCCGCATGGCCAACGCCATCGCCGACGACGAGAATCCCGCGACCCGCGGCGCCTGGTCCTATGCCGACGGCGATTGGGACGCCGGGCGCAACACGCGCGAGTTCATCGCCGCCCTCCCCTCCTATCGCGTGCACGGCCTTTTGGCCGTCTGCCTCAACATCCAGGGCGGCAGCCCGCAGGGCTACTCCTGGCACCAGCCCTGGAAGATCGGCGGCTTCACGTCCGACGGCACGATCAAGCCGGCGTGGCTGGCGCGCCTCGACAAGGTCATCAAGGCCTGCGACGCCCTCGGCATGGTCGTGATCCTCGGCCTGTTCTACGGCAAGCAGAGCCCGACTTTGAAGGACGAGGCCGCCGTGAAGGCTGCCGTCACCAACACCGTCGACTGGCTGCTGCAGCAGAACGCCACCAACGTGCTGCTCGAGATCGGCAACGAAGTCGACCTGCCGAACGTCTTCGTCCATCCCATCATCACGGCCGCGCGCTGCCACGAGCTGATCGAGCTCGCCAAGAAGCGCGGCCAAGGCAAGATCCTGGTCAGCACCAGCCTGATCTCGATCAACGCCCCGTCCGAGGCGATCCTCGCCGCCTCCGATTTCCATCTACCGCACGGCAACGGCGTCAGCGGCCCGGACGGGCCGCCGCAGTCGAGCCCGCACGGCATCCGCCTGCAGGTCGCGCGCTGGCGCGCCGGCGCGGGCTATCGCGGCCAGCCGATGGTCTACAACGAGGACGACCATTTCGACTTCGACATGCCCGACAACCATCTCGTCGCCGCCATCGACAGCGGCGCAAGCTGGGGCTACTTCGACTTCCGCCGGATCCGCGAACGCTTCGAGGACGGCTTCCAGTCGCTGCCTGTCGATTGGACGATTTCGTCGGTCAGGAAGCGCGCGTTCTTCGGATTGCTGAAAGAGATCACCGGCTCATGATCTTCTGGACCGCCGGCCTCTGGCCGGCCTCATGATCATGAGCCGGCCAGAGGTCGGCGGTCCGGAAGAGCATGAAAAGACGCTTTTCAGCGTCGCCCGTCGAGCCAGGCCATCTCCTTGTGCTGCCGCGCCTCGAAGGCCGCGATCTCGGCCTCGTAGCCCAGCGTCAGGTTCACCTCGTCGACGCCCTTCAGCAGGCAGTCCTTGCGGAAGGAATCGATCTCGAAGCGGTCTGTCTTGCCGTCAGGTCCCTTGACCGTCTGGCTGGCGAGGTCGATGGCGATCGCGGCACCCGGATGTGCGTGCAATTGCGCGCGCAGCTCGGCGCACCGTGCCGCATCGAGACGGATCGGCAGCGCACCGTTCTGGAAGCAGTTGTTGAAGAAGATGTCGCCGAAGCTGGGCGCGATGAACGCCTTCAGGCCATTGTCGACCATCACCGTCACGGCCGTCTCGCGCGAGGAGCCGCAGGCGAAATTGCGCTCGGCGACGATGATGCGTGCCCCCTCATAGCCCGCCTGGTTCATGATGAACTCGGGCCGCGGCTTGACCTCCGAGTCGTAACGCAGGTCGTTGAACAGGTGCTTCGCCTGGTCAGGCCGCGGCCGACCCAAGAAGCGCGCCGGGATGATCTGGTCGGTGTCGATGTTGGGCTGGTCGACCGGGATCGCCGGCGCCTCGAGGGTGGTGAAGGGTTCCATGGCGCGGCTCCTAACCCAGCAGGCGGCGGACATCGGTGAAGCGACCTGAGACTGCGGCCGCAGCCGCCATCGCCGGGCTCATAAGATGAGTGCGCACGCCGGGGCCCTGGCGGCCGACGAAGTTGCGGTTGGACGTCGAGGCGATGCGCTGCCCGGGCTTGCCGGTGTCACCGTTCATGCCGACGCACATCGAGCAGCCGGGCTGCTCGCGCCATTCGAAGCCGGCGTCGCGGAACACCTTGTCGAGGCCCTCGGCCTCGGCCTGCTTCTTCACCAGGCCGGAGCCCGCCACCACCCACGTCGGGATCACGGCCTTGCGCCCGCGTGCGACCTTGGCGGCCGAGCGCAGGTCTTCTATGCGGCTGTTGGTGCAGGAGCCGATGAACACACGATCGACCGCCACCTGCTCGAGCGGCGTGCCGGGCTGCAGGCCCATGTAGTCGAGCGCACGCGCCATGCTGTCCTTCTTGGCCGCATCCGGCGCCGTCGACGGCTCGGGAATGCGCGCCGTGATGGGCAGCGCATCCTCCGGGCTGGTTCCCCACGTCACCATGGGCACGATCGACGCGGCATCGAGGCTGACGTCGCGGTCGAACACCGCGCCCTCATCGCTCGGCACGCCGCGCCAGAAGGCGACGGCCTTGTCCCAGTCGGCGCCCTGCGGCGCGAACGGCCGGCCCTCGAGATAGCCGATGGTCGTGTCGTCCGGCGCCACCATGCCGGCCTTGCCGCCGGCCTCGATCGACATGTTGCAGACGGTGAGCCGGCCCTCGATCGACAGGCCGCGGATCGCGCTGCCGGCATATTCGATGACATGGCCGACCGCGCCGGCCGCGCCGATGCGGGCGATGATCGCCAGGATCACGTCCTTGGCGGTGACGCCCTCGCCCAGCGCGCCGTCGACGCTGACACGCATCGCCTTGGGTTTGCGCTGCCACAGGCATTGCGTCGCCATGACATGCGCCACCTCCGACGTGCCGATGCCGAAGGCGAGCGCGCCGAGCGCACCGTGCGTGGAGGTGTGGGAATCGCCGCATACCAGGGTGAGCCCGGGCTGGGTGATCCCCTGCTCCGGCCCGACGACATGGGCGATGCCCTGCCGCTCGTCGCCGACATCGAACAGGGTGACGCCGCTCTGCGCGGTGTTCTCCGTGATCTCCTCGACCAGGCGGCGATGCTGCGCGTCGGGGATGTCGGCCTTGTGGCTGCTGTTGCTCAGCACGTAGTGGTCGGGCGAGGCGAAGCCGCGGTCGGGCCGCCTGAGCTTCAGCTTGCGCCGGCGCAGCTGGGCATAGCCGCCGGCAGAGCCGTCATGCATCAGGTGGCGGTCGACATAGAGCAGCGTGTAGCCGTCGTCTCGATCGACGACGATGTGACGTCGCCAGATCTTCTCGAACATGGTTTGCGGCGGCGATGCCATGGTCGGTCTCCTTACTCGGCGGCGGCCTTGATGGGATCGCGGAAGGCGGTGCGGCGTTCGTCCCACTCGGCGGCGCCGAAACGGGCGAAGGTCTTCGCCGGCGAGCCGCTGACCGGCGGGAATTTGCCTTCTTTGAGGTCGCCCAGAAGGCGGTCGCAGGTCTGGATGATGCCGCCCAGCAGCAGGCCCGGCACGATGGCGATGGCGTAGCCCATGCGCTCCGCGGTCTCGAAGTCGATCTCCGGCGTCTTGCCGCCGCGCACGACGTTCAGCAGGCACGGACCCTTGACGCGCTTCGGGACGGCCTCGATCTCGGCCATGGTCTGCGGCGCTTCGACGAAGGCCACGTCGGCGCCGTTGGCCAGCGCGGCATTGGCGCGCTCGACCGCCTCGTCGAGGCCAATCACGGCGCGCGAATCGGTGCGGGCGATGACCGTGAAGTCCTTCGACTTGCGGGCGGCCGCCGCGGCGCGGATCTTGGCGACGAAATCCTCACGGCTCACCAGCTCCTTGTTGTCGAGATGGCCGCACTTCTTGGGGAACACCTGGTCCTCGATATGGATGGCGGCGACGCCGGCGCGCTCGAACTCCTGCACCGTGCGGAAGACGTTGAGCTCGTTGCCGAAGCCCGTGTCGCTGTCGCTGATCAGCGGGATGTCGATCGAGTTCACGATGCGCTGCGCATTGTCCACCATCTCGGTCATGGTGATCAGGCCGTAGTCGGGATAGCCCAACGTCGCCGAGGTGCCGGCGCCGGTCATGTAGACGGCGGAAAAGCCCGCGCGGGCAATGGCGCGACCGGTGATGCAATCGATGGCGCCTGGCGCCACGATCATCTTGCGGCTGGCGAGCAGGCTGCGGAGCTTGGCGGCGTTGGACATGGACGGACTCCTTCTAGAGATCGCACGCCTCCCCAGCGAAGCTGGGGAGGTGTCGGCGCCTTGCGCCGACGGAGGGGTCAAGGGCATCACTCGCTGCGCTCATGACCCCTCCGTCGCCGTGTGACGGCGACACCTCCCCTTCGCGGTGTCCGCGAAGGGGAGGAATCTTGGAACTGTTCGGGCTGCATGTCGTAACGCAGCGTCAGATGCTCGGGCACGGCCAGCATCTCGACGTGTTCGACGGCGCGGCCGTCGCCGGCGAGCATCAGGCTGCGCAGGTCGATGAGCGCCGCGCCGACCTTGACGCCGAGCCGCGAGGCGACCAGCGGGTCGGCCAGCGACGCCGAGACGAGCTGCTGGGCGCTGGCGATCTTCACGCCAGCGCGCGCCAGGAGCTTGTAGAGCGGGATGCGATTCAGCTCGTCGGCAGTAAACGTGCGGCCCAGCGTCTCGGGCACGTAGCTCACCAGGTGCATCACCGGCACGCCGTTCTGCGAGCGCACGCGCACTGCGCGCTGCACCGGCCGGTCGCCCTGCCACAGGTTTTCGCGGGCGAAGCCGCGCGCCTCGACGTAGCCGAACTCCAGCACTTTCGCCACGGTCTCGGCGCCGTAGGCAACGATGTTCTCGATCACCGACGATATCGGCATGCGCATGGTCTGACCGATCTGCGGCTTGACCACGGTGCGCCGGCCGGCGCCGCGCTCGATCAGGCCGGCGTCGTGCAGGCTCGCCATGGCGCGGCGCACGGTGATGCGCGAGACGCTGAACATCTGCGTGAGTTGCTCCTCGGTCGGCAACGCCTCGCCCACGGCATAGCGGCCGGTCGAGATGCCGTCGGCCAGCACGAGGTAGATCTGGTGATGCAGTGGCGAACCCATTTCGCGCGCGACGGCGATGCGGTTCATGGCTTCTCCGATCCAGCCGCGGCGCCGCGATGCAGGCGGCGGTCGATCGCGAGCAAGGCGGCGTTGGCCAGGACGGCGAAGGCCGAGATCAGCACGGCGA
Source organism: Reyranella sp. (assembly GCA_019750135.1). Taxonomy (GTDB): domain Bacteria; phylum Pseudomonadota; class Alphaproteobacteria; order Reyranellales; family Reyranellaceae; genus Reyranella. The sequence goes on along the minus strand of JAIEOV010000095.1, from coordinate 19,103 downwards.
TGGCGAGGATGGTCTTGACGTCGTGCAGGTCGATCGCCGTCATCAGCAGGAAGCCGAGCCCGCGCTGCGAAGCGAAGAGTTCGCCCAGCATGGTGCCGAGCAACGTGAGCGAGAAGCCGATGCGCAGGCCGGAGAAGATCTCGGGCAGGGTCGCCGGCACCAGGATGTGCCAGGCGGTCTGCGCCGGCGTCAGCCGCATCGAGCGGCCGGCGCGCAGGTACGTGCGGTTGACGTTGCGCACGGCGTTCATGGTGAACAGCACGACGGGGATGATTCCATGCAGGGCGCCGAACGCGACCTTGGCCGGCATGCCGAGCCCGAACAGCAGCAGGATCACCGGATAGAGCGTGATCTTCGGGACGGAGTAGAGGCCCACCAGGATCGGCTCGGCAACCTCGCCGGTGAGGCGATGGCCACCCAGCAGCACGCCCACCAGCACGCCGCCGATGCAGGAGATCGCCAGCGCCTGCAGGAAGGCGAGCCCGGTCTCGCGCAGATGCGGCAGGAAGCGCGCCTGGCCAACCATCTCCCAGAGATGCGCCAGGGTCGGCGCCGGCGCGGTGACGGCCGAATCGCCCGCGATCTGGTGCAGCACCTGCCACAGCGCGACCAGGCCGATCGCCACCAGGATCGGATCACGCAAGGAGCGCAGCGACATTGTCATGACGCCATCCCCCGCCGCCGCGCCAGCCGGCGCTCCCAGGTCCAGACCAGCATGTTGAAGGTCGTGACGATGGCCAGCACGAACAGGATCAGGGCGTACATGCGCGGATTGTCGAAGTTGTCGTAGGCATAGGCGATCTCGTGGCCGATGCCGCTGGTCGACAGGATGAACTCGCCGGCGATGACGCCGATGAAAGAGTAGGCCACGGCGAGCTTCAGGCCGGACAGGATATGCGGCGCCGCGGCCGGCAGCCGGATGCGCCAGATCTCCTGCGCCAGAGACAGGCGATGGATGCGCGCCGTCTTGAGCAGCACGCGCGGCACGCGGTCGAGCCCCGCCATCGTGGCCACGATCATGGCGACCATGGCGAACAGCGTCGCCAGCACGATCAGCGGCGCCGGCCCCAGACCGAAGATCACGATCAGCAGCGGATAGAAGGCGAAGTGCGGGATGGCGTAGTAGGCCGCCAGGAAGGGATTGAAAGCGCGGCGCAGGACAGGGATCCAGTGCAGCACGGCGCCGATGACGAAGCCGCCGACGATCGACAAGGTCATCGCGATGCCGACGGCCGACAGGGTCTGCGCGACGTGGCCGCCGAAGTCGTCGGACTGCACGGTCTCGATCAACGCCTTCACCATCGCCGATGGCGCGATCACCATGGTGGCAGGGACGGCGCTGGTGCGGCAGGCGATCTCGAGCGCGGCGACGGCGCCCACCAGCACCACGGTGCGGATGACGGTCGCCTTATTGGTCATGACGTCGCCGTCCCCTGCCCCAGCGCGCGCAACGACTCGCCGCGCAGGAAGGACCACAGCTTCGCCGTGACGGCGCCGAAGTCCGGCCGTTCGGCGAGACGCGAATCGCGCTCGCGCGGCCATCCGGTCTCGATGATGTCGATGAAGCGGCCGGGCCGGGCCGACATTACGCCGATGCGGTCGGACAGCAGGTTCGCCTCGTCCAGCGCGTGGGTGATCAACAGCACCGTGGCGCCGGTCTCGCGCCACAGGCGCAGCAGTTCGTCGCCCATCAGCAGGCGGGTCTGCTGGTCGAGCGCACCGAACGGCTCGTCGAGCAGGATCAGCCGCGGCTGCAGCACCAGGGTGCGGGCGATGCACACGCGCTGGCGCATGCCGCCGGAAAGCTGGCTGGGATAGGCGCGGCGGAAATCTTTTAGCCCCATGAAGCCGATGGCGAAGTCGACACGGCGGCGCGTCTCGGCCGCGTCAGCGCCGGCGCGACGCAGGCCGAAGGCGACATTGTCTTCGACCGAGAGCCAGGGAAAGCTCGCGTCTTCCTGGAACACCACGCCGACGCCGTCGGGCACCTCGCCCAGCACCCGCTTGCCCTCGAACTCGACCGTGCCGGCCGACGGCACGGCGAGCCCGGCCAGCACGTCGAGCAAGGTGGACTTGCCGCAGCCCGACGGGCCGACGACGCTCAAGAATTCGCCGGTGCGCAACTCGAGCGACAATGGCCCCAGCGCATGGACTTCGCCATGGCCGGCACGCGGCGGGTAGATGCGCGTCACGCCGTCGAGACGCGCATGGACCTTGTACGCTTCGGCGGCGGGAACGGCGGCGAGCCGGGTTGCCATCACTGAGTCTTCGCTGCCGGCTCGAAGCCTGGCTGGACGGCCGCCTTCCAGTCGATCGGAAGCTGCAGGGCGCCGACCGAACCGAGGGCCTCGGCCATCGCCACCATCAGCGGCTGCTTGAGCTCGCCACGGCTCCACCAGGTCGGATTCATCTTGATGATGTTGTCCAGCGCGCCGGCGGCGACGTCGGGCGGCAGGTTGTAGGCCTTGGCCACGATGGCGGCGGCTTCCTTGGGATTGGCGTAGAGGAACTCGACGCCCTTGCGCCGCGCCTCGATCACGGCGCGCAGCTTGTCGGGACGCTTGGCGATGGTCTCGTCGGTGGCGATCGTCACGGTCTGGGTATAGGCCGGCAGCTTCTCGTCGAGCCAGGGAATGACCTTGTACTTCACCCCGGCCTTCTCCTTCTGGGAGTAGATCGGCTCGGGGATGATCGCGACATCGACCTTGTTGTGTTCGAGGGCCGTCAGGCCGGCGCCGAAATCGCCGATCGCGATCATCTTCACATCGGCGACGGGCACGTTCCAGGAATTGAGTGCAGACAGCGTCACGCTCTCGCTCACCGACTTCGGCCGCGAATAGACGAAGCGCTTGCCCTTGAGATCGGCCGGCTTGTCGATCGCCTCGCCGACGCGCGTCACCCAGAAGCTGCTGCGGCCATCAGTGCCGCCGCTGAGGATCTTGATGTTGAAGCCTTCCTTGATGGCGCTGAGCGCCGCCGGCAGCGCCACTTCGGCGAACAGCGTGTCGCCTGCCATCATGTTGCGCACCGACGTGCCGCCGCCCTTGGAGGTCAGGATGCCGGTGACGTCGACGCCAGCTTCCTTGAACCAGCCTTTCTCCATGGCGATGGCGTAAGGCACGCCATAGAGCAGCGAACCGTAGTGCGTGACGACGATGTCCTCGGCGCGCGCCGCCGTCGACAGCGACATCAGCCCGGCACCGGCGATCGCGCAGGCGCGCGCAAAAGCCTTGAAAGCCTTCATTGTTCCCTCCCGGGCTATGAGGCCGCCGCGGGAAGCGCCGGCTCTTCTATTGTCATGACATTAGGACAATGAAAAATGGCGAGTCAAACCGGCAGAAGCGACCGCTTTCGACCAGCAGAGGGAGAGCGTGACGCGTTCCGACCTACGGCGTCAGGGCGCAGGCATCGGCCAACTGCGCGGTGTCGCGCCAGACGATGCGGCTGTGCGCGACCTCGGCGCCATCGATCTGGTCGAAGCCGCCTTCGACGATCTCGCCGCCGAGCCACCGATAGAATTCGATGGCGCGCGCGTTGTCGTCGAACACCCAGAGATACGCGCCGCTCTCGCCGCGACCGGCGACCCGCCGCATCGCCTCGCCCAGCAGGCGGCGGCCGAGGCCGCCGCTGCGCCGCTCCGGGCGGACGTGCAGATTGTCGATATAGGCGCCGAACCCCGGATCGCCCTTGGCCCAGACCGCGATGAAACCGAGATCGCCCGCAATCAGCACCGTGTCGTCGGGCACCAGGGCGGCGAGCTTGCCGCTCCAGTGAATCCGCTTCGCCGTTGAGCGCGGGGCCGAGCGTGCTCTCCTTGAAGATGCCGCGATAGGCCGAGCGCCAGCTCGCGGCATGCAGGGCGGCGATGGTTTTGGCATCGGCGACAGTCGCCATCCGGATCGGCAGCTCGTTCACGGCTCGGCCGTTCGCGTCGTCGGATATGCGGGCAGGCCGTCGTCGATCGCCACCCACGAAAGCTTCGAGCGCACGAAGGTGTGGTCCTTGGGCGCCGCCTGGTCGGGCTCGTCGAGGGAACAGGTCGTCACGTCGATATCGGCCGCCGTGCGCGTCGATTGATAGGTGAGCGTGGTGCCGCAATCGGGGCAGAACGAGCGCGTTGCATGTTCCGACGACTTGAAGCGCTGCGGTTCGCCGGCCACGAACCGGATCGAGTCCGGCGGCACGCTGAACCACGCCACGGACGGGGCGCCGGCGACATGCCGGCACATCGTGCAGTGACAGATCGTCTGCTTGGCCGGCTCGGCGTCGATCTCATAACGCACCGCCCGGCAGAAACATCCTCCTCGCAGCATCATCGCCTCCTCGGACGTCGGAGCATGGGCGTGAAAACGGGCGAACCGCCGACCTGGATGCGGCCGATGGCCTCGAAACCATGCCGCTCATATAGCTGCACATTCGCCAGGTTGGACGATTCGAGATAGGCCGGCATGCCGTCGCGGTCGCAGATGTCCGTCGCGTGCTTGAGCAGCGCACTGCCCAACCCCTTGCCTTGGCAGGCGGGGTCGATGCCGATCAACGGCAGGTACCAGTGCGGCTCCTTGGGATGATGGCTCGCCATCTGCTGCATCAGTTCGGGACCGTCGACCGCGGTCCCTGGATCAGCCGTGCTTTCCATCAACGCACCCATCGCCGCCTCGTCGGGCCGCACACCGGGCGGCAGCCAGAGCGCGGCGCCGGCCCAGCCGATGCGATGGACGGTGCCCTTGGCGAAGGCCGCGCCACCGAACGCCTTGGCGAAGCGTGGGAAGGCCTCGACGTAGACCTTGGGCTCGGGCCACGTCCAACGGCTCGCCGGGTCGCGGCTGAAGGCCAAGGTCAGGATGGCGAAGACGGCATCCTCTTCGCCCGCGGTCGCCGCCTGGACCCTGTGCATCGTCATCGTCCCAAGATTGGGTGCAACGAAGCGGCCTGCAAGGCTACCGCAGCCGCGCCGGATAGGCCTCTGGCGGCGCCGCGAGCTTGAGCGTACCGCCGGTGAAGGCGACGATGATCTCGGTACGCCGGTAGATGCCGTCACGGTCGGACACCTGTGACCGGACGGGCGTGGGCAGCGGCACCTTGATTGGCCCCGTTCCGGCGCGCACCGGCACTTCGGCCGTCGCACTCAGCTCCTCGGTCGGCGCGACGCCGAATGTCCTGACGATCGCTTGGACGTGCAATACGCCGTCAGCCGGCGCTGCCAGATCGAGCTCTATGCCCGTCACTTCTCCATGCTCGGCATGCTGCGCGCCGAAGCTGCGCGGGACCTTGTCGACGACGTAGTACGACGGAGCCTGCAGCACGAAGTTGAAGCAATCGGGAAAGGACGGCGTCGGACGAACGAGCGGCCGGTTCGGATCCATCGTGCCGACCACACCCGCCACGTCTATCCATTCCGGATGGCTGCCGAGGAAGTGCTTGGCCGCGAACCTCGGCCCGACCTGCTCGATATTGTCGAGAACGATGATGCCGTTCGGCCGCATCGTCCGCGCCGAGGCTTCGAGGTCGAAAGCGGCCCACTCGAGCTCGTGGAGACCGTCGATCAACACGAAATCGTAGGAAGCGCCGCCGGCGATGACCTGATCGAGGTGGACGGCCGACGACCGCGGCCGGAACGTCACGCGCTCTCGTAGGCTCGGGCAGGAACTTTGCGATCAGCGCCGAGCATCGGTCCTCGACCGGCTGCCGGTCCTCGCCGTAGGGGTCGAGCGTCTCGACATGCCCTCGCCCGGCCTCCCAGACGGCCCTTCGCCAGGACCTCGGTCGTGCCGGCATACATCGTCCCGATCTCGAGCACGCGGTCGGGACGCAGCATGACGATCATGTGATGGAGAAGCGCTCTCCCGTTGTCGGCGAAGAGCGAGCGCTGCGGATAGGCCGTGTAGAACTCGGCGACACGCCGGAAGCAATCGGAGCGATACCACTCCTGCAGACCGGCAGCCGAGATATCGAAACGCTCACCCGGACGATAGAGCGGCGTCAGCGGCCGCTGTGACCCAACGACATTCATGGGCCCCATGGTGCACGGATCGCAGCGCCATGGAACTGGCTACCCGCCATGATAGGCCTCGATGCGGTACCCATCGGGATCGATTGCAAACGCGGCGTAATATTTCGGGCCGTAGTCGGCACGCAAGCCGGGCTTGCCGTTATCCTTGCCGCCGGCCTTGAGTGCCGCGGCATGGAAGGCGTCGACCGCCGCGCGGTCCTTGGCGAGGAAACAGAAGTGCAGGCCCGATTCCATGTCGGCCTTGACCGGCTTCTTGGTGGCACCGAGCCAGAGCTGCACGGCCTTCTCGCCGTAGCCCAGCGAGCTTTCGCCGTCGCTCAGCAGGGTGAAGCCCAACGGCTTCAGCGCGGCGTCATAAAACTTCTTCGAGCGGGGGATGTCGGCAACGCCGATCGAAACATGGTCGAACATCGTGTCCTCCTGTATAACTCTTTAACTGGTTATATGGTTAAGCAGAAGCCCGGCGCTTGTCAACCGGTCAACCGGTTATTAAGTCCGAAGTGATGAACCGCCCCGATCTCTGCCTGGAGTTCGTCAACACTCGCTATTGGCGCGGCCAGGAGACGCCGACCGAGACCCTGAACTCGGCCGAGGATCTCGGCGCCTGGACGGCGGCCAACGTCTCGAAGGAGGCGCGGCCGCTGGCCCGGCGCGAGTTCGAGCGGGCGATCGAGGTGCGCGAAACGATTCACCGGGTGTTCGATGCCACGGCGCGCGCCAAGGCGCCGGCGACGACCGACCTCGAGGCGCTGAACGAGCTTCTGGCCGCTTCGCCCGCCCGCACGACGCTGCGGCGCGAGCGCACCGGCTTCTCCTGGGACGTCGACATGCGCGGCTCGACCGCGCTCGGCCAGCTGGCGCCCGTCCTGTGGTCGGCGGGCGACCTTCTGACAGGCAACAAGCTCGACAAGGTCAGGCGCTGCGCCAATCCCGAATGCGGCTGGCTGTTCCTCGACGACAGCCGCGCCGGCAAGCGGCGCTGGTGCTCGATGTCGTCCTGCGGCAACCGCGCCAAGGCGCGGCGGCATTATCACAAGAGCCGCGAGGAGGCTTAGCCCAACACCTCGGCCCGGAGCCAATTGCCGAACTCGGCGGTGCGCAGCATGGGGTCCAGCACGTCGGAGCCGACGCCATAACGCCAGGCCAGGTCCTTGCGTGCCGGGTCGCAAGAGAGATCGCGGAAGTCGGCCACGATGCCGGCGACTTCCTCGCGCGAGCGGGCGAGGCCTTCATTGAGATGACGCTCGATGCGCAACGAGATGATGGCGGCAACGGCGGCGAAATCGAACTCGGGATGGTACTGCACGCCCCAGAAGCTGCGCCCGCCCTCGCTGATCGAAGCCGCCTGCACGGCGCTGATTTCGTTCGAGGCAAGGACCGTGGCGCCCGGCGGCAAGGTCGCGACCTCGTGGGTACAGAGCGCGTCGAACGTCCGCTCCTTGCCGCGCAGCAGGGCGTGGCCGCGGCCCGCCTTGGTGGGACGGATGCGGCGCGCCACGCCGATCTCGCGGCCGCGCGGATTGAGATGCACCGTGCCGCCCAGCGCCGCCGTCATCAGCTGCAGGCCCCAGCACGAACCGAACGTCGAAACCGCGGCCTCCCAGATGGCGCGGGCCAATTCGATCTGCTCGCGCACGGTCGGCTGATCGAGCCGGTACACATTGAACGGCGAGCCCGACAACCAGACGCCGTCGAAGTCGCCGAGTTGCACACCCTGCGGCAGGCCCTCGCCATCGGCGACGTTCAGAGTGAAATGCTCGAGCGTCTGGCCGTCGGGCACATGCCGACCGATCGACTCGACGAACAGGGCGTCGTATTTCCGGCCGCCCTCGGCCGCGACGCGCTGCAGCAAGGCGTCCGGCGAGCAGTTGACGATCAGCAGGCGCGGCATCGACTTCTCATGCGGCAACAGTATGCCAGCAGTGACAGCACACACCACGGATGGTGGGATATCGCGGCCCTATGGCACGCAAAAATTACTACAGCTTGCGGCTCAAGATAACCTGAGTTATTATCGATACTGTCATCCCAAGTGCAGCGAGGGACCTTTGCTGATCCCTCAAGGCCCCTCGCTTCGCTCGGGGTGACAGCCGTCGAAACTAGCGAAGGATGCTCTGCAGCTTCATGGCGACGCCCATGTCGCCTTCGATCTTCAGCTTGCCGGTCATGAAAGCCGTCATGCCATCGAGCTTGCCGCCGATCAGGTCGGAGAAGTCGCTGAAGTCCATCCGGAGCGTACAGTCGGCCGCCTTGTCGTCGTTGCTGACGTCGGGCGGGTTCGCATTGCCGTCGATGTAGACCACGCCCTGGTCGGTCGCGAACTTGACGGTGTTGCCGAAGGAGGACTTCTTCGACGCGCCTTCCTTCATTTTTGCGGTGAGTTCAGCCAAGGTCATGACGTGTTCCTCCAGTCGGCATATGCCCTTTGGGGGCTTACTTGACCTTTACGTAAACGTCAAATACAGGCCGATGAACGGCCGTTCAGGCGGAGGAAACATGTCGTATCGCTCGGTCTTCAAGCCGGGACTGTTTGAGGGCCACACCATCGTCGTCACCGGCGGCGGCAGCGGCATCGGCCGCTGCACGGCGCACGAGATCGCGGCCCTGGGCGCGCATGTCGTGATCACCGGCCGCAAGCCCGACAAGCTCGCCGCCGTGAAGCAGGAGATCGAGGCCTCCGGCGGCACCTGCGAGACGCACACCTTCGACATCCGCGAGGAGGCGCAGGTCAAGGAGGCGATCGCCGCGATCGTGCACAAGAACGGCCGCATCCATGGCCTGTTCAACAATGCCGGCGGCCAGTTCCCCGCCCCCGCCGTTGCCATGAGCGCCAAGGGCTTCGACGTCGTGGTGCGCAACAATCTCACCGGCGGCTTCATCGTCAGCCGCGAGACCTTCATCCAGTCGATGGAAAAGCACGGCGGCTCGATCGTGAACATGGCGGCCGACTTCCGGAACGGCTTCCCCAACATGGCGCACACCGGAGCCGCCCGCGCCGGCATGGTGAACCTCACCATGACGCTCGCCCACGAATGGGCCTATGCCGGCGTGCGTGTGAATGCGGTATCGCCGGGCTGGATCGCCTCGTCGGGCATGGACACCTACCAAGGCGACTTCAAGGAGCAGATCCCCAAGCTCAAAGGCTATTGCCCGCTGGGGCGGCTGGGCACGGAGAGCGAAGTCTCGGCCGCCGTGTGCTTCCTGCTGAGCGATGCGGCGGGCTACATCACCGGCACCGAGCTGCGCATCGACGGCGGCACGCCGCTCGGCAACCGCTCGATGGAGTTGCGGCCTGCCGAGCGCCTGAACGAGTTCAACGGCTTCCACCTCGCGGTGAGGCCAAAGGTGCTGGGCGGCTGACCGACATGCCGATCATCGAAAGCCAGGTCGACCGCAACGGCGACGACTACAAGCGGAACCGCGAGAAGATGCTCGCCGCCATCGCCGAGTTCCGCGATGCCGAAGCGAGCGTGCAGGCGGCGTCGGAAAAGGCGCGCGCCCGCTTCGCCAAGCGCAAGCAGCTGATGCCGCGCGAGCGCATCGCCCTGCTGCTCGATCGCGGCGCGCCGTTCCTCGAACTGATGCCGCTCGCGGGCTATCGCATGCACGACGACAAGGACGGCTCCAGCGCAGGCGGCGGCTCGGTCGCCGGCATCGGCTATGTCGAAGGCGTGCGCTGCGTCGTCACGGCCTCGAACTCGGCGATCAAGGGCGGCACCGTCGCCCCGTCGGGCCAGCGCAAGGGCCAGCGCATTCAGCAGGTCGTGATGGAGAACAAGCTGCCGGTCGTGAACCTTGTCGAATCCGGCGGCGCCAACCTTCTGTACCAAGCCGAGATCTTCGTGCCGGGCGGCCGCGGCTTCGCCAACCAGGCGCGCATGTCGGCGCGCGGCATCCCGCAGGTCACCGTCGTGCACGGCTCGTCGACGGCGGGCGGCGCCTATCTGCCCGGCCTCTCCGACTACGTCATCATGGTGCGCAACCAGGCCAAGGTCTTCCTGGCGGGACCTCCGCTCCTGAAAGCCGCGACCGGCGAGATCGCCACCGACGAGGAGCTGGGCGGCGCCGAGATGCACGCCACCGTCTCGGGCGTCGCCGAATGGATGGCCGAGAACGACGCCGACGGTATCCGCATGGCGCGCGAGGTCATCGCCAAGTGGCACTGGAACGACAGGCTGCCGCCGCGCCCGCCCCGATCCTTCAAGGAGCCACTGTACGACATCGACGAGCTGTGCGGGGTCGTGCCGCCCTCGCACAAGGATCCCTACGACGTGCGCGAGGTGATCGCTCGCCTGGTCGACGGCTCGGACTTCCTCGAATTCAAGGGCCTCTACGACCAGCAGACGATCTGCGGCTGGGCCGAGATCGAGGGCGAGCCCGTCGCCTTCATCGGCAACAACGGCCCCATCACCACCAAGGGCTCGGTCAAGGCCGCGCAGTTCATCCAGCTCTGCTGCCAGCAGGGCACGCCCATCGTCTACCTGCAGAACACCACGGGCTACATGGTGGGCACCGAGGCCGAGCGCGGCGGCATCGTCAAGCACGGCTCGAAGATGATCCAGGCCGTCGCCAACGCCACCGTGCCGCAGATCACCATCGTGATCGGCGGCAGCTTCGGCGCCGGCAACTACGGCATGTGCGGCCGCGCCTACGATCCACGCTTCATCTTCGCTTGGCCCAACAGCCGCACCGCCGTCATGGGCGGCGAGCAGGCCGCCGGCGTGATGAAGACCGTGACCGAGCAGAAGTTCCTGCGCGAGGGCAAGGAGCCGCCGCACGCCGAGATCGACAAGATGTACAAGGGCATCGTCGACCAGTTCGACCGCGAATCGACGGCGCTCTACGGCACCGCTCACCTGTGGGACGACGGCATCATCGACCCGCGCGATACGCGGCGCATCCTCGCCTTCACGCTGTCGATCGCCCGGGAATCGATCGTACGGCCGCTCAATCCCATCACCTTCGGCGTCGCCAGGATGTAGGACATGAAATTCACCCCCGAGCACGAGGCCTTGCGCCAGACCTGGAAGACCCTGATCGATCGCGAGATCAATCCCAACGTCGACGAATGGGAGAAGGAAGGCGCCTTCCCCGCCCACGAACTGTTCAAGAAGATGGGCGATGCCGGCCTTCTGGGCGTCGACAAGCCCGTCGCGTACGGCGGCTCGGGCCTCGACTTCTCCTACGCCATGATCTGCTCGGAATCCCTGGGCCTGGTGAACGGCGGCTCGATCCCCATGGCGACGGGCGTGCAGATCTCCATGGCGACGCCGGCGCTCGCCCGCTACGGCAGCGACGAGTTGCGCCAGGAGTTCCTGGCGCCCTCGATCAGCGGCGACTACGTCGCCTGCCTCGGCGTGTCCGAGACCGGCGCGGGCTCGGACGTCGCCTCGATCAAGACCACGGCGCGCCGTGTCGGCGGCGACTGGGTGATCAACGGCGGCAAGATGTGGACGACCAACGGCGCGCAGGCCGACTGGATGTGCCTGCTGGCGAACACCGGCGACGGCCAAGTGCACAAGAACAAGTCGCTGATCGTGGTGCCCATGGCGACCAAGGGCGTCCAGATCGTGAAGAAGCTCGACAAGCTCGGCATGCGCGCCTCGGACACCGTGCAGACCTTCTTCGACGAGGTGAAGGTGCCGGTGCGCTACACGATCGGCGAGCCGGGCTCGGGCTTCATCTACCAGATGCAGCAGTTCCAGGAGGAGCGGCTGTGGGCCGGCGCCGGCACCTTGATGGGCTGCGACCGCATCATCAACGCCACCATCGAGTACACGCGCGAGCGCAAGGTGTTCGGCAAGCCGTTGCTCGACAACCAGGTGATCCATTTCCGCCTGGCCGAGCTCAAGAGCGAGGTCGAGGCGCTGCGCTCCCTCGTGTACCGCGCCTGCGAGGAGTACCTCGCCGGCACCGATGTCACCATGCTGGCCTCGATGGCCAAGCTGAAGGCCGGCCGCCTGCGCCGCGAGGTCTCAGACGCCTGCCTGCAGTACTGGGGCGGCGCGGGCTACCTCTGGGACAATCCCGTGGCGCGCAGCTACCGCGATGGACGGCTGGGCTCGATCGGCGGCGGCGCCGACGAGGTCATGCTGCAGATCATCTCCAAGCTGATGGGTACGCTGCCCCGCCTGGGCAATCGTTAGGAGACCGGCCCGTGCATTTCACCTCTGAACACGCCGAGATCCGCCGCACGCTCCGCGCCATCATCGACAAGGACATCAATCCGCATGTCGACAAGTGGGAAGAGGACGGCATCTTCCCCGCCCACGAGGTCTTCAAGAAGCTGGGCGATGCCGGCCTTTTGGGCATCAACAAGCCGACGGAATACGGCGGCATGGGGCTCGACTACTCCTACGCCATGGTGATGGCAGAGGAGCTGGGCCACATCAATTGCGGCTCGGTGCCCATGGCGATCGGCGTGCAGACCGACATGGCCACCCCTGCTCTCGCCCGCTACGGCAGCGACGACCTGCGCAAGGAGTTCCTGGCGCCGTCGATCGCCGGCGACTATGTCGCCTGCCTCGGCGTCTCCGAGGTCGGCGCCGGTTCCGACGTCGCCTCGCTCAAGACCACGGCCAAGCGGGTCGGCGGCGACTGGGTCATCAACGGCGGCAAGATGTGGACGACCAACGGCACCCAGGCCGACTGGATGTGCCTGCTGGCCAACACTGGCGAAGGCGCGGTCCACAAGAACAAGTCGCTGATCTGCGTGCCCATGAAGACCAAAGGCGTCCAGGTCGTGAAGAAGCTCGACAAGCTCGGCATGCGCTCGTCCGACACCGCCCAGATCTTCTTCGACGAGGTGAAGGTGCCGGTGCGCCACACCATCGGCCAGGAAGGCATGGGCTTCGTCTACCAGATGCAGCAGTTCCAGGAGGAGCGGCTGTGGGGCGCGATCTCGGCCGTGGTCGGCATGGAGCGTCTGATCGATCAGACGGTCGAGTACACGCGCGAGCGCAAGGTGTTCGGCCGGCCATTGCTCGACAACCAGGTGATCCATTTCAAGCTCGCCGAATTCCGCACCGAGGTCGAACTGGTGCGCTCGCTCTGCTATCGCGCCTGCGAGGACTATCTCGACGGCCAGGACGTCACCATGCTGGCCTCGATGGCCAAGCTGAAGGCCGGCCGCATGCTGCGCCTGGTGACCGACGGCTGCCTGCAATACTGGGGCGGCGCGGGCTATCTCTGGGAATCGCCGACCGCCCGCTCATTCCGCGATTCGCGGCTGGCCTCGATCGGCGGCGGCGCCGACGAGGTCATGCTGCAGATCATTTCCAAGCTCATGGGCACGCTGCCGCGCTTGGAGAATCGGTGATGCACGCCCTCTGTCACCCCGAGCGAAGCGAGGGGCCTTTAAGGCAACAGGAAAGGTCCCTCGCTACGCTCGGGATGACAGGGTGCGTGTTGCGCAGACCGCGCGCCATTTGTGGAGTCCTCAATGACTGAATTCGCGTCCAAGTACGAGACCCTGCTGCTGCGCCGCGAGCGGTCGCGCCTGCACGTCACGCTGAACCGGCCCGAGGTCAAGAACGCGCTCAACCCGACCCTGATCGGAGAGCTTCGCGCCGTGTTCGGCATCCTGCGCGACCGGCGCGACATCAAGGTCGTGATCCTGCGCGGCGCCGGCGGTACCTTCTGCGCCGGAGCCGATCTCAAGAACATGGAACAGAGCATCACGGAGAGGCGGCCCGGCGAGCGCGATCCCATCGCGCTGAACAATCGCGAATACGGCACCTTCCTCGAGATGGTGAACACCACGCCGCAGGTCGTGGTCGCCGCGGTCGAGGGCTACGCCATCGCCGGCGGCTTCGGCCTGCTCTGCGTCTCTGACGTGGCCATCTGCACCGAAAACGCAGGCTTCGCCATGAGCGAGACGGCGATCGGCATCGTGCCGGCCCAGATCGCGCCCTTCGTCGCTGCCCGCATCGGCGTGCCGCAGACGCGCCATCTCGCCCTGACGGCGGCGCGCTTCAAGGGCCCCGAGGCGTTGCGTCTCGGCATCGTGCACCACATGGTCAAGGATACGGCGGCACTCGACGCCAAGCTGGAAGAGGTCCTGAAGCAGATCGACCGCTGCGCGCCGCTCGCCAATGCCCTGACCAAGGCGGTGGTGATGAAGGTGGGCAGCGAGCCCTTGTCCTCGGTGCTCGACTTCGCCGCCGACCGCTTCGCCGAGGCGCGCCGCAGTCCCGAAGCCGCCGAAGGCCTGCGCGCCTTTGCCGAGAAGCGCCAACCGAAATGGGTGACCGAATGATCGCTGCCCGAGCGCTCGACCTCCCCTCCCGCACCGGATCCGGTTATCCGGCGCCGCACGATGCGCCATGCCAGCTGCGCAGCCGACGACGCCTGGGGGATGCGTTCGGTCTGACCCAGTTCGGCGTGAATCTCCTCGAGTTGCCGCCGGGCACCTGGTCGTCGCAGCGGCACTGGCACGAGCAGCAGGAGGAGTTGATCTATGTCCTGGAGGGCGAGGTCACACTCGTGACTGACGAGGGCGAGACCGTGCTGACGCCCGGCATGACGGCGGGCTTCCGCGCTGGCTCGGGCAACGGCCACCATCTGGTCAATCGCTCCGCCTCGCCGGTGCGCGTGCTGGAAGTGGGCACGCGCACCGACAAGGAGGTCGCCCACTATCCCGACATCGCCATGATGTTCCGCCAGGACGGCGCCGAGGGCGCCTACTACACTGCCGACGGACGAAAGCTGACATGAGCTTTTCCAAGATCCTGGTCGCCAATCGCGGCGAGATCGCCTGGCGCGTCATGCGCACCGCAAAGGCGATGGGCTATCGCACCGTCGCGGTCTATTCTGACGCCGACAAGGACGCACCGCACGTTGCCTTTGCCGACGAGGCGGTGCGCATCGGCCCTTCACCGGTCGGCGAGAGCTATCTCAGCATCGACCGCATCCTGGAGGCCGCGCACAAGTCGGGCGCCGATGCCGTCCATCCCGGCTACGGCTTCCTGTCGGAGAACGAGACGTTCGCCGCGGCCTGCGAGAAGGCTGGTCTGGTCTTCATCGGCCCGCCGCCGGCCGCCATCGCCGCCATGGGCAACAAGGCCGCCGCCAAGCGGCGCATGATCGATGCCGGCGTGCCTTGCGTGCCGGGCTACCAGGGCGCCGACCAGAGCGACGGCAATCTCGAGAAGGAAGCGCGCAAGATCGGCCTGCCGGTCATGGTGAAAGCCGCGGCCGGCGGCGGTGGCCGCGGCATGCGGCTGGTCGAGCACGAGGCCGACCTGTTGGAGGCGATCCGCACCGCCCGTACCGAGGCCGAGAGCGCCTTCGGCTCGGGCGAACTGATCCTGGAGAAGGCCGTGGTCGACGCGCGCCACGTGGAAATCCAGGTCTTCGCCGACGCCCATGGCAACGTCATCCACCTCGGCGAGCGCGACTGCTCGGTGCAGCGCCGGCACCAGAAGGTGATCGAGGAAGCGCCGTCGCCTGCCGTCGACGACGGCCTGCGCCGCCGCATGGGCGCGGCGGCCGTCGCTGCGGCCCGCACCATCGGCTATCGCGGCGCCGGCACGGTCGAGTTCCTGCTGGCCGCCGACGGCGCGTTCTATTTCTTGGAGATGAACACCCGCCTGCAGGTCGAGCATCCGGTGACCGAGGCGATCACCGGACAGGATCTGGTGGCCTGGCAGTTCAAGATCGCCGCCGGCGAGAAGCTGCCGCTCGGCCAGAAGGAACTGTCGTTCGCAGGCCATGCCATCGAGGTCCGGCTTTATGCCGAGGATGCCTACGCCGGCTTCCTGCCGCAGACGGGGCGCATCGACGTCTGGCGCCCGGCCGGCGGCGCGGGCGTGCGCATCGACCACGGCATGAAGGAGGGGCTGGCGATCTCGCCCTTCTACGATCCCATGATCGCCAAGGTGATCGCTCACGGCGCCACGCGCGAGGAGGCGCGCACGCGTCTGGTGCGGGCGCTGCGCGAGACCGTCGTGCTGGGACCGACCACCAACCGGCATTTCCTGATCTGCCTGCTCGAGCATCCGGAGTTCGCCGCCGGCAAGGCGACGACGGCGTTCCTCGCCCGGCACGCCTTCGCTGCCCCTGCCGTCAGCGATGCCCACTGGCAGCTCGCCGCCGACCTCCTGTGGCAGCAGTCGGCCGCCCATTATCCAGAGACCCTGCGCGGCTGGCGCAACTCCAATCCGGAGCCGACGCCAATCCGACTGGCGGTCGGCGACGTCGAGCGCCTGCTCCTGGCGCCCGCCGCCGGGGGCGTCGAGGAGCACGGAGCGTTCCACGTCGACGGCAACGACATCGTCGTCGACCTCGACGCCGTCACCGTCCGCTTCACCGACAAGACCTACGCGCCGCCGGCAACCGCGGCGGCCGGCAGCGACGGCAAGCTACGGGCGCCGATGGACGGCAAGATTGTCGCGATCAACGTCGCCGCTGGCGACAGCGTCACCAAGGGGCAGACGCTGATCGTGCTGGAAGCCATGAAGATCCAGCACCAGCTCAAAGCCGCGCTCGACGCCAAGGTCGAATCGGTTGCGGTCAAGCAAGGCCAGCAGGTGTCCAACCGGGCGATCCTCGTGACGATGTCCAGCGAAGGTGACGCGGCCGATGCCGCTGCACATTGAAAAGGTCTCGCATCGCTACGGCGAGGTCGAGGCGTTGGCCGGCATCGAGCTCGACATCGCCGATGGCGAGACCGTCGCACTGATCGGCCCGTCCGGTTGCGGCAAGTCGACCTTGCTCGGCATCGTCGGCGGCCTGCTCGAGCCCACGGCCGGCCGCGTCACCTTCTCCGGGCAGATGCCCAACGATTCGCTCAATCCCTTCACCTACATCTTCCAGGATTTCGCGCTGCTGCCCTGGCGCAGTGTCGCCGACAATGTCGGTATCGCCTTGGAGCACCGTTCGTTGAGCGCCGCCGAACGCCGCGAGCGCATCGCGTCGGCGCTGGCGCTCACCGGCCTCACCGAGTTTGCCGCAGCCTATCCCAAGCAGCTCTCCGGCGGCATGCGCCAGCGCGTCGGTATCGCCCGCGCCCTGGTCGTGCGGCCGGCCGTGCTGCTGCTCGACGAGCCCCTGTCGGCCCTCGATGCGCAGACGCGCGAGCTCCTGATGGAGGATCTCTTGGCCATTTGGGCGCGCGAGAAGAGCACGCGCGTCTACGTCACGCACAATCTCGAGGAAGCCGCCCGCCTCGCCGACCGCGTCGTCGTGCTGTCGCGCCGCCCGGGACGCATCCGCGAGGTGATCGCGATCGACGTGCCGATGGCGGAACGCGGCCGGCCGCAGCATGCCGGCCTGCTTGCCGAGGTGCACGGCAAGCTGTGGGCGCTGATCCGTGACGAGGTCGTTACCGCCGACCGTGAGATGCAACGTGTCTGACCGCCAACCCGTGCCCTTCCGCGGTGGCGGCTTCAATCCGGCGCCGCGCCGCCTGCTGCCCTGGCTCGTGTTCTTCCTGCTGATCGCGGCCTGGCAGGCCGCGTCGAGCGCGGGCCTGCTGCCGGCGCTGTTCATGCCGAGTCCCGAGGCGATCGTCCGCGCCCTGGTCGAGCTGTGGCTGAACGGCACCCTGGTGGAGCACGTCACGGCATCGCTGAAGCGCATCATCCCGGGCTGGATCATCGGCACGGGCGCAGGGCTCGCGGTCGGGCTCGCCATGGGCATCTTCTCCGCCGCGCGTGCGGCCGGCCTGCCGATCGTGTCGGCGCTGTTCCCCATCCCCAAGATTGCCCTGCTGCCGCTGCTGATCCTGTGGTTCGGCATCGGCGAGCCCTCCAAGGTCGTGACCATCGCGCTCGGCGTGTTCTTCCCGACGGTGATCTCCGCCTACAGCGCCTGCGACTCCGTTCCGCGCAACCTGATCCGCATGGGGCAGAGCTTCGGCCTGCCGGCGACCGACATCGTCGCCAAAATCATCGTACCGGGATCGATGCCCGGCATCCTGGCGGGGTTCCGCATCTCCGCCTCGGTGGCGTTGCTGCTGGTCGTCGCCGCCGAGATGATCGGCGCCCAGTACGGCATCGGCGCCTTCGTGCTGCAGGCCGGCAACCTGATGCAAACCGACCAGCTCATGGCCGGCGTGGTCATCCTGTCCGTGCTGGGCCTGTTGATCGCCTGGGGGCTTGGCATCGTCGAGCGTTCCGTGCTCCGCTGGCGCTAGGGAGGAAACAACAATGCTGCGCAGACAACTGCTCGCGGCCGCTCTTGTGATGGCGGCAGCGCCGGCCTTCGGCCAGGCCTATCCGAGCAAGCCGATCACCATGATCGTGCCTTTCGCGGCCGGCGGCCCGACCGACCTGATCGCCCGCATCGTCGGCGAGCGCATGGGCAAGGAGCTCGGCCAGCAGTTCGTCATCGAGAACGTCACCGGGGCGGCCGGCACCATCGCCATGGCCAAGCTCGCGCGCTCGGCGCCCGACGGCTACACGATCGGCATCGGCCATGTCGGCACCAACGTCGCCAATGCCGTGATCTACACCAAGCTCGGCTTCGACCTGGTGAACGATCTCGAGCCCATCGCCCGCCTGCCGGCCAACGCCCTGCTCGTCGTCTCGTCCAACACCGTGCCGGCCAAGACCCTGAAGGAGCTGGTCGAGTACCTGAAGGCCAATCCCGACAAGGTATCGGGCGGCACCGCGGGCATCGGCTCGGGCGCGCATCTCGGCGCGCTCGCCTTCAACAAGGCGACCGGCGTCAGCTACCAGCTCGTGCCCTATCGCGGCACCGGCCCCGCCATGCAGGACCTCATCGCCAGCCAGATCCAGGTGATGGTCGACCAGTCGGCGAATTCCCTGCCGCAGGTCCAGGCCGGCAAGATCCGCGCCTATGCCGTGACCTCGGCCAAGCGCTCGCCCGCCATGCCCGACATCCCGACCGCCGCCGAAGCGGGCTATCCGATGGAAGTGTCGATCTGGAACGGCCTGTGGGCGCCCAAGGGCACGCCCAGGGACATCGTCGACAAGCTGAACGCCGCGGCCGTGGCCGCCCTCGCCGATCCCGCCGTGCGCAAGCGCATGGACGAGCTCGGCCTCGACACGCCGACGGTCGAGCAGATGAAGCCCGCGACCTTCGCTGCCTTCCAGAAGGCCGAGCTCGCCTACTGGAAGCCGATCCTCGA
>JAIEOV010000065.1 GCA_019750135.1 Reyranella sp. | reverse complement strand
CTCCGACTCATCAGCTCCTCTCCTCCTGAGAAACTGTCCGGATTTTACCTGTCTCAGTTTTGGGGGGCACTCCACTGTGGAGTGCCTGGACTGCACCCCGTACGGCAGGCGGCGAGAAGGAACCAGGGGGAATAACCAAGCACCAGGAGCCGGGGGTGGGGAATTCGGACGAATTCCGATCGTTCCGCGCTGTCCGAATTCGATGGGCAAGATCGCCCGGAATCTTGGGTCGCTTCTCGGCCCTGCGGCCATTTCGGATAGTTTCGCTGGCCATCTTCCCCGGCGCGAGGTCGGTGCGGGCCTTGTCACTGTCGATGTCGCGCAGCGCGGCGTTGGCCGGACGGGCGCGCCGCCTGGCTGTGGTGGATGCATAGAGCGGGAGCGCGGGAAGCCACGCCACGGCCCGATGATATAACTTTGGTGCAGGACCGTCAAGCACTTCGGTCAAGGTTGTCGATTTCGGTTCCGACTTTTGGGGCTCCGGAGCGGGCCCTCCCTGGCGGGTCGGACCGGCGAGCCCGCCATTCGTCGTCTCGCTCGTCCCAGATGCCCGCAATGCTTTCAGCACCGACACCTCTGCCAAGCCTCCCGTCTCAATCACTGTGCAGAGCCCACTGGATGCTTCGCTGCGTCTTCTGCCGCCTTCGCGGCTGAACCACCCGTTTGAGTTCCGCTATGGTCTCAACGCGCTTCGTCATTTCACCATCATGCCTTCGGCGCCCCGCAGGGTCCCCGCTGGCGCCGGCGGGGCCGCCTTGTGGCTCGGATTCGCCATGCTATAAGGCCCGACACTTCAAGGACGGGGAGGCAGGATTTGGCCGCAAAGGCCGCCCGGCGCCCGCCGGCTGGAAAGCCGGTGCTGGTGCTCAACGGGCCCAATCTCAACATGCTGGGCAAGCGGCAGCCCGAGATCTACGGACGCGAGACCCTCGCCGACGTCGAGAAGGCCTGCCGCGCCGAAGCCGACCGCCTGGGGATAAAAGTCGAATTCTTCCAGAGCAACCACGAGGGCGCGCTGGTAGACCGCATCCAGGCCGGCCGCGAGGCCAATGCCGGCATCGTCATCAATGCCGGCGCCTACACGCACACCTCGGTCGCCCTGCTCGATGCGCTGAACGCCGCCGAACTGCCGGTGGTGGAAGTGCACCTCAGCAACATCTACAAGCGTGAAAGCTTCCGTCATCACTCCTATATCAGCCCGGCTGCGGTCGGCGTGATCGCCGGGCTCGGCAGCCACGGCTATCTTCTGGCGTTGCAGGCCCTCTCCCGCCTGCTGGCGCGCTGACCCCTCATCCCGCGGAGCGTTCCTCCATGGCAAAATTCGACATCGATACCGAGTTCGTCCGCAAGCTGGCGCACCTCCTCCAGGAGACCGGCCTCGGCGAGATCGAGCTGGCCGACGGCGACAAGCGCATCCGCGTGGCGCGGCCGGCGATCACAGTCGCCGCGGCCCCGGTTGCCGCCTCGGCCGCAGTCGCCGCAGCTGCTCCCGCCGGCGCCGCCGCGGCGCCAGGCGGCAACGGCGATCTCGGCAAGCATCCGGGGGCGGTCAAGTCGCCGATGGTCGGCACGGCCTATCTCGCGCCGGAGCCGGGCAAGCCCAACTTCGTGGCGGTCGGCGACAAGGTGACGGCGGGCCAGACGCTGCTGATCATCGAGGCGATGAAGACCTTCAATCCGATCAAGGCGCCCAAGGCCGGCACCGTGACCCAGATCCTGATCGACAACGCCCGGCCGGTGGAGTTCGGCGAGCCGTTGATGATCGTCGAGTAGGACCGACGATGTTCGACAAGGTCCTGATCGCCAACCGCGGTGAGATTGCGCTTCGCATCCACCGCGCCTGCCGCGAGATGGGCATCCAGACCGTGGCGGTGCATTCGACCGCCGACAGCGACGCCATGCATGTGCGCCTGGCCGACGAATCGGTCTGCATCGGCCCGCCGCCGGCGCGCGACAGCTACCTCAACATCCCGGCGATCCTGTCGGCCGCCACCATCGCCGGTGTCGACGCCATCCATCCCGGCTACGGCTTCCTGTCGGAGAACGCCCGCTTCGCCGAAGCCGTGGAGGCGCACGGCTTCACCTTCATCGGCCCGACGGCGAAGCACATCAGCATGATGGGCGACAAGATCGTGGCCAAGCAGACCGCCCTGGAGCTCGGCCTGCCGCTGGTGCCGGGCTCGCCCGGGCCGGTCGGTTCGGTCGACGAGGTCATCGCGCTCGGCAAGCAGATCGGCTTTCCCGTGCTGATCAAGGCGGTCGCCGGCGGCGGCGGTCGCGGCATGAAAGTCGTCGAGAATGCCGAAGCAGCCGGCGAAGCTTTTTCGCTGGCCCGTGCCGAAGCCAAGGCGGCCTTCAGCAACGACTCGGTCTACGTCGAAAAGTATCTCGGCCGGCCGCGCCACATCGAGATCCAGGTGCTGGGCGACGGCCTGGGCGACGGCGTGCATCTCGGCGAGCGCGACTGCTCGCTGCAGCGCCGCCATCAGAAGGTGCTCGAGGAGGCCCCCTCGCCCGCCCTCAATCCCGAGCAGCGCCAGAAGATCGGCGAGCTCGCCGCCGCGGCGGTGCGCAAGCTGAAGTACCGCGGCGCCGGCACCATGGAGTTCCTGTTCCAGGACGGCGAGTTCTACTTCATCGAGATGAACACCCGCCTGCAGGTCGAGCATCCGATCACCGAGGCGATCACCGGCATCGACCTGGTGCGCGAGCAGATCCGCATCGCCGCCGGCGCGCCGCTCGGCATGACCCAGGCCGACGTCAAGTTCCAGGGCCATGCCATCGAGTGCCGCATCAATGCGGAGAACCCGCAGACCTTCGTGCCGAGCCCCGGCCGTATCGCCGACTACCATCCGCCCGGCGGCCTGGGCGTGCGCGTCGACTCGGGCCTCTACACCGGCTACTCGATCCCGCCCTACTACGATTCGATGGTCGCCAAGCTGATCGTCAACGGCTCCAGCCGCAACGAATGCCTGATGCGCCTGCGCCGCTCCCTCGAGGAGTTCGTGATCGGCGGCATCGAGACCACCATCCCGCTCCACCAGCGCATCATCGGCGAGCAGGCCTTCATCGACGGCGACTATGATATCCACTGGCTGGAAAAGCTGGTCGGTCTGAAGAAGTAGAGTACGTTCGGGCATGGCGGATCGGCGTCAACCGGGCCTCGCGCAACCAAGCCCGCACCAAAGAACACCTCACCCTGCGGACCGCTCCTCAGGGTGAGATGGTCGCTTAATGGAGATCACACCCGAACTCCTGTTGCAGGCCTATCGCATCGGCGTCTTCCCCATGGGCGAGCGCCGCGACGATCCCAAGCTCTATTGGCTCGATCCCAGGCTGCGCGCCGTGCTGCCGCTCGACGGCTTCCACCTGCCGCAGCGCCTGAGGCGCACCATCCGCTCCGGCCACTTCGCGGTCTCGGCCGACACCGCGTTCGCCGATACCGTGCGCGCCTGCGCCGAGCCGCGGCCGGGCCATCCCGAGAGCTGGATCAACGAGCCGATCGTCGACCTCTATACCGAGCTGCATCGGCGCGGCCATGCCCACAGCGTCGAATGCCGGGTCGACGGCCGGCTGGTCGGCGGCCTCTACGGCGTGTCGATCGGGGCGGTGTTCTTCGGCGAGAGCATGTTCAGCCGCGAGCGCGACGCCTCCAAGGTGGCGCTGGTTCACCTGGTGGCCCGGCTGATCAAGGGCGGTTTCCGCCTGCTCGACTGCCAGTTCATGACCGAGCATCTCAGGAGCTTCGGCGCCATCGAGATCGCGCGCGAGGAATTCCGCGGCCTGCTGGCCGACGCCATCGACGAGACGGCGAGCTTTCAGCGCGAGCTGGGCGGCGAGGATCCCTGCGCCATCGTGCAGGACAACACCCGCACGTCGTAGACGCCATGGTCGAGCGCCGACAGCGACGGCGTCGAGGCGAACATCCAGCCGGCGAACAGCTTCTCGGCCGCCTGCCCCGGCTTGTTGTCGACGATGGTGAGATAGGCGACCGATTCCGGCGGCGCCTCCGGCACGTTGACCAGGCAATCGCCGACCGTGATGGCGAGCGTGCCGAAGCGCGTCGATTCGCCGACCGGCGCGTAGAAACGCTGAGTGCGCGCCGTGATCTTGTCGAGACCCTGCAGCTCGGCGACGCGCTTGCCCGGACCGTCGGGTATCGGCCGCAGGTTGACGTTGGCGCTGGCCGGCTGTTGTGGCGACGGCGGCGCCTGCCGCGGCGGCGCCGGCGTCTGGGCCATGGCCGCGCCCGCGAAGCCCGCGAGCAGCGCGAGAGTGAGAGGAATGCGCACGCCTATTTCTTGGCGGTGTGAGGTGCCTTCAGCCCGTCGATCAGCTCGTGCAGGGCGGCTCTGATCTGGTCGGCGTCGCATCCCATCAGGACTCCATCCTCCAGCGCATCGGCGCAGAGGGTTTCGATTTCCTGGATGTTCTGGTTCAGCACTTTGATCTTTTCGAGGCAGGACACCGGCTTGCCGTCGGGTTGACGCCAGACCGTGGTCGCCTTGGACGTGCGTGCGCTCATCATTTCGATCCCGAGCTCGTGCCACCGAACATGAACTTGGCGATCAATTCCGACAATGGAATGGCGCCCTGGGTCATCTCGATCTCGCCGCCGGGCTTCAACATCTTGGCATCGCCGCCGGGTTCCAGCACGACGACCATGCCGCCCAAGAGCGATTCGCTCACGATCTTGGCGTGGGTGTCGGCCGGCACATTGACGTTGGACGACACCAGCATGCGCACGACCGCCTGGTAGGTCTTGCGGTCGAGGTCGAAGCCGGTGACGGTGCCGACCTTCACGCCGCTCAGCGTCACGTCGGCGCCGCGCTTCAGGCCGTCGATGCGGTCGAAGCGGGCGATGAGCTCATAGCCCGCCGGCCCGCTGCGGTCCGACTTGGCGAAGGCATAGAAGACGAACACGCCGGCCACCACGAGGACCAGCGCGCCCACGATCGTCTCGACGATATTGCGGGTCACGGCAGCCCCCTAGCCCGGCCGCCACGCCTCATAAGGCGGCTTGGGCTTCTCGCCGGTGGAAAGCGTGTGACCCGGCGGACGATAGGCGGAGTCGGTGCCTGTGAGATTGGGCACGTGCTCCTTCTGCCATTCCTTGCGCGGCAAGCCGCCCGGCGGCGGCACCGCGTTGGTCGTGTGATGAAGCCAGCCATGCCATTCGGCGGGAACGCGCGAGGCTTCAGCGACGCCGTTGTACATCACCCAGCGCTTGCGCCGGCGACCGGGAATGATGCGCTTGTCCTGGAAGTAGCGATTGCCTTCGGCATCGGTGCCGACGAGCTCGCCGCGCATCCACGTGAAGATCCTGGTGCCGATTATCATTGTTGAAACCACGCTGCGAGAGTGACGGCGCCGCTTGTACGCGTGCGCTCAAAAACGCGCAACGCGACGCGATTACGAGAGCGATTCACATCGTTTGTCGACATGCGAATCGCTCCTTTTCGACACCTGTTGCGCACTTGCATCATCTAGTACCACCCTTGCACAGGTCTACAAAATGTAGTTGCGCACACAAGATTTTGTAATTTAGTATCTCGCTGTGCCCATATGTGCGTGCTCGTCAAGCGACTGAGTACACCCCGACAGGGTCATCGAACGAACGGGAACTGGGCACGGGGGATCGTCGATGCGCTTTGAGCGCCGGTATACGCAAGCAGGAAAATCGCCATTCGCGGGAGTGGCGTTTCGTGCTGCCGATTCCGAAATCCGCAATCCCGACGGTTCGATCGTCTTCAGCATGAAGGGTGTCGACGTGCCGGCCGAGTGGTCGCAGGTCGCCGCCGACGTGCTGGCCCAGAAGTATTTCCGCCGCGCCGGCGTTGCCCAGCAGTTGAGGAAGGTGGCCGAGGACGATGTGCCGCAGTGGCTGTGGCGCTCGGTGCCGGACGAAGCGGCTCTCGCCACCCTGCCCGAGGCGCAGCGCTTCGGCAGCGAGACGAGCGCCCGCCAGGTGTTCGAGCGCATGGCCGGCGCCTGGACCTACTGGGGTTGGAAGGGCGGCTACTTCGACAGCGAAGACGATGCGCGCGCCTTCTTCGACGAACATTGCTACATGCTGGCTGCGCAGATCTGCGCGCCCAACTCGCCGCAGTGGTTCAACACCGGCCTGCACTGGGCCTACGGCATCGACGGTCCGGGCCAGGGTCACTGGTTCGTCGATCATCGCGACGGCTCGGCCCATCCCTCCTCTTCCGCCTACGAACGTCCTCAGCCGCATGCCTGCTTCATCCAGAGCGTCGACGACGACCTGGTAAGCGAAGGCGGCATCATGGACCTGTGGGTGCGCGAGGCGCGCCTGTTCAAGTACGGCTCGGGCACCGGCTCGAACTTCTCCCGCCTGCGCGGCGAAGGCGAGCGGCTGTCGGGCGGCGGCAAGTCGTCCGGCCTGATGTCGTTCCTCAAGATCGGCGATCGCGCGGCGGGCGCCATCAAGTCGGGCGGCACGACACGCCGCGCCGCCAAGATGGTGTCGGTCGACATCGACCATCCCGACATCGAGCAGTTCATCGCCTGGAAGATGCTCGAGGAGCAGAAGGTCGCGGCCCTGGTCGCGGGCTCGCAACTCGCCAACCGGCATCTCAATGCGGTGATGCAGGCCTGCCTCGACGGCCAGAATGGCGACAAGGGTGGCGACGCCGCCTTCGATCCGCGCAAGAACCAGGCGCTGCGTCGGGCCGTCGTCGCGGCGCGCCAGGTCGCTCTGCCCGAGAACTACATCCAGCGGGTCATCCAGTTCGCCCGCCAGGGTTACCGGCATATCGAGTTCCCGACCTTCGACATCGATTGGGAGTCGGAGGCCTATCTCAGCGTCTCGGGCCAGAACGCCAACAACTCGGTGCGCGTCAGCGACGCCTTCCTGAAGGCGGTCGAAGAGGACCGCGAGTGGGCTCTGACCGAGCGCACGACGGGCAAGGCCGCCAAGACCGTGAGCGCCCGCGCGCTGTGGGACAGCGTCGCCGAAGCCGCCTGGCACTCGGCCGATCCCGGCGTGCAGTACGACACGACCATCAACGATTGGCATACCTGCCCGCAGTCGGGGCGCATCAACGCCTCGAACCCGTGCTCGGAGTACATGTTCCTCGACGACACGGCGTGCAATCTGGCGTCACTGAACCTGATGCGGTTCCGCCAGGCCGACGGTGCGATCGACGTCGCCGCCTTCGAGCACGCCACGCACCTGTGGACAGTTGTGCTCGAGATCTCGGTGATGATGGCGCAGTACCCGTCGCGCACGATCGCCGAGCTGTCCTATCGTTACCGCACGCTGGGTCTGGGTTACGCCAACCTCGGCGCCCTGCTGATGTCGTCCGGCCTGGGCTACGACAGCGCCCAGGGGCGCGCCATCGCCGGCGCGCTGACGGCGCTCATGACCGGCACCGCCTATGCGACGTCGGCCGAGATGGCCGAGTGGATGGGTGCCTTCCCGGGCTACACCGCCAATCGCAAAGACATGCTGCGGGTCATCCGCAACCACCGCCGCGCTGCCCATGGCGACACGGCCGGGTATGAAGGCCTGTCGATCGCACCGCAGCCGCTGGACGCGGCCAACTGCCCCGACGCCCCCCTCGTCGCGGCGGCAAAAGCGGCCTGGAACAAGGCCTTGGCGATGGGCGAGCGGCACGGCTTCCGCAACGCCCAGGTCTCGGTCATCGCCCCCACCGGCACGATCGGCCTGGTGATGGACTGCGACACGACCGGCATCGAGCCCGACTTCGCCCTGGTGAAGTTCAAGAAGCTGGCGGGCGGCGGCTACTTCAAGATCATCAACCGCACCGTCCCGCAGGCGCTCGAGACGCTGGGCTACGACCAGGCGGCGATCGAGCGCATCGTCGCTCATGCCGTCGGCCACGGCTCGCTCGCCGGCGCGGCGACGATCAACCACGAGACATTGGCGGCCCGCGGCTTCGACCGCGCGGCGATCGCGCGTGTGGAAAAGTCGATCGCGACCTCGTTCGACATCCGCTTCGCCTTCTCGCGCTACACGCTCGGCGATGCATTCTGCCGAGACGTGCTGGGTCTCGACGACGAAACGCTCGCCGATCCCAAGCTCGACGTGCTGATGCGCATCGGATTCTCCAAGAGCGATATCGCCGCTGCGAACGCTCATGCGTGCGGGACGATGAGCATCGAAGGCGCGCGCGATCTCAAGCGTGAACATCTTTCTGTGTTCGATTGTGCGAATCCCTGTGGACGAGATGGCACTCGCTACTTGTCTGCTGAGAGTCACATACGCATGATGGCTGCAGCCCAGCCTTTCGTATCGGGCGCAATCTCCAAGACCATCAACATGCCCAACGCAGCTACGGTCGAGGATTGCCGCAAGGCTTATGAGATGTCGTGGAAGCTCGGCCTGAAAGCCAACGCTCTTTATCGCGACGGTTCGAAACTCTCGCAACCGCTGTCGGCCATGGCATTGGGTGAAGACCTTGCCGCCAACGACGATCTTGCCGAGATGACGCCGGCTGCGCGTGCGCCGATCATTGCCGAGCGCATCGTCGAACGGATCGTCGAGCGCGAGGTGCGGGCCGGCCGCGAGAGCATGCCGCCGCGCCGCAAGGGCTATACCCAGAAGGCGATCGTCGGCGGCCACAAGGTCTACCTGCGCACCGGCGAGTACGAGGACGGCCGGGTCGGCGAGATCTTCATCGACATGCACAAGGAAGGCGCCGCCTTCCGCAGCGTGATGAACAACTTCGCCATCGCGATCTCGATCGGCCTGCAGTACGGCGTGCCGCTGGAAGAGTTCGTCGAGGCCTACACCTTCACGCGCTTCGAGCCGTCGGGGATCGTCGAGGGCAACGACGCCATCAAGATGTCGACGTCGGTGCTCGACTACATCTTCCGCGAGCTCGCGATCTCCTACCTGGGACGCTCCGACCTCGCCCACGTCGAGCAGTCGGACCTAAGGCCCGACAGCGTCGGCCGCGGCCAGGTCGAGGGACTTCCCGAGCCGGGCTCCACTGCCGCCGAAGCCGCGGCCATGGCGGTCAACCGCATCGCGAGCGTCGGCTACGTGCGCAGCAACCTTTACGTCTTGAACGGCCGGACGGCCGGCAATGTCGCCATTGCCGCCGCCCAGCCCACCGAACTGTTGGACGGTTCAACCGTCGCTTTGGCGCCTGGCGCCTCGGCGGCCGTCCTCAGCGTCGCGGTCGGAGAGGCATCCTCCTCCGCCCTTGGCTCCGCCCTCGAGGCGAAGCTCAAGGGTTTCGAAGGGGATGCCTGTCCGGAGTGCGGCAACTTCACCATGGTCCGCAACGGGACGTGCCTCAAATGCACGACCTGCGGCGGCACCACTGGATGCAGTTGAGCATGCGTGACGAGCGTACCCGCGTACCCCGGGGTTGCCCACGGTTGGGTGCCTCAAAGCTAACCATAGGAGACAGTTATGGCTGCTAAGAAGAAGGCTGCTAAGAAGAAGGCTGCTAAGAAGAAGAAGCAGTAAATAAGGAAAGGGCGTAGGCCAAGGCCTCGAGCTTTGGCCCCTCTAACCGAACGCCTTTCGGCTTCCGCGTGGGTGCCCTCATGGCCCCACCGGAAGCCACCTTCTAACGACAAGTCTTTAAGTTAATAAGACGTCCCGCCTTTGGGGGCGGAAAGGCGTAACTGTACGGGTCCGGCGACTTAGGTCTGCCGGACTTCTTTTATGCAGCACCTCGGGCCGCAACGAGAGACCGCAGGCCGTCTATGAGGTCGGCAGCGGTCAGCGAGCCGTATTCGTGCGGCAGCTTCAGCAGGACTTTCGCCGCCGGGAAGAGCGCGAAGTTGTGCGGCTGGTCATCGAGCGCGTCGATGAGGGACTGCACGGCACGAAGATCGCCGCAGCGGGCAAGCCCGCGAATCGCCTCGTAGCGGACCTCCGCATCCTCATCATCGAGGCACCGATGCAGCGCTGCGCGGACCTCCGGGGTGTCGAGCGTCCCCAGTTCGCCCAGGCCGAACGCGGCCCACTCTCTTACCTCCGCGATGGGATCACGGGCGAGGCGGATGAGCGTGGCGATCGCCTCCGGCGTGGACCGTCCGCCGAGAGCTGAGGCGACCGCGCGTCGGACCTCGGGCTCGTCGTTGTCCGCCATTCGCGCAAGCGCGGCTGTGCTCCTGGCATCGACGAGATGGCCGAGCGCGGCGGCCGCCGCCTGCAACACGTCGGGATCGGCCTCATGGGTCGCGAGATGAACGACACCCGCCAGGCACTCTTCGGGAAATGTCCGTTTCGGGATGCCCAACTGGCCGAGGATGTCGGCGCCTCGGGCGCGAACGCGAGGCTCGGCCGCTGTCGTCAGGTCGAGCGCCCATTCCAGGACCTCGTGGCTTCCGATCTCGTGGAGGTCAGAGACAGCGGCCCAGTCCCCATCACCTCCACCCAGGCGCCAATCCGTGGCTGCCGAAAAAAGCTCGATGATCGACCGGACTTGCTGAGTATTCATCAACTCTCCCCCACAGCCTTCACCTCACCAAGCCAATGCGGCCTGTCGATGGCGCCTTTGTGGAGCGAACAAGGAAGCAAAGCAGCTTGATGCAGCCTCGTTTCCACTCTACATAGCGGAACATGGATACTGACCAGTCAGTCAATATCTCGCCGGATACCGACGAGCCGACAACGCGAACCCGCCGGCCGGACGACCGCGCACCGGAGATCGCGCGTGCGGCGCTCGAGCTTTTCGTCACCAAGGGATTCGCGGCGACCAAGCTCGACGACGTCGCCAAGGCGGCGGGCGTCAGCAAAGGGCTCCCCTACCTCTACTTCAAGAACAAGGAAGAGCTGTTCAAGGCGGTGATCGTCGAGGGGATCGGCGAGCCGCTGGTGCGCGCCAACGAGCTGGTCGATTCCTTCGAAGGCACGACGGAAGAGCTGCTGCGACTGCTGGTCGCCAAGTTCCGCGAGTTCGCCGAGAGCCCGGTGGGCGGCGTCATCAAGCTGATCCTGGCCGAAGCCGGCAACTTCCCCGACGTGGCCCGCTTCTACTGCTCCAACTTCGACCTGCGCGGCCGCGCCCTGTTCGCCAAGATGCTGCGGCGCGGCGTCGAGCGCGGGGAGTTCAGGCCCATCGCCGACATCGACATGACGGCGATCATCTTCGCCCAGCCGCTGGCCATGCACGCCGTGTGGCTGCGCTCGATCGCGCCCTATGACGAGAGCCAACCGGTCGACAGCGACCGCTTCTACGACGCCTATCTCGATTTCGTCCTGAAAGGACTGCGGGCATGACTACCAAGCGTAAAGTGTTGCTCGTCGTCCTCGCCGCCGCTGTCGTTCTGGCGGGTGGCGCCTTCGCTTGGAAAGGCAAGAACGGCGCCGGCACTGCCGCCGCCGTCGCCACGGCCGCCAAGCCGGGCGCGCGGCCGATCGAGCTGATCGCCGCCGAACTGCACACGATCAAGCCGCGCGGCCTGGTCGATGTCGTGCGCTTCACCGGCACCACCCAGCCGATCGACCAGACGATCGTGAAAGCCCGCGTCGCCGGGCGGCTCGCCGAGGTGCTGGTGCGCGAGGGCGACCGCGTCACCAAGGGCCAGGTGCTGGCGCGCTTCGAGACCACCGAGCTGCAGGCCAAGGTGAACGAGCGGCAGTCGGCCCTCGATGCAGCGCGCGCCGATGCGCGCTGGACGGCCCGCGACCGCGCCGACAAGGAGACGCTCGCCAATCGCAACATCGTCTCGCAATCGGCCGCCGACCAGGCGAAGTCGACCGCCGAGAACCGCGCCTCGATGGTCGCCGTGTCGGAGGCCCAGCTCGAGGTCGCCAGGAAGAACCTGGCCGACGCCGAGGTCCGCGCCCCATTCGACGGCGTGGTCGGCGAGCGCATCGCCAACCAGGGCGAATCGCTGCCGATCGACGGCAAGATCCTGGCCCTGCTCGACACCAGCCATGTCGAAGTCGCCGCCATGATGCCGGCGGCCGACGTCGTGCGGCTCAAGGTCGGCCAGGCCGCGACCGTGACCCTGGAAGGCTTCGGAGACCGAGAATTCCACGGCCAGATCACGCGCATCAGCCCGACGGCGCAGGCGGGCTCGCGCTCCATCCCGGTCTATGTCGAGATCAGCGACCGGCATGAGGCGCTTCGCGGCGGGCTGTTTGCCACCGGGTCGGTCGTGGTTGCCGAGAAGGGTCATGCCCTTGCCGTGCCGGCCATCTCCATGCGCAAGGACGACGAGGGCGACTACGTGCTCGTGGTCGAGAACAATACCCTGGTGAAGAAGACGGTCGGCGCCGTGCGGACCTGGTCGCGCGGCGAGCTCGTCGAGGTCAAGGGCCTGGAAGCGGGCATGACCGTCGTTGCCGCGCCCCTCCCCGGCCTGAAGGCCGGCCAGGCGGTCAAGGTCCTCGAGGTTCGTTGAGCCATGTCATGCTCTTCCGGACCGCGCGCGTCCTGCGCGCTCATGAGTCTCGCGAACAGGAAGAACATGAGCGCGCAGGATGCGCGCGGTCCGGAACACTAAGACCATGAAGCTCACCCGGATCGCCGTCGACAACCCGGTCTTCGCCACCATGATGATGGTGGCGCTGCTGGTGATGGGCCTGTTCTCCTATCGCCAGCTCGGCATCGACCAGTTCCCCGACGTCGACTTTCCCATCGTGGTGGTGACCACGAACTATCCCGGCGCCTCGCCGGAAACGGTGGAAAGCGAGATCAGCCGCAAGGTCGAGGAAGCCGTCAACGCCGTCGCCGGCATCAAGAGCCTGTCGTCGCGCTCGCTCGAGGGCCAGTCGATCGTCATCGCGGAGTTCGAGCTCTCGGTGCCGTCGGCGGTGGCCCTGCAGGACGTGCGCGAAAAGGTCCAGCAGGTCCGCGCCGTTTTCCGGCCCGAAGTGAAGGAGCCGCTGATCCAGCGCTACAATCCGGACGACCAGCCGGTGATCTCGATCGCGGTTCGCTCGGATATCCGCTCGGTGCGCGACCTCACGACCCTCACCGACCAGGTGATCGTGAAGCGCCTGCAGACCGTGCGCGACGTCGGCAGCGCCAAGATCGCGGGCGGCGTGAAGCGCCAGATCAACATCGACCTCGATCCCGGCCGGATGAACTCGCTGCGTGTCGGCGTGAACGACGTCCTGCGGGTCGTGCGGGACGAGAACCAGAATTTTCCCGCCGGCAACGTGCAGCGCGGCAACGACGACCGCCTGGTCGAGGTCACCGGCCGGGTCGAGGATCCGGGCAATTTCGCCGACCTCATCGTGGCCCGCCGCGGCCAGGCCCCGGTCTACCTGCGCGAGATCGCCACGGTGGTCGATGGCGAGCAGGAGCGCGAGAACGTCGCCCTGCTGAACGGCGAGCGGGCCCTCGCCGTCGACATCGTCAAGACCCAGGGCGCCAACACCATCGAGGTCGCCCGCGGCGTGCGCAAGGCGATGGCCGACCTGCAGAAGACGCTGCCGCCCGACGTGAAGCTCGAGATCGTGCGCGACGCCTCGCGCGGCATCCAGAACTCGGTCAACAACGTGCAGCAGACCATGATCGAGGGCGGCCTGCTCACCATCGCCATCGTCTTCCTGTTCCTGCACTCCTGGCGCAGCACGGTGATCACCGGCTTGGCGCTGCCGATCTCGGTGTTCGGCTCTTTCATGGTGATGGCGGCCTTCGGCTTCACGCTGAACGTGCTCACCCTGATGGCCCTGTCGCTGGCGATCGGCATCCTGATCGACGACGCCATCGTGGTGCGCGAGAACATCATGCGCCATATCGGCTTCGGGAAGTCGCATCGCCAGGCCGCCTTGGACGGCACCGACGAGATCGGGTTGGCGGTGCTCGCCACCACCTTCTGCATCGTCGCGGTGTTCCTGCCCGTGGCTTTCATGGGCGGCATCATCGGCCGCTTCTTCTTCCAGTTCGGCGTCATGGTCTCGGCAGCGGTGCTGATCTCGCTGTTCGTGTCCTTCACGCTCGACCCGATGCTATCGTCGATCTGGTACGACCCCCAGGCCCACGGCACTGGCCGCTTCGCCCGCATCGTCAACGCCGTCCAGGAACGCGCCAATGCCGTCTATCGGCGCGTGCTCGGCTGGGCACTGCGCTGGCCCAAGCTCACGCTCCTGATCGCGCTCGCGACCTTCGTCGGCAGCTTCGCCCTGCCGAAGTACATCGGCTTCGAGTTCGTGCCGGAGGCCGACCTCGGCGAGCAGGTCGTGTCGATCGAGACGCCGGTGGGCTCCTCGCTCAACTACACCGAGGCCAAGCTGCGCCAGGTCGAGGCGGCGGTACGCGAGTTCCCCGAGGTCGCCTACACCTACGGCACCGTCAATACCGGCTATTCCGTCGGCAAGAATGCGGCGAGCCTCTACCTCAAGCTCACGCCTGTGAACCAGCGCAAGCGCTCGCCCAACCAGCTCGCCCAGCCGATCCGCGACCGGCTGGCCAGCATCCCCGGCATCCTGGTGTCGATCAACGTGCCCGGCGGCCCCGGCGGTGGCGTGCAGAAGATGCTGCAGCTCTCGCTGCAGGGGCCCGATATCGCGGTGCTCGACCGCATCTCGCAGGATCTCATGCGCCGCGCCGCCGGCATCCCCGGTCTGGTCGATCTCGACCGCAATCTGAAGGCCGCCAAGCCCGTCCTCTCGGTGCGCCTGCGCCGCGATGCCGCTTCGGACCTTGGCCTCGGTTCCGCCGCGGTGGCGCAGTCGCTCAGGCCGCTCTTCGCCGGCGACGAGACCAGCCTGTGGCGCGCGCCCGACGGCGAGAACTACACGGTAATGGTCCGCCTGCCGCTCGACGACCGCACCGGCGTGGCCGACCTGCAGCGCATCTGGTTCACTGCCGGCACCGAGCCCAACGGCCTGCCGCGCATGGTCCACATTGCGCAGATCGCCGACATCGTGAGCGACGTCGGCGCCTCGCAGATCAACCGCCGCGATCTCAATCGCGAGGTGTGGATCACCGCCAACGTCTCGGGCCGCTCTGCCGGCGAGGTCTCGAGCGACCTGCAGAAGCTGCTGGCCGACATTCCATTGCCGGTCGGCTACCGCTTCGTGTTCGGCGGCTCGACCAAGGACATGGCCGAAAGCGCCGCCTATGCCGGCCAGGCGCTGCTGCTGGCGGTGATCCTGATCTACCTGATCCTGGCCTCGCAGTTCGGCAGCTTCCTGCAGCCTGTCGCCATCATGATGTCGCTGCCGATGTCGTTGATCGGCGTGTTCCTCGGCCTGCTGGTCGCCGGCACAACGCTCAACATCTTCTCGGCCATCGGTTTCATCATGCTGATGGGCCTGGTGACCAAGAACGCCATCCTGCTGGTCGATTTCTTCAATCAGGCGCGCGCCCGCGGGACGCCGGTCAACGAGGCGCTGCTCGAGGCGGGCTCGATCCGGCTTCGGCCGATCCTGATGACCACGCTCGCCATGGTGTTCGGCATGATGCCCCTGGCGCTCGGCCTGGGCGAAGGCGCCAGCCAGCGCGCGCCGATGGCCCACGCCGTGATCGGCGGCCTGCTGAGCTCGACCTTGCTCACCCTGGTCGTGGTGCCTGTGGTGCTGGTCTACATCGATCGCGTCGGCCTGTGGACAAAGAAGCGTTTCAGCCGCTCCGCCGACGATCTTGCCGGCCGGCACAAGCCGGCTGAATAGCGTTCAGCCGACCTGCAGCAATCGCTCTGCCTTGAAATGCAGCACACCACCTGCCCTCAGCGGCAGGCGGACGCGGCAGCCGTTGCTGGTCGTGAACTCGAGATGGCGGGGCTCATCCAGGCTGAGCGACTGGACGGTCGCACCGATGACCAGGCAGAGCGCGTCGCGCGAACCGGGCTTGGGAAAGCAGTATACGGCCTCGCCGACGGCCACTTGTGGATCGCCGCGGCTGCGCACAATCGGACCGTC
This sequence comes from Reyranella sp., assembly GCA_019750135.1. GTDB lineage: Bacteria > Pseudomonadota > Alphaproteobacteria > Reyranellales > Reyranellaceae > Reyranella. The sequence continues at coordinate 21,852 of JAIEOV010000065.1, read as the reverse complement.
GAAATGGAATTCGACGCCGTCGCGCGCGAATGCGACGGCGGAGACCTCCCGGCCGACGAGGTCGGCTGGCTCCTTCAACAACGCATCTCCCGCTCCCTGCTCAATTTTTGTTATGGAGTTACGCGTCGGGACTGAGCTTCCAATAATACATAACTGCGTGTCAAATTCCCGGCGCAATTCCTGGCACGTTTCGCGCTATGCTCATTTCATGCCGGATGCCTCTCCGACCATCGGCCTGCGTGTAATCGAGTCGCTTTCCGCGGTCGAAGCCGACCAATGGGACGCCTGCGCGCTGGCCCCGGGATCGGCCGGCAACCCTTTCCTCAGCTACGGGTTCCTGAAGGCCCTGGAGGATTCCAAGTCGGTCGGCCGGCGTACCGGCTGGCAGCCGCAATACCTGCTGGCCGAATCCGAGGACGGCACATTGCTGGGCGCCGCCCCGCTCTATCTCAAGGGTCACAGCCAGGGCGAATACGTCTTCGACCATGGCTGGGCGCAGGCCTTCGAGCGCGCCGGCGGACGCTATTATCCCAAGCTGCAGGTCGCCGTGCCGTTCACGCCGGTGCCGGGTCCGCGGCTGTTCGTGCGACCCGGCCCCTACGCCGACGGCGTCGCCGACGCCATGATCGACATGCTGGCCAAGATCGCCGGCGACAACCGCATCAGCTCGGTGCATGCCACCTTCTGCACCGAGGCCGACTGGAAGCGTTTCGGCGAGCATGGCTGGCTGCTGCGGCTGGGCCGCCAGTACCACTGGCACAACAACGGCTACGGCTGCTTCGACGATTTTCTGGGCGCGCTGGCCTCGCGCAAGCGCAAGGCGATCCGCAAGGAGCGCGAATCGGTGCGCCGCGAGGGGCTGACCGTGCGCGCGCTCTGCGGCGAGGAGATCGAGCCCGAGCACTGGGACGCCTTCTTCGCCTTCTACATGGATACGGGCGGCCGCAAGTGGGGCTCGCCCTACCTGACGCGCTCCTTCTTCGACATCCTGGGATCGACCATGGCCGACAAGGTCGTGCTGGTGATGGCCGAGGCCGACGGCCGCCCGGTCGGAGGCGCGCTCAACCTCAAGGGCGACGACACGCTCTATGGCCGTTACTGGGGCTGCCTCGAGAGCCACGCCTTCCTGCATTTCGAGGCCTGCTACTACCAAGCGATCGACTATGCCATCGCCCACGGCCTGCAGCGCGTCGAGGCCGGTGCCCAGGGCGATCACAAGATTCAGCGCGGCTATCTGGCGGTGCCGACCTTCTCGGCCCACTGGATCGTCGACGGCGGCTTCCGCCGCGCCGTCGACAATTTCCTGAAGCAGGAGCGCCCCGCCGTCGAGCAGGAGATCGAGGCGCTCCAGCAGTATTCGCCCTTCCGCAAGGGGAACGAGTAGCGGTCCGCCGTCCTCCTACCGGCGATTGGTGCCTTCGCCCACCTGCGGCCTCATCGCGTGGGAATCCGGCCACACCACCATGAACAGCTGGCGGAACAGGCTCTCGATACGGGGATCGTTGGAGGCGCTGGCCGATGTCCAGGCCGTCGTCTCCGACATCGGGACGTTGTTGCGGCAGTACACGGCGTAGGCATAGAAGCGGCCCGGCCGTCCGGGCTCGAACCGGCTGACGCCGTTGCAGACCTCCTTCGAGCCGAGGTCGCGCGCGGGGTCGAACACCAGCACCAGCCGATAGTCGGGCTGGTCCGTCGGCGCGGCAATGTCGTAGGCGAAGGTGAGCGCAGGCCGCGGCTTGGCCGCCTGCATCGCCGGCAGCAGATCGCGAGCGGTGGCGCCCATATCGCTGCCGGGGAACGGGTTGCCGGCGAGCACGACATGAAAATCATGATGGTCGGCGACGGCGAAGAACTCGCTCCAGTTGTACTGCGGCGCGTAGTAGGTGCCGCCGATGACCGCCGCGGACGCGAAGGTCGGCACGAGAGCGAACCCGATCGTTGCGGCGATGGCTTTGCTTATGTTCATGGGCTTCCTCCTTCAGGCTTGTGCCTGCGCGGAGATTCTCCGCCACGCACGGTTACGCCGCGCTGACCCAGCGGCGCGCGGCGATTACACCGACGTTACGGCTGCAACAGTTGTCGGTCGCGAGTCGGCGGCTTCACAGAAGATGCTTTCTGCATCGGCCGAATCTTTGGTTTTCCGAATTATTTCCCGCGCCCGTCGATCGAACGATGCTGCGGCCATGACGAGCAACCCCTTCACCCGCCTTCCGTCCTGTTGCTGTCGCAGCTGACCGCTGCCGGCGCGTAAACGCGCCTTCGCTCTTCCCGTTCGCGTTCCTGGAGTACCCCGCGATGTTTCGCTTTCCCACCCGACGCACTTTCCTGCGCGCCGCCGCCGTCGGCGGCACCCTGCTCCCGGCCGGCGTGCTGGCCCAGCGCGCCTTCGTCGGCGCATCGCCGGTCGAGTTCGATCCGGCCATCTGCCGCGCCTCGTTCGGCACGCCGGTCGTGCTGCCCGAAAAGCGCTCGCTGAAGCTCACCTGGAACGCCACCGCCATCTGCACCGTGGGTGTCGCGGTCGCCCAGGAAAAAGGCTACTTCGCGCGCCACAATCTCGACGTCGAACTGGTCAATTTCGGCGGCTCGACCGATCAGCTGCTGGAAGCCATCGCCACGGCCAAGGCCGATGCCGGCGTCGGCATGGCGCTGCGCTGGCTGAAGCCGTTGGAAGGTGGCTTCGACGTCAAGATCGCGGCTGGCATCCATGGCGGCTGCATGCGGCTGTTTTCCGCGCCCAACAGCGGCATCAAGACGATCGCCGACCTCAAGGGCAAGGCGATCGGCGTCACCGATCTCGCGGCGCCCGATCGCAACTTCTTCTCGATCATGCTGCACGAGGCGGGCGTCGATCCCAACAAGGAGGTCGAATGGCGCGTCTTCCCGGGTGACGTGCTGCCGGTCGCCCTGAAGAAGGGCGAGGTCCAGGCCTTCTGCCAAGGCGATCCGCTGGGCTGGATGGCGCGCGAACGCGACGGTCTCACCGAGGTCGCCAACAACCTTTCCGGCGAGTACGCCCATCGCACCTGCTGCGTGCTCGGTATCCGCGGCACGCTGATCCGCCAGGAGAAGCCGGTCGCGACGGCGCTGGTGCAGTCGCTGCTCGAGGCGCAGGTCTGGGTCGCCGCCAATCCCGAGGCCGCGGCCGCCGTGTTCGCACCGCATGCCAAGGCACCGGTCGAGCAGCTCACGGCCATGCTCAAGAGCCATACGCATCACGACAATCCGCTGGCCGGCGACCTGCGCAGCCAGATCGCGCTCTACGGGGAAGAGCTGAAGCGGATCGCGGTATTCAAGCAGAGCACCGACATCCAGAAGTATGCCGCGCGTGTCACCGCCGACGTGCTGAGCTGAGGAGGCCGGGCGAATGACATCAATCGCGGAAGCCGCGCCCAACCGGTCGTCGGGCGCGGTACTGGCCGGCGGCGACGAGCGACCTCACTCCCTGGGATTGCTCGCCGTCGCCGGCGTCCTGTGGCTCGGCGTCGCCGCCCTGGTGCTCGCCTGGCCCGATGCCCAGGAACTGGAGCGCACCGGCACATTGGGCGGCATCGCCCTGGTGCTTGGCGCCGGATTGCTGATCGCCGCGGCTCTCGGACGGTTCTCCCTCCGGGTTGCCGAGATCGGCCGCGTCGCGCCGTGGCTGGTGGCACTGGCCGTTGCGATCACCGCTTGGGAGATCGTCACGGCCAAGCTCGACCTGCTGCCGCTGCCGTTCTTCCCCTCGCCGCAGGCTTTCGTCGAGGTCTACACCGACGACTGGCGGCGGCTGGGCGACAGCCTGCTGAACTCCGTGCTGCTGCTGATCCGCGGCTTCGCCATCGGCGCGGCCGTCGGCTTCGTGATCGGCGTGGCGCTCGGCTGGTCCCCCAGGGTCGGCTACTGGATCCATCCCATCATGCGCGTTGTCGGTCCCCTGCCCGCCACCGCCTGGCTGCCGCTCGCCTTCTTCATCTTCCCGACCAGCGGCAGTGCCAGCACCTTCCTGATCGCGCTCGCCACGGCCTTTCCGCTGGCGGTGCTGACCTGGTCGGGCGTCGCCGGCGTGCAGACCGCCTACTACGACGTGGCCCGCACCCTGGGCGCCAGCCCGCGCTTCCTGATCCTGAAGGTGGCGATTCCGGCAGCGCTGCCGCACGTTTTCGTCGGCCTGTTCATGGGCCTGGGCTCGTCGTTCGCCGTGCTGGTGGTGGCCGAGATGCTGGGCGTGAAGTCGGGCCTCGGCTGGTACCTGCAATGGGCACAGGGCTGGGCGGCCTACGCCAACATGTACGGCGCCCTGCTCGTCATGGCGCTGATGTGCTCGACGCTGATCACCCTGCTGTTCCGCCTGCGTGATCGCCTGCTGGCCTGGCAGAAGGGACTCGTCAAATGGTAGCGCTTGCCCACAAGCCAGTGGACACGATCGCAGGCACCGCGCTCGACGTACGCAACATCGATCACGGCTTCGTCCTGCACGGCGACTACCTTCCCGTCCTCGAGGATGTGTCGCTGCGCGCATCGCCGGGCGAGTTCGTCGCCCTGCTGGGCCCGAGCGGTTGCGGCAAGTCGACCCTGCTGCGCCTGGTCGCCGGCCTCGACCGGCCGCGACGCGGCCATCTGCTGGTCGACGACGTCGAGGTGCTGGGGCCCGATCCGTCCCGCGTCGTGGTGTTCCAGGATCCGACGCTCTATCCCTGGCGCACCGTCTGGCGCAATGCGTCGCTCGGCCTCGAGACGCGCGGGCTGTTGAAGCTGCACAAGCACCGCGTCGACGACGCCCTCGGGCTGGTCGGCCTGCAGAAGTTCGCCAAAGCCTATCCGCACCAGCTCTCGGGCGGCATGGCGCAGCGCGCGTCGCTCGCCCGCGCGCTGGTCAACGATCCGCGCCTGCTGATCCTCGACGAGCCGCTGGGCAAGCTCGACAGCCTGACGCGGCTCGCCATGCAGGGCGAGCTGACGCGCTTGTGGCAGGCGCGCGGCTTCACCGTCCTGATGGTGACCCACGACGTCGAGGAGGCGCTGCTGCTCGCCAACCGCGTCATCGTGTTCAGCGATCGGCCGGCGCGCATACGCGCCGACCTCGCCGTCGACCTGCCCTTCCCGCGCCATCGCGACCATCCCGAGTTGCTGCGCCTGCGCCGCGAGGCGCTCGGCCTGCTGGGACTGGGCGGCGACTGGTAACGCCCCTCATCACGAAAGACAGAACCATGCTCAGGCGACGCCTTCTCCTCGCCGCTCTTCCTGCACTCGCCACGCCGGCCATCGTGCGCGCCCAGGACGTCTATCCGTCGCGCGCCGTGCGCCTCATCGTGCCCTGGCCGCCCGGCGGCGGCGTCGACACCTTCGCCCGCACTGTCCAGGCGCCGCTCGCCAACGAGCTCGGCCAGAGCGTCGTGATCGAGAATATCGGCGGCGGCTCGGGCCGCGTCGGCACGCAAAGTGCGGCACGCGCCGCGCCGGACGGCTACACGCTCGCGCTGGTGAACGACACCTTCGCGGCAACGGAAGCCCTGCCGATGGCCGGCGCGCCGGCGCTGCGTCCGGCCTTCGTGCCGGTGACGCTCGCGATCTCCGCACCGCAAGGCGTGTTCACGCATCCGAATTCGGGCCTCAAGTCGATCCAGGACTTCGTCGCTGCCGCGAAGGCCCAGCCCGGCAAGCTAAACGTCGGCGTGCCCGGCCTCGGCAGCTCGCAGCACCTCACCAGCGAGCTGCTGCTGCGCGCGGCCGGCGACGTCCGCGTTACCCACGTGCCCTATCGCGGCGGCGGTCCGCTGCTGCAGGATCTTCTGGCCGGAACCATCGATGCCGGCGTGGTCACCTTCTCCGCCGGCGCCCAGCAGGCGCGCGCCGGTCATCTCGTGGCGCTCGCGTCACCAGCGAGGCGCGGCCGGCGGCCTTCCCGGATGTGGTCACGGCAACAGAGACCGTGGCCCCGGGTTTCGTGCAAACGACCTGGCAGGGACTATTGGCGCCGAAGGGAACGCCCGAGCCGGCCGTGGCGCGGGTGCACGCGGCCGTGCTCGCCGTGCTGAAGGATCCGGCCGTGGCGGCACGGCTGCGCGAGCTGGGCTTCGACTCCGTCGGCCTCGACGGAGCAGGCTTCGCCAGGCTGTTCGACCGGACTGTCGAGACCTTTGCCGGCATCGCCGCCGAACGGAACATCGCCGCCGGCGATTGATGGGAGCGCGGGCCTCTGGCCCGCTCATAATTTTCCGGACCGCGCGCGTCCTCGCGCGCTCATGATCACGAGCGCGCGAGGACGCGCGCGGTCCAGAAGACCAAGAACATGAGGCGGGCCAGAGGCCCGCGCTCCCATCAATGCCGGCGCACCACCAGCATCCCGAAGAAGAACAGGATCAAAAACACCAACGGCTGGGCGATGCTCATCGGCACCTCCCAGCCGCTGTTCTCGATGATGAACAGGATGACCCAGAAGACCGCGGTGGCGATCACCGCGGCCCGGAACGCGACCCAAACCGGTCGGAAGAGCCTCACTCAGCCAGCACAGGTTCCTGATTGGCCGGCGGCAGGGCATCCCGCTCCGGCGGCAGGAAGGTGAAGGCGAGCTCCTGTGCCGCGCCCTCGCCCCTGGTGTCGACACGCACAGTGCCGCCACCCTGGCTCAGCTTGCCGAACAGCACTTCCTCGGCGAGCGGCTTCTTGAGGTGCTCCTGGATGACGCGGGCGAGCGGCCGGGCGCCGAACAGGCGGTCGTAGCCCTTCTCGGCCAGCCAGCGGCGCGCGCCGTCGGAGAGCTCGATGAACACCTTGCGGTCGGCAAGCTGGACCTCGAGCTCGGCCACGAACTTGTCCACCACCTTGCCCATGCTCTCGGGGCCGAGGTTGGAGAACTTGATCACCGCGTCGAGACGGTTGCGGAACTCCGGCGCGAACAGCCGGTTGATCGCCTCGTCGTCCTCGTCGTGGCGCGCCTCGCGGCCGAAGCCCAGCGCCGGCTTGGCGATGTCGGCCGCGCCCGCGTTGGTCGTCATGCACAGGATGACGTTGCGGAAGTCCACCGTCCGGCCGTTGTGGTCGGTGAGCTTGCCGTAGTCCATCACCTGCAGGAGCACGTTGAACACGTCGGGATGGGCCTTCTCGATCTCGTCGAGCAGGATGACGCAATGCGGATGCTGGTTGACCTGGTCGGTCAGCAGGCCGCCCTGGTCGAAGCCGACATAGCCCGGCGGGGCGCCGATCAGGCGCGAGACCGAGTGCCGCTCCATGTACTCCGACATGTCGAAGCGGATCAGCTCGAGTCCGAGCAGGCGCGCGAGCTGGCGCGTCACCTCGGTCTTGCCGACGCCAGTCGGACCAGCCAGCAGGTAGGAGCCGATCGGCTTCTCAGGCGAACGCAGGCCCGCGCGCGCGAGCTTGATGGCGGCCGAGAGCTGGTCGATCGCCCGTTCCTGGCCGAACACCACGGTCTTCAGGTCGCGGTCGATGTTGCGCAGCATCTCGGTGTCGTCCTTGGACACGCTCTTGGGCGGGATGCGGGCGATCTTGGCGACGATCTCCTCGATGTCGGGCACGTCGATGGTCGACTTGCGCATATCGGGCGTGCGCAGCATCTGCGCCGCGCCGACCTCGTCGATCACGTCGATCGACTTGTCGGGCAGCTTGCGGTCGTGGATGTAGCGCGCCGCCAGCTCGACCGAGGCCTTGATGGCATCGTCGGTGTAGGTGACGTGATGGTGCTTCTCGTAGACCGGCTTCAGCCCCTTCATGATCTCGACGGCGTCGGCGATCGAAGGCTCCGGCACGTCGATCTTCTGGAAGCGGCGGACCAGTGCGCGATCCTTCTCGAAGTAGTTGCGGTATTCCTTGTAGGTCGTCGAACCGATGCAGCGCAGCTCGCCCGACTGCAGCGATGGCTTGAGCAGGTTCGATGCATCCATCGAGCCGCCCGACGTGGCGCCGGCGCCGATGATGGTGTGGATCTCGTCGATGAACAGAACCGAGTTGGGCTTCTTCTTGAGTTCCGACAGCACGGCCTTCAGCCGCTCCTCGAAGTCGCCGCGATAGCGCGTGCCGGCCAGCAGCGCGCCCATGTCGAGCGCGTAGATCACCGACTCCTTCAGCACCTCCGGCACCTCGCCCTCGACGATCTTGCGCGCCAGGCCCTCGGCGATCGCCGTCTTGCCGACGCCGGGCTCGCCGACATAGAGCGGGTTGTTCTTGGTGCGCCGGCACAGGACCTGGATGGTGCGCTCGACCTCGTGCTCGCGGCCGATCAGCGGATCGACGCGGCCTTCGCGCGCCTTCTGGTTGAGGTCGACGCAGTAGGCAGCCAGGGCCTCGTTGCCTTGCTTGACCGCGGCCTCGCCGCCATTCTCCTCCTCCGAGCCCGAGACCCGGCGGGTGCGCGCGCGGCCCGGGACCTTGGCCTTGCCGTGGCTGATGTAGTCGACGGCGTCGAGCCGGGTCATGCCCTGGTTCTCGAGGAACGACACGGCATGGCTGTCGCGCTCCGAGAACAGCGCCACCAGCACGTTGGCGCCCGTGACTTCCTTGCGACCCGACGACTGCACGTGCACCGCAGCGCGCTGGACGACGCGCTGGAAGCCCGCGGTCGGCAGGGGCTCGCTAGGATTCTGGGTGATGATGCCCTTCAGGCGATTGTCGATGAAGGTTTCCAGATCGTGCCGCAGGCGGTCGATATCGACGCCGCAGGCCTTGAGGACGGGAACAGCATCGTCGTCCTCGGTCATCGCCAGGAGCAGGTGCTCGAGTGTCGCGTATTCGTGGCGGCGTTCCCCGGCGAGCCCGAAGGCGCGGTGGAGGGATCTCTCGAGGTTCTTGGACAGCATGGACATCGAACTACCTCGACTGAAGGAACAACGTACTACTCGCGTTCAGGTTCACTCTTTCTCCAGGGTACACTGGAGAGGATGCTGGTTCTTACGGGCGTAATCCACCGTCTGGGTCACCTTGGTCTCGGCGATCTCGTAGGTGTAGACGCCGCACACGCCGACGCCCTTCTGATGGACGTGCAGCATGATCTGGGTGGCTTCATCGCGGTTCTTCTGGAAGATGTGTTGCAAGACGTCGACGACGAATTCCATCGGCGTGTAATCGTCGTTCAACATCAATACCTTATACATCGACGGCTTCTTCGTGCGGGTGCGGGTCAGCGTCAGCGCCCCGCTGCGGCCTTCGCCGTCGCCTTCCCCCTCGTCGCGACGCGGCAGCTGCTGCGGCGGACCGCCGGGGGGTTCGTTGGGCCCGCCCAGTCGGTCGCCGCCCTCAAAGCGCAATGAGGGGCGCCATTCGCAGTCGATACGCACAGAGTCCATTGTCCGGATCACAATCCCCAAAGAAGCCGAACCATTGGAATTATATAGGGACCGCCGGGGATTCCGCTACCTCGGCCCGCAACCGGTCGCCCACAAGTAGCCGCGGAGCAACACTCACGCCAAATACCCGCTCGATGCACCCAGCCGGCAAAAACCATACATAAAGGCAAAAGGGCGCCTATCTCGGCCGCAGCCCGTTCCTGCCGACCGTCAGCGTCCACTGGTTCGCATTCATGTGATTGACCGGCGCGTTGGGATCGCGGCGCAGCTCGGCCGGCACCAGTTTGCGTGGCGGATTGACCGGCACCTGGACGGTATCGAACGAAAAGAGCTTCTGGGCGAACTTCACGTTGAGGAAGCCGTCCGTAGGATAGTGATAGGCCTGGAAACCCCACACGCCGTCGCGGCAGGAGGCGACCGTCCACCAGAAGTCGACGTCGGGCAGGCGCATGCCGTCGCGCGGCGGGCCGAAGGCGGCGCTCTCCTGGAACACCGCCATCAGGTCCCGCGTCTCGCCGACGTTCAGGATGCGCTCGCCGCGCCGCATGCTCCACGGCTTCAGCGCGTCGCCGCCGTTGTTGATCAGGAGGTTCGACACCACGCCCTGGTCGGCCAGCACGCCGATGCCGAGGCCGGCCGTGCCGTCGGGCTGCAGGAACAGCTCGTAGGTCCGGACCTGCTCGGAATAGATCGCGTTGTAGATCAGGCGCATGCGATTGCGCCCGTCCTTGCCGCAATTGGCCCGGATATCGTCGCCGCCGACAAAGGCGAACCAGTTGAAGCTGCGCACGATCGGCGGATCGACATAACGGTCAGGCCGTTGGGCCGAGGCCATCGGGGACACTGCGAAGGCGAGCCCGAACGCAGCCACAAACATCCATTTCATCGAGAACTCTCCGTCCTGGGGGCGGGACAATCCTTCGACCAGCTTCCACCGTAAGTTGGGCATCAAGGCGGCGGGTAAAAAGTTGCATAACCCCACAAATATGAGTATTGTCGAGGAACTGCCTCTAAGTCTTTGCTTGGGCACAAAAATATAGACTTTGGTAATGGCGTAATTGCGATGACATCCCCTCTCCGTCGCATCGCGGCCGGTCTCTCCCTGCTTGCCGCAGCGTGCTTTCTTGTTGCTGCGCTCCTCCCCGGCAATGCCAATGCGCAGTCGCCGCCGGTGAAACGGGCGGCGCCGACCGGCAAGGCCAAGGCCGTACGGCCGGCCGCCGCCTCGAGCTGGGTCGCCAACCCCGCCGTCGATGGCCGTGACGCCTACATCATCCTCGACGCCACCAGCGGGCGCGAGCTCTCGTCCGATCAGCCCGACGGACTTCGTCATCCGGCGTCGCTCACCAAGCTGATGACGATCTACCTCACCTTCTCGGCGCTCGACTCGGGCCGCCTGTCGCTGGGCGACGGCCTGCCCGTGTCGATCAACGCCCTCAACGCGCCGCCGACCAAGATGGGCCTGCCGCCGGGCGGCACCGTCAGCGTGCGCGACGCCACGATGGCGCTGGTGACGCGCTCGGCCAACGACGCGGCCATGGTGCTGGCCGAGGCGCTGGGCGGCGACGAGGCGAGCTTCGCCGTGATGATGACCAACAAGGCGCGCCAGCTCGGCATGACGCAGACGGTGTTCCGCAACGCCTCCGGCCTACCCAACCGCGAGCAGGTGACGACGGCGCGCGACATGGCGCGGCTGGCTTTCGCGCTGATGCGCGACTTCCCGCATTACTATCCGGTGTTCTCGGTGCAGAGCTGGCCCTATCGCGGCCGCACCCTGGAGAACCACAATCGCATGCTCGGCTCCTACGAAGGCGCCGACGGCCTGAAGACCGGCTACACCAACGCCTCGGGCTTCAACCTCGTGATGTCGGCGATGCGCGACAACCGCCGCCTGATCGGCGTGGTGATGGGCGGCGACAGCGCCGGCCAGCGCGACCGCATGATGGCGATGCTGATGGACCAGGGCTTTGCCACGGCGGCGACCATGCGGCTGTCGGGCTGGACCAACATCCGCAAGCCGCCGTCGGCGCGCTACACGTCGGCGAACTTCGATCCCAGCCTGATCATTCCCGAGAGCACGCCGCGGCTCGCGGTGGCGAATGCCCAGCCGCTGGCCGGCTTCACGGCCGCCGCGCCGCCGCCTGCCCCGCAGCCCCAGGCGCAAACCGGCCAGCGTGTTGCCGGCCCCGCCGTGCCGCCGCCGGCCGAGGGCAGCGCGGCGCCCAACGGTCCGCCGATCGGCAGCTGGGTGATCCAGGTTGGTTCGTTCAACGATCCGCAGGCGGCACAGCTCGCCCTCGAGCGCGCCTCCTCGACGCTGGTCGACATGCGCTCGCTCACGGCTGCCGTCGACGAGGTGCAGATGGCCAACAAGACCTTCCACCGCGCCCGCCTGACCAATCTCTCGCAAGCGCAGGCCGTCGATGGCTGCAAGCGGCTGGAGAAGAAGAAAATCTACTGCTCGGCGATCCAGGTCACCGCCTGGAACACGCCTAACGCGCGCTGAGCGCCCGCCTCAGCCGACCGACGAAGGGCCGCTTGTGGCGGCCTCTCCATAGCGCGTAGTCCCACGGCGACGTCGACGGCTGCAGACGCGCCACGATCGGCTCGAACACCGACACCGTCAAGAGCTCGCCGCCGATCCGCACCTTCAGCTGCGCGATCCGATAGCCTGGCCCCTCATAGGCCGCGAGCCGCGCCACATCGCGCGACGTGAGGCCGCCGACCACCACGCCCTGCACCCGGTCGGCCGCGTCGCGCACCACGACGGGATAGGTCGCACCCTTGGCCCGCCGTCGCGAATGACCGGGCAGGATCGCCGGCACGAAGGCCGACGGCGGCAGCCGCCGCCCGATCACCAGCGCCATGACGTCGGGATCGAGCAGCGTGCCGTAGAAGAAGAAAGTGGTCATCGCTGGAGGCGCGCAAGCCGGTCCGGCAAGTGCATCAGTGATGTCCGCTGCCCGCGTCGTCCGGGAGCGTGACGCCGCTCGCCGACAGGGCCGCCTTGAGGTCGACCATGAGCCGGTCCAATCCGGCCTGGTCGGCCGCCTCGCAGCGCGCCACCAGCACGGGCTGCGTGTTGGAGGCACGCAGCAGCCACCAGCCGTCCTTGGTGCTGACGCGCACGCCGTCGATGTCGGAGAACTTGGCGCCCGCCGTCTTAAGGCGCGCCTTCACCTCCTCGACCACGCCGAACTTGCGCTCGTCGGCGCAGTCGAAGCGCAGCTCGGGCGTGTTGATCGGCTGGGGTAGTCCATCGCGCATGTCGGCCAGGCTCTCCTGGCTGTTGGCCACGATGTTGAGCAGGCGCAGGCCGCAATAGAGCGCGTCGTCGAAGCCGTAGAAGATGTCGCCGAAGAACACGTGCCCGCTCATCTCCCCGGCCAGCGGCGACTTGATCTCGGCCATCTTGGCCTTGATCAGCGAATGGCCGGTCTTGAACATCATGGGCTTGCCGCCGGCCTTGGCGATCTCGTCGAACAGTACCTGGCTCGCCTTGACGTCGGCGATGATGGTCGCGCCGGGATGGTTCTTCAGCACGTCGCGCGACCACAGCACCAGCAGTTGGTCGCCCCACAGCACGCGGCCCTTGCCGTCGATCGCGCCGATGCGGTCGCCGTCGCCGTCGAAGGCGATGCCGAGGTCGCAGCCGCGCTTCTTCACCTCAGCCATCAGCTGCTCGAGGTTCTTCGGCACCGTCGGATCGGGATGGTGTGCCGGGAAGGTGCCGTCAACCGTCTCGTTCAGCACGAAGTGCTCGCCCTCGAGCTTGTCGACGACGGCGCGGATCGACACGCCGACGGCGCCGTTGCCGGTATCCCAGGCGACCTTGAGCTTCTTGCCGGGCTTCACGTCCTTCAGGAGCCGTGCCGCATAGTCGGCGAGGATGTCCTTCTTCTCTGTCTTGCCCTGGCCGCTTTCCCAGTCGGCCTTGCCCGCCATGGCGCCGAGCTTCTGGATCTCCTCGCCGAAGAACGACTTTTTGCCGATCATCATCTTGAAGCCGTTGTAATCGGGCGGATTGTGCGAGCCGGTGATCTGGATGCCGCCGTCGGCGTCCAGATGATAGACTGCGAAATAGAGCATGGGCGTCGCCGCCAGGCCGATATTGACCACGTCGACGCCGGCCGCCGTCAGGCCCTCGATGCAGGCCGCCGCCAGTTCGGGCGAGCTCAGCCGGCCATCGTAGCCCAGCGCCACGCGCTTGCCGCCCTTCCGCTTCACGATGGTGCCGAACGTGCGGCCGATGGCGCGCGCGTCGGCGGCGTGGACCTGTTTGCCGACGACGCCGCGGATGTCGTACTCGCGCAGGATGGTCGGGTCGAACGTGTGAGCGGTCTGGCTCATTCAAAGGCTCCGATGAACAGGGACGTCAGTTGCGCGGCTGGGGTCGGCCTACCCCCTCATAGGTGAAGCCCAGGCCACGCATCTCCTCGGGATTGAAGATGTTGCGCAGGTCGACGATGCGCGGCTGGCGCATGACCTGCTTGATGCGCCGCGGGTCGAGGCCGCGGAACTCGTGCCATTCGGTGATCACGACCAGGACGTCCGCCTCGAACGCCGCGTCATAGGCGGTCTTGGCGAAGGTGACGTTCTTGAAGAGCTTGCCCGCCTCCGTCATCCCCTCGGGATCGAAGGCGACGATCTTCGCGCCTGCCGCCTGCAGCGCCGGCACGATGTCGAGCGACGGCGCGTCGCGCATGTCGTCGGTATTGGGCTTGAAGGTGAGGCCGAGCACGCCGACGTTCAGGCCCTGCACCGAGCCGCCGCAGAACTCGATGACCTTGTGGGCCATGCGCTTCTTGCGCGCGTTGTTCACCTCGATGACCTGCTCGACGATGGTCTGCGGCGCGTTGACCTCGCGGGCGGTGTAGGCCAGCGCCAGCGTGTCCTTGGGGAAGCACGAGCCGCCGAAGCCCGGCCCGGGGTGCAGGAACTTGCGGCCGATGCGGCCGTCCAGCCCGATGCCGCGCGCGACGTCGTGGACGTCGGCACCGACCTTCTCGCACAGATCGGCGATCTCGTTGATAAAGGTGATCTTGGTGGCGAGGAAGGCGTTGCCGGCGTACTTGGTGACCTCGGCCGTCTCGATGTTGGTGAAGACCATCGGCGTCTGGATCAGGTTGAGCGGCCGGTAGACCGCGGCCATCACGTCGCGCGCCCGCTGGGTGTCGACGCCGATGACTACGCGGTCGGGCTTCATGAAGTCCTCGATCGCCGCACCCTCGCGCAGGAACTCGGGGTTGGAGCAGACGTCGAACTCGGCCGCCGGCTGGGTCTCGCGGATGATGCGCGCGACCTCGCGGCCGGTGCCGACCGGCACGGTCGACTTGGTCACCACCACGGTGTAGCTGCGGATGGCGTCGGCCACCTCGGCGGCGGCGGCGTAGACGTAGGTCAGGTCGGCATGGCCGTCGCCGCGCCGGGTGGGCGTGCCGACGGCGATGAACACGGCATCGGCGTTGCCCACGGCATCGCCGAGCCTGGTGCTGAAGGAGAGCCGCTCGGCCTTGACGTTGTCGGCGACCAGCTTGTCGAGGCCGGGCTCATAGATCGGCATCTCGCCCTTGAGCAGGCGGGCGATCTTGCCCTCCTCCTTGTCGACGCAGACGACATCATGGCCGAACTGGGCGAAGCAGGCGCCGGATACCAGTCCGACATAGCCCGAGCCGATCATGGCGATACGCATGGAAGCTAGCCTTTCAGCAGGCGGCCGAGCAGCGCCCGCGTATCCGAAGAAGTGTCCGGGCGGTTGAGCGCGACGGCGACATTGGCCTCGAGGAATCCCAGCCGGCTGCCGCAGTCGTAGCGCTGGCCGGCATAGGTCAAGGCATGGAACGGCTTGTTGCCGATCATCTTGGCCATGGCGTCGGTGAGCTGGATCTCGCCGCCGGCGCCGGTCTCATGCTTGTCGAGATGATCGAAGACCTCGGGCACCAGCACGTAGCGGCCGATGATGGCGAGCGTCGACGGCGCGGCCTCGGGCTTGGGCTTCTCGACCAGGCCGGTGATCTCCTGCAGTCCGTCCTTCGCGGCCTTCACTGCGGCGATGCCGTAGCTCTTTGTCTGCTCGCGCGGCACGTCCATCACGGCGACGACATTGCCGCCGGTCCGGTCGTGCGCCGCCACGAGCTGCGCCGTGCAGCTCGGCGAGTCGATCGTGAGCTCGTCGGGCAGCAGCACGGCGAACGGCTCGCGGCCGATCCAGTCGCGCGCGCACCACACGGCATGGCCGAGGCCGAGCGGCCGCTGCTGGCGCGTGAAGACCGCGTTGCCGGGCTTGATGGCGGCATCCTGGGTTTGCTTCAGCTCATTCTTCTTGCCGCGCTCGTTCAACGTCGCTTCGAGCTCATAGGCGGCGTCGAAGTGGTCCTCGATGGCGCTCTTGTTGCGGCCGGTGACGAACACGAATTCCTCGATACCCGCCGCCAGGCATTCCTCGACCGCGTACTGGATCAGGGGCCGGTCCACGACCGTCAGCATTTCCTTGGGCATCGCCTTGGTGGCGGGCAGGAAACGGGTACCCAGCCCCGCCACGGGCAAGACGGCTTTGCGGACACGCTGCGGCATGCTTCATCGACCTCTTTGGTGCTCACTCACCAGGAGGCAGGTTGTTGCCACGCCCGGGAAGACCCCGCAAGTTCAACCACTTATTAGCCACCGACCAGCACGTCCTTTGCGCGATTGATGCGGGCGGCAAGGTCGGCGGTGCCGCCGGCGTCGGGATGCGTGCGGCGGATCAGGCGGCGATGCGCGGCCCTGATCTCCTCCTCGCTGGCGCCTTCGGCCAGCCCCAGCACCGCAAGCGCCTCCTCGCGCGTCATGTCACTGCTGTGTCCGCGGGGCGGTGGCTGCCGCGCCGTGCGCCAGTCGACGTTCAGCCGCCGATCGAGATAGGCCTCCATCACGCGCAGCGAATCGGCGTCGGTCCGGCATTCTTCGTGGAGGTCCAGCAGCTCGCTGTCCGAGAGCTGGTCCAGCGTGCGCCCGGCGAAGCGTCCGGCGAGCACCGTGCCGCCGACATCACCCGTGCCGTGGTCGATCCACGCCTGCAGGAAGGAGGTGCGGACCTCGGTGCGCTTTGCCGAGCCGGGCGCGCTGAAGCCGCCGGACGGCCGGTTGCGCAGGGCGCGGGCGATCAGGCCGGTGATCACCAGGCCGGCCAGCCCGAACAGCTCGGGCAGCAGGCTCGGCAGGAAGCGCAGGCCGAAGATCAGCATGCCGCCGACGGCGATCGCACCCACGACGACCAACACCATGCGCATGCCGCGCGCGATCGATGACGGATTGGCACGGAGGAACCAGGCGATGCCGAGAGCGCCGACGGCCAGGATGACCAGGGCCAGCACAAACGGCATGGCTCACGGTCTCGGCGCCGGGCGCTGCTGGCCGGGAGGAGGCAGGGACGGTGCGCCGGGCGCGCTCGATGGCGTCTGCGACTGCAGCTGCTGCTCGGCGCGCTCGCGCTGTATCTGCCGCCAGCGTTCGACGTTGCGATTGTGCTCGGCCAGCGTCATGGCGAAGGCGTGCCCGCCCGATCCGTCGGCCACGAACCACAGCGCGCGGTCGCGCGCCGGATTGGTCGCCGCCAGGATCGAGGCGCGGCCGGGATTGCAGATCGGGCCGGGTGGCAGGCCGGTGACGACGTAGGTGTTGTAGGGCGAGTTCGACTGCAGGTCGGCGCGCGTCAGTTCGCGGGTGAACGGCACCCTGCCCTGGGTGATGCCGTAGATCGTCGTCGGATCGCTCTCGAGCTTCATGCGCCGGCGCAGGCGGTTGATGTAGACGGCGGCCACCTTCGGCCGCTCGGCAGGAACCGCGGTCTCCTTCTCGACGATCGAGGCCAGGATCAACGCGTCGCGGCGATTGGCCAGCGGCAGGCCGGCGGCGCGCTTGCGCCAGGCCTCGTCCAGCGTCTTGTCCATCGCCTCCTTCATGCGCATCAGCAGCCCGTCGCGGGTGTCGTCGCGCGAATAGAAGTAGGTCTCGGGCAGGAGATCGCCCTCCTTGAGGTCGAGCGTGATCTCGCCCGAGAGCGCTGCGGTGTTCTTGACCAGGTCGATCACCTCCGCCGTCGTCATGCCTTCGACGATGGTGAGGCGGCGCTGCACCTGCTTGCCCGATTGCAGCAGGTCGAGCAGCCCCAGCATCGAGATATGGGCCGGGACCTCGTACTCGCCGGCCTTGATGGGCTTCGGCGTGGGATCGATCATCACCGCCACCCGGAACAGGCGCTCGTGGTCGATGACGCCCTCTTCCTTCAGCACCTTGGCCATGGTCTGTGGGCCGGCCCCGCGCGGGATGACGATGTTCTTGGTCGCGCTGAGTGGGCCCGGCGCGGTCAGCAGCTGATTGCCGAGCCACAGCGCGCCGCCCATCAGGGTGACGAACAGGACGACGAAGAAAAGAACCCAACGGAAATAGCTGAGCAACCCCAGCTCCGATGATCAGACGGGACCGAAGATCAACGACGCGTTGGTGCCGCCGAAGCCGAACGAGTTGCTGAGCGCGTAGCGGACCTTGCGCTGCTTGGCCTGCTTGGCGACGAGATCGATGTCGCAACCCTCATCAGGCTCGTCCAGATTGAGTGTCGGCGGAACCGCCTGTTCGATGATCGACTTGATGGAATAAATGGCTTCGATGGCGCCGGCGGCGCCCAGCAGGTGCCCGGTCGCCGACTTGGTCGACGACATCGAGAGCTTGTAGGCATCCTGGCCGAACGTCTTCTTCACCGCGCCGAGCTCGATCACGTCGGCCATGGTCGAGGTGCCATGGGCATTGACGTAGTCGATCTGGTCGGTGTTGAGCTTGGCGCGCTTCAGCGCGGCCTTCATGGCGCGCTGGGCGCCATTGCCGTCCTCGGACGGGGCGGTGATGTGATAAGCGTCGCCCGACAGGCCGTAGCCTATGACCTCGGCATAGATCTTGGCGCCGCGCTTCTTGGCGTGCTCGTACTCCTCGAGCACGACGACGCCGGCGCCCTCACCCATGACGAAGCCGTCGCGCCGCTTGTCCCACGGCCGCGAGGCCTGGGTCGG
This sequence comes from Reyranella sp., assembly GCA_019750135.1. Taxonomy (GTDB): domain Bacteria; phylum Pseudomonadota; class Alphaproteobacteria; order Reyranellales; family Reyranellaceae; genus Reyranella. The sequence continues at coordinate 3,530 of JAIEOV010000065.1, read as the reverse complement.
CGTGTCGTTGAAGTCGGTCGACAGCGCCTTGCAGGCATTGAAGCCGGCGATGCCGATGCGGCAGATCGCGGCCTCGGCGCCGCCCGCCACCATGACGTCGGCGTCCTCGAGCTGGATCAGGCGTGCGGCGTCGCCCAGCGCATGGGCACCGGTGGCGCAGGCAGTGACCACGGAATGGTTCGGCCCCTTGAAGCCGTACTTGATCGAGACCTGGCCCGAGGCGAGATTGATCAGCGCCGACGGAATGAAGAACGGGCTGACACGGCGTGGTCCGCGCTCCTTCAGCACCAGCGAGGTCTCGTAGATCGTCTCCAGGCCGCCGATGCCCGAGCCGATCATCACGCCGGTGCGGTTGAGGCTTTCCTCGTCCGTCGGCTTCCAGCCCGAATCCTCGACCGCCTGCTCCGCGGCAGCGATGCCGAAGATCAGGAACTTGTCGAGCTTGCGCTGGTCCTTGGGCGCAAGATAGCTGTCGACGTTGAAGTGGCCGTTGGCCTTGTCGCCCTGGGGCACCTCGCCCGCGATCTTGGTCGCGAGATCCGAGGTGTCGAACGCCTGGATCGAGCGGATGCCGGACTCGGCCGCCATCAGGCGCCGCCAGTTGGTGTCGACGCCGTCACCCAGCGGCGTCACCATCCCCATACCGGTAATGACGACTCGCCTCATTGCCCTGTTCTCCTTGCCGCAGGAGACGATCAGGACTTCGCGTTGCTCTTGATGAAGCCGATGGCGTCGCCGACGGTCTGGATCTTCTCGGCCGCATCGTCGGGAATCTCGATGCCGAATTCCTCTTCGAACGCCATCACCAGCTCGACCGTATCCAGGCTGTCGGCGCCCAGATCGTCGATGAACTTGGCATCTTCCTTCACCTGCGCCGCCTCGACGCCCAGATGCTCCACGACGATCTTCTTAACGCGCTCGGCAATATCGCTCATTTTCTTGTCCTTCCCGTATTCTCAAGAAATCTGTTCGCCCAAGGGGATGGCGATTTCGGCTCTTATACATAGGTGCCCCCCTATTGGCTAGGGCTGGAAAGCCCACAGAATCAGGGACTTGCAGCCTTTCCCCTCAGATCATCGCCATCCCGCCGTTGATGTGCAGGGTCTGGCCGGTGACGTAGGCCGCCTCGTCGCTGGCCAGATAGACCACGCCGGCGGCGATCTCGTCGGGCGTGCCCAGCCGGTCGGCCGGGACCCGGCCGAGAATCCCCTTCTTCTGCTCGTCGGTCAGCACGTCGGTCATCGGCGTGGCGATGAAGCCCGGGGCGACGCAGTTCACCGTGATGGCGCGCGAGGCCAGTTCCTGGGCGAGCGACTTGGACATGCCGATCAGGCCCGCCTTGGCGGCGGCATAGTTGGCCTGGCCGGGATTGCCGGTGACGCCCACGATCGAGGTGATGTTGATCACCCGGCCGTGGCGGCGGCGCATCATGCCGCGCATGGCCGCCCGGGTGAGCCGGAAGGTGCCGGTCAGGTTCACCTGCAGCACCTTCTCCCACTCCTCGTCCTTCATGCGCATCGAGATGTTGTCGCGCGTGATGCCGGCATTGTTGACCACGATGTCGATCTTGCCCATCGCCGCCTCGGCCTCCTTGACCAGGCGATCGATGTCGGCGGCGTCGTCCATGCGCGCGGCGATGACATGCGCGCGCTCGCCGAGCTCGCCCTTGAGCTTTTCCAGCACCTCAGCGCGCGTGCCCGACAGCGTCACGGTGGCGCCCTGCTTGTGCAACGCGCGGGCGATGGCGCCGCCGATGCCGCCCGAGGCGCCGGTCACCAGCGCAGCCTTGCCGGATAGATCGAACATGGGGACTCCTACACCGTCTTCAGAAAGGCTTCGATGTCGGCCGGCGTGTTCAGCGCCAGGCCGGTCATCTCCTTGTCGATGCGCTTGACCAGCCCCGACAGCACCTTGCCCGAGCCGCACTCGACCAGCGCCTCGACGCCCTGCGATTTCATGTACTGCACGCTCTCGCGCCAGCGCACCAGTCCGGTGACCTGTTCCACCAGGCGCTGCTTGATGGCGTTGGGCTCGGTGATCTCGGTCGCCAGCACGTTGGCGATCAGCGGCACGCACGGCGTGCCGAGCGTCACCGTCTCCAGCGCCTTCTGCATGGCGTCGGCGGCGGGCTGCATCAGCGGGCAATGGAACGGTGCGCTCACCGGCAGCAGCATGCCGCGCTTGGCGCCGCGCGGCTTGGCCGTCTCGATGCAGCGCTCGACGGCCGCCTTGTGGCCGCTCACCACGACCTGGCCGCCGCCATTGTCATTGGCCACCGCGACGATCTCGCCCTGGGCCGCTTCCTTGCAGGCCTCCTGCGCCGGCTCGAGCTCGATGCCCAGCAGCGCTGCCATGGCGCCCTCGCCGACCGGCACCGCCTTCTGCATCGATTGGCCGCGCAGCTTCAGAAGTCGCGCGGCGTCTGCGAGCGGCAAGGCGCCGGCCGCCGTCAGCGCCGAATATTCGCCGAGGGAATGGCCGGCGACGTGGCTTGCCAGGCCGGCCAACGGCTTGCCGCCATCCTTTTCCAGGACGCGCACGACCGCGATGCTGACGGCCATCAGCGCCGGCTGGGCGTTCTCGGTCAGGACCAGGTCCGATTCGGGCCCTTCCCGCATCAATTTCGACAGATTCTGCTTCAGCGCCTCGTCGACCTCGTGGAAGACGTCCCGGGCGGTGGAAAAGGCCCCGGCCAGGTCGGCCCCCATGCCGACAGCCTGGGACCCCTGTCCCGGAAAGACGAAAGCGCGACTCATGGGCCGTTTCCCCTGCGTTCTTGGTCTAAAAGCGGCCCCTCCATACCCCACTCAAGGCCAGGCCGGAACGCCTTGATTTCGGGGGATTTGCCTGTATAACCGCCGCTCTTCGGGGCCTAAATCGGCCCCGATCTCCTTGCCGACCCAAGCAATACCGCGAAGGGCCGGCTAGATCCGGGCGGTTGCCGGTCGACCTTATGATAAGGGCACGACGAACGCCGGGTCGCTAACAGCCATAAGGAGCCGTTCGTTTCATGGCACTCTACGAGAATGTCTTCATTGCGCGTCAGGACGTCCCGACGACGCAGGTGGAGACCCTGACCACCCAGTTCTCCGAACTGGTCACCGGGTTGGGCGGCACCGTCTCCAAGAAGGAGTACTGGGGCCTCCGTTCCCTCACCTACCGCATCAAGAAGAACCGCAAGGGTCACTACACCCTGCTCAACATCGATGCCCCGCCGGCCGCCATCAAGGAGCTGGAGCGCACGATGTCGATCAACGAGGACATCATCCGCTACCTGACCGTCCGCGTCGACGAGCTCGAGGAAGCGCCGTCGGCCATCATGGTCCGCAGCGCCGAGAAGGCCGACCGTCCGGGCGGCGATCGCGGTGACCGCGGCGACCGCTGGGGCGATCGTCCGCCGCGCCGCGAGCGTCCGCGCTTCGGTGAAGAAGGCGGCGCACCGGCCGCCGGCATGGGAGAAGAAGAATGAGCGCCCAACGTCGTCCCTTCACCCGCCGCCGCAAGAGCTGCCCGTTCTCCGGCGCCAACGC
>JAIEOV010000111.1 GCA_019750135.1 Reyranella sp. | reverse complement strand
CTTGCCGCGATGTCCCTGCTGCCGCGCTCGGATCACAAAACACAGGCAATCAAATTTCTGACGCAGTAGAACTAGAGAATGAACAGCCCATCGGCGTTGGTGTGGACCGTGACCACGACATCCTGGAAGTCGTTGTCGCCGACCGGGTTCTGCAGGTCTTCGAAGCCGATGCGCAGATCGCGGCCGCCCGGCGCCGCGCCCGACAGGACCTGCACGCCGCCGCCCGGGTTGAACGCCGCGCTCGAATGGAAGATCGGCGCAGCGGTCAACGCCCCGCGGCTGGCGCTGGTCAGGATGGGGACCTGGCCGGCGTCGAGATCGGCGATGCCGCCGCCGGGCGCCCGGAAGGAAAGATCGTTCGGCAGGGTGCCGTAGAGATCGAAGCCGTCCTGGATGAGGAAGAAGCCGATGCGCGCGCCGTCCGCCGGCGCGCCGAGGTCGACCGTCCTGGCGCCGGCCGTCACGTTCAGCGTGTTGCCATACGCGATGTGAACGTCGCCGATCGTGCCGTCGGCGGCGATCCTGTAGGTGCCCAGCGCGTTGCTGTGGGCCGAGACGGCGGATTCGAACTGCAAGGTGAACTTCACCGAGCCGTCGCCGGCCAGGAAGGGCTCGTTGGCGACGCCGTTGATCGACGCCGGGTCGACCCGCACGCCTTCGGCGAGCGTCGGCAGGTGCTTCACGTAGCTCACGGTCGTCGCGTCGATCGAACCGCCGCGCGCGACGGCCATGAACTCGCCGTTGGCGAAATCGCCGTCGAGCTTGATGGACGTGCCGCCCAGCTTCAGCGTCTTCCCGTCATCGTCGTCGACAATGGCGAGGCGATCCCGCCCGATCACCGAACCGCCGACCGCGAGCGCGTTCTTCGTGCCGAGGCCGACGATCGTGTCGCCGTTCATGTCGGCCAGCGTGTCGTGCAGCACGCTGCGTCCCGAGCCGAAGACGATGGTGTCGCCGCCGCCGCGGCCGCTGATCGAATCGTCGCCGCTGCCGCCGCTCAGGAAATCGGCGAAGGACGACCCGGTGAGGCCGTCGGCATGCGCCGTGCCGGTGAGGGTGACGCCCGATGTCGCGGCGCTCGCATCGACATCGAGCAGGATCGGCGACACGAAGCGGTTCGAGAAACCGAGGGTGCCGCCCGCACCCTGCAGCACCACATGGAAGTGGTCGCTGCCGGCCGGCGCGAAGATGCGACCGAAATTTGCGAATTGGGCGACCGTGCCGTGCAGGCTCGACTGTGCGGCGCGCAGCGCCTCCACCGTGTCGAAGGTGAGCGCGCTGTCGAGCTGGCTCCCCAGGGCATGGACCGTGTCGTAGCCACTGCCGCCGCTGATCAGCCCGACCTGGCCGGCCTGGATGGTGAACAGGTCGTCGCCGCCGACGCCGCTCAAGGTATCGAGCCCGCCGGCCGGGCCGGAGAAATCGTCCTGGCTGGCCGTGCCGGTGAAGGTATCGGGCGCGGCGGTCAGGGACCAGTCGGTCGCGGTCCAGAAAAAGGAGTCCATCGATGCCGTGAGAACGGCCTTGATGGCCGGCGCGAAGATGCTGGCGACGGCGCCGAAGGTCGCGCCGTCGTCCTTGCCCCAGTTGGCGGCGAAGCTGAAGGTCACGGGGACCCACGGACGTCCCGGATCCGTCGTCGGCACGAGCATCTGGCCCGACACGCTGATGCAGCTGAAGCCGTTCCACGTGATGCTGCCGCCCTTGCCGTACGACGCGAGGTTGTCGGGCACGATCTGGTGAAGCGCATCGGCCATCGACGATATGCGCTTGAACTGCGCGAGGTCCGCCGGGGTGAAGAAGCTCGGGTCGAGCAGCGCCGTCTCGTACCAGCTCACCATGTCGGACGCGGAGGCGAGCATGGACTCCACATTGTTGATCGCCTGCTGCGGGTTGGGGGCATGGTTGACGTATTGCTGCACCGTTTCCCAGCTGACCGGGACATCCTGTCCCGACGCGAGATAGGCGAACAGCTGGCGCGTCGACTCGGGGATCTTCACCGAGCTCAGCCCGAGGTCGCCGATCATGTCGCGGACATTGTCGGCGCCCACGGCGGCCAGCACCGCGTCGGTCGCGGTGTTGTCGCTGTGGCTGATCATGGCTTCGAGCACGCTGCGCGCCAGCGTTTCGCCCTCGAGCTTCACATCGGGCCGGGACTCGCCGCCGTAGGTCTCGTCGCCGAAGACGGTGCTGCTCATCGAGCGCACGCTGTCGTCGATCTTCATCACCGCCGTTTCGGACAGGTCGCTGCGCAGATACTCGGCCAGCATGAAGGTCTTCACGGCGCTGCCGATGAACATCGTCTGGTCGGGCTGGTAGCCGGCCGTCCAGACCCGGCTGTCGACGGAAATATCCGCCGCCACGTTGCAACTGACCGAGTAGGTGATGTTGTGCTGCGTGAAGTAGTCGCCGAGCTTGGCGGCATAGCCGTTGATGGCGGCCTGCACCGCTGCCGGCGCCGCCATTTCGTTCGAGACAGTCATCGCCTTGCTCCCCTCGCTGACGTTGGAAAATCAACGCTCGCGCCGGCGGCGCGGCGTCCTCGCATGGAAAGGCACGCCTCAGCGACCGAACGGGTTCGGGATGTGAGGCGTGGGAATGTGCGGGACCGAGATGCTGGGCACGGAGATGCTGGGCAGCGGCACGCTCGGCAGGTTCTGGAAGAGGCGCGTGATGCCCGGAGGATCGTCGGCGGCGCCACGCACCGCATGATACGCGGGCGAGCCCATTGGGCCGCGGGCGGTGACGATCAGGTAGGGCGCCGACGGCTCCTCGGCGAGGATGAAGTTGATCGTGGTATCGGTCGTGGCGTTGGCGAGGTCGGTGCGCGTGGCGATGCTGGCGGTGGCGCGGTTGCCCTGCAGGGCGAGGCTCTTGTCACTCAGCACGCCGCCCGCGATCTCGAGGTGGCCGGCGAGCGCATTGTCGTGGTTGATGTAGCGGTTCAGCACCAGCGAGATCGCGTTCAGCAGGTTGCCGACGCCGACGCCGCCCTTGTCGCCGAAGGCGCTCATCAGGTTGCCCAGCGTGATGTCGATGGCGCCGCCGACGGCGCCCGTTGCCGCCGAGCCGAGGATCTGCAGGAACCGGTCGGCGCGGGCCACGATGTGACCGTTGAGCTGCGCGCCGCCGGCCAGCGAGCTCCTGAGCTCGGCGACGGTCGCGCCGCTGCCGCGCAGCGTCACGTCGGTCGCGCTCAGGCTGCCGTCGAGCGTGATCTTGATCAGGCTGCCGATCTCGTTGGTTCCCGAGCTGTGGCGCAGCAGCTCGCCCAGCCTGATGTCGCGCACCTCGCCCTTGAAGTCGAAGGAGAGCGTCGGACGGGTGCCGTCGACCACGCCCGAGAAGTTGATCGTGCCGCCGTAGAGACCGCCCTTGAGATGCGAGACGGTGAGCAGGCCGTCCTTCAGGGTGGCGGCGATCTCGGCGCCGCCCAGCGCCACGGGTGCTCCGGCCACGCTGGCCACGGAGACCTTGAGCGTGCCGTCGACGCTCTGCAGCGGCGTGCCGATCGGCTGCGAGCCGAGATCGGATGCGCCACGCGGCGGCCTTGGCGCCGCAGCCCCGCCGCCGCCCAGCCGGCCGAAGTCGAGCGTGTTGGTGCGGAGATCGGCGGCGATGACGGGCTTCTTGCCCGACAGGTCGGCATCGATCACGGCTTCGATGGGCTGGCCGTTGACGACGAGACTGCCCTTGTACGAGCCCTTCTTGCCGTCCGCCCCGCCGGGCACGGCAAGCGCGCCGTTGGCCAGCACGCTCCATCCCATGGCGTCGAGCGCGCAGTTGCGCAAGGTGAGGCCGTCCCAGCTGCCGGCGACGCCGCCGCGCAGGCGCAGCGCGCCCAATCCGGAGGGTGCGCTGCCCGCCAGCTTCATCACGCGATCCATGTCGGGCACGTCGATGTCGAAGGCGACGTCGGCGCGCGGCTCGTCCGTCCAGTAGCTGGCGACGGCGCCGCGCACGGCGATGCGCGCGCCCGCCAGGTTTGCCACCCTGAGCTGATTCAGTTTGAGCGTGCCGGCGTCGCGCGCGACGTCGATATCGATGCCGGTGACGGCGTCGCCGCGGTAGTTGATCCGGTCGACCTTGAGCTTGAGCCCGATCGACGGACCCAGCAGGGCGAGGATGGGCGTGACCGACGCCGCGGCGGAAGCGGCGGCGGCCGGCGTCGGGCCGGGCGGCGGCAGGTAGGATTCGAGATCGAGCGTGCCGAGCTCGACATGCGTCACCACCGACAGCGGCACCGTGAACCTGACGACGATGCCGCCCGAGCCCTTGAGCTCGTCGAGCTCGAAGACGGCCTGGCTCACCTCGACGTTGCCGTTGCTCGAGCCCATGTGGCCCCTGATGCCGAGCTGCTGGAGCTTGTTGGCCGGGATGGACGAGACGTCGACGGCGAGCCACGCCAGGGTCTCGCGCAGCTTCGGGGCGGCCAGGCTGAAATCGCCGGAGACGGTGGGGCGCGCCGCATCGCCCGAGAAGGTCGACTTTGCCTGCACGGCGAGATCGCCCGGCATTGTCGCGGTGAACTTCGGCACGGCGACGGCGCCGCCGCGCGCTTCGAGCTCGAGCGCCACGTCGCGCACGGGCTTCCTGTTGTAGATCAGCTCGCCGACCTCGAACGCGAGTTTGGCGTTGAGGGTCGCGAGCCAGCTGGCGGCCGCTGGTGGCGTGGGCGGTGCCGTCGTCGCGACTGCCGTGACGTCCGTCGTGGCGGGCAACGTCGTCACCGGCTCGGGCAATGGCAGCGACGCCAGCCAGCGGTCGAGATCGAGCCGGCGGGCGGCGAAGCGGGCCTCGACGGCGAGCGAGGGCGCCAGGGTGACGGCGAGCGAGCCCGTGCCGGCATCGTCGCCCAGCGCCATCTTGAAATCCTTGGCCGCCATCGATGTCGGCGACAGCTCGACGGGTCCGTCGAACTTGAACTTGCCGGCGAGCAGGGGCGGCAGGCCGGGCTTCGGCTGGCCGGCGATCTGGACCAGCGTCTCGAGGAAAGCCACGAGGTTGTCCGCCGAGGCCGAGGCCATGCCCGACAGCCGCGCCGCGGGACCGAGCTCGCTCAGCGTGCCCTTGTAGGAGAGCTTGCCGCCGCCCGCCGTGAGGGCGACGTCGATCGTGTGGCCGGCCACGCCCTTGGCGCCCACCGCGAGGTCGATCGCGAGCGGCTTGTCGTTGATGGTGGCGCCGCCGTTCAGCGAATACGGTCCGTCGATCGAACCGACCGAGGCGGTGAAGTTGGCCTTCTCGGCCGTGATCGCGAGCCCCGCCTTGGGATCGCTGAAGATCAGCGTGCCGTCCGCGATGGTGAGCCGGCCAAGCGACAGGGGCTTGGGCGAGCTGGGCTTCGGCGCCGCTGGTGTCGCCGCGGCGACCGAGGGCGTGAACTCCCAGTTCGGTTTGCCTTCGGCGTTGATGTCCAGGACGATCTTCGGCTCGACCAGCGTCACCTCGGCGACCTCGACGGTGCCGGTCAGCAGGGCGAGCAGCGCCGGCCGCACGGTGACCGACTTCACCTCGACCATGCTGGGGTTCTTCGAGCCCGGCGGGTTGGCGAACTTGACGCCGTCGAGCTGGACGCTGGGCGTCGGCAGCAGGGAAAGCCGGATCGGTCCATCGATGGCAGCCTCGCGGCCGGTCGCGCGCTTCACCTCGGCCACGATCTGGGGCTTGTAGGCATTGACATCGATGAACAGGGGCGCGGCCGCGAGTGCCGCGATCACCAGGCCGACGATGACGACGCCGCCGATCAGAACCCTGTGCCGGTTGTAGCCTGCCATGGAAGGTCCCCCGAGGTGATACTTGCGCTCCCTCGCGGGAAGAAACCCGCGTAATACACCCCTCATGCTCTCATGTTCCCCCCCCCCTGGGGGTTTTGTTTTGGTGTGGGGGGCAACGCGAAGGTTGTCTCCTGCATCACCCCCTCACCCAGCCTCTCCCCCAAAGGGGGAGAGGAGGATGAAAGAAGATGCATGGATCAATGGCGTAACGCCTCCGCCCTGCCCGCGAGCTCAGCCGATCTCGATGCGCCGCGGCTTGGCCTGCTGGACCTTCTTCAGGGTCAAGGTCAGCACGCCGTCGGTCAGCGTGGCGCCGATCTGCTGCTGGTCGATCATGTGCGACAGCGCGAAGCGGCGGGCGAAGTGCCCGACATTGTACTCGGTGTAGAGCGGCTCCATGCCTTCGTACTTCGAGGCGTCGATGCGGCCCTCGATGCTCAGCGTGTCCTCCTCGACCTTGATGTCGACGTCCTTGCGGTCGACGCCCGGCATCTCCATGACGATCAGCAGGGCGTCGTCGGTTTCGCGGATGTCGGTGTTGGGCATGTAGTAGCGGGCGGGCACGGTCTTCTCGCCCTTCGCCACCACTTCCTTCTTCTCCTGGACCTCGAGCGGCTTGGTGTCGGCCATGGTCGTTCCTCCGTATCAGGCGATGGAGATGGCGCGCGGCTTGTCGCGTTCGGCGCGCGGCAGGTAGAGGGCCAGGATGCCGTCACGGCACTCGGCCTTGATGCGGTCGGCATCGATCTCGACGGGCAAGGTCACGGCGCGGTCGAAGCGGCCGCCATGGCGCTCGACGCGGTGCACGCTCGCCTGGCCGCCTTGCTCGATGGTCTTGCTGCCGGCGATGCGGATGGTGTTGCCCTTGGCCTCGATCTTCAGGTCATCCTTGCGCACGCCCGGCACCTCGATGACCATCACGACGTCCTCGCCCTTGCGGAAGACGTTCATCGGCGGATAGGCGCCGCTGCCGCTCGGGCTCGTCTGCAGCCAGTTGCTGGACCGCAACTGGTCGAGCGCATTCTGGAACTGGAACAGCGTCTGAAAGGGGTCCGAGTAGTACAAAGCCATGTCAAAAGCTCCTGCGGTTCGGCCGGAAAGTCGAAAGAAGCGCTTTCAGAGTCCGGGGAAGACCCTGGGGAAAGGCAACGGCGGCGGCGACACGAACAGGATGCCGTCGCTCGCCTCTTCCGACGGGTCGGCGACCAGCCGGCTTTGGGAGCCGGAATTGCCGATGGCGTCGGCAGGGTCGGATCGGCGGCCTTCCCTGAAGGCGGCCGCAGGCGGCTGTGTGCCGATTTGAATCATCACGTCCTCCTTGGAGCAACATGCCGAGACAAACGTGCGGGCCCGAAAAGTGGCGCTCCGCGGCGGTCGATTTGGTTTTCGGCCGTCCGATTTCAAGGGCCCCCGGGCGTGGATTTATTTACGTCCTTGCCCTCCGACGCTCCCGACCGTTCAATCGCACGGCTAGGGGGCAGCGCGCATGACACACGACTCGGCCGACATATTGATCATCGGCGCCGGCGCCGCGGGGGCAGCGGTGGCCTGGCGGCTGTCCGACGCCGGTCTCCGCATCGTCTGCCTCGAGCAGGGCGGCTGGCAGAAGCCCGGCGAGTACTCGACGTCCTTCCCCGACTGGGAGTTCCGCGGCGCCACCAGCTTCAGCTTCAATCCGAACGTGCGGGCCCTGCCGGAGGATTATCCGGTCGACGACACCGGGTCGGACGTCACGCCCCTGATGTTCAACGCGGTGGGCGGCAGCACCGTCCACTGGACCGCGCACGCGCCGCGCTTCCATCCCTCCGACTTCCGCGTCCGCAGCCAGGACGGCGTCGCCGACGACTGGCCGCTGACGTACTTCGACCTCGAGTCTTATTACGACCTCAACGACCAGTGGATGGGCTGCTCCGGCACCAACGGCGATCCCGCCAATCCGCCGCGCGCGCCGCGGCCCATGCCGTCGCTGCCGCTCGGGCCGGACGGCGAGCGGCTGGCGCGCGGCTTCGACAGCCTGGGCTGGCACTGGTGGCCGTCGGACTCCTACATCAACTCGGTGCCCTATCGCGGCCGCGACGCCTGCAACAACTGCGGCCCCAACGGCCTCGGCTGCACCGTGCAGGCCAAGGCCTCGACCGACCTGACCTATTGGCCGACGGCGATCGCCAACGGCGTCGAGCTGCGCACCGGCGCGCGCGTGTTCGAGGTCACCACCGATCCCGCGACCGGCCGGGCCACCGGCGCGCGCTACTTCGATGCCGACGGCACCGTCCAGTTCCAGCCGGCGCGCCTGGTGGTCCTGGCCGCCAACGGCATCGGCACGCCGCGCCTGATGCTGTTGTCGAAGAGCGAGCGCCATCCCGACGGGCTCGCCAATTCCAGCGGGCTCGTCGGTCGCAACCTGATGTTCCATCCGTGCGCCGCGATCACCGGCTTCTTCTCCGACGGCTGCGATCCGACCTATCGCGGTCCGCTCGGCAACATCCTGCTGTCGCAGGAATTCTACGAGACCGACAGCGCGCGCGGCTTCGTGCGCGGCTACACCTTCCAGATGAACCGCAGCACCGGCCCGGCGCGGACGGCGCTGGGCTTCGCCATGGCGCCGGTCGCCTGGGGCGAGCGCCATCATGCCGACTTCGCCATGCGCTTCGGCAATTCGACCACGGTGATCGCGCTCGGCGAGGACCTGCCCGAGGCGCACAATCGCGTCGAGCTTCATGCGTCGCTAAAAGACTCCAACGGCATCGCCGCGCCGAAGATCTCCTATCGCCTGTCCGAGAACTCGGCCCGCATGATGGCGCATGCCTGCCTGCAAGCCGAGAAGGTGCTGAACGCGGCGGGCGCCCACACGGTGAAAGCGACGCCGCAGCTGCGTGCTTCGGGCTGGCATCTCATGGGCACCGCCCGCATGGGCGACGATCCGCGCCGTTCCGTCGTCGACCACAGCGGCCGCGCGCACGACGTCGACAATCTGTACGTCGTCGACGGCAGCGTGTTCGTGACCGGCGCTTCGGTCAATCCAACGCCCACGCTGCAGGCGATCGCGCTGCGTTGCGCCGACCACATCCGCAAGGCAGGAAATCCATGATGATCCTGAACACTGTGATGGACCGCCTGGTCCCGCCGATCGACGATTTGCCCGGCGCGGGAGCGATGGGCCTGGCGCCGGAAGTCGAGTCGCTCGCGCGGCGACACCCGCCGTACCAGCGCGCCCTCGCGACCTTTGTCGAAAAGCTTGCACCCAAGTGGTCCGACGGGCTGGCGGCCGCGCAACAGGATGTGCTGCTGCGCGACCTCGAGACGGCGGATGGTGCCGCTTTCACTGCCGTCCTCGAGCTCGTCTATCTCGCCTACTACAGCGACCCGCGGGTGCACAGGCGGGTGAACTGGCGGGGCGGACCGCTGCAGCCCGAAGGCTTCCCTTTGGCTCCGTTCGACCCGGAGATCCTCCGCGCCACGCGCCAGCGCAAGCCGTTCTGGCGACAAACCTGACCGAGACAATCGGCGCGTTCTGTGTCATTCACTTCTGTATGACGTCGATTGCAACCGCTTCTGGCGATATGAAAGTCGACGGTCGCCGCCAGCGAAGTGCCCGGACCAGGCTGACGATCATCCAGGCCTATTTGGAGCTGCTGCGCCGGCATGGCGTGATGCCGACGGCAGCCCAGATCGCCGACGAAGCCGGATACTCGACGCGCTCCATCTTCGAGCGCTTCACCGACCTCGATGCCCTCAGCCTGGCAACCGCGGACTACGCCATTGCCCAGGGCCAGGCGGAGGCGGTGGCGCGCGATGTCGATGCCGACCGTGCGAGCCGCATCCGCTCGCACGTCGAGACCCGCGCGCAGGCTTGCGAAAGATGGCTGCCGCTGTGGCGCATCATCACCCGCCAGGACCAGATCGCCGACCTGAAGATGCGCGTGGTCCTGGTGCGCCTCGCCAACATCGAGCGCATGCGGCTGATGTATGGCCCGGAACTGTCCAACCTGCCCGAGGCGCCGCGCGATCAGCTGCTCATTGCCTTGGCCACGCTGACCAGCTTCGAAAGCTGGGACCAGATGCGCAATTGCCACGGCCTGTCGGCGGAGGCCGCGCAAGCCGTGTGGCGCGCGGCGATCGACCGGATGCTGCCGTCGGCCGGGTGAGTTAGTGCCGCCTGAGGGGCAGCGGTCGCCTCGTCCCGGGCGACCGTCGCGATAAAGACCTGGGCGCCGCGGCCAGGAACGCCTGCAATGCGCCGCTGTCGATCGGCAGCCATTCCTGCCCGGGGAACTGCTGATCCAGATAGGCCGCTGCGACCCGGCCGCCTTCGCTCAGAACGACGAACATGTCTGCACCTGTTCACAAGACAGATCGGCATTGAAGGCCTTCAGCGTATCTTCGTTGTGTTGCGTACGGGCCAGAAACGTATCGTCTGCGTCGCCGCCGCGAGCGGCAATCGTTTCGCGAATGGCACTTTGGTTATTGATCGCAGAGAACACTTGGGTTATATTGGTGAGCTGCTGGACCATCGGCAAATCCCGCCACACTTGTAACTCCCGCTGCTTCTCTCCCGGGCGCACATCTGGCGCCGGAGAGAGAGGAGCAACGACATGAGCAAGCCTTACATCGGCGGATGCGCCTGCGGCGCGATCCGCTACGAAATCGCCGGCGAGCCGGTATTCATGAACCACTGCCAGTGCCGCGACTGCCAGCAGAGAAGCGGCAGCGGCCACGGCTCCTACCTGACCTTCACCGGCAGGAAGGGCGTGACGGTGCGGGGCAAGGCGAGCCACTGGGACCTCGCGGGCGACAGCGGCACCATCAAGACGCACGCCTTCTGCCCGACCTGCGGCACGCCGGTCTATCTCACCTTCGCGGCCATGCCGGACCTGTTCACCGTGACCGCCGCGAGCCTCGACGATCCCGGCCGCTTCAAGCCGCAGGCGGTGACCTACGGCGTGCGCGGCCGTGCCTGGGACCACCTCGATCCGGCGGTCCCGAAGTTCGACCGGATGCCGCCGAGGTAGTCCGCCGAATCCCGCCACACTTGTAACTCCCACCGTTTCGACGTCGGGCTCACATTCATCGCGACATTGGCACCCCGACAAGCACTGGAGGACATCATGACCACCACCAACACGAACCATTCCGTCGTTTCCCGCCAGCAGTGGCTCGCCGCGCGCAAGGCGCTGCTGGGACGCGAGAAGGAGCTGACGCATCTCGGCGACCAGATCGCGCGCGAGCGCCGTGCGCTGCCGTGGGTGCGCATGGACAAGGACTACGTCTTCGCCTCGAGCGAGGGCCCGCGCCGGCTGGCCGACCTGTTCGACGGCCATCGCCAGCTCGTGATGCAGCACTTCATGCTGCAGCCGGGCTGGGAGCAGGGCTGCAAGAGCTGCTCCTACATGGCCGATCATACCGATCCCACGCTGGTGCATCTCGCCCATCGCGACACGGCCTTCGTCGCCGTCTCGCTGGCGCCGCTCGGCGAGATCGAGCGCTTCCGTGAGCGCATGGGCTGGAAGTTCCCCTGGGTGTCGTCGTACGGCACCGACTTCAACCGCGACTTCCACGTCACCTTCACCGCCGAGGAGAAGGAGAACGGCACGGGCGACTACAATTTCGGCAGCAAGCCGCCGGGTCAGGAGATGCCGGGCATCAGCGTCTTCTGGAAGGACGACGACGGCGAGGTGTTCCACACCTACTCGACTTACGGCCGCGGCGTGGAGGTGATGATGCACACCTACAACCTGCTCGACCTCACGCCCAAGGGCCGTGACGAGGAGGGTCTCGACTTCACCATGGCCTGGGTGCGCCACCACGACCGCTACGAGCCGGAG
Source organism: Reyranella sp. (assembly GCA_019750135.1). Taxonomy (GTDB): domain Bacteria; phylum Pseudomonadota; class Alphaproteobacteria; order Reyranellales; family Reyranellaceae; genus Reyranella. The sequence goes on along the minus strand of JAIEOV010000111.1, from coordinate 25,794 downwards.
CCCAAGCCGGCGGAGCAGGCCAAGTCGTGCTGCGGTCGATGAACGCCCTGTCGAAATCGGGCGTGGCCAACAGCTTGTCGCTGTTGGCCGCACCCACCTTCGCCGTCATGGCGTTGGTGACCGCCATCGGCGCCAGTCCGGTCGATGCGTTCTGCTCATCCTCGCCGCTCGGCGGCATGGCGCCGATGTATTTCCTGATGAGCGTCTTCCATGCCGCGCCGTGGCTGAAGTTGCTCAGTCGGCCGCCATCTTGTCCTGCGTCTTGAGCTCGAAGTCGCTGGCATCGTGGCGCTCGTGCAGCTGGGCCGCCGGATCGCCCTGCAGGCGATTGACGATGCGGCCGCGCTTGACCGCCGGCCGCGCGCCGATCGTGTCGGCCCAGCGCTGGACGTTCTTGTATTCGGTCACCGCCAGGAACTCGCCGGCGCCGTAGAGCAGGCCCTTGGCCAGGCCGCCGTACCACGGCCACACCGCCATGTCGGCGATGGTGTAGTCGTCGCCCGCCAGGAATTTCGATTCGGCGAGCCGCCGGTCGAGCACGTCGAGCTGGCGCTTGGTCTCCATGGCGAAGCGGTCGATGGCGTATTCGATCTTGCTCGGCGCATAGGCATAGAAGTGGCCGAAGCCGCCGCCCAGGTAGGGCGCGCTGCCCATCTGCCAGAACAGCCACGACAGGCATTCCGCACGCACGGGATCGCCGATGCTGGGCACGAACGCGCCGAACTTCTCGGCGAGGTGCAGCAGGATCGCGCCGGATTCGAACACGCGGATCGGCTTGGGTCCGCTGCGATCGACCAAAGCGGGGATCTTGGAGTTGGGATTGGCGGCGACGAAGCCCGAGCCGAACTGGTCGCCCTCGCCGATCTTGATCAGCCAGGCGTCGTACTCGGCGCCCTTGTGGCCGGCCGCCAGCAGCTCCTCGAACATGATGGTGACCTTCTGCCCGTTGGGCGTGCCCAGCGAGTAGAGCTGGAAGGGATGGCGACCCACCGGCAGCTCCTTGTCGTGGGTCGGCCCGGCGATCGGCCGGTTGATATTGGCGAAGCGGCCGCCGTTGGCCTTGTTCCAGGTCCAGACCGGGGGCGGGGTGTAGTCGGGTGTGCTGCTCATGGCGGAGGGTCCCTCTAACGGTGGGTCGGGACCTTAGAGCGTGCGGCCCAGGGTGCGCCATCGAGGGGAAGTAACCCCGCCATGAGGCCCGCTCATGGGCGCCCAAGGGGGCCTTTGAATGCAGGAAAGCAGGCTCGTGCAATAAGGTGTTGCAAAATGGCCACAATGCGTGACTTTGCAGAGACTGCGCGATTGCTGGGAGTGCCGTGAAATAGTATAAATCACACCGTACGTTCGTCGTTAAGCCGCCTAAAAGGCAACACAGTCGGGGAGATTCCACATGAAGAGGATGGTCGTTGGTGTTGCGCTGCTCGCGGCGGCGCCGTTCGCTGCGCAGGCACAGTCGCCGCTTCAGCCCGGAGGCGTTTACCTCGGCCTCGAAGGCGGCGCGAACTGGATGTTCAACAGCTCGTTCAATAGCTCGATCACAACCGGATTCGGCGGCGGCGGCTCGTTCTCGACGAACGCCTCCTGGAATACCGGCTACGTGCTGGGTGGCCAGGTCGGTTACGATTTCATCGGACCCCGCATTGAGCTGGAAGGCGCCTACCGCCAGAACACCGGCACCATCACGACCGGCTCCACTGCCGGCAGCTTTGGCGTCAACCTCCAGACGATCAACGTGATGGGCAACCTCTACTACGACTTCCTCGCTGGAGGCCGGTTCGTTCCCTACGTCGGCGCCGGCGCTGGTGTCGCCTTCCTGAACGCGGGGGCTCTCAACAACTCGCTCACCAGCACCCAGTTCGCCTATCAGGCCATGGTCGGCGCGGGCTACAATATCGATGAGACCTTCCGCATCAACCTGGAAGGCCGCTACATGGGCACGACCACGCCCAACTTCCAGCATTTCGGCCCGAACTTCACGGTCACCACCACCCCGTCGATCAACAACATCGCCGTGATGGCGAGCCTGCAGATGAAGTTCGGTGCGGCTCCGCCGCCGCCGCCCCCGCCGCCGCCGGTCGTGGCGCCGCCGTCGTTCATGGTGTTCTTCGACTGGGATCGCTCGAACCTGAGCCAGCAGGCGCTGAACACGATCAAGCAGGCTTCTGACGCCTTCAAGACCAAGGGCAACGCCCGTATCACGGCGACCGGCCACACCGACACGTCGGGCCCGGAAGCCTACAACATGGCGCTGTCGCTGCGCCGTGCGAACGCAGTGAAGGACGCCCTGGTGCGTAACGGTGTGCCGGCGCAGGCGATCTCGGTGATCGGCATGGGCGAGAAGGGCCTGCTGGTCCAGACCGGCGACGGTGTGCGCGAGCCGCAGAACCGCCGCGTCGAGATCGTCATCCAGTAAGCGATCCGAAGCTTCGGATTTCAGGGACGGCCGGGGTAACACCCGGCCGTTTCCTTTTGGGAGCACGGGCCGGAGGCCCGCGCTCCCTTAGAACGGCACGCCCTCGAGGCGGCCCATGCGGCCGGCAAGATAGTCGTCGCGGGCCCGCATCAGGCGCTCCGGCGTGTCCATCACGAACGGGCCGGCGAACAAGATCGGTCCTTCCGCCGGTTGGCCGCCGATCAGCGCCACCGTGGCCGGCTGCTCGCCGGTCGCGGCCAGCACGACGGTCGATCCCGGCGTCAGCACCGCGAGTTCGCCGGTGGTGAGCGGCGCGGTACCTTCGGCAGTGATCGCGCCCTCGAGCACGTAGAGCGCGAGTTCATGGCCTTCGTCGACGGCGAGTGGCGTCGTTGCCCCCGCGTCGAGGGCAACGTGCGCGAACACCGTCGGCGTGGCGAGCACCATCGGCCCGGTCTCGCCCTCGATCGACCCGGCGATGACGCGCACCCTGGCGCCGTCTCGGTGGATTTCCGGAATGTCGCTGGCGCGCCACGACTTATAGGTCGGTTCGGCGAACTTCTGCGCCGGCGGCAGGCTGGTCCACAGCTGCAGGCCGTGGCGGCCGCCGTCGGGTTGCTCGGCGTGCAGGATGCCGCGGCCGGCGCGGATCCACTGCGCGTCGCCGGGGCCCAGGCGATCGCGAAAGCCCATGCTGTCGCGATGCTCGACACCGCCCTCGAGCAGGTAGCTCAGCACCTCGATGCCGGCATGCGGATGCGGCTTGTCGCCGATGCCGCGCCGGCTGGTGCTGCGATAGTGATCGACGAAGACGAACGGCCCGACCGAGGGCCGGCCGGGCGCGGGCAGGGCGCGATGCAGCAGCATGTCGCTTTCGTCGACGACGCGCTGGGCGGGCAGGCGGGTTTCAAGGCGGCGCTTCATTGCGTGTAAGGTCCGGCGGAACGATCTTGCGAGGAACTGACAATGGCACGCGATGAAGTCCTGGTCGAACGCTCGGGCCCGGTGACCACGGTGATCATCAATCGCCCCGAGGCGCGCAACGCCTGCCGGGTGGCGACGGTGAAGGCGCTGCACGACGCCTTCATGGCGTTCGAGGCCGACGAGACGGCGAAGGTCGCCGTGCTCACCGGCGCCAACGGCAGCTTCTGCGCCGGCGCGGACCTGAAGGAGCTGGCGAGCGGCGAGGCGCTGGGCTTCTGCTGGGCCGGCGAGGACAAGGGCGTGACGCGGCGCCTGCTGAACAAGCCGGTCATCGCAGCGGTCGAAGGCCACGCCGTCGCGGCGGGCCTGGCGCTGGCGGTGTGGTGCGATCTCCGGGTCGCCGACGAGACGGCGGTGTTCGGCGTGTTCTGCCGGCGCTATGGCGGGCCGATGCCCAACGGCTGCACGGTGCGCCTGCCGCGCCTGATCGGGCAAAGCCGTGCGCTCGACATGATGCTGACCGGCCGCGCCGTCGATGCGCGCGAGGCCTACGCCATCGGGTTGGCCAACCGCCTGGTGCCCAAGGGCGAGGCGCGCCGCGAGGCCGAGCGCTTGGCGCTCGAGCTGGCGTCGCTGCCGCAGACCGCGATGCTGTCGGATCGCGGGTCGCTGGTCAGCCAATGGGACTTCCCCGAGGACGAGGCGATCCGCCGCGAGATCGCCGGCAGCGCGGCGGCTTTCCAGCGGGACTTCCAGTCCGGTGCGCAGCGTTTCGTGTCGCGCCAGACGTGCTAGCGTCTCTCCCAAGAAGACCTCGGGAGGAACAATGAAGCTCATGACGCGTCGCCACGCCGTGGCGCTGGGCGTGGCCGCGCCCTTCATCGCAACTGGGGCGCGCGCGCAGGCGCCATGGCCGTCCAAGCCTGTGCGCTTCATCGTGCCGTTCCCGCCCGGCCAGGCGGCGGACATCTTCGCGCGCCTGATGGCCGAGAAGCTGACCGACGTCTGGAAGCAGCAGGTCGTGGTCGAGAACAAGGGCGGCGGCGGCGGCATCCCCGGCGTCGAGGCCGGCAAGGCGGCGGCGCCCGACGGCTACACCTTCCTGATCGCCACCTCGGGCACGTTCGGCGTCAATCCCAGTCTCTATGCCGACCTGCCCTACAAGCCGCTGGTCGACTTCAAGCCGGTCACCAACATCATCCGCGGCCCGCTGGTGATCGTGGCCCATCCCAGCTTCCCCGCCAGCACGGTGGCCGAGCTGATCGAGCTCGCGCGCAAGGAACCGGGCAAGCATTCCTACGCCTCGGCCGGTCCCGGCACGGCGCAGCATCTCAGCATGGAGCTGTTCAAGCTGCAGGCGAAGCTCGACATCGTGCACATCCCCTACAAGGGGTCCGGACCAGCGATGGCCGACCTGCTGGGCGGTCACGTGAAGCTGATGATGGACAGCACCGCCTCGTCGCTGGGCGCCATCCGCGATGGCCGCATCAAGGCACTGGGCGTGACGACGGCCAAGCGCGCGCCGTTGCTCGACAACGTCCCGCCAATCGGCGACACGGTGCCTGGCTACGATTCGGCCGGCTGGTCCGGCCTGGTGGCGCCGGCCAAAACGCCGGACGAGATCGTCAACAAGGTGAATGCCGACCTCGTCGCGCTGATGCGCGATCCCGCGGTGCTGCGCCAGTTCGACGAGCGCGCGACCCTGGCGGCGCCGATGACGCCGGCCGAATTCGCCGATTTCATGGCCAAGGACATGGCGACCTGGGCCGAAGTGGTGAAGGCCACGGGAACCAAGCCGGGCACCTGATCTAAAGGAAGCCGACCCAACGGCCGGCAACCAGCACGGCGAGCCAGAGGACAGCCGAGCAGCCGGCGACGAGGCGGACGCTCGGGTGGATTGGCCCGCCATCGAGGGCGAGGTGAAAGTGCCGGTTGCGGTGCTGCCCGGCAACGTTGATCAGCGCCAAGGCCAGCAGCGCCATCTTCCACAGAAACGCGCTGTTCTCGAGGTATTCGCGCGGCTTCACCGAGAACAGCCAGAGGCCGGTCACGATCGCGAGTGCCAAGCCGATGGCGGCGCTACGCGACAGGAACGGACCGATCGCCGCCAGCGATGCGCCGCGCAGCAGCCCCGCCAGCCGCAGGTCGAGCGGCAGGATGCCGCCGATCAGCAGTCCGATGCTCGCGATGTGCGCGGCATTGACGAACAGATAGGCCGTGCCCGAGCGCTGCAGCAGGACGGCGCCCGGCCAGGCGCCGATCCAGTCGACGAGCGTCATCAGTTCGTCTTGATGCGCTCGGGATAGAGATCGTAGGTCTTGCCGGCGACGGTGATGCGCACCGCCTTCATCCAGAGCTGGCTTTTGTCCTTGGAGCGGTTGCCCAGCACGACGATGGCGTCGCCCGCTTTGGCCGACGCCGCCGTGAAGCCCGCGCGCTCGGTCTGGTTGGGATTGGCGAGATCGATCAGCCACTGCTTGCCGTCGGCCGCCGTGACCTGCAGCGACGGATGCGGCGGCACCATCGATACCGATTTGACCGTGCCCTTGAGCTCGCTCTGCTCGTCCTCGGCCCAGTTCCAGCCGTGATGGGCGAGCGTTGGCAGGCTCGTGGCCACGGTGGCGCCAACGGCGCCGAGCAGCAGGGTGCGACGGCGGTTCAATTGAATGCGCATCAGGTCCTCCTACTTCTGCACTCGTCCTTCCGACGGCGGAACACAGCGATGGCCGTGCACGCCGGCTTTGCGCAACATCGCCTCGCGCTCTTCCGGGGCATAGCGATCGCGATATGGGCCGAAGGCCCACGCCCACCCCGCCGCGACCATCATCGCCTGCAGATCATCCTCGCCGGCAAAGCACTGCGCCACCGGACGACTGCCTCGGCTCTCGATATCGACCTGCTTGCAGGTCACCGGACGGCCCGCAATGAACTCCTCGAGCGCCTTCTTGGCGAGCGGTGCGGGCTGCCACTGGCCGTCGTCGCAGGTCTGTCCCTTCGCCGGCGCCTCGATCGCGAACAGGCGCACGACCTGAGAGGCGAACCGTACGGTATTGCCGTCGACGACCTGAAACCTCGGCTTTGCCGGCGGCTTGATGTTCGTGTCGTCGTCACTCTGCGCGACGGCGGCAAACGACCACAAACAGATGAGAAACACGAGGCGCCACATGAATGCGCTATTTTGCACGCCCCGGCTTGCGGCGGAAGGACTTGTCGACGGCGCGTTTCGAGGGCTAGAGGAATCAAGAATGGCTGACGCATTCCCCTGCGACTTCGATGGACCGCCGCGACCGCCAACCTTCGTGCAGATCCGCCCACCGGCGAAGCCCGGCCGCGCGGGTCGCACGTTGGTCATGCTGGGCGTCGGTCTTGCGCTTGCCGTGGCCGTCGGCTGGGCAGCCTGGCGGTGGGCCGACAAGCCGGCAACTGCACCCGCGGTGATCGCGGCCGCCGCACCGCCTGTGACCGCGGCGGCACCGGTCGCGCCACCGGTGCCCGAGGATCTGTATGGCAAATTGGCAGATCGCGCGGTCGATGCCGCCGTCGCCGAGCCGCCCTGGAGTCGGGAATCGCTGATGGAGCGGGTGGCGCCGTTCGATCCGTCCGTTGCCGCTCGCGCGCCTTCCAGCACGCCGCCTGTCGACACAGCCAGTGCGACGACGGCCGGGGCGCAGGAGATTTCGGTGCAGCTCGGCAAGGGCGAGACGATCGGCAGCGCGCTGAAGAAGCGTGGCTTCGCGGCGGACACCATCGCTGAGGTCATTTCGGCCCTGTCGCCGCATGTCAGCCTGACGCGCCTGCCGGCCGGCCTGGACATGACGGTCGAGGTCCGGCCGTCGGCCGAGGAGGGTGCCAAACCGATCCTGCAGGCGCTCACCCTCCACCCCGAGGGGCGGAAGGAGATCAAGGTCGAGCGAAATAGCGACGGCAACTACGCCGTGGAGCGGCGGGCCACCAAATCTCAATAGGTCGCGAATATGCGCGCGACCTCCACGGGATCCGAGGTGCGGGTGAGGGCCAGCGCCAGCAGCAGCCGCGCCTTCTGTGGATTGAGGTTGTCGGCGGCCAGCACGCCGGCCTCTGCAAGCTTCTTGCTGCGATAGATGCGGCCCGACCCGGCGCGCGAGCTCTGCACCACGACGATGCCCTGGCGCACCGCCTCGGCCATCGCCGCGAGATCGGCGGCGGGCGCCATGCCCGGCGCGAAGCCCGCCGACACCAGGCCCTTGGCGCCGGCCGCAATGAAAGCGCGCATCGCGCTGCCGTCCGAGCCGGCATAGGCATAGGCGATGTCGACGCGCGGCAGGCTGTCGAGACCCGCGATGTCGAACTCGGTGTCCGGCATGTGTCGCCGCTCGGGCTTGCGATAGAAGGCGATGCGATCGGCGTCGGCATGGCCCAGCACGCCGAAGTCGGGTGTGCGGAAGGTCTGCATGCGCCAGTTCGAGGTCTTGGTGACCTCGCGCGCCGCCTGGATCTCGTCGTTCAGCAACACCAGCACGCCGCGGCCGCGGCTCGCCGGATCGGCCGCCGTGCGCACGCCGTTCACGAGATTGATCGCGGCATCGGTCGACAGGCCGGACGCCGGCCGCTGCGCGCCGATCACGACCACCGGCACATCAACCTTGAGCACCAGGTTCAGCACCCACGCGGTCTCTTCCAGCGTCGCCGTGCCGTGGCCGATCACGATGCCGGCGAGGTCGGGATGTTCGGCCACCAGGCGGTGGCAGAGGACGGCAAGGTCGCGCCATTCGGGAAAGTAGATTTCGGGACTGATCACGTTGCGGAAATCGACCGGGATCACCTCGGCGACCTCGTTAACCACTGGGAAACGCTCGACGATGGCGCTGGCATGCATGCGGTTGTCGTGGATGCCGTAGTCCTGCAGCTCGAGCGGATGGATGCCGAGCGAGGACATGGTGCCGCCGGTGCCGATGAAGGCCACCTTCGGCCGGTTGGTGCTGCTCACGCGACGCTCCTTCGAATTCTTTGATTGGCGGTCAAGGCTGGCCGCCGGCCGCAGTGAATTCCCGGCGGACGGTGGCCAGCAAGGCCGGATCGGCCGCAAGGTCGATTGCCGACATCGCCATCGCCTTGGCCGAGTCGAGGATGCAGGCCTCGGCGGCCGGGCCGATCGAGGCGGCGTGGAATTCGTGGCTGTGCGGCGGCACATCGCGCGCGGTCATGGCCATTTGAGGCTGGATGGTCGGCACGAACCAGCTGACGTTGCCGGTGTCGCCCGACCAGGCGCCCGACAGCTCGTCGCGCGGCCGGGTCGGCCGGCCGAGGGCGACGAGGTTGCCGTCAAAGCTTTTGGCCAGCGCGGCATTGCTCAACAGCTCGCGGCCCGGCGTGTCGCGCCAGGTGCGCTCCAGGCGGGCGCCGGTCATCTCGGCCGCGCCGGTGAGGCAGGCATCGATGCGTGGGATGACGGCTTTCAGTGTGTCGGCGTTGTTGGCGCGCACCGTGATCAGCGCCGTGGTGTGATCGGGAATGACCTGCGGCAGCGTCCCGCCCTTGGTGATGATCCAATGGACCCGCACGTCCGATGGCAGCTGCTGGCGCAGCGCGCTGATGCCGTTGAAGGCCTGCAGCAGCGCGTCCAGCGCATTGATGCCGAGTTCCGGACGCGCCGCGGCGTGGGCGGCCTTGCCGAAATAGGCAACCTGCACCCTGGTCGCGCCGACCGTGCGGGAATGGGCGATGTTGTCCATGCCGGGATAGACCAGCATCATCGCGTCGATGCCGGCGAAGAAGCCTTCGCGGTGCAGGATGTTCTTGCCGCCGCCGCCTTCCTCGCCCGGCGTGCCGAGCGCGATGGCGGTCCCGCCGAGCTCGTCGATCACGCTCTTGAGCCCGATCGCCGCGCCCACGCCCGCCGCCGCCACGACATTGTGGCCGCAGCTCTGGCCGTAGACCGGCAGCCCGTCGTACTCGCAGAGGAAGGCGATGCGCGGTCCCGGACGGTTCGAGGCCGCGGTGGCACGAAAGGCGGTCTTCAGCGAGCCCAGTCCCTCTTCGACCGCCAGTCCCGCCTGGCGCAGCACCGCGCACTGCCAAGCCTGCGCCTTCACCTCCTCGAAGGCGAGCTCGGTCTCGGCATGCATCTTTGCACTGATGTCGAACAGGCTCGCCGAGGCCGCGTCGATCGCCGCACAGGCCCTCTTCTTCAACGCCGCAACGTCACTCACGCATGGTGCTCCTGCCAGTGCTTGGCGATCTCGATGCGTTTGGCGAACCACACGCCGGGATGGCTCTTGGCGTAGGCGATGAACTTCGAGATCGCCTCCGAGCGCGCCGGATGGCCGATGATCCGCATGTGCAGCCCGATCGACATCATCTTGGGATGCGTGGCGCCCTCCTTGTAGAGCCGGTCGAAGGTGTAGCGCAGATGCTCCTCGAAGTCTTCGGGCGTGCCGAAATGGGCGGAGCCGAAGCGCGAGTCGTTGTTCACCTGGGTGTAGGGAATGACCAGGTGCTTCTTGGGCCCAACCATCGTCCAGTAGGGCAGGTCGTCGTTGTAGGCGTCGCAGTCGTAGAGGAAGCCACCCTCCTCGACGACCAGCTCGCGGGTATGGACGCTGGGTCCATAGCGGCAATACCAGCCGAGCGGACGCTCGCCGGTGGTCTCCTCGATCGACTTCACGGCGAGGCGGATGTGCTCGCGTTCCTGCTCGCGGCTGAGCAAGGTCACGTCTTCCCAGCGATAGCCGTGGCACACCACGTCGTGGCCCTTCTCGCGGATCAGGCGCGCGGCCTTGCGGTTGCGCTCCAGGGCCACGGCGCAGACGTAGAAAGTGCTCTTGACGTGGTGCTCGTCGAAGATGTCCATCAGGCGCCAGAAGCCGACGCGGGCGCCGTACTCGTACATGGTCTCCATGGCGAGGTCGCGCTTGCCGTCGGGCCACGGCCGCACCGCCGATTCCGACAGCACGCGCTCGGGCTTGGCGTCGCCGTCGCCGACCGCGAGCTCGGAGCCTTCCTCGTAGTTCACGACCAGGGAGATCGCGATGCGCGCGCCGCCCGGCCAGGAAACCTTGGGCGGCTTGCCGTTGTAGCCGACGACGTCGCGCGGTGGGCCGGGTATGGGAGCTTTGGACATCATGTCTCCGGATCAGGCGTGATGCGCCATCCAGTGGCGCGCGATGTCGATGCGGCGGGCGAACCACACGTCGGGATGGCTCTTGGCGTAGGCGATGAAGTTGGCCAGAGCCTGCGCCCGCCCGGGATGGCCGACCAGCCGCATGTGCAGGCCGATCGACATCATCTTCGGATGCGTGGCACCTTCCTTGTACAGCCGGTCGAAGTTCGCCTTGAGGTACTTCTCGAAGTCGAGCGGCGAGCCGAAAGCGCCCCAATTGAACTTGCCGTCGTTGGTGGCGAGCGAATAAGGGATCACCAGGTGTTTCTTGGGCCCGACCATCGTCCAGTAGGGCAGGTCGTCGTTGTAGGCGTCGCAGTCGTAGAGGAAGCCGCCCTCCTCGACGACCAGCTCACGGGTATGGACGCTGGGTCCATAGCGGCAGTACCAGCCGAGCGGCCGCTCTCCGGTGGTCTCGGCGATCGAATCGATGGCGCGGCGGATGTGGTCGCGCTCCTCCTCGCGGCTGAGCAGCGAGACGTCCTCCCAGCGCCAGCCGTGCGAGATGACGTCGTGGCCGCGCGGCCGCATCTCCTTCGCGGCGTCGCGGTTGCGTTCGAGAGCGACGGCGCAAGCGTAGAAGGTGCACTTCACCTCCTGCTCGTCGAAGATGTCCATCAGCCGCCAGTAGCCGCAACGGGAGCCGTATTCGAAGTGGCCTTCGCCCGCGAGGTCGCGTTTGCTGAGCGGCCAGTCGGCCGGCCCGCTGGGCTCGCGCGTGGCGTCGCCGTCGCCGATCGCGAGCTCCGAGCCTTCCTCGTAGTTCACGACGAGGGAGATCGCGATGCGCGCGCCGTTGGGCCATGACACCTTGGGCGGATTGCCCTCGTAGCCGACGAGGTCGCGTTTTGGCCCAGGGATGAGGGGTTTGGGGATGGTCATGACTTGGGCTTCAGGTACATGTAACGGGCGTAGGGATCCTGGGAGAAGGTGACACCGGTGATCTTGGGGCTGACCACGATGGTGCGGCCGATCAGGATCGCCGGATTCAAGGTCGAGGCCGAGGCCGCGACCTTGTCCTGGATGGTCTGGTAGGCGGTCTTGCGGCCGTCCTTGTCGCTCGAATTGCGGTACTTGAGGTGCAGCTCGTCGACCTGTGGATCGCTGAAGCGCGCCCAGTTGGTGAAACCGGCGGTCGGCGTCTTGGTCACCAGCCCGAGGTTGGTGAGCGTCGAGGGATCGTTCAGCCAGATCACGCCCTCGTTCAGCAGCATGCCGCTCATGTTCTGGTCGACGCCGTTGATGCGGGCGCGGACCACGTCGAGGAGCTGCAGCGCCGGCGTCGGCTTGAGGTTGGCGGTGACGCCGGCCTGCTTCAGCGAATCAGCGATGATGATGGCGATGTCGCTGTTGTAGGGCAGCGCCGTCGAGTACCAGAAGTCGAAGGAGACGTTGGTCTTACCGGCCTCCCTCAGCAGCTCCTTCGCCTTGTTGAGGTCGGCCTTGTACTTCTCGTAGTTGTTGGTGCAGGTCCAATCCTCGGCGTTGTACAGGCAGATCTGCCGCTTGCCGCGGCCCGACAACGCCGTCTTCAGGATGCGATCGTGCGGAATGGCGTAGAGAATCGCCTGGCGCACCTTCGGATCGGTGAAGGGCTCCTTGTCCATCGCCATGTGCAGCCGCAGGATCGACGGCGTCTCGCCGTGCAGCACCGGGAAGCCGGCGGCGGCGAGCGCGTCGTACTGGCGACCGGTCAGGCCCTCGGCCGCGTAGTCGACGACGCCGCCCTTGATCAGCGACACCAGGTCGGCGTTGCCGATGACGCGCAACACCACGTCCTCGAAGGCGGGCTGCTTGCCCGACCAGTGGTTGGGCACGGCCTTCAGCTCGAGCTGCTGGCCGAGCGTCCGGTTGGCGATGTAGTAGGGCCCGGTCGTCGCGAGGTTCTTCTTCAGCCACTCGTTGGCCCACGGATCGTCGGCCGTTACGTGCTTCTTGACCTCGACCGAGTCGATCACGGCGAACTGCTGGAACTTCATCGAGGTCAGCGCCACCGGCACCGCCGTCGGCTTGCCGTCGCCGTCGGTGAAGGTGATGCGCACGGTGAGAGGATCGACCGCCTCGACCTGCTCGGCCTTGAACAGGCCGGCGATGCCTGCCTGGTTGCGGCCGTTGCCAGCGATGCGGGTCAGCCGCTCGAAGCTGTAGCGCACGTCCTCCGAGGTCATTGGATTGCCGGTCGGATAGAACTTGATGCCCGGCCGAAGCTTGAAGGTGATGACCGGCCCGTCGACCGTCCACGATTCGGCGAGCTCGGGCACGACCTCGACCGGGTCGGCCATCAGCGTGCCGTCGGGCTTGGCGTTGAACTTCATGCGCACTAGGCGCTCATAGACGTTGGTGCCGATCTCCTGGTCCTGCTGGCCGCGGATGTCGGCCGGGTCGAGACTCGCGATGTCGGAGGGGATGGCGTGGACCAGCGGCTTGGCGTCGGCGGCGTCGGCCATGCCGAGCGAGGCCAGCAGTGCGGCGGCACCGAACAACAATCGTCTTGGCATCAGCATGGCGGGGTCCTTTCGATGACAACGGGACAGGCGACGGCGCGGCCGTCGCCGATATCGGTGAGCGGCGGCTTGGCCGTGGCGCAGGACGGCAGGGCGAACGGGCAGCGGCCGGCCAGTCGACAGGCGTCGGGCGGGTCGATGGCGCTGGAAATCTCGCCCGACAGTCGGGTGCGGGTGCGCTTGACGCCCCAGCGCGGCACCGGTGCCGCCGAAAGCAGCGCACGGGTGTAGGGATGCCGGGGATCGGCGAAGAGAGCCTTGGTGGGTCCGGTCTCGACGATTCCGCCGAGATACATGACGGCGACGCGATCGGCGACGTGCTGCACCACCTGCAGGTCATGGGTGATGAACAGATAGGCGAGGTGCAGCCGCTCCTGCAGCTCGAGCAGCAGGTCGAGGATCTGGCCGCGGATCGACACGTCGAGCGACGACGTCGGCTCGTCGAGGATGACGATCTCCGGCGAAACGGCGATGGCGCGGGCGATGCCGACCCGCTGGCGCTGGCCGCCACTCAGCTCGTGCGGATAGCGGTCGAGATGGTTCTCGGTCAGCCCGACCATCTCGATCAGCTCCTTGACGCGGGCATCGCGCTCGCTGCGCAGCAGATAGAGATGGAGGTGCAGCGGCTCTTCGAGGACCTGGCGAACGCTCATGCGCGGATTGAGCGAAGCATTGGGGTCCTGGAACACCATCTGGATGCGGCGATAGACGCCGACCAGGCGGCTGGGCTGCAGGCCGAGGATCGATTCTCCGCCGATCACGACATCGCCGCCCGAGGGCTCGACCAGCCGCACGATGCAGCGCGCCACGGTCGACTTGCCCGAGCCGCTTTCGCCCACCAGGGCCAGCGTCTCGCCGGCCTTGATCTCGAGATCGATGCCGTCCACCGCGACCAGACGACGGCCGCCGTCGACCGGAAAGGTCTTGCTGAGGCCGCGGACCTGCAGGAGGGGGGCGTCGAGTGTGAGCGTCGGCATCACGCCGCCTCGACGAGCCGGCTCGCCGACAAAAGGCGCTGGGTGTAGCTGTCGCTCGGCCGGGTGAAGATCGCCTCGGCGCTGCCGGTCTCGACGACGCGGCCCGCGTTCATCACCACCACCTCCTGGCAGGTCTCGGCGACGACGCCAAGATCGTGGGTGATGAGGCAGGTCGTGAGGCCGCGCGTGCGGCTGAGCTCGACGATCAGCTCCATGATGTCGGACTGGATGGTGACGTCGAGGCCGGTGGTCGGCTCGTCGAGGATCAGCAGCGAGGGCTGGCAGATCAGCGAGGCCATGGCGATCATGGCGCGCTGCGCCATGCCGCCCGAGAACTGGTGGGGATACTGACGCGCGCGCCGCTCGGGTTCGGGAATCGACACGCGGCCCAGCGCCTCGATCGCCTGCTTCATCGCCGCGCGCCGGCCGCCGCCGTGCTGGAGCTGCCAGACGTCGGCGAGCTGGCGGCCGACGGTGAAGACCGGATTGAGCGCGGCGCGCGCATCCTGAAAGACCATGCTGATCTCCCTGCCGCGGATGCGCTGCATGGCCCTGTCATCGAGCTCGAACAGGTCGATGCCGCGGAACAGCATGCGGCCGGCGCTACGCTCGAAAGCGGGCGGCTGGATGCCCAGGATCGACAGCGCGACCAGCGACTTGCCGCTGCCCGATTCGCCCACGACCGCCGTCATGACGCCGGTCTTCAGGCGATAGGAGACGCCGTGCAGCACCGGCACGAGCTCGCCGGTCTCGCCGACGAACGCGCCGCGATAGTCCTCGATCTCGAGCAGGACCTCGCTCATCGCCGACGTCTCGGATCGGTGAGGTCGGAGAGCGCATCGCCCAGCAGGTAGAGGCCGCCGGTAAGGCCGAGGATGGCGAGGCCCGGGAAGAACGACACCCACCATTGACCGGTCATGATGCCGTCCTGGCCGCGGGCGATCATGTTGCCCCATTCCGGCACGTTCGGGCCGAGGCCAAGGCCAAGGAAGCCGAGGCTCGCCGTGACCAGGGCCGAGAAGGCGGCGTTGATCGAGGTGAAGGCGAGCAGCGGACCGATGCTGTTGGGCAGCAGATGGCGGAAGGCGACGCGCCACGGCAGGTTGCCGGTCATGCGTGCCGCCTCGGCGTACTGCCAGTCCTTCTTGGCGCGGATCTCGGCGCGCGCCAGGCGCAGGTAGTCGGGGATGCCGACGAAGGACAGCACGAGGATGACGTTGACGATGCCGGCGCCCACCGCCTGCACGACCAGCATGGCGAACAACAGACCCGGGAAGGCCTGGAAGATCTCGACGCCGCGCATCACCGCCGTGTCGAGCGCACCGCCATGGTAGCCCGCCAGCACACCGACGATGGTGCCGACGGTGAGGGCGATCGACACCGCGGCGAAGGCGATGCCGAGATCGTAGCGCGCGCCGACCATCAGGCGCGACAGCATGTCGGCGCCGAGCCGATCGGTGCCGAGCGGGAAGGCCCAGCTCGGCGCGTCGTAGCCGTCGCCCACGCCGGGCGTCAGGGCGTCGTAGGGCGTCCAGACGAAGGACAGCAACGCCACGGCGACGTAGAACACCAGCAGGCCGAGGCCGATCCTGAGCGCCCAGTAGGATCGCGGCCGGCGCCGTCTGACCGGCGCCCGCTTGGCGAGTTTCGCGTCGGTCATGACGGCGTGCGTCATGTGCGGATCCGCGGGTCGATGAACATGTAGAGGAGATCGACCAGCAGGAAGGCGATCACGTAGAGCAGCGAGGCGTAGATGACGAAGCCCTGCAGGGCGGCGAAGTCCGAGCGCTCGATGGCCTGCAGGGCGTACTGCCCGAGCCCCGGCCAAGCGAAGATCGATTCCAGCAGCACGGCGCCGGCGAAAATGTGGCCGGCGACGCCGCCGATCAGCGTCACCACCGGCAGCAGCGCATTGCGCAGGCTGTAGCGGAACCACACGACACGCCTGCCATGGCCCATGGCGATGGCGGTGCGGACGTAGTCGCTCTGCAGCGCCTCGGCCATCGCCGAGCGCGTGACGCGGGCGATCGGCGCGGCGCAGCTGAAGCCGAGCGTGAGCGCGGGCAAGGCGAGCTGCTTGACCGCCAGCCACCACAGGTCGGGTCGGCCGGCGAGCAACGTGTCGACCAGCAGGAAGCCGGTGATCTTTGGCGGCAGGGCGATGCCAATCGGCAAACGGCCGACCGGGCCCGGCAGCCAGCGCAGGTCGACGAAGAAGATGCTTATGAGCACCAGGCCGACCCAGAATTGCGGCAGGGCCATGCCGCTCAAGGTCGTGCCGCGCACCGCGAAGTCGGGCCAGCGTTCACGATTCACCGCCGCCAGCACGCCGAGCGGGATGCCGGCGGCGATGCCCAGCGCCAGGCCGATGAAGCCGAGCTCGAGCGTGGCGGGCAGCCGGTCCCAGAGGTCGGCGGCGACGCTTTGGCCGGTCGTGAAGGAGACACCGAGGTCGAGGCGCAGCAGGGCGCCGATATAGTGGACGAACTGCACCGGCAGCGGATCGGCGAGGCCGAGCCTGGCGCGGATCTCGGCGCGCAAGGCGTCGGTCGCTTCGGGCGGCGCGTAGAGCTCGGTGGGATCGCCGTTCAGCACGCGGGCCATGAAGAAGGTCATGGTGACGACCCCGAACGCTACCGGGAAAACCCAGAGCAGGCGTCGCAGGATCATCTTCCCGAGCGGCGGCATCAGAAGGCGAGGAGGTTGTCGCGGAAGTGGCTGTGCTGGTAAGCGCCGCGCACCACGCCGAGGCGTTGCAGCGCCGGCACGAGGCCGTCGGTGATCTCGGCGACGTAGCGGCGCGTCAGGTTGCCGGTGAAGACGAAGCCGTCGCCGCCCACTTCTTCCATCAGCTCAGCCATCTGGCCGGCGACCTGTTCCGGCGTTCCGACCAGGTCCTCGTAACTGTATTTGTAGTTGTGGGCGATCTCGCGCAGCGTCCGGCCCTGCTTGAGGAAGCGCTTCAGCGTGCCCTGCTGGCCGTTGGTCGTGAGCTCGCTGATCGGCGCGTCGATATCGAACACGGAGAAATCGATGTCCGTCAGGCTGCCCATCTGAGCCAGCGCCAGTTCGGGCGCCGCCTCGCGATGCCCCTGGCGGCGTCTGACGCGGTCCCGGGCCTCGGCCTCGCTCTCGCCGATCGTCGGCGTGGCGACGTACATCACCTTGCAGGAGTCGGGATCGCGCCCGGCAGCCGCGACCTTCCTGCGCATCTGGCTGCGGAAGGCCTTCATTTCCTCGACGGTGCTGACGGCACACAGCACCGCATCCATGCGCTTGGCGGCAAAATCCTGGCCCTGCGGCGAGTTGCCGGCCTGCACCAGCACCGGCTGCCCTTGCGGCGGGCGGGCGGTGTTGAGCGGGCCGCGCGAGGCGAAGAAGCGGCCCTTGAAGTCGATGGCGCGCACCTTGGCGGGATCGACGAACATGCCGCGCTCGCGGTCCATCACGATCGCGTCGGCATCCCACGACGACCAGAGCTGCAGGACGAGCTCGACGAACTCGGCGGCCATCTCGTAGCGCAGGTCGTGCTCGAGGTGCGCGTCGAGGCCGAAGTTCTGCGCGGCGCGCTCGGCGGTCGAGGTGACGAAGTTGCAGCCCACCCGACCCTTCGACATCAGGTCGAGCGTGGCGATGAGGCGGGCCAGCAGATACGGCGGATAGAAGCTCGTCGAGATCGTCGGCACGATGCCGAGCCGGCTCGTCGCCTGCGCCATCAACGGCACCAGTGGCAGCGGATCGTTCTTCGGCGCGCGCAGCGCACGCTGCAGGTAGAAATCCATCGAGCTGCCGTAGTTATCGGGGACGAACACCGAATCCTCGAGCAGCACAAAGTCGAAGCAGGCGCGCTCTGCCGCCTTGGCCAGGTCGACATGCAGGTCGGGCTGCATCCAGTCCTCGCCGCTGGTGCCGCCCCAAGGCTGGTTCCAGCCGTGGACGCCGAAGCTGTTGCCCAGGAACCAGCCAAGATGGAACAGATCCGCCGCCAAGACATCCTCTCGCAGTTTGCCGGGGTGCCTTGCAAACCGCGGACCATTCGCCAAGTGCTGGAGCAATCCGCAATCAAACCGACCATGCGGCTGATGCACGGTCAGCGTTGCCTCAATCGAGGCTTTTCTCCGCAAGCTCGCGGAATTCGTCGGGCACGGAGCGGAAGGGCCCGAACGCCACCGAACCGTAGGCAATCGAAGCCCAGCCGAAGCGATCGCGGATGCGGTCGACGGCGCGGTCAGCCGAGTGACGCGCCAGGCCCTGCCGCGTGCCGGCGCGGCGCTCCTCGTGCCGCGCGCCGAGGGAGAATTCCAGCTGCAGCCTGGCATGCTTCTCGAGATGCGACACCGAGATGGCGACCAGCGAGATGTGCTTCTCCTGCGGGTGGTCCGCCAATGCGGCGCGCACCAGCTCCTCGGCGATCTCCGTCAGGCTGGCCGTCGCCGCGATCGGCGCATCGAGGGTGAGCGAACGCGTCACGCTGTGCAGGTCGGCGAAGCGCACGCGTATGGTCACAGTGCGGCCGGCCAGCGACTTGGCGCGCAGCCGCGTGCCGATGCGGTCGGCAAGATGGGCGAGCGCCGGCCGATAGACGTGCGGCGTGGCAGGCCTGCGGCCCAGCGCCGACTGCGCCCCGGCCGACTGGGCGCGATGATGTGTGCGGATCTCGCGTGGATCGCGGTTCCACGCCAGCGCCAGAAGCTTCTCGCCCGCAGCAGGGCCCAGCAGGCGGTCGAGCGCGTGCGGCGAGGTGTTGGCGAGCTCGCCGATGGTCGTGACGCCACGCTCGGCCAGCCGCTGGCGAGTGACCGGGCCCACGCCCCACATCAGCTCGACGGGCAGGCCGTGCAGGAACGCCAGCTCCTTCTCGGGATCGACGACGACCAGTCCGTCGGGCTTGGCGACCTGCGAGGCGATCTTGGCCAGGTGCTTGGTGCGCGCCACGCCGACCGAGATCGGCAGCCCGAGCTCGCTCTTCACGCGCTGCCGGATCTTCGCGGCAATCTCGGCCGGCGAGCCGAAGAGATGCGTGCAGCCCACGACGTCGGCGAAGGCCTCGTCGATCGAGATGCGCTCGACCAGGGGCGTGAAGTCGTCCAGCATCTTCATCGCCGCGTCGCCGAGCCGCTGGTATTCCTTGAAGTGACCGCCGACGAAGATGAGCTGAGGGCAGAGTTCGCGCGCCCGGCGCCCGGGCATGCCGCCCTTCACGCCGAAAGCCTTGGCCTCGTAGGACGCCGCCAACACCACGCCGCCGCCGACTGCGATCGGCTTGCCGCGCAGCGACGGATCGAGGAGCTGCTCGACCGAGGCATAGAAGGCGTCCAGGTCGGCATGGAGGATCGTGGCGCTGGTCTCCATTCCGCCCTCAAAGCCAATAGAACGAATAGAGAACATCATATCGTGAGAGTCAACTAGCCTCCTTCAACGCGCCGCTTCAGTGCGTCGTTGAGGCGAGTGAACGAACGAGCCGTGTCGTCGAGCATCGCGCCGAACATCGGGACGAGCAGGCCGGCAAAAGTCTCTTCGTGACGCAGCCGGCAGCCCCTCGCGCGGGGCTCGATGATGAAAGCGTGCTCGCCGTCGAAGATGCCGGGCAGCAGCACGCGGCCGAGCCAGCGCAATTCGCGATCGGGCTCGGCGACCCGCACCGTCGGCCGGAACGTCATCGGCTTGCGGTTGGCAGGCTCTACGGCCACTTCGAGCCTGGCGCCGACCTTGGCCTCACCGGTGATGCGGCGGATGAACGGATTCCACTCAGGATAAGACGGGAAGTCCACCAGCACGCGCCAGACCATCGCGGCCGGCGCGTCGATGTCGATCGCGGTCGCAATGCGCCGCGTCACGTTCAGATCCTCAGGCGACTTTTTCCTTCACGCCGGGTCCGATCGAGAGCTTGGCCTTGGTCTTGGCTTTGACCTCGTCGACCGTGACGCCGTCGGCCAACTCGACCAGCGTCACGCCGCCGTCGCCCGTCTTGTCGATGGCGAAGACGCCGAGCTCGGAGATCACCATGTCGACCACGCGCTTGCCGGTGAGCGGCAGGGTGCATTCCTTCAGCAACTTCGACGCGCCGTCCTTGGAGACGTGCTCCATGGTGACGATCACCTTGCGCACGCCGGCCACGAGGTCCATGGCGCCGCCCATGCCCTTCACCATCTTGCCCGGGATCATCCAGTTGGCGAGGTCGCCGTTCTCGGCCACCTCCATGGCGCCCAGGATGGAGAGATCGATGTGGCCGCCGCGGATCATGCCGAAGCTGTCGGCCGACGAGAAATACGACGTGCCCTTGAGCTCGGTCACGGTCTGCTTGCCGGCATTGATGATGTCGGGATCGACTTCGTTGTCGAGCGGGAAGGGGCCGACGCCCATCATGCCGTTCTCGCTCTGCAGCGTAATGTCGACATCGTCCGGCACGTAGTTGGAGACCAGCGTCGGGATGCCGATGCCGAGATTGACGTAGAAGCCGTCCTTCAGTTCCTTGGCGGCGCGCGCCGCCATCTGTTCGCGGGTCCAGGCCATGGTCGTTGGTCTCCTAAGCCTTGCGGATGGTGCGTTGCTCGATCTTCTTGTCGTAGGGCGCACCGCAGATGATGCGCTTCACGAAGATGCCGGGCGTGTGGACATGGTCGGGATCGATGGCGCCGACCGGCACCAGCTCCTCGACCTCGGCGACGCAGAGCTTGGCCGCCGTCGCCATCATCGGATTAAAGTTACGCGCGGCCTTGCGATAGACGAGGTTGCCCGCGGCGTCGCCCTTCCACGCCTTCACCAGGGCGAGGTCGCCGAACAGGCCGCGCTCCATGACGTATTCATGGCCGTCGAACTCCTTAATCTCCTTGCCCTTGGCGACCTCGGTGCCGACACCGGTCTTGGTGTAGAAGGCGGGAATGCCCGCGCCACCGGCGCGGCAGCGCTCGGCCAAGGTGCCCTGCGGGTTGAACTCGATCTCGAGCTTTCCTTCGAGGTACAGCTTGGCGAAGGTCTTGTTCTCGCCGACGTAGGAACTGATCATCTTCTTGACTTGGCCGGTCTCGAGCAGGAGGCCGAGCCCATGGCCGTCGATGCCGGCGTTGTTGCTGACACAGGTCAGATTCTTGACGCCCGAATCGCGCACGGCGTGGATCAGCTTGTCGGGAATGCCGACCAGCCCGAAACCGCCGCACATCACCATCATGCCGTCGCGCAGCACGCCCTCGAGCGCCGACTTGGCATCCTTGTAGACCTTGTTCGCCATACCACCATCCTTCGTACCCCGCCGTCATACGGCGGCAGAGGGGCTATGGGCAACATCTCTTGCCGGAGCGCGGACCTCCAGGTCCGCTCAAGAATCATGAGCGGACCTGGAGGTCCGCGCTCCGGCAAGATTCAGGCTGCCTTCTTGGCGTGGTGACTGTGCAATTTGGCCCCCAGCACGCGGCGGATGGCGTTGAACTCGGGGCTGGCGACATCCCTTGGCCGCGGCAGCTCGAGCAGGTTGTCGCTTTCGATGCGGCCGGGCCCGGGCGTCATCACGACGACACGGTCGGCGAGGAAGATCGCTTCTTCGATCGAGTGCGTCACGAAGACCACGGTGAGCTTCGTGCGCTGCCAGATGTCCAGAAGCTCGTCTTGCAGGCGCTCGCGGGTCATGGCGTCGAGCGCACCGAACGGCTCGTCCATCAGCACCAGCTCGGCGTCGTTGGCGAGCACGCGGGCGATCGCCACGCGCTGCTTCATGCCGCCCGAGAGCTGGTGCGGATAGGCGTTGGCGAACTTCTGCAGCCCGACCAGCTCGACGAACCTGTCGACGGTGTCCTTGACCTCGCCACGGCCGAGCCCGCGCGAGGCCGGGCCGAAGCCGATGTTGTCGCGCACCGACAGCCAGGGGAACAGGGCGTAATCCTGGAACACCATGCCGCGCGACGGATCGGGTCCTTCGATCGGCTTGTCCCACATCAGCGCCTGGCCGGCCGAGGGCTGCTCGAAGCCCGCCATGATGCGCAGCAGGGTGGACTTGCCGCAACCCGAGGCGCCGATCAGGCAGACGAACTCGCCCTTGGCGATGGTCAGCGAGGCGTCGGACAGCGCATGGATCGTCTGCTCCTGCAGCTGGAACTGCTTGAAGACGCGGTTGATCTGGATGATCGGGATCGCGGCTTCAGCCATTGTTGTGGCTCGGGCTCCAGCGCAGCAGGCGATTGCCGATGCTGACGACGATACGGTCGGAGATGTAACCCGCCAGGCCGATCACGATCATGCCGCAGATCACGAGGTCGGTGCGGGACAGAGTGCGGGCATCCATGATCACGGCGCCCAGGCCCTGCGGCACGCCGGTCATCTCGCCGACCACGATCACGAACCAGGCGAGGCCCAGCCCGAGGCGAAGGCCGGTGAAGATCGAGGGCGCGGCCGCCGGCAGCACCACCTTGTAGAACTGCGCGTTGCCGCGGCAGCCCAGCATCGACGCCGCCTCGAACAGCTTGGGATCGACGGACCGCACGCCGAAGATGGTGTTGAGCAGGATGGGATAGAAGGCGCCGAGACAGACCAGGGCGAAGGCCGACTTGGCGCCCAGCCCGAACAGGATCATCGACAAGGGCAGCCACGCCGTGACGGGGATCGGCCGCATCACCTGCAGGAAAGGATCGAGCAGCATGCGCGCCGTCGGCATGCGGCCCACCATCATGCCGATCGGCAGGGCGAACAGGGCGGCCAGCGCGAAGCCGCCATAGACGCGGCTCATCGAGGCGAGGAGATGGGTGGTGAGAGTCGCCGAGTAGGCGTCGTCGTAGATGCCGCCCACGGCGAAGTCGACCATGTATTCGGCGACTTCGTAGGGCGTCGGGATCAGCCGCGTCCATTGCTGCGTCGTGGCGACCTGCCAGAAGGCCAGCAGCAGCAACGGCACGATCAGCGCCAGCACGACCGGCTTGGCGCGTCGCCAGACAGCGTTCGGGCGTTTGGCCGGCGCGACCGCTGGTGCCGCTGTCGTGTCGGCGATGGTCATGCGCTTGGGGCGCGCCACTGCAGTGGCGCGTCATGATCTTCTGGAGCGCGGACCTCCGGGTCCGCATCATGATCATGAGCGGACCTGGAGGTCCGCGCTCCGGCAAGACGCGCCACTGCAGTGGCGCGCCCGCAGCCATGACGGCTTGCTTGCATGACCTAGCTGGCCGCGATCTCGTCCGAGAATTTCGGATTGAGGAACGTCTCGAACTTGGGGAGCGCGCGGATCTGCTTCAGCTCGAGCATGTGCTGGGCGTAGGTCTTGGCCTGGCCTTGCACCGTGGGGTCGAGCTTCCAGACATACTCGACGTTGTTGGCGCCCAGCGCCTGCTCGACGGCGGCGCGGTTGGCGCCGAGCTTCTGCACCGTGGCGTCGACGACCGCGGGCTTGTTGGCCATCATGTACTCGGCCGCCTGGCGCTGGATCTTGAGCATGGTGCGCACCAGGTCGGGGTTCTTGGCGACGGTGTCTTCGTGGGTGCCGAAGATCATGTTCAGGCCGCCCATCGCCGTGCCGTAGGGATACTCCACGAGCTGGCCGGCACCCGAGGTGATCGAGAGCGCAGGGCCCGGCTCGGCGCCGACATAGGCGTCGACGTCGCCGCGCGCCAGCATGGCCGGCATCTCGCCGAACGGCACGCGCACCGGCGTGATGTCCTTGATCGACATGCCCTCCATGCGCAGGCGCTCCATGATGAAGACCTCCTGCGTCGAGCCCGGCCAGATGCCGACCTTCTTGCCTTTGAGGTCCTTGATGGTCTTGATGTCCGACCCGGCCTTGGAGATCACGCCCATGCCCTTGTTGGACATGGCGCCCACGACCACGACGGGCTCGCCGACCGCGCCGCCCAGGATGGCGGCAGCGATGCCGAAGGTGCCGAAATCGACCGACTTGGTGACCACGGCGTTCTTGCCGTCGGTCGGGCTGTCGAAAACGATGATCTCGATCTTGAGGTCGGCCGGCGCGAACTTCTCATAGAAGTAAGGCGGCATGGAATGGACCAGCCTGAGCGCCCCCATCTTCACCGTCTTGGGCTGGGCCCGCAGCACGGCAGGCGCAGCGAACGTGGCTGCGGCGAATCCTGCTCCGGAGAGCAGGCGACGGCGATTGATCATTTGGAGCCTCCCACCTGGCTAAGGAGGGAGGCAACTGTCGTGCCAACTCCTGTCAGGCGAGCAGCAAAAGCTGCCGGGTCAGGATTCCGTCGGCGTCGCGCAGCTCGTGTGTGATGGTGAAATGGTCGGCGCCTGCCACCGGGATGAGCGGCCCGGCCAGGTGCTGGGCGGCGCGCTTCTCGTGCAGGGCGCGGCTGTCGGCGACCAGCGGCGGCAGCTCGGCCGTGCCGTAGGTGATGGCCAGCGGCTTGTCGATCATGGGCAGCCGCAGCGGCGAGAGGGTCGCGAGCTCGGTGTCGCTGAACTGCATCTTGTCGTTGAGGTAGGTGTCGCGGATCGGGCCCAGCTCGAACACGCCCGAAACCGCCATGCCCGCGCTCACCCGGCTGTGGCCGAGGCACTGCGCCGTCAGATGCCCGCCGGCCGACCAGCCGGACAGGACGACCTTGCCAGTGATGCCGTGCGCCGATCCGTTGGCCGCCAGCCAGTCGAGCGCGGCATTGATCTCGGCAACGATTTCGGTGAGCGAAGCGTCGGGCGCCAGCGTGTAGCCGGGAAGGCCGGCGGCCCAGCCGTGGGCATGGACGCCGGCGATCAGGCTCGCGAACTGGTCGCGGCTGTTCCTCTGCCAGTAGCCGCCATGGATGAAGACCAGGCAGGGCGCGTTGGCGTTCTTGGCGGGAAAGAGGTCCCACACGTTGCGCTCCTTCGGTCCGTAACGCAGGTCGAGATGCTCAGGATGGGCCTTGCGGAAGGCTTCGGAGGCAGCGACGCGCGCCGCGTTCAGCTCGGCGCTGTTCTTGACCGCGTCGGTGTTGTTGTAGGCCGCGTCGCGTTCGGCCTTGGTCATCATTCCCCAGTTCATTTCGTCCTCTCCACAATCACGATGGCGATCCCGGCGATCACCAGCATCGTGCCCAGCACCAGCGGCCAAGTCACGGGCTCGCCGACCAGCACGACCGACGAGGCGATGGCGAGCAAGGGCGTGCCCAGCATGCCGAGCGACGCGGCGAGGGGCGGCAAGGCCCGGGCGACCGAGACCGCGGCCCATGTCCCGGCCGGTCCGGCGATCACGCCGAGATAGGCCAGTGCTACCCAGAGGGCCGCTTTGTCGAAGTCGAGATGGCCGCGGGGCTCGAGCACCAGCGCCAGGATGCCGAGCAGGATCGTCGCCACCGACATCTGCCAGGGCAGCACGTCGAGCGGCGCCAGGCACCAGCGATGACGCCGCGCATGCAGGACGGCGAGTGCCCAGCTCAGGCCCGCCAGCAGAAGCCAGGCATGACCCTCGACGATGCGCCGGTCGCTCCAGTCGAAGCGCCATGGGTCGATCAGCACGACGATGCCCAAGAGGCCGAGCAGGGCGCCGGCGATGCCGCGCCGGCCGACGCGTTCGCCGACCAGCAGCGACAGCGGCACGATCCACAGCATGGTCGTGTAGGCGAGCACGCCCGAACGGCCGGGCGGCACGATCTGCACGCCCATGTTGGACAGGGCGAAGAAGAAGCTGAGCTGGAAGGCGCCGACCGACAGCACGATCGGCCAGTCGGCGCGGCTGGGCCATTGCAGCCGCCGCAACAGCGCCAGCAGGACGAAGGCACTGATCGCCGAAAGACCTGCACGGCCGGCGGCGAGCCAGACCGGCGTGGCGGCTGACAGGCCGATCTTGATGACCGGCCAGGTCAGGCCGAACAGGACGACGGCGAGCCCGAGCTGGATGTAGGCGACCCTCATTGCCGGGAG
>JAIEOV010000073.1 GCA_019750135.1 Reyranella sp. | reverse complement strand
CCGGTTTGATGAGCGGGGACGGGAGACGGAGCGCCACAGCAGCGCCACCGCGCCCGTCCTCGACTCTACCGCGCTCACGATCATGAGGCGCGCTGGAAGCGCGCGGTCCGGAAGAATCCGAAAGGATATGCTTAGAATGTTTTCCAAGATCCTGATCGCCAATCGCGGCGAGATCGCCTGTCGCGTCATCAAGACCGCGCGGCGGATGGGCATCAAGACGGTCGCGGTCTATTCCGATGCCGACCGCAACGCCCGGCATGTTGCCCTGGCGGACGAAGCTGTGCACATTGGCCCGTCGCCGGCGCGCGACAGCTACCTGGTGGCCGACAAGATCATCGCCGCCGCGAAGCACACCGGTGCGCAGGCGATCCATCCCGGCTACGGCTTCCTGTCCGAGAATGCCGGGTTCGCTGAGGCCTGCGCCAATGCCGGCATCGTCTTCATCGGCCCGCCGCCCTCCGCGATCCATGCCATGGGCTCCAAGAGCGAAGCCAAGAAGATCATGGAGAAGGCCAAGGTGCCGCTGGTGCCGGGCTATCACGGCGACGACCAGTCGCCCGAGCTGCTGGCGAAGGAGGCGACGCGCATCGGCTTCCCGGTGCTGATCAAGGCCTCGGCCGGCGGCGGCGGCAAGGGCATGCGCGTGGTCGAGGAAGCGGCCAAGTTCGCCGATGCCCTGGCCGGGGCGAAGCGCGAGGCCAAGGCCTCGTTCGCCGACGATCACGTGCTGGTCGAGAAGTACCTGACGCGGCCGCGCCACATCGAAATCCAGGTCTTCGCCGACGGCCACGGCAACTGCCTGTATCTCTTCGAGCGCGACTGCTCGATCCAGCGCCGCCACCAGAAGGTGATCGAGGAGGCGCCTGCCCCCAACATGGACCCGGCGCGGCGCAAGGCGATGGGCGAGGCCGCCGTCGCCGCCGCCCAGGCGATCGGCTACCAGGGTGCGGGCACCGTCGAGTTCATCGCCAACCAGGACGGCACCTTCTACTTCATGGAGATGAACACCCGCCTGCAGGTCGAGCATCCGGTGACCGAGGCGATCACCGGCCAGGACCTGGTCGAGTGGCAGCTCGTGATCGCGGCGGGCGGAAAGCTGCCGCTCACGCAGGAGGAGCTGCGGATCGACGGCCACGCCGTCGAGGTCCGGCTCTATGCCGAGGACCCCAATCGCAACTTCCTGCCGTCGACCGGCACGCTGGTGCATCTGCGCCTGCCGGAAGAGGGGCCGAACGTGCGCGTCGATACCGGCGTGCGCCAGGGCGACACGGTCACGCCGTTCTACGATCCGATGATCGCCAAGGTGATCGTGCATGACCGCGACCGTACGTCGGCGATGCGCCGCATGGCGGCGCTGATGGGCGAGACCGAGGTGGTCGGCGTCACGACCAACGCCGCGCTCCTGAAGGCGCTGTGCTCGCACCCGGCGTTCGTCGGCGGCGAGGTCGACACCGGCTTCATCGAGCGCCATCGCGATACGCTGTTCGCCAGGCCGGCGCCCGCCAGCGATCGCACGCTCGCCATTGCCACCTTGGGACGCCTGCTCGAATGGCAGCCGGCGCAGCCGTCGAGCGATCCTTGGGACCAGCGCAGCGGCTTCCGTCTGCTCGACGAGGGCCATGACGAGATACGCTGGGAGGACGGCGAGCGCGAGGTGACCGTGATCGCCCGCCGCCGGCGCGACGGCACGATCGGTCTGATGCTGCCGGGCGGCACGATCGAGGCACGCGCGCAGCAAAGCGAGGACGGCCGACTGGCGATCCGTCTGGGCGAGGATGCCCTCACGGCAACCGTGGCGCGTCGATCGACGGCGGATGGCATCGACTACGTGGTGTTCGCCGATGGCGCCGGCCGGGCGCTGCGGCTGGTCGATCCGCTCGACGTCACGCAGTACGAGGCGGCGGCCGCGGGCGAGGGCGCGGTGAAGGCGCCGTTGCCGGGCAAGATCATCGACCTGCGCGTGAAGGCCGGCGACAAGGTGAGCAAGGGGCAGCCCTTGCTGGTGCTCGAGGCCATGAAGATGGAGCACACCCTCGCCGCGCCAGCGGACGGTACGGTCAAGACCGTACGCTATGCGGTCGGCGAGCAGGTGGTCGAAGGCGCCGAACTGGTGGAGTTCGAAGCCGGCTGATAGAACACGGACGGGCCGCACGCGAGGAACGCCATGGGCAAGTTCATCGTCGAACCGCACTTTCGCCTGCAGGAGTGGGTGGCCGAGGAGAAGGGCTACTTCCGCGCCGAGGGGCTTGACTACGAGTTCCGCGAGCTGATCCGCTCGACCGCCGGCCAGCATCACAACAAGGGTTCCTCGGGCGCCTTCCAGAGCATCGAGAAGGGCCGCGAAGCCGATGTAAGCTGCGCCTGTCATTGGACGGTGGCGGTGGCGGCGTCCAACGGCCATGCCCGCCTCTATGCCGACGCCTATTCGGTGGCGCCGGCCGGCATCTTCGTGCCGGCCGATTCGCCGATCCGCACACCTGAGGATCTCGCCGGCGTGCCGATCTCGGTGGGCTTCCAGTCGGGCAGCCACTATTCGACGATCCAGGCGCTGGAACAGTACCTGCCGCGCGACAAGGTCAACCTCACCTTCGAGGACGGCATGCTGTTCCGCCGCCTCGAGCTCCTGATCGACGGCAAGAGCCGGGCGGCGGCGCTGTTCAGCGGACCGTATTACCTCGTGGAGCAACTCGGCTTCCGCAAGGTGATCGACACCACCTTCATGATCGCCGCCATGGTCAACGGCGAGCCCGATGCCGAGGACATCCGGCGCTACTTCCGGGCGCTGAAGCGGGCGCAGCGCGACATCGACCTCAGGCCCGAGCTCTACACGCACTACTACAAGAACGAATTCCCCGAGCGCTGGCACGCCATGATGGACACGCGTCGCTGGGGCCCGGGCGAGCGCATCGTGTTCGAGCCGTACTCGCGCCAGGCCTACGAGCAGTCGTTCGACTGGATCGCCCGCCACGAGATCTTCGCCGAAGGCCGCATGGGCTCGGGCGATTACGACAAGGCGACGGTGTCCTTCTCTTAGTCTTCCGGACCGCGCGCGTCCCCGCGCGCCTCATGAGCGCGCGAGGACGCGCGCGGTCCGGAAGAGTCCGAACGCTTCACGCTCAGCACCGCGTTCAGGATCAGCGCGCCGAACGTCGCCGTGCCGATGCCGCCCAGGGCGAACTCGCCGAAGCTCAGGGTGAAGTCGCCGGTGCCCAGCACCAGGGTGATGGCGGCCACGATCATGTTGCGGCTGTCGGCGAAGTCGACCTTGTTGTCGACCCAGATGCGCGCGCCGGCGATGGCGATCAGGCCGAAGATCACGATGCTGACGCCGCCCATCGCCGGCAGCGGGATGGTGTGGATCAAGGCGCCGAACTTGGGCGAGAAGCCCAGCAGGATGGCGATCAGGGCGGCCACGACGAACAGCGCCGTCGAGTAGATGCGCGTCGCCGCCATCACCCCGATGTTCTCGGCGTAGGTGGTGACGCCGCTGCCGCCGGCGCTGCCCGACACCATGGTGGCGATGCCGTCGCCCATGAAGGCACGGCCGAGCCAGGGGCCCATGTCGCGTCCGGTCATGGCGCCGACCGCCTTCAGATGCCCGAGATTCTCCGCCACCAGGATCAGCGCCACCGGCACGATCAGCGCGATCGCCCGCATCTCGAACACCGGCGCTTCGAATCTCGGCAGGCCGAGCCACGCCGCCTGCTCGATCAGCTTGAAGTCGATCGGCTTGCCCCAGCCCAGGCCGTTGGTCAGCACGGCATAGAGCGCCGTCGACAGGATGAGGCCGACCAGGATCAGCAGCCGGCGCATCAGGCCGCGGCTGTAGACGGCGACCAGGGCGATGGCGAAGAAGGTCACCGCCTGGATCCAGGCGTCGAAGTTCGTCGGGCCCATGGTCTTGATGGGCAACTGGGCGAGGTTCAGGCCGATCACCGCCACGACCGAGCCTGTGACGACGGGCGGCATCAACCGCTCGATCCAGCCCGCGCCGGTCGTCGCCACCACCAGCCCGATGGCGGCATAGACCGCGCCGCATGCGACGATGCCGCCCAGCGCCACGCCGATGTTGGGGTTCGGTCCACCGTGGCCGGAATAGCCGGTGGCCGTGATGACCACGGCGATGAAGGCGAAGGACGAGCTGAGATAGCTGGGCACCCGGCCGCCGACGGCGACGAAGAAGATCAGGGTGCCGACGCCGCTCATCAATATCGCGACGTTGGCGTCGAAGCCCATCAGCAAGGGGCCGAGCACCGTGCCGCCGAACATAGCCACGACATGCTGGATGCCCAGCATCACGGTCTGCGGCCACGGCAGCCGCTCTTCCGGCGCGACGACGACGCCGTCGACCGGCTGCTTCACCTTCCAGGAAAACAAGAAACGCCCCCAGCTGTCATCCCGAGCGCAGCGCACGCCCTGAGCGAAGCCGAAGGGAGGGACCTTTGCTGATCAGTAAGGGTCACTCGGCCTGCGGCCTCGGGATGACAGCACGTTCGGGGCTACGTCACCACCTTGCGATAGAGGTGCCACGTGGCGTGCCCGAGGATGGGCAGGACGATCGCCAGTCCCACCAGCAGCGGGATGGCGCCGATCACCAGCCCGGCGGCGATGATCAGGCCCCAGGCCGCCATCGGGCCGGGGTTCTCGCGCACGGCGCGGAACGAGGTCGCCACCGCCTGGCGCACGCCGACATTGCGGTCGAGCAGCAGCGGAAAGGAGACGACGCTGATCGCCAGCACCAGCAGGGCGAACAGGAAGCCGACGCCGACGCCCACGATCACCATCGTCCAGCCCTGCGGCGTGGTCATGGCATCGCGCGCAAAGGCGATGGCTGAGACCGGCTGGTCGGGGCCAAGCGTCACCGTGTAGATGAAGTTGGCGGCGGCCAGCCACAGCGCGAACAGGCCGATCAGCACCAGGCCGAGCGCCATCACCGAGCCGATTGCAGGCGAGCGCACGACGGCGAAGGCGTCGGCCCAGCCGGTGGCCGTGCCGAGCTCGCGGCGGCGGCTCATCTCGTAGAGGCCGACGCCGAACAGGGGCGCGATCAGCGCAAAGCCGGAGACCAACGGGAAGATCAGCGGCAGCATCCCGTAGTCGAAGGCGAAGCGCGAGATGATCAGGCCGGCGATGGGATAGATCATGCACAGGAAGACGACGTCGGTGCGGCAGGCGCCGAAGTCGCGCGCGCCTTCGCGCAATGCCTGGCGCAGGTCCGAAAGCCCGATCCTGCGCACGACCGGCGGCGCCATCTCGCGCGCCTCCCAGGCGCCGTCCATGGTGCTGGCGGCCGAGCCGATGGCCTGTCCGGTTTCCTTGAGGCGATCCCAACCCCATTCCATGGGGTTCCTGACGTGGTGCTGCACGGCCATGGTTGTCTCCTTCCTGACGATGGAAGGTCGCGGCCCGAGCGTGGCGTCCAGTGGCACTGACATCAGTCCGAGTCGTCGGCCACCAAGAGCCGCGATCCGCCACGGGGTGAGTCTACGCCGATTGGCGGCAGAAGAAAGGTGAAATCCCGAGCGGAGCCGGCCGCAGGCCGGCGAAGTCGAGGGACCTTTTTTGTCCCTCGAAGCAACAAAACAGGTCCCTCCGCTCCGCCGCCCTGCGGGCGGCTACGGCCTGCCTTTGCCGAAGCGAAGGCGCTTCGGCTTCGCGCAGGCAGGTCGGGATGACGGAAGTGCCTAATTCAAGAACTTCAAATACTGCCCGACGAAGTCGCAGCCGACGTCCTTGGAATAGGCCTCGATCAGCTTCTTGGTGATCGGCCCGGGTGTCTTGCCGTCGGCGACGGGCCCGCCGTTGAAGCTCCTGACAGGCAGGATGCAGAGGCTGGTCGAGGTCAGGAACATCTCCTCGGCGTTGGCCGCATCGAACAGGTCGATGTCGCCCGCGGTGCACTTGATGCCCAGCCCCGTGGCCATGTCGATGGTCATCTGGCGGCTGACGCCCGGCAGCACGTAGCGTTCGGACGGCGTGAACAGCTCGCCCTCGCGCACGATGAAGATGTTGCTGCCCAGCCCCTCGGCGAGGTTGCCGTGCTCGTCGAGCAGGATCGCCCAGGCGTTGGGGTTCAGCGCCTTCACCGGCTTCTCGGCCATGATCATGTTGAGATAGTTGTGCGTCTTGGCGCGCGGCGAGAGCATCGACGGCGCGGTGCGGCGCACCGTGGTGGTGAACACCTCGGCACCGTCACGGTACAGCGGCGCGCGCGCCTTGAGCGGCAGCGGCAGCACCTCGATCACGACGTTGGGGCCGGTATGGTCCCAGCCCTCGTCGCCCACGGCATCGACGCCGCGGCTGACGCGCTGGCCGACCCACCAGTCGCCGACGGCGGGCCGCAAGTGCTCGTTCCGCGCCACGCATTCCTCGCTGTGCGCGACCATCTCCTTCGGGCTGATGCCGGGATCGATCTGCAGGTAGCGCAGCGAACGGTAGAAGCGGTCGATATGCTCCTTCAGCCGGAACGGCTTGCCCTCGAAGGTGCGCGTCATGTCGAAGGCGCCGTCGCCGTACTTCCAGCTGCGGTCGCGGAACGGGATCATGACCTGGCCTTCCGGCATGAAGTTGCCGTTGAACCAGGCGATGCGTTGATTGCTGAGCTGCTGGGCCATGACTCTCTCTCCGTTACTGGGCGTGACCTAATTCGAGGACCGATGTCGTGGGCGCGGCACCGCGGCGGCGCCGGGCGGCCGCCTTGGGCGTTGGCGGTGCGATGTTGCCGTCTTCGTCGGCGAGATCGGCGATGTAGGACAGGGCACGGCCGACATCGTTCTCAATTTCCCGCCGTGCCGCAACTGGATCGTGCGCCTGCAGCGCGCGGACCAGCCGTGCGCGGCCCTGCGGCCCGCTCGGCCGGCTGATGAAATCGGGATAGAGCAGGTTCATGTAGGGGCCGGTCTGCAGCCATAGGCCCTCGATGACGCGCAGCAGGGTGGGCTGGCGCGCGATGGCGTAAAGGCCGAAATGGAATTCGCGGATCTTCTGGCGATCCGTCGCATTGTCGCCGCGGCTGCGCGCGGTCGCGATCTCCAGCGCGGTCTGCCGCAGCCCGGCGATCTGCCGCCGGTCGGCGAGCAGCGCCGCCTTCGCAGCTGCCATCCCCTCGAGCGCCATGCGGATGTCGCGCAACTCGAGGATCCTGTCCCGCGTCATCAGCGGCACGCGCACCGAGCGGTTGGGCTGCATCTCGAACGCGCCCTCGGCCACCAGCCGGCGCAGCGCCTCGCGCACCGGCGTCAGGCTGACGCCGAGCGCGCCGGCGACGAAGCGGAAAGTGAGCTTCTGGCCCGGCGCAAAACGGCCGGCGGTCAGCGCCTCGCGCAGCGAGTCGTAGACCTGCTTGCGAAGCGAGGTGTCGGCGGGCGAGGGGTCGCGGACCGCGGTCGGCATGCGCCGACCATAGCCCATCGCCGGGAATTTGTGATCACAAAAACGGTTGCCGCACCCGTTGTTTGTGATCACAGTCGGGCCCGGTTCTTGCTGGGGTCCGGGGATCATGCGCAGTTACGCGAAGTCGATCGCTCTCTACGAACGCACCAGGAAGCACCTGGCGGGCGGTGTCAGCAGCAACGTGCGCTATGCCAGCGTGCCGGTGCCACTGTTCTTCGCGCGCGGCGAGGGAGCCCGGCTGCACGATGTCGATGGCAACGTGCATATCGACTATGTCCTGGGCAACGGGCCCGCGATCCTCGGCCATGCGCCCAAGCCGGTCATCGACGCGGTCGCCCGCTCGCTCGCCGATGGCCAGGTCTATGCCGCCCAGAACCCGCGCGAGACCGAGCTCGCCGACCGGCTGTGCAGCCTGTTGCCCGGCGCCGAAGTCGTGCGTTTCGCGACCTCGGGCACCGAGGCCGTGCTGATGGCCATGCGGCTGGCCCGCGCCTTCACCGGCCGCGACAAGATCCTGAAGTTCGAGGGCCACTATCATGGCTGGAGCGACCAGGCCTACATCAGCGCCCGCCCGTCGTTGAACGAGGCCGGGCCGGCCGACGAGCCGGTGCCGGTCGCGGGCTCGCCGGGCATCCCGGCGAGAGTGCTCGACGACGTTGTCGTGGCCGGCTGGAACGACCTTGCCGCGCTCGAGGCCGCCTTCGACCGCAACGCCGGCGAGATCGCGGGCGTCATCATGGAGCCCGTGATGGTGAACGGCGGCGCCGTCGTGCCCGAGGCGGGTTATCTCGCCGGCGTCCGCGACCTCTGCCACGCCAAGGGCGCGCTCTTCATCTGCGACGAGGTCATCACCGGCTTCCGGATCGGCCTTACCGGCGCCCAAGGGCGGTTCGGCGTGACGGCCGACCTTGCGATCTACGCCAAGGCCGTGGCTGCGGGCTTTCCGCTCGCCGTGGTCGCCGGGCGGCGCGACGTCATGGACACGCTTCTGGACAAGGGCGTGATGCACGGCGGCACCTACAACGGCAACGTCCAGAGCATGGCCGCCGCCATCGCCGCCCTCGACGAGCTCGAGCGTGACGACGGCGCCGTCTATCGCGACCTCGAGCGGCACGGCACGCACCTGATGCAGGGCATCGCTGCCCTCGGCGAGAAGCATCGGCTGGCCATGCGGGTGCAGGGCCTGCCCGCGATCTTCCAGGTCTTCTTCACCGACGGGCCGGCGCCGAAGAATTATCGCGATGCCGCCGCCTGCGATCGCGACAAGGTGCTGGCCTTGCATGCCGCGCTGCAGGAGGAGGGCGTCCGCATCAACCAGGTCGGCAAGTGGTTCCTGTCGACGGCGCATGACGATGCCGTCATCGACGAGACCCTGGCGGCAACCGATCGCGCCATGGCGGCGCTGCGATGAGCGACATCCGCCTCGAAGGCGTGAGCAAGCGCTACGGCGCCGTCGCCGCGGCGGACGAGGTGGACCTTGCCGTGACGCAGGGCGAGTTCGTCACTATCCTGGGGCCGAGCGGCTCGGGCAAGACGACCTTGCTGTCGCTGATCGCCGGGCTGAACCGGCCGACGGCCGGCCGCATCTTCATCGGCGGTCGCGACGTCACCGATGCGCCGGCGCAGCAGCGCAACATCGGCCTTGTCTTCCAGTCCTATGCCCTGTTTCCGCACATGACGGTGCTGGAGAACGTCTTGTTCCCCCTGGGCGTGCGCAAGATCGGCGGCGCTGCGGCGCGCACCCGGGCGCTCGACGCGCTGAAGCTGGTGCGGCTCGACGGCCTGCAGGATCGCCGGCCGTCCCAGCTCTCGGGCGGTCAGCAGCAGCGCGTGGCGCTCGCGCGCGCCATCGTCTTCAAGCCCGACATCCTGCTGCTCGACGAGCCACTGGGCGCGCTCGACCGCAAGCTGCGCGAGGAGCTGCAGGTCGAGCTGAAGCAGCTGCAGCGCTCGCTGGGCGTCACCACCCTGCTGGTGACGCACGACCAGGAGGAGGCGCTGTCGCTGTCCGACCGCATCATGGTCCTGGACAAGGGCCGCACCCAGCAGGTCGCGGCGCCGGCCGAGGCCTACCTGAGGCCGGCCAATCGATTCGTCGCTGAATTCTTGGGCATCGCCAACTTCGTCGGCCTGGCCGACGGCCGCACCGGCCTGGTGCGGCCGGAGCGCGTGCGGGTGGCGGCGGCGGCCATCAATGGCGGCCGGCCGGCGCGGGTCGTCGAGACGATCTATCTCGGCCAGATGGTGCGCTATCACCTGTCGCTGGTTGGCGAGGCGGCGCCGCTGGTGGCGGCGCTGCCCTTCGTCGGCAAGGCTTTTGCAGCGGGCGACGAGGTCGCCGTGTCGTGGGATGCGGCCGATATCTGGCCGGTGGCTTGAGGGGAAGGGCAACAAAGGAGGCGGAGATGAAAAGGCGTAGTTTCGTCAAGGCGGCGGCGGCGAGCGTGCCGACGTTCGGCATCCTGTCGGCGGCGCGGGCGCAGTCGAAGGAGATCCGCATGATCGAATCGGGCGGTCTCAGCGGCGATTCGATCCAGGTGGGCTACATCGATCCGTTGAAGGCCAAGACCGGCATCAACGTCGTGCGTGAGAGCCCGAGCTCGCTCGGCAAGCTCAGGGCGCTGGTCGAGAGCGGCCAGACCACCACGACCCTGTTCGAGCTGGGCTCCGGCGTCGTGCTGCAGGCCAAGAAGCTCGGCCTGATCGAGAAGCTCGACTGGGCCGCGATCAATCCCGCGGCGATGTTCCCCGAGGCCAAGAACGAGTACGGCTTCGGCTACCAGTACTTCTCGACCATCATGGCGTGGCGCAAGGGCCAGAAGGAACCCAAGAACTTCGTGGAGTTTTTCGACACCAAGGCGTTTCCCGGCAAGCGCACCCTGCCGGACTATCCGCACTATTGCCTGCCCTTCGCGTTGCAGGCGGCGGGCGTGCCGATCGACAAGCTGTTCCCGCTCGACGTCGATCTCGCCTTCAAGAAGCTGAACGAGATCAAGAAGGACGTCGCGGTGTGGTGGAAGGCGGGCGCCCAGCCGCCGCAGCTCATGAAGGACAACGAGGTGCAGTACGCGATCTGCTGGTCGGGCCGCGTCGTCGGCGATCCGGCGTTCGGGCTGAACTTCGCGGGTGGCAAGGCCGATCTCAGCTACATCGCCGTGGTCAAGGGCTCCAAGCCCGAGGACAAGCTGGCCGCCTGGAAGCTCTATCACGAGATGTCGCTGCCGGAGAACCAGGCCAAGGCTGCAGGCGTGATCTCCTACACCGGGCCCAGCCCCGATCTCGATGCGCTGCTGCCCAAGGACAAGCTCTGGCAGTATCCGACCAGCAAGCAGAACAAGGACGTGCAGTATTTCGAGAACGCCGAATGGTGGGCCGACAACGGCGAGGCCGTGAACAAGAAGTGGGAAGCCTTCAAGCTCAACCTGTGAGGATGGAGACCGTACAACGACGTGCCTCCCCAGCGAAGCTGGGGAGGTGGCCCGCAGGGCCGGAGGGGTCATGAGCATCGCGCCAGCTGCCCATGACCCCTCCGTCCGCTTCGCGGACACCTCCCCGCGCGAAGCGCGGGGAGGAACGTAATCGTGAACCGCTCCACCGGCTTCGCCTTCATCGCACCCCTCCTGGTGCTGATGATCGTCGCCTTCAACCTCCCCATCGTCTTCATGCTGGGCCTCGCCTTCTGGGAGAAGGGCCAGGGCTTCACGCTGGAGCATTACGAAGGCCTGCTCGAGGCGCCGGTCTACCTGCGGGTGCTGGGCAATACCCTGCGCATCTCCCTGATCGCCACCATCGCCAACGTGGCGATCGGCTATCCGCTGGCGCATTGGATGCGCGGGCTGGGGCGCCGCGCGCGGCTGATCGCCATCGCGCTGGTCGTGCTGCCTTTCTGGGTCAGCATCCTGGTGCGGACCTATGCCTGGATCGTGGTGCTGGGCAATGGCGGGCTGGTGAATCGCGGCCTGCAATGGCTCGGCCTGACCGATGCGCCGGTCCAGTTCCTGTACAACGAGCTCGGCGTCACCATCGGCATGGCCAACGTACTGCTGCCGTTCCTGGTGCTGCCGCTGTTCGCCGCCATGATCCGCATTGACGACCGGCTGCTGCAGGCGGCGGCGTCGCTCGGCGCCCCGCCACGCACCATCTTCTGGAAGGTCTACTTTCCGCTGACCCTGCCGGCACTGGCGGCCGGCACCTTGCTGGTCTTCATCCTGTGCCTCGGCTTCTACGTCACGCCGGCGGTGCTGGGCGGCGGGCGCGTGCCGATGATCTCCAACCTGCTCGATACGCTGATCAACCAGATCCCGCGCTGGGAACAGGCCTCGGCGATCTCGACCATCCTGCTGATCGTGGCGCTCCTGATCTTCGCCGGTTACCGGCGGCTCGATCGCAGGGCGTCAGCATGACGAGCACACCCATGAGCCGCCGCCTGCTCGCGGCCATCGGCATCTTCGGCCTGGTGTTCCTGACCGTGCCGCTGCTGATCGTGATCCCGATGTCGTTCTCGCCGGCGCGGGCGCTCACCTTTCCGCCGCCCGGCTTCTCGCTGCGCTGGTACCAGACCTTCTTCGGCGATCCGCGCTGGATGGATGCGATGTGGACCTCGACGATCGTGGCCCTGCTGTCGTCGGTGGCGGCGCTGGTGCTGGGCAGCCTGGCCGCCTACGGGTTGCGTCGCGGCACCTTCGCGGGACGCGACTGGGCCGAGGGCAACTTCATGGCGCCATTGATCGTGCCGACCATCATCGTGGCCATCGCCCTCTATCTCAGCCTCGCCAAGGTCGGGCTGCTCGGCTCGTTCGTCGGCCTGGTCGCGGCCCACACCGTGCTCAACGTGCCGCTGGTCATGATGGTGATGGGCGTCGCGGTGCGCGAGTTCGACCTGCGCATCGAGCAGGTGGCGTGGAGCCTCGGCGCCTCGTGGAGCTACACCGTCGTCAAGGTCATGCTGCCCAACCTGGCGCCCAGCGTCTTCGCCGCCTGGATCTTCGCCTTCATCGGCAGCTTCGACGAGGTGATCGTCACCTCCTTCATCGCCGGCAAGTACGAGACCGTGCCGAAGAAGATGTTCAACGAACTGATCCTCGAGGTGAACCCGACGATCACTGCCGTCGCCACGCTGCTGATCGCGGTGACGGTGCTGGCATTGGCGGCCGTTACGCTCGTGCTGGGCCGTGCCGGCAAGCTCAAGCAGACGGTCGTCTAACGTCGCCGCGTGACCACGAGAAAGACAAAGCCGGCGGCCACCCCGCCAAGGCCATAGAGAAACGTGCTGACCAGGCGCATGAATTGGCGCCTTGCCACGATGCGGCGGTGGTTCGGGCTCCCTTCGTAGTCGTCGCCGAAAACCGACCGGCGACGCACCCTCTTTGTCCCCAGATACCAGCCAAGTGCCGCGCCGAATGTCATGAACAGGACCAGCACCAGTCCCGGGACCAGCGTCACGTCTTCCCCCACACACCCAATCAGCCCTGCTAGAAGTATGGCAGCAATTTTCGGAGGGAACGATGAATTATCCGAGGCACGTGCGACTGGTTGAAGTCGGGCCGCGCGACGGCCTGCAGAACGAGGCCAGGCCCGTGCCGGTGGAGGCCAAGGTCGCACTGATCGATGCCTTGTCGGCGGCCGGACACTCGACGGTCGAGGCGGGCAGCTTCGTGTCGCCCAAGTGGGTGCCGCAGATGGCCAACACCGACGAGGTCATGACCCGCATCAAGCGTAAGTCTGGCGTAAGCTATCCCGTGCTGGTGCCCAACAAACAGGGCATGAACGGCGCCGTCGAAGCGAAGTGCGAGGAGATCGCCATCTTCACGGCGGCCTCGGAGGCCTTCTGCCGCAAGAACACGAACTGCTCCATCGACGAAAGCTTCGCCCGCTTCGAGCCGGTGATGGAGGCCGCGCAGAAGCACGGCATGAAGGTTCGCGGCTACGTTTCGACTGTGATCGCCTGCCCGTATGACGGAAAAGTTGCACCGGCCAAGGTTGCCGAGGTCTCGGAGCGGCTGTTGCGCATGGGCTGCTACGAGGTCTCGCTGGGGGATACGATCGGCGTCGGCACGCCGGGCGAGTGCGTCGCCATGATCGACGCCGTCGCCGAGAAGGTGCCGCGGGAAAAACTCGCGGCGCATTTCCACGACACCTACGGCCAGTCGCTGGCCAACATCCTGGCGGTGATGGAGCGCGGCATTGCCGTGTTCGACACCGCCGTCGCCGGGCTGGGCGGCTGTCCCTACGCCAAGGGCGCCTCGGGCAATGTCGGGACCGAGGACGTGATCTACTTGATGAACGGCCTCGGCATCGCGCACGGTGTCGATCTCGACGCTATCGCGAAGGCCGGCCGCGACATCTGCGTGGCGCTCGGCCGCGAGCCGGCTTCCAAGGTGGCGCAGGCGTTGAAGGCGAAGGCGGCGTAGCGGCTAGACGGCTTTCGCCTTGTCGTTGTCGAGCCAGGACGTGTCGATCGGCTCGAAGACCAGGGATCCCAGGCTGAGCAGTTGCTCGGCTTCGGCCATCGTCTGCACGACATGCGGAGCGGGCAGGCCGGCGTTCACCTGCTGCAGGCGGAACTTCTCGGCCAGGGCGCGCAGTTCCGGCTGTGGCGCCACGATGACGCGCTCGAAGCCGACGCACATGGCCGGCTTGCTGGCCCGGCGCTCGAGCGACAAGGGCGCCATCGCCACTTTCTGGGTCGGCGTGAAGTCGAAGATGGAGTGTGTCGGTCCCTCGGCATCGTAGAACGTGACACACGCCGCATCCATCACGGCCATCGTGCCGTTGTCGAAGGTGTCGAGCAGCGTCAACAACAGGACGTTGCGCTCCCGGTCGTAGCCCACGGCAAGCATGGTCAACCTCCACAACTGTGAGTTCAGTCTAGATCAGCGCGAGACGGTCTTGTAGTCGTAACGTTCGGTGTCCTACACCGTCCGACATGGAACCGACCAACGGGACACCGGTCGCGCTGCGTGATGCAACGCCCCAAGATCGCGCCTTCATTGACGGCCTGTCGCCGCGCCTGGCGGGCGTGCCTCGTCCACCGTGGCACGACGAATATGCGATGGCGGGCTTCCAGGACCGCTACATGACGGCGACGTTCGGGGACATCGAGGACGGTGCCCGCACGGTGCTGGCCTGCGCGCCCGATGGTCGCCGCCTGGGTTACGTGCATATGCGGCCGGGCACCGACGGTGTGACGAACGAGCCCTGCGGGTATGTCTCGCTTCTGGCGCTCATCCCCGAGGCCGAGGGGCAAGGCATCGCCCATCGCCTGATGCAGGAGGCCGAGGCTTGGGCGCGTGGCCGCGGCTACCGCCTGCTCAGCCTCGACGTGTTCGCGCACAATCGTCACGCGGTCGACTTCTATCACCGACGCGGTTTCGTCACGGAAAGCCTGCGGCTGGTCAAGCCGCTCTGATTTGCTATCGTGGCCTTTCGAACGGAGGATCGGAGCGACCATGACCACGATCGAAGCCTTTCGTTCCAGTGCATCGGCGGCGGCGCCGCCGGCCGGTCTCGGGCCTGCTCTCGAGGCCTTGTGGTGGCTGAAGCACGGCGACTGGGATCGAGCGCATAAGTGTGTGCAGGGACACGAAGGCGAGGCCGACTGCGACTGGGTGCATGCCCACCTGCATCGCCAGGAGGGCGACATGAGCAACGCCCAATACTGGTACCGTCGTGCCGCCAAGCCGGTGTCCGGTGTGCCGCTGCAGGACGAGTGGAGCGAGATCGTCGCGTCGATGCTCACGCGCAAATAGCGCACGAACGTTCAAGACCTCGGGCGCCGCAACGGCGATATCGAGGTCATGGATGGTCTGTCCGGCTTTCTTCTCGCCGCCCTGGCCCTGGCCGGCAGCCCGGGCCCGGCGACGCTCAGCCTCACGGCAACGGGCGCGGCTTTCGGCGCCGGCCGCGGGATGGCCTATCTCGCCGGCATTGTCGTCGGCATGGTGCTGGTCATGGCCGCGGTGGCGGCCGGCCTGGTCGGGCTGCTGATGGCCGTGCCTGGCGCGACTCCGGCCGTCACCGTGCTGGCGGGAGCCTATTTCCTCTACCTCGCCTGGCGCATCGCCACGGCGCCGCCCTTGAGCGACGACAATGTCCGCCGTCCGGCGCCGACCTTCATCGCGGGCCTGGCGCTGTCGTTGGTCAACCCCAAGGGCTACGCCGCCATGGCGGCACTCTATTCAGGTTTCGTGCTGGTGCCCGGCCGGGTGGGGACCGACATCGCCGCCAAGATGGCGGTGCTGACCCTGGTCATCGTCGCGGTCAACGTCGCCTGGCTGTTGGCGGGCGCGGGTCTGACGCGCTTCTTCCGCGATCCGCGCAGCAACCGCCTGATCAACGTCGCCTTCGCCGTGTTGCTGGTTGCTTCGGTGGCGCTCGCCTTTGCTTGACCGAATGACAGCAGTGCCAGCACTTCTCGGAGTTAATGCGCCAAAAGGGGCTATATGGCACGCAATAAGTCGGATCGAAATGCGATCCAGCCGAATGCACGAAATTGCCTATAGAACTGTAGTTGCTTTTATAGGGCACTTAAGTTATATAGGTGGCGTATCCGCCTCGCGACGAGCTCCGCTCTATGCATCGTTCATCCGATACCGATCGCGCCTGGCTGGCCCGTCGGGCCGAGCGAAAAACCGGTAGCGATAATAGCGGAAATGTCCGAATTCACCGGCAAGCCCCAGGGCTGGTGGGTCGACTTGCCAAGCACCGCTACGATCTCGGGCGGAAACGGCGGAAACCCCCGGAAACCTCCGCTCGTAGTCATGCTCTTTTCCGCCTGGGGCTACTGGCGCCTCTCCACGATGCGCACCGTGACGGCGCTGGAATGGCCCGCCTCGTCGACCACCGCGACGCGGACCAGGCCGGGGCCATCGGGCACCCACCTGGTGCCGTCGAACGGCCGGCCGTCGATCAGCCATCGCAGGCTGCCCTTGCCGCCCTTGGCGCTGAGCGGCACGGCCTCGCGGGCGGCGAGCTCGATGCGGGCATCGGCCGGCGGATAGGCGATGCGCAGGCTGCCCGGCTCGGCGGTCGGTCCCAGCGAGCGCATGCGCACCGGCAGGTCGCGCCACGAGGCGACGCGCAGCACGTCGCCCGGCGGCGGCTTGGCGATGTTGTCCTCGGCCGGCAGGCGGCTGAAGGCCTTGAACAGGACGGGCAGGGCGGCATGGCGGCCAAGCTGGCCCGGCCGCGACGTGCCGTCGGCGTGGCCGACCCACACGACCACCGTCCAGTTGGCGCTGTAGCCGGCGGCCCAGGCATCGCGGAAGCCCGCCGAGGTGCCGGTCTTGTAGGCGATGCGGCGTTCGCGCAGGGCGACCGGCAGGTTGGCGAAGCCGTCGGGCAGCGGCGCCTCGGCCAGCACGTCGCCGACATACCAGACTGCCGCCGGCCCGATCAGGCGCACGGGCTCGCGGGCCGCGCGGTCGCGACGGATGATGGGCGGTGCGAACTCGCCGCCGCGCGCCAGCCCGGCATAGAGCCCGGCCATCTCGAGCGGCGAGACGGTGGCGCTGCCGAGGGCGATGCCGAGCGACGCGCCGGTATCGCCCGGCGGCAGGCCGGGCGCGGCGCCCGCCGTGCGCAGGGTCGACAGGAAGCGCTGCGGCCCGACCTTTTCCAGCGCCAGCACCGCCGGCACGTTCAGCGACTGCTGCAAAGCGCGACGCACGGTGACGGCGCCCTGATGGTCGCGATCGAAGTTGCGCGGCAGCCAGTCGCGGAAGCGCACCGGCACGTCCTCGATCAGCGACTCCGGATGCAGGGTGCGATCGTCGAACGCCATGGCGTAGATCAACGGCTTCAGCGCCGAGCCTGGCGAGCGATGGGCACGCACCAGGTCGACCTGGCCGGCGCGGCCGAAATAGTCCGAGCCGCCCTGCCAGGCGACGACGGTGCCGGTGCGGTTGTCGACGGCGACGATGGCGATGTCCGGCCGGTCGGCGATGCGGCCGCGCTCCTCGCTGGCCAATTGCAGCAGGGCCGCCTGAAGCTCGAAGCGGATGGTCGTCGGCACCACGGCGCCCGGCGACTGGCCGGAGAGCCACGCCGACAGGTGCGGCGCATGCAGCGGCATGGCGAGCCGCCGATTGGGCACCGGCCGGCTCGAGGCGAGGTCGGCCAGGGACGCATCGATCACGTGGTGCTGCAGGCCGCGCTCCAGCACGCGCTCGCGCGCGGCCTGGGCGGCGGCCGGCGAGCGGTCGGGACGGCGGCGCTCGGGCGATTGCGGGATGGCGACCAGGAGTGCGGCCTCGGCGGCGTTGAGGTGCCTGGGCTCCTTGCCGAAATAGGCGAAGGAGGCGGCGCGCACGCCTTCGAGGTTGCCGCCCATCGGCGCCAGGGTCAGATAGATCCCCAGCACCTCGCGCTTGGAATAGCGCCATTCCAGTTGCAG
The DNA here is from genome assembly GCA_019750135.1 of Reyranella sp. GTDB lineage: Bacteria > Pseudomonadota > Alphaproteobacteria > Reyranellales > Reyranellaceae > Reyranella. The sequence continues at coordinate 17,714 of JAIEOV010000073.1, read as the reverse complement.
GGCGCGCGCCGACTGCAGCAGCTTGGTGCCGAGCGTGCGCCGCGGCCCGATGCGGAAGAGCTGGGGCTCCAGCAGCCGCGCGGCCTGCATGGAAAGGGTCGAGGCGCCCGACACGATGCGGCCGCGGGTGACCCATTGCTCGGCGGCGCGCAGGGCGGCCAGCGGATCGACGCCCCAATGGGCGTCGAAACGGCGATCCTCGTAGGCCTTAAGCAGGCCGAGATAGACCGGATCGACGTCGTCGACCGCGGTCTTCAGCCGCCACTTGCCGTCGGCGGTGGTGAAGGCGCGCAGCAGGCGGCCGTTGGAATCGACGATCTCCGTCGAGCGGTCGTTGTAGCGGGCGAGGTTGGGCGGGAAGAGCTGGTCGAGCGCCAGCGCTCCCGCCGCCACCGAGGTGGCAGCGAGTGCAAGTCCGGCGAGGAGACCGCGCAACCTCACGTTACCGCGGCGCGATCTCGACGCGGCCCATGGCGGTGCGGCCATAGACGCGCGGGGCGTACATGTCGGACACGTTCGTGGCCGGCAGGGCGAAGCTGCCCGGGGTCACGGCACGCACGATGTAGGCGACATGGTAGGAGTTGATGCTGCGTTTCAGGTCCTCGTCGGAATCCCACCACGAGCGGTAGGTCCGGCGGCCGAGGTTAAGCGAGGCGAAGAAGCGGTCGTCGCGGCCTTCGGCGATGCGCGTCTCGCTGAGCTTGGGCAGGAAGGTGAACGGCTTCGCCTTCTCCTCGGTCAGCACGGTCTCGATCTCGAAGCCGGCCGGCAGCAGGTCGAGCAGCGCCACCTCGTGGTAGCCGCCTTCGAGGTTGCGGCCGCTGATCGACACGATCAGCCGCTCGTTCTGTCGGATCCGGCGCAGGTCGGCGCGGCGGCCATCCAGGGTCAGGAACTCGCGCTGCACGCTCAGCCCCTCGGTGGCGGCGGGCATCGGCTCGTTGGGCACGCCACGCGCCGTGACCTGCATCCACACCGTGCCGTCGCCTTCGTTCTTGACGCGAACGCCACGGCCGATCGCCGCCTGGTCGGGATTGATCACGACCGGATCGCTCGTTGCCGTCTTACGGTCACCATCGACGGAGTAGGTGAGCCCGCCGCCCGAGCCGGCCATGGCGTGCGCCGCCATCACCAGCCAGGCCTGCTCCTGGGTCGTCGTGTAGTCGACGTTGGCGTTCAGCCTCTCGCCGACCAGGCTCGCGACCTGGGTGAAGCCCTCGCGACCGCCCGCTTCCGCGGCCAGCGCCAGCAGCGCGGCGCGGTTGCGCAACGCCGAGCCGTAGTAGTCCTTGCGGTCGACCGTATTGACCATGTCGCGCGCCTTGGCGAAGGCCAGCCGCGCGCGGCCGGGCTCCGCCACATGGTTCAGCGCCGCGGCGAGCTGCGCCCAGGCGAGGCCGTCGCTGATCTTGCCGCCCTCATTGTCCTGGAAGTAGCGGACGCGGCCGGGATCGGCGAGACCCGCCTTGGCCAGCACGTACCAGGCATAGGCCTGGGCGTTGGGCGTGAGCTTGTCGACCGTACGGTTGAGCCAGGTCAGGCCGCGCTGCAGCGAGGCCGACGGTACCGCCATGTTGTGGTCGCGGGCGCGCAGCAGGAAGTCCATGGCATAGCTCTGCAGCCATTCGGCGGCAGGCGAGTAGGGACCCCACATGCCGAACGAGCCGTCCGGCAGCTGCATGTCCACGATACGGTAGACCGCATCCTGCACGCGATCGTTGATGCGCGGATCGGTCGTGCCGTACCCCAGCAGCGCCACGTCGTTGTAGTAGAGCAGCGGCAAGGCGCGGCTCGTCGTCTGCTCGATGCAGCCGAACGGGTACTTGTCGAGCGCCCTGAGAAGCGCGGCGACATCGATGCCCGGGATGCGGGTCAGCGACACCGCGACGCGCGACGTGCCCGGCGCGAAGCTCGCCGTGACGTTGCGGTCGAGGGTGAGCTCGCGGCCGGCGGCGAGCTGGGACACCGTGTCGACGGCGCTCGGCGTCTGCGCGGCACGCACCTGGATGTCCCATTCGCGGCGCACCGTGAAGTTTCCGGGGCCTGCGAGCTCGACCGAGACCTTGCCGAAGCCTGCCTCGTTGGCGGCAACCAGCGGCCAGGTCAGCAGCTCGCGCTGCCCGGCGGCAAGCCGTCGTGTCTCTTCGACCGGCCGGTCGAGCGACACCGCGCCCGAAGCCTGCACGGTCAGGCGGTAGTCGCCCGCCTGGCCGTCGATGTTGTGCAGCGACAGCGCCAGCCGCCCGCGATCGTTGGGCGCCAGGAAGCGCGGCAGCACGACGTCGGCGCTCACCGCGTCGCGCACATAGAGGCGCTTGTCGGACGAGCCGACCCGGCTCTTGCCATAGGCCACCGCCATCAGCCGCAGCTGGCCGATGAAGTCGGGGACCTCCAGGGCGATCTTGGCCTCGCCGTTGCCGTCGAGCTTCACCGGTCCGCTGAACAGCGCGACGGTGCGCGTCGGCACGATGTCGAGGCCGCCGATGTCGCCGGCATCGCCGCCGACCCGGATGCGGCCGAGATCGTCGGCTCGGGTCTCGAGCAGCCGGCCGTAGTCGTCGCGCATGGCGAGACCCAGCCGCCGCTTGCCGAAGTAGTACTCGGCCGGATCGGGCGTCTTGAAGCGCGTGAGCTGCAGGATGCCCTCATCGACGGCGGCCAGGGTCACGAACGCCTCCTCGCCGCCGAGATTGCCGACCTTGACCGGCACCTCGATGCGCTGGCGCGGCGTGATCTTCTCCGGCGTGCCGAGCTCGATGGCGAGCGTGCGCAGCTTGGGCTCCAGGCCCAGCCAGGTGAGGCCGATGGCGCGCGTCGGCACGCGATCGGCAGGCTTGTCGAGCGGCCGCCAGGCGGTGACCAGCGCATAGGCGCCGGGACCCCAGTCGGCCGAGACCGGCACGTCGATGGTGGTGCCGCCGGCCGGCACGGTCACGTTGCGCGTGCTGACGATGCGGTCGGTGGCGATGGCCAGCATGGCCTCGCCCGCGAACGGCGCCTCGATGCGCAAGCGTGCGGTCTCGCCAGGCTGGTAGTTCTCCTTGTCGCTGGCGACGCGCAGCGTGTCGGGAGTCTCCTCGCCATTGTCCGAGCCGCCGTACCAGCCGACGTAGAACTGCACCGTGCTGCTCGTGTTGTTCTGGCGGTCGACGATGGTGAGGCGATGCGAGCCCCAGCTCAGGCGGAAGGAAAGCCGCGTCGGCGCGTCGGGGCGCATCGACACGGTGTCGGCGGTGATCAGGCGATCGTTGGCGATCGAATGCCAGCGCCAGCGGCCGTCGACCTCGTACCACTGATAGGTCCAGTCGGTGCGCTCGACCTTGTACTCGATGCCGGTGCGCGCGACCTGCTTGCCGGCGCCATCGACGGCGACGACATCGAATTCGGTCTGCGTGCCCTCGCGCGAGTAGCGGCCTTCGAAGGTCGGGCGGATGCCGAGATAGACGTTGCGCGTGCGCATGGGCAGCGTCTTCTCGGTCTTGGTGGCGCGGCCGCCACCGGGCTCGAAGACGCGGGCCTGGACCTGGGCGCGCAAGGGCAGCGGCGTGTCCTTGACGTCGCCGCCCCATTCCATCCTGGTCTTGCCGCGCTCGTCGGTGTCGGGCGCCTTCAAGGTCAGGAACGGCGGCTCGAAGGCCTTGCGGTCCTCCTGGGCGCCGAAGCTGTAGCGCGCGAAGTCGGGGAAGGGCGCGGCATCGACGGTGATGCGCATGTCGGCCTCGACGGTGAGGCCGGAGCCCGGCGCGCCGTAGAGGAAGTCGGCCTGCACGTCGAAGGTGTTGACCTGGCCCGGCTTCAGGATCGGCTGGTTCGAGGTCAGCTCGACCTTGAGCTTCTCGGGCACGAAGTCCTCGACCGAGAATTCGACGCTGCCGACCGGCGGCGCCTTGGGATCGACGTGGGCGGCCACCGTCCAGCGGCCGCGGCGCGAGGACTTGGGCAGGTCGATCGGCTGGTGCACGGCGCCGCCGGCCGGCAGGGCCTGGCTGAAGCGCGTGAACTCCGTGCCGTCCGGGCGCTTGACGATCAGCGTCACCGGCACGTTGGCGAGCGCCGTGGCCGAGGCATCGCGCATCATCGCCATCAGCTGCACGGTCTCGCCGGGGCGATAGACGCCGCGCTCGGTGTAGAGGAAGGCGTCGACCGGCCCGGGCTGGTCGCGGCCGCCGACGCCGCGGTCGGAGAAGTCGAACGGCGTCTTGCTGAGCTCCAGGCGGCTGAAATCCTGCTTGGCCGCGTCGGACGCCATGACGGCGGCGGCGCGCGCCGCGCCGCGGCCCTTGAGCAGGCCAGCGGCGAACAGGGCGCGGCCGCCCTCGTCGGTGATCGCCTTGGCCATCGGCTCGTTGCCGCGCGACAGCAGCACGACCTCGACGTTGGCCATCGGCTTGGCGGTCTCCAGCGAGCGGGCGAACACGTTCAGCCCGTCGTCGCCGGTGAAGGTGGTCAGCGCGATGTCGGTGTCCATCACCCACATGCCGGTCGCCTGGCCGCTGGCGTTCTGCTCTTCGGCCTCATCGTAGCTGCGCGCCGGCGGCTGGGCGGCGTTCCAGGCCACGACGAAATAGGTGCCGGGCTTCCAGTCCTGCACGGTCTCGCGGATCGGGAAGGCAGTGGTCACCGGCTGGTTGGCGACGTTGCGCACTTCCATGGTGCCGCGCCATTGCAGGGCGCCGTTGGTGCCGCTCAGCCAGCTGTAGAGGCCCCACGGCTCGGTGATCGGCTGGCTGCCGGGGTAGGTGGAGTCGTAACGGTCGCGGGCGAAGCCCATGATGGCGCGCTCGTTGACGCGATAGACGGCGATGCCGACCTTGGAGACGTTGATGGTTGTGATCGGCAGGCCGGCGGCGCTGCCGCGCGGCAGGATGAAGCCCTTGCCCGGCAGGGTGACGACGGCCGGGCGGGCGCCCAGCGCGACCTCGACTTCCTTGTCCTCGTCGAGCTTGACGCCGTCGCGGCCGGGCAAGCCCATGCGCAGGCGCACCTTGTAGTTCTCGCCGTAGTCGAGGCCGCCGATGCACAGCCGGTCGTCGACCACGCGCAGGGCCGATTTCACCTCGGGGGTGATAGTGACGTAGTCGGCGTAGTTGACGTTGTTGGTGGCCAGCGGCTTGTTGAAGGCGAGGCAGGCCTCGCCCTCGGCGCGGCTGGTGTCGAGCGCGAAGCGGCGATAGGCAAAGGGCTCGTCCGGCGCGGCGGGCGGCTGCGGCAGCGGCACGGGCGCGGCGGAGGTCTGCGGCGCGGGAGCGGGTGTGGGCTGCGTCGGCGCTGCGACGGGCGTGGTCGGCGTCGGTGTCGTGGGCTGCGCCGGTGTGGCGGGCTGGGCTGGCGTAGCGGGCGTCGGCTGGGTGACGGCGGCTGTTCGGGTTGGTGTGTCGACCCGGTCGGCGGGCCTCCCGATCAAATAGCCCGCGATCCCCGATCCCAGCATGAGAGCCACGACCAGAGCAGCCAGCGTCGACCGATTCATCAGAACCCCCGCCAAAAAGCGGCAGAACTCTATGCCGCCGATTGTGCAAACACTGTGGAGTCTGGACCCCGTGTCGTGAATCTTCCAGAGTGTGGCACGCATATCACGGTTCTGGCGGCGCTGTGGAAAGGCGACGCTTGAGCGGACCGGCCATTGCGTACTAAGCGCGAACGATGTCGTTGCATCTGATCAAGCTGGCCGTCGGCGTCGACGACCTCGCACACATGAAGAAGGTACAGGCGGCTCGGCGCAAGCAGCGCCGGCAGACCCCGCGCTCGCCGCACTGGGTCTATACCCGCAACACGCCGCGGCGCTCCGAGGAGCTTCTGGCCGGCGGCTCGCTCTACTGGGTGGTGCGCGGGGTCATCCGTTGCCGCCAGGAGCTGGTCGGCTTCGAGGAGGATTTCGACAAGGACGACGGCAGGAAATATTGCCGGATCAAGGTCAAGCGCTCCTTGATCCCGACCGCGCCGCGCGCCTGCCAGGCCTTCCAGGGCTGGCGATACCTCGAGACGGAGCGGGCGCCGCCCGACCTGTCCAAGGGCGACACCGCCGACATGCCGCCGGAAATGGCAGCGGAGCTGAAAAGGCTTGGGCTGCTGTAAGGGGAGAAGATCATGATCGTGTCACGACGTATTGCGGCCGTCCTGCCGCTGTTGGCCATGGCCTGGGCATCGCGGCCGGCGTTGGCTGACGAGGTGCGCGTCATGCAATCGACGCCGGCGGCGAGCGCGGTGATCGACGGCCGCGGCAGCGAGTTCTTCGTGCGCTTCGATCGGCCGGTCGACCATATCCGCTCCACCCTGGAGATCATGCAGGACGGCAAGCTGGTCGAGCGCCTGGTCCCACGACTCGAATCGGCGCCGGAAGTGCTGTTTGCCCGCGCGCCGACACTGAAGCCGGGAAGCTACAGCCTGCACTGGGCGGTGCGGACGGTCGCCGGCAAGGAGACGATTCAGGGCGACATTCCGTTCTCGGTCGCCGGGCAACGATAGGACGCCTATCGACTCGTCAGCTTGAGTTCGATGCGGCGGTTGCGGGCGCTGTCGATGGCGGAGAGCGGCTGGTATTCGCCGTAGCCCGCGGCCACCAGCCGCTCGTTGGGGATGCCCTGGCTGTGCAGGAACTTCACGACGGCGATGGCGCGCGCCGCCGACAGTTCCCAGTTCGACGGGTAGGGACCGCCGCGGATCGCCTTGTCGTCGGTGTGGCCGTCGACCTGCAGCACCCAGTTCACGTCCTTGGGGATGCGCGAGGCAATCTCGACCAGCCGTTGCGCGACCTCGGCGAGCTGCTTCTCGCCGGCCGGCTGGAGCTGCGCGGAGGCCGACGGAAACAGCACCTCGGACTGGAAGACGAAGCGGTCGCCGACGACCTGCACGTCGCGCTGGCCGGCCAGCGCCTCGCGCAGCTTGCCGAAGAACTCCGAGCGGTAGCGCGCCAGTTCCTCGACCTTGCTGGCCAGCGCGCGGTTGAGCTTCGTGCCGAGATCGACGATCTGCGCCTGCTGCTCCTTGGACTTGGCCTCCGAGGCATCGAGCGCCGCGTTGAGCCGGGTGAGTTCGTCCTTCAAGCCGGCCATCTCGGCGGTCATGCGCACCACCGCGGCCTTCTGCTCGGCGGCGAGCTTCTGCTCCTCGGTGAGGTCGCTGAAGAGCTTGCCCTTCTCGTTGTTGGCCGCGGCCAGAGAGGCGGCGAGCCGCGTCAGCTCCAGCCGCTGGCGCTCGATCTCCTTTTGCAGGTCGGCCGCCTTGGCCTCGGATTCCTTGGCCTTGGCCTCCGACTCCTTGGCCGCGCTCTGCATCGCGGCGGCGAGCTTGTCGCGCTCGCTCAGCATCGAGGTCAGCCGCTCGGTGAGCTGGTCGCGCTCGATCTTGAGCGCGTCCGACGACCGGCGCTCGGCGGCGAGATCGGCGCCGAGCTTGTCGCGCTCGCTGCGCATCTGCGAGATCTGCAGGGTGAGCTGCTCGAGGTCCTTCTGCAGGCTCTGGCCGGCGCGCTTCTCGATCGAGAGCTGGTTGGCGAGATCGCCGATCTGGCGGCTGAGCTGGTCGATGGCGCTGTCGCGGGTGCTGACCGCGTTGGACAGGGTGAACTGCGCCACGCTGAACAAGGTCAGCAGGAAGATCAGCACCATCAGCAGCGTCGTCAGCGCGTCGACGTAGCCCGGCCAGATGTAGTCGGCGGCTCCGCCCCGGCGGCGGGAGGAGGCAGAGGCCATCGCCTAGCCTTCGCCCGGCGGATGAACGGCGCCGCGGCTTGTCGAGGCGATGGTGCGGGCGAGCAGGCGGAACTCGCCGCGCAGCTCGTCGGCCAGCGCCGTGCGGCCACGCACGTTCTCGTCGACCAGGCGGGCGAGATGGCCCTCGATGGCGCGCTGGTGCGCCAGCAGGATCTCGCGTTCCTCGGCCGAGCCGCGGTCACCGAGCCGCTCGATCATGACCCGCAGCTCGTCGCTCAGCGCCGCCCGGTTGCGCGCATTCTCCTCGAGCAGGCGCACGAGATGGCTCTCGATGGTGCGCTGGTGGGTGGCCAGGGCCTCGCGATCGTTGTCCGACGAACCGCGCTCGCCCAGGCGGGTGATCGCCGTGCGCAATTCGATCGAGTGCTCGCCCATGCGCGCGAGCAGCGTCTGCTGGCCGCGCATCGCTTCGGCGAGCGACGCCAGGCGTTCGACCAAGGTGGCGTTGGCGGCGACGGCGGCCTCGCGGCTTTCCTCGGAGCGGCGCAAGGTGCGGGTGAGGTCGTCGAGGCCGTCGGCGGTGCGCTCGAGCAGCGCCTCGACGTAGGCCGACACGCCCTGCTCGCCGTCGGCGCTGACCCCGCTCGACAGGCGCGTGGCGCTGGCCAGCCATTCCTCGAGCTCGATATGGAAGCGACCCTGGGCCTGGCTCGCCTGCAGCTCGAGGAAGCCCAGCACCAGCGAGCCCGACAGGCCGAACAGCGAGGCGCCGAAGGCGGTGGCCATGCCCTTGAGCGGGCCCTCGATGCTCTCCTTGAGCTTGGCGAACATGGTGATGGCGTCGCCGCCGCTGACCTGCAGCCGGCCGATGGCGTCGGCCACGGCGCTGATGGTCTCGAGCAGGCCCCAGAAGGTGCCGAGCAGGCCGAGGAAGATCAGCAGCCCGATCAGGTAGCGCGTGAGATCGCGCCGCTCGTCGAGACGGGTGGCGATGCCGTCGAGCACGGCGCGCGTTGCGGTGGCCGACATGCGCAGCCGGTCCTGGCGCTCGCCCAGCATGGTGGCGAGCGGCGCCAGCAGGTTCAGGGTGTGGGTGTCGAGCGGCGGCGCGCCTTCCTCGCGATGCTGGAAGCGGCGCAGCCATTTGACCTCGGGCCACAGCGAGACGACCTGGCGCATGACGAAGAAGATGCCGATCACCAGCACCGCCACGATCACGCCGTTCAGGATCGGCGTGTTCATGAACACGCGCAGCAGGTCGACATGCAGCACGTAGGCGAGCCCGAGGACGGCCGCCAGGAACAACAACATGCGGACGAGGTAGGGGAGCGGACTGCTCATGCGACCGGACTCCGCGCGAGCCCGATCACGTGCTCGGTACCAGGATATCGACGGAATCGCCGTCGCCCGAGAAGCTGCCGACCTCGATGCGCGACTTGACGCCCCGGTCGATCAGGTAGCTGCGCACGACCAGGGCACGCGCGAGCGCGATCTTGCGGCTGTCGGGCCCGGTATCCGGGGCGAAGGCGCGCAGCTCGACATGGCGCAGCTTCTGGTCGGCGATGCGCCTGGCGATCTGGTCGAGCTCGGCCTTGGTGGCCGGGGTGAGGGCGGCCGACCGACCGATGAAGGCGATCGTGCCGAAGGGGCCGGCGGGCTGCGTGGAGGGAAGGGCGGCCGGGGTGCCGACCGCCAATGTCGGGCCGGGTGGCGGCGTCGCCGGGGGAGTAGCAGGCACCGTGACCATGGGGGCGGGAGGGGCGGTGGTCGGAGCGCTCACCAGGCGGCTTTCGATCGGGCCGGGCGGCGGCGGGGGCAGGCTGCGCTCGTATCCCGGCGCGCCGGCAACGGGGACCCGGGCCGGCTGCACGACGATGTCCTGCGCGAAAGCGGGTGCTGCGCCGAGGGCCAGCACGGCAAGCGCAAGGCTGCGCGCGGCAATCGAGGACGATGGCATAACCAATTGCCTCTCAACGAAAATTTCGCTGAAGAATAGCCGCTGGAGGACGCCCGCTCAACCAGCGGCGGACGCCTGACGCATATCCTGTGGAGAGTTTTTGCCCGTTATAAGGCGTTAGCTCAGGATCCCGATCATCGGCTCATGCAGGCCGAAGTTGCTGGCGAGCACGGAGGGACCGCCGAGCTCATAGGGTTTGCCCGCGACGTCGCTCACGATGCCGCCCGCCTCGCGCACCAGCAGCAGTCCGGCGGCGACATCCCACGGCGCCAGCCCGTACTCGAAGAAGGCGTCGTAGCGGCCGGCCGCCAGGAAGGCGAAGTCGAGCGAGGCCGCGCCCCAGCGCCGCACGCCGGCGGTCTGCCGCGTCACGGCCTCGAGCCGGCGATGATAGTCGGGATGGCCGTCCTTGCCGATGTTGGGGATGCCGGTCGCCACCAGGGCGCGCGCCGGATCCTTGCGGCCCGACACGCGCAGGCGGCGCGAGCGGGCGTTGGGCGTGTCGACATAGGCGCCGTTGCCCTTCTCCGCCCAGAACAGCTCGTCGGAGACCGGTTGGTAGATCACGCCGGCGATGATCTCGTTCTCGCGCTCGAGGCCGATCGAGATGGCGAAGTGCGGCACGCCGTGCAGGAAGTTGGTCGTGCCGTCGAGCGGGTCGACGATCCAGCGGTTGCGGCCGTCGCCCCGGGTCTCGCCGCCTTCCTCGCCGAGGAAGCCGTATTCCGGCCGCGTGCGCGCCAGCTCGGCGCGCAGCGTGCGCTCGGCCTTGATGTCGGCGTGGCTGACGAAGTCGCCCGGGCCCTTCTCGGAGACCTGCAGGTGCTCGACTTCGCCGAAGTCGCGCTTCAGGCTCTTGGCCGCGGCGAAGGCGGCCCGGATCATCACCGTGATGGTGGCCGAGCGCGGCGCCAGCGAACGGCGCTCGGGCGGGCCCGAGCGTTCGCGGCCTGGCGCCAATGGGCCGCGACCGACTCGGGCGACAGGCTGGACGGGCGCGCGGGCCATCAGATCAATCCTTGGCGCGTTCCATGTAAGCGCCGTCCTCGGTGTTGATCACCAGCCGGGTGCCAACGGCGATGTGCGGCGGCACCATCACCCTGATGCCGCCTTCGACGACGGCGGGCTTGTAGGACGACGAGGCGGTCTGCCCCTTCACGACGGCATCGGCCTCGATGACGGCGAGCGTCACGCTCTTGGGCAGCTCGACGCCGACCGGCGTGCCCTCGTACAGCGAGACGTTCACTTCCATGCCGTCCTGCAGCCAGCGCGACTGGTCGGGATCGAGGACGTCGGCGCCGACCACGAGCTGCTCGTAGTTCTCCTTGTCCATGAAGGTGAACCCGTTGTCGTCCTTGAACAGGTAGGTGCATTCGCGCTCGTCGATATGGACGTGCTCGATGGTCTCTCCGGAGCGGAAGCGCTCCTGCAGCTTGTTGCCCTCGCGCAGGGCCTTGGCCTCGATAGCGACGAAGGCGCCGCCCTTGCCGGGGCTGATATGCTGCACCTTGGCCGCCACCCAGAGCTTGCCGTTGTATTCGATGACGTTGCCGGCACGGATGGAATTAACGGGCACTTTCATGGGCTTACCGCAGGTCGAATGAATGGAATTCGGCCTCGTCCGCGGAAGGCGGTTCGAGGCCGGCGCGGGCTTTTAACAAAGGCGGCGGGTGGCCGCAACCGGGGCTGCGGCAGGCTGTCGGGGCCGAATCCCGTCCTTATTCGAGATTCGGCCGAAGGCCGAGTTCGCTCTGCTTCTTCTTGGACAGCGCGGCGGCGATGACGGAATGGGCGCGCTTGATGTAGGCCTTCATCTCGGCGTCGGTCAGCGCCTTGGGATCGTCGACCGACACCCACTTGGCGCGCGCGAGGTACGGCGCCGGCCGGAAGCCCGGCGAGCGGCTGAGCGCGTCGTAGTGCTCAGGCGCCGACTTGAAGGAGATGCGGCCGACCGAGTGCTCTTCGGGTGCGATCAGGCAGAACATCTTGCCGCCGACCTTGAAGACGATGACGCCTTCCCACTGCACCGTTCGGGTGGCGGCGGGAAGTTTGCCGCAGAAGGTGTCGATCTGCTTGGGCGTCATATGGCCACCCTACACGCGACAATCGCGGCATGCGATGGTCGGCCATGATCGAATGGCGCCCCGACAAGCTGGCCAGGCGACTGCCGCATCTGCAGGCGCGCGCACGCCTGCAGGCCGCGATCCGCCAGTGGTTCGCGGAGGAGGGCTTCGTGGAGGTCGAGACGCCGATCCTGCAGGTCGCGCCGGGCGCGGAGGTGCACCTCTCAGGGTTCGCCACGGACTGGGAGCTGCCGGACGGAGAGGAACGGGAGCGCTGGCTGCACAGCTCGCCCGAGTTCGCGATGAAGAAGCTCCTGGCGGGCGGCATCCCGCGGCTCTTCCAGTTCGCCCGGGTTTTCCGCAACGCCGAGGGCTCGGCGCTGCATCATCCGGAATTCACCATGCTGGAATGGTACCGCGCCGGCGTGGGCTACGAGGCGATCATGCGGGATTGCCAGCGGCTGCTGGCGCTCGTCGGGGTGAGCGAGCTGCGCTGGGGCGAGCACCGCTGCGATCCGAGCGCGGAACCGCAACGGCTGACGGTGGCGGAGGCCTTCCAGCGCCATGCCGGCGTCGACCTGTTCGCCACGGTCGGCAGCGCCGACAAGCTGGCCCGCGCCGCGGGCATCGCCATGCACGACGGCGACAGCTGGGACGACGTCTTTTTCCGCATCATGTTCGACCGGATCGAGGGCAAGCTCGGCATGGGGCGGCCGACCATCCTTTGCGAGTATCCGATCGCCATGGCCGCCCTGGCCCGCGCCAAGCCGGCCGATCCACGGGTGGCCGAGCGCTTCGAGCTCTATGTCTGCGGCGTCGAGCTCGCCAACGCCTTCGGCGAGCTCACCGATCCCGACATCCAGCGTGCCCGCCTGCAGGCCGACATGGACGAGAAGGAGAGGCTGTACGGCGTGCGCTGGCCGGTCGACGAGGACTTTCTGGCGGCACTCGATCACGGGCTGCCCGACTGCTCCGGCATCGCCCTCGGCTTCGACCGGTTGGCGATGCTGGTCACCGGCGCCGCTCATATAGAGGACGTGCTGTGGCTGCCGGTGCGATGAAGGGGCGGGGGAGCCGCTTGAAGAGCATCGTCCTGGCGCTCGCCTCGACGACCATCGCGCTGCTGATCGGCATCTGGGTGACCGCCTACCTGACGGTCTGGCCGCCGGCCATGAGCACCGTCGGCGACGGCATCGTGATCTACGACCCGGAAATCGGCCTGGTGGCCCGTCCCAGTGCCCATACGCGGCACATCTATCCGGCCATTGCCGACCGATCGAGGTTCGAGTTCGACATCTACACCAATGATCGCGGCGCCAGGGTCGATGGTCCGGGCCAGCTGAGCGCGGCGCGCTACGACATCGTCACGGTCGGCGATTCCTTCACCTGGGCCTATGCGCTGGCCAACCAGGATTCCTATGCGGCCAAGCTCGGGCGCGAGCTCGGCGCCAGCGTCGCCAACTTCGCGCTGGCGAGCTACGGCACGACGCAATCGCTGCAGGTCCTCGAGCGCAATCTCGATCTCAGGCCGCGGCTGGTCGTCTACGGCATCATCGCCCACCACTTCGAGCGCAACGTCTGGCCGTGTGCGCCGTCCTACTACGAGTTCTGCCTCGACGTGTCGCATGTGTCCTGGGACGAGGCAGGCCAGCCGTACGTCGCCCTGCCGCTCAGCAACGGCGTCCGTCGCCTGCAGGTTCACCAGAGCGGCGACTACGGCACGCCGCTGCGCTGGCTGACGCACGGCGCCGACGTGATCTTCGGCCGGCTGTACTATGCCTGGAGCCGGGACCGCGAGCCGGATGATGCCAGGAAGGCCGAGGCCGTCCAGTTCCTCCTGCAGCGCATGAGCCGGATGGCGAAGGCCAGCGGCTCGCAGCTCCTCGTCGTGTTCCTGCCGACGAACTACTACGGCCCGCCGGCCGCGCTGCCCGGCATCATCGACAAGGTCGGCGAGGGCATCCGCTTCCTCGACCTTACCCCGGCCTTCGAGCGCAACCGGAAAGAGGGCGGTCCCAACCCGTACATCGTCGGCGACGGCCATCCGAGCGTCGCCGGCCACGCGCTGATGGCGACCGAGATCGCCAAGTACGTGCAGCGAGAAGGGCTGCTCGGCGCCGACGGCGCTAGCGGTGCGCCGAAAAAATCTCGTTGAAGGCGCGCACCGCCGCTTGCGGCCCGTCCTTGTGGTTCCAGACGCCACCGGCGACGGCGAGGAAGTCGGCGCCGGCGGCGATCACCGGCCGGCAGTTCTCGGCGGTGATGCCGCCGATCGCCACGCACGGCACTTCCATGAGCCCGCTCCACCATTCGAGGATGTCGAGTTCGGCCGGCGTGGTCACGGCCTTGGTGCCCGAGGGGAAGAACGCGCCGAACGCCACGTAGTCGGCACCGGCTTCGGCCGCCTCCATGGCGAGATGCCGCGAGGCCTTGCAGGTCACGCCGACCTGCCGGTCGGGCCCGACGATGCGCCGCGCCTCGGCATAGGGCATGTCCTCCTGACCGACATGCACGCCGTCGCAATCGAGCTTCACCGCGAGGTCGGGCCGGTCGTTCATGATGAAGGCGACGTCGCGCTGCTGGCAGACCGGCCGCAGCGTGTCGGCCGCGCGTATGATGGCGTCGTCCGAGACGTCCTTCAGGCGGAGCTGGAAGGCCGCGACGTCACCGCCGTCGAGTGCGGCGCGCAAGTCGTCGGCAAAGATCGTCGGGTGCTCGATGCGCTCCGGCGAGATGAGATAGAGCCGGCAATGCGTTGCGTTGCGCTGTTCCGATGGCATTCGTCTTTCCTGTTCCGAGCCGTTGTGTGAGGCGGCGGCCACCGGCAGTCAATGCGCATCGTCGACACCAAGGGGCTTCCGTGACAACGTTCGCCATCTTTTCGCTCGTGGAGTCTGCATGATCCGCCCGTCGCGCCGCCAGGCATTCAAGCTCGCTGGCCTGCTCGCTGGTCTTGGGGTCGGTTCCGCCGTGTTGCCGTCGGCCGCCCAGACCCCGGCCTTCCCGTCGCGGCCGATCAGGATCGTCGTGCCGCACGCGCCCGGCGGCAATTCGGACACGTTCGGACGCATCGTGGCGCAGAAGATCACCGACCAGACCGGACAGCAGGCCGTGGTCGAGAATCGGCCCGGCGCCGGCGGAACGGTGGGCAGCGCCCTGGTGAGCAAATCGGCGCCCGACGGCTACACGGTGGTCGTGGCCGACAACGGCACGCACGCGATCGCGCCCACGCTGTACGGCGCCAAGCTGTCCTACGATGTCTTCAAGGACTTCACGCCGATCATGCTGGCGGCCAAGTTCCCGACGGTGATCATGCTCCATCCCTCGGTGCCGGCTACGACACCCAAGGAGTTCGTGGCGTTGGCCAAGAGCCAGCCGGGCAAGTTCACCTATTCGTCGGCCGGCACCGGTAACGGCTCGCACCTGACGATGGAGCTGTTCCGCTCCGCGGCGGGCGGGCTCGACATGGTGCACGTGCCTTACAAGGGCGGCGCGCCGGCGGTGCAGGCGCTGCTGGCCGGCGAGGTGCAGCTGACCGCGGTCAGCGTGAACACGTCCCTGCCGCAGATCCAGTCGGGCAAGGTGCGCGCGCTGGGCGTGGCCTCGACGAAGCGATCGCCCGCGTTGCCCGACGTGCCGACCTTCAAGGAGAGCGGCATCGACTTCGAGGGCGACAGCTGGCTCGCCATCGTCGGACCGCCCGGTCTGCCGCCGGACATCGCAGCGCGGCTGAACCAGATCTTCACATCGGCACTGCGGGATACTGATACCGAAGCGCGCCTCGCCAAGATCGGCCTCGAGGTGGTGGCTTCCTCCGGAGACGAGCTCACCAAGGTGCTGCAGCGCGATCTGCCCAAGTGGGGCGAGGCCGTGAAAACTTCCGGCGCCGTCGCCGAGTAGCGTCCCCCACAGAAATGCAACCCTGGTTGTCAGACGAGCCGTTGCCAGAAAGGCATAAGCAAGGCAGTCTTGCAGGGTCTGGGGGAACCATGGGGACTGCCAGTCAATACGAGGAGATGGCGCTGCGTTGCGAACGCTACGCGGCGAGCCGCCGTTTCAAGGCCGACACCAAGGCGTGGAACGCCGTGGCGCAGATGTGGCGAGCGCTTGCCGCCACCATTGACCCGTCGATTCCCATCGGCACCCCAGTCGACCAGACGCCAGAAGGCCCGCCGTTCGGGTCCGGCGGGCCTCCATAATATTCCGAGAGATTGTCTCGCCGACTGGATCTCGCCAACCCGGCAGGTAGCAGGAGAGGACGGGTCTCAACCGTGGAGATGGGAGTTTCCGCGTGTGAGAGTATCGTCCTGCCGAGGGGAGAATCGCATGATCTGTCGATGGGTGGCACGGGGCAGTCGAATTTTTGCCCTGAGCCTGTGGAGCCTTGCTGTGGTGTCGGGGGCATACGCCCAGCAGGGTAGCCGGAGTGCGGGATCTTCCGTCGCAAGGGTCAATGACGTGAAGATCGTGTTCGATCCGCTGCCGCGTGATGGGCAACGCATCCAGGCCACCAACAACATCCAGCGGCCGCGGCCGGATGCCTTTGTCCCGGAGGTCAAGGAGGCGACCGCCGATTTTGCCTCGTTCTTCGCCGATTCCTTCCGGACCCGCTTCCCTCCGCTCGCCCAGCGCTACAACCTGGCGCTTTCGCCAACAGCGACAACGCTCCTGACGGTCAACGTCATCCGGTCCCAGTCCAGATGCCACACGGCCTGCACCCATCAATTTTTTCTCACCACGTCGCTCGTCCGGGCCGGAAAAGTGATCTGGACAAACGACTCCTACGTCATCGTCACTCGGGCAACGACGCGTGAGTTCGACGATTGGGCGAAGGACCTGCTCGCCGCCATGAAAAGCGCTGGCGTAATCGGATGATGGGGTGGCGCCCTGCGGTCTTTTGAATGGCGGGCCTGTCTATGTGCGTTCGATGCGGTGTGGCGAGCGTACCGCTTCGCCGGTTACAGCCCCGGCTGCAGAAGACCAGCCAAGGCCATCATCACGAGCAACAGCCCGTCAATGCTCTCAACGCGAAATGAGCCGTTACGCGATCCCCTCAGAAAAACGGAGCAGGTTCACGACAGAGAGGTCCTAGTCTAGTTCTGTGTTTGAGCCTTCCAGGGCGCGACGATCAAGGACACCGCGAATGCCGCCAGTACCGCCTGCAACCAGGATGCTGAGAAAGTCCGTGCCGCAACAAGACCTGCAATCTGGCAGACAGCCACCAGCGTCTCTGGTGCTTCCTCCATGATGAATACCTCCGCCGGTGGTCGCAGAATTCCGGATGGACAGCCCTTCCGGCCATTCCCGCACCCAACCACCAGCATCGCCACCAACAACCGGCGATGCTTTGCAGTTTCACTTTGGAGTTTTTCTTAGAAGGGCAGAGCGAGCCGCCTGGGCCTCTTCCAACGACGTCGCGAAGGGTGCGGTACCGCACGCACGACCGAAGCTCAGGGGCAACGCCGACGAGAGACGAGTCCGGTTGGCAACTCCCGGCCTTCCGACAGCATTGATTCACTTTACGGCCGATGCGCTTGCGGCTGAGCGGAGCAATCGATGTCTTGGAGCCTTCTGGCCTACCTGAGTGTGGGTGCCGCGGCGATAGCGTCGCTCGGGTATCTCGCTTGGTATGGACTTCGCCAGATCCTGAAATGGTAGAGACGCCTATGAGAAAGGCCCGCCGAGATGCCAGGGCGGGCCTTCCAAAGGGGCGGGCGAGGTAGGAAGCCCCGCCGCTGCGAGGAGTTACATCTTGCCCTGATAGATGCCGACGATCTTGTCGAGCATGTCGAGCGCCTCTTCGCGCGGGCGCTGGAAGGTGTTGCGGCCGATGATCGAGCCATTGGCGCCGCCGTCGCGCAGGCCGCGGATCTCTGTGAACAGGCCTTCGAGGTCCTTGGCCTCACCGCCGGAGAACACGACGACGCGGCGGCCGGCGAAGGTCGCCTGCATGACGTGCTTGATACGGGCCGCCAAGGTCGAGATGTCGATGTTGGCCTTCTCGAACGCGGCCTTGGCCTCGGGCTGCCACAGCACGTTGGT
>JAIEOV010000047.1 GCA_019750135.1 Reyranella sp. | reverse complement strand
CATTAGCGATCAGATCGATCGCACCCCACCATAACCGCTCAAGGCCAACCTGCCGGCGGTCTCCCTCGGATGCTTACCATGCAGATAGGTCTGCGTTGTCTCGATCGATTCGTGACCGAGCCACAGCGCGATCACGGAACAATCGACGCCCGCTTGCAGCAGCTCCATCGCGGCGCTGTGCCTCAGCACGTGCGGTGACACCCGCTTGGACGCCAGTGAGGGACATCTCTCGCTGGCGACCCGCACATGCTTGGCCAGGAGCGACTGAACGCTGTCGGCGCTTAGTCGGCCGCCGTGCACGTTGGAGAACAACGCGCCCGCACCGTGCCGCGGCGGTTCCTTGAGCCATGCCTGGAGCGTGCCCCGTGCGTGCGAGGTCAGAGGCGTGCAGCGTTCCTTCCGGCCTTTGCCGACGCATCGCACGTGCGCGCCAGTGCCGAGGTGGATGTCGCCCCTGTCGAGGCTGATCAGCTCAGAGAGACGCAGGCCTGTCTGGGCCGCCAACAGCAGCAAGGTGTGATCGCGGCGTCCAAGCCATGTCGTACGATCGGGAGCGGCGAGGATCGCCTCGATCTCGGGCCGCGTCAGGAACTGCACTTGACGCTTGTCGTGGCGCTTGTTCGGTATCGCGAGGACGCGCTGGATAAGAGCGCTGTGGGCCGGCTCCTCGAAGGACACGAAGCGGAAGAAGGAACGAATGGCTGTCAGGCGCAAGTTGCGCGTCCTGACGCTGGCGCCTCGCTTGGCCTCGAGATCAGCGAGGAAGGTGCTGATGAAAGGCCCACCCAGATCTTCGAGGGCCAGCGCCGACGGCGGCTTGCGAAGCCGCGCCTGCGCGAATGTGAAGAGAAGCCGGAACGTGTCTCTGTAGGATGCGATGGTGTTGGCGCTGACATGGCGCTGACGCATGAGCCGTTCGGCAAAGTAGCGCTCGATGAGCGGGGCGACGTTGCAGCTTGGCGTCATGGCCTGGCCTCCCACCGCCGGTCCAGGCGTCGCGCTGCCTCCTCCATCAACTCCGGACAGGCTGAGAGATACCAGTAGGTATCCCGCACGCAGGCGTGACCGAGGTAGGTGGAAAGCACCGGGAGCTGCTGCTCGACGTCGATCCCCTTGCGATACCAGCCGAGAAGCGTCCGGATGGCGAAGCCATGCCGGAAGTCGTGCACACGAGGCCCGGTGTGATCACCTGGGCGTCGCAGGCGGGTCTCGCGGGACAGACGCCAGAAGACACGATGGGCATACTGGTGCAGCAATCGACCACCGCGTTCGGCCACAAAGAAGTGCGAGCCACAGCGTGGTCCGAGATGAGCATCACGTCGCTCGGCGTAGCTGCGCAGAGCTTCACGGGTCGTCGGGTGCAAGGGCACGAGGCGAGACTTGCCGAACTTGCTCTGTCGAACCGTCAGCACGCCCTCGTCGAAGTCGACGTCGTCACGCTGCAACCCGATCGCTTCGGACAGGCGCAGGCCCGTCACCGCGATCAGTCCGAACAGACGATGGTAGGTCCACCGCCGTAGGCCGTTTGCGGGCGGCAGCGCCAAGGCTGCGGCCAGCAACGCATTGATCTGGGTGTCGCTGTAGATATAGGGCTTGGCGCGCTGCAGAGGTGGCAGGAGCCCGACGGGCGGCACCTCAGTACGGGGATCGGTGTTGCCGACATGGCGCGCGAAGCCGCGCACGTCGGTCAACCGTAACGCCCAGGATGCGTGCCGATCAGGCGGTAGTGTGGCCCAGATCAGGGCCAGCTTGGTGGTGATGATCGTCGCCTTGCGCATCTCCATGAAAGCGACGAACTGGGCGAGCCGCCGCGCCTGATGCTGGTACTTGTATCCAAGCCCTTGGCGCATGCTCAGATACTGCTCGAGCGCGGATCGCAGACCCGTCATTGCCCGCCTCCCGGCCACGGCAGGCTCAATGTGCGGAGGGTCTCGATATCCACCTTTGCGTAGATGCGCGTGGTGTCGTGGCTCTCGTGTCGCAGCAGCTGGCCGATCTCCGACAAGGTCGCGCCGGACCGAAGAAGCTCGCTGGCAAGGCTGTGTCGGAAGATATGGGCGCCTTGATGTGCGTAGCCTCGGATGCCGGCGCGCTCCAGCGCAGTCTTGGCGATCATCGTGATCGCGCACCCGGATGCAAAGCCGACCCTCGGCGCGAGTGTGCGCAGAAACAGGCGGCGACATGGCGACATCGGGCGGCCATCGCGCAGGTAGGCAACAACGGCTGCGCCTACGTCCGGAGGCATCGGCATCCGCACTCGTTGCCGCCCCTTGGCGCGGAGGAGCATCTCGCCGGCCCGCCAGTCGATATCATCCAGGGTGAGGGTCGCGACCTCGCCGGCCCGCAATCCAAGCTTAGCCAGAATCACGAGGATGGCGTAGTCCCGTCGCCCCAACCCCGTCGTTCGATCGCAACCGTCGAGGACCCGCTGAACCTGCGCGGCAGACAGATAGGTGGGCAGGCTGGCTAGCTTCCATCGCTTGATGGAGGGGACACAGCCGGCCAGAGCGAGTGCGTTTAGCCCTTTGACGTAAAGGTATCGGAGGAAGGCGCGCAACACCCAGCACATCGCCTTGCCAGAATCCGCGCTCTGATCCCGAGCGTGACGCTCGACGTAACGGGTGACATCCTTCTGGCTGACCCTGCCGAGGTCGCCCGCAGGGCACACCTCACGCAGGAAGCGGCGGATGATCGGCAGGTGACGGATGATGGACTTCGGCGCCAGCCCACGTTCTCTGCGCAGATAATCAGCGAACTCCTCGAATATCTGCTCATGCGGGGTGATCGGCGCCGGCCTCGCCGGCGCGATCATGCCCGCGTCGCGCGACACAGACAGCAGCCGCTTCAGCGCCGCCCGGTCGCCCGGCTGGATGAACTGCTTCCCCGCTCGCTGCCGAAGGTACCGCTCGATCATGCGCTCGTTGAGATCAGTCAGCTTCGATCGGCTTCTCGCGAGCCAACCCACGAGATCGCCGACCACGCTGAGGCATCGCCAAGTGCCTTGGCGACCGACCCCGTCTGTGACGAGACGCCCCGCGTAGAGCTCGACGAGTTGTCCGTGGGGGCCACTCCTCAGCCGCCGGAACAGCCGGCTCCTGCCCAAGTACTCTTCTGTGATCATCCTGTTCTCCGCCGTTGAGAGCGAAGAAGAAGGACAAACTATGCCGAGCCCATCACATACCGATCACGACAAAGCCTGGGGAAAACGGCCCCGCTCGGCATAGTTCGGCGGGCGGCATAAACGGCATTATGCGGCGTTCGGCATAATGCCGTCTCGATCAAGGTGTAGATGGCGGCGGCGCGCCGGCCGCCGGCGTCGGAGCCGGCAAAGGTCCAGTTGTTGCGCCCGACGGCGATGCCGCGCAGCGCCCGCTCGGCGGCGTTGTTGGTCATGCACAGCCGGCCGTCGTCGAGGAAGCGAACCAGCGCGTCCCAGGCATTGAGGCTGTAGGCGATCGCCTTGGCGACCTGGTTGTTCGGCGAGAGCCTGGCGTGCTGCTCGCGCAGCCAGGCGCCAAGCGCCTCGACCCGCGGCCGGCTGCGTTCGTGACGGACCTTGCGCCGCTCGTCGGGCGGCAGGCCGTTGATGTCGCGCTCGATCGCGAACAGCGTATCGATGCGGGCGACCGCCTCGATGGCGATCGGCGCCTTGTTGAGCCGCGCCAGGTCGAAGAACTTGCGCCGCGCATGGGCCCAGCACGCCGCCTCGACGATCGGCCCGGGCCGCCGGCCGACCGCGTACAGCCGGTCGTAGCCGGCGTAGGCGTCGGCCTGCATCAGCCCGGCCCACGACGCCAGATGCGCCTCGGGGTGCTCGCCGCGCCGGTCGGGCGAGTAGAAGTAGATGGCTGCCGGCGGATCGGCGCCGGAGAACGGCCGGTCATCGCGCACGTAGGTCCACAATCGTCCGGTGCGCGTGCGCCCGACGCCTGCCCTGAGCGAAGCCGAAGGGTCGAGCACCGGCACGGTGGTGTCGTCGGCATGCAGCCGCCCGGCCGCGAACACATGGGCGCGCACCGCCTCGACCAGCGGCATCAGGGTGGCCGCCGAGGCGCCGACCCAGTCGGCCAGGGTCGAGACGTCGAGCTCGATGCCCTCGCGGGCATAGGTCGCGCTCTGACGCGTCAGCGGCAGATGCAGGCCGTACTTGGCGAACAGCACGTGCGCCAGCAGCCCCGGCCCGGCGCGTCCCCGCGCAATCGGGTGCGACGGCGCTGGCGGCTGGGTGATCTTCTCGCAGCTGCGGCACGAGTGCTTCTCGCGCACATGCTGGATCACCTTCCACTGGCGCGGCACCAGCTCCAGCGTCTCGGTCACGTCCTCGCCCAGCTTGTGCAGCACCCCGCCGCAGCACGGGCAGGCCGCCGGCATCGGATAGACCACGCGCTCGCGCGGCAGATGCTCGGGCAATGGCCGGCGCGCCGGCTTGCGCCGCGTGAAGGCCTGCACGGCCTGCGTCGGCGCCTCGTCGGCCTGCGTCGCCGCCTCGGCCTCGGCCTTGTCCTCCTTGAGCTCGAACAGCTGCAGCTCGAGCTGGTCGAGCAGCGCGCGGCGCTCCGACGACTGGCCGAACCGGTCGTGCCGCAGCCGGGCGATCTGGTGCTCGAGCTTCTCGATCAGCAGCGCCTGGTCGCGTGCATTCGTCTCCGCCGCCATCGCCCGCGCTTGCGCCGAAGCCAATGCTTCGCGCTGCGCCAGCAACATTGCCTTCAGCGTCTCGACGTCGTCGGGGAGCGGCTCGGCGGCGGGCGTGGTCACAGCGCCATCAGCAACACCCTCGCAAGCCGATGCAACGACAACGCGACCGCCGAGTCGCCTTGTCGCACCGTTGCGTTGCATCATCCCGCCACCTGCGGCCGATCGGTCCGCTGCGGCAGCCGCCAGTCGATCCCTTCCAGCAGGTAGCCGAGCTGCGCTGCCGTGATCGTCACCGCCTCGCCCTCGGTGCGCGGCCACACGAAGCGCCCGCGCTTCAGCCGCTTGGCCAGCAGGCACATCCCCTGGCCGTCGTGCCAAAGGATCTTCAACAGCCCGCCGCGCTTGCCGCGGAACACGAACAGGTGCCCACAGTGTGGATCGCGCTTCAGCACCTCCTGCACCAGCAACGCCAGCCCATCGAAGCCGCGGCGCATGTCTGTCGCACCGCTCGCCAGCCACACCCGAGTCTCGGACGGCAGCCCGATCATCGATCCACCGCCCCCAACGCTCGCAACACTCGCCCCAGCGCTGCTTCATCGACCGTCGCATCGACCCGAACCCGCAGACTGCCGGCGAGCTCGATCTCGATCGAGCCTTCCGCAATCGACCCCGCCCGCGCCATCGGCGTGACGGCAACCGGCAGGAACTTCAATCCTTGCTCGCCCTCAAATCCACGCTTGGCTTGGCGCCGCCAGTGATGAAGCAGATTCGGGTGCACATCGTGGCACCGCGCCACTGCCGTCACCACCGCGCCCGGCAGCAGGCTCTCCTCGACGATGCCCACCTTCTCCAACGACGACCAACGCCGCCGCCGCTCTGGACCGGAAAGAACTGTAACTGGCGCCATAGGTGCCCGCTAACTCGCCAATTAACGGGCACACTGTTCTCACGCGCGGGCGCTAACGAAAAGGCGGCCTAGGCCGGATGCGTACCTATCAGGGGCGAGGGCCGCAAAGGTCGTTGCCGATACCGGCTCCTGGCAGCTCGAAATCGTCAAACGCACCGAACTGCACAACTTCCAAAACGATGGATCGTCGAGCGCACCTTGGCCTGGATAAGTCGCAACCGCAGGCGCGCTCGCGACTTCGAGCGACACGCCAGCACCCGTCGTGGCCTTCATCCGCTTGGCTATGATCCGGATCATGCTCAGACGCTTGACCAGGGTAACTCCCTATCCCTGGATCAAGACTTCCCGAATCGGCTCTAAGACTGCATTGCCGAAGAACGGCGCTTTAGGCGAACCCCGACCCTACTTCCGCTGCTTCTCCTCCCGATCCGCGGCAGGTACTTCGAGCCTGCGGGGCTCATTCGCCTCTAATGGGGTGATTAGGGCAAGTACTCCAAAGTTAGCAATAGAAAGGATGAGGGCAAGATCATAGTAGGCGAAGCCTACTGCAACTCCTATGATGCCTACGTTCCATAGACTCGCAGCAGTAGCGGTGCCCCGCACATTGGAGCCAGAACTGATGATAGTGCCGCCGGCAAGGAAACCCACGCCGGCGATTAGGCCTCCTAGGATTCGAGCCTGTTCGGGTGAATTTCGACCGAGAATCTCGATCGCAAGGATTGCAAAGCCGCAGCTCGCGATAGCCACGATTGGAAATGTGCGCAGGCCAGCGCTGCGCTCGTTACGCTGCCGATGCCACCCGATCGGAACGGCGAACATGAACGCCAATCCAAGACGCATGAGATGGCTGGGAACGTCGCTCCAAATACCCCAATATGTCTCTGTCATACCGAACTCCTTTGTTACCCGCTGGACTGGCGGTCTCGCATTGCACTACGTACTCAACAACCTCGCGCGCTTGTCGCAATACCCCTGTTTTCACTCTAATCGTATTCCTCTCAACGACGCGTTGCGACCGCCGACCGGTATGCCAAGAGGACTGCCCAATTCTGCCGGCGATAAATGATCAGATAAATAACCGTCAGCGCCAGATAGGTCCATGCAAGCACCAGATGGACACGTTCGAACGGAAGGAAGAACTGGATCAAGAATAGGCTGAGCAGGGCGAAGGCCTTCCAGAGATCGAACTTCAGGGTCAGAAGGAGCACGGTACCGAAGAGGGACTGCGCGGCAGTCAGGAAAATCTCCTCACGCGCCACCGTCCCGAGTGGCAAGGCTTGCAGTTGGCCCGCGCCTAGGCTGTAAGCGATCGGGATTGTAGCGATGAGCAGTGTCCACTGGTTCAGCTTGGAGGAGAGATCAGGGTGCCAAGTCCCATGGCTGCCGCTACGACGGTTGCAGCCCAAATGTAAGCGGTCAGGCTTTCGGGAAACTCGGACAAGAATGGCGCGAGCCACTGGATGAGGGCGAACTGGCTGATCCCGAGGCCGTGGGCGACCTGAAGCACCGCATCCAGGAACGGTTCTGCGCCGACATGGAGAACAAAGGCGCCAAAGGTGAAGAACGAACCGATAGCTGTCCACTTGCGAACAGGTGGCATGCCCTTCGTCGTAGCCGGAATGCCGATAGCTTCTTCAGCTGCCTCGGGGCCTTTCTCCAGCTCTGGCTCGCGCCGGCGCAACATGACCCAGATGTAGGCCCCGTAAATTGCGATCAGCACTGCCGAATCAACGAGCGACAGGGTAGCCTTGATCACGATGACGAATGCATAGACGGACGCGACCAAGAGGAAGAAGACAGGCACCCCCTGTTCGCGGGAGAGTTCGATCGCCGCGTAGCGCTGGCCGCGTGCTCGCGCAGCGAGGACCGCCGTGAAGAGGATCAACGGCCAGCCGAGGCCCAGTAGAAGCCGATTTGCGCCGGTCATCGAGGCGGCCGCGAGTTCGATCTGTTGCCGATAGGCGAGGATGGCCTCGAAGGTGTATTCGGGGGCGACTTCGATCAGTGCCAGGATGGCGAGCGCAACACCTTGAGGCACCACTCCCTCCAGCGCCTCGACACCCCACGACAGCGCGAACGATGCAGCAACGATCGCCAGGCCCGTGACGACCACGATGGTCGCAGCCGAGCCACCGCCCACGCCGAAGAACCGCACCAAAATGAGCGGAAAAAGCGTCGCGCTAACAAGCGCGATCATCGACCATTGACGCGCGGTATAGGAGCGGGCGGGCACGTTTGTGGTCCTAGAATACCAGTTCCATCGTCTATGACTCTGCGATCCGAGATAACTGCCTTGGGTTCGGGAGCGACGGCCGCGACCGAGGGGATGAACTATTAATGTATTGGGGGTGATCCGCTGGTACGAAGACCGACGCCGCAAGAGGCAAGAGCTTGAATAGGGCGGGCGTTGTGGTCGTGATTTCGCCATCGGTGTTGATTGGCAGTGGCGGATTGGTCCGAATCTCGAGTGGGCCCGGGCTGCAGAAAGCGCGCATACCGACCAGATTTCGGCTGCGGCCGCGCCGGAACGTCCTCAGCAACAGCGGCCATTGCCAAAATCGGCGGGGCGCAATGCTGTAGAAGTCCAAGCATTGGTCATCGATTGCGGCCCCGTCATAAACAGCCATGCCGCCATCGTAAAACACGCCGTTTCCGACTGCGATCTGAAGACTTCGAAGCGGGATCGTGCGATCAGCCGTTGCCACCTCGGCCGTGAACGGCTTCGTGCAAAGCAGCGTCTTGAGCGCACCCAGTGGATAACTGAGCCGCCTCAAATGCCGTTTCAGGTTGCCGGTCATGCGACGCGCGAGCTCAACGCTCAGGCCCATGCTTGCGACGTTGACGAAGAACTGGTCGTTGACTTGGCCAACATCGATCCGCCGCATGTGGCCCGCGACGATGACCTTGGCCGCCGCTATAGGGTCACTCGGAATCCCAAGCGTGCGGGCAAGGTCATTCGCCGTGCCGAGCGGTAAGATGCCGAGCGGCAACCTGGTCTCGAGCACGCCCCTAAGCATGGCGTTGATAGTACCGTCGCCACCGCCGACGATCACCAGATCGACCTCGAGCGCGAGCCGTTTGACCTCGCGGGTCAAATCCGCTGCGTGAGCGCACGACGCTCGCGTTAAGATGAATCCGCTGGCCTCAAGGTGCAGGACGGCGCCATCCGTCGCGCGACCACCACCACTGCGGCTTCGTGGATTCAAGAACAGAAGTGCGCGTCTTTTGGTTGCTTGGTCACGCATTAGGCCTTCCTGAACGCCAATTCACCGTGTCCCCGCGGGCCGCGGAACCTGTCGGGAGACAAGCAATTTTGTGGAGCGTCTCGTGACCCGATGAAGGCCGGGCCCAGTGCCAATCGCCGACGTCAGTTCGACGAATTGGCACCGTGGAGTGCACCCCCAAACTGAGACAGAAGAATAGCGGACAGTTTCTCACAGGAGAGGAACTGATGAAGCAGAAGCGAGCTAGGTACACGGCGGAAGTGAAGCGCCGGGCAGTTGAACGAGTAGCGCAGGGCGAGGATGTATCGGCGGTGGCGTCGGCTGTCGGTGTCGACCGGCGCCGGGTGTACGAATGGCAGGATCTGGTGCGGCAGGGTGGTGTTGAAGCGCTGCGGGGGCCAGGCCGTCCGCGCAAGGGGGCTCTGGAAGGTCCGCCGTTGAAGAGCGCGATCCTCAACGAGGGGGCCGCGGCACGGCGGCGGATCGCCGAGCTGGAGCGCAAGATCGGGGAGCAGCAGGCCGACCTGGATTTTTTTCGGCAAGCCTTGCGGCATGTGAAGGCCAGACAGCAGGCGGGCGGCAAGCCTGGCGCGCTGCGGTCTGGGAAGTCATCCAGGCGATGACCGTGTCGCAAGGCAGCCGGACGATCCAGCGGCTGTGCCGTCTGGCCGATGTGAGCCGGGCGGGTTACTACCGGTTCTGGCAGAAGAGCGCGCCGCGGGCGCACGCCACGGCGGTGCGCGACGCCATCCAGCGCGTGGCCTTGGCGAACGGCCGGCGCCGCGGCTATCGCTACATCAGCCACCTGCTGCGGCGCGAGGAAGGGATCATCGTCAACCACAAGCGGGTGCTGCGGCTGATGCGCGACGACAATCTCTTGTGCCTGCGCCGCAAAGCTTTTGTGCCGCAGACCACCGATTCGCGGCACGACTGGCAGATCGTGGCCAACCTGGCTCGAGGTCTGCAGCTGAGCGGACCGGACCAACTGTGGGTGGCCGACATCACCTACATCCGCCTGCAGGAGGAGTTCGTCTATCTGGCGGTCGTCCTCGACGCCTTCAGCCGCCGCGTCGTCGGCTGGGCGATCGCCGATCATCTGCAGGCCAGCCTGGCCATCGACGCGCTCACCATGGCCCTGGAGGAGCGGCGGCCGGCCTGGGGCAGCCTGATCCATCACTCCGATCGCGGCGTGCAGTATGCCTGTGGCGACTACAGCAAGCTGCTGGCGGCACACGGCATTACCGCCAGCATGAGCCGGGTCGGCAATCCCTACGACAACGCCAAGGCCGAGAGCTTCATGAAGACGCTCAAGACCGAGGAGGTCGACGGCAGGCTGTACTTCAACCTGAAGGAGGCCAAACATTGCATCGGCACCTTCATCGACGAGGTCTACAACAAGCAGCGCCTGCACTCCGTCTTGGGCTATCGCCCACCGGCCGAGTTCGAGGCGTTGCATCGAACAGCTCTGTTACCGGACGGGCGCGGCGCTGCGCGAACTGAGGGCTTCGCGCCGCGCCCGTCCGCGCATCACCTTGACCGCTGCCTTCAAAGGCTGAATCAATGATCAACCATCTGTCCGCTGTTTGCTGTCTCACCCAAGGGGTGCAGTCCACCGGGCGCGTCCGGACAACCGCGTCATCTGCTCCTATTGTCAGTCGAACAAGTCTCCGAGGAACCCGCGTCGGCGCCGGCGCCCGCGATCATCGCAATCATCGCGACGATCGTAGCCGCGCTGGTCATAGTGGCCGCCTTGATTGCCCTGCGGGAGTGGCGCGGGTTGAGGCGGCAGGATGGGAGTGCCGGCTTGAGGCAGGAAGCTGCCCGGCTGGGCCGTCCCCTGCGCCGGGGGCGTGCGCGCCTCATAAGCAGCGCTGCGCTCGATGATCTTGTCGAGTTCACCCCGATCGAGCCAGACACCGCGGCAGCTGGGGCAATAGTCGATCTCGACGCCCTGGCGATCGGCCATGACGAGATCGATCTTGCACTGGGGGCACAACATGCCCGGGCCTCTCGGTCGAGGCGTAGTCATCGGTGTGTCTGACATGGAACGGTCCTTTCCTGTTGATTTTCTTGAGAGGCTCAGCCCGTGAGCTTCGAGCGCATATGGGAACCGGCCGGTCCCGGTCAAGTCATCGGGTCCTCATCGTCTCATTCAGGGGGTCTGTGCTCGATCAAGGCCCTCCTGGACCGACCTCGTCCGCCAAAGCGAGCTAGTGATCAACAGGACGACGCCGGTGACGATCATTACATCCGCCATATTGAAGGCCGGCCAGTGGCCAATCGCCGACATGGAAATCGAGGAAATCGGGAACCCGGTCTGCCGATCAACCTGGCGAAAATTGCTCATCATGCCCACGCTTGCTCGACCCACCATCCACCACACTGAATCTCATTCCAGCAAGGGGCTCAAGTCCGACAGGCTGCTGGGGCGCGCCTTGCTTCGCACGATTGCGAGCGCGTTGGGGGAGGAAATTCGGCAGTCCTACTGCCCCTGCAGTCCACTCCAAAAACCCCTACGCACAGCCCGACAAGCTCGTAATTCCTCGGGGAGCGAAACAGCACAAGGCGCAACGTCATCGGTCTGGCGGCAGCGCGGCCTCTAGGCCGCGGCCGACATTTACTGCGATCATTTGGCGGTATTTCTGACGGCATATCCCGAAGCTCTCGGCTAAAATTCCAATCAATTCAATGCGATCCGGCCCTCGTCGATGATCGAGGGAGAATGATGAAAAAGCTTCTACTCGGCACGACCGCCTTGGTCGCCGGCGGAGTGATGGCCGCCCCGGCCATGGCTGCCGATCCGATCAAGATGGGCATTGGAGGTTACTACACCTTCTATGCCGTCGCCGGTAACGTCGACTCGACCTACGCCTTCAACGGTTCGTTCACGTCCTACAAGGGCCTGACGATCATGCAGGAAGGTGAAATCCACTTCATCGGTCAGACCAAGCTGGACAACGGCACCTCGGTCGGTCTGACGGTCGAGCTGGAAGGCTGGAACCCGAACCACTCGGTCAACGGCACGAGCACGGCCAACGCCCAGATCGACGAAGCCTTCATGTTCGCCTTCGGCGACTGGGGCCGCGTTGAAGTGGGTTCGCGCGACGCTGCCACGTATCGTATGTACTACGGCACGCCGTCCGCGCTGATCGGCTGGGGCGCCATCCAGCACAACCACAACTGGGTGAACACGTCCGTCGCGTCCTTCAACAAGGGCTATGCCCGTACGATGGCGACCACGATCACCCCGACGTGGCAGGACGTGAACCGCATCAACTACTTCACGCCTCGCTTCCAGGGCCTGCAGATCGGTGTCGGCTACGCTCCCAAGCTGAACGCTGCAGCGGCTGGTGGTAACGCGGCAACTGGTGCGCCGAACGTCGCCGGTCTCTGCGGCTACAACAACGCCACCAACATGCAGAACTGCCCGACGGCGGACTACGCCTGGCAGGACCTGTTCGACGTCGGTGCCAACTACCTGAACAAGTTCGGTGACTTCACCGTCGCTCTGTACGGTGCGTTCGCCTACGCTTCGTTCGTCCCGGGCTACATGCCGCTGGCCGGCCCCGCCAACATGGCGACGGGTGCCAACCTGACGGCGTGGAAGCAGTGGGTCGTCGGTGCTCAGTTCGGCTACGCGGGCTTTACCATCGGCGGCGCGGTCGGTTACGACAACAACGGCCTCGGTGCGAACTACTTCACCGGCGTCGACAACGACACCCGCTTCTACACCGCTGGTATCATGTACGAGACCGGCCCGTGGCAGATGTCGTTCATGTGGGCCGGCTTCTACAACACCAACGGTAACGGCTCGACGAACATCTCGTCGATCGCGCCGGGCACCAACATCATGACGACCACGACGTCGACCTGCGGCGGCGTTCCGGGCGTCAACAGCACCTGCTTCAACGGCAACCCGGCGACGGCGCTGGCGTTCGGTACCGAGACCATCAACAAGTGGGAAGTCGGTGCCAACTACGCGCTCGGACCGGGCGTGAAGCTGACCGGTGGTGCGATGCTCTACACGGCGTCGGGCCCGACCAACGCCGTCAGCGGCAACAGCTGGGCGTTCCTGCTCGGTATGGACCTGCGCTTCTAGTCGCAAGTCGACAAAGCCAAACGGGAAGAGCGGGCGAAAGCCCGCTCTTTCCATTTGTGGGCTAGACCAACCAGCTCAGATGAGGCGCCCGACCATGTTGACGAACAGGGTCGGCATGTAGGTGCGCGACACCGGCAGGCGCTCGGTGGCCTGGCGGGCCAGCACGGCCCGGTTGTCCTCGTGATCGAGCACGAGCTGGAACAGGCCCTGCTCGACCGCGCCGGACCGGGGATCGAGCTCGGGCTTGCCGTCGCGCACGACGCGGTACGCCACGTCCAGGCCGACATCGCCGCCGCTGTAGAACGCCGCCACGACCTCCAGCCGCCCGAACAGCCGCATCAGGCCGCGCACCGAGAAGCGCCACAGATCGTCCGGCGTGGCATGGAAGGCCTGCGACCAGGCGGCCGAGACGAAGACGTGGCCACCGGGCTTCAGCAGTCCCTCGATGTTGCGCGCCGCCCGCCAGGGGTCGCGCGTATGCTCCAGCACGTGGCAGCAAAGAACCAGGTCGAAGGCCTCCTCGCCGAGGCCGCCCTTCAGGCTGGCCGCGGATCCGCAGATGTCGAGCACCCGGTCGACGTTGGCGCCCTCCTCGAGATCCATGCCGACGAAGCGGCCTTTGCCGCCAAAGCGCTTGCTGACCAGGCTGCGCCAATTGAGAACGTTGCGATCCGAAACCAACGTGCGCGAACCCACCTGGAGCACATGGGGCGCCTTGCGGCCGAGCGACGCCGACACGCGGTCGAACAGCGCCTCGGTCTCGTGCGTGACTGTCGTGCCGACGATGCGCAATTCCGCCTTGCTGTCCGCAGGGGAAGCGTCGCCGGCGCCGCTCATTCGACGGGCCTCATTCGCGCACCACAACGATGTGCATGCGCCGCGGCCCGTGGGCGCCGAGCTCGATGGTCTGCTCGATATCGCCCGTGCGCGACGGACCGGTGATGGTGTTCACCGTGCGCGGCATGTGGTTCTTGCCATAGCGTGCCCTGAGGCGCGCCCATACGTCTTCGTAGCCGCCGACGATGTCGCCTTCGCGCAGCACGACGACATGCGTGTCGGGCAGCAGGTTCAGCGTCACCGGATGGTCGGGACCCGATGCCGTCACCAGCGTGCCGGTCTCGGCGATGCCGGCGAAGGCGCCGGTGATCGAGACGTGGTCGCTGCCTTCGCCGCGGCCGCGGCGCAGCGCCAGCATCTTCTGGCTGTCCCAGTCGTAGCCGTCGAGCGCGGCCCCCGGCGCCATCGCCGCCTCGGCCGGCAGGTTGTTGCGCGCCAGGTAGTTTGCGACCTCGGCCGGCACGTCGGCCGCCGCCACGCGCGCCACCGTGGCGTTGTTGGTCTCGGCCCATTGGCAGAACAGCGCGACCTTTTCGGGCTGGGGGAGGTTGGCGCGCGCTACAGCCGGACCGCGCGGCGGCTCGGCCAGCCGGGCCTCGACGGCCTGGCGCTGGCCGCCGGAAAGCTCGCCGCGATGGAGCGAGCGGCGGATGCCGTTCAGGATGGTAGCCCTCTTGTCCTGATTAGAGGCGTCGCTCATGGCTTCTTCCGCTGCCATTGAGCATGGAACGTGCCGCCCGGCTGCGGCGCCGGGAAATCGCGGAAGCGCGTCCAGCCGCCGGCCAGCGGCAGGTTGGCGTAGCGGCCGTCGGCGCGGCCGAACAGGGCGAGCATGCGATTGGCGAGGCCGGTCAGGCTCTTGTAGAGCCGCGGCCGGCGGGCGACGAAGCTCCACAGCGCCAGGCCCTGGCGCACCGCCTTGGGCGTGAGATGGCGCTCGAACTCGCGCTCGCGCCAGTGCCGCATCAGGCCGGGCAGGGGGATGCGCACCGGGCAGACGCTCTCGCAGCGGCCGCAGAAGGTCGAGGCGTTGGGCAGGTTGGAGGCTTCCTCGACGCCCAACAGCTGCGGCGTCAACACCGCGCCGATCGGGCCGGGATAGACCCAGCCATAGGCATGGCCGCCGATCGCGCCATAGACGGGGCAATGGTTCATGCAGGCGCCGCAGCGGATGCAGCGCAGCATGTCCTGCATCTCGGTGCCCAGCACCGAGGAGCGGCCGTTGTCGAGGATGACGACGTGATAGTGCTCCGGCCCGTCGAGGTCGCCCGGCCGTTTCGGGCCGGTGTTGAGGGTCGTATAGGCCGACGATTCCTGGCCGGTCGCCGAGCGCGCCAGGACACGCAGCAGGACGGCCGCATCCTCGAGCGTCGGGATCACCTTCTCGATGCTGGCCAAGACGATGTGCATCTTGGGCAAGGTGTTCGACAGGTCGGCATTGCCCTCGTTGGTGACCAGCATCGACGAGCCGGTCTCGGCCACCAGGAAGTTGGCGCCGGTCAGGCCGACATCGGCATCGAGGAACTTCTGGCGCAACACATAACGGGCTTCGGCGACGAGGTCGTTGCGCTCGGTCAGGCGCTTGGTGAAGCCGAGCTTGCTGTGCGCCTCGAGGAAGGTGTCGGCGACCTGGTCCTTGGTGAGGTGGACGGCGGGCGCGATGATGTGGCTCGGCGGCTCGTGGCGCAGCTGGATGATGTACTCGCCGAGATCGGTCTCGATCGGCGCGATGCCGAGCGCTTCGAGATGGTCGTTGAGGCCGATCTCCTCGGACACCATCGACTTCGATTTGGCGACGGTCCGCGCGTTCATGCTGCGGCAGAGATCGGTGATGATCTGTCGGGCATCGGCGGCCGTCGGCGCCCAGTGGACGTGGCCGCCCAGCGCCGTGACCTTGCGTTCGAACTCCTCGAGATAGAAGTCGAGGTTCGCCAGGGTGTGGTTCTTGATGTCGCGCGCGCGATCGCGCAGGACCTCGAATTCCGGCAGCCGTTCGGCCGCCTGCCGGCGACGCTCGGAGAAGCCGACCTTCAGCTTGGCGAGCGAGTCCTGCAGGTTGGGATCGACCAACGCTGCATGGGCGTTTTCCTTGAAGTCGTGGGCGGTCGACTGCATCAGCGGCTCTCCGCTTCGCCGATCGCCGCGCCATCGCCCATGTCGGCCAGCACCTCGGCGACATGGCGGACCTTCACCGGGCTGCCTTCGCGCTGCAGCTTACCCGCCATGTTCATGAGGCAGCCGAGGTCGCCGGCCAGCAACGTGCCCGCGCCGACGCTGGTGATGTCGGCCGATTTCTCGCCGACCATGGCATTGGAGATCTCGGGATATTTCACGCAGAACGTGCCGCCGAAGCCGCAGCAGACCTCGGGCGATTTCATCTCGCTGAGGCGGAGCCCCGTCACCGATCCCAGCAGCCGGCGCGGCTGCTCCTTGACGCCGAGCTCGCGCAGGCCCGAGCAGGAATCGTGATAGGTGACGACGCCATCGTAGCGCGCGGCGACCTTGGTGACGCCCAGCACGTCGACCAGGAATGCCATCAGCTCGAAGCTGCGGCCCGCGAGGTGCTCCGCCCGCGCCTTCATGGCCGGATCGTCGTCGAACAGCCCGGGATAGTGATGGCTCAGCATGCCGCCGCAGGAGCCCGAGGGGGCGACCACGGCGTCGTAGCCCTCGAAGGCCTCGATGACCTGGGTCGCGATCGCCCGGGTGGTGGCGCGGTCGCCGGAATTGTACGCAGGCTGGCCGCAACAAACCTGCAGCGGCGGCACCTCGACCGTGCAGCCGGCGTCCTCCAGGAGCTTCACGGCGGCGAAACCGACGGACGGCCGGAACAGGTCGACCAGGCAGGTGACGAAGAGCGCGACGCGGCGCGGCTTTGGAGAAGTTTTATCGGGCACTGCTGACACGGCGGCACATTGGCAGCCGCTAAAATGCCGTGCAACGGGCCCTTTTCACAAAATCACATCCATCTTGGGGCGGCCATTTGGCCGCCCCGCTGAAGGATTCATCAGGCTCGGTCGAAGCGGTCGAGGTTCATCACCTTGACCCAGGCCGCCACGAAGTCCTGGACGAACTTCTGCTTCGAGTCGGCGCTGGCATAGACCTCGGCCAGGGCGCGCAGCTGCGAGTGCGAGCCGAAGATCAGGTCGGCACGGGTGCCGGTCCACCTGACCTCGCCGCTCTTGCGGTCGCGGCCCTCGAACACGCCGTCGGCCGCCGGCTTCCACTCGGTCGCCATGTCGAGCAGGTTGACGAAGAAGTCGTTCGTCAGCGTGCCCGGCTGCCGGGTGAAGACGCCGTGCTTGGAGCCGCCGGCGTTGGCGCCGAGGACCCGCAGCCCGCCGACAAGGACGGTCATCTCGGGCGCCGTCAAGGTCAGCAGCTGAGCGCGGTCGACCAGCTGCTCCTCGGCCGACAGGCGCGCCGGCTTGGCCCGCAGGTAGTTGCGGAATCCGTCGGCCACGGGCTCGAGCGGGGCGAAGGAGTGGACGTCGGTCTGCTCCTGCGACGCGTCCGTCCGGCCC
This sequence comes from Reyranella sp., assembly GCA_019750135.1. GTDB lineage: Bacteria > Pseudomonadota > Alphaproteobacteria > Reyranellales > Reyranellaceae > Reyranella. The sequence goes on along the minus strand of JAIEOV010000047.1, from coordinate 18,034 downwards.
GGCATGAAGGGCACCTTCACGTCCTGCCCGGCATCCTTGGCGGCCTTCTCGACCGCTGCGGAGCCTGCGAGCACGATCACGTCGGCGAGCGAGACCTTCTTGCCGCCGGACAGCGAGGCGTTGAACTCCTTCTGGATCGCCTCGAGCTTCTGCAGAACCTTGGCGAGCTCAGCCGGCTGGTTGACGTCCCAGTCCTTTTGCGGTGCGAGGCGGATGCGTGCGCCGTTGGCGCCGCCTCGCTTGTCGGAGCCGCGGAAGGTCGACGCCGACGCCCAGGCCGTCGAGACCAGCTCGGACACGCTGAGGCCGGAGGCGAGGATCTTCGCCTTCAGGCCGGCGACGTCCTGCTCGGCGACCAGCGGATGATCGACCGCCGGGATCGGGTCCTGCCAGATCAGGTGTTCCTTTGGAACGAGCGGGCCGAGGTAACGGGCGAGCGGACCCATGTCGCGATGGGTCAGCTTGAACCAGGCGCGGGCGAAGGCGTCGGCGAACGCGGCCGGGTCCTTGTGAAAGCGCCGCGAGATCTTCTCGTACGCCGGATCGAAGCGCAGCGAGAGGTCGGTGGTGAGCATGGAGGGGCCATGCTTCTTCGACGGATCGGCAGCATCGGGGAACGTGCCTGCGCCGGCATCGCCCTTCGCCTTCCACTGATGGGCGCCGGCCGGGCTCTTGGTCAGCTCCCATTCGTAGCCGAACAGATTGTCGAAGAAGTTGTTGCTCCACTTGGTCGGCGTCGTGGTCCAGGTGACTTCCAGGCCGCTGCCGATCTGGTCGCCACCCTTGCCCGAGCGGAAGCTGCTCTTCCAGCCGAGACCCTGCTGCTCGATGGGAGCGGCCTCGGGTTCGGGGCCGACCAGGGCTGCATCGCCGGCGCCGTGGGTCTTGCCGAAGGTGTGGCCGCCGGCGATCAGCGCGACGGTCTCCTCGTCATCCATCGCCATGCGCGCGAACGTCTCGCGGATGTCGCGGGCCGCCGCGATGGGATCCGGCTTGCCGTTGGGGCCTTCCGGATTGACGTAGATCAGGCCCATCTGCACGGCGCCCAGCGGGTTCTGGAGATCGCGCTCGCCGCTGTAGCGTTCGTCGGCCAGCCACTTGCCTTCCGGACCCCAGTAGATGTCCTGCTCGGGCTCCCACGTGTCGACGCGGCCGCCGGCGAAGCCGAACGTCTTGAAGCCCATCGACTCCAGCGCAACGTTGCCGGTGAGGATGAGGAGGTCGGCCCACGAGATCTTGCGGCCGTACTTCTGCTTGATCGGCCAGAGCAGCCGGCGCGCCTTGTCGAGGTTGACGTTGTCGGGCCAGCTGTTGAGCGGCGCAAAGCGCTGCTGGCCGCCGCCGGCGCCGCCGCGGCCGTCGGCGATGCGATACGTGCCGGCGCTGTGCCAGGCCATGCGGATGAAGAACGGCCCGTAGTGGCCGAAGTCGGCCGGCCACCAATCCTGCGAATCCGTCATCAGGGCGCGCAGGTCCTTGATCACGGCGTCGAGGTCGAGGCTCTTGAATTCCTTGGCGTAGTCGAAAGCAGTGCCCATCGGGTTGGACAGGGCGGAATGCTGGTGCAGGACCTGGAGGTCGAGCTGATTCGGCCACCATTCACGATTTGTCGGGGATCGCTTGCCGCCCGAAAATGGGCATTTGCTGTCGGTCATGAGTGTCTCCGCAATAGTCCGTCTTCTTGATATAGTTTAGAATCATTCTAATCAAGAGGGCGATCGTTATTTGCGCACTCTAGCCCTCCTGGGCAGCGCGGGCAGTGTCCGAAGGCATGCATTGACAGGTGGGGAATCATCCTCTTCCGGACCGTCGGCGGTCCGGAAGAAGAAGACGTTATTTGGCCTCGGCCAGCATGTAGCCGACGCCGCGCACGGTGTGGACCTGCACCGTGGCGCCGCTGTCGGCCAGCATGCGGCGCAAGCGATGGATGTAGACCTCGACGGCGTTCGACCCGACCTCGTCGGTCAGGCCGAAGAGGTGATCCTCGAAAAGCCGCTTGGGCGCGACGTTGCCGCAACGCCTGAGCAGGATCTCCAGCACCGCGGTCTCGCGGCTCGAGAACGGGCGCACGGTGCCGTCGACGGTCACCTGCCGGCCCTCGGTGTCGAGGGCAACATTGCCCAGGCTCAGCCGCTGGCCGAGCAGGTTGTCGGAGCGTCGCAGCAGCGCCCGGAGGCGGGCCACCAGCTCCTCCATGGCGAACGGCTTGACCAGGTAGTCGTCGGCGCCCGCCCGCAATCCAGTGACGCGATCGCTGACGCCGTCGCGCGCTGTGAGGACCAGAACGGGCGTCGAATCGCCACGTGCGCGCACCGTGCGCAGCCACGACAGGCCGTCCTCGTCCGGCAATCCCAAGTCGAGCACGACGGCGGCATAGCGGATCGCCGCGAGGGCATGGTCGGCGTCGGCCGCATTCCCCACCGAATCGGCAGTAATTCCACTGCGTTCGAGGCCTTTGATGATCAGGGAGACGAGGTCGCCGTTATCCTCGACGAGAAGGATGCGCATCTGTGAGCCTTCCGCCCTGGAGCGTTCCACGGTGTCAGAGCGATGTAACGCATCTTGGCATGTTGGCACAGGTCCAGAGGGCCGGGCGTCAGGCTTCCGTAATGTGGACTCCCTAAGTTCCCAGGCCAATGAGCACGCCAACCAAACCATCCCTGACCAAGCGCCTGCCGCGCCACCGACTGTGGTTCGCCGGCGTCGGCGTCGTGGGCATCGCCATGGTCGCCGGTTGGATGATGCTGAACACCAATCCCGGCAATGCCCTGATGCGACCGGCAGCCCAGGTCGAAACCGATGGCGCCTTCCGGCCCAGCGAATCGCAGTGGGCGGCCTTCCAGTTCGCCAAGGTCGAGCCGATCGCCTTCCGCGAGGAGCGGGCGACCGACGGCCGGATCGCCATCAACGAGGACACGACCACGCCAGTGTTCTCGCCCTATTCGGGCCGCGTCAGCCGCCTGATCGCCAAGCCCGGCGAGCATGTCGAGCGCGGCCAGCCCTTGTTCGCCATCGAGGCGAGCGAGTTCGTGCAGGGCCACAACGATCTCATCACCGCAGTGGCCGGCGTCGACAAGGCCAAGTCCAAGCTGGTGCTCGCCCAGGCCGCCGAGAAGCGTCAGAAGGAGCTGCTGGCGATCCGTGGCGGCGCGCTCAAGGATTACGAACAGGCGCAGTCCGACCTGGTCGCCGCGCAAGGCGACCTGCGCTCGGCCGACATCACGCTGGCCGCGGTGCGCAACCGCCTGCGCATCCTCGGCCGCAGCGACGCCGACATCGCCGATCTCGAGAAGCGCGACCGCGTCGGTGCCGAGACGATCGTCGATGCGCCGATCTCGGGCACCGTCATCCAGCGCAAGGTCGGCCTCGGCCAGTACATCAATGCCGGCGGCAACGACCCGGTCTACACGATCGGCGACCTGTCGACCGTATGGCTGGTCGCCAATGTCCGCGAATCCGATGCGCCCAAGATGAAGGTCGGTGCGCCGGTCCATGTCACCGTGCTCGCCTTCCCCGGCCAGGTGTTCAACGCCAAGCTCGATTACGTGGCGCCCGCCCTCGATCCCAACACGCGCCGCCTCCCTGTGCGCGCTACGGTCAGCAACACCAATCTCGAGCTCAAGCCCGAGATGTTCGCCTCCTTCCGCATCGTCTCGGGCGAAGACCGGTCGATGCCGGCGGTGCCGACCGATTCGATCGTCTATGAGGGCGCCAATGCCCGCGTCTGGGTGGCGCGGCCCGACAGCAAGACCGTGGTGTCGCGTCCCATCGTGGTCGGCGCCACGAGCAACGGGCTGGTCGAGGTCAAGAAGGGACTCAATGTCGGCGAGACCGTGGTGACCAGCGGCACGCTGTTCATCGATCGCGCCGCCCGTCGCGACTGACCGCGGCTCGCCTCCACATCAAGGCCGTCTTCCCATGCAGGCCGTCATCGCCAACGCCCTCAGGCAACGCGTCCTGGTGATCATTCTCGGTGCGGTGCTGATGATCGGCGGCCTGTTCGCCTATCGCACCCTCAACATCGAGGCCTATCCCGACCCGGTGCCGCCGCTGGTCGACATCATCACCCAGAACCCCGGCCAGTCGTCGGAGGAGATCGAGCGCTACATCACCGTGCCGATCGAGGTCCAGATGGCGGGCCTGCCCTACGTCCAGGCGATCCGCACGATCTCGCTGTTCGGCCTCTCGGACGTGAAGGTGCAGTTCACCTACGACGTGAGCTACCAGCAGGCCTCGCAGATGGTGATCAACCGTCTGTCGCAGCTGCCGCCGTTGCCCAACGGCGTGCAGCCGCAGCTGTCGCCGACCAGCCCGATCGGCGAGATCTTCCGCTACCGCGTCGTCGGCCCGCCCGGCTATTCGGTCGCCGACCTAAAGACCATCCAGGACTGGATCCTGCAGCGTCGCTTCAAGGCGGTCCCCGGCGTGACCGACGTCACCGGCTGGGGCGGCAAGACCAAGACCTACGACATCACCATCGATCTCGACCGCCTGCTGGCCTATGGCCTGACGTTGAAGCAGGTGCTGGACGGACTCAACAACGCCAACATCAATGTCGGCGCCAACACGGTGAACATCGGCCAGCAGTCGGCGATCGTGCGCAGCGTCGGCCAGATCCGCACCATGGACGATATCCGCAACACCATGCTGACGGTGCGCGACGGCGCGCCCGTGCTGGTGTCCGACGTCGCCACCGTGACCGTGGGCAACCAGCCGCGGCTCGGCATCGCCGGGCAGAGCAACGACGACGACGTGGTCCAGGGCATCGTGCTGATGCGGCGCGGTGCGGAGACCATGCCGACCCTGAGCGGCGTTCTCGCCGAGGTCGACAAGATCAACAACAGCGGCGTGCTGCCGGCCGGCGTGCGCATCGTGCGCATCTACGACCGCAGCTCCCTGGTCGACATCACCACCCACACCGTGCTGCACAACATGGTGATGGGCGTCGTGCTGATCTTCCTGATCCAGTGGCTGTTCCTGGGCGATCTGCGCAGCGCCCTGATCGTGTCGGCCACGATCCCCTTCGCGCTCTTGTTCGCCGTCGTCATCCTGGTGCTGTCGGGCGAGTCGGCCAACCTCCTGTCGATGGGTGCGATCGACTTCGGCATCATCGTCGACGCCACGGTGATCATGGTCGAGAACATCTACCGGCACCTGTCGGAAGTCGGACATAGCGAGAGCCGTCCGCTGAGGCCGACCCCTGAAGGGTTCGACGGCAAGCTGGCGACGATCTTCCATGCCTCCACCGAGGTGACGCAGGCGATCTTCTTCTCGGCCACCATCATCATTGCGGGCTTCCTGCCGCTGTTCACGTTGTCGGGTGTCGAAGGCCACATCTTCGGCCCGATGGCCCGCACCTACGCCTACGCCCTGTCGGGCGGCCTTCTGGCCACCTTCACCGTCTCGCCCGCGCTTGCCGCCCTGCTGCTGCCCGAGAAGGTGAGCCACGCCGAGACCCGCGCGGTGCGCCTGCTGCGTCGCGGCTACGACAGGCTGCGCGACGTGGTGCTGGCCCATCGCCGCGCGGCCGTCGCCGCGGGCATGGGCGCCGTCGCGCTTGCCGTCCTGGCCGGCAGCACGATCGGCCTGGAATTCCTGCCCAAGCTCGAGGAAGGCAACATGTGGATCCGGGCCGTCATGCCGGCCTCGATCTCGCTGGAAGCGGGCAACGACTACGCCAACCGCATGCGCCGCCTGATCAAGAGCTTCCCCGAGGCGGAGACGGTGATCTCCCAGCACGGGCGGCCCGACGACGGCACCGATTCGACGGGCTTCTTCAATGCCGAGTTCTTCGTGCCGCTGAAGCCGTTCAACACCTGGCGCAAGGGCCTCGACAAGGACGGCCTGATCGCCGAGATGAACGACCCGCTGACCAAGGCCTTCCCCGGCGTGGAATTCACCTTCTCGCAGTACATCCAGGACAACGTCCAGGAGGCGGCGTCGGGCGTGAAGGGCGAGAACTCGGTCAAGGTCTACGGCCCGGACCTCGAGACGCTGGGCAAGGTTGCCGACGAGATCAAGAACGCCATCGCCACCGTGCCCGGCATCACCGACCTCGCCGTGTCGGCGTCGCTCGGTCAGCCGACCATCAAGATCGACATCGATCGCGCCAAGGCGGCGCGCTACGGCCTCGCGCCCGGCGACGTCAACGCCACCGTGCAGGCGGCGATCGGCGGCCAGGCCGCGGGCGATGTCTACGAGAACGGCAGCGACCGCCACTTCCCCATGGTCGTCCGACTGGCGCCGCGCTATCGCGAGAACATCGAGGCGATCAAGCGCATCCCGATCGGCGTGCAGGGCACCGCCGGCGTCACCCAGGTGCCGTTGAGCGAGCTCGCCACCGTCGAGCTTGTGTCGGGCGCCTATTACATCTATCGCGAACAGCAGGAGCGCTACGTCCCCGTGAAGTTCTCGGTGCGCGGCCGCGATCTCGGCAGTGCCATCCTGGAAGCACAGGAGCGCGTGGCGGAGAAGGTCAAGATCCCGGGTGGCTATCGCGTGGAATGGGTCGGCGAATTCGGCAACCTCAAGAACGCCCTGCAGCGGCTGGCGGTCGCCGTGCCGATCGCCATCGGCCTGATCCTGCTGCTGCTGTTCACCAGCTTCGGCTCGTTGCGCGACACGCTGCTGGCGGGCAGCGCCATTCCGATGGCGCTGGTCGGCGGCGTGCTGGCGCTGTTCACGCTCGGAATGCCGTTCAGCATCTCGGCCGCCATCGGCTTCGTCGCCCTGTTCGGCATCGCCGCCATGAACGGCATCATGGTGCTGGGCTGCTACAACCGTTTGATCGATGCCGGCCGCGCGCCCGAGGCGGCCTTGATCGAGACCTGCTCGGTGCAGATGCGGCCGGTGCTGATGACCTGCGCGGCGGCCTGCGTCGGCCTCTTGCCGGCCGCCTTCTCGACGGCGATCGGCAGCCAGGTGCAGCGGCCGCTCGCCGTCGTCGTGGTCGGCGGCACGCTGCTGGCGCCGCTGTTGTTCCTGACGGTGCTGCCGGCCGCGATCGGACTTTTCTCGCGCCGCACGGCGCGCCGGACGGTGCGGGCGGGCGGCGTGGCGGAGGCTCACTGATGGTCCGCGCTCGATTTGCCGCTTCCCTGGCCCTGGCCGCGTCGCTCGGCGGCTGCATGGTCGGCCCCGACTTCAAGACGCCCGAGTCGCCGCCGACCAACCGCTACCTGCCCGACGAGAGCACGACCCTGAATCTCGTCTCGGCCGGCATCCCCGGCGGCGAGGCCCAGCGCGTGGTGCAGGACCTCGACATCCCGAGCCAATGGTGGATGGTCTTCCAGTCCCAGCAGCTGAACGGCCTGATCGATCGTTCGCTCAAGGCCAACCCCGACATCAAGTCGGCCGTCGCCGCGCTGAAAGTGTCGCAACAGACTGCGCGCGCCCAGCGGGCCACCCTGTTCCCGACCGTCGGTGTGGCCGGCACGGCCGCGCAGACCCAGGCGCCCACCGTGCTGTCGGCGCCGACGGCCGATCCCAACAACTATGTGTTCGGCCTGTTCACGGCGCTGCTCAACATCACCTACTCGGTCGATGTCTGGGGCGGCACGCGGCGCGGCATCGAATCGGCCGAGGCGCAGGCCGAAGCGCAGTGCTTCCTGCTCGAGGCGGCTTACCTGACGCTTGCGTCCAACGTGGTCGTGGCGGCGATCACCGAGGCGTCGCTGCGTGCCCAGGTGGCGGCGACCGAGCGCATCGTCGCCGCCCAGCGCGAGACGCTCGGCATCCTGCGCGGTCAGGCCGGGCTCGGCGCGATCTCCGGCGCCGACGTCGCCAGCCAGGAGGCGGCGTTGGCACAGGCCGAGGCCACCTTGCCGCCTTTGCAGAAGGCGCTGGCACTGCAGCGCAACCTGCTCACCACCCTGACCGGCAGCTATACCAGCACGGCGCTGGCCGAGAACTTCCAGCTCAACGACCTGAAGCTGCCGGCCGACCTGCCGCTCAGCGTGCCGGCACGGCTGGTCGAGCAGCGGCCCGACGTCCGCGCCGCCGAGGCCAACGTCCATTCGGCTTCGGCGCAAGTCGGCGTCGCCGTCGCCGCCCAGCTGCCGCAGATCAACCTGTCGTCGTCGATCGGCTCGCAGGCCCTGACCCTGGGCTCGCTGTTCAGCCCGGCGGTCGGCCCGGCTTACAGCGTGGTTAGTGGCGGCATCCTGCAGCCATTGTTCGACGGCGGCGCGCTGCAAGCCAAGAAGCGGGCGGCACAGGCCTCGCTCGAGCAGGCCCAGGCGCAATACGAATCGGCGGTACTGACGGCCTTCCGCAACGTCGCCGATACGTTGCGCGCGCTCGAGTACGATGCGCAGGCGCTGAAGGCGACCGTGGCGGCCGAGCAGGCGGCCGCGACCAGCCTGACCATCGCGCGCCGGCGGCTCGACGTCGGCGACACGACCTACGTCGTCGTGCTGATCGCCGAGCTCACCTACCAGCAGGCGCTGCTGGCGCGCATCCAGGCGCAGGCCAATCGACTCATGGATACTGCGGCCTTGTTTCAAGCGTTGGGCGGCGGCTGGTGGAATCGCGACGAGCCGACCAATCCGGCGCAGCGCATGGTCTGCAAGCCGCCCAAGCCGCGGCCTCCAAGTCAGTAAGCTGTAAGCCACTTGTCGTAAGAGACCTGTAAGGGGCAGCCGCCGTAACGACGGCGGACATCTGGACAGGTCAAACAATGCAGGCAATTGTCGGCGCAGCTCTTCGCCAGCGCATCCTCGTGATGATCCTGAGCGTGGCGGTGATCGCCGGCGGCCTGTTTGCTTACAGCAACCTGAACATCGAGGCCTATCCCGATCCGGTGCCGCCGCTGGTCGACATCGTGGTCCAGAATCCCGGCCAGTCGTCCGACGAGATGGAACGCTACATCACCATCCCGATCGAGGTGCAGATGGCGGGGCTGCCCTTCGTGAAGTCGATCCGCACCATCTCGCTGACCGGCTTGTCGGATGTGAAGGTCCAGTTCACCTACGACCTTACCTACCCCCAAGCCGCGCAGATGGTGATCAACCGCCTGTCGCAGCTCGGACCGTTGCCCAACGGCGCTCAGCCCATCATTTCGCCGACCAGCCCGATCGGCGAGATCTTCCGCTACCGCGTCGTCGGGCCCGCCGGCTTCACCGTCACCGACCTCAAGACCATCCAGGACTGGATCCTGCTGCGCCGGCTGAAATCGGTGCCGGGCGTGATCGACGTCACGACCTGGGGCGGCAAGAGCAAGACCTATGACATCACCGTCGATCTCGACAAGCTCCTGGCCTACGGGGTCACGCTGAAGCAGGTGATGGATGCGCTGACCGGCGCCAACATCAATGTCGGCGCCAACACCATCAATCTCGGGCCGCAGTCGGCGGTGATCCGCAGCGTCGGCCAGATCCGCACCATGGACGACATCCGCCACACCATGCTGACGGTGCGCGACGGCGCGCCCGTGCTGGTGTCCGACGTCGCCACGATCACGGTCGGCCACGAGCCGCGCCTGGGCGTCGCCGGGCACGACAATGACGATGACGTGGTGCAGGGCATCGTGCTGATGCGCCGCGGCGCCAAGACCATGCAGACCCTGCGTCTGGTCGAGGCCGAGGTCGACAGGATCAACAATTCCGACCTCCTGCCGCCGGGTGTGCGCATCGAGCGCATCTACGATCGCAGCGTGCTGGTCGACATCACCACCCGCACCGTCCTGCACAACATGGTCATGGGCGTGCTGCTGATCTTCGCCATCCAGTGGCTGTTCCTGGGTGACCTGCGCAGCGCCCTGATCGTGTCGGCCACGATCCCCTTCGCGCTCCTGTTCGCCGTCGTCATCCTGGTGCTGTCGGGCGAGTCGGCGAACCTGCTGTCGATGGGCGCCATCGACTTCGGCATCATCGTCGACGCCACGGTGATCATGGTCGAGAACATCTTCCGCCATCTCGCCGAAGCGAGCGCCGGCCACCGACCTGCCTACACGCGGCCGACGCCGCGCGGCATGACCGGCAAGATCGCCACGATCTATCACGCCTCGGGCGAGGTCACGCAGGCGATCTTCTTCTCCGCCACGATCATCATCGCGGGATTCTTGCCGCTGTTTACGCTGTCGGGCGTCGAAGGCCACATCTTCGGCCCGATGGCCAAGACCTATGCCTATGCCCTTTCGGGCGGCCTTCTGGCCACCTTCACGGTGTCGCCGGCGCTGGCGGCGCTGCTGCTGCCGGAGAAGGTGTCGGAGACCGAGACCATCATCGTGCGCGGCCTGCGCCGTCTCTACCGGCGCGTGGTCGCTATCGTGCTGGTGCAGCGCGGCCTCACGGTCGCGACGGGTCTTGCCCTCATGGTCGCGGCCGGTGTGGCGGGCAGCACCGTGGGCCTGGAGTTCCTGCCCAAGCTGGAAGAGGGCAACATCTGGCTGCGCGCGGCGCTGCCGCCCTCGGTATCGCTCGACGAGGGCAATGCCTACGCCAACCGCATGCGTCGCCTGGTCAAGAGCTTTGCCGAGGTCGAGACCGTGATCACCCAGCACGGCCGGCCCGACGACGGCACCGATCCCGACGGCTTCTCCAACATCGAGTTCTTCGTGCCGCTGAAGCCCTTCGACACCTGGCGCAAGGGGCTGACCAAGGAGGACCTGATCGCCGAGATGGGCGGCGCGCTACGCAAGACCTTCCCCGGCGTCACCTTCGCCTTCTCACAGTACATCCAGGACAACGTCCAGGAGGCGGCCTCCGGCATCGATGCAGAGAACGCGATCAAGATCACCGGCCCCGACCTCGCGACCTTGCGCAAGATCGCCGTCGAGATCCGCGGCGTGCTGGAGAAGATCCACGGCATCACCGACATCCAGGTGCCGCCCCTGCTCGGCCAGCCGACCATCCGCATCGACATCGATCGCCAGAAGGCCGCGCGCTACGGCCTGTCGCCGGGCGACATCAACGCCAACATCCAGGCCGCGGTCGGCGGCCAGGCGGCGGGCGATCTCTACGAGGAGGGCAGCGACCGGCACTTCCCCATGATGGTGCGCCTGGCGCCGCGCTATCGCGAGAACATCGAGGCGCTGAAGCGCATCGCCGTCGGCGCGCCCGGCCCCAACGGCAGCGTCGTGCAGGTGCCGTTGGCCGAGGTCGCCAATATCGGGCTGACGACCGGCGCGTTCTACATCTATCGCGAGCAGCAGGAGCGCTACATCCCGGTCAAGTTCTCCGTGCGCGGCCGCGACCTCGGCGGCGCCGTGCTCGAGGCCCAGCAGAAGGTCGAGCAGGAGGTGAAGCTGCCGAGCGGCTACCGGCTCGACTGGGCCGGCGACTTCGCCAACTTCGAGAGCGCCATCGCGCGCCTGTCGATCGCCGTGCCGATCGCCATCGCCGTCATCCTGTTGCTGCTCTATGTCAGCTTCGGCTCGCTCACCGACACGCTGCTGGCCGGCAGCGCCATCCCGATGGCCCTGGTCGGCGGCATCTTCGGCCTGTTCCTGGCCGACATGCCGTTCAGCATCTCGGCCGCCATCGGCTTCGTCGCCCTGTTCGGCATCGCCGCCATGAACGGCATCATGGTGGTCGGCTGCTACAACCGCCTGATCGAAGCGGGCATGGAGCGCTCCCGCGCGCTCGCCGAGACCTGCGAGCAGCAGATGCGGCCGGTGCTGATGACCTGCATCGCGGCCTGCGTCGGCCTGATCCCGGCCGCCTTCTCGACGGCGATCGGCAGCCAGGTCCAGCGGCCGCTGGCCGTCGTCGTGGTCGGCGGCACGCTCCTGGCGCCTGTCCTGATCCTGACGGTGCTACCGGCGGCGCTCAGCATCTTCTCGCGACGCCGGCCCGAAGTTCCGACGGCGAGCGAGGTCGCTACGGCTTAGCGGAGCGCGGACCTCCAGGTCCGCTCATTCTCTTCGTCTTTGCTGGGAGCGCGCCACTCCGTGGCGCATCTTTGGTTGGGACACCGCATGAGCGGCACGGAGTGCCGCGCTCCCAGCAATGAGCGGACCTGGAGGTCCGCGCTCCGTCAACCCTTGTTCGGGACCAGGACGATCGCGCGGCCGCTGCTGTTCATGCGGCCGGCCCAGTCGGCGGCCTGGGTACCGCCGCCGAAGAAGACGTCGCCACGGGCCGGTCCCTGGATCGCCGCTCCGGCATCCTGGGCGATGACCAGGCGGCGATAGGGCTCGGTGGCGCCGGGCTTGCGCGCCACCGGTCGCACCGTGTCGATCCAGATCGGCGTGCCGTAAGGCGTGAAGGCGGTGTCGACCGCCAGGCTGCGCTGGACGGTGAGCTGGACGCCCTCAGCGCCGATCGCGCCGCCGGTGCGCGTGTCCTTGAAGAAGATGTAGCGCTCGTTCTTGCGCATCACGTCGCGCGCCTGCGCCGGATTGCGCTTCAGCCAGTCGCGGATGGCGGGCCAAGTCGCCTGCTCCTTGGTCTGGAACACGCCCATCTCGAGCAGGACGTTGCCGATCGTCGTGTAAGGCCGGTTGTTCGAGCCGTCGAAGCCGAGATTGATGCTGCCGCCCTCGGCGAGCTGGATGCGGCCGCTGCCCTGGACCTGGACTTCGAACAGCGCCACCGGATCCTGCACGTAGGCGATCTCGAGCCCCTTGCCCTTGAGCGCGCCCTGCTCGATCTCGGCGCGCGTGTAGTAGGGCTTGTCGGTGAGGTCCGTCGGACGCTTGTAGACCGGCACCGTGAACAGCCGCGACGGCGCCTTGCTGCCGCGCATGTCAGGCTCGAAATAGCCGGTGAACTTGCCCGGCACCTGGACGACCAGTGGCCGGAAGTTCTCCTCGAAGAAGGTGCGCGAGGCGCGATCGTCGCCGGGCCTGACCGCCGCCGCCGAATCGCAGATCTTCTTCCATTCGGCCGGCGTGATCGTCTTGAAGCCGCCGTCGGTGGCGATCTTTGTGTCGGGTCCGGCCGTCAGCTTGGGGCAGGAGCGGCGGAACGAGGCCAGCGCCTCGGCGTGCTTGTCATCGGCCCAGCCGCTGATCTCGTTGAAGGAAATGGGCGCCATCGCCACGCGCTGCTCGTTCGCCGGGCTCGTGCCGTCGGCACAAGCAGCCAGCAGACCGGCCGCGGCAAGCCAAGCCGCGACGCCGGACAGGACGGTCCAGCGCATAATCGAAAGAGCCTCCCTCAGCCTTCGCTTTCTGTCTTGACCAGCAGCCAGTTCGGATCGCTGGACTTGGTATCGCGACGGAACGTCCAGAGATCGATCACCTTCTGCACTTCGTTGGGATTGCCGTCGATGATCTGGCTGTCGGCATTGCGCAGCACATTGATCTGCTCACTGACGAAGCGGACGGTGACGCTGGCGTTGGTGCCCTGCAACTCGGCGGCGGAGATGTCGGAGGCCTCGAAGCCGATCAGGGTCGTCTCGGCCTTTTCTTTGCGCTCGATGCGGCCGCGGATCGCGGCTTCGAAGCTCGCGAAGGTCGGCGCGTCGAGCAGCGGACGAAGCGCGGCGGTGTCGCCCTTGGCGAAGGCTTCGACGATGGCGGTGAAGGCGGCGCGCGCACCGGCCGTGAAGCCGATCGGCTCGAAGCTGGGATCGGCGGCGCGGATGGCGGCGACGCCGGGCGCGGCGGTCGGCAGCACGGTGGCGCGGATGCCGCCCGGGCCGCTGGTCGCCAGCGACGGCCGCGGGGCCGGCGCATTGGCCGTCGGCAGCGGCACGACATTGTCGTTGCCCTGGTTGGCCGGAGCGTCGCCGACCCGCGGCGTGGCGGTCGGCGGTGCAGGCGGCGTGAACGGATCACGCGCCGGCGGGCGCTCATTGCCCGTGCGCTTGCCCAGCACGGAACGCAGCCGCAGGATCAAGAAGACTGCGACCAGTCCGATGAGGATGATGTCGTAGTTGTTACCCACGATGGCGCTCCGCCAACCCATTCCTTCAGGCGATGCAAATTACATAGGCCGCGAATGGGGAAAGGGCAAGGCAACGCGGGGCCTGCCCAGCATCACTTTGCCAGGACAACGATATCGACCGGTTCGCTGACGCCACCCACCTGTCGGGCGGAAAGGCGCTCGCGTGGCAATGGTGCGACATAACCCTGCCGCTCGGCCAGTCCGTAGGTGCGGGCATCGGTCAAAGCCCGTGTTTTCTCGTCTTTATTATGCTTTTCGAGCTTGGCGGCGAAATTTACAGCATCGCCGATCACTGTGAATTCCAGCCGCTCGCCGTCGCCCACGGCGCCGAAGACGACGCGACCGGACGCCACAGCCAGTCCGACCGAGAGCGGCGCGAGGCCGGCCGACCGGCGCTCGACGGCCCAGCGGTCGGCCGCGCCGAGCACGGCATCGGCGGCACGCAGGGCATCGGCCGCAGCGGTGGTCGAGACCGCCACCGCGCCGAACGAGGCGAGGATGCCGTCGCCCAGGAACTTGTCGATGCTGCCGCCGTTGCCGACGATCAAGGGGCAGACCCGGGCCTGGTAGTCCTGCAGCAGCTTCATGACGGCGTCGGGCGCGAGATCGACGGCGAGCCGGGTGAAGCCGCGCAAGTCGACGGTCAGGATGGCGACGTCGCGCAGCTCGCCTTCGCCCGCCTTGATCGTCATGGCGGCGCTGCGGATGCGGTCCGCGACGCCGGGGTCGAAGAAGCGCGCGAGGTCGCGGGCGGCCGCGCCTTCGCTGACCGACCGGACCAGCAGATAACGGGCGCGCGAGATGGCAATCGCCAACACCGCCGTGGTCAGCAGGATGGCCAGAAGTTTCTCGGCCTCGGCCTGCATCAGGAAGGCGTTCGAGGTCATGTACTCGACGAAGTCGGTGGTCTCGTTGGGTGGTCCGCCGCGGCCGCTCAGGGCATAGAAGATCAGCGCCAACCATCCGCCTGCCGCCGTCAGGCCGGCGAAGATCACGAAGCGCGCCTCGAAGCGCAGCGCCCTGAGCGCAATGAACAGGAACACGAAAAGCAGTGCCGGCGCCTTCAGGTTGAAAACGGCGGTCTGGGCGTACTTGTAGTGCAGGAAGTAGATCAGCCCCAGCAGCAGGGCCATGTCGACGACAACCGACACGTAAAGCAGCCACTCCGGCAGGGCCCGCCGATAGGCCAACACGAGGCGGCCGAGCGAGAAAAGGGTGTACAGAACGAAGACGTAGGTTTCGAACGAATAGTCTTCCTGCACCACGCCGGTCGCCATGCTGGTGGTCTCGTAGGCGAAGAACAGCAGGCCGACCGCTACCAGCTCGGCCCAGCCGATCAGGATCTCGCTCTGCTGCTGCTGCAGGCGGATCGCCTCACGCACACGCTCGGGCAGGCCTTCGACTCCACTCGCGCCGAACAGCCAATCGCGCAGACGGCCAAGCATCAGCGCTTTTCGAGCCAGAGACTGGCCGGCAAGGCGTCGTCCGGCCGCGGCAGGCGCCGCACGACCGACGAGGCCAGCCGGTCGGTCAGCCGGCGCTCGGCCCAGGCGCTGGAGAACAACGGTCGGTAGGCGCCGCTGGTCAGCATCGGCACCACGCCCTGCTGCTCGTTGTAGGCGCGCCAGCCCCAGATCGCCGGATAGTCGAACGGCAGGAAGATGTCGTGGATGTGCACCAGGGTGCCGGCCGGCGCCGCGGGCAGGACGCGGTTCAGCAGGATGTCGGCATCGCTGCCCGGCATCAGGATATGGCTGGAATCGATGAACAGCGCGTCGCCGGCCTTCAGCACGTTGAACAGGTCGGCGGGCGCGGCTTGCAGGGTCGAGGACACGACGCGCACGCCGGGCAAGTCGATGATGTCGGCGCGCGGCGCCGGATCGACGGCGATGATCTCGCCCAACCCGCCCAGCGCCTTTGACAGCACGCGCGTCGAATGGCCCGAGCCGACCTCGATGATGTGCTGCGGCTTGCGCTCGCGCACCAAGGCGTAGGCGACGGCAGCGTCGAGCGAGGGGAACCACGACTGGTCGAACAGGCTCTTGACGCTCTCGAGCTGGGCAGCGTGGGCGTCGACCGCGTCGAGCACGCCGGTGAAGGTGGCTTTCGCCTCGTCGAACAGCCGTTCGATCGCGGGATAGGGTGGCTGCGCACCGGGTGGCGGCAGCAGCGGCGCATAGCGATGCGGGATGAACCAGCCGCGCGGCTTCATGCCAAGCACGGTCGGCAATCCCAACTTCAGCCGCCGCCAGCGACCGCGCAGGCTTGGGCCACTCATGGCGTCGTACTCACGGGCTCAGGGTCAAGCCTTCGTGGGCGACGATCGCGCGCGGCAGGCCGTTGGCGGCGGTGCCGGGACGCGCCGCTGCAGCCTCGCGCGCCACGCCGTCCATGAAGGCATCGTCGTGGCTGGGATCGTGATGGAAGATGGCAAGCGTGCCCACGCCGGCGGCGTCGGCCACGCGCATGCCTTCCTGCCAGGTCGAATGGCCCCAACCCTTGTACCGGGGATATTCGGCATCGGTGTAACTCGAATCGTAGATCATCACGTCGGCGCCGCGGCACAGATCGACGACGGCCTGGTCGAGTCCCTCTCCCTGCTGCTCGGTGTCGGTGATGTAGCAGATCGACTTGCCGCCGTATTCGACGCGATAGCCGGTGGCGCCCTGCGGATGATTGAGGGCTACGGTGCGCATCGCAATGTCACCGCAGGCCAGCGTCTGGCCGCTCTTGAACTCGTTGAACTCGACCCGCGCCTGGAACACTTCCAGCGAGACGGGATAGAGCGGCGCCTGCATCAGGCTGCTCACGACCTTCTTCAGGGTGTGCGGCGCCTGGAGATGGCCGGCCCACAGGCGGACCGAATTGCGCTTCTCGAACAGCGGCAGGAAGAAGGTGAGGCCGGTGATGTGGTCGAGATGGGTGTGGGTGAAATAGATGTCGATATCCATCGGCGTCTGGCGCGCCAGCTCCAGCCCGAGCGGCCGGATGCCGGTGCCGGCGTCGAAGATCAGGCGGCGGCCGCCGGCGGTGACCTCCAGGCACGACGTATGGCCGCCGTAGCGCGTATACTCGGCGCCGGAGCAGGATATCGACCCTCGCACTCCCCAAAAACGGACTTTTAGACCATTCGCCAATGAGACCTTCCCTCGGCGCGCAGAGTCCACGGGCCGGCTGCCGTCGTCAACCGAGGCCAAGGTCGCGCACGGCTGGTGGGAGATTGGGTGCAAATTTGGCCATCTTGAGGAGTTCACTGCAGACAGATGGGCTTATCACGCTTTCTTGCACGGGCCGGTCAAGTCTGCGACTCGTGCGCGTTGCCTGCCGGCCCGTTCGGAGCAATACTTTTGTCATGGAAATCGAAAACCAGGCAGCCCACGCGATCGTCCAACCGCCCATGCGCAAGGCGAAGTTCGCCATTGGCCAAGTGGTGAAGCACCGCGTCTACCCGTTCCGCGGCGTCATTTTCGATGTCGACCCGGTATTCGCCAACACCGAAGAGTGGCTGGCGTCGATTCCCGAGGAAGTCCGGCCGCGCCGCGACCAGCCATTCTATCACCTGCTGGCCGAAAACGCGCAGACCACCTACGTGGCCTATGTCTCCGAGCAGAACCTGTTGCCCGACGACACCGGCAAGCCGGTGTCGCACCCGCAGGTGCCGCAGTTCTTCAAGGAGCTGAAGCGCGGCCACTACGTCTCCCGCGAGCGCGCGCTGCACTGATCAGAATCTTCCGGACCGCGCGCTTCCAGCGCGCTCATGCTCGGAATCGCCCCGAGCTCCAAGCCCACGCATCAGCCGTCCGAGCAAGTCCCGCCTTTACGGGATTGTTTTCGATATAGTCGATTGTTCGCGCGAGGTGACGCTCGTCTCGGACGAACCTGTCGAAGAAGTCCTTGTGCCAAAAAGGCCCAGTTCGGCCGAGAATGCTGTTTGCTTGGTTGGCCGAATAGGATTTCCACGAGTGGACTATGTCGCCCAGTCTGTTGCCATCGACAGGCTCGATGACGACATGGACGTGATTTGGCATGATGCACCATGCCAGCATGCGATAGCGCTCGCCGTCGAAGTGCAGCATGGCATTTTCGACCAGCTCCGCGACGTCTGGTTGCCCTAGCCAGCACGCACCTAGAGCATCGAGCTTGAAATAAGAGTCGAAAGGGGATTCCCAAGGAATCGGAAGTCTGATTCAAGATGCTGGCTG
>JAIEOV010000154.1 GCA_019750135.1 Reyranella sp. | reverse complement strand
CATCGTCGAGGCGCGCTTCGTCTTGTTCATCAGACGGACAGCGCAATAGATTCACAGTCTCTCCAGTGGCGCGCTCCTATGAGGTTCCTATGAACATCCAGACTCCCGTCGACCCCACCGATGATCTCGTCGCAAGCGCCAGGCGCGTGCTGCCGGGCGGCAGCTTCGGCAACATGCCGGCCGAGGTCATCCTGAAGGAGGGCCGGGGCGGCCGGATCTGGGACGAGGCCGGCCGCGAGTATGTCGACTTCCTGCTGGGTTCGGGACCGATGTTCGTGGGCCACGCCCATCCCGAGGTGACGGCCGCGGTGCAGGCTCAGGTGCCGCTCGGCACCACCTTCTTCGGCAACAACCGCCATGGCATCGCGCTCGCCCAGGCGATCGTCGAAGCCGTGCCGTGCGCCGAGCAGGTGCGCTTCGTCTGCTCCGGCACCGAGGCCGATCTCTATGCGATGCGGGCAGCGAGGGCCTTCCGCCGGCGCGACAAGATCCTGAAGTTCGAGGGCGGCTACCACGGCATGAGCGACTATGCGCTGATGTCGCTGGCGCCCAAGAAACCGGGCAACTTTCCGCGGCCCTCGCCCGACTCGGCCGGCATTCCGAAAAGCGTCCAGGACGAGATGCTGGTGGCGGCCTTCAACGACATCGCCATGGTCGAGGGCCTGATCCGCGAGCAGAAGGACGAACTGGCGGGCGTCATCGTAGAGCCGTTCCAGCGCCTGATCCCGCCGCAGCCCGGCTTCCTGCAAGCCCTGCGCCGGGTCACCGCCGAGCACGGCATCCCGCTGATCTTCGACGAGGTCGTGACCGGCTTCCGCTTCGCCTATGGCGGCGCCCAGGAATACTACGGCGTGACGCCCGATCTCTGCACCTTGGGCAAGATCGTGGGCGGCGGCTTTGCGCTCGCCGCCATCGCCGGCCGGGCCGACATCATGGCGCATTTCGACCGGCTTGCGATGGCCGACGAGGATTTCCTGTTCCAGGTCGGCACGCTCTCGGGCAACCCGGTGGCCGCCGTCGCGGGCCTCGCGACGCTCGACATCCTGAAGCGGCCAGGCGCCTACGAGCAGGTCTTCGCCACCGGCCGCACCCTGATGGCGGCGCTGTCGGACCTGCTCAAGCGCTCCGGATTCAAGGCGCAGGTGATCGGCGAGCCGCCGCTGTTCGACATCCTCTTCACCGACCAGCCGGTCAAGGACTACCGCGACACGCTGAAGGGCGACGCCGCGATCCTGAAGCGCTTCAACCAGCTCTTGCGCGCGCGCGGCATCATGAAGGGTGAGTCGAAATACTATGTGAGCCTCGCCCACACCCGGGCCGACATCGATCACACGGTCGGCGCCTGGACCGATGCGCTCGAGGAACTGAAAGCCGGCCGCTAGAACAGGTGAGGTCCGACGTGCGCAAAGCGACGATTGCAGCGAAGCCACGCCCGGACTCCGAAGCATCGGCCGTGGGCCAGTGTCTTTGCGGCGCGGTGGAAGTCGAGATCGGGACCCCGGCGCGCTGGGCTTGGCACGATCATTCCAGCGCGACCCGGCGGGCACATGGTGCCGCCTATGCGACCTATGTCGGCAGCTGGAGAAAGCGCTTTCGCGTAACCAGGGGCGCGGACGAGATCACGCGCTTCAAGGACGTGGCCACCGGGACGACCCGGAGCTTCTGCGCCCGCTGCGGCACGCCGCTCGCCTACGAGCGCGCGCGCTCGGCGCACATGGTCAATGTCCCGCGCGCGCTGTTCGCGGGCCGCACCGGCCGCGAGCCGCGCTATCACGTTGCCATCGACCAGCTGCAGGACTGGACGTATCTCGGCGAACCGCTGGTTCCCCTAAAAGGCTTCCCCGGCATCGTGTGGGAGCGCCCGACCAGACGGAAGCGCGGCCGGACGCGTGGGATCAGCGATTGAGCAGGCTGCCGAGCACCAGGCCCAGCACGAGGTCGTCTTCGGCGCCGAACGTCTGGCGGACGATGCGTCCCTCGCGGTCGATGACGACCGTCGAGGGCGTTCCCTTGAAGGCGTAGGCCGCCATCGTTCGGGGGATGGGGCCGTCGGCCGAGGGGCGATCGACGGCGACCGGGAACTCGATGCGATATTCGTGCAGGAAGGCTTTTAGCGACACCGGCGTCATGGCGGCGTGATGCTCGAACACGGTGTGGATGCCCAGCACGACCAGATCTTCGAGCCCCTTGGCGATTTCGTGCAGGCGCCGCGCCTGCGGGATGGCGTGGGCGACGCAGCCGGGACAGAGCATCTGGAAGGCGTGCAACACCACTATCTTGCCGCGCAGATCGCGCAATGCGAGCGGTCGGTCGGTGTTGAACCATTGCACCGCTTCGAGCGGCGGCGCCTCAGAAGTCGCCATCATGGACATAGGGCCTCGACCAGAGGATCGCCTGCAGTAGCACGGCCTTGGTCCAGGCCGCATGCATGGCCTCCACCTCGGCGGCGCCATGGCCCTTCTTCGCCAGGAACGGCTTCATGGTGGCCGAGATCGGCAGCACCAGCGCCAGCAGGTGACGCAGGGCGATGTGCGGTGCGGCCGACACGCCATCGGCGCGGTTCTTGCCGATGCGATGATGGCGGCGGCCGATTTCGTCCTGCCAGTCGAGCCACGCCGCATCGTAGTCGGCGCGGCAGGTGTCGAGGATCCATTGACCGAAACGGCGGCGCACTGCCGCGAGATAGGTGGCGATCGGCTGGCCGGTCGTGGCATCACCGAAGTAAGCCAGCAGATGCGGCGTGGAACCGACGAAGCCGTACCAGACGTCGAGGATCGCCTCGATCTGGTCTTGCACGACATCATGTGCCCGGCGAAGCGCGTCTACATCGGCATCGCCGAACAGCAACGTGGCCTTGAGTTCGGCCAAGTCGTCTCGCGAGAGCGGCGACTTGGGGAGTGCGGGATCGCCCAGCCGGTAGCCGGGAACGGAAGAATTCGCCATCGCAGACCTCTGAGCTTGTTCGGTTGATTGCTACTCGCTACTATTCGTCACTAGCAAGCTCGGCCATTCGCCGTCAATAGATAATTTCGAGTAGCAATCATGCCGATTTCAACCCAGGCCCTCGAAGCCGCTCATCTGCTCGACCGCATCGAGCGTCTGGCGCGCGCGGGCGAACACGACGACCGGCTCAATCCCGCCCAGTGGGAGGCGCTGCGCTATCTCGCGCGCGCCAACCGCTTTTCGCGCACTCCGGCTGCGCTGGCCGACTATCTCGGCTCGACGCGCGGCACGGTGTCCCGCACGGTCGCGTCCCTGGAGGAGAAGGGCAACGTTTCGCGCGATCCCAGCGCGCGTGACGGCCGTTCGGTCGCGCTGGCGCTGACGCCGCGCGGCGAGCAGACCCTCAAGCGCGATCCGCTGCTGGCGATGGCACGCGACATCGAGCTGGCGATGGGCGCCGACGTCGAAAATCTCCTCGACGGATTGCGGCGGACGCTGCGACAGGCGATTGCCCGCAACGACGGCCGGCCGTTCGGGGCCTGCCGGAGCTGCCGGCATTTCCGTGGCAATGCCCGACCATCGTCGCGCCAGCCACATTACTGCGCGCTGCTCGACGAGCCTTTGTCCGATGCCGATAGCCAGGCGATCTGTGTCGAGCAGGAACCGGCGGCTGCGTGAAGGCGCTAGGGTTCGTCCAACCCCTTCTGCTTCAGGACCGGCAGGTTCTTCGGATCCGCCAACGTCAGCAGCAACGCCTCAGCGGCGGCAGGGTTGCGTGACGACGTGGAGATGCCGCCGGAGTAGGGCGTGTAGTGCTGCAGCTCCAGCGGAATCGGCCCGGCCAGGACGGCGCCCGGCACGACCAGGATTTCGCTCGTCTGCTGCATGCCGATGTCGGCTTCGCCGCTTGCCACCTTCTCGGCCACCAGGCCGCCGCGCACCAGCACTGCCTTGGGCTTGATCTGGGCCGCGATGCCCATCTTGTCGAACAGCTTGTCGAGGTAGATGCCGCTGGACCCACCCGACGCAGGATCGATGTAGGCCACGGCGCGGGCGGCCAGCAGCGCCTTCTTGAAGGCATCGACGTCGGAAATGTCGGGCACGGGCGCGCCCCGCTTGACGGCGACGCCGATACCGGCGCGTGCCAGCGCCTTGGCGCTGCTTTCGACGACGCGGTTGCCGAGGTAGGGACCCAGCACCAGCGGCGGCATGACCACGACATCGAAATACTCGCCGGCCCCGACCCGCTTGCCGAGGTTGCCCGCGGTGTCGTTCTCGATCGTCACCTTGTGGCCGGTCCGCTTCTCGAACTCCGCCGCCAGTTCCAGCGCCACCGGCTTGTAGGCGCCTGCCGTCAGCAGCTTCAGGTCGGCCGCGGCGGCGGCGCCGGCGCCGGCCAGCAGGCAGAAAAGGACGACGAAGACGCGCATGACTGGCTCCTCAGGCGGGCGTACCCATGATGTAGGGTTTTAGCATGGCATACAGCAAGGCATGGATGGGCGTCGGCACGCCGTGTCGGCGGCCGAGCTCGATCACCTTGCCGGAAAGCCAGGGCAGCTCGATCCGGTTGCCGCGCAGGAGGTCGGCGCCCATCGACGCCATGAGATGTGGCGGTGCGTTGCGGTTGAAGTTCAGGGTGCGGTCGACGGCGTCGTCCGGCAGGGCGATGCCCGCGGCACGGCCGACGGCCACCACCTCCGCATAGGCGGCGACGAAATAGGGGGCGATGTCGGGGTCGTCGCGCAGGCGACCGATCGGCAGCCGGGCCAGCGCCATCATGCCGGCGTTGGAGGCGAGCAGGACGAACTTCATCCAGAGCTCGGTCAGGATCGTCTCGCTCAGCACGCCGTCGATACCGGCCCTGGCGCAGGCGGCGGCCAGCGCCTGGCCGCGCGCGCTCCTGCCGCCGTCGAGTTCGCCGAACACCATGCGCATCACCGTGCCGGTCTGACGGATGACGCCGGGCTCGGCGATGGTCGCGCTGATGTTGGCGACCCCCGGCATCACCGCCTGCCTGCCCAGGATCGGGATCAGGCGTTCGTGGGCGTCGATGCCGTTCTGCAGGGTGACGACGGCGGTGTCCCGCCCGACCATCGGCCCGATCTGCCGGCCGGCGCCTTCCACGTCCCAGAGCTTCACGCAGAACAGCACGACATCGACCGGGCCCACCGTCGCGGGATCGTCGGTCGCCTTCACCGGCGAGAGGTGGGTCTCGCCACGCCCGCCCTCGACGCGAAGCCCCTTGCTCGTCATGGCGGCAAGATGCGCGCCGCGCGCGATGAAGGTGACATCGACGCCCGCCTTGGCGAGCGCGGCGCCATAGCCACCTCCTATGCCGCCGGCGCCAACGACTGCAACACGCATCGACTATCCTTTCACCGCCCGAGTGTCGTCACCGCCAGGCCACATTCGCGATCGACCCTGGATCATCGTTCGGAGCCCAGGGAGATCGCGATGAAAGCCAGACTTTTGTCCGTCGTGCCGGTCTTCGTGCTCACCGCCTTGACGGGGCCGAGCCTGGCCGACGGCCAGACGCAGAAGTATCGCAGCAACGGCTGCGAGATAGAGCGAAAGTTCGATGACGGAAAATTCGAGACCAAGGTCGACTGTAAGCCGGGATACGGCCGGGCGTACTTCGGCGCGGGCAAGGAGGAGTTCTTCCAGGGCGGCTGCGAGATCAAGCGCGAATGGAAGCGCGACGGCGAGTACAAGGAAGAGGTCAAGTGCAAGTGAGCGCGCCGGCTAGCTGATGCTGGCGACCAGCAGGCAGCCGCTCCTGCCTGCGAGGGCGGCCGCTGTCGCGGCCTCGAGCCGCAAGGCGTGATCGACCGCGAGGGCGTGGCGCTTGCCGTCGATCTCGAGCGTACTGTCGCCCAGCGGATTGTAGACGATGTGCGTGCCCGGCCCGATCCTGAGCGCGCGCCCCTCGTCGAGAACCCGGAGGTCGATGCGGACCCTGGAGCGGTCGCCGATGAGATTGACGACCTCGACCGGTCCGGCCTCCAGCCGGCTCGCGATCGGCGTCTCGCCGGCAAATCGCACCGGCCGGAACGGCTGGCGGACGTCGATCTCGCCGCTGGGCGTCTTCAGCACCAGGCCGCTGCCGGCCACCAGCACCTGCAGGCGGTCGAAGCCCGTGTAGTCGGAGAACGGGCCCGGCGCCACGATCGGCGTGCGACCGAAGCGCCAGACCTCGCCTTCCTCGGCGATGTCGACCGTGACCCCGCCGCCGTTCTTCCACGGCGAATGCCGGTAGGCGGCGGGATCGAGCGCGGTGACACGAAGCGTCATCACGGCGCGATCTTGATGCCCAGCGACTGGCCGACCGTGCCGTTCCAGATCTGCACGCAGTCCGCGCCGCAGCGCGTTGCGAACGACGGCAGGATCGCCTTGGTCAGCGCATCCTTGCGCAGCGCCTCGTCCTCCGGCGTCACGGGCACGAGCTTCATGGCCGCCGGCGCGCCCTCGCTGCAGGGACCGGTGCCGGTGTTGCAGTTGATGCCGGTCTGCGTTTCGGTCTTGGCCTGCTCGAAGATCGAGTCCTCGAGCTTGCGCAGCTCGGTCGCCAGAAAGGCCTGCACCTTGGGGTCCAGCGTATTCCACCACTTGAGGTTGGCGAGCTGGGCGGCGACGCCGAAGTTGATCGGCAGCGGCGAGATGAACTTCGCCGCCTCGTGCCACTTCGAGCGGTAGCCCGACAGCGCGCCGGTGATGGCGCAGTCGATGACGCCGCTGGCCAGCGCCGGCTGGACCTCGGCGAAGGCGATGGTGAGCGGCGAGCCGCCGATGTGGGTGACGAAGGCCTGCTGAGAGGCGCCCGAGGCGCGGACCTTGCGGCCCTTGAGGTCGGCGACCTTGGTGAAGGCGTCGCGGCAGTAGATGACCTGGGCCTGGTAAGTGCCGAAGCCCAGCAGCTTGATGCCGTACTTCTCCTCGAGGAACTTGGCGTAGGCGGGGCGGAGCGCGTTGATCGTCTTCTGCAGCTCCTCGACCGAGCCCACCAGGCCCACCAGATCGGCGGCCTCGTTCATCGGCACCTCGCCGGAATTGTAGTTCAGCACCGTGGTGGCGAACTGCAGCGTACCGCTCGACACCAGCCGGAAGATCTCCGGGCCCTTGAAACCCAGCTCGGTGAAGGGCTTGACCTGGACCTTGACGGCGCCGCCCGAGGCCTTGGGCACGACCTCGTTCCAGAATGGCAGTTCGCGATTCTGATACATCGACAGGTTGCCGATGCTGCCGACGGCGTTGAACGATGTGGGTGGCAGGGCAGGCGTCGGCGCTTGCGTCTGGGCGAAGGCGGCAGCGCCCGCGCTGGCGCAGAACGCGCCGGCCAGGGCGATGGCAATCAGGGCTTTTCTCGACATGGGTGGTCTCCTCGGGACGATGGGTTGTTGTTCAGCCGCTTGCCTTGGGATTGAGGACGGTCGGCAGCCAAAGCGCAAGCTGCGGGAAGGCGATCAGGATGGCGATCATGACGATCATCATGACGACGAAGGGCAGGGCGCCGACGCAGAGGTCGTAGAAGGGGCCACCCCGCCGCACCGCCTGGACGACGTAGAGGTTGAGCCCGACCGGCGGGGTGATCAGGGCGGCCTCCATCAGGATGACGAAGACGATGCCCCACCACACCGGGCTGTAGCCCAGCGCGACCACGACCGGCACGATGACGGGCGTGGTGGCGATCATCATCGACAGCGTCTCCATGAAGCAGCCGAGGATCAGGTAGAAGACGATGATCGCCACCAGCATGCCGAGCGGCGGCCAGCCGAGCGCCAGCACGAAGCCGGTGATGGCCTGCACCAGGCCGATCGAGACCATGACGAAGTTGAGGAAGAAGGCGGCGATCACGATCAGCATGACCATGCAGGTCGTCCGCACCGTGCCCTCGAAAGCGTGCAGCAGCACCGCGACCGTGAGCTGGCGGTTGGCCGCCACCAGCCCCAGCGTCGCCATCAGGCCGAGCGCCGCCGCCTCGGTCGGCGTGGCGATGCCGGCATAGATCGAGCCGACCACGACCAGGAAGAGGCCAAGCGGCGGCAGCAGGTTCTTGAGGCCGCCAAGCCGCAGGCGCCACAGGCCGGCGGCGTCGGCCCGCGGCCCCGCCCAGGCCGGGCGGTAGAGGCAGAGCGCCAGCACCATCAGCGAGAACAGGCCGGCCAGCAGGAAGCCGGGGATGAAGCCTGCGGCATAGAGGTCGGCCACCGAGGTGTCGGTGAGCACGGCATAGATGATCATGTTGATCGACGGCGGGATCAGGATGCCCAGCGTGCCGCCGGCGGCGATCGAGCCCAGAAACAGCGGCCGGTTGTAGCCGCCCCTGTCCATGTTGGGGATGGCGACCGTGCCGATGGTGGCGGCGGTGGCGACCGACGAGCCCGAGGTCGCGGCGAAGATGGCGCTGGCGGCGATGTTGGTGTGGATCAGCCGCCCCGGCACGCGGGCGAACCACGGCGCCAGCGCCGAGAACAGCCGCTCGCTCATGCCCGAGCGGTGCATCAGCTCGCCCATCATGATGAACATGGGGGCGGCGATCAGGATGAAGTCGTTCGAGGAGTTCCAGGCAAGCTCGCCCAGCGCCCCGGTCATCGGGAAGAAGGCGAAGCGCTCCGACAGGACATAGCCCATCAGGCCGAGGGCGGCCGCCACCGGCAGGCTGATGGCGACAAAGACCACCAGCAGCAGCAGGGCGGTCAGGATCATGGCTTGGTGGCGTCCGTCGGCTGCTCGACGCCGGCCTGCGCCATCTCCTCGCTCACGCGCAGGCTGCCGATCAGGGCGTCGAAGCCCGCCGCGTCGCGGGCGAGCAGGCGCAGCGCCGCCTGGAGGGGCATCAGCACGGCCACGCAGGCGAACCAGAAGATGCCGATCCACCAGATCGCCTGCGGCAGCGCCATCGGCATCTGCAGCGTCGACACCGACTTGGCGTTCATGCTCACCGACTGGGCGAGCGTCTTCCAGCAGAACCAGGCAAGCGCCAGCGCGACCAGCGCGAGCGAGATCGAGGCCAGCAGGTCGCAGGCCACGCGCACCGGCCGCGGGAAGGCGTCGAGCAGGATGTCGACGCGGACATGGGCCTTGGAGGTGGTGGCGAAGGCGAGCCCCAGCCCGATGCAGGCGGCCAGGGCATAGCCCGAGATCTCGAAGCTCTCGACCATGCCGCGCCTGAACAGGAAGCGGGTAATAACGTCTATGGTGATCAGGCCGCTGCAACCCACCAGGACGATGGCGCCGGCCAGCCAGGCCAGCAGGCGCGACACGCGCTGCGGCCACGCCTCGGAGGGCAGGAGGCGGGTGAGGCCACTTTTCTGCATACGGTCAAATCCCCAAATTCACCGACGCTGGCGCGCACCATAGGCCGCCCGGCCGCCTCAAGGCACGATCTTTTCGCGGCGGAAGCGCTTCAACATCCTCTCGAACATCGCTTCGCTGTCGACCACGTCGTGGAAGCCGTGCAGCCGCGACTTGGTGACGTCCGACATGACGTCCCAGTCCGAGCCGAACACGTAGTCGGCGAACGGCCAGGCGACGAGCTGGTCGAAATCGAAACGGCGCAGGCCGTACTTTCTGGTCATCGCCGCCCACAGGTCGGCCTTGTCGGCCATGTGTTGTGTCAGGCTGATGGTCTGCACGTCGCCCGGCTTCATGCCGAACACCGCGGCGATCCGCGGCCACACGTTGCGCCAGCGGAAGTAGTCGCCGTTGGTGATGTTGTAGGCCTGGTTGGCGGCCCGCGGCTCGGTCGCCGCCCACAGGCAGGCGCTGGCGAAATGCGCCGATTCGGTCACCTGGTAGATCGTGCTCCAGGCCCCCGGCTTGCCGGGGAAGCGCAGCGGCAGGCCGAGTTCCTTGCTGATCGCGGCATAGACGGCGATTGCCGGCAGGATGCTCATGGCGGTGCCCGGCGCGAAGCCGCACAGCGTTTGCGGTCGCAGCTCCGCCCAGCTCCACTTCTTGCCGTGTTGATAGGCCGTGAGCCAGTCGATCTGGTCGAAGTAGTAGTTGGGTGGCATGTGGCGCGGGTCGGTCTCGCGCATCGGCGTTTTCATCGGCCCGAGATGCGTGCCGTAGTACTTGGTGCCGGTCACCAGCACGACCCGTTGCAGGGATTTTCCTGCACGGTCGACGGCGGTGACGGCATTGGCCAGCATGTCGCGGTTGGGCGCGATGTTGCTGGCGTAGCCTGCGGCGTTGCCGGGGCTGGCCTGGAAGGCGGCGTAGAAGACGTGGGTGACGTCGCTGAGGCCCTTCAGCTTCTTCGCGACATCCCGAGTGTTGAGCAGGTCGACCGAGACGTGGGTGTAGCGCGGGCTGTTCTTCTCGGGCCGGCGTGACAGGCCGACCACCTGCCAGTCGCCTTCGGCCACCAGCTTCTCGACGATGTAGCGGCCGATCACGCCCAGGGCGCCGACCACGACGGCTTTCTTCTGCATGTCTTTCACTCCGCGACGGCGACAGCGCCCTGGGCGATCAGGCCGGCGATTTCCGCTGAGGTGAAGCCGTGCTCGGCCAGGATGGCCTGGCTGTGCTGGCCGGGCACCGGCGCCTCGGCGCGTTGGGTGCCGGGGGCCGGTGGCAGCATGCCGGGCAGGGCCGGCACCGGCACCGGCTTTGGCACGCCCGCCTGGGCAAGCCAGTGGACCAGGCCGGTCTCGCGCACCTGCGGCTGGTCGAGGAACTCGGCGTAGCTGTTCAGCCGCTCGTGCATGATGCGGGCGTCGGTCAGGCGGCGGCTCCAGTCGGCGCACGGCCGTGCCGCGATCGCCGGCCGCACGATGGCGTAGAGGGCGGCGTCGTTGGCCAGACGCGAGGCGGGATCGGCGAAGCGCGGGTCGGCGGCCAGCGCCGGCATGTCCAAGGCGGCGCACAGGCTCTTCCAGTCGCGGTCGTTGATGGCCACCATCGACATCCAGCCGTCGGCCGTCTGGAAGACGCCGCCCGGCACGCCGCCCGGCTTCATGGTGCCGCCCTCGAGGTGGCAGGCCATCAGCCGGATCGATTGCAGCGCGGTGGCGGCCTGCATCAGGCTGACGTCGATGTAGCGGCCACGCGCCTCGTCGCGGCGGGCGTAGAGCGCCGCTGCCAGTGCCTGGTAGGCGTAAAGCGCCGTCGACATGTCGACCACGATCACCGGCACGCGGTGCGGGATGCCGTCCTCGCCGCGGTTCTCGGCCATCAGACCGGTATAGGCCTGCAGCACGGGGTCCATCGCCGGCCGCTCGGCCAGCGGCCCGGTCTGGCCGAAGCCCGAGATCGACAGATAGAGGATCCGGGGCACGCGGGCGGAAACGGACGCGTAGTCGAAGCCGAGACGGCGGATGACGCCGGGCCTAAAACCTTCGAGGAAGACGTCGGCGCCGTTGAGCAGGCGCCACACGACCTGCTTGCCGGCCTCGCTCTTCAGGTCGACGGCAATGCTGCGCTTGCCGAGGTTGCCGATGATGGAGAACGCCGTGTGGTTCCGGTAGCGCACCCCCAGCGCCCGCGCCCAGTCGCCCTCGCCGATGCTCTCGACCTTGATCACCTGGGCGCCGTGCTGGGCCAGCAGCATGGCGCAGTAGGGGCCGGCGATGCCCTGGCTGAGATCGATCACCTTGAGCCCGGCGAAGGGCGCATCGTAGCTCATGCGGACGAGGGCGAGAACAAGGGCGGTTGCCTCCGGTTGCCTTTGGCACCCACCATAGCCCGGGAGCCGAGGCGGCATCCATGCCGACGATCCGCTGTCTTTCGTTTACCGGTCCCGAACGCGCCGTCGCCTTCGGGAAGGCCTGGGGCATGTCGCGCCGCGGCGGCTTCCGTCGCGAGGGCGGGCTGACGCGGCCCTGCCGGCGATGTAGTGTCCGGGTGGCGGGGCAAACGGAGAATGAAGATGACGATCAGGACGGGACTTGCCGCTTTCGCCACAGTGCTGGCGCTGCCCTTTGTGGCCGGGGCGCAGAACGCCGAGGTCAAGTTCTGGCTGAAAGCCGCGCCCAACAACATACAGGGCTGCATCGCCGCCGATCCGTCCTTCACCCGCGAGCAAACGTTCCTGCTCGCCGACGGCCAGGCCCAGATCAAGTCGTCGGGCGGTATCAACGTCAAGCTCAAGCTCGGGCGCGACGGCGTCTATCACGGCGACTACAGCCTCGGAGGGCTCCACCTCAACATCGTCGCCGACATCCATTCGACCCCCAAGTCGCTCGAGGTCACCAGCCGCGACCAGGGCTGCAAATGGTCGGCCGTCAAGTCTTAGGCCGCGGTGTAGGCCCTCAGTGAGGTAAAGCCGGCATGCAGCGCCGACGTCTGTTAGGCGGCCGATGGCGCGCAGCGAAACATCGGGCGACATGAACCAGTCGCGGCGATCCATGCCTTTCAGCGTCACCATCCTGACGCTGATGATCCTGGTCCTGGCGCCGCTCAGCGCGGCGCTGTTCTGGCTGGGCTGGCGGTCCGTAAGCTCGCTGGAACAGCGCAGCGGCGACGAACGCGTGACGGTGCTGGAGAAGGCCGTCGAACGCTTCCTGACCGACGGCCTGCGCACCGTGATCTATGTCGGCCTGACGCTCGCCGAATCGCCGAGCTTCGCCGCCCACGAGGGGCCGGCGGCCGACGACGAGCGCCGCCGGCAGCTGGTGGCCTTGCTGGCCCGGCATCCCTCGGTGGCCGCCGCCTTCGTGGGATATGCCGATGGCCGATTCATCTACGCCGGGCGGCCCGACGCCTTCTCGCCGACCGAGCGGAGCGATTTCGGCATCACGAACCGCGACACGATCGTCATGCGGGTCGTCGACGGCGAGGGCGCGGCGCGGCACGAGGTGTCGTGGCGGCAGGCCCCGGATGGAACGCGCGCCGGCGAACGCGTGCAGGCGACCGAGTACGACCCCCGGACGCGCCCCTGGTATGTCGAGTCCGACAAGGCGCGCGCGGCCATCCTCACCGAACCCTATCGCTTCGCCTGGTCGCAGCAGGCGGGCATCTCGGCCGGCATGCCGCTGCGCGGCGGTGGCGGCGTGATCGGCTTCGACTTCACGCTCGACACGCTGTCGCAGCTCATCACGGCGTACAAGATAACGCGGAACGCCGTCATCATGATCGGCCACGGCGCCGGCGCGATCGCCGTCGAGTCCGAGGGCTGCGTGGCGATCGTCGAAGGCTGCCTGGCCGGCGATGGCGAGGTGCGCGCCACGCTGAAGAGCGTGGTCCGCGAGGCAGTCGTCGAGGATCGCCGCATCGACCGCGAACTGCGCGTTGCCGACCACGTCTACCGCGTGATCGTGCATCGCCTGCCGGAGACGCTCGGCCAGCGATTCATTGTGGCCACGGCCGTGCCCATCGTCGAACTGGCCGCCGATTCGCGCGTCCTGCTGCAGCGTGCGGCGCTGGCGGCGGCCGTGGCCATCGGCTTCGCCATCCTGGGCGCGCTGGTCGCGTCTTTGCTGCTGTCGCGGTCGATCGCGCTCATTGCCGCCAAGACCGAGCGGATCCGCGACCTCGACTTCTCGGATCGCGAACCGGTGCGAAGCCGCATCACCGAGATCGTCCGCCTGTCGGACTCGGTCGAGCGCATGCGCGAGGGCCTGGAGGTGTTCGGCCGCTACGTGTCGAAGGACCTGGTGCACCAGATCATGCGTTCGCCGGAGAGCGCCGGCGTCGGCGGCACGCGCCGCGAGGTCACGGTGATGTTCACCGACATCGAGGGCTTCTCGCGCCTGAGCGAGACCATGGAACCTGAGCTCCTGACCAACCGGTTGTCGCGCTACTTCGAGGTGCTGGGTGCGGCCATATCGGCCAACAAGGGCATGATCGACAAGTACATCGGCGACAGCATCATGGCCTTCTGGAACGCCCCCGAACCCGATCCCGACCACATCGCCAATGCCTGCCGGGCGGCGCTGCAGGCCGCCGAGGCCGGCCGCCAGCTGTCCGAGAAGTGGCGGCAGCGCGGGCGGCCCGGTTTCCGCACGCGTTTCGGGTTGCATACCGGTCCGGCGGTGGTCGGCAATGTCGGCGCCCGCGAGCGCATCAACTACACGCTGGTCGGCGCCGTGGCGAACCAGGCGTCGCGGCTGGAAGCGCTGAACAAGATCTACGGAACGGAACTTCTGGCCAGCGGCGAGGTGGCCGGCGCCACCGCCGACCGCTTCGTATGGCGCCACATCGACTGCATCGTGGCGGCGGGCACGACGGAGGTGCACGACATCCACGAGCCGCTGGGCGAGATTGCGACTGCTGCGGCGCATGCCGAGCTCCTGGCGCATTGGCAGGCCGGGCGCACCGCCTATGTCGAGGGCCGCTTCGAGGCGGCCATCGTGGGATTCAGCGCCGTGGCGGCGCTGCGGCCCGGCGACGGACCCAGCCGGGTGTTCATCGAGCGCTGCGCGCGCTTCCAGCGCGCTCAAGCTCATGAGCGCGCTGGAAGCGCGCGGTCCGGAAGACATGACGCGCCACTGGAGTGGCGCGCCCCCAGCGCGACTACTCCTGCATCAACGTCTGCACGTGCGTGGAGACCGTCTCCGCCAGGGCATCGAGGTCGTAGCCGCCTTCGAGGACGGAGACGACGCGGCCTTTGCTGTGGCGGTCGGCGATGGCGAGGAACTCCTCGGTCAGCCAGATGAAATCCTCCGTCTCCACCTCGAGCTGGGCCAGCGGATCGGCGGCATGGGCGTCGAAGCCCGCCGAGATGATGACCAGCTCCGGCGCGAAGGCGTTCAGCGGGAGCAGGATGCGCTCGGCCCAGGCGGCGCGGAACTCCTCGCTGCCCGCGCCGGCCGGCAGGGGCACGTTGATCACGTTGTTGGCCACGCCATGCTCGCGCGGCGAGCCGGTGCCGGGATAGAGCGGCGACTGGTGCGTCGAGGCGTAGAAGAGGCTGGGGTCGGGCTCGACCACGGCCTGCGTGCCCTGGCCGTGATGGACGTCGAAGTCGAGAATGGCGACGCGCTCGATGCCGTAGCGCGCCTGGGCATGGCGAGCCGCCACCGCGACGTTGTTGAACAGGCAGAAGCCGCCGGGGATGGCGGGCGAGGCGTGATGGCCGGGCGGCCGCACGGCGGCGAAGGCCGTGCGCACCTGGCCCTGCATCACGGCGTCGACACAGGTCACGGCCGCACCGGCCGCGCGCTGCACGGCTTCGGCGCTGCCCTGGCTCATGACCGTATCGCCGTCGATATGGACGTGCTCGCCGGGACCGGGCCGCACGCCGAGGATGGCCTCGACATAGTCCTGCGGATGCACCCGCGTCAGCTCCTCGAGCGAAGCGAGCGGGGCCGGCACGCGCGCCAGGTCGGCGAAGGCGGGATCGTCCAGCGCCGCCAGGACGGCGCGCAATCGGTCGGGACGCTCGGGATGATAGGGGCCGGTATCGTGCTCGAGAAAGGACGGATGGCTGACCAGGAGAGTCGTCATGAACGGGCGCCTCTAGAATTTGGCCATCAGCCGGCCGCTGAAGAAATGCGCCGGGCCGCGGACCGCATTGTAGGCAGGGTTGCCCAGGTACTGGTAGTCGGCCGTGACGAAAACGCCCTTGGCAACCTTCAGCGAGTAGTAGGCCTCGGCGACGAACTCCGAGGCATAGGTGAGAGCGCCGTCACCCACCGTCTGGCCGAGGCCGCCGACCGCCAGGTAGTTGGCATGGCTGGACGAGATCGAATTGATGGCGCCGCCGATCCCGATCGTATCGTCCGGCCGGTTCCAGGAGGTGCCCTTGATCGAAACGCCGGCCGAAACGCTGGCGTCGATATCGGTGAAGGCCAGGATCTCGCTGCGGCCGTCGTTCCAGGAGAAGCGGAAAAAAGCGCCGATGTCGTCGTTGAGCTGCTGGTCCATGCTGAGATAGAGACCGTACTTGGTCCGGGTCTGCCGCGTCATCGAGATGGCGGTGGTGGCATCGAGAGAGGGCGTGGCATTGACGAGCGCGACGGCGTCGGCGTAGGAGCCGGCGAAGGCGCTGGTCATCCAGACGCCGAGCCGCGTCGAGCCTGGTTGGTCGAACGGCTGGTAGCGCATCTCCAGCTCGCCGACATAACCGTTGCGCGAGATCAGGGCGAGGTCATAGACGTTGGTGTCGGGCTGGTTGGCGACCAGGAAGTAGCCGCCGCGCACCGCCCAGCTCGGCTGGTTGAGCTCGGCGATAACGCCCCAGGTGAAGCCGACGCTGTCGGCCGGATAGTCGAACGCCGCCGCCGACCAGATCGACCAGTTGAGGAAATCGACGCGCGGGTCGTTGGCGTACTTGTTGTTGTCGAAGAAGTCCTGCACGGCGAACTTGCCGGCATTGACGGTGATGCGCGAGATGTCACGCTCGCCGGCGAGCTGGCCGAGATCGCTTTCCACCTTCTCGCGCTCGCCGCCCAGGCCGAAGGTCTGGCGCACGTACAGGCGCGAGGTGTTGTAACGAGGATACGGGTAAGCGCGCTGCGCCTCGCCGTTGGGGAAGCCGGCGGCGCCCGTGGTCAGCGCCACGCCGTAACCCTGAAGCGTCTCGGGGTTGTAGTAGAACTCGCCGCCTTCCCAGAGCCTCACGCCGAGGAAGCCCGACAGCGCCCAGGTCTCGCGGCTCTGGCCCGACGACGGCAGGCTTTGCGGACCGTCATAGGCGGCACGGATCGGCGGGTAGCCCTGGTAGACGAACACGGTCTGGCCGCCGACCTCGAAGCTGAGCGGTCCGCGATCGTCCTGCTTGCTCTTCTTCTCCTCGACCTCACCGAAGCGATAGTTCAGTCCGAACCGGACGCGGTGCAAATTGTACTGGCTGTCGTAGCGCGAGGGCGCCGAGCCGAAGACGAAACCGGAGAGGTTGAAGTTGGTGTAGAGGTATTCGGCGCGCGCCGACCACCGCGAATCGAGCCGATAGTCGAGGCCGGCGCCCGCCGTCCAGCCGACGCGGATTTGGGAGGGATTGGCGTCCTCGTTGCCGGTCGTGAGGTCGATGCGCGAGTAGCGCGTGCTCATCCAGGCGAGGCCGCCCGTAACGTACGGCGTCCAGGCGCCGATGTCGTAGCCGGCCCGCCCGCGCAGCGTTGCCAGCCACTCGTATTCCTCGCTCACATAGCCGGTCGGCGTGGACCGGTAGGACAGGACCTTGGAGGCATCCTCGTAGTTGGGGAACGAGAAATCGGCTTCGATGCCCAGCATCAACCGCGAAGGGAAGACATATTCCCAGCCGCCCTGAACGCCGCCGAACAACGCGCCGTAGGGATTGGTGGCGCTCTGCGAGGTGATGCTCGTCGGGTCGGCGAGCGTGGCCGTGGCGGTGCCGAACATGTAGCCGACATGGGCGCCGGCATAGAAGGAACCGCCGCTGCGGCGATTATCGTCCGTCTGCGCCTCGACCGACCCAACTGGTTGCACTGCCGCGATCAGGGTGGCGATCGCAAGGCCCTGCGCTGTCCTTGCAAAGCTCGTCATCGCACCCACCTCTACCTTGAGCGGGTGTGCAAAGCGACGATAAGATGCGTTTTTTCCGCTCGGAGAAGCCGTTTCATGATGCGCAAGGTGTTGGCCGTCGTCCTGTCGCTCGCCGGGGGCGAGGTGGCGGCGCAGGAGACCAGTTTCCTGCTGATCAACGGCACGGCCTATCCGATCAGCCAGCTGGCGGTGTCCGAGACCGACTTCAATTTCTGGACGCCCAACGTGCTGCGTCCGCCGCCGATCAAGGCGGGCGAGCGCCGGCAGGTGACGTTCAATGCGCCGACCACCTACTGCCAGGCCGACCTGCAGGTCGGTTTCGCCGACGGCGGTCAGCCGGCGGTGTGGCGCAACCTCAATCTTTGCACGCTGAGCAAGATCAAGCTGGTCTACGACCGCATGACGGGCATGACGACGGCCAGCTACGACGATTAGACGTTCATTGCGTTCTTTCTTGTTCCATTACAGGTGATGAACCATGGCGAACGACACCGGTCTGTCCTTCCTGCGCGAGGCGCCGCCATCCGGCGGCGGGCCGGTCATTGCGTTCGACAACAGCTATGCCCGGCTGCCCGAGCGTTTCTATGCCCGGCTCGATCCGACGCCGGTCCCGGCGCCGCGCCTCCTGAAGCTCAACGATGTTCTGGCCCGCGAGCTCGGCCTCGAGCCTGAGATGCTGGCGACGCCGCAGGCCGTGGAAGTCCTGGCTGGCAACCGCATCGCCGTCGGTTCGCAGCCGATTGCGCTCGCCTATGCCGGTCACCAGTTCGGCAACTTCGTGCCGCAGCTCGGCGACGGCCGCGCCATCCTGCTGGGTGAGGTGGTCGATCGCACGGGCGTGCGGCGCGACATCCAGCTCAAGGGCTCGGGCCCCACGCCGTTCTCGCGCCGCGGTGACGGCCGCGCGGCCTTGGGCCCGGTGCTGCGCGAATACATCGTCAGCGAGGCGATGGCGGCGCTGGGCATCCCGACCACGCGTTCGCTGGCGGCGGTCGCCACCGGCGAGCCGGTGATGCGCGAGACCGTGCTGCCGGGCGCGGTGCTGACGCGCGTCGCCACCAGCCACATCCGCGTCGGCACCTTCCAGTTCTTCGCCGCCCGCGGCGACGGCGAGGCGCTGCGCCTGCTCGCCGGCCACGTGATCGCGCGGCACTATCCCGATGCGCGCGACGAAGCCGAGCCCTATCGCGCGCTGTTCGATCGCGTGATCGCGCGCCAGGCCGAGCTTGTCGCGAAGTGGATGCTGGTGGGCTTCATCCACGGCGTTATGAACACCGACAACTGCTCGATCGCGGGCGAGACCATCGATTACGGCCCCTGCGCCTTCATGGACGTCTACAAGCCCGACACGGTGTTCAGCTCGATCGACCATGGCGGCCGCTACGCCTACGCGAACCAGCCGCGCATCTGCCATTGGAACCTGGCGCGCTTCGGCGAGACCCTGCTGCCGCTGCTCGACGACGACACCGACAAGGCGCTGGCCATCGCCAACGAGACGCTGGGCACCTTCCAGGGCCGCTATGGCTCGGCGCTGATGGCCGGCATGCGGCGCAAGCTCGGCCTCTTCACCGAGGACGACGGCGACGGCGCGTTGGCGCAGGAGCTGCTGAACGCGATGGCGGAGGCGCAAGCTGACTTCACCGCGACGTTCCGCGCGCTCGATCCGCAAGGCGACGACAAGGCGCGCGCATTCTTCACCGAACCGGCCAGGTACGATGCCTGGGCCGCGCGTTGGCGCGAACGCCTGGCGGTCGAGCCGCAGGATACCGATGCGCGGCGCGCCGCGATGCAGGCGGTCAATCCCGTCTACATTCCGCGCAATCATCGCGTCGAGGCGGTTCTGGCAGCGGCGATCGAGCACGACGATTACGGCCCGTTCGAGGAATTCCTGACGGTGCTCGCGCGGCCGTTCGAGGAGCGTGCCCAGTTCGCCGACTATGCCCGACCGGCGCCGACCGACCAGGGCGTCTATCGTACCTTCTGCGGCACCTGAAGCGCCGCTGACAGGCGGCGGAACTCCTGCTCACCGGCTGGCAGGCCGAATCGCAGCCATGTCGGCTGGT
Source organism: Reyranella sp. (assembly GCA_019750135.1). Taxonomy (GTDB): domain Bacteria; phylum Pseudomonadota; class Alphaproteobacteria; order Reyranellales; family Reyranellaceae; genus Reyranella. The sequence continues at coordinate 12,986 of JAIEOV010000154.1, read as the reverse complement.
GGCCAAAGGCGCGGACATGGATCCCGTGTCGCGCAAGGTCTTCGACTTTGTCGGGCGCCTTGGGATGGCTCGCCAGCCTGAACAACGTCGTGCCGCCCAGGATCGTGAAGCCGGCGGAGACAAGCAACGCATCGAGCGTGCGGGCGTCGTCGGCGAGACGCGTCGCTGCCGCCCGCAGCCACGCATCGTCGGCCAACGCCGCCGCACCGATCGTGAGGGCAGGGCCGGACACCGCCCACGGCCCCAGCTCATCGCGCAAGCGCCACGCGAGCGACTCGTGCGCGATGGCGAAGCCCAATCGCAGCCCCGCCAGGCCATAGGTCTTGCCGAAGGAGCGCAACACGACGGCGTTGCCCGGCAGGTCGCCGGCGAGGCTCGCGTCGCCGGGCAGCAGGTCGATGAAGGCCTCGTCGACGACCAGCAGCCGCGCTGTGACGCCACGCAAAGCCTGCGTCGGCAACAACCGGCCGGTCGGGTTGTCGGGATTGACCACGACAACGACATCGGCATGCGCGGCCTCGAGACTTGTCACGACGGCCACGTCGTGGCCGTGCCGCCGCCAGTTGTGCTCGTGCTCGGCATAGGTCGGCCCGACGATGGCGATGCGCGAGCGCGGCACCAGCCGAGGCAGGACCTGGATCAGCGCCTGCGTGCCCGGGGCGGCGACCAGCTGGCCGGGCGGGCAGCGATAGCGTTGCGCGGCGGCGGCGATCAACGCCTGCTCGGCGTCGTGCGAGGGGAGGCGCGACCAGGCGTCGGCGGGTGGCTCGATGACGGGATAGGGCACGGGATTGATGCCGGTCGACAGGTCGATCCACGGCCGCGGCGCGTCGGGATGGCAGCGCCGCACCGCGCCGAGGTCGCCGCCATGGGCGATCGGTTTGCCGGTCAACACGCCTGTGTTAGGCACATCCTGCATGTTCGCCGACCTCGCCCTCGTTGCCATCGCGACCGAAGCGATGGTCGGCTATCCCGACGCCGTCTATCGCCTGATCGGCCATCCCGTGACCTGGATCGGCCGCCTCATAACATGGTGCGACGACGCCTGGAATTCGGCAGCGCGATCGTCGCGCGAGCGGCGGCTGTACGGCGTGCTGACGCTGTTGTTGCTGCTGGCCGTTTCGTTGCTGGCAGGCGTGGCCATCACGGCTCTCCTCGATCGTCTGTTCCCGGGCATCATCGCGCTCCTCCTGTGCGGCATGCTGGCGAGCACACTGCTGGCGCAGCGCAGCCTAGATACGCACGTGCTGGCGGTCGCCAAGGGCCTCGAGACGGAAGGCGTCTCGGGCGGTCGCGCGGCCGTGGCCCACATCGTCGGCCGCGAGACCAAGGCCCTCGACGAGGCCGCCATCTGCCGCGCGGCGATCGAGAGCCTGGCGGAGAACTTTTCCGACGGCGTGGTGGCGCCTCTGTTCTGGATGATGGTGTTGGGGCTGCCCGGCGCGCTGGCCTACAAGTCGGTCAATACCGCCGACAGCATGATCGGCCACAAGACCGAGCGCCATCAGGCGTTCGGCTGGGCCTCCGCGCGCTTCGACGACCTAGTGAACCTGCCGGCCTCTCGCCTGTCGGCGCTGTGGCTGCTGCTGGCCGCCATGCCTCTTGGCCTCTCGCCCGCCGGCGCGCTGCGGACGATCTGGCGCGACGCCGGCCATCACCGTTCGCCCAATGCCGGCTGGCCGGAGGCGGCGATGGCGGGTGCGCTCGGCATCCGGCTGTCGGGGCCGCGCATCTACGACGGCGTGCCTGTCGACGAACGCTGGGTGGGTGAGGGCACGAGCGAGCTCACGGCGAAGGATATCCGACGGGCGCTCACGCTCTACCGCACGGCCTGCGGCGTGCAAGTCGCGGTGCTTGTCCTGATCGTGCTTGGCCTCGAGATCGCGACCAAGTGATCGCATGAAAGCACTGCCGGCACTCGCGTCCGGCGACACGCGGCGTTATTGCGCCGTAGACCCCTCTTTGGGACGCAAAAACTCGCGCAAACGAAACGGGCCTGGGATCTGACTGTAGTGGTTGACAATATCGCACTGTAGTTATATAATGGGTTCGTTGCGCGGCTTGCCGCGTTCCCGCTCTATGCATCGTTCATCCGACACCCAGGAGGCTGCGCCTGGCGCCGCGCGCGGCCGACCTGATCGCCTGCATCCGGAGAGGGGAACTGCCCGAACTGGAAGGGAGGCCCAACCGATAGGGGGTGTGGGCTCGAAGCGCTACCAGGCTCTCTGCCGGAAATACCGGAAATACCGCAAACCTCTCGCATTACTGATGGCAGTGCATGCATGGCTTCGTGTTCGTAATCAGCCTGCGGTTCCAGACGCCTCGATCCTCGTTCGCATCCAGCGTCGCGTCGGCCAGCACAGGATCAGCATAGCGGGGATCAGGCAGACCGACGCCAGCGAGAGAAGGTGGGAGGTCCTGTCATAGCCTTCGAAGCCGACCAGGCCGAAATAGCCGAACATGATGACGATCGAGACCGTGATGATCAGCCCACGCTCCGACGACGATGTCGTCATCCGGCCGAGCGCCATGGGCAGGGTGCGTGCGAAGAAGAACCACATGGCGATCGCGGTCGGGATCCCCAACACGACGAGGACGGCCCAGGGTGAGACGCCGAGCCCCTTGGCGATATCCGCCATGTCGCCGCTGGGGAAGTTGCCGAGATTCATGAAGTTGAACCAGAACACGAAGGTGAACAGCAGGGTGCTGCGACGAACGCGCGGCCGCTGCAGCAGCCAGAGTGACAGCAGGTAGAGCGTCCCGTTGGCGAGGCCAGGCCCCGCGAAGCCGACCAACGCCGCGGCGAAGCCGTCGCCGCGGGCGTACATGGCGGCGTAGTCGACACGCTGGTTGATGTCGCGCAGGAGTATGACGTCCGTGGCGCGGCGGACGCCCCAGTGGATCACCAACGGGTCGCTCTTGTAGCCGAGCGCCCAAGCCATGAAGGAGTGGGCAAATTCGTGGGGAAGCAGCGCGGCGTGATGCGCCATCACGACGCTGAGGAGGCCGGCGACGATGGTGCCGGCCCCCTTCATGCGCTGATCCTGGGTTCGCGCGCCAACGCGAGCAGGCGGTCGCAATCGACGTGCTTCTCCAGGTGCTCAGCAAGCAAGTCGAGCGTGGCGTCGACATCGGCCTCGTAGTCGAAGCCGGCGGCGCGCCCGCCGATGAGTCCTAGCCAATGCTGTCGCTGCCGGTCGTCGGCCAGCAGGCCGTGGATGTAGCAGCCGGCGACGCGACCATCGCCGCTAACGGCGCCGTCGGTCTTGCCATTGCCGAGGCTGAGCAAGGGCCGCAGGGATCCGGTCGTACGGCCGACATGCATCTCGTAGCCCTTGAACGGCACGGCGCCGTCGACGGTTTCGCCGGTCACCTCGACCAGCACCTTGTCGCCTTCCAGGACGGTGTCGACATCGAACAAGCCGAGCCCGTCGACTTTCTGCGGTGGCCCTTCGATGCCGTGCGGATCGGCGATGGTGCGGCCGAGCATCTGGTAGCCGCCGCACACGCCCAGCACGAAGCCGCCGCGCCGCAGGTGCGCCTTGAGGTCGATGTCCCAGCCCCACTCCCGGAGCGAGGCGAGGTCGGCGATGGTCGACTTCGAACCCGGCAGGATGACCAGACGGGTGTCACCCGGCACGGGCTGGTGCGGTCCGACGAAGACGAGGTCGACGCCGGGATCGAGCCGCAGAGGGTCGAAATCGTCGAAGTTGGCGATGCGGGGATAGACCAGCACGGCGATGCGAACCCGCCCGTCGGCATCGCCCATCTTCTTGTCCTGCAGCACGACCGCGTCCTCGGCCGGCAGGCGATGCGCCTCGTTGAAGTAGGGCACCAGCCCCAGCGCGGGCCAGCCCGTGCGCTCGCTCACCGTCTTCATGCCGTCGTCGAACAGCGTGGGATCGCCGCGGAAGCGGTTGACGATGAAGCCCACGATCATGTCGGCATCGGCGGCGTCGATCACGGTCCTGGTGCCGACCAGGCTGGCGATCACGCCGCCCCGGTCGATGTCGCCCACCAGAACAACGGGTACGTCTGTCGCGCGGGCAAAACCCATGTTGGCGATGTCGCTTTTGCGCAGATTGACCTCGGAGGCCGAGCCCGCGCCTTCGACCAGCACGAGATCGCATTCGCCGGCGAGCCGTCCGAAGCTGTCGAGGACCGCCCCTAGAAGCTTGGGCTTCAGTCCCTGGTATTCGCGTGCCTTGGCGTTGCCCATCACCTTGCCTTGCACGACGACCTGCGCGCCGACATCGCTCTGGGGTTTCAGCAGCACCGGGTTCATGTGGACGCTGAGCGGCACGCGCGCCGCGCGCGCCTGCAGCGCCTGCGCACGGCCGATCTCGCCGCCATCGCTGGTGACCGCGGCGTTGTTCGACATGTTCTGCGGCTTGAACGGGCGGACACGAAGACCACGGCGCGTAAAAGCGCGCGCCAGTCCCGCGACCAGCAACGACTTGCCGACGTCCGATCCCGTGCCCTGGATCATGATGGCCCGAGCTGCCATTCGCGCGGTCATCAGAACTCGATGCCCTCCTGCGCCTTCACGCCGGCGGCGAAGTGGTGCTTCACCAGCGTCATCTCGGTCACCAGGTCGGCCGCTTCGATCAGCTCGGGCTTGGCGTTGCGGCCGGTGACCACGACATGCTGGTCGGGGCGCCGCGCCTTCAGCGCCGCCACGACATCGGCGATGGCAAGATGGTCATAGCGCAGGGCGATGTTGAGCTCATCAAGCACGATCAGGCGGATCGCGGGGTTCGCCATCAACTCGCGCGCCTTGGCCCAGGCGCGCTCGGCCGCCGCGACGTCGCGCGCGCGGTCCTGCGTCTCCCAGGTGAAGCCTTCACCCAGCGTGTGCCATTCGACCTGGTCGCCGAAGCGCTCCAGGGCAGCGCGCTCGCCGGTCTGCCAGGCGCCCTTGCCGAACTGCACGACGCCGCACTTGAACCCACGGCCCAGGGCGCGCACCAGCAGGCCCCAGGCCGCCGTCGATTTGCCCTTGCCCTTGCCGGTATGGACGATCAGCAGGCCCTTCTCGGCGGTCTTTTTCGCGACCTCGGCATCCTGCACGGCCTTGCGGTTGGCCATTTTGGCCTTGTGGCGGGCGGTCTCGTCGGGTTCTGCGGTCATGCCTGCACAATACTGCAGCCCTGGAGGCGACCGAAATCCCGTTGACGGGCCTTCTCCGCCAACCGTATCAAGCGGGCGACGGTGCCCCTCACGGGGATCAAAAGGGAACGCGGTCGGGCCATTCGGCCTCAATCCGCGGCTGCCCCCGCAACTGTAGTCGGCAAGCCGATGGCCAGGATACCACTGGGAAACCGGGAAGGTGGCCGAAGGCGAAGACCCGAGAGCCAGGAAACCTGCCGTCGAACGCCGCATCCGAACCGTCGCGCGGGGCGCAGCGAGGGTCGAGGCAACGCTTTTCGTCCGGCCGCTGGGCTGGATGAAGGTGCTCCGTCGGAGACGGCATCCATTCGGGCCTTCGGGCTCGCGACGACGGAGGAAGCGATGGTGTTTTCATCCAGGAGGCTCGGCGCGCTTGCGGTCATCATGATCGTGGCGGCGCAGCCGGCATGGGCCCACCACGTCATGGGCGGCAAGATGCCCGAGACGTTCCTGCAGGGCCTGCTGTCGGGCTTCGGCCATCCGGTGATCGGCGTCGACCATCTCGCGGCCATCGTCGGCGTCGGCATCCTCGCCGCGCTCGCCGGCCGCGGTGCCGCCGTCGTGCTGGCCTTCAGCGTCGCGGTCATCGCCGGTGTCGGCCTGCATCTCGCCAAGGTCGACCTGCCGGCGAGCGAGCTGTTCGTCGGGTTGACGACGCTCGCAATCGGCGCGCTGGTGATCATGCGCCAGTCGATGGGGCAGGGCCTGGCGCTGCTCCTGTTCGCCGTCGCCGGCCTGGTGCACGGCTATGCGCTGGGCGAATCGATCGTCGGCGCCGAGCCCTCGCCGCTGGTCGCCTATCTCCTCGGCCTGCTGATCATGCAGAGCGCGATCGGCGTCGTCGTCTATGCAGCGGTGCGCACCCTGGCCCATTGGCCGATGCGCACCGCCGGTGTCACGGTCGTCGGCGTGCTGGTGGCGCTGGCGGGCGGCATCGCGGCGGCGTCGGCGGCGGGTCTGACGTGACGACGACCATTCTTTACGTCTGCGTCACCTGCCGCGGCACGCCGCCGGTCGATGCGCCGCGACCCGGTGCGCGCCTGCTGGCAGAAGTGGAGAAGCGGCTCGCCGTTGGCGGCAGCGAAGGCATCGACGTGGTGCCGGCCAACTGCTTGTCGAACTGTCCGCGCGGTTGCAGTGCCGCAGTGTCGGGATCCGGCAAATGGACTTATGTGATCGGCGATCTCGACCCCGATCGGCACGCCGGCGACATCATCGACTTTGCCCGTTTGCATCGGGCACATGAGCAGGGCGTGCCGGAGTGGCGTGACCGTCCCGAGCATGTCCGCAAGCACACCGTCGCCCGCGTGCCGCCGGTGAAACCCGCCGCGCTACCTCAGGAGCAGTCATGAGCGTCGCCAAGGTCCCCTGCACGATCGTCACCGGCTTCCTGGGGGCCGGCAAGACGACGCTGGTACGCCACGTGCTGGAGAATGCCGACGGCCGCCGGCTCGCCGTGATCGTCAACGAGTTCGGCGATGTCGGCATCGACGGCGAGATCCTGAAGAGCTGCGGCATCGAGAGCTGCCCTGAGGACGCCATCGTCGAGCTGGCCAACGGCTGCATCTGCTGCACTGTCGCCGACGATTTCGTCCCGGCGCTGAAGGGCCTTCTGGACCGCCCGTCGCCGCCCGAGCACATCGTCATCGAGACGTCGGGCCTCGCCCTTCCCAAGCCACTGGTGAAGGCCTTCAACTGGCCCGAGATCGCCTCGCGCGTCACGGTCGACGGCGTCGTCGCCGTGGTCGATGGCGCGGCGGTTGCTGCCGGCCGCTTCGCCGACGATCCGGAGGCGGTCGCCAGGCAGCGCGCCGAGGATTCCTCGCTCGACCACGACAACCCGCTGGAAGAGGTGTTCGAGGACCAGCTACTCTGCGCCGACCTGGTGATCCTGAACAAGGCCGACCTGATCTCGCAGGACGAGCGCCGCACCGTCGCCGGCGAGATCGCCAAGACCTTGCCGCGCGCCGTGAAGGTCGTCGAGACCCAAAATGGCAAGGTGCCGATCAAGGTCCTGCTCGGCCTGGGCGCCGAGGCCGAATCCGACCTGGCGAGCCGTCCCTCGCACCACGACCTCGAAGGCGAGCACGACCACGAGGATTTCGACACGTTCATCGTCGACCTGCCGGTCTTCGATTCGCCGCAGCAACTGGTGGACCGCCTGGTGAAGGTCGCCGACGCGCACGACATCCTGCGCATGAAGGGCTTCGTCGACATCGCCGGCAAGCCGATGCGCCTGCTGGTGCAGGCCGTCGGCAGCCGCGTCCAGCATCACTACGATCGCAAGTGGCCCGGCGGAGAGCGCCAAGGGCGGCTGGTGGTGATCGCGGAAAAGGGCTTCGACAGGAACGTCATCTCGGAGTTGATCCGGGGATAGTCCATGCATGTTCTGGCGACTGAGCTCGCGACGCTGGAGGAGGCCGATGTTGCCGTCGACCTCGGCCAGTCGCCGGCCGACTTCGTCGTGCTTTCCTTCTCCGACAGCGATCTTTCAGCCCTTGCCGCCGCCTGGCGGCAGGAGGCCGATCGGCTGCCGGCGATGCGGCTCGCCAGCCTGAAGCGGCTGAAGCATCCGATGTCGGTCGATCTCTATGTCGAGAGCGTGGTGGCGCACGCCCGCATGGTCATCGTGCGCTGCCTGGGCGGGCTCGACTACTGGCGCTACGGCCTGGAGCACATCGCCGACGTGGCGCGCGAGCGTGGCATCCTGTTCGCGGCTCTGCCGGGCGACGATCGCGCCGATCCGCGGCTTGCCTCGGTCTCGACCCTCGCCGCCGGTCCCTTGGCGACAATCGACCGCTTCTTCCGCGAAGGCGGGCCCGACAACCTGCGGCAGGCGCTGCGCTATGTCGGCACGCTGCTCGGCCGCGACCTCGACTGGTCGCCGCCGGTGCCGGTCGGCCCGGTCTCCGTACTGGGCGAGGTCGAGCCCGGCCGTCCGGTGGCGCTGATCGTCTTCTATCGCGCCAACCTGATGGCGGCGGACACCGCGCCGATCACGGCGCTGATGGAAGCGCTCGAACGCCAGGGACTCTCGCCGCTCGCGGTGGCGGTGAACAGCCTGAAGGACCCGCTCGCCAAGCCCGAGCTGAAGGCGCTGATCGCCGCGCACAGGCCCGCGGTCATCCTCAACACCACGGCCTTCTCGGCAAGGGCCGAGGACGACACGACGGTGCTGGACGATGCCGACGCACCTGTCCTGCAGGTCGTGCTGTCGGGCAGCCCGCGCGCGGCGTGGGAGGACTCCCAACGCGGCCTGTCGCCGGCCGATCTCGCCATGAACGTCGTGTTGCCCGAGCTCGACGGCCGGCTACTCACGCGCGCCATCTCGTTCAAGGCCGAGACGCCGGCCGATCCGCGTCTGGAATTCGCCAGCGTGAGCCACGAGCCGGTCGACAATCGCGTCGACTACGTGGCGCGGCTGGCAACGGCCTGGGCGAGGCTCCGCGCCACGCCGCGCGCCGAACGGCGTCTCGCGATCGTGCTGTCGGACTATCCGGCACGCGGCGGCCGCACCGGCTATGCCGTCGGTCTCGACACCGCCGCCAGCGCCGCCGAGATCCTATCTTTGCTGAAGGCCGAAGGCTACGACACTGGCGGACGCGACTGGTCGGCGGCTGACATCGAACGCCTGTTGCGCGGCGAGGTCGAGCACGTCGAGATCCCGACGGCTGGCGCGCTACCCGTGCTCCGTTGCGGCAAGCTGCTGGTGCTGCTTCAGCCCGATCGCGGCTCTGCCGGCGATCGCAAGTCGCGCTATCACGACACGAACTGTCCGCCGAGCCCCGCCTATGTTGCCGTCTATGCCTGGTTGCGCGAGCGGATCGATGCCCTGGTCCATCTCGGCACGCACGGCACCCTGGAATGGCTGCCCGGCAAGGCGCTGGCGCTGTCGGCCGAATGCTGGCCCGAGGTCGTGCTGGGTCCTGTGCCCGTGATCTATCCCTTCATCGTCAACAATCCGGGCGAGGCCGTGCAGGCCAAGCGCCGATTGGGCGCCATCACCATCGGTCATCTGACGCCGCCCCTCAGCACCGCCGGCCTGCACGGTCCGTTGGCCGAGCTCGAAGGCATCATCGAGGAGTACGCCGCCGCCGACGGCCTCGACCGCCGCCGCCTCGCCTTCCTCGAGGATGAGATCGTCGAGCGCGCCTGGACCAACGGGCTGGCGGCCGACTGCGGTCTGGTGAAGGGCGAGCCCAACCGCCAGGCCATCGCCAAGCTCGATGCGCAACTGTGCGACATCAAGGAGCTCAGCATACGCGACGGCCTGCACGTCTTCGGCTGCTCGCCCGACGAAGAGACCATTCGCCTGCTCGCAGCGGCCACCAACGCGGAGTCTGCGGTGCGCGTTTCGGCCGAGTGCGAGCGAGCGGCCCTGCTCGCCGCCCTCGACGCGCGTCGCGTGGCGCCCGGGCCGGCCGGCGCGCCGAGCCGTGGCCGCGCCGACGTGCTGCCGACCGGCCGTAACCTCACCTCGATCGATCCGCGCGCCATTCCGACGCGCACCGCCGCCGCCATCGGCGTGCGCGCTGCCGACGAGGTCGTGCGGCGCTACCTGCAGGATCACGGCGAGCCGCCGCGCGCTTTGGTGATCGATCTCTGGGCCTCGGCCTCCTTGCGCACCGGCGGTGACGATCTCGCCCAGGCGCTGTGGTACCTCGGCGTGAAACCGACCTGGGACAAGGCGTCGAGCCGCGTCACCGGCATCGAGATCATGCCGCTGGCCACCCTCGACCGACCGCGCATCGACGTCACTCTGCGCATCTCCGGCCTGTTCCGCGACATCTTCGAGGCGCAGATCGCCCTGTTCGACATGGCGGTGCGCAAGGTCGCGGCCCTCGATGAGCCCGCCGAGGACAATCCTCTGGCCGAGGCCCGTCGTACCGGCGCCGATCTCGCGCGCATCTTCGGCGGCGCGCCCGGCAGCTACGGCGCGCAGGCCGCCGACACTGCCCTCGACGGCCAATGGCGCGACCGCGCCGAGCTGGGTCAGGTCTATCTCGCAGCCGTCACCCACGCCTACGGCGGCGCCGAGGCCGTGCAGCCGAGCGGGGGCTTCCGCGATCGGGTCTCCGAGGCCGACGTGCTGGTCCATCCGCAGGACGACCGCGAGCGCGACGTTCTGGACGGCGACGGCGTTGCCGACTTCGCCGGCGGCTTCGCGGCGGCGGCGGCACTGCTCGGCAACGACCCCGAGCTCTACCATCTCGATACGAGCCAGACCGCCGCTCCCAAGGCGCGGCGCATTGCCGAGGAGATCGCCCGCGTGGTGCGCGGCCGGCTGACCAATCCGCGCTGGCTGTCGGGCATGCTGGAGCACGGCCATCGCGGCGTCGCCGAGATCGCCCAGACGATCGATGCGCTCTACGCCTTCGCCGCGACCGCAGGCGTGCCCGGGCATCTGTTCGATGCTACGCATGCCGCATTGATTGCCGACGATGCCGTGCGCACGGCCATGCTGCAGAAGAATCCGGCCGCCGCTGCCGCCATCGCCGCGCGATTGCACGATGCCCTCGCGCGCGGCCTCTGGGTCACGCGGCGCAACGCCGTCGATCATGACCTGCAGCGCCTGATGGCCGAGGCCAGCCGATGAACGCCGTGACCGAGGTGAAGGGCTGGTGCCCGGGCATCCTGCGGCCGATGGCGAGCGGCGACGGTCTGATCGTGCGCGTCCGCCCGCGCTGCGGCGCCTTCGATCTCGAGACGGCGACGGCGCTTGCCGATCTCGCCGAGCGTCTGGGCAACGGCCATATCGACCTGACGCGCCGCGCCAACCTGCAGATCCGCGGCCTGACCGATGACCGCCTGACCGAGCTGCAGGCCGAGTTGGCGAAGCTTGGCCTGCTCGATCGCGATGCCGAGACGGAGGCGGTGCGCAACGTCATGGTGGCGCCGCTGGCCGGCCTCGATCCCGCACAGTCCCTCGATGTCCGACCGATCGCGCGCGCGATCGACGATGCATTGACGTCGGACAAGCGACTGCACGCCCTGCCGGGCAAGTTCGGCCTGCTGGTCGATGGCGGCGGCGCGGTCTCGATCGCTTCCGAGCGTGCCGACATCTGCCTTGCCGCCGTCGGCGACACGTTGGCATTCGGTTTGGATACGGCCAAGGGAACTGAGTGGCTGGGCACGCTGCCGCCATCAGGGGCGGCCGAGGCTGCCATCGCTGCGGCACATGCCTTTCTCGCCGTTGCCACGCGCGGGCGCATGCGCGGTCTCAGCGAGGCGGCGTTCGCGCACGTGCGGGCCGCTGTAGACCTGTCGCCGATGGCCGTACTGCCGTCGCCTGGCGGACGCCGACTCGGCCCGCTGGGATGTGCAGCAGGCGTCGCGGCGCCTTTCGGCCGCCTGGAAGCGGGCCAGCTTCGCGGGCTCGTGAAGCTCGCGGCCGATGCTGGTGCCGCCGACCTGCGGCTCTCGCCCTGGCGTACCGTCTACTTTGAAGCGGACGCATTCGTGCTGGAACAAGCACGCGACGCCGGGCTGATCGTGGAAGACAACGATCCGCTGTTGCAGGTCGAAGCCTGCCCTGGGGCGCCGGACTGCAAGTCGAGCAGCGTCGATGCCCGCGGCGACGCGGGCCGGCTGGCGACCGTCGCGGCGGACCGCGGCTGGCACGGCAGCATCCATGTGTCTGGCTGCGCCAAGGGATGTGCGCGCTCGCTGCCGTCGGCGCTGGTGCTGGCCGGCAAGGGCGGCGCCTATCGCCTGATCCGCAACGCCACGACGCGCGGGCCGGTCGAGCGCATTATCGGCATCGAGGAGTTCGAGACCTTGTTCGACGAGAGGCGTGATGACTGAGCGTGCCTATGTGCGCGACGGGGCTGAGATCTATCGCCGCTCCTTCGCGATCATCCGCGCCGAGTCGGACCTCGCGCGCTTCAATGCGGCCGAGGAGCCGGTGGCGGTGCGCATCATCCATGCCTGCGGCATGCCCGAGGTCGCCCGCGACATCGTAATGTCGCCGGGCTTCGCCGAGCGTGCGCGCCAGGCGCTGAAGGGCGGTGCGCCGATCTTCTGCGATTCCAAGATGGTCGCCAACGGCGTGACGCGCGCGCGCCTGCCGGCGGGCAACGAGGTGCTGTGCACCCTGGACGATCCCTCGGTGCCGGACATCGCCAAGCGCCTGGACAATACGCGCAGCGCGGCCGCCCTCGAGCTGTGGCGCGAGCGGCTGGCGGGCTCAGTCGTGGCCGTCGGCAATGCGCCGACCGCGCTGTTCCGGCTGCTGGATATGCTCGACGAGGGTGCGCCGGCCCCCGCCGCCGTGATCGGTCTGCCGGTCGGTTTCGTCGGGGCGATGGAATCCAAGGAAGCGCTGGCGGCCCATGGCGGCGTGCCGTTCCTGATCGTGCGCGGCCGCAAGGGCGGCAGCGCCATGGCGGCGGCCGCCATCAATGCGCTGGCGAGCGAACGCGAATGAGCGTGCTCGACTCCCTGGCCGGGACGGCGACGGCGGGCACGCTCTATGGCATCGGTGTCGGACCGGGCGATGCGCGCTATCTCACCTTGCGCGCTGCAGGCCTGGTGCAGGCTGTCGACATCGTCGCCTACTTCGCCAAGATCGGCTCGCCCGGCAATGCGCGCCGCATCGTGGCGCCACTGCTGGTCGAGGGCCGGGCGGAGATGCGCCTGGAGTATCCGGTGACCGAGGAAGTGCCGGCCGACAGCCTGGAATACCAGCAGAAGATCGGCGCCTTCTATCGCGAGACGGCGACCGACCTGGCGGCCCTGCTGCGACAAGGCAGGTCGGTCGGCCTGCTGGCCGAGGGCGATCCCTTCTTCTATGGCTCCTTCATGCATATGTGGCGCCG
>JAIEOV010000118.1 GCA_019750135.1 Reyranella sp. | reverse complement strand
GCGCGCGAGATCACGACCAAGCCGGTGCTCGGCATTGCGGAGTGCGGAATCCTGACGGCGCTGACGCTCGGCCAGCGCTTCGGCGTCATCTCCATCCTGCGGAAGTCGATCCCACGCCACTTGCGCTATGTCGGCCAGATGGGATTGAACGACCGCATGGCCGGCGACCGCGCGATCGGTCTCGGCGTCGTCGAGCTCGCCAACGAGGCGCGCACCTTCGCGCGAATGGCCGAAGTCGCGGCCGAGCTGCGCGACGAGGATGGCGCCGACGTCCTGGTGATGGGCTGCGCCGGCATGGCACGCTATCGCGACCGCCTGCAACGCCATGTCGGCCTGCCGGTCGTCGAGCCGAGCCAGGCCGCGGTCTCGATGGCGATCGGTCGGTCGCGGCTCGGTTGGTCGGCGTGAGTTTCACTGGGTTTCACTAGGCCGACTGATGTCCCGGAAGTCGTTGAATTATCGGCTCTTTTGAATTTCGCTAGTTTTGCTACCCACTTTTGCGTTTTCAGCGAGCGCCGGGTTGACCAGCCAGCGGGTGCTCGGCCGACCGGGCATGTCGCGGTACGCCGGATCAGGCTGGACGTAGCCGAGATAGTGAAGTCGCTGAAGCACGTGCTCCGTTTCGTCTGCCGTTGCGGCCTGACTGAGCGCGCGGCGACAAACCTCCTGACGCGCCACTGTGGTGGGCCGCGTGTCGCGCAGCCAGCGCGCGACACGGCACACACGCCGCTTGTGGTCCGAGAGCTCGGCGTTGTCGAACACCGCGCGTGCATGCGGCCAGAAGTAGCGTCTCCATAGCGCGACCGCAGCCATCGACCTGCTCGCCGCCGATCGCACCGGGCCGACTGCGTGGGCCGCCAGTGCATCCGAGAAGCTCCAGAATTCCCGCCAACCGGACAATGAACGCTCTGCTTTTGCCCAACCACGCGGCCTCGAGTCCTTCGGCACTCTGCCGTGCGGCGTGAAGATCGGTCAGGAAGCCGTCGAAGGCCTTCACGCCACGCTCGTCGAAGCGAAGCTCGCAAGGATCATCGGGCGTGCGCGCCAGAGACGACAGCCGCCTCAGCCGCTCCAGTACCTCGTCGTCGCGAACAGGCCCGAGGCCAGCGAGCGCGCAATGGCGCCTGCCACATGATCAGCGGTTCGGTCCACGCCGGCGTGACGCGCACCCGCACCCCCCCGGCCACAGACCCCTGCGACGCCGGCCAACACCGTTTGAAGTATGTAGTCCTGCGGTGCGCCCGTGGCCGATGCGGTCTCAGCAATCCACGCGCGCCAAGGGTCCGGCACCAGATCGAGCGGCACCGCCGGCACCGCGTTGCGGCTGTTGTCGAGAATGCTGAGGTCGGGTTCCGACCACTGGGTCTCCCGCGACCCGAGGTACATTGCGTGATTCGGCATCGATGGCCGTCCTGGAACAAAGATGGAACATCGCACCCAAGCTGTCAGGCACCATAGTCATCATTCTTGTTGACCTCAGTCACCGGCAGGAGCCATTTCGGGCCAGAGCGTGGTCGGTAGCCCTATTCCCGCCGGAACTCGTACTCGAAATTCAGACGGTCCCGGCAGACCGCCAGCGTGTCGCTGACGCGCCGGCAGGTCAGGCTGTTGGGCGGACCGGTCCAGTTGGCCTGCCCCGGATTGCACTGCACCGCGGGCTGCGTCGTGCCGAGCGTGTTGTCGTTACCGAAGCGGGCGGTGATGGGCGCGGCGCAGGTGATGGTGCCGGTCGCCGGGCACACTGCGGTCGAGCGTCGTTCGCCGCCGCCGTTGGCACCGAAGCAGATGCGGCCCGCCTTCACGGCGCAACGCTCCGATCGGCCGCCGACACCGATGCTGCCCTGCGTATCCTGACCGAGCCGCCAGCAGCCCTGCAGCATGCCGAGATCCTTCTGCGCCCAGCGGTCGGCCGGCAACGGCGCCGGAGGGGGCGGTGGCGGCGCCTTGGCCACCGGCGGCGGCTTTGGCGGCTCGGGCGGTTTGGGTGGCTCGACCGGCTTGCACAGCGCCACCTTCTTCCTGATGTCGGCCTCGAGGGCCGCGAGCTCGGCCGACAGATTCCTGCCGTCGGCCACGCCTTCGTCGAGCGCGGCCTTCAGCAACGGCGTCGGATCAGGCGGCGCTTCCGGCGCGGGCGGAGCCGGCGTCTCGTGCAGGGTGAGGCTGGTCGAGGGACTGACCGGCGCGCAGGCGCGCAAAAACCATGAGACGATCAAGAGGGCCAGGATCAGCAGCAGGCCCATCAGCAGCGCGGCCAACCAGCGTGGCCAACCTTCCTCTGAACGCGCGGTCATTCCTCGGCGGCGGATTTGCAGCTGCTGAGCTTACACCCTCCACCCGCGATGGCAGCAGTGATCAATCTGCGGCGCTGCCATCTTTGGCCCTTCGGCTGCCGGAAAGATGACGCGATCCTTCAGGCGAACTCGACGGAATGCCTGAGCTGGAAGCCACCGAGTAGCTCCGCACAACGTTTCGTGATGGCTTCTCGCGACGCTCCGCCCAACGCGCCAACGCTCACGACCGCCAGCATGCCGTGGGTCGGATCGCTGCGAACCGTGACGCCGGCCGTCACGCCCTCACCACGCAACGGTGCGAGCGCCGCCTCGAAGGCCAGCTGTGCCGCCTGCAATCGCAGGGCGGGCTTGTAGATCTTGCCGACGCCTGTCACCGGCATCACCGGGACAAGCACCACCTGTACCGGCACCGCCGCGCGCTCGGGCACCTCCCGGCGGCAGAACTCGCGCAGCTCCTCCGCGGTCACCTCGGCCCCGGGACGCCGTTGCACGAAGGCCATCGGCAGTTCGCCGGCATAGGTGTCGGGCAGGCCGACGGCCGCCGCCGTCTCGACGCCGGAATGACGGGTAAGCGCTTCCTCGATGATCACGGGATCGATGTTGTGGCCGCCCCGGATGATCAGGTCCTTGGAGCGCCCGGTGAGCCAGACATAGCCGTCGGCATCGAGGCGGCCGAGATCGCCGGAGTCGAGCCACCCGTCGGCCAGCACCGCGCCCTTGTCATGGCGCGGATCGAGATAGCCCGGCGTGACCTGCGGCCCCCGCATCAGGACATGACCGATCTCGCCGGTCCGGCAGTCGCCCTGGATCGTGCCGTCGGGCGCGACGTCGGCAATGCGGACCTCGGTATAGGGCAGGCGAAGGCCGACCGACCCGGTGCGCCGCTCGCCATGCATGGGATTCATCGTCGAGTAGCAATGCACCTCGGTCATCCCGTAGCCTTCGATGACCGGCACGCCGATCTCACGCTCGATGCGGCGGATGAGCTCGACGGGAACGGTCGAGCCGCCCGTCACGAACGACTTCAGCGAGCCGAGGTCGTGCGCGTCTCGCGGGACGTTCATGATCGCGGCCAGTGTCGTCGGCACGGCCCCGGCGACGGCGACCCGGTTGCGCTCGACGATGCCCCAGTAATCGCGTACCACGTTTGGATTGCGCGCGCCGAGCGGCGTCGGGATCACGACCGTCCAGCCATTGGCGATCGGCGCCAGGGCCCCGAACAGAGAGCCGCCGACATGGAACTGCGGCAGCGGATTGAGCAGCACCGTGCCCGGGCCGAGATCGAACACCAGCGTATTGGTCCACGCCATCAGGGCGAGCGCGCCGTGCGTGTGCTTGGCGAGCTTGGGCAGCCCCGTCGTCCCGCCGGTGTGGAAGAGCGCCGCGACGGTGCTGCCATCGATCGGTTTCGGCGCCACCAGCCGGTCGCCTGGCTGATTGGCGCAGGCCTCGTCGAAGTCGATGACACCGGCAAGCGCGGTGCTGCCGCCGACGCGAAAGACCTTGAGGTCCGGCAGGGCGGCGCGGATCGCCTCCACCTTCGGCCAGATGTCCGGGAAGATCGAGGCATCGACGGCGACCAGCGCCTTGGCGCCGGCCTCCTTCATGATGCCGGCGATCTGCGAGGCTTCGAGGAAATAGTTGACGGGATTGGCGACCGCCGCGATCTCCGCGCCCCACAAGGCGAAGAAGGTCTGCGGCACGCTCGGCATCAGCAAGGTGACCGTATCCTGAGGCCCGACGCCATGGGCGTGCAGCATGTTGGCCGTCTGGATCACGCGGCGCTGCAGCTCTTCGAAAGTGACGTCCCGCACGGCGTCGTCCGGGCCGGTGCCGGACAGATAGCGCAAGGCCACGCGACCGGCATTCTCGCGGGCGGCGTGGGCCAGCAGATTCGCCACGCCGGTGTGGCGGATGCGCTCGGCCGCCGGCACCTTCTCGAGTTCGACGATGTCGGCGTGAGTGCGAATCTTCATCGGCCTGTTCCCTGACGTCAGTCCGCCGCAGCCGCCTTCTTGGGCCCTTCGGCGGCCGGGAAGATCACGCGATCGTCGGTGCGGCAGTAGCGGTCGGCGAACATGCGGCCGATCGGATGGTACTTCTCCATGTGCACGCGCATCGCCTTGGGATCCCACAGCTCGTCGCGGATGTGGAAGCGCAGCCCCTCGCCCATGATCAGCTGGCGGTCGTCCTTGACGTTGATGACCTGCCAGGTCTTGCACTCCATGGCCCACGGTGCGTCGGCGAGCCTGGGCGGCTTGATGTCGACCGACGGCGCGAGCTTCAGGCCGAGATAGTCCGGCTCGCCGACGTCGGGCGGAAAGTCGCCGCTCGAATCGTGCATGGCGCGCGCCAGCGGCTCGTCGGTCAGGTTGACCACGAACTCAGCCGTCCGCTTGATGTTGGTCCAGGTGTCCTTGATGCGCCCGTCCGGCCGCTTGTTGACGGCGAACATCACGATCGGCGGGTCCTCGGCGAAGACATTGAAGAAGCTGAACGGCGCGGCGTTCACCGTGCCGGTCGGGCCGACCGTGGTCACCCAGGCGATCGGCCGCGGCAGCACGAAGGCGGTGAGGATCTTGTAGCGGTCGTGATCGTTCACGTCGGAGACGGCATATTGCATCTAAGGGATCCTCAGTTACTCGGTTCGACCTTCACGCCGGTGCGCTCGACGATCAGCTTGTAGTGCTCGGGCCGGCGATGCTTGGCGAAGTTGAAGGTGGTGTTGCGGATGTATTCGCCGAGTTCCATATCGCAATCGTAGGAGACGACCTCATCCTCCTCGGTATTGGACTTGGCGACGATCTCGCCGGTCGGCGCCACGATGGCGGAGCCGCCATGCAGCCAGAAGCCGTCCTCCTTGCCCGCCTTGGCCGTGGCCACGACCCAGATGCCGTTCTGGTAGGCCGCGGCCTGGATCGAGAGGTTGTGATGGAACACGCGCAGATACGGCGGCTCCTTCGGCGCATAGACGTTGTCGGTCGGCGTGTTGTAGCCCAGCACCACCATCTCGGCGCCCTTCAGCCCCATGACGCGGAACGTCTCGGGCCAGCGCCGGTCGTTGCAGATGCATTGGCCGACGATGATGTCGTCCTTGAACATCTTCCAGACGTTGAAGCCGAGATCGCCGACCTCGAAGTACTTCTTCTCGAGATGCTGGTAGGGCGACGCCGGCCGGTGCTCGGCATGGCCCGGCAGATGGACCTTGCGGTACTTGCCGATGGTGCGGCCGTCCGGCCCGACCAGGATCGAGGTGTTGAAGCGCCGGGTCTTGCCCTCTTCCTCCGTGAGCTCGGCATAGCCCAGGTAGAACCCGATGCCCTTGGAGCGCGCCAGCTCGAACAGCGGCAGCGTCTCGGGGCTCGGCATCTGCGCCTCGAAATACTTGTCGATCTCGGCCTGATCCTCCATCCACCAACGCGGAAAGAAGGTGGTGAGCGCAAGCTCGGGGAACACCACGAACTTCGAGCCGCGCGAGTCGGCCTCCTTCAGCATCTCGACCAGGCGAGCGACCACGCTCTTGCGGCTGTCGGCACGATGGATGGGGCCGAGCTGGGCGGCGGAGACTTTTAGACGACGGGGCATCAGAAATTCCTTGTTCCAAAGGGCCGGTCGGCAAAACGGTCCACGAGTCCGACCTGGCGGATATGCGCTGGCTGCTTCGGGTAAGGCCGGTTCCGCTCGAGCCAAACCATGAATGAGCCAATTCTTGGCACGACGCGCCCACGATCACCACTACGCGCGAATACATGGGCCTGCAGGTAGATGTCCACCACCTTCGGGTCGAGATATCGCAGCCGCATATTGGGCAAAGGTCCGACCGGGTTGTTGGTGAGAAGGCGTCTCATCTTTTGAACGCGCTTCTACACTACTTCCAACGTTGGAATTGCTTTGATCTTTTCGCCCAGCGCTTGCTCGGCTCGCTGCAAATCGTAGCGCTTCTGCAGATTGAGCCAGAGGTCGGGGCCGTTTCCGCACAGCTTTCCGAGCCGCAACGCCATCATTGGCGTCACCGGCTGCCTTTCCTCGAGAATGTCGTAGAGCGTCTGACGCGACACGCCGAGGAGCTTGGCGATCTCGGTCTTAGGGCGTTCCAATGCCGGCAGTATCTCTTCGCGCAGAAGTTCGCCAGGGTGCATGGGAGGCAGACCGCGCTTCGGGGGCTTCTTGGCCACGGAACATCTCCTCAATGATAATCTTCCAAGTCGACGTCGATTGCATCGTCGTCTGACCATCCGAATGTGATCCGCCAGTTTCCGCTGGCATTGACGGCATAACGACCTCGGTCGCGGCCGACGAGAGAATGAAAGCGGAAGCCCGGCAGGTTCATGTCCTCAGGCCTTGATGCGTCATCAAGTGCACGCAGAATGTTGGCAATGCGCCTCGTGTTCTGCACACTGAGCCGCCGGCCGTCACCGGTGGCGAAAAAACGCTCCAGGCCTTTATCCCTGAACGAACGGATCACGCCACAATGTAAGGCTATGCCTTACATTCGTCAAGGATCGTTCATCATCGGCAGGTCCGTATCGCCGGGCTTTCTCCCCGCCTGAGTCAGCATGCAGTGAATCTGCCCGCGATGGTGGGTCTGGTGATTGAAGAAGTGCGACACGAGCAGCCAGCGTGGATTCGTGATCTCCCGGCCGAAACTGGGTGAAAAATGCGTGTGATTCCCGGCCAGCCAGTCCACGGTGAGGCCGTTGGTCCATCCCATGATCTCGGCATCGAAATCGCGGCGCCGAGTCAGGAGGGATCTCCAATCGCGATGCTGTTCAGTCAGCTCCTCCAGAGGCACCGGCGGCGGCGAGCCGCGAAAACGGCTCATCCAGGTCTGGTCGGCCCACAGGAGGTGGCACATCGTCCGATGGATCGAGCCGAAGAAGGCGCCGCGCTCGCGTTCGCGCTCCTCGTCGGTGAGGCCGTCGGCGGCGCCGTAGAGGTTCTCGTTCTGCCAACGATTGTAGAGCGCCATGCGCCTTACATAGTCGACACCGATCATCAGAACAGCGGTTTCAGGCCGAAGCGGGACATGGATTGTAGTTCCGGCGCGGTCTGGCCCTGCGGCTTGGCCGAGTCGGGCGAAGCGCACGGCAGGAACTGGCCGGAGCCGCGCACGGCATTGAGCTTGCCGTCCTCGACCACGACACGGCCGCGGCTCACCACGGTGATCGGCCAACCCTTGATCTGCCGGCCTTCGTAGGGCGAGTACCCGACATTGTCGTGCAGATCCTTCCAGCGGATCGTCACGTCCTTGTCGGCATCCCAGATCGCGAAGTCGGCGTCAGAGCCAACCGCGATCGTCCCCTTCTTGGGATAGAGACCATAGAGCTTGGCGTGGTTGGCCGACGTCAGGGCCACGAACTGCTGCAGGGTGATGCGGCCCTTCTGGACGCCCTCGGAGAACAGGATGGGCAGTCGGATCTCGAGACCCGGCACGCCGTTGGCCATCTCCTTGAAGGTCGTCTTGTCGCCCTTGGGGATCTTGCCCTTCTCGTTGAACTGGTAGGGCGCGTGATCCGAAGAGAAGGTCTGGAAGGTGCCGTCCTTCAACGCCGCCCACACCGCTTCCTGCGCTTCCGAATCGCGCGGCGGCGGGCTGCAGCACCACATCGCGCCCTCGACGCCGGGCTTGTCCATGTCGTCGGCGGTCAGCGCGATGTACTGCGGGCAGGTCTCGCCGAAGATCTTCAGCCCCTTCTTCTGCGCCTGGCGCAGCGTCTCGATGGCCTCGATCTCCGACATGTGCACCAGCAAGAGCGGCGCATCGACCAGGCGCGCAAGGGAGATCGCGCGGTTGGTCGCTTCGGCCTCGGCGACACGGGCATGGGCGATGGCATGGAACTTGGGGGCGACATGGCCCTGGTCGACCAGGTGATGCGCCAGCCACTGGATCATGTCGTGGTTCTCGGCATGCACCATGACCAGCGCGCCGTCGCGCCGCGCCAAGGCGAGGATGTCGAGGATCTGGTAGTCGCTGACCTTCATGGCGTCGTAGGTCATGTAAATCTTGAACGACGTGTAGCCGTCCTTGATCAGCGCCGGCAGCTCCTGCCCCAGCACCTGCTGGGTGGGATCGGTGATGATGAGATGGAAGGCGTAGTCGATCACCGCCTTGGGCGTGGCCGCCTCGTGATAGTCCTTCACCACCTGGCGCAGCGACATGCCGCGATGCTGGGCGGCGAACGGGATCACCGTCGTGGTGCCGCCGAACGCGGCCGACACCGTGCCGGTGTAGAAATCGTCGGCGCACATCACGCCCATGCCCGAGCGCTGCTCGATATGGCAATGGCTGTCGACACCGCCCGGCAGGACGAACTTGCCCGCGGCATCGATCTCGCGCGTGGCCGTGCCCTTCACGTCGGCGCCCAGGGCGGCGACCTTGCCGTCCTTGACGGCGATGTCGCCCTCGCTCTGGCGCTCGGCGGTGACGATCTTGGCGTTGCGAACGATCAAATCGTAATCAGGCATCACTCTACTCCGCCGCGACCTTGGAGCCGCGACCGGTGGCGGCGAGCCTGCGCTCCAAACGTACAATCAAATTGTCGAGCTCGGCACGATCGGTCGCGCTGAGCGACGATCCCGGCGCACGCTGCTTTGGACTCTTGATGGCGCCGCGGCGGAACAGCACTTCCTTGCGCAACGCCAGGCCCATGCCGATTTGCTGCTCATGCCGCACCAGCGGCAGGTAGATGTCGAACAGGTCCTCCGCCTCCTCCATCTTGCCCTTGGCGGCGAGGTCGCAGACCTCGACCAGCATCTCGGGCCAGGCGAAACCGGTCATGGCGCCGTCGGCGCCACGCCGCAGCTCCTGCGGCAGGTAGAGCCCACCGTTGCCGACCAGGATCGAGACACGTCGTCGCCCTGGCTTCTTCTCGCCCTCGCGCACGCGCGTGAGCTTGGCGAGGCCCGGCCAGTCCTCGTGCTTCAGCATGACGAGCTGCTTGAAGTCGTCGACCAGCCGCTCGAACACCGACGGCGCTAGATAGACTCCCGTGCTCTGCGGATAGTCCTGGTAGACGACGGGGATGTCCGGCCCCAGCTCCTTGAAGACCTGCGCGAAGTAATTGTAGACGCCCTCGTCGCCCTTGAGGCCCTGCGGCGGTGCGACCATGACGCCCGAGGCGCCGGCGATCATGACCTCGTGGCTCAGGCGGCGCACATTCTCGAGGCCGGCGTGACTCACGCCGACGATGATCTGCCGATCCTGCGCACGACGCACGACACGTTCGACGACCGACAGCGATTCCTCGCCGGTCAGCTTCGGCGCCTCGCCCATGATTCCCAAAAGGGTGAATCCCGTTACACCGCAGCCCAAATAAAAATCGGTCAGCGAATCGACGCTGTTGAGATCGAGCGCGCCTTCGTCGGTGAACGGCGTGGCGGCAATGATGAACACGCCCTTCGCCTGTTCGGTCAGTTTTCCTGCAGACATGAACTTCCGCTCCTCGGCGCGTTTCTTGCAGCGATCATGCCACCGGCACGGCGCTTGTCGAGCGCTGCGGTGTCGGCCAGTGTTCTAGCTCGTGAAGGGGGCTGTCTTAAAGACAATGGCGCGTCATATCGCCCATCGATTGATGATTTCACTGCCGGTTTTGCTCGGTGTGCTGCTGATCGGCTTCCTGCTGCTGCAGGTCGTGCCGACCGATCCGGCGACGGTCGTGGCGGGTCCGACGGCGACCAAGGCCGAGGTCGCCGCCATCCGCCAGCAGCTTGGCCTCGACGAACCGCTGTGGATCCAGTTCGGCCGCTATCTCGGTCGCGTGCTGCAGCTCGATCTCGGCCGCTCGATGATCTCCAACCGTCCCGTGGCCGACGAGATCGCGCTGACCTTCTGGCCGACCGTCGAATTGATGCTGGCCTGCCTCGTCTGGGCGGTGCCGCTCGGCATCGCCCTCGGCACGCTGGCGGCGCGCCGTCGTGGCACGCTCATAGACCGCGCCATCATGGCGCTGTCGGTGATGGGCGTGTCGGTGCCGGTGTTCTGGGTCGGGCTGTTGTTGATCCAGTACGTAGGCGGCGCGGGCCTGCTGCCCTTCCAAGGGCGCAACGGGCCGATTTGGACGCCAGCGGGCTTCCTCAGCATCATCCTCCCGGCGGTAACCCTGGGCGCGGTCTTCGTCGGGCCGGTGGCGCGCATGACACGCACGTCACTGCTCGAAACCCTCGGCGCCGACTATGTGCGCACGGCGCGCGCCAAGGGCGCCTCCGACTGGCGCGTCACCATCCGTCACGCATTGCGGAACGCCATGATCCCGGTGGTGACGCTGGTCGGCCTCCAGATCGGCTTCCTGTTGGGCGGCTCGATCGTCACCGAGACCATGTTCGCCTGGCCCGGCGTCGGCCGCATGGCCGTCGGCGCGATCACCTCGAGCGACTTCCCGCTGGCGCAGGGCGCGATCCTGATCCTCGCCGTCGGGTTCATGGTGATCAATCTCGGGGTCGACGTGCTGTACGCCTACCTCGACCCGAGGATCGCAAGGTCATGATGTCTTCCGGACCGCGCGCTTCCAGCGCGCTCATGAATCCGAGCGCGCAGGATGCGCGCGGTCCGGAAGAGCATGAGCGCTCCCAGCAATGACGGACGCCACCCTCTCCCTGCAAAGCGAGTCCGACCAGCGCGCCATCGCCGCGATCCGGCGCAAGAACGCCGTGTGGCGGCGCATCCTGAGCGATCCGGCGGCGGCAGCGGCGGCGATCTTCCTGTTCGTCATCGTCGCCGCGGCGATCCTGGCGCCATTGATCGCGCCGCACGATCCCTACGCCAGCAACATGCGCCTGCGCTTCTGCAAGCCGCTCGCCGACCGCTGCCCGACCTTCCTGCTGGGGGCAGACAACCAGGGCCGCGACATGCTGAGCCGCATCCTGTTCGGCCTGCGCGCCACCCTGGGCATGGGCGTGATTGCCGTTGCCGTCGGCGGCGGCCTCGGCGCCCTGATCGGGCTCTCAGCCGCCTACTTCAAGCGCCTCGACACGCCGCTGATGCGCCTGGTCGACGTGCTGCTTTCCTTCCCGTCGATCCTGTTCGGCCTCGCCATCGCCGCCGTGCTCGGCACCGGCCTGTTCTCCCTGGTGATCGCGCTCTCCGTCGCCGCCGTACCGTCGATCGCCCGCATCGCCCGCGGTGCGGCGCAATCGATCATGCAGCAGGAATACATGGAGGCTGGCCGCGCCGTCGGCCTGGGCGACGGCGCCCTGATCTGGCGCTACCTCGCGCGCAACTGCTGGCCGACCATCCTGATCTACATGACCCTGCAGCTCGGCCAGGCGATCCTTCTGGGGGCAGCCCTTTCCTTCCTCGGTCTCGGCGCGCAGCCGCCGACGGCGGAGCTGGGCAGCATGGCGGCCGACGGCCGCAAGTTCCTGCAGATCGCGCCCAACGTCTCGACCTTCCCCTGTGCGGCGATCTTCCTCGTCGTGCTCGCATTCAACGTCCTGGGCGACGCGCTACGCGACGCCCTCGATCCCAAGCTCAGGCAATAAGGAGGCTTCAGGTATGACCAATCGTTTGCTTCTCGCGGCGCTCGCCGCAACGGCCATCGGCGCGGCAGCGCCGGCGATGGCGCAGAAGACCGTGACCATCGTGCGCGAGATCGATACCGACCGCTACGATCCGCAGAAGTCCACTGCCCGCTCGGGCGCCGAGGTCATGTACATGATCGGCGACACGCTGGTGAACCTCGATTACGACATGAAGACGCTCCGGCCGGGGCTCGCCACCAGCTGGACGGTGTCGCCCGACGGCCTCACCTACACCTTCAAGCTGCGCGACGACGTGAGCTTCTGCAGCGGCAAGAAGATGACCGCCAAGGACGTGGTCGCGACCTACGAGCGCTGGCTCGATCCCGAGACCAAGGGCCTGGTGAAGTGGCGCATGGGCGAGGTCGACAAGATCACCGCGCCCGACGACGTCACTGTCGAGTACAAGCTCAAGAAGCCGTTCTCCGAGCTCCTCTACCAGATGACGCAGTACTTCCACACCATCCTGAACGTCGATCAGGCCAAGCAGCTCGGCGCCGACTTCGGCGTCAAGGGCATCGACGGCACCGGGCCGTTCTGCTTCGAGAGCTGGACGCCGCGCGATTCGACCATGCTCACCAAGCACAAGGGCTACAAGTGGGGCCCCACCTACTATGACGTGACCGAAGCCCAGGTCGACAAGGTGATCTGGAAGGTCGTGCCGGAGGAGAACACCCGCGTGACCGCCCTGCAGGCCGGCCAGGCCGATGCCAGCCAGTACGTGCCCTACTGGTCGATCAAGGAGCTGCAGGCCAACAAGTCGTTGTCGGTCACCAAGGCCGAGAACTTCTTCTGGACCTACTTCATCGGCTTCAAGGTCGACAAGGAGCTGATGAACGACGTGCGCGTGCGCAAGGCGATGAACCTTGCGGTCGACCAGAAGGCGATCGCTGAGGCCGTCACCTTCGGCCTGGCCGAACCCGCCTCGACCCTGCTGATGCCGGGCGTGCTCGATTTCAACGACAAGGTCGACCGCGCCGTCTACGGCGAGAACGTCAAGGAGGCCGAGAAGCTTTTAGACGAGGCCGGTTGGAAGAAGGGCAATGACGGCTTCCGCTACAAGGACGGCAAGAAGCTGGCTCCGGTCGTCTACGGCATCTCGGGCGCCTTCAAGGAGATCGCCGAGGCCGTCCAGGGCGACCTGCGCAAGGTCGGCATCGACCTGCAGATCCAGCTCTTCGACTCGACGGTGGCCTGGGGCAAGCTCGCGACCCAGGAGTTCGACGCCTTCGGCATGAGCTTCCCCTATGTCAGCGCCGGCGATGCGCTCAACCTCTACTTCCGCTCGGCCAACACGCCGACGCCCAACCGCATGAACTGGAAGGACAAGGAGACCGACGAGCTTCTGGACAAGGGCTCGACCGCGACCGACGACAAGGTCCGCGCCGAGGCCTACGCCGCGGTCCAGCAGAAGGTGCATGACGCGGCGGTCTGGATCCCGCTGTTCCACGAACCGTTGTTCGTTGTCGCCGGCTCCAAGCTCAAGCCCATCCGCGCCCACGGCAACTACGGTTGCGGCCTCAACAAGGGGCTGGGCATCGCGTTCAAGTAAAAACGGGAGCGCGGGCCTCTGGCCCGCTCATGAGGGCGGGCCGGAGGCCCGCGCTCCCATACGGAGGAGAAGAACAATGAAGACCACCCGCATCTCCGGCCTCGACCATGTCGTGGCCTGGGACGAATCCGAGCGCCGCCATGTCTATGTCGACGGCGGCGACCTGGTGTTCAAAGGCAACGAGATCGTCCATGTCGGGCCGGGCTACACCGGCACAGCCGACGCCACGATCGACGGCAAGGGGTTCATGGCGATCCCGGGCCTCGTCAACGTGCACAGCCATCCCTTCTCCGAACCCGCCAACAAGGGCCTGACGGAGGAGTACGGCAGCGACAAGTTGGGCCAGAGCTCGCTCTACGAATACCTCCCGGTGTTCGGCCTCGATGCCGAGGATGCCGGGCCCTCGACCATGGTGGCGATGTCGGAACTGCTGAAGAGCGGCGTCACCACCATCTCCGACCTGTCGATGAGCCGCGAGGGCTGGGTCGACGATCTCGCGGCGACGGGCATTCGCGCCGTCGTCTGCCCGATGATGCGCCAGGGTTACTGGTACACCAAGAACGGCCATACGGTGGAATACGCCTGGGACGAGAAGGCCGGCGAGAAGGCCTTCGCGGCCGCGATGAAGACGATCGACGAGGCCACAAAGCATCCCAGCGGCCGCATCTCCGCCATGGTCGGCCCCTCGCAGATCGACACTTGCAAGGAGGGCTACTTCAAGGAGGCCCTGCAGGAAGCCAAGCGCCGCAACATCCCGATGCAGACGCACGCCTGCCAGGCCGTCGTCGAGTTCTATGAGATGGTGCATCGCCACGGCAAGACGCCCATCGAATGGCTCGATTCGATCGGCGTGCTGGGCCCCGACCTGGTGATCGGCCACGGCATCTTCCTGAGCGACCATCCGCAGATCCATTATCCGCACGCCAACGACTTCGAGATGCTGCGCGACTCCGGCGCATCGGTGGCGCACTGCCCGACCGTGTTCGCCCGCCGCGGCATGGTGCTGAACTCGATCGGCCGCTACATGAATGCCGGCATCACCGTCGGCATCGGCACCGACACCTTCCCGCACAACATGGTCGATGAGATCAGGCTCGCCTGCTACGTCGCCCGCGTCTTCACCAGCAACTACAAGATGGGCACGACGCGACATGCCTTCGAGGCGGCGACCGTGGGCGGCGCCAAGATCCTGCGCCGGCCCGACCTCGGCCGCCTGGCGCCCGGCTGCAAGGCCGACTTCTCGCTGGTCGACATGAGCCATCCCTACATGCAGCCGGCGCACGAGCCGGTGCGCAGCCTGATCTACTCGGCGAGCGAGCGCGCCATCCGCCACGTCTATGTCGACGGCGCGCAGGTGGTGAAGGACGGCAAGGTGCTGACGGTCGACGTCGAGGCCGCGACCGCGGGCCTGATCGAAGGCCAGCGCAAGCGGCTCAAGACCGTACCCCAGCGCGACTGGGCCGGCCGCACCGCCGACCAGCTGGCGCCGCCGGTTTACGGAACGAAGGAGCGGTTGCCGCAGTCGAGGCCGGTGACGTGAGGGGTCTCTTGCCGGAGCGCGGACCTCCAGGTCCGCTCATGATCATGATGCGGACCTGGAGGTCCGCGCTCCGATGACTCTTCTCGAAGTAAAGGACCTGCGCACCGAGTTCCGGTCGGGCGGCAGCGTGTTCGCGGCCGTCGACGGTGTCTCCTTCTCCCTCGCTCCGGGCGAGACGCTGGGCATCGTCGGCGAATCGGGCTGCGGCAAGTCGGTGACGTCGCTCTCGATCATGCGGCTGGTGCCCAACCCGCCCGGCCGCATCGCCGGCGGCGAGATCAGGCTGGACGGCCGCAATCTCCTCGACCTGCCCGAGAGCGAGATGCGCGCCGTGCGCGGCGATGCCGTGTCGATGATCTTCCAGGAGCCGATGACCAGCCTCAACCCCGTGCAGAGCGTGGGCGAGCAGATCGTCGAGGCGATCCGCCTGCACCGCTCCGTGACCGCCGCGGAGGCGCGCAGCCGCGCGCTGGAGATGCTGCGACTGGTGAAAATCCCC
Source organism: Reyranella sp. (assembly GCA_019750135.1). Classification (GTDB taxonomy): domain Bacteria; phylum Pseudomonadota; class Alphaproteobacteria; order Reyranellales; family Reyranellaceae; genus Reyranella. The sequence goes on along the minus strand of JAIEOV010000118.1, from coordinate 16,819 downwards.
TCGCCCGAGACCCGCCTCGACGAATATCCGCACCAGCTCTCCGGCGGCATGCGCCAGCGCGTCATGATCGCCATGGCGCTGGCCTGCGATCCCAAGATCCTGATCGCCGACGAGCCGACCACCGCCCTCGACGTCACCATCCAGGCGCAGATCCTCGATCTCCTGCGCGACCTGCGCGAGCGCACGGGCACCGCGATCATGCTGATCACCCACGATCTCGGCGTCGTGGCCGAGGTCGCGCATCGCGTCATCGTCATGTACGCCGGCCGCATCGTCGAGGAAGCGCCGGTCGGCCCGCTCTTCGCCGATCCGCAGCATCCCTATACGCTCGGCCTCCTGGGCTCGATCCCGCGGCTCGGCAGCGACGGCGACGAGCGTTTGCAGGCGATCGAAGGCGTCGTGCCCAATCCCTTCGCCCTGCCCGCCGGTTGCCGCTTCAGCCCGCGCTGCCCGCTGGCCGATGCCCGGTGCAAGGCCGAGCAGCCGGTGCTGCGCGAGATCGCCCCCGGTCACCGCGCGGCCTGCTGGAAGGCGCCGCTCGACCTCGTCCTACCCACGGCGGCCGCCGCGTCATGAGCGAAGCGCTTCTGTCCGTTTCCGGCCTCACCAAGCATTTCCCGGTGAAGCGCGGCATCGTCTTCCAGAGCGCGGTCGGCACCGTGCGCGCCGTCGACGGCCTCACCTTCGACGTGGCGCCCGGCGAGACTCTGGCGCTGGTCGGCGAATCGGGTTGCGGCAAGTCGACGACCGGCCGCATGGTGCTGCGCCTCATCGAAGCGACGGAAGGTACGATCCGCTTCGCCGGCCGGGACGTGCGCGCGCTCAACCGCGGCGCTCTGCGCGACCTGCGCCGCGACATGCAGATCATCTTCCAGGATCCGTATGCGTCGCTGAACCCACGGCTCACCGTGGGCGACACCCTGGCCGAGCCGCTGCGCCTGCACGGGCTGGCGTCGGGCGCCGCCCTGCGCCAGCGCATAGACCAGCTTCTGGGCGAAGTCGGCCTGTCGGCCTGGCACGCGCTGCGCTACCCGCATGAATTCTCCGGCGGCCAGCGCCAGCGCATCGGCATCGCCCGCGCGCTCGCCTCGCAACCCAAGCTGATCGTCTGCGACGAGCCGGTGTCGGCGCTCGACGTCTCGATCCAGGCGCAGGTCATCAACCTCCTGCAGGACCTCAAGCGTCGATTGGGCCTTTCCTACATCTTCATCGCCCACGACCTCGCCGTGGTGCGCCACATCAGCGACCGCGTCGCCGTCATGTATCTCGGCAAGATCGTAGAGCTGGCGCCCAAGAAGAGCCTGTTCGCCATGCCGCGCCATCCCTACACCCAGGCGCTCCTGTCGGCCGTGCCGGTACCCGATCCCACCGCCCAGCGCGCGCGCATCCGGCTGGCGGGCGACGTGCCGAGCCCCCTCAATCCGCCCGCCGGCTGCCGCTTCCACACCCGCTGCGCCTATGCCCAGGACCGCTGCCGCAAGGAGGAGCCGCTGCTGCGCCCGGTCGGCACGCAAGGCCAGGTCGTCGCCTGTCATTTCGCCGAAAGCATCGCGGCCCCCGCCCTCGTGCCGGAAGCCGAGCCGCCTTACGCCCGCCGGCTGGCGGCATTGCGCAAGCTCGCGGCGGCCTAGCTGGCTGGAACGACGTAGTCGGCGGGATACGTTGCCTTGAACGCCGGCAACGCTTCGCAGCGATCGGACACGGCATCGAGCGCCGGGTAGCGGCCGACCGGCAGCAGATCGTGAACGGCGAGCCGCACGTAGCGCATCATGCAGGCGGTCGTGATCCAGGGTTGGCTGACAGGTTCGCCCGCGGGCCACGACAGCTGCGCGAGGGCGGCAAGCCCGCCTTCGGCCTGGGTGCGGCAGCGCGCGATCCAGTCGGGCCAGCGGTAGCGCTCGGGCCGGACCAGGCGCTCGTATCCGATGCCCATGACCTTATCGATGGTGCCGCTCGCCAGGGCGATCCGCTGCAGGGCCTGACGACGCACCAGACCGCCGTCGGGCAGCAAGGCGCGCTCTGGTCCAACCTCCTGGTCGAGCCAATCCAGGATCGCTCCCGAATCAATCAGCGTCGTCCCGTCGTCCAGGATCAGCGAGGGAATGCGGCCCAGCGGATTGGTCGTTCGCATGGAATCGAAGTCGCCGAACACGGAACGCATGTCATGCTCGAAGTCGAAGCCCAGCAGGTGGAGGCTGACCGCGACGCGGCGCGTATAAGGTGAATCGTACTGTCCAACGAGAATCATGGCGCAATTCTAGGACGGTTTCGCGCCTCGGCTCCACCGCTGGACTCGTTGCCGACGGCTCTTCAGAGTCGACGTCAATCAAGACCCGATGGAGGGATGGATGGCGCTTCCCCAGGACATACGGCCAGTGAACAACGAGCTTGCCGATTCGATCACGCGTTCGTCGGAGATCCCGTGGATCGAGACAAGCCTGGAGAGGCCTGGACCAAGGTCCTGTGGGTCGGCCCTGAATCCGGTCGCTGGGCCGTGCTGCTGAAATGGAAGAAGGGTTACGTCGCGCCGCCGCACAAGCATCTGTCGGCAGCCTTCGCCTTCATCCTGTCCGGCAAGCTGCAGGTCCGCAACAACGTCTACAACGCCGGCGACTTCCTGCACGAGGTCAACGGCATGGTGCATGGCGCCACGACGGCGCTGGAGGACACCGAGTACCTGTTCTTCTGCGACGGGCCCGTCCTGTTCTTCGACAAGGACAACTTCACCGGCTATCGCGGCTGGGAGCAGGTCCTGCGCATGCAGCAGCAGGCGATGGCGCAGCAAGCCGCGGAATGATCCAGCAGGTCGACGATTTTCGGGCCGAGACCGCCGAGCTTCACCAGCTGCTGAGCGGGCTCGGCGACGGCGACTGGGCGCGCCCGACCCAGTTCAAGGCCTGGACGACCGACGACATCGTTCGCCATCTGCACATGGGCGACAGGATGGCGCTCGCCTCGGCGTCCGATCCCGCCGAGTTCGCAGCGTTGATGGCCGACATCCAGGCCGAGCGAAAAAAGGGGCTGAGCCGCATCGACGAGACGCGGCAGAGGCTGAACGGGCTCGGCGGGCGCGCCCTGCTCCAGCGCTGGCACGAAACAGCCGGGCGGCTCTGCGACGCCCTCGCCGAGAAGCCTACCGACGCACGCCTGAAATGGGCCGGGCCGGACATGGGCGTCCGCATGTTCACGACCGCGCGCCAGATGGAAACGTGGTCGCACGCCCAGGCGATCTACGATCTTTTTGGCATCGAGCGACCGGCGGCGTCGCCGCGCCTGCGCAACATCGCCGAGATCGGCGTGCGCACCTTCGGCTGGGCCTACCGCAATCGCGGCCTGCCCGTGCCGCCCGTCATGCCGACGGTCCACCTCGACACGCCGTTCGGCGAGACCTGGGAGTGGAAGGCGTCCGACAGCGACTCGGTCGAGGGCGATGCCATCGCCTTCTGCCAGGTCGTCACGCAGACCCGCAACGTCGCCGACACGTCGCTCTCGGTCCGCGGTGAGACGGCCAGGCACTGGATGAGCATCGTCCAATGCTTCGCCGGCCAACCGGAGACACCGCCGCCGCCCGGCACCCGCACTCGCTCGCCCCGCTGAGGACATCATGGCCCGCAAAGCCCAACCGATCCGCTCCGACATCGCCTGGAGCAATCGCAAACGCATCGTCGTGCGCGGCAAGGACCTGCCCAACGAGGTCATCGGCACGTTGAACCTGGGCGACTTCTCCTTCCTGCAGCTCACCGGCCGCATGCCGACGCCGCAGCAGTCGTGCGCCTACAACGCGATCCTGGTCACCCTGGTTGAGCATGGGCTGACGCCGAGCGCCATCGCGGCGCGCATGACCTATGCCGGCGCGCCCGAATCGATGCAGGCGGCCGTAGCGGCCGGCCTATGCGGCCTGGGAACGGTCTTCGTCGGCAGCATGGAGAACGCCGCCAAGCTTCTCTACGAAACGCTGCCGCCCGGCTCCTCGGGCGTCGATCTGCAAACCAAGGCGCGCGAGGTGGTTGAGAGCTGGCGGGCGGCCAAGCGCATCCTTCCCGGCATGGGCCATCCGATTCACAAGCCGGTCGATCCGCGGGCGCCGCGGCTGTTCCAGATCGCCGAGGAATGCGGCCTGTCGGGCAACTACGTCGCTCTCATGAAATTGATCGCGGCCGAGGCCGAGCGGCAGTCGGGCAAGTCCCTGCCCGTCAATGCCACCGGGGCCATCGGCGCCCTGTGCTGCGAACTGGGCTTCCCCTGGAAGGTCGTGCGCGGCTTCGGCGTGATGGCGCGCGCCGTCGGCCTGGTCGGGCACATCATGGAGGAAGCCGAGCGACCGATCGCCAACGAGATCTGGCTGCGCACCGAAGAGGAAGCCAGCGCCCATATGCGTCAACCCGACGAATAGAGAGACCATCCCATGAGCGCCATCAGCCCCTTCCGTATCGCCGTCGGCGATGACGTGCTGGACGACCTCAAGGCCCGCCTGCGCCGCACGCGCTGGCCCGAAGCCGAGCTGGTCTCCGACTGGAGCCAGGGCGCGCCGCGGCAGTGGATCGAAGAGGTCTGCCGTTACTGGGCCGAGAGCTACGACTGGAGGAAGCGCGAGGCGCTGCTCAACCGCTTCCCGCAATTCACGACGCCGCTCGACGGGCTCGACATCCACTTCGTGCATGCGCGCTCGCCGCATCCCGAGGCCATGCCACTCCTCATCACCCATGGCTGGCCGGGCTCCATCGTCGAGTTCCACAAGGTGATCGAGCCCTTGGTCGATCCCGTGGCCCATGGCGGCGATGCCGCCGATGCCTTCCATGTCACCTGCCCGTCGCTCCCCGGCTTCGGCTTCTCGAGCAAGCCGACAGTCACCGGCTGGGGCATCGATCGCATTGCCGGCACCTGGGCCAAGTTGATGGATCGCCTGGGCTACCCGCGCTACGGCGCGCAGGGCGGCGACTGGGGCTCGGCGGTGACGACGGCGATCGGCGCGCTCGACGCGGCGCACTGTGCCGGCATCCACATCACGCTCGCCATGTCGACGCGGCCCAATGTGGTGGGCGATCCGACGCCCGAGGAGGCCCGCGCGCTCAAGGGCATCAAGCACTATGCCGACTGGGACTCCGGCTACTCCAAGCAGCAGTCGACGCGGCCGCAGACACTGGCCTACGGCCTCACCGATTCGCCGGCTGGCCAGGCTGCGTGGATCCTGGAGAAGTTCTGGGCGTGGACCGACTGCGACGGCCATCCAGAGAACATCCTCGGCCGCGACGAGCTCTTGGACAACGTGATGCTGTACTGGGTGACGGCGACGGCCGGCTCGTCGGCGCGGCTGTACTGGGAGAGCTTCGGACCCGAGCGCCGTTCCGTCCACAAGGTCGGCGTGCCGACCGGCGTCGCGGCGTTTCCCAAGGAGATCGTGACGCCGGTTCGGTGCTGGATGGAGACCAACTTCAGCAACATCCAGCACTGGAGCGAGATGCCCAAGGGCGGCCACTTCGCCGCCTTCGAGCAGCCCGCGCTGTTCGTCGACGACGTCCGCAAGTTCTTCCGGAAGCTGCGTTAGCTCAAGCCGTCGGCAGGCCCGACGTCGTCGAGTACTCGAAGTGCAGCGGCGTCTCGGGATGGATCAGCGCATAGGCCGAGCGTGCGGCGATGGCCGCTTCGGCGAAGCCGGTCAGGATCAGCTTCAACTTGCCGGGATAGGTGACGACGTCGCCGATGGCGAAGATGCCGGGCTTGCCGGTCGCCGCCGTCGCAGCGTCGACGGCGATCTGATTGTGCTGCAGCTCGAGCTGCCAGTCGGCGATCGGCCCCAGCGACATCGACAGGCCGAAGAACGGCAGCAATGCATCGGCCTCGATCCGCCTGGTGTCGCCGTCGAGGGTAGCGACGGTTACCGCCGTAAGCTGGCCGGCGGCGCCCTCCAGCCCATGCAGCTGATAGGGCACGACGAGATCGAGCTTGCCCGACTTGGCGAGCGCCTTGAGCTGCGCCTCGCTGTCGGGCGCAGCGCGGAACTTGTCGCGGCGGTGGATTACCGAGACGCGTCCCGCGATCTCGGCCAGCGACAGGGCCCAGTCGACGGCGGTGTCGCCGCCGCCCGCAATCACCACGCGCTTGCCGCGGAAGGCCTCGCGCTGGGTGACGTAGTAGAAGACGCTCTTGCCCTCGTAGGCATCGATGCCGGACAGCGGCGGCCGATTGGGACCGAAGGCGCCGACGCCGGCCGCGATGATCACCGCGCGCGCCTGCACGACGGTGCCCTTGGAGGTCGTGACCTTCCAGAACCCGCCGCTCAACTTCTCCAGCCCCTGGACCTGCTCGCCGAGGTGATAGACCGGCCGGAACGCCGCGGCTTGCGCCTTCAGGCGCACCACGAGCTCGGCCGCCTCGATGCGCGGGAAGCCCGGGATGTCGTAGATCGGCTTCTCGGGGTAGAGCGCCGTGCACTGACCGCCGGCATCGTCGAGCACGTCGATGACGTGGCAGCGCAGCCGCACCATGCCGCATTCGAACACGGCGAACAGGCCGACGGGGCCGGCTCCTACGATGACGACGTCGGTCTGATGCGTATGTCCGCTGGCCATGGACCTAACGTGGCGAAGGAAGACCACAAAATAAAGAGCTATCCTCGGAGCATGGTCGCCAGCGACAGCTTCGCCGAATTCCTGCGTGAGCAGCTCGAGCCGCTGGGGCGCGTCACCCTGCGCCGCATGTTCGGCAAGACCGGCGTGTTCTGCGACGGCGTCATGTTCGGGATGGTGACCGACAACATGCTGTACCTCAGGGTCGACGACGACAACCGCGAGGCCTTCGAGGAGGCGCGGTCCTCGCCGCCTCTCAATTACGCCAAGGGAGGCAATACCATCGACCTCTCCTTCTGGCGCGCGCCGGAGCGGCTGTTCGACGAGCCCGACGAGCTCGTCACCTGGGCGCGCATCGCCCTGGCGGCGGCGCGCCGGGTCGCGAAAAAGCGCCCGCCTAGACGGACCGGTAGATGAACCCGGCGATCAGCGCTGCCACGGCCAGCGTGAGATAGAAGACCGGCCGCGCATAGGCGGGCTTGTTGGCCGGCAGCGACAGGAGCCATAGCGCAAGTATCAGCAGCAGGAAGACGACCAGGCCGGCGACGAGGATCATGCGGCCGCTCCCTACCTGCCCAACACGATATCGCTTGCCCGTTCCGCCACGGCCGTGACGGCCGCGTTGATCATGGCTGCCGGAAGACCGGGCAGCACCGATGCATCGATCACCCGCAGCCCCGTCACGCCTTGGACACACAACGCGGTGTCGACGACGGCGCCGATGCGGCAAGTGCCGACGGGATGGTGAAACGACCGGGCTGCGCGACGCACAAAATCATGCCGAGCAGCACTGTCGTCCCAAAGGCGACCCGGATAAACCTCCTCGGCCCGCCAATCGGCAAAGGCCGGGGCCCCGCCGATCTCGCGCGCCAAGGCCACCGCCGTAACTAGGCTCTCGAGGTCGCTGGGGTCCGACAGGTAGTTCGGATCGATGAGCGCCGGCGCCATCGGGTCGCCAGAGCCGAGGCGCACGCTGCCGCGGCTGAGGGGCCGCATCAGGCACGGTACCAGGGTATATGCCGGTGGCGGCAAGGCACCGACGGCCGGCTGCACGAAAGGCAGCGAAAGGCACATGATGAGATGATCGGGGCTCTCGTCCGCTTGCGCATGCGGCACGTAGAGCAGCGCGTCGGCATGATTGTAGAACGAGGGCTCCACCGCGCGGCGCGCCCGGTAGGCCACGCCGGCGAGCAGCAAGTGATCCTCGAGATTGGCCCCGACATCGGGCAGGTCGACGGCGACGGCAATGCCGTGGGCGCGCAAGGCATCGGCAGGCCCCACGCCCGAAACCATCAGCAGTCTCGGCGAATCGATCGCCCCGGCACAAAGCAGGACTTCGCCCTCGGCCCGCAGGATCTGCCCCGCCAGGCGCACGCCGAGGCAACGACCGCGCTCGATCACCAGGCCAAGCACTTGGGCATCGAGGAGGAGGTCGACGTCCGAACCGCCCAAGCTATCGAAGAAGGCGGTCGCGGCATCGTCGCGTGCGTGGCCTTTGATACTGAGCTGGTTCCAGGCGACGCCCGTGGTGACGGCCCCACCGATGTCGGGCGTCATCGCAAAGCCGCACTCCTGCGCCGCGGCGATGAAGGCTGACGCCACGGGCGTCCGGTCATGAACATCCGCTAGGGAAAGGACGTGCAGTGGACCGTCGCCGCCGCGCCACGCATCGCCGCCGCCCGAGAAGGTCTCGGCCTGCTTGAAGTAGGGCAAGAGGTCGCCGTGTCGCCATCCTGCGGGCCAACGATCGTAGGCTGCCGGATGACCCGATTGATATGCGAGCGCATTGATGACGCTCGAACCGCCTAAGACCTTGCCCCTAGGATAAGGAACCACGCGACCATCCAGGCCCCGCTGCGGGACCGTCGCATAGCGCCAATCGAGCGTGCTGCCGGACAGCGTCGGCCATAGCGGCGGGTCGGCGACGGCCGGCAGGGTCGCACGACCGCCGGCCTCGATCGCCAGGACGCGCCGCCCTGCCCGGCCCAGCCGATGCGCCAGCACGCAGCCTGCCGACCCCGCCCCTACGATGATGGTGTCGTAGGGCGGTCGAAGGTGCTCGGATGAGATAAGGATGCGAACTCCCGATGCGTGATGGTCACCGATCACGCATCGTCGCAACGGCGGGCTCGGATGCGATCAGCACCGAGGCGCGGTGCGGGTACGGTAGCCGTCGTAGTACTGGCTTCCGCAGACGACCTGCTGCTGAACGACGTCGTCACGATACCCGTTCTGGCCGCGGTTCGTCACGGTCACGGTGGTATAGCGACGACCGTCAGCCTGGTTGTACGTGCCGTAGTTCGCCTGCTGATTGCCGTAGCTGTAGTACGGCGCCGGCTGCGCATAGCCATATCGCGCTGGAGCAGGTGCGTAATAGCCGCTGTTATAGCCGGTCGGTGCCGGCTGATAGTAGCCGCTCGGTGCGCCATAGCCGTCCCCTTGGCAAGCGGCGCCGGTCAAGCCGATAGCTGCAACGAACATCAGTCTCGGAAAGAGCCTCAACATCTCTATTCCCTCCAAGCCAAGATGGCTGAACAACCTCACTAGTCGATCATTCTGTCCTTCTTAAGGACTCACAACGGTCGAGGGATCGAATAGTTTCCTGGCCACAGTTTTGACGCTGGGTGTCGCCCGGCCGAACGCCAACCCACCCCTCGTTCGAGGGGTGGGTTCAAAAACCCTGTTTTGTCGGGTTCGAATGCGTTGGTAGCTGGGGGCGGACTTGAACCGCCGACCCCGGCATTATGAGTGCCGTGCTCTAACCAGCTGAGCTACCCAGCCATGGGTGGGCGCTTTTATGCGGAGGGGCGGCAGAGTGTCAAGAAAGCCGCCGGACGTTCTGGGCGGTGCATAACCCTCATTCCGGCTGGATGCCGGCCTGCGACACTATGCGGTCGCTTTTGGCGACCTCGTCGTGCACGAACTGGCGGAACTGCTCGGCCGTCGTGCCGGCGGGAACGGCTCCCTGGTCGCGCAACGTGGCCTGTACCTCGCTGGCAGCGAGGGCCGCGACCATGCCGTCGCGCAGCCGGTCGACGACCTCCTTTGGGGTGCCCTTCGGGACAGCGACGCCGACCCAGGTGTTGAACTCGTAGCCGGCAAAGCCCAGCTCCGCCATCGTCGGCACGTCGGGCAGCGCCTCCGACCGGGCCGAAGACGTCACCGCGAGCGCGCGGAGCTTGCCCGACCTGACCAGCGGCACCGCCGGCGGCACGCTGCTCACGGCCATGTTGACGTGCCCACCCACGGCATCCTGGACCAGCGGCCCCGAGCCCTTGTAGGGAATGTGCAGGAATTTGGCCTTGGCCATGCTCGACAGCAGCTCGGCGGCGAGATGCTGCGGGCTGCCGCTGCCGATCGAGCCGTAGCTGACCGTATCGGGCTTGGCGCGCGCGGCCTCGATCAATTCCTTCAGCGACTGGGTCGTGGTCGCGGGCGCGATGAACACCAGCGGAAAGGTGGCGACCAGGGTCACCGGCTCGAAATCGCTGCGCGGATCGTAGGTCATGTTCTTGAACAGGCTGGCGTTGATCGCCATTTCGCTCGCCGCGCCGAACAGCACCGTGTAGCCGTCCGGCGCACTCTTGGCGACGCTCGCCGCCCCGATCATGCCGGTGGCTCCCGGCTTGTTTTCGATGACGACGGACTGGCCCAGAAAATCCGACAGCTTCTGCGCCATGGCGCGTCCGGTGATGTCCGTCCCGCCGCCCGGCGGATAGGGAATGACCAGCTTGACCGGCTTTGTGGGATACCCGCTCGGCTGCGCCGATGCCGTGGCTGGCGCGGCCGCGAAGGCCAGAAGGGATGCTGCGCGAACAAGCGACTCGCGTCGCGACAAAAGACTACTGCTTACCATCCCGACGTTATGCGGACGGTGAGTGACGCTTGGATTACAGCGGCTTACTTCTCCTTCATCGTGCCTGGAACCCAGAGCCCGCCTGGCAGGCAGGAATCTCGAACTCGACCTTCAATCCGAGGGTCGCGATGTACCACTCGCGCGACCGGTCGAGATTGCTGACCGGCAGGGCGAGATGGTCGAACTTCATCATGACGCGAAGCGCCGGATGAAGCCGCCGCCCAGCACTCGGCTGCCGCTGTCGGCGTCGTAGACCACGCAGGCCTGACCCGGCGAGACGCCGACCTCGGGCTCGGCGAAGCGCACCACCGCTCCACTGGGCGCCCCGGCGGCCGCGAGGCTGATCTCTGCCGGCCGAAGCGCCTGCGAGGACCGCACGCGCACCTTCACCGGCAGCGCACCGTCGATCGTCGGACCGAGCCAGTTCACGTCGTACAGCGCGATCTCGCTGCGGCCGAGCGCCGCGCGCGGGCCCACGACGACGCGGCGCGTCTCGGGCTCGAGGCGCACGACATAGAGCGGCTCGTTGTCTGTGCCGGCGCGCTCGCCCAGCGCCAGGCCACGACGCTGGCCCACGGTGAAGCGCACGATGCCGTCGTGGCGGCCGACGACGCGGCCCTGCAGGTCGACGATGTCGCCCGGCTCGACGGCCTCAGGACGGAGCTTCTGCACCACCGAGGCGTAATCGCCGTTGGGCACGAAGCAGATGTCCTGGCTGTCGGGCTTGTCGGCCACGGCAAGCTCGTAGCGCTCGGCCAGGGCGCGCGTCTCGCTCTTGGGCATGTGGCCCAGCGGAAAGCGCAGGAAGTCGAGCTGCTCGGGCGTGGTGCCGAACAGGAAGTAGCTCTGGTCGCGCGCCGGATCGGCGCCGCGATGCAGCTCGGGCCCCGCCTCGCCCATCAGGCGCTGCACGTAGTGGCCGGTCGCCAGCGCCTCGGCGCCCAGCTCGCGCGCGGTCCTGAGCAGGTCGCGGAACTTCACCGTCCGATTGCAGGCGATGCACGGCACCGGCGTCTCACCGCGGACGTAGGAGTCGGCGAACGAGTCCATGACCTCGGCGCGGAAGCGGCTTTCGTAGTCGAGCACATAGTGCGGGATGGCCAGGCGCTCGGCGACCTGGCGGGCGTCCTGGATGTCCTGGCCGGCGCAGCAGGCGCCGGTCCTGCCGACGGCCACGCCGTGGTCGTAGAGCTGCAGGGTGATGCCGACGACGTCGTAGCCCTGCTCCTTCAGGAGCCCCGCCGTGACCGACGAATCGACGCCGCCCGACATAGCGACCACCACGCGGGTGTCGCCGGGCGCCCTGTCGATACCGAGGGAATTGCGGGCCATGGCGGGGCCTATATAGGCTCCGCGGCACGCACCCGCCAGATAGGCCTGGTGGCCTGACTAATCCTGGCGGTAGCCCGTGTCGCGGACGGCCTTGGCCACGCCGTTGCGGTTGTAGACGATCGCCACCCGGTCGCCCATCTGGACGTCGCCGTCGTCGCGCTGGGCGATGGTGACGCGCTGGCCGTTGTCTTTCTGGACGGTCACTTCGATGCCGCGGCGCGGCGACTGTTGGTCGACCGCCGTGCCGGCGATGCCGCCCGCCACGGCTCCCAGGAGGCCGCCGACCACCGCGCCACCCACCGAGTTGGTGGTGGCGCCGCCGATCGCGGCGCCGCCGATGGCGCCGAGACCGCCGCCGACCAGGGTGCCGTCGCTCACGCCGGTATTGCCGCTCTTGACCGCCACTTCACGGATGGCGATCACGCGGCCGGTCTCGCCGCGGTAGCCGCCGGCCGCCTGGGTGTTGACGACGCCCGGCTGGACGGCGCCGCTGTTTTCGCACGCACTGAGAGCACCGACGAGCGCCAAGGGCGCCAGAAGGCTGAGCAACCACTTACCGAACATTCGTCGTCCTTCTCTCACTGCGTCGGCTGGTACGCACCCGACGTGTCGGCGCTGCGGGCAGCCTGGCGCACGACCTGCGCCACGCCCTGGCGATTCTGCACGATCTGTACGCGATCACCCAACTGGATATCCCCATCGTCGGGCTGCGCGACCGTCACCTGCTGGCCGTCGTCCTTCTGCACCGTGACCTCGATACCGCGACCCGCGCCACGCTGGCCGTCGGCGATGGAGCCGATGATGGCACCGCCCACCATGCCAAGAACGGCACCGACGATGCCGCCGCCCAGGGTCTGGCTGGTGACGGCACCGATTGTGGCGCCGGCGCCGGCGCCCAGGAGACCGCCGACGAACGGGCCGTTGCCGCCGCCACCGCCGCCAGGGCCGGCAAGCGACACTTCGCGGACCGAGACGACGCGGCCGCTGTCGCCGTAGTTGCTGCCTTGCGCAGGGTAAGCCTGGTTCGGGTACGCCGCCTGGTTGGGATACGCGCCCTGGTTCGGATAGGCACCCTGGTTGGGATAGGCGCCCTGGTTCGGGTAACCGCCCTGGCTCGGGTAGCTGGAGCTGACCCGCTGGGCGCCGCCATAGGGCCCGCCGCTATTGTAGGTTCCGCCGGATCCGTAGGGCCCGGAGCCATAAGGTCCAGAGCCATAGGGGCCGCCGCCGTAGGCGCCCTGCTGGGGAGCGCCCGACGAATAGACGATCCCAGGTTGAACAGCGTTCGACGCGCAGGCGCCGAGCCCTGCTGCCAGCACCAGCGGCAGCAGCAATGAACGGATCGTGTTGCCCCTCATGAACACCCTCCCGGCCGTATGCTGTATACGCATCGATTTTCGGCCGAATTGGGGCGCCCGTCTAATCACGTTCTCTAATCACGTTCTTCGATCCAGGCGGCCTGAATAGCCTCCAGGATCTTCTCGTTGGACCGGTTGGGATCGTCCTCGAAATCGGGCAATTCCATCACCCAGCGGTGAAGGTCCGTGAACCGCAGATTGACGTTGTCCACATCCGGATGGCGCTCCTCGAGCTCGATCGCGATGTCCTGGACGTCGGTCCAGCGCAGCTTCTTCGCCATCGGGCGGCCCCCTACTTGTCGACCATCATGTTGCGGGTCGCCGCCGGCAGCTTGACCACCAGCCCGTCGAGCGCCTCGGTCATGCGGATCTGGCAACCCAGGCGCGAGGTGTGGGTGAGGCCGAAGGCGAGGTCGAGCATATCCTCCTCGTCCTCGCTGGCCGGCGCGAGCTTCTCGAACCAGACCGCCTCGACGACGACATGGCAGGTCGAGCAGGCAAGCGAGCCCTCGCAGGCACCCTCGATGGCGATATGGTTGCGATGGGCGATTTCGAGCACGCTGAGACCGACCGGCGCGTCCACTTCCTTGCGCGAGCCATCCTTCAGAATGAATGTCATCTTCGGCATCGTCACTCGCCTACCCGGCTCTCCAGTTCGTTCACGGACTTGCCTGCCAGCGCCTCGCGGATGCCGCGGTCCATGCGCCGCTCGGCGAACGGCTTGCTGAGCGTCTCCAGCGCCTCGGCGGCGGCATTGATCTCGTCGCGATCCTCGCCGGCCATCGCCGCTTCCAGACGCGCCCTGCCCTGGTCGAGCTCGCCACGTTCGTTGGCGTCGAGCAGCGCGCCGTCCTTGGCGAGGGCCGCATCGAGCGCCAGCAGGTTCCGTCGGGCTTCGACCTTGGCCTCGGTCAAGAGGCGCGCGGTCATGTCGGCCTCGGCGTTCTCCATGCTGTCGTAGAGCATGTCGGCCATGTCGTCGTGGCTGAGACCATAGGAGGGTTTTACTTCGATGCGCTGCTGCACACCCGTCGTGCGCTCCTCGGCCGACACGGTGAGGAGCCCGTCGGCATCGACGGCGAAGCTGACCCGAATGCGCGCCGCGCCCGCCGTCATCGGCGGGATGCCCAAGAGCTCGAAGCGGGCCAGGCTGCGGCAGTCCGCGACCAACTCGCGCTCGCCCTGCACGACGTGAATCGCCATCGCCGTCTGGCCGTCCTGGTAGGTGGTGAAGTCCTGCGCGAGCTGCACGGGGATCGGCGTGTTGCGCGGCACGACCTTCTCGACGATGCCGCCCATGGTCTCCAGGCCCAGCGACAAGGGCGTGACGTCGAGCAGCAACGTGTCGCCGCCACCGGTCAGCGCCTCGGCCTGCAGCGCGGCGCCCAGCGCCACGACCTCGTCGGGATCGATGTCGGTGAGCGGCGCCTTGCCGATCATCTTCGCCACCTCGGCGCGCACCAGCGGCACGCGCGTCGAGCCGCCGACCAGCACCACGCCCTGTATTTCCGACGGCGCCATGCCGGCATCGCCCAGCACATGGCGCGCAATGTCGAGCGTGCGCTTCACATAGTCGGCGATCATCGCGTCGAACTCGGCGCGCGTCAGCGCGTGGAACGACGGCACGCCGGAAAGCTCCAGGCGCCCCGACGTCTGGTCGCGATCGGAGAGCTGCTCCTTCATGTGGCGGGCAAGCGCCAGCGCGCTCTTCACCGCGGCTTCGTCGATCCGATCGCCTAGGCCGTCCTTGTTGCGTTCGGCCAGCATGCGCTCGGCGATGCCGCGGTCGAAGTCGTCGCCACCCAGCGCGGTGTCTCCGCCCGTCGCCAGCACCTGAAAGACGCCCTTTTCCAGCCGCAGCAGGGAGAAGTCGAAGGTGCCGCCGCCCAGGTCATAGACCGCGTAGAGGCCCTCCGAGCCCTTGTCCAAGCCGTAGGCCAGCGCCGCCGCCGTCGGCTCGTTGACCAGGCGCAGCACTTCGAGGCCGGCAACGCGGGCGGCATCGCGGGTTGCGGTGCGCGCGGCGTCATCGAAATAAGCCGGCACAGTGATGACCGCGCGCTCGACAGGCTTCTCCAGAGCTTCCTCGGCGCGCGTGCGCAGCGCCTTCAGGATCTCGGCCGAGATCTCGACCGGCGAGCGCGCCTTGCCGGCGATGCGCAACTTCACCATGTCGGTCTCGCCGCTGCCCGGCTCGATCTCGTACGGCAGCACGCCCGCCACGGCATGCAGGTCAGCGGCACCACGGCCCATCAGGCGCTTCACCGAGGCCACGACGTTCTTGGGCTCCCGCGCCAGCAACAGCCGCGCCTCGTCGCCCACCAGCACGCCACCGACGGACGGATAGGCCACGACCGACGGCACCATGGCCTTGCCGGTCTCGTCATGCAGGGCAGCAGGCTTGCCCTCGCGGGCAATCGCCACCACCGAGTTGGTCGTGCCGAGATCGATGCCGACCGCCAGCGAACCCTCGCCGGCATGCGGCAATGGCGTTTCGCCCGGCTCGTGGATCTCCATCAAGGTCATGCGGTCGACCGTTCAATATTCATGCGCCGCGCACGCGCCTCCTCGGCGAACTTGTCGAGGTAGCGCAGGCGAAGGAGCGCCTTTCTGATGGCTGGCTTGTCGTCTGCCAAGAACAAACCACCCAGGCCCTCCAAGGATGCCTTCATGTCGGCACGCGCCTTGGCCGCCAGCGCATCGACCGCTTCGGCGGTGCCCGCGTCGTGCAGTTCCTCGCGCGCTTCCATGGCCTCCATCAGGAGCTCCGGATCGTCGATCGTCTTGCCATCGCCGGGCAGGCCCACGCCTGACAGCTCGGCGAGATAGACCGCGCGGCTCAGCGGGTCCTTCAGCGTCCGATAGGCCTCGTTCAGGGCCGCCGCTTCGACCGATGCCCTGGCGCGCTCCGCCGCCGGCTTGGCGACGAACCGGTCGGGATGCCACTGACGCTGGAGGGCGAAGTAGACCCGGTCGAGCGACGCGGGCTCAAGGTCGAGCGCCGCCGGCAGTCCCAGCCGCGCGAAATGATCCATGACCCGATCAGACGTGGAAGGATTCGCCGCAGCCGCAGCGGCCCTTCTCGTTGGGGTTCTTGAAGACGAAACCGGACTTCAGCTTCTCTTCCTCGTAGTCCATGATCGTGCCGATCAGGAACAACGAGGCCTTGGGGTCGATCAGGAGCTTCACGCCCTCGGTCTCGACCACCTCGTCCATCGGCTCCTGCTTGTCGGCATATTCCAGCGTGTAGGAGAGGCCCGAGCAGCCCTTGGTGCGCACGCCGATGCGGATGCCGGCGGTCTCCTTGCCGCGCTTGTCGATCAGCGCCTTCACCTGCAGGGCGGCGGCCGGCGTCACCGACATGACCTGCGGGCGCGGCCGACGGGGCCGCGCAGGCGCAGCAGGCTTGGGAGCTTCGGTCGTCGTGGTGGGCGTGCTCATGACACTCTCTCTAAAGCTACTTCTTCACAGCCCTACTTCTTGGCTGCTTTTGCGCGATAGTCGGCAATCGCCGCCTTGATCGCGTCCTCGGCCAGGACCGAGCAGTGGATCTTCACCGGCGGCAGCGCCAGGTGCTTGGCGATGTCTGTGTTCTTGATGGTCTCGGCCTCGTCGATGGTCTTGCCCTTGACCCACTCGGTGACGAGCGAGCTGGAGGCGATCGCCGAGCCGCAGCCGAAGGTCTTGAACTTGGCGTCCTCGATCAG
>JAIEOV010000119.1 GCA_019750135.1 Reyranella sp. | reverse complement strand
GGAGATGGGGTAACGGGCGTGCCAGCTGGCCTAGAGAGGTGGTCGTCCCTCACAGTGATGGTGTGAACGGAGTCGGGCTTTCGCCTGCTCCAAAGCATCAAGGAAGGACGACCATGAAGCACTATGCCGGGATCGACGTGTCTTTGGAAAGCGCCAGTGTCTGCATTGTAGATGAGCGCGGGCTGATCGTACGCGAGGGCAAGGTTGCCAGTGACCCTGAGGCGTTGATCGGGTGGCTGGTCAAGTCTGGTGCCAAGGTGGCGCTGATCGGTCTGGAGGCCGGCCCCTTGTCGCAGTGGCTTCATGCTGGGTTGAGCCAGGCCGGCCTGACGGTGGAACTGCTGGAGACCCGGCACGTTCGCGCCGCTTTCAAAGCGATGCCGGTGAAGACCGACCGCAAGGATGCGCGCGGGATCGCGCAGTTGATGCGCCTGGGCTGGTATCGACCGGTGCATTGCAAGTCGCTGCCGGCGCAGGAGATGCGAGCGCTGCTGGTGGCGCGCAAGCTGCTGCAGGAGAAGCTGCACGCCGTTGAGATGAGCCTGCGCGGGATCCTGAGGAACTTCGGGGCCAAGGTTGGTCAGACGACGGCGCGAAGCTTCGAAGGTCGGGTGCGCACGTTGGTCGACGGTCAACCGACGCTTCAGACGATAGCCGATGGCCTGCTGGCGGCGCGTACGACGTTGGCCCGCGAGCTGGCAACGCTGGAGAAGCGCGTGCGGTCGACCTCGCGCCACGACGATCGGGTCAAGCTCATGATGACGGCCCCTGGCGTGGGCAGCATCGTCGGCCTGACCTACGTGGCGGCGATCGATGCGCCTGAGCGGTTCCGCTCGTCGAGCAGCCTGGGACCGCACTTCGGCATGACACCCAAGCGATACCAGTCGGGGCAGATCGACATCAGCGGCCGCATCTCCAAGATCGGCGATGGCACGGTCCGCAGCGCCTTGTACGAGGCTGCCCACATCATTCTGACCAGGCCGGTCAAGGATGCCGGCGCTCTCAAGCGCTGGGCCCTCGCCATCGCCAAGCGAGCCGGCAAGAAGAAGGCCAAGGTCGCCCTGGCACGCAAGCTGGCGGTCATCCTGCATCGCATGTGGATGGACTGGATGCCGTTCGATCCAACCAAGGCCGTCGGCAGCGCCACAGCCTGATACGAAGGAGCCATTCGACAGTTCGAGCGGGCCTGCCATCAACCGCTCGAGGCGAGGTCCCGTCGCTGGGACGGCAATCAGGTCAGGCCGAGGAGCGCGCAGCAGCAGTCTGCGAAGACTGACTGCGCCACGGAGATGGACCGACTTGGTTCTTACGAATCTCATCATGTGGCGGCCGCAGCGCCGACCACGGACAGAAGCACGTGCCCGGCGACTGGACCCGACCTCAAGAGGGATTGACTTCTCAAGGCCCGTTACAGAAGTGGCGCGCTCCCGGCAATGAATCTTGATGCTCATTCGGCGGCGGCCTGTACGGCCGGTCGGCGTGACGGGGCGCCGATCCTGAGGCGGCGGTCGGAGAGCGAGACGAAGCCACCGAAGGCGCAGAGCGCGGCGCCCAGCCAGATCCACGGCGCCAGGGGATTGAGATAGAGCCGGATCACCCAGCCGGTGTTGGGGTCGCCCTCGCCCATCGCGGCGTAGAGGTCGCGCAGCCCGTCGCTGTGGATCGCGGTCTCGGCGACCTGGCGGCGCTGCACCGTGAACAGCCGGCGCTCGGGCTGCAGCACGGTGAACGGCCGGCCCCCCGTGGTGACATCGAGCGTCGCACGCTCGGCGACGTAGTTGGGACCCTGCACATTGTCGACGCGCACCAGCGTGATGTCGTAACCGGCGATGCGCGTCTTCTCGCCGGGCTTCAGGGTCTGGATCACTTCGAGATGCCAGGCGCCGGTCGCCACCGCACCCAGCACGACGACGCCGAGCGCGGCATGCGAGATCGTCATGCCGATGGCGGCCCGCGGCGTGGCGCGCAGGCGCCGCATCGACTCGGTCCATGGCGCGCGGCCGAGCCGCAGGCGGCCCGCGAACTCGACCAGGCTGCCCACGATCAGCCAGACGCCAAAGCCGAAGGCGACCGCAGCCAGGGTCGAGCGGCTGTCGATGGCGACGGCGGCGACGATGGCCGCGACCGCCGAGACGAAGAAAGCGATGCGCAGCTGCTGCAGAGCCGGCCACAGCTCGGCGCGCTTCCAGCCCAGGAAAGGCCCGACGCAGAGCGCTGCAAACAAGGGCGCGCAGATCGGCACGAAGGTGGCGTTGAAGAAGGGCGGGCCGACCGAGACCTTGTTGCCCGTCAGCAGGTCGAGGAACAGCGGATAGAGCGTGCCCAGGAGCACCGTGGCGGCGAGGGTGCAGAGCAGCAGGTTGTTCAGGATCAGGGCGCCTTCGCGACTGACCGGTTGGAAGAGCCCGCCCGACATCAGCTTCGGCGCCCGCCAGGCGTAGAGCGCCAGGCCGCCGCCGGTGACCGTCAGCAGGAAGGCCAGGATATAGAGGCCGCGCGCCGGATCCTGGGCGAAGGCGTGCACCGAGGTGAGCACGCCCGAGCGCACCAGGAAGGTGCCGAGCAGCGACAACGAGAAGGCGAGGATGGCCAGGAGGACGGTCCAGCTCTTCAGGGCGTCGCGCTTCTCGACGACGATGGCGGAGTGCAGCAGCGCGGTGCCGGCGAGCCAGGGCATCAGCGAGGCGTTCTCGACGGGATCCCAGAACCAGAAGCCGCCCCAGCCGAGAATGTAGTAGGCCCACCACGAGCCGAGCGCGATGCCGAGCGTGAGGAAGCACCAGGCGGCCAAGGTCCACGGCCGCACCCAGCGCGCCCAGGCCGGGTCGACGCGGCCTTCGAGCAGGGCGGCGATGGCGAAGGCGTAGGTCACCGAGAAGCCGACATAGCCGAGATAGAGCAGCGGCGGATGGAAGGCCAAGCCGGGATCCTGCAGCAGCGGATTGAGGCCGTTGCCGTCAGGCGGCGCCGGCGACAGGCGCTCGAAGGGGTTGGAGGTGAACAGCAGGAAGGCGAGGAAGCCGACGCCGATCAGCGCCTGGATGGCGAGCACGCGCGCGCGCAGCGTATCGGGCAGGTTGGCGCCGAACAGCGCCACGGCGGCGCCGAACACGGCGAGGATCAACGCCCACAGGAGCATGCTGCCCTCGTGGTTCCCCCACACGCCGGAGATCTTGTAGACCAGCGGCTTGGCCGAGTGCGAGTTGGCGACGACGTTGGCGACCGAGAAATCCGACGTCACATAAGCCTGCGTGAGCGCCGCGAAGGCGACGACCACCAGCAGCGCCTGGGTGAGCGCCGCCGTGCCGCCGAGCGCCATCAAGCGCGCGTCATTGCGCGCCGCGCCGACCAGCGGCAGCGTGCCCTGCACCAGCGCGACGGCGAGCGCGAGGATCAAGGCGAAGTGGCCCAGCTCGGGAATCACTTCTTAGCCTTCCACTGCCCCGCTTCCTTGATCGCTTTGGCGACCTCGGGAGGCATGTAATTCTCGTCGTGCTTAGCCAGGACTTCGCGGGCAACGAAGATGCCGTCGGATCCTAACGATCCCTCAGCAATGACGCCCTGACCTTCGCGAAAGAGATCCGGCAGGAGTCCGACATAGACGACGGCAAGCGTCTTGTGCGTGTCGGTGACCGTGAAGCGGACCTCCTGCCCGTTCTTCTTCACGCTGCCCGTTTCCACCAAACCGCCCAATCGGAAACGGCGTTCCGGCGGGACATTCTTCTCGGCGACCTGGCTCGGCGAGTAGAAAAAGACGAGGTTGTCGTTGAGCGCGGTCAGCACCAGCGCCACCGCAGCGCCCAGCACGGCGAGCGAGGCCACGAGCATCCACAGCCGCTTGCGCTTGGGAGTCATCTCTTGCGGTCCAGGCCGCGCGCCGCCAGCTCACGCCGCGCCCGCCGGCGCGCGGCGACGCTCGCGACGACCAGTCCGCCCAGGCAGACCAGCGCCACGGCGTAGGCCGACCAGATGAAGACCGCATGGCTCATGGAGGTGGCTTAGCCCATGGCAATGGCGGGGAGAAGGCGGCAAATGCGCTCCCTCACCGCCTTGTGTAGGCGTCTGTCATACACTAGCTTACAGCGATGCCGGCCAAGCCCATCCTCAACGTGCGTCTCTCCCCCGAGACCCTGCGCAAGCTCGACGCGGTAGCCGCCGCGACGCGGCGAACGCGCTCGTTCATCGCCAACGAGGCGCTGGAGGCATGGGTCGAGCGTGAGCTAGCGCTCATCGAGGAGTTGCAGATCGCTCTAGAGGAAGGGCGCGCCGGCAAAGGCATCCCGCATGACAAGGCCATGCGGCAGATCGACATGGCGGTCGAGCGCGCTATCAAGCGCGGCAGCCGCCGGAAGGTTGTCCGCAAGTAGGCGGCGGCATGCGGCGCGTTCTCTGGTCTCCGCTGGGCCTGACTTTGTATGAGCGCGACGTCCTCGACTATCTCGAGACGCAGGGCGAGAGTGCCATGCGGCGCGTCCGCAGCGACATCGATTGGGCAATCCAGTTGCTGGCGCAACGGCCCATCGGCCGGCCTGCTCGCATCTCCGGCACATACGAGAAGGGCGTCGTCGGACAGCCCTACATCATCGCTTACACGTTGCTGCCGCGCGACGACGGTGAGGCCGACGACCTCTTGATCATGCGCATCGTCCATACCTCCCGCGATTGGCCGCCAGGAGGCTGGCCGCGCTGAGCTACGGCGCGAGGTCGGCGACTTCGAGCCGGCGCCGATCGATCTCGGTCTCGGTGCGCACCAGCACCAGCACGATGAACAGCAGCAGGAACGATCCCGCCATCCACAGCAGCGGCACCAGGATCGAGGGATGGATGGCCGGCGCGTCGAGGCGCGTGATCGAGGCGGGCTGGTGCAGCGTGTTCCACCAGTCGACCGAGAACTTGATGATCGGCAGGTTGATGACGCCGATCAGCGCCAGGATGGCGGCGGCACGATCGCCGCGGTCGGGATCGTCGTAGGCGCGGCTCAAAGCGATGTGGCCGAGATAGAGGAAGAACAGCAGCAGCATCGAGGTGAGCCGCGCGTCCCACACCCAGTAGGTGCCCCACATCGGCCGGCCCCATAGTGAGCCGGTAAGCAGGCAGACCAGCGCGAAGCAGGCGCCGACCGGGGCTGCGGCGCGCGCCATCAGGGCGGCCAGCGGATGGCGCCATACGAGCAGCGAGGCGCCGAGCACGGCCAGCAGCGCGTAGCCGCCCATCGACAACCAGGCGGACGGTACGTGCACGAACATGATGCGGACCGTCTCGCCCTGCTGGTAGTCGGGCGGCGACTGCAGCAGCGCAAGATAGAGGCCGACCGCGAGGCAGAGCACCGTCGCGAGGGTGAGGCCCGGCAGCGCGCGCTGGCTGAAGCGGCGGAAGCGCGCCGGGTTGGCGAGGAAATGCAGGTCGGCCATTTTTGCCCTGTGTCGGTCCCTGGGAGGTTTTTGTCTATTCGCCAGCCTGCCGCAAGGCAGCCGCCATGGCCCACGGCGTCGTGGCCAGTGCCACCAGCGCCAGGGCCGCCAGGATCGCGAGATGGGCCAAAAGGTCCTCGCCGGTCATCAGGCTTTCGATGGCGGAGGCGCCGAAGATCAGCGTCGGCACGCAGAGCGGCAAGGCCAGCAGGGCCAGCAGGGCGCCGCCGCGGCGGGCGCCGAGGGTCAGGGCCGCGGCCAGGCCGCCGATCAGGGACAGGGTGGGCGTGCCGATCAACAGGGTCGCGGCGAGCGCCGCCAGTGCCGCAGGGGGCAGGCCGAAGGTGACGCCCAGCAGCGGCGCCAGAACGGCCAGAGGCAGACCGGTCACAACCCAGTGAGCCGCGCATTTGGCCAGCGCTGCCAGCTCGAGCGGCCAGGGCGCCAGCAGCAGGAGATCGAGAGAGCCGTCCTCGTAGTCGGCGGCGAACAGCCGGTCGAGCGACAGCATCGAGGCGAAAAGCGCCGTGCACCACAGTACGCCCGCGGCGATGCGCGCCAGGATGTTGGCCTGCGGGCCGATACCCAGAGGAAAGAGCACCGTTGCCACGACGAAGAAGGCGAGCACGACGGCGACGTCGCCGGGACGTCGCCACACCAGCCGCAGGTCGCGCGACAGCAGCGCCAGGAAGCCGGTCATGCCGTCAGCTCGAAGCGTCGCGCGCCGGGAACGCCGAGGTCGGCATGGGTCGCGGCGATGGCGAGGCCGCCTTGGTCGAGGTGCCGTTGCAGCACGGTGCGAAAGGCCTGCTGTGCCGGAGCGTCCAACGCATTCAGCGGCTCGTCGAGCAGCCACAGCGGCGCCGCGGTCAGCATCACACGGGCAAGCGCGGTGCGACGGCGCTGGCCGGCCGACAGCGTGCGCACGGGCCGATGCGCGAGCGCCGTGAGATCGAGCCCGGCCAGCGCGTGGTCCAGGCGGTCGTCGGCCGCCGGTCGGCCGCGCAGGCGCTCGGCACCCAAAAGATTCTCGCCGACGGTGAGGTCGCCCTTGAGGCCATCGAGATGGCCGAGCCAGGCCAGGCGCCCGCGCCAGGTCTCGGCGTCGTCGGCCACGTTGGCGCCCTGCCAACGGATGATGCCGGCCTCGGGTCGCACCAGGAGAGCCAACGCGCGCAGCAGTGTGGTCTTGCCGCTGCCGTTGCGCCCGGTCAGCGCCAGAAGCTCACCAGCGCCCAGCGCGAAGGACAGGCGATCGAAGACCGGCCTGCCGCCGCGGCGGCAAGCGAGATCCGCCACGTCTAGAAGTGTGGACGCCATGCGACGCCCTCGTAGCATGTTGAAAAGAAAAAGGCCGTCTTCTCGGGGGAGAGTGAGAAGACGGCCTAAGCGCCTCCGAGGAGGCTAGAACGTGGCTTTGGGGGGACCACGTTCGGGGGAGATACAAAAAGGAAGATGGAAACCTCCGATGGCGGTCGCTAGACCCAAATAGGGCCAAAGTGTGATTTTTCAATCACACAGGATGATGGTGCGAATTAGGAAAATTGGGCGTCGACTCAACATGTTGTCCGACCGACGCCGGACACGTGTCAGCCGTAGGGATCAGCGGCGTCGCGCATGCCGTCGCCCATGAATTGATAGGCCAGGATGACCAGGATCACCGGGATCACGGGCAGCATCAGCCACCAGTTCACGGCGACCACATTGATGTCGGTCGCCTCGTTCAAGAGCACGCCCCACGAGGTGATCGGCGGCCGCAGGCCCAATCCCAGGAAGCTCAGGGCCGTCTCGGCCAGGATCATCGACGGAATGGAAAGCGTGGCCGAGGCGATGAGATGGCTCATGAAGCCCGGCAGCAGATGGCGGCCGATGATGCGGGCGGGCTTGGCGCCCATCATCTGGGCGGCCGAGGCGTAGTCCTCCTCGCGCAGCGACAGCAGCTTGGACCGCACGGCGCGTCCCAGGCCCGGCCAGTCGAGCAGCGCCAGGATGAGGGTGATGCCGAAATAGACCAGCAAGGGCGACCAGGTGACGGGCAGCGCCGCCGACAGTGCCAGCCACAGCGGCAAATGCGGGAAGCTCTTGATGATCTCGGTGATGCGCTGGACGACGTTGTCGACCCAGCCGCCGTAGTAACCCGCCAAGCCGCCCAGGATCAGGGCGAGCGCGAAGGAGAGCGCGATGCCGATGATGCCGATGGTGAGCGAGATGCGCGCGGCATAGACGATGCGACTGAACATGTCGCGACCCAATCGGTCGGTGCCCAGCCAGAAGAACTGCCCGCCCTGCGGCGGGCAGATGAAATGGAAACTGCCCTCGATCAGGCCCCAGAACTCATAAGTATCGCCCAGGCAGAAGAAGCGCAGCTGCTGCGGCCGGGTCGTGTCGGCGGTGTAGACGCGCTGCAACGTCTCCATGTCGCGCGTGGTCTTGAGCGCATAGACGAACGGCCCGAGGAACTGGCCCTCGTGGATGAAATGGACGCGCTGCGGCGGCGCGAAGATGTAGGCCGAGTGGCGGGTGTGCAGGTCGTAGGGTGCGATGAACTCGCTGATCACAGTCGAGAAGTACATCAGCGCCAGGAAGACCGCCGAGATCACGGCCGGCCGATGGCGGCGGAAGCGCCACCACATCAGCTTCCACTGGCCGGCCATGTAGTACTTTTCCTGTTCGGCCGTCAGGCGCTCGGAGACGTAGGGATCCCACGGCTCCTTGTTGACGAAGTGATCCGAGCGAGGACGCGGCGAAGGGGTGGTCTGGTCGGTCATGGCGCGCTCTTACTTCTCTGAGGTTGCGCCGAAGCGGATGCGCGGATCGAGCGCGGCCAGCGCCAGATCGGAGATCAGCATGCCGATCACGGTCAGGGTCGCCACGAACAGGAGGAAGGTGGCGGCGAGGTTGACGTCCTGGGTCTTGAGCGCGCCCAGCAGCATTGGGCCGGTGGTCGGCAGCGACAGCACGACCGAGACGATGACCGAGCCCGAGATCACGTCGGGCAGCAGCCCGCCGATGTCGGCCACGAACGGGTTGATGGCGTGGCGCAGCGGGTACTTGATCAGGAGTCTCAGCGGCGGCAGGCCCTTGGCGCGGCCGGTGACGACGTACTGCTTCTGCAGCTCGTCGAGCAGGTTGGCGCGCAGACGGCGGATCATGCCGGCGGTGCCCGACATGCCGATGACGATCACCGGGATGATGAGGTGCTGCATGACCGACAGGACCTTGCCCCAGCTCATCGGCTGGTCGATGTACTCGGGATCCATCAGGCCGCCGATCGACAGGCCGAAATAGACCTTGCCGACATAGAGCAGCACCAGCGCCAGCAGGAAGTTCGGGACCGAGAGGCCGATGAAGCCGATGAACGAGGCGACATAGTCGCCGAGCTTGTACTGATGGGTCGCGGCATAGACGCCGATGATGAAGGACACCACCCAGATGAAGACGATGGTGGCCGATTCCATCACGATGGTGAGCGCCATCCGCTCGCCGATCAGCTCGCGCACCGGCACGGTGTCCTGGCAGGAAAGCCCGAAGTCCCAGCGGAAGATGCCCTCGACCCATTCGAGGTAGCGCTGCCACAGCGGGTCGTTGAGGTTGTACATCGCACGCAGCTCTTCGGCGCGGCGCAGCGCGTCGGGATCGCCGCGCGCCATCAGCTCGTCGACCTGCGCGGTGACGCAGTCGCCGGGCGGCAGGTCGATGATGAAGTAGACCAGCGCGCTGATGATGAACAGCGTAGGGATCATCAGCAGCACGCGGCGGACGATGAAGCGCAGCATGGCCTATAATCCTCCCCGCGCGACACGCACGTAGTGGCCGGGCGAGATCTCCGTCCAGAACACCTGGTTCGTGGGATCGTCTCGGAACGGCTCGGGCCAGGCGCTCGGATCGGAGGCCTTGCCTTCCATCAGCGCGCCGAGGTCGAGGCGGGCGTCGGGATCGGGCATGGGCACCGCCGAGAGCAGCGCCTTGGTGTAGGGATGCAGCGGGTTCTTGAACAGCTCGCCCGCCGGCGCCATCTCGACCAGGCGGCCGGCGCACATCACGGCGATGCGGTCGGCGATGTAATCGACCACCGCGAGATTGTGCGAGATGAACATGTAGGTGAGGCCGAGCTGCTTCTGCAGGTCCTTCAGCAGATTGAGGATCTGCGCCTGGATCGACACATCGAGGGCCGACACCGGCTCGTCGCAGATCACCATGTCGGGGCGCAAGGCGAGCGCGCGGGCGATGCCGATCCTCTGGCGCTGGCCGCCCGAGAAGGAGTGCGGATAGCGGCTGAGATGCCGGCGATCGAGCCCGACCATCTCCATCAGCTCGCTCACCATCTCGCGGCGATAGGCGTCGTCGCCGATCTTATGGATGACCAGGGGTTCGACCAGGATGTCGAAGACCGTCATGCGCGGGTTCAGCGAGCCGAACGGGTCCTGGAAGATGAACTGCAGCTTGGTGCGGAAGCGATCGAGCTCGGCGCCCTCGAGCGCCAGCACGTCGACCTTGCGCCCCCAGTCGTCGAATATGACGCGGCCGGTGCCCTCGTTGGGATCGGCGCTGATGCCGCGCATGAGAATCTTGCTGAGGGTGGTCTTGCCGCAGCCCGATTCGCCGACCAGGCCCAGGCACTCATTGCGCTCGACGTCGAAGCTCACGTCGTTGACGGCGCGCACCGTGCGCGTGGTGCCGCCGCCGGTCAGCTGCTCGAACAGGGTGTCCGCCTTGCGGATCTTGAAGGTCTTGGACAGGTGGCGGACCTTCAGCACCGGCGCCTTGGGATTGAAGGTCTCGGTCGGCTTGGAGACCGCCTTCTCCTTCAAGAGATGGCCGGTGGCCGCGGTGATCTCACGGATCGGCACCAGCCGCTCGCCGGGCTGCATGTCGAAACGCGGCACGGCGTGCAGCAGCGCCTTCAGGTAGGGATGCTGGGGATCGCGGAAGATGTCGCGCAGGTCTCCCGATTCGACGACCTTGCCGCGATACATCACGACGACGTCGTCGGCGACGTTGGCGACCACGCCGAGATCGTGGGTGATCATCAGCAGCGCCATGCCGAGCTCGGCCTGCAGGTCCTTCATGAGGCGCAGGATCTGCGCCTGGATGGTGACGTCGAGCGCGGTCGTCGGCTCGTCGGCGATCAGCAGCGCCGGTCGGCAAACCAGGGCCATGGCGATCATGGCGCGCTGGCGCAGGCCGCCCGAGAGCTCGAAGGGATAGGTGCGCAGCGCCCGCTTGGGATCGGGGAAGCCCACCATGCGCAGCATGTCGACGGTCAGCGCATCGATCTCGGGGCGGCTGAGCTTGCGGCCGGCAAGCTGGGCGGCTTCGCTGATCTGGTCGCCGAGCGAATGGATGTTGCTGAAATGACCGCCGCCGCCGTGCAGCTCGACCGCCTCGCCGATCTGGTCGCCCACGGTGTGCAGCGCCGACAGCGAGGTCATCGGCTCCTGGAAGATGATCGAGATGGCGCCGCCCCGGATGGTGCGCATCTGCGGCCCGGCGCGATCGAGCTTGGCGATGTCGACCGAGCTGGCGTTGACGCGCGGATCGTTGAACAGGATGGAACCGGAGGAGATGGTCGCGGTGCGCGGCAGCAGGCCCATGATGGCCTGGCTGCACACCGACTTGCCCGAGCCCGATTCGCCCACCAGCGCCAGCGTGCCGCCAGGCGGCAGGCTGAACGAGACGTGATCGACGGCGCGCAACGTGCCCTCGTGGACGCCGAAGTCGACGGTCAGGTTCTCGACGCGCAGCAGCTCTTTCATACTTTCTCTTCCTGGCCCGCCACCGAGATACCCATCGCCTTGAGATTGGCCCGCGTCGTCTCGCTCAACGGCAGGCCCGTCGTCTCGGCGCCGCGCGCCGCGCGCTCGACGACATCATGGAAGCCGGCGAGCGATGAATCGAGCTTGATCATGCGGCTGCCCGCCGAGCCGACGCTGAGCTGCATCCAGCCGTCGCTGCGATCGCGCTTGGTCGAGAAGTAGCTGAGCTTCAGCCGGTCGAGCCGGTTCCACTCGACGATGGTGCCGGCCGGGCCGTCGGCGCAGAGCGTGTCGGGCCCCAACACGTACCGTGTGTGATGCCTGAGCGCCGTGCGCGCCAGGAACACGGCGAACAGCAGGAAGCCCAGCAGCAGGATCAGCGCCAGCCAACGATTGACGTCGAGCAGCAGCAACGGCGCGCCGCAAAGCAGCACGCCCGCCGCGGCGCGTCCGTAGTCGGCCAGCAGGGTCTGACGCGGATAGCGCAGATCGGCTGAACTCAACCGCGGTCCTCCCCTCCCGTTGCGAACAATTCATGAGCTGCCCGCACGCGAAGTCCGGGCATTTTCAAGGCTTTTTGCCACATCGACCTTAGGAAATCCCACGCCCCGCCGTCCATCGCAAGATGGTGACTGAGCACGCCCACCGGCTCGCCAGATATGCGCGCCTGGGCCAGTGCCGAAACGAGTGCGCCCAATGCAGCCGCCTCGCCGACAAAGCCGCCGCCGCCCTTCCAGTCGATCAAGTCGACATGGGTGTTGACCTCGAGAAGTCCCCTCACCGGATACGTGCGCCGCCGCGCACCGAAGGTCGAGAGCCCGGTGAAGCCGATCTCGGGCAAGGTCGGCACGAGAACCGGCGCGATACGGTTCCAGGGCGGCACCATCACCGGCAGGGGCCGCGACCCGAACAGCCGTTCGAGCGCCATGCGGCCGGTGCCGAGCTCGCCCAGCACCAGCATGGCCGGCCGCTCGGTGCCCAGCTCGACCTTCTTGGCGCCTACGGACGCGTGATTGACGTGCGCGTAACCGTGCTGCAGCAGGTCGACGCCCGGCTCGCCCGCCAGCCGGTCGGACAGAGCCTCCGTCGCCTTTGCCGGCACGACAGCCAGCGCCAACGGCACGCCGCTGTCGCGATGGATCGCCAGCAGGCGCTCGAGCGCGGGCCCGACATCGGCGGCATCGTCGTCACGCCACCACAGGTCAGCCGCGCAGCCGGCCTGCGACCAGCGCGCCGCTTCGTCCGAAAGATCCGTCCAAGTGTTCATGTCGCCAACAGGCGATGCAATAGCGCCGCCGTCTTCGCTCCGCCATCGACGTCGCAGGGCGGGAAGCTTTTCAGCGACGGGCCGGCGAGCGCACGACCGACGGCATCGGCCAGGCTTTGCGCCGACAGCGCGTCCGGCGGAACCACGGCCACCATGCCGCGCTCGGCCAGCGCCTGGGCGCGATCCATCTGCTCGGTCTCGCGTGCGGTGGCAAACGGCACGAGCACGGCGCGATCGGCGCAGCACAAGGTCTCGATGGTGGTGTTGTAGCCGGCCTGGGAGATGGAGAGCGTGGCGTTTCGCAGAAGCGTCATGAAGTCTGACCGCGCCGGCTCGACGACGACGCCTTGCTCATGGGCGAACGCGCGGTCCTGCGCCGGCAAATTCTCGCCCATCAGCAACCGCCAGGTCCGCGTGCCCAGCGCCGTCTTCGGCCGCGCGGCGATGGCGGCCTTGAGCAAAGGCGCGCCAACGGCGCCGCCGCCTACCGAGACGACGACCTCGTCCTTGCCTGCGGCGCTCTGCATCCCCTGCGCCAAATCCCGCTCCGAGACGTAACCGGTGTAGTAGGCACGCCCTTTGATGCGCTCCCAGCCGGCAAAACTTCTCTCGAAAGGTACGAGGCGGGAATCGCCGTGGATCAGCACGGCATCGAAGCGATCCAGGAGGTGCACGGCCTCGTCGACCCGTTCAGGCCGGGCGCGGCGCACCACGTCGCGTACCGAGCAAGCGATCAGCGGCCGCTTCGGCAGACCGCGTGCGGCTTCGAGAAGCGGCAGCAATTCGAAACGCAGCCGCGTGCGGCCGAAGGGAAACTGCTCGGTGAGCACGGCATCCGGCGCTTCGGCATGCAGCAGGCCGAGCAGCGCCTCGGTGCGCCGGCCCTGGAAGGCGTCGTCGACCGGATTACCGTCGAGCTGGGCAAGATCGCGCAGGCTCTCGTCGGCTGCACGGAGCGGCGGAAGCTGGTGGAAGCGCACCCCGTCCAGCGCCAGGCCTTCGACCGGCGCACCGCCGGAGACCAGCAGCACGTCGAAGCCGCCGTCCGCGAGCGCACGCGCCAGCACGGCAGCACGGCGCAGGTGGCCGATGCCCAAAAGGTGCTGCACGTAGAAGAAGACGCGGCTCATAGCGGCACGTTGAGGCGATCGACGGACACGCGGCCGTCGACATGAGCCGAGAAGAAGTGCAGGCAGCGCCAGTCGAGCTTGTGCGGCGGCCGGCCCATCATGTCCCAGCCGGTGGCGAGCGCCAGCAGGGCGCGGATCGTGGCCTTGTGCGACACGGCGACGACCGGCTGCCCGCCGGCGGCGAGCGACGCCGCCCAGCGGCCGATACGGGCCATCGCGGCGCGCGGCGATTCCCCGCCGGGCGGCTGGAAGTCCAGGCCCTTGTTCTCGGCAGCAATGAACGCCGCGCCGACGCTTTCGCGCAGCTCGGCGATGGTGTGGCCTTCCCAGGTGCCGAAGTTCATCTCGCGCAGCGCCGAATCGACGACGACCGGGGCCGATGGCCGCAGCAGCTCGGCCGTGCGGCGGGCGCGCTGCAAGGGGCTGCTGAGCCGTTTCCAACCGTCGGCCGGCGACGGCAGGCGCCACGTCCGGGCATCGGCCTCGCCGGCGGCATTGAGCGGTGTGTCGGTGAGGCCCTGCAGGCGGCGCGCGACGTTCCAGTCGGTGCTGGCATGGCGCAGCACGGCGAAGGGCACGCTCATCGCAGCGTCCTCAAGGCCGTGGCCAGGGCATGGGCGGCGGCACGCCCATCGTGCCGGGCGTTCACGCGCTCGCGCGCTGCCCTAGCAAGCCGGGCACGCTCCTCCGGATCGTCGAGCAGCCGGGCCGTCGCCTTGGCGAAGGCCGCAGCATCGCCGATCGCCGTCAACACGCCGGTGAGGCCGTCGGCAACGACCGCCGGCACGCCGCCGGTTCGGCCGGCGATGACGGGCAGCCCGGCCGCCTGGGCTTCGAGGAAGGCCATGCCGTACGCTTCGTTGATCGCGGGCCACAGGTAAAGATCGGCCGACGCATAGAGGGGCGGCAGATCGGCGTGCGCCACGGCGCCGGCAAAGCGCACGCGTGCGCCAAGCGGCTTCATCATCGCCTCGACCTCGCTGCGCGCCGGCCCGTCGCCGACCAAGAGCGCACGCCACGGCCTGTCCTTCAGACGGCCGAGCGCATCGGCGAGCACGCGATAGGAGTCGAGCTTGTCGCGGGTACGCATCATGCCGACGCTCAGCAACAGCGGCGGCTCGTTGGCGGTGCGCGGCATCGGCGCGAACGGCCGCGTATCGATGAAGGGCGGCAGCCAAACCTGGCGCGCGCCCGGCGCCAGCCGCGCCTTTACGCCGGCAACGTCGCGCGGATTGACCGTCAGCACCAGGTCGGCGGCGGCCAGCGCACGCTCGACGGCGCGGTGGCCGAGGTGCGTCGGCCCCTGGGCGCGGCGCGGCGCATGCGAGGCCTCGACCAGGACGTACGGCACACCGAGCGCGCGGGTCACGATCGGGCCCAGCCAGTCGGGTTTGCGGTAGTAGCAATGGTAGGTCAGCCAGAGATCGAAACGCTCGGGATGACGCGCCGACAAACTGCGCCAACGCGCGATCAGTCTCCCTGCCTGCACCCGTGCCCGTCGTTCGAGCGCGAGATGGTCCTGCGGCGCGGGCACGCCCGGAGCAACGCGGCTCAGCGTCGGCATCACCACCGTGTGGCCGAGTCGGCGCAGCAGTCGCGATAGCCCTCGCGCCATCTCGCGGTCGCCCGAGGGGATGGGACTGTCCGGTGGCTTGAGCGGCGTGTGCAGCAGCACGCGCATGGATCACTCCGCGGCGCGCGCCCCAAGTTGGCGCGGATCTGCCTGCACGCCCTGCCCGAGTGCCAAGGCAATCCAGTCGACGCCGGCGTCGAAGGAGAAGCGCGTCCGCACGACCTCGGCGGCTCGGTGCGCGAACTGCTGGCGCAGGTCGGGATGGGCGATCATGCGCGCGAGCGCGGCGGACAGCACCTCGGGCGCGCCGGGCGGCACCAGCAGGCCGTTCTCGCCATCCTCGATGAATTCGCCGATGGCGGCGGCGCGGGTCGAGAGGATGGCGAGGCCCTGATGAGCCGCCTCCATCAGCACATTGGGCAGGCCGTCCTGGTCGCCGTCAGCCGCCTTCTTGCTGGCCAGCACGAACAGGTCGGCACGCGCCAGGGCGGCGAACACCTGTTTCTGCGGCTGAGCGCCGAGCCAGGTGCAGCGCTCGGCGATGCCCAGCCGCTCGGCCTGCGCCTTCAGGAGATCGCCGAGCTCGCCGGCGCCGATATGCTCGAAGCGCCAGTGCAGCGTCTTGGGCAGCAGGGCCAGCGCGTCCAGAAGATCGCCAAAGCCCTTCTTCTCGACCTTGCGGCCGATCGACAGGATGACGACCGGATCGGCGGCATTGCTGCCGTCGCGCCGCGCCCTGAGATGCGCCGGCGCCGGCGGATGGGCGAAGTCGAGGCCGTGATAGATGAGCTTCACCTTCTCCGGCCGGCCGCTGAGGGCTCGCAGGTGCTCGGCCCCCATGTTGGTGCAGGTCACGGCCCAGGCGCAGTCGGCGAGCTTTTCCGCCGCTTCCCAGGCCTCGCTGGTCCAGATGTCCTTAGCATGGGCCGACACGCTCCAGGGCAGGCCGCGCATCAGGGCGGCATAGCGCGTCACCGACGTGGGCGTATGCAGGAAGTGCGCATACAGCCGCTCGATGCCCGCCGGCAATTCGGCCGCCAGCACCAGCGCCTGGCCCCAGCGGCGCAGCCGGTTGGCCGAAGGGTCGCGCCGCAGGTCGGCCAGGAACCGCGCGCGCGCCGTCGCATAGCCCGGCAGCCGCCGCGCCTTCAGCCAGCCCGCCCAGACGCGGCGCGGGTCGTCTTTCAGGTACTCAGGCAGATAGACCACGCGACCCTGCACGCGATCGTGCACGGGATGGCGGTGCTTGTCGGTCGGCCGACGCAGCGACCAGATCTCCAGCGCAACGCCGCGCGCCTCGAGGCCGGCGATCTCCTGGGCGATGAACGTCTCGGACAGGCGCGGCCAGCCCTTGAGCACGACCGCGACGCGCGCGTCGATTGGCGAAGGCATGAAGGTCCCGGCGTTCAGGTCCTGGCGCGCGCCGGAGGCACGGCCGGCGGCTTAGCTGGATCCGGCTCGTCGCGCCACATCGCCTCGAGCGCCGCGGGCCCGCGATGGGGATGGGCGAGCTGCTTGGCGACCAGGCGCCAGACGTTGGGAAGTCCGTCGAGCAGGCCAGGCACCACGACGTCGCTCGGCAGGCCCTGCTGGGGCAGCTGGCGCAGCGCCGTCGCCATGGCATACGGATCGCGGCCGCGGTCGGCATCGAGCATCTCGATCAGGCCGACATTGCGCGCGGCGCGGGCGCGGATGAACTGCTCCAGGCGCGGCCTGGTGCGCGGCACGATGATCGCCTTCTTGTCGAACGAAAGGATCTCGCAGAACGTGTTGTAGCCGCCCATCGCCACCACGCCTGCCGCGCGCTGCATCAGCGCGCCGAGATTGTTGGTGAAGGTGAGGGTGCGGATGTTCCTGAATTTGCCGGCGCGGTCCTTGAACGCTTCGCGCTCGGCGGCCGACATGAACGGCCCGAACACGATCACCGCGCCGTAGGGGATGTTGGGATCGCTCTCGTAGGCCGCCAGCACCCAGTCGATCAGGTCGGCGCCGTCGCCGCCGCCGCCCGCCGTCACCAGGATAAAGGGCCCGTCGATCTCCTCCATCTCGTGCGGCACGTCGGTATGCAGCGGCAGGTC
This sequence comes from Reyranella sp., assembly GCA_019750135.1. Lineage (GTDB taxonomy): Bacteria > Pseudomonadota > Alphaproteobacteria > Reyranellales > Reyranellaceae > Reyranella. The sequence continues at coordinate 14,247 of JAIEOV010000119.1, read as the reverse complement.
GCGGCGCAGGTAGCCGGTGTAGACCATCTTGTGGCGCACCGACGGCGGCACTTCGATGCCGGTCAGCGGCTTGTTGATCTGCGGCAGGCCGTAGATCCAGATCTCGTCGTAGAGGTCGCGCAGCGCCGGCACGACGTTCTTGCGGTTCCATTCGGCGGCGAGGGCGGCGGGATCGTCCATGACGTCGCGCAGGCCCAGCACCAGCGGCGTGCCTCGTTCCTTCAGGAGGTGAAGCGCCGGCACGACCTCGCCGCGCAGGCCGGTCGGCTCCTTGTCGACGATGAACAGGTCGGGCCGGTAGATGTCGGCCGTGTCGCGGATGATGCGGGTGCGCATCTCCATCGTATGTTCGACGCCGACCCTGAGGTTGGCCGAGTCGTAGTCGCCGTCGATCTGCTTGACCACGCCCGGAATGCGCACGAAGTCGATGCCCGAGCGGAACTCGTAGGAGCCGATGACCGGCGAGCCCGATACGATCAGGACCGAAACGTTGGGATCGGCCGCCACCAGGGCGTTGGCGATGGTGCGGCATCGGCTCACATGGCCGAGCCCGAAGGAGTCGTGGCTGTAGAGCAGCACACGCTTTGACCGGCTGTTAGGCATGCGAACGTCTCTCCTTGCCGAAGCGCGTCCTGCCCCGACCGGTGAATCCGGCCGGACTATGCCATAATGGGACGGGCACGCGAACCCCTGTCGCAATGCAAAATATCGAATGTAATCAAGGGCCTGATCTAATATAGGAGAATGGGGCGGGCGCACCTGGGGGGCTTCGACCGCGGATTTTGATGCAGCGCAATCTGTTCACCTACATATGGCGGCACAGCAGGCCCGAGCAGATCGTCATCCTGGGCCTCGTGGTGCTTGCCCAGGTTTTCTATTTCATGTCGCTGACTGTGCCCAAGGACATCGTCAACAACGGCATCCAGGGCAACGCGTTCAAGCACAGCAAGACCATCCCCTTCCTGGTCTGGGAGCTCGACCTCTCGGCGTTCCTGCCTGGAAAGGTTGTCCGCATCTTCGACGGCTTTCAGGTCGACCAGCTCGGCTACCTGGTGACCATGAGCTTCGTCTTCCTGGCCGCCGTTGTGATCAACGGCCTGTTCAAGAAGACGATCAACACCCAGAAGGGCCGCATGGGCGAACGCATGCTGCGCCGTCTGCGCTATGAGCTGTACGAGCGCATCCTGCGCTTTCCGCCCGCGCACTTCCGCAAGGTCAAGCAGGCCGAGCTCGCGACCATGATCAAGGACGAGGTCGAGCCGCTCGGCGGCTTCATCGGTGACGCCTTCGTCCAGCCGATGTTCCTGGGCGGCCAGGCGCTGACGGCGATCCTGTTCATCATGCTGCAGAACTGGCTGCTCGGCATCGTCGTCGTCGTGCTGCTGGCCGTGCAGATGGCGATCGTGCCGCGCTTGCGCCGGCCGGTACTGGTGCTCGGCCGCCAGCGCCAGATCACGGCCCGCCAGCTCGCCGGCCGCATCGCCGAGACCGCCGACGGCGTGCACGAGATCCACATCCATGGCGCCGCCAACTACGAGCGCGCCGACATTTCCGAGCGCCTCGGCAAGATCTTCAAGATCCGCTTCGACCTCTACCAGAAGAAGTTCGTCGCCAAGTTCTGGAACAACATCCTGTCGCAGGCGACGCCGTTCGCCATCTACCTGATCGGCGGCTATTTCGCCCTGACCGGCCACATGGATGTCGGCGCCGTGGTGGGCGTGCTGCTGGCCTACAAGGACCTGCCGTCGCCGATCAAGGAGCTGCTCGACTGGGACCAGCAGCGCCAGGACGTCCAGATCAAGTACGAACAGGTGATCGACCAGTTCCAGCCTGAGGGGATGATGCCCCCGGAGTTGCAGGTGTTGCCGGACGGGCCGCCGCCTCCGCTGGGACAGCAACTGGCATTGGCAGGCGTCACGGTTTCCGAGGATGGACGGGTCAAGCAGCTCGACAGCGTGTCCTTGGCGCTGCCGACGTGCAGCCGGCTCGCCGTGATCGGCGGATCGAGCTCGGGCAAGGACGTGCTGGGTCAGCTGCTGGCGCGCACCGTCATGCCGAGCGGCGGTTCCATCAAGCTCGACGGCACCGACTTCTTCCAAGTACCCGAGTACGTGCTGGGCGCGCGGACCTCGTATGTCGGGCAGGAGACCTACCTGTTCCCCGTCTCGGTGCGCGACAACCTTCTGTTCGGGCTGAAGATCCGGCCGGTCGCGCCCGCCACCTACGACGAAAAGACCAAGGCGGAGCGTGAACAGTTCCGTCGGGAGTCCGAGCGCGCCGGCAATCCGGCGCTCGATCCCAACGACGACTGGATCGACTATGAGCTGGCGGGTGCGACCGGACCGGCCGACCTGCTGCCGCGCATTGTCGAGGCGTTGAAGAACGTCGAGCTCGACGAGGACATCTATGCCCTCGGCCTGCGCGGCACGGTCGATCAGGCGCTGCGACCCGATCTGGCTGAGCGAATCCTGAAGGCCCGACATGAGCTGCATGGCCGCCTGCAGGATCCGAGCTACGCCGGGCTGGTCGAGACCTTCAACGCCGACCGTTACAACCGCAACCTGTCGGTCGCCGAGAACATCCTGTTCGGCACGCCGCTCGGCAAGGACTTCGCCGGCGACAACATCGCCGTCGATCCCTACATGCAGTCGGTGCTGCGATCGACCGGCATCGATCTCGACCTGCAGCGCATGGGCCTCACCATCGCCGAGACCATGGTCGAGCTGTTTTCCGGCCTGTCGCCCGACAATCCGCTGTTCGAGCAGTACAGCTTCATCTCGGCCGACGAGCTGCCCAACGTGCGCCTGCTGCTGCAGCGCCTGGGCGGCAAGGGCATCGACGCCGTGCCCGAGGCCGACCGGCCGCGCCTGATGACCTTGCCCTTCCGCTACATCGAGGCGCGCCATCGCCTGGGCCTGATCGATGCGGAGATGGAGGAGCGGCTGCTGGCGGCGCGCCACGCCTTCGCCTCCGGCCTGCCCGAGTCGTTGCGCGGTGCCGTCGAGTTCTACGACTTCCAGCGCTACAACAGCGCCGCCACCCTGCAGGACAACATCCTGTTCGGCCGCCTGGTCTACGGCCAGGCCCAGGGCGAGCAGCGCATCGGCACGCTGATCTCCGACGTGCTGAACGAGCTTGGCCTGCACAACTCGGTGATCGAGGTCGGGTTGGAGTACAATGTCGGTGTCGGCGGCAAGCGTCTCACCGCGACGCAGCGCCAGAAGCTCGGCATCGCCCGCGCCCTGATCAAGCGGCCGCAGCTCCTGGTCGTGAACGAGGCGGTCGCGTCGTTCGACGGCCGCACGCAGGACAGAATCCGCGACAACATTCTGGCGATGGCGAAGAAGGACGGCCGCGGCGTCGTCTGGATCGCCAACCGGCCGACTCAGGCGGAGCCGTTCGAGCAGATCGTCGTTATGCAGGGTGGCAGGATCGCCGCCCATGGCAAGCCAGCCGAGCTGGCGGCAAAAGGTGGGCTGTACGCCGAGTTGATGGCGTCGTGAGGGAATTCAGGAGGACGCGATGAACCTCAACGAAGAAGTCGAACTGCTGAAGGGCGTGCCGATCCTGTCGAAGATCGAGCCGGCCAAGCTGAAGCTGCTGGCCTTCACCAGCGAGCGCGTGAACTACAACGAGGGCCAGGAGGTCTGCCACCAGGGCGACCCGGGGGACGCCATGTACGTCATCCTGGGCGGCGTCGCCGACGTGCTGATCGACACACCGGCCGGGCAGATCCGGGTTTCCGAGATGAGCAAGAACGACTTCTTCGGCGAGATCGCCATCCTGTGCGACGTGCCGCGCACCGCCACCATCAAGGCGCGCCAACCGCTCAACACGCTGAAGATCTCCAAGGACACGTTCTACCGCATGGTCGGCGAGTTCCCGACGATGGCCATCGAGATCATGCGCGAGCTGGCGCACCGCGTGGAGGACACCAACAAGAAGCTGCGCGAGGCGACGGCGAACAAGGCGGCTTAGATCTGATCCGCAAGTGAACCAACACCGACACAACCACCACCTCACCCTGGGGAGCGGCCGCAGGCCGCGTCTCGAAGGGTGGGCAACAGCAAGGCAGATGGCCCACCCTTCGAGACGCATCGCTGCGCGATGCTCCTCAGGGTGAGGTGAGTTTGTAGCCCCAATGAGCCGCCTCGACAGCTTCATCGCGCGCATGCAGGCGCAACGCGACTGCCTGAATTTCCTGAAGCCCAGGATCGACGCCCTGCCCGGCCCCATCCTCGAGGTCGGCCTGGGCAACGGCCGCACCTACGATCATCTGCGCGATCTCTTCCCCGGCCGCGACATCTATGTCTTTGAGCGCAAGGTAGCGGCCCATCCCGACTGCATCCCGCCGGACGATCGGCTGTTCCTGGGCGAGGCGCGCGAGGCGATCCCCAGGGCAGCCGAGAAGCTCGGCGCGACGGCGGCCCTGATCCATACCGATCTCGGCACGGGCGATCACGCCGCCAACATGGCGATGGGCAAATGGCTCGGCCCGGCGCTCGACGCGCTCGTCGGACCGCGCGGCTACGTGCTGGCCAACCAGCCGCTCGACGTGGCGCGCTGGCGCCGCCAGCCCGAGCCGCCGGGCGTGCCGAAGGACCGGTATTTTCTCTATCAGGTCAGCGGCTGAATAGCCGCAGCAGCACCAACAGGACGACGGCGCCGACCACCGAGCCGATGAAGCCCGCCGGCTCACCCGGCGCATAGAGGTGCAGCACCTGGCCGCCCACCGTGGCGATGAAGGCGCCGACGATGCCGATGACGATGGTGACGATGATGCCGCGCGGGTTGGGGCCCGGCGTGATGAAGCGCGCCAGGAGACCCACGATCAGGCCGATGACCAGAACGCCGATGAAACCGCCTAACGTCATGTGCTTCTCCCTTCAGACCTCGAACGTCGCCATCACCGGCACGTGGTCGGATGCCTGCTTCCAGTCGCGCAAGTCGACGTCGATGCGATGACTCCGGATGGCGCCCGACAGCGCCGGCGAGGCGAGGATGTGATCCAGCCGCCGGCCGCGGTTCGAGGCGCGCCAGTCGTTGTTGCGGTAGCTCCACCACGAATAGAGCTTCTTGTCCTCGGGCACGAAGCGGCGCGGCACGTCGATCCAGTCGAGCGACGCCTGCAGCCGGCCGAACAGCTCGACCTCGACCGGCGTGTGCGACACGATCTTGAGGAGCTGCTTGTGGCTCCAGACGTCGTGCTCGAGCGGCGCCACATTGAGATCGCCGACGGCGATGCGGCGCTGCCCCTTGGCGGCGCCCGCCTTGGTCTTGCGATCGACGAACCACTGCGCCATCTCGCGGTAGAAATCGAGCTTGTGCGCGAACTTGTCGTTCACCGCCGGATCGGGGATGTCGCCGCCGGCCGGGATGTAGAGGTTGTCGACCAGGACGGGATCGGCACCGGTGTCGAGCGCAACCTCGATGTGCTGGCAATCCTCCTTGCCGCAGCGATGATGGATGTTCCTGGCCGTGAACGGCACCTTGGAGAGGATCGCCACGCCGTTGTAGGACTTCATGCCCTGGACCAGCCGGTGCGTGTACCTTAGCTCCTCGAAAGCCTTGTGCGGGAAGAATTCGTCCGGGCACTTGGTCTCCTGGAGACACAGCACATCGGGCTTGCGCATCCTGAGATAGCGTTTGACGTTATTGATCCTGAGGCGGACCGAATTGATGTTCCAGGTGGCGATGGAAAGGCTCATCTCGCCCCCAATATAGTCAATCCGCGGCCGATCTCGACCCAGGAGACGCTTCTATGCAGATGGACGGCGACGAAAGCAGCAACATCGAGGATCGCCGCGGCGAAGGCGGCTATTTCGGTGGCGGCGGCGGTATGGGTGGCATGGGCGGCATCCCCATCCCGACGGGCGGCGGCGGTGGCCTGTTCAAGGGCGGCTTGGGTTTCGTGGCCTTCATCGTCCTTGCCCTGATCTTCGGCGCCGACCCCTCCGCCCTGCTGGGGGGCGGCGGCTCGAGCTACGAGCCGGCGCCGACCCAGACCACCACCCGGACCGCCCCGCGCCAGCAGCCGCAGCAGCAGGCGGGCGACGCCGAGACCCAGTTCGTCTCGCGTGTGCTGAAGAGCACAGAGGACGTCTGGAACAGCGCTTTTCGAGACCTCGGCCGGCAGTATCGCGAGCCCCGGCTGGTGCTCTACCGCGACGCCACGCGCACCGAATGCGGCGTCGGCCAGTCGGCGATGGGGCCGTTCTATTGCCCGGCAGACCAGCGGGTCTATCTCGACCTTGCCTTCTTCGACGACCTTGCCAGGCGCTTCCACTCGCCCGGCCAGTTCCCGCAGGCCTACGTGATCGCCCACGAGGTCGGCCACCACGTCCAGAACCTTTTGGGCATCAGCGCCAAGACCGAGCAGATGAAGGAGCGCATGAGCAAGCGCGACGCCAATGCGCTGTCGGTGCGGGTCGAGCTGCAGGCCGATTGCTTCGCCGGCGTCTGGGCCAACCGCGCTGACGCCGCGCGCGGCGGCAAGATGATCGACGACCGTGACGTCGAGCAGGCGCTGGCCGCCGCCTCGGCGATCGGCGACGACCGCCTGCAGCGCCAGGCGCAGGGCCGCGTCGTGCCCGACAGCTTTACGCACGGCAGCAGCGCGCAGCGCATGCGGTGGTTCCGCATCGGGCTCGAGAGCGGCGATCCGCGGAAGTGCGATACGTTCAGCGCGAAGCAGTTGTAGTCTTGCCGGACCGCGGACCTCCAGGCCCGCGGTCCGGCGAGATAGCTAAGACTTGCGGCCGTAGCTCGCCAGGCCGCCGGTGGCTTGCTTGGGCGGGTGCGCCTTGATCGCCTCTTCGACCGGCTCGGTGCCCCAGCCGGGACGTGACGGCATGATGAGGTGGCCGTCCTTGAACTCGGGGACATGCGTGAAGAGCTCGTGATCCCATGCCAGGCGATCGATGTCGGTCTCCATGATGCGCAAGTTCGGCACCGAGGCCGCGAAGTGCGCGTTCATCATGGTGCAGAGATGGCCGTAGAAATTATGCGGCGCGACGTTGACCTCGTGCGCTTCGGCCAGGTTCGCGATCTTCATCGACTGCCAGACGCCGTTCCATGGCGTGTCGATGATCGCCACGTCCATCGACTGCTCGCGGAAGTACGGCAGGAAATCGCGAATGCCGAGAAGCGTCTCGCAAGAAGAAATGGGATGCGGGCTCTGGCGGCGGATCAGGCCCAGCGCCTCGGGACTATAGCTGTCGATCTCGATCCAGAACATATCGAGATCGCGGATGGACCGCAGGATTTTCAGATAGCCCTCGGTGCTGGCGTTGAAATTGAGATCCAGCAACAGATCGACGTCGGGCCCCGCGCCCTCGCGGATCGCTTCGAGATGCATGCGGAGATTGCGCAGCACGTGGCGATCGACGTTGCGCTCGGGGTAGTTCGGCGCGCCGAAACCAGGACGCCAGCCCTTCGGGTTCTTCTTGTCGTTGTCGTAGATGAAGATGTTGGTCTTCATCGCCGTAAAGCCCTTCTCGCGCACCTCGCGGCCGATCGCCTTCACGCCATCCAGATCGGTGATCGCGGGCTTGAAGTAGCTCGGATGATTGATGCGCCAGGTCGCGCAGTGCGACCAGTAGACCCGGATGCGATCGCGGATCTTGCCGCCCAGAAGCTCGTAGCACGGCACGCCCAGCGCCTTGGCCTTGGCATCCAGAAGCGCGTTCTCGATGGCGCCGAGCGCCAGGGCGACGACGCCGCCGGCGGCCGGCCGCGTGATTGAGTAAAGCTCGGCGTAGAGGCGCTCGTGGTCGCCGACCGGCTGGCCGATCAGGCGGTCCGAGAGCTTGGCGATCGCCGTACCGACGCCGGGTGCGCCAAAACCTTCGTCGTACTCGCTCCAGCCGACGATGCCGTCTTCGGTCGTGACCTTGACGAAGTAGTAGTTTCGAAATCCGGCGTCGGCAGCGAGCGTCTCGATGGATCGGATCTTTGAATTCACCTTCATCGCGACGCTCCCCCTACGTTTCGTTCTTTCGGTGACTTACACCAGCGTGCAGGTCACCGTGCCACAACCATCGACAAAGCCCGCCAGCGTGTCGCCCTTGACCACGGCGGCGACGCCGTCGGGCGTGCCGGTGTAGATCAGGTCGCCCGCGGCCAGCGCCACCAGGCCGGAGAGATAGGAGATCGTCTCCGGCACGCTCCAGATCAGCGCGTTGAGATCGGACTTCTGGCGGGTCTTGCCGTTGACGTCGAGCTGGATGGTGCCTTTCGACGGATGGCCGATCTTCGACGCCGGGAAGATCTCGCCGATCGGCGCCGACTGGTCGAAGCCCTTGCCCATGTCCCACGGCCGGCCCATGTCCTTGGCTTGGTTTTGCAGGTCGCGGCGGGTCATATCGAGGCCGACGGCGTAGCCGAAGACATGGTCGAGCGCCTTGTCGACCGGGATGTTGGTGCCGCCCGACTTCATGGCCACGACCAGCTCCATCTCGTGGTGCAGGTTCTTGGTGGCCGAAGGATAGGCGACCTTGGTCGGGTTCTTGGGGTCGGCGCAGATGACGATCGCATCGGCCGGCTTGGTGAAGAAGAACGGCGGCTCGCGGTCGGGATCGTGGCCCATCTCGCGGGCGTGGGCGGCATAGTTGCGGCCGACGCAGAAGATGCGGCGGACCGGGAACAGATCGCCGGTACCGTTGACCGGCACGCCGACCGTTGACGGCGGCGTCACGACATAAGCCATCGCTTTCTCCCAAAAGAGCGAGCCTTTATGAAGAGCAGCGGAGAGTTAGGCAATGTCCGACCCTGATGTCCTTACGGTGCAGGCCGATTCCGGCGAAACCTCGCTGGGCTGGGCCGTTTTGGGCGACCGGCGCTGGCGCTGCACGGTGGGTGCAGGCGGAGTGCGCGAGGACAAGGTCGAAGGCGATGCCGCCACGCCGGCCGGGTCCTATCCGCTGCGACGGATCTACTTTCGCAACGACCGGCTGGTACTGCCCAAGGTCCGCCTGCCGGCCCGGCCTATCGCAGAGAACGACGGCTGGTGCGACGACCCGCGCTCGCCGACCTACAACCGGCTGGTCCATATCCCCAATGACTGGAGCCACGAGAAGATGTGGCGTGAGGACGGGCTGTACGACCTCGTGGTTGTCGTCGGTTACAACGACGACCCGCCGGAAGGCGAGTGGGGCAGCGCGATCTTCCTGCACGTCGCGAAGGACGACTATTCACCGACGCAAGGGTGCGTCGCCTTCAAGCGCGAGGACCTGCTGGAGCTGGTGACGCTGATCGGGCCGGAGACGACGATCAACGTGCACTCGCTCCCGGCCAACGAGACCGCGCCTGTCGCCAAGGAAGGCGACGACGACATGAAGCAGTTCGAGGACTTCGACGAACAGGACTGGTGAGTCACCCCACGACGCGGCCGATGGTGCGGGCGGTGTAGTCGACCAGCGGGATGATCCGCGCGTAGTTCAAGCGCGTCGGGCCGATGACGCCGATGGCGCCCAGGATGCGCTCCTGAGAATCGCGGAACGGCGCCACCACCATCGAGCAGCCGGTGTTGGCGAACAACGGATTGTCGGCGCCGATGAAGATCTGCACGCCCGACGCCACGTTGGCGAGCTCGAGCAGACGCACGAAGCTCTCGCCGCGCTCCAGCGCATCGAACAGCGTGCGCACACGCTCGAGGTCTTCGATCGCCGTGATGTCCTCCAGCAACCGCGCCTGGCCGCGCACGATCAGCGCGCTGCCGGGCTCGCCGGCCCAGGTCGCCATGCCCGATTCGATCACCTTGGCGGTGAGCTCATCGAGCTCGGCGCGCTTCAGTGTGAGATCGTCGAGGATCTGTCGGCGCGCCTCCTCGATGGTGCGGCCGATCAGGCGGGCGCTGAGATAGTTGCCGGCCTCGACCAGCGCCGACGGCGGCATCCCGAGCGGCGTGTCGATGACGCGGTTCTCGACATGGCCCGACTGAGTGACGGTCACCACGAGGGCACGGCCAGGGCCGAGATTGACGAACTCGATGTGCTTCAGCGGCTGCTCGGTCTTGGGAGCCATGACCACGCCGGCACAGCGCGACAGGCCGGACAGGAGCGTGGTCGCCTGCTCCAGCGCCTCGGTGACGCTGCGCCCGACGGTGCGGCAGCGCGCCTCGATGCTCTCGCGCTCGTCGTCCGAGAGGTTGCCGACTTCGAGGAGGCCGTTGACGAACAGTTTTAGCCCGGCCTCGGTCGGCAGGCGGCCGGCCGAGGTGTGCGGGGCGTAGAGCAGCCCCAGATCCTGCAGGTCAGCCATGATGTTGCGGATGGTGGCGGGCGACAGGGTCTCGGTGAGCTTGCGGGTCAGCGCCCGGGAGCCCACCGGCTCACCAGTCTCGACGTAGCCCTCGACGACGTGCCGCAGCACCTCGCGGGCCCGCTCATTCAGCTCGGCCACCGAGGCGGTCTGCCGTGGGCCCTCTGGAAGCTCCGTCAGGACACTGCGAACCGGGCCAATGCGATGAATCGCCATGGAAAAAATGTAGGTAGTGCAAGGGGTCCGGTCAACGCAGCCCGGGGGACCGATCAGTGGCTGGATTTGCCCGGCCCCCGGCGCTAAACCCTGCGGCCCGCGTTTTCAGGAGATCTCATGCGCCCTTCCGGCCGCGCCCCCGACCAGCTTCGCCCCGTGTCCCTCGAACCGGGCTTCTCGCGCCATGCCGAAGGGTCGTGCCTGGTGAAATTCGGCGACACCCATGTGCTGTGCACGGCCTCGATCGACGAACGGGTGCCGCCCTGGATGCGCAACACCGGCAAGGGCTGGGTGACCGCCGAATACGGCATGCTGCCGCGCTCGACCCATACCCGCACCGACCGCGAGGCCGCCCGCGGCAAGCAGTCGGGCCGCACCCAGGAGATCCAGCGCCTGATCGGCCGCTCGCTGCGCGCCGTGGTCGACCTCACCGCCATGGGCGAGCGCCAGATCAACATCGACTGCGACGTCCTGCAGGCCGACGGCGGCACGCGCACCGCCAGCATCACCGGCTCCTGGGTGGCGCTGCATTTCGCCTTCGAGCGGCTGATCAAGGAAGGCAAGCTCACGGCCAGCCCCATCACCGGCCAGGTCGCCGCCGTGTCGTGCGGACTGTGGGAGGGCATGCCGGTGCTCGACCTCGACTATCCGGAGGATTCCAAGGCCCAGGCCGACGCCAACTTCGTGCTGACCGGCTCGGGCGGCATCGTCGAGGTGCAGGGTACGGCCGAGGACAAACCGTTCAGCGAGCCGGAATTCATCGCCCTGCTCGAGCTCGCCAAGAAGGGCATCGGCGAGCTGACGCGCCTGCAACGCCTCGCGATCGGCAAGTCGTAATGGCCCGCCGCTTCGCCGGTCCCAAGCTCGTTGTAGCGACCCACAATCGCGGCAAGGCGGGCGAGATCCGCACGATGCTTTCGCCGCTCGGCGTCGAGATCGTGTCGGCCGGCGAACTGGGATTGCCGGTCCCCGAGGAGACCGGCACGACCTTCGAGGAAAACGCGATCTTGAAAGCCCTGGCGGCGACGCGTGCCAGCGGCCTGCCGGCGCTGGCCGACGATTCCGGCCTGAGCGTGCATGCCCTCGACGACCAGCCCGGCGTCTACACCGCCGACTGGGAAGGCCCGACGCGCGACGCCATGGTCGGCATGAAGCGCATCCAGGACGAGCTGGCCGAGCGCAAGGTGCCGGATACCGATGCCGCCCGCACGGCCACTTTCCATTGCGTGCTGGTGCTGGCCTGGCCCGACGAGCATCTCGAGCTGGTGCATGGCACGCTCGACGGCCGCATCGTCTGGCCGCCGCGCGGCAGCGGCGGGCATGGCTACGATCCCTGCTTCCAGCCCCAAGGAGACACGCGCACCAACGCCGAGATGACCGAGGCAGAGAAGAACGCCATCAGCCATCGCGGCCGCGCCTTTCGCATGCTCGTGGAGGCCTGCTTCAAATGACGGCGCCGTTGGGCGTTTACGTTCATTGGCCTTTCTGCAAGTCGAAGTGTCCTTACTGCGATTTCAATTCCCATGTCCGCGACGGCGTTGATCAAACTCGCTGGCGCGACGCGCTGCTGAAGGAGCTGGAGCACGCCGCGCGCGAGGCGCCCGGGCGGCGCGTCGAGACGATGTTCTTCGGCGGCGGCACGCCCTCGCTGATGCAGCCCGAGACCGCGGGCGCGGTGATCGAGCGCGTGAAGGCGCTCTGGGATACAGCAGCCGACGTCGAGATCACGCTCGAGGCCAATCCGACCTCGGTCGAAGCCGCTCGTTTCGCCGCATTGGCCGAGGCCGGCGTCAATCGAGTGTCGCTGGGCGTGCAGGCGCTCGATGCGGCGTCGCTACGTTTCCTCGGCCGGGAGCACTCCGCTGACGAGGCGATCGACGCCATCGCCACGGCGCGCCGGCATTTCGCACGCTATTCGTTCGACCTGATCTATGCCCGACCCGGCCAGACCGAAGCGGCGTGGGCGGACGAGCTCGCGCGGGCGCTGGCCTTGGCCGGCGAGCATCTGTCGCTCTACCAGCTGACCATCGAGCGCGGGACGCGCTTCTTCACCGACCATGCCCGCGGCGCCTTCGCCTTGCCGGGCGAGGACCAGGCGGCGGCGATGTTCGAGCTGACCCAGCAGCGGCTCGCGACCGCCGGCCTGCCGGCCTACGAGATTTCCAACCATGCCCGCCCCGGAGCTGCCTGCCGCCATAATTTGATCTATTGGCGGTATCAGGATTACGTCGGCATCGGGCCGGGCGCGCATGGTCGGTTCGCCGAGGATGCGGGCAAACGCGCCACCCGGCGGGCGAGCGGGCCGGAAGCCTGGCTGGAAGCCGTCGAGCGCGACGGCCACGGCACGGCCGAGACGACCCTGGTGGCCGGGCAGGATCTGGTGGAGGAGGCGTTGATGATGGGACTGCGGCTGGCCGAGGGCATCGACCGGTCCATGTTCGCGTCCATGGCCGGGGCCGACCCCGTGGCGGCGCTGGGCGAGCGGCGTTTGGCGCCCCTGGTGAAGGCCGGCTACGTCGAGGTCGACGCCACGCACCTTCGAGCCACCCAAGCAGGCCGGCAGCGGCTGAACGCGGTGCTGGAGCGGCTGGTCACATGAGGGCTTTGGCCGCCCTTCTGGTGCTCTTGGCGACGGCCGGCGTAGCCCTCGGCCAGCAGTCACCGCCGCAACAGCCGCAGACGCCGCCCAAGCCGCCGGCCAAGCCCGCGGCCCCGGCGCCAAAACCCGCGGCGGCGCCGGCCAAGCCGGCCTCGAAGTTCGGGACACCCGCCTTCAAGATCACGGTGGCGACCGAGGCGGCCTACCCGCCGTTCAACTACCTCGACCGCAAGGGCCTGCCGGCCGGCTTCGAGATGGAGCTGGCGCAGGAAGCCTGCCAGCGCATCAAGGCGGAGTGCGAGTTCGCCGCCTTCAAGTGGGACGACCTGATCCCCGGCCTGATCGACAAGAAGTTCGACGTCATCATGTCGTCGATGGAAGTGACCAGCGAGCGGCGCAAGCGCATGGGCCTGTCGCGCCGCTACTACCTGTCGCCCGGCGCCTTCATCGCCGCCAAGGGCGCGCCGTTCGACGGGCCGCCGTCGCTGCTGCGCAACAAGCGCATCGGCATCCAGAAGGATTCGACGCATGCCGACTGGGCCGACAAGAGCTTCCGCCGCTCGGCCCAGCTCAAGCGCTACAACACCATCGCCGAGGCGCTCGATGCGCTGGCCAAGAACGAGGTCGACGCCGTGTTCGGCGACAAGGCGCAGCTCTGGCTGTGGAGCCAGAAGCCCGAGGGCAAATGCTGCGAGATCGTCGGCCAGGACATCAAGGACAACCAGACGCTCGGGTTGGGCGTCTCCGCCGGCCTGCGCAAGGAAGACTCGAAGCTGCGCGATGCGCTGAACAAGGCGTTCGGCGAGATGATGACCGACGGGACCTATAAGAAGATCAACGACAAGTACTTCCCGTTCCCGCTGAATTGAGTCTTCCGGACCGCGCGCTTCCAGCGCGCTCATGAGGTGCCGAGACCGGTGATGAGCGTGACGCATAAAGGATGGAATTCTCGCGGGTATCTTCCCCATTTCGACTCGGCCGAAACGGTTCAATTCATCACCTTTCGGCTCTTCGATAGTCTTCCTCGCGTCGTTGCCGAAGCTCTTGCCAAGTTACCAGACAATCTCGCCAAAACGGATGAAAGGCTGGACGGTGGCCTAGAGCGGCGAGCGCTTAATCGGAAGCGTATCCGGCGTGTTTGAGGTAGTTCCAACACTCCTGCTCGGTGTAGA
>JAIEOV010000150.1 GCA_019750135.1 Reyranella sp. | reverse complement strand
CTTACAACACCCACCGAATGCTCAAACTACTTCGCCGAGGCAGGATACCCCCAAGCTAAACCCATCACGCTCTAGGCGATGGAGCTGCGGCGTACGCTGGCGAGGCTGGTCTCGATGCGCGCGCGCAGCGATCCCGCACCTTGCCCAATCGCCAGCTCCAGCGCCTGCCCGTAGCAACGCTCGGCTTCGGCAGTGTCGCCGAGCACGGCTGTGAGTTCGCCCCTGATGCGCAGAATCTCGGCGTCATAGAAGCGGACCTCGGCGTGCAAGGCGCAGGATGCCGCCTCGTCGAGAAACGCCAGCCCCTCGGAGTAGCGGCCGAGCATGCGATAGGCGTCGGCGATCAGGGCCAGCACATAGGGCTTGAAGAGCTGTGCGCCGGTCTCCTCATAGGCCCGCAAGCCGGCAAGCATGGTCTCAAGACCGGCCTCGAGCTGCCCCTTGCGGGCCATCGTCCAGCCGTGAAGGGTCGTCGCCCAGGCGCGCCAGTAGGCGAAGACATTGCGGCCAGCCAGCGCTATCGCTCGAGTGGCGAACTCGTGGGTCGCCTCGACATCGTCCAGGCCCTGTGCGACCGCCGCCGACATGGTGAGCGCATAGGCGAGGCTGAGAGGGTGATCCAGCGCCTCGGCCGCCTCGCGGGCGCGCTGGGAATATTCTCGCGCCCGGTCGACGTCGCCGGCGAACCATTCGACCCAGGCGAGATTGATCGACCCCAGGACACCGGGGTCGGCGTTGTGGACGTCGACATAGGTCTTCGCCTTCGCCGGATCGTAGAGATTGGCGGCATGGGCGAGGTGCTGGCGGCCTTCTGCAATTCGCCCGTAACAGAAGCAACACCAGCCGAGCCGTCGATATGCGCCGGCAATCAGCACCAGATCCTCGGTGCCCTTGGCCAGATCGACGATGCGCGTGGCGAGGCTGAATGCTTCCGACAGCGGTCCGCGGACCTGAAGGAAGGCCAGAACGCCGTTGAGCGAGGCGATGAGCTCCTGCGTCTGTCCGCCCTTCTCGGCGAGTTCGCTCGCCCGGTCATAGACGGTCCGTACCTCGGGAGCGGCATAGCCGTGCGTCGCGATCAGGGTCGATCCCAGGGCGACGGTGGTGCGGATCTCGTCCCGCAGCGATTTCGGCGTCGAGGGCAGGGCCTCGAGCTGGCGCAGGGCCTTCCTGAAATGGCTCGCCGCCTCCTGGTACGCCGATTGCGCGCGCGCCCGCATTCCGGCGAGATACCAATAGCGGGCTGAGGATTCGCGGGCGCCCGCCCGTTCGAAGTGGTGGGCCACGATCTCGGGCTGGGTGTCGACGATGCTCGGCATGGCGCTGAGATAAACGCGCGCCACCTGGCCATGATAATCCTGCCGGCGGGACCGCAACTGGATCTGATAGGCGGCCTCGTGGACCAGGGAGTGCCTGAAGGCGTAGGTCGTGCCCGCGCCGACGTTGCTCGGATAGATGATATCCGAGTGGGTCAGCTCGCGAAGTCCATTGTCGAGTTGCTCCCTGCTCAAGAGCGCCACGCCGGACAGGACGCTGATCGGGAATTCGCGGCCGATGACGGCGGCAATCTGGGCGATGGTCTTGCCGACCGTCAGGCGATCGAGGCGTGCCGTGAGCAGGCCGTGCAGGGATCTCGGAATGTCGAGATGTTCCTGCACGTCGTTGCCGGCATTGGCAAACCCGGTCGCTCCCACTGTTTCATAGATCGTCTTGACCTGTTCCTCGAGGAACAGCGGGATGCCGTCACTGCGTTCGACGACCTGTTGGCGAAGCGAATCGGGCAGCGCCCGGGTCTCGGTCAAAAGGCCGCAAAGCTGCAGCATGTAGTCGGGCGGAAGTCGTTCCAGCGCGATCTCCCTGATATTCGACAGGGGGGCGAGGAGATGGCCCGAGTCCGAACGCGTGGTCAGCACGATCATGAGCTTGGAGATCATGACGTTGCGCGAGATCAGTTCGAGCAACTCGAGCGTCGAGGCATCGGCCCAATGGAGGTCTTCGAGGACGAACAGGACGGGACGTTCCTCGGCCCGGCGGTAGAACCACAGCATGACGACTTCCATGACGCGCTGGCGCAAGCCCTCGGGGGACAGGCGAGGCGACTCGACCCCCGGCGGCGAGGGCACGGGCAGGAAGGCCGCCAGCACGTCGACCGCATCGTCCGGCATGGCCATCTCGTCGAGTGTTTCGGCGAGGCGATGATAGGCGTCTTTGTGACCGTCCTCGGATCCGAGATCGAATTCGGCCCGCATCATCTGGATGATGGGGAAGAAGGCGCTGTCGGCATTCTCGCGACCGCAATAGCAGCTCAGCGTCTGGCCGCCGTCGCCGGCCGCCATGGCAGTCAGGTTCCGGGTGAGGCGGCTCTTGCCGACACCGGGCTCGCCCGACAGGACGAACAGCTGGCCGTTGCGCCGCTTGGCGCGCGCCCAGCCGTCGCGCAGCAGGCCAAGCTCGACCGTGCGATCGACCAGCGGTGTCGGATCGCCCGCGGGGCCGGCGAGGCGCCCCATGGCTTCGTCGACGCGATAGAGGTCGACGGCTCGCGAGATGCCCTCGATGCGCTGTGGTTCGAGGCGGATGCAACGAAAATGAAACGCCACGAGCTCGTAGGTGGCGCCGCTTATCAGGACGGTATTGGGCGGGGCGAGCTTTTCGATGCGGGCCGCGACGTTGGGCGTTTCGCCGACCACACCGTGATGCTCGACCATCGCACCGGAGCCGATGTCGCCGACGATGACCAGGCCGGTGTGAATGCCGATATGGCTCTGCAGCGGCGACACCACGGGCAGCTTCAGGCGCTGCGCCAGAGTCGCGATCTCCTGGAGGATGCGCAGGCCGGCACGCACGGCGCGGACGGCGTCGTCCTCCTGGGCATGGGGATAACCGAAATAGATCAGGATGCCGTCGCCGACGTAGCGAGCGACATAGCCGCCGAGCTCGGTCGCGATGTCCCGGACGGCGGTGCGATAGGCGAGGATGACGGTGGTCAGGTCTTCCGGGTCAAGCCGCTCCGACAGCGGGGTGGAGCCGACCAGGTCGCAGAACATCACGGAAATCTGTCGCCGCTCGGCGCCGCCCCCGCCGGCGTCGGCCGGGGCCTTCAGTCGATTGCCGCAGTTGGCGCAGAAATTAGCCGTCGCAGCATTCGACGATCCACATGCCGAGCACTCCATTACCGTTTCCCCGCCATCAGACGAAATGCGGCATCCACTCAGGGTCGCATGCCCACATCCAAGCGACAATAGTGGCCCATGGTTGTCCAAGCCTCTTGCTCTTGGTCCGCCTGGTTGCGATGGTTGACGCCAAGAGGTGACATGACTCCGCAGTTCGACCGTCCCCCGAAAGTGACCTTCGCCTTCACCGAGACCTGCAATCAGGAATGCCGGCATTGCTACGCCGACTGCAGCCGGACGAGAAAGCGGCGGGAACTGTCGACCGAGGAATGGCTGAAGCTGATCGACTATCTGGCCGAGAACGGCGTCATCCAGACCTACATCGAAGGCGGTGAGCCGTTGCACCGGCCCGATTTCCTGGAGATCCTGCGCCACGTCAGCCGCCGGATGATGACGCTGCTGCGGACCAATGGAACGCTGATCGATGCCGCCATGGCCCGCCGCCTGAAGCGGGCGAGGGTGGGCCACGTCCTCGTCGACCTCATGGGTTGCCGGGCCGAGACGCACGACTGGTTCGCCGGTGTGACGGGCAGCTTCACGCGGGCTTGCGCCGGCGTACGCAATCTCGTCGAGGCCGGTATCAAGACCGATGTGCTGACGATCCTGAACAGGCGCAATGCCGGCGAGATGCAGGCGATCCTCGAGCTGGCCCACGGGCTCGGGGCAGAACGCGTCGGCGTGCTCCGGCTCTACCCGTTGGGGCAGGTGAAGCATCGCTGGAGCGATCTCGCCCTGTCGCTCGACGAGCAGATGGCCGTGATCGCCTCGCTCAAGCCGCCCGTCGGCCTGAGGCTGATGCAGTCCTGGCATCCGCGCGACCGCAATTGCTGCTGGCAGAGCGCGACGGTCAACGCCTATGGCGACTCGATCGGCTGCCCGTACCTGAGGGAATACGTCAATTTCGGCAATGTGCGCGACACGCCGTTCATGGAAATCTGGGACCGCGACCCGCTCTACCGTACGCTGCGCGCCGGCGAGGTCGAAAGCTCATGCTCGACCTGCGATGCCAACGAGGGCAGCCGCGGCGGCTGTCGGTCGGCAGCCTATGCCTTCCGCGGCCGCTGGGACGCGGCCGATCCGTTTTGCCCGACCTTGAACAATGGAGTCGACCTTCGTGTCCTTCCCGACTGGGTCTTTCAGGCGAAGCCGAGGGCTCCGGCTTAGGCCGGTACCGGAGCGCGAAGTCTGCCTCGTCTACGTGCCGAGGAAGCCCAACCTCTACACACTGAATGCGACCGCGTGGATGATCCTGGAGATGTGCCGGGGCCAGCCGCTGAAGGAACTGCAGGCGGAATTTTATGCCAGTATCGAGCCGTTGATGTCGCGACAGGAGGCGGCAGACTATGTTCTCGCCTGCCTGGGTGAGTTCGTGCAAAGATTGATCGTTGAAGTTGTACCGTCCAGCAGACAGAAGACAACGGGGAGAAAAGCATCATGAAGAGCAAGAAGCATCTTGAACTGGCTCGAAGACTGACCTTGCGCCGAGGCGTTCCGAACGCCCCGTCAGCCAAGGAAGTGCCGACCGAGGTCCGCTCCAACAGCTTCGTCGCCATTGAGGAGCCTCCCGCCGTGGACACTTCGTATGCCGTCGGCAACGTCGTCGTCGAATGGACCTACCGGGTGCCGCCGGAGGAGTTCCGCGGCTTCACCGCCTTCCTGGCCGACAACGAGGCCATGATCGTGGCCTCGTGCGGGAAGCTGATGGAGGGCGTGCACTATCGCGGCACGTTCCTGGTCACCGACCTTGGCCGGTTCGAGTTCCGTACATATTGGGCCTATGACACGCATGCGACCGAGAAGCAGTGGGACAAGGCTCTCGGCAATGCCAACTCGAACTTCGCCCAGGCCGTGGCGCAACTGCGGAGCTACTGGCTGAAGGACCCCAACGCTTCTCACCGGCACATGGTCCTGGCGTCCCTGCTGGACGACAAGACGATGGGCGCGTTCTTCAAGTTCACGCTGAACACGGCCGAGGGATTGTCCGGCAGGGCACCCGCCGCCGCCCGCAAGAAAGGCAAGAAGTAGCTGACCCGTTCCCTCGGGTCAGCTCTTGATCATCACCTCGATGAGGCTCGGGCCGTCGTTCCTGGCCAGGGCCTTGTCGAGCGCATCGTCGAAGCCCGCCGCCGTGTCGACACGCTCGGCGGCGACGCCGAAGCCGCGGGCGATGGCGGCGATGTCCATCGGCGGGTCGTTGAAGTCCATGCCGATCGGCGTGTCGTTGCCGTGGAACAGTTTCAGTCGGTTCTTGAGGATCTGGTAGCCGGCATTGTTGGCGATGACGAACACCACCGGCAGCTTCTGGTTGGCGGCACTCCACAGCGCCGTGATCGAGTACATGGCGCTGCCGTCGCCGATCACCGCTACGACGCGGCGCGCCGGATGGGCGATCTGCACGCCGACCGCCGCGGCGATGCCCCAGCCGATTCCGCCGCTGACATTGCCGAAATAGCTGTTGCGGTCGCGGAAGGGGAAATAGTTGAACAAGGTCGTCGTGCTGGTCAGCCCTTCCTCGACCAGAATGGCGTCCTTGGGCATCTTCTCGACGAGCCGCATCATCGCCCATTCGGCATGCAGCGGCTTCTCGCTGGCGGGCGCGGTGAGCTTGGCCTTGCGCTGGGCGCGCTGGGCGCTCCAGTTGCGGGTCGCGATCTCGGTCAGCGATGCCTTGGCCTTGTCGGCCAGGCCGCTGCCGCCCAGCTTCTTCAGGAGCGGCACCAGTGCCTTCAGCGTCTCCTTCACATCGGCACGCACGGCGATCTCGGCCGGGAAGTTCTTGCCCATCTCCCAGTCGCGCAAGCCCACCATCGCCACCGCCGTGGTCTCGGGCAGCGGTTCGGTCTCGCTCCACACCGACATCTTGAGAACGTCGGCGCCGACGCAGAACATCAGGTCGTAGTCGCTGAGCACACGGCGGACGTACTTCTGGTCGCGGTTGAGCGCGCCGAGATAGGCGACATGCTCGGACGGATAGTGCGCGCCCCAGGCCACGGTCTGCTGCAGCACCGGCGCGCCCAGCGTCTCGGCGAGCGCGGTCGCCTCGGCGAAGGCATCGGCGATGGCGATCTCGTGGCCGGCCAGGATCACCGGCTTCTTGGCCGACAGCAGCCGTCTGGCGAGCTGCTCCAGTGCGGCATCGCTCGGCCGCACCGCCGTGTCGACGCGCGTCGCCTTGGCCATGTCGATGGCCGCCTCGTTGTTCAGGATGTCGCCGGGCAGCGAGATGAACACCGGGCCGGTCGGCGCCGTGGTCGCGATCTTGGCGGCGCGGCGCAGGATGCGCGGCAGGTCTTCGATGCGATTGACCTCGGTCGCCCATTTGACGACCGGCTGGGCGATCGGCACCAGCGGCGCGTAGAGCAGGGGCTCGGTAAGGCCGTGGCCCTGCTCCTGCTGGCCGGCGGTGACGATCATCGGCGTGCCCGACATCAGCGAGGTATAGATCGAGCCGATGGCGTTGCCGAGGCCGGGCGCGACATGGACGTTGCAGGACACCAGCTTGCCCGAGGCGCGGGCGTAGCCGTCGGCCATGCAGATGACGACGGCTTCCTGCAGGCCGAGCACGTAGCCCATCTCGGGCGCCGAGGAGAGGGCGTGCATGATCGGCAATTCGGTGGTGCCGGGATTGCCGAACATCTTGGTCACGCCTTCGTCGCTCAGCACGCGCAGAAAGGCGTCGCGGCCGGTGATGGTGTTGGATACGCGTGCGTCAGGCATCGATTCCTCCCAGGGCGGCGCCAAGGTAGCGCGGGCGGGCGCAGCGTGAAATGATCGCGTCACCGCGCTGCGAAAGGAATGGATGACGGACCTCGAAGAAAGGGTCGCACGGCTCGCCTGCTGGAAGGAACCTGTCGAGCTGGCGCCGCTGAAGGGCGGGCTCACCAACATCTCGTTCGTCGTCACGCATCGCGGCGAGAAGTTCGTCGCACGCTGCGGCGAGGACATCCCGGTCCATCACGTCTTCCGCGATCGCGAGCGGGCGGCGTCGATCGCAGCCTTCGAGGCGGGCCTGTCGCCCGAGATCATCCATGCCGAGCGCGGCATCACCGTCCTGCGCTTCATCGACGGGCGAACCTTCGGCGAGCCGGACATGCGCGCCAACGTCGGGCAATTGGCGGCGCTGCTGAAGCAGTGTCACGGCAATGTCGGTCGTCACGTGCGCGGACCGGCCAACGCCTTCTGGGTGTTCCACGTCATCCGCGACTACGTCGGCCTGATCGGTGCCGATCGTCGCTACCTCGCCGTCGCCGACCGGCTGGAGCAGATGCAGGTGCCGCTGCCGATCGTGTTCGGCCACCATGACCTCCTGCCGGGCAACCTGATGGACGACGGCAAGCGGCTCTGGCTGATCGATTGGGAGTATGGCGGGTTCGGCACGGCGATGTTCGATCTCGCCAACCTGTCGGCGAACGGGTCGTACGAGCCGGCCGACGACGAGGCCTTGCTCACTGCCTATTTTGCGGGCAAGGCCGACGACGCCTTGCGCCGCTCGTTTGCCGCCATGAAGGCGGCCAGCGCGTTACGCGAGGCGCTGTGGGCCATGGTGTCCGATGTCCACCTGAAGACGCCGGGCGTCGACTACAAGGCGCACGCCACGGACTACCTGGCACGGTTTGAACGGTTGATGCCCGCCTGAGCGGCGGCCCGCTCCTTGCATGAGCCCCGACAGACAGGAGCCCATGCCATGAAGAAATGTCTGTCCCTCGCCGCGTTGCTCGCCGCTTCGGCACTGTCGCTGGCACCCGCCGCGGCCCAGGAGAAGGTGCTGCGCATCGGCATGACGGCGTCGGACATCCCGACCACCACGGGAATGCCCAACAACGGCTTCGAGGGCATGCGCTTCCTGGGCTTCCCGATCTTCGAGGGCCTGATCCTGTTCGACCTCACCAAGACCGACCAGCTCGCCACGTTGCGACCGGGGCTGGCCGAGAA
The DNA here is from genome assembly GCA_019750135.1 of Reyranella sp. GTDB lineage: Bacteria > Pseudomonadota > Alphaproteobacteria > Reyranellales > Reyranellaceae > Reyranella. The sequence continues at coordinate 23,179 of JAIEOV010000150.1, read as the reverse complement.
ATGGGAGCAGGCGCCCGACGACAAGAAGACCTGGATCTTCCACCTGCGCAAAGGCGTGAAGTTCCACGACGGCACCGACTTCAATGCCGACGCCGTGATCTGGAACCTCGAGCGCATCTTCAACAAGGACAGCGCGCAGTTCGAGCCCGGCGCCGTCGGCATCATGCGCTCGCGCGTGCCGATCCTCGCGTCGTACAAGAAGATCGACGATTCCACCGTGTCGATGACGACGTCGATCGTGGCGTCCTACTTCCCGTGGATGGTGCCCTACATCCTGACCGCTTCGCCGGCGTCGTGGGAGAAGGGCGGGAAGGACTGGGCCAAGGTGGCGGTGCTGCCGGCGGCTGGCACCGGGCCGTTCCGCATCACCAGCGTAGTGCCGCGCCAGTCTGTGACCCTGGCGCGCAACGATGCCTATTGGGATCCGGCGAAGAAGGCCAAGGTCGACCAGGTCGTGCTGCTGCCCATCCCCGAGGCCAGCACGCGGCTGGCTGCGCTGCGTTCGGGCCGGGTCGACTGGATCGAGGTGCCGCCGCCCGACGGCATCCCCTCGCTCAAGCAGGCGGGCTTCGTGATCTCGACCGGCTCCTATCCGCATGTCTGGCCGTGGTTCTACAACATGGCGGCCAAGAACAGCCCGGTGGCCGACGTCCGCGTGCGCCAGGCGCTGAACTACTGCATCGACCGCAGCGCCATCGTCACGTTGCTGAACGGCACGGCCGAGCCGTCGGTCGGCTGGCTGAAGCCCAACGATCCGGCGTTCGGCAAGCCTGAGAACCGCTACACGTTCGATCCAGCCAAGGGCAAGAAGCTGCTGGCCGAGGCCGGCTTCACCGACAAGAAGCCGCTCAGCTTCAAGGTCATGATCTCGACCTCGGGCTCGGGGCAGATGCTGCCGCTGCCGATGAACGAGGCGCTGCAGGAGAACCTGAAGCAGGCCTGCGGCGTCGACGTGCAGGTCGAGGCGGTCGAATGGCAGGTGCTGCTGAACGCCGCGCGCGCCGTGCCCGACGATCCGTCGCTGAAGGGCGCCATGGCGATGAATGTCAGCTCGCCGTCGAGCGACGTCGGCATGATGTTCCGCTACTTCGCCTATGCCAATTCCTCGCCGACCGGCTCGAACTGGGAGCAGTGGAAGGACGACAAGTTCGAGGACGTGATGAAGGCCCTGTCGGAGGCGACCGATGAGGCGACCATCCAGAAATACTTCGCGATGGCGCACGAGCGGCTGGTCGACAACCCGCCCTGGCTCTTCATCGTCCATGACCTCAACCCGCGCGCCTTCAGCAAGAAGGTGAAAGGGTTCGTCTCGCCGCAATCGTGGTTCGTCGATTTGACGCTGGTCGATCTGCAGTAAACGCCTCTATCCTCCGGTCAAAGACAAGATCGGAGGATGCACCCATGGACGGCTCGACGACGGCACGCGTCGACTACGGCTCCGAGGAAGTGGCGATGAAGGCCTATCTCGCCGACGGTGAGCGCCGCGCGGCGAGCCTGGGCAATCGCGGGCCGATCCGCTTCACCGCCACGGGCGAGCTGCATCCCGATATCCTCGACGCCTATTGGCGCTGCGGCTTCTATGTCTTCGAAGGCGTGCTCCGGCCCGAGGAGCTGGCCGACCTCGAGCGCGACCTGCGCGACATCCTCGACCGCCTGCCGGCCGAGCGCGGCGCCGCGCTCGATGCCAAGGGCCGCCCGGCGCTGGCGGCGGACTGCGCGGGGCCGAACCTGCTGTGGTCCAAGCCGCTCGGCGATCCGTTCGGCGGCACCGATCTCGCCAACGGCCGCCACCAGGTGAAGATGTTCGAGCCGCAGGCCGCCGCCGGCGCTCCCAAGGAGATCGTCTATCTCATCCTGGGCTCGCTGCAATTCTCCGAGGCGGCGTTGCGCGTCTACGGGCACCCGGCGCTTCTTGCCGTCGCCGCTGCGATCAACGGACCGGACTTCACGCCGTTCAACGAGGCGCTGTTCATCAAGGAGCCGGGCCGCGGCGCCTCGGTCGCCTGGCACCAGGACGGCGTCACGCACTGGAACAGTGCCGACTGGGACCAGGGCATCCACGGCTTCAATTTCATGGGCCAGCTCTACGGCTGCACCGCGGCCAATGGCGTGTGGGTCGTGCCGGGCTCGCACAAGCAGGGCAAGATCGACATCAGGAAGCTGGTCGCCGAGGCCGGCAGCGAGCGCCTGCCCGACGCCGTGCCGATCATCGCCCAGCCGGGCGACGTCGCCATCACCAACCGCCAGGCGCTGCACGGCTCCTTCGCCAACACCAGCAAGGACTGGCGCGTCACGGTGAACATGGGCTTCCACCGCCGCCGCTCGGTGCTGGGCGTGAAGGGCGGCGGCGTGCACAACAAGGAGGCGGTCTATGACGCGGCCCGCATCCGCGAGCGCGCCCGGCTGATCGGCTATGGCATCGATGCCCGCCGGCAGCGCTTCCCGGACGAGACGCCTTACGTCTACCGGCCGCACGCCGACGAAGGGCTCGCCTATCGGTGGGACGCCACGGCCAGGGCCGAGATCAAGGATTACAACCTGCTCGACCTCAGCATCTGAGCCGCCTCAGCGGGCGCAGAGCTTCGGCAGCCGGGCCAGGATCTCGATCGAGCAGGTCTCGGCCGGAAAGAGGGCCCACACGGCGATCAGGACGATGACGGCAAAAAGGGCGGGCCGCAGCAGCCGCAGCACTGCCGGCAGGATCGACCGCAGCACCAGCCAGGCGACCAGCAGGCCCACGACCACGGCCAGCACGCGGTACTGCATGCTCCACGACTGCCAAGCGCTGAAATCGGCCCGGTTGGCCAGTTCCTTGAGATATTCCACGATCAGCCCACCCGCGACACAGACGACACAATTTCCCCGGCCCGCAACATGGCGGAGATACGGCCCGGCGTTACACCAGCGGCCGTCACATCAAGCAGGCGGGGCCTGCCGCTGAGGTGGCGTGGTCCGCCATGGACGTTGAAGCTTGATCCGAAAGGGGAAGCAGTCATGCTGAATGCCAATCGCCGTACGACACTGAAGTTCCTGGGTGGCGCCGCCCTCACGGCAGCGACCCTGCCGCTGCCGGTCGCGGCGCAGAGCGACGATCTCGTCGTGCCGAACACCTACCAGAACTTCAAGCGCGGCACGATCCACAGCCTCCATCCGGAGCGCCGCATCTTCAACATCGTGTGGGAAGACCTCGGCCGCGTGAAGATGCGTGCCGCCGACCTCGTCACCAACTACCCGTCGCTCAAGGTCGGCAACATCGTCGATACCCAGTGGTACGACTACCTCGATTTCATGATTGCCCCGAAGAACGCGCAGAACGATGCCCAGGCCAAGGCGATGCTGGCCAAGGGCGCCCGCCTGCAGGGCATTCCCGGCATGCAGGAGCCGATCAAGCTGTGGCGCATGGACGGCATGGTCACCAAGGTCGACGGCGCCACGATCTTCCTGATCAACGCCTCGGGCGGCAAACCCGACGAGCCGTCGCCCGACAGCGGCGAGGTCATCCAGCTGCCGGTGGCGCAGACCGCCAACGGCCAGGCCGCCGTGAAATCGGTCAAGGTCGGCGACCAGGTCATCACCGTGTGGAGCCAGCAGACGGCGATCAAGGCGACCGTCATCCGCTAGCACCGATACGAAACGATGGTTGTCGGCGCCCCGGGACCTCACGGTCCCGGGGCGTCGCGTTTCTGGCAATTTCAATCGCGGAACGGATCCGTCATCAGGATCGTGTCTTCGCGCTCCGGGCTTGTGCTGAGCAGCGCCACCGGGCAGCCGACCAGTTCCTCGACGCGGCGCACGTACTTGATGCAGGTCGCCGGCAGCTCGGCGAAGGAGCGCGCGCCTTTGGTGCTCTCGTTCCAGCCCTCGAAGGTCTCCCACACCGGCTTGAGCTTGGCTTGCGCGCCCATGGTGAAGGGGAAGCGCTCGATCGTCTTGCCGTCGAGCTCGTAGCCGACGCAGACCTTGATCTCGCTCAATCCGTCCAGCACGTCGAGCTTGGTGAGAGCGATGCCGTCGATGCCGTTCAGCTTCACCGCCTGGCGCACCATGACGGCATCGAACCAGCCGCAGCGCCGGCGCCGGCCGGTGTTGGTGCCGAATTCGTTGCCGCGGTCGCCCAGCAGCTGGCCGATCTCGTCCTTGAGTTCGGTCGGGAAGGGGCCGTCGCCGACGCGCGTGGTGTAGGCCTTGGCGATGCCCAGCACGTAGCCCACCGCGCCGTTGCCCAGTCCGCTGCCGATCATGGCCTGCGCCGCCACGGTGTTGGACGAGGTGACGAACGGATAGGTCCCGTGGTCGATGTCGAGCATGGTGGCCTGCGCGCCCTCGAACAGGATGCGCTTGCCCGACGCGCGCAAGCCGTCCAGCCGCTCCCACACATCTTCGGCAAAGGGCAGGATCTTGGGCGCAAGCTCGAGCAGGTCGGCCAAAAGCTTGCCGGCATCGATCAGCGGCTTGCCGAGCCCGCTGCGCAGCGGATTGTGATGTGCCAGCAACGTGTTGACCTTGAGTGCGAGTACGTCGGGCTCGCCGAGGTCGCCGACGCGGATGGCGCGTCGGCCGACCTTGTCCTCGTAGGCGGGGCCGATGCCGCGCCGCGTCGTGCCGATCTTGATGGTGCCCGGCACGTCCTCGCGCCAGCCGTCGAGGTCGCGGTGCAGCGGCAGGATGAGCACGGCGTGATTGGCGATCTTCAGCGTCTCGGGCGTCACCGACACGCCCTGGCCCGACACCTTCTTCACCTCCTCGAGGAAGTGCCAGGGATCGACCACGACGCCGTTGCCGATGATGGAGAGCTTGCCCTTGCGGACCACGCCGGACGGCAGCAGGGCGAGCTTGTAGGTCTGGTTGCCGATGACCAGCGTATGGCCGGCATTATGGCCGCCCTGGAAGCGCACCACGACTTCGGCGCGCTCGCTCAGCCAGTCGACGATCTTGCCCTTGCCCTCGTCGCCCCACTGGGCGCCGATCACTGCCACGTTGGCCATTGCCTGTTCCCGAAATCCGACGTCCAAACACGAAAAACGCCTCCCCGGGGTCGGTGCCGGAGAGGCGTAAGTTTGGATAGCACGGGAAGGGAGGAGTGCGAAGGGAAACCTTCGCCCGCGCTGTGACTGGATTAGTCCCCTCTTTTCAATCGCTCTGTGCTTTTTGCCACAGAGCGGGAATGCCGCATGCGGTCTTCTTACCCCGTTGCAGCACCAAAGCGGCAACATTGGGGGTAGGGATGACTGACAAGCCAAGGAAGCGTCGCCTTTCGGCGAAGCAGAAGACATCAACGCTGTTCCACTTCTGGCACAACCTTCAGGACATTAAGGGCGAAGCCGAGCAGATGAAGGACGGCGAGCTCGTGCTGTTGGTCGGCATGATGGAGCTGCTGGTCGAGGAGCGGATCGCCCTGTTGGGCGGCGGCCGCGCCGCGATGCTGGTGGCCGCCGACACGGCCCACGCGCACTGACTCGATTCCTGTCGGGGAGCGGACCTTGGGGGTCCGCCCTCCGGCGGAACACATTGCCTCAGAGCGGCACGGCCTCCTTGTCGATCAGCGCGTGGCTGCACAGCAGGCGCTTGGCTTCCGCGCGCGGATCGTCGGCCGCAGTGACGCCTCGGACGACGGCGTAGCCTTTGGCCTGCCAGGGCTCCGCGTCGCGCCAGGGCGTACCCGGCGGCAGGAACAGCCGCGGCCGCGCGGCCGGCGCCTCTGACGCCTGCAGCACCGCATCCATGTAGAGCGTGAAGCCGGTGGCAGGCTCGCTGACGCCGTCCTCCGGATAGCCGGCCGAATAGCGCCCGCCGCGGGCAAGCTCGTGGCGGCCCTTCAGCGCGAACACCGAGAACGACACGCCGGTCTGGTATTCGAGACCGCGATACTCGACGGGATCGAGGGTGAGCGGCAGGTCCTCGTCGGCGGCATGGATCAGCGTCACGACCTCGCCGAGCCGCGCCGCCTCCGCCGCTGCGGCAGCCGGCAGCTTGAGCGCCGTCAGCCCGGCGATGCCGCGCTCGGCCGGTCCGGCGGCGCGCAGCAGGCCGGTGAACACGTCGATCGCCTTCTTGGCATCGCCCAGAGCCTTGGCGATGCCGCCTTCGTCCTTGCGGTCGAGGGCACGGCGTACGCGACGCAGCGTATCGGCCGGCAGCTTCAGGCCGGCGCCGACCGCCGCCACCAGCGTTGGCAGGTTGAGATCGACCGACAGCTCGGCCACGCCGATGGCGCGCAGCGCATCGACCGCCAGCAGCACCGCCTCGGCATCGGCCTCGGCCGAATCGACGCCGATCAGCTCGGTGCCGACCTGGGCGAACTGGCGCTCCGGCTTCAGTGCACCGCCGCGCACGCGGATGACGTTGCCGCCGTAGGACAGGCGCAACGGCCGCGGCTCGTGTTTCAGCCGGGTGACGGCGATGCGGGCAACCTGGACGGTCATGTCCGGCCGCACGCCCATCATGCGCTGCGACACCGGATCCATCAGCCGGAAGGTCTGCGGCGCCAGCGCCGCGCCCGGCCCGCCGAGCAGCGATTCCTCGAACTCGACCAGCGGCGGCTTCACACGCTCGTAGCCGAAGGCGGCGAAGCGCTCGATGGCGACGTCGATGGCACGGGCCTCACGGGAGGCGTCGGGCGGCAGCAGATCGGCGAGGCCGGCCGGCAGGAGGCCGCGATGGTCGTTGTCGTTGGCAGTCATGGGGAGGTGCTTTTAGCCCATCGGCCGCGGGACAGTCAGGTGACTCACGACCGATTTCTAGCGGATCGGGGCCGCTGCAGGGGACGAAAATCGGTCGCAGCTCGAAGGAAAAAATAATGAAAAAACAGCACTCTCGTTCGTCATAGGGGTGAGGGTTCAGGCGCCTCGCTCGTCATAGGAGCGAGAACATCAGGGAGCTGATCGAGTTGCAGCGTATCTTGGAGCGTCCGGGAGCCAGGAAGGCGCTCCCCGTGATCGTGCGTCTGATAGCGGCCATCGGCGGCGGCTATGCCGTCTCCGCCGGCCTGGCCGCCCTCGCCGCGCGCGTCCTGCCGGCGACGACGACGATGCCGCCGCGCGAGGCCGTCGTCCTGGCGTCGATGCTGGCCTTCCTGGTCTATCTCGGACTGCTGATCTGGGGCTTCGCCGAGCCTAGCCTGGTTCGCCTTTGCTTCATCCTCGTCGGCGTCGGCGCCGTGTCCTGGGGTGGCGCCTTCGGTCTCGTGCACCTGGCGAGCGGGGGCTGAGGTGGAGCCGGGCTTCCGCGCCTCCATGAACTGGCTGCATACCTGGGCCGGCGTCGTGCTCGGCGGGTTGCTGTTCGCCATCTTCTGGATGGGCACGCTCGCCGTGTTCGACCGCGAGGTCGACCGCTGGATGGCGCCCATGATCCGGCTGCCGGCGGCGGAGAAGCCGTTCTCGCTCGAATCGCTCCGTCCGCTGTACGACGCTGCCGTGGCGGCGAAGGCGCCGTTCTTCAGTGTCGGATTGCCGACCGACCGCGACGCGGCGATCCGGGTCCTGTGGCGCGACCCGTCGGGACCGGTCCATCGCTTCATCGATCCCGGCACGGGCGCCATCTTGCCCGACCCCGGCACGCTCGCCGGCACCCGCTTCATCTTTCCGTTTCATTACATGCTGAATGTCCGCTTCCTGGATGTCGGCTACTGGCTCGTCGGCTTGGCCGCCATGGCGATGATGGCGCTGTGCGTCTCCGGCGTGGTCATCCATCGCAAGATCTTCGCCGACTTCTTCACCTTCCGCCCCGACAGGAAGCCGCGCCGACTGATCCTCGACCTGCACAACGTCACCGGCGTGCTGGGCCTGCCCTTCCACTTCCTGATCAGCCTGTCGGGGCTTGTGATCATGTGGTCGATCTATTTCCCGAGTTCCTGGCAGTTCGCCTACAACGGCGACCGGCAGGCGTTTTTCGCCGACGCCTACGGCATCGTGGTGCCGAAGCGGACGGGCAGGCCCGGAGGCCTGGCCTCATTCGATGCCATGGCCGCCGAGGCGCGGGGCCTGTGGGGCGGCTCGGCGCTGCGCTACGTCTTCGTGCGCAATCCCGGAGACGCGAAGTCGGTGGTGCAGATCGGCCGCCTCGACGAAGGCATCGTCAGCAGCACCTACGACTCGGCCTACTTCGACGGACCGACCGGCGCGCTGATCAGCTACCGCGACGGCACGCCACCGGTCATGAGCACGCAGCGCTTCTTGTCGGGCCTGCACTTTATCCAGTTCCGCCACTGGAGCCTGCGCTGGGTCTATTTCGGCCTCGGCCTCGCCGGCTGCGTGCTGATCGCGACCGGATACCTGTTCTGGCTGGAATCGCGCCGCAAGAAACACGCGCAGGTCGGCGTGAAAGGCGTGCGCATCGTCGAGGGGCTGGCCGTCGGGTCGGTGACCGGCATGCTGATCGCCACGGCCGCGTTCTTCGTCGTCAATCGCCTGCTGCCGCTTGGCGCGACCGCATTCGGCGAAAACCGCGAAGCCCTGGAGGTGTGGACCTTCTACCTCGTCTGGCTGGCGACCTTCGCCCATGCCTGGGCGCGGCAGCAGCGCGCCTGGATGGAGCAGTGCTGGACGGTCGCCGCAGTGGCCTGCGCCGCCGTACTGCTGAACTGGATCACGACCGGCGACCATTTGCTGCGCAGCCTGTCGTATCGCCATCTCTGGCCGATCGCCGGCATGGACCTTCTGCTGCTGGCCGGCGCGGCGATCGCCGCCGTCTCGGCCCAGCGCCTCAGCCGGCCGTCGCGGATCGCACGAGTGCGCCATGCCTGACGCGATCCTGCTGCTGGGCGTTTTTGCCTGCGCCTATCTCGGCTTTGCCGCCCTGGCCATGAGCCAGGACCGTCACTGGCATCATCTCGGCGGCGGCCGGCACTGCCCGCGCCGCGCCTGCATGGCTCTGCGCTGCACGGGATGGGCGCTGCTGCTCGCGGCATTGGTGCTGGCGCTGACGCGGGATGGCGCGGGCTTCGGCTCGCTGCTGTGGGCCACGGTCATCACTGTCGGCGCGGTCTCTGTCGTCGCCACCTTGTCGTGGCGGGCGCATTGGCTGCGCCCGGCGGCGCGTCTCCTTCAACATCTCGGCTGAGGTCGGATTTTTCATGCGTCTTGTTCTTGTGATCTTCCCGCTTCTGTTGATGCCGCTGCAGGCCTTCGCCCAGGGCAACGGCTCGAGCGTCGAGCCGCCCGCCACGACGACGGCGGCGCCGGCACCGGCCGGATCGCCGCCGCCGGAGACAGTTGCCCAGCCTTCGCCTGCAACGCCTGCGCCCGCCGCTGCGCCGGTAAGCCCCTCCATCCTGCCCAAGGACCTCTCCGTGTGGGGCATGTTCGCGGCTGCGGACTGGCTGGTGCAGGCGGTGATGGTGGGCCTTGCGGTTGCGTCCGTGATCACCTGGACGGTGTTCGTGGCCAAGAGCCTCGAGCTCGCCATGGCATTCCGCCGTCAGAGCGCCGTGTTGCTGGCGGTCGACGGCGCGGCCTCGCTCGACGACGCGCCGGCCAACGTGCTGGTGGCGGCGGCACAAGCCGAACGCCGGTTGTCGGCCGACGCGGCGAACGATCACGAAGGCCTGAAGGAGCGCGTCGCCTCGCGCCTCGAGCGGCTCGAATCCGCCGCCGGCCGCAGCATGCTGAAGGGCACGGGCGTGCTCGCGACCATCGGCGCCACGGCGCCGTTCGTCGGCCTGTTCGGCACGGTGTGGGGCATCATGAATTCCTTCATCGGCATCTCGCGCTCGCAGACCACCAACCTCGCCGTCGTGGCGCCGGGCATCGCCGAGGCGCTGCTGGCGACCGCGCTCGGGCTTGCCGCGGCGATTCCCGCCGTCGTGATCTACAACCACTTCTCGCGCCGCATCGCCGCCTATCGCGCGCTGGTCGGCGACACCTCGGCCGCCGTGCTGCGGCTGGTTTCACGGGACATCGGCAAATGTCGGTAAAGCTCGACCACGGCGACGACGAGCTCGCCGAGAACCATGAGATCAACGTCACGCCGTTCATCGACGTGATGCTGGTGCTGCTGATCATCTTCATGGTCGCGGCCCCGCTGGCCACCGTCGACGTGCCGGTCGAGCTGCCGACGTCGACCGCCGAGCGCCAGACCAAGCCGGAGACGCCGCTCTATCTCACCCTGAAGGGCGACCTGTCGTTCGTGCTGAAGGACAAGCCGGTGACGCGCGGCGATCTCGCCAAGGCGCTCGACGAGGCGACCGGCGGCAAGAAGGAGGAGCGCGTCTTCCTGCGCGCCGACAAGAGCGTGCCCTATGGCGAGCTGATGCAGGGCATGAACCTGCTGCGCTCGGCGGGCTACCTCAAGGTCGCGTTGGTCGGACTGGAACAATGAAGGACTGGGTCCGCTGGTCCGGCAGCTTCGCCTTCGTGCTGGGGCTGCATGCCGGCGCGGTCGGGCTGGCGCTCGGCTGGACCCATGCCGAGGCGCCGTACTCACCGCCGCCCGCCGCCGTGATGCTGGAGATGGCGCCACTGCCTGCGGCGCCGCAGGCGACGCCGACCGAGGCGCCGCCGGCACCGGAGCTCAGCGAAGCGGTGCCCGATCCCTCCGAGCCGCCGCCGGTCGATCTCAAGCCGCCCAAGATCGAGGTCGAGGTGGCCGAGCCGCCGCCGCCGGTCGAGATCCCCAAGGCCGAGGTCGTGCTGCCCGCACCGGAACCGCCGCCGCCCATCGACCTGAAGCCGCCGGAAAAGCCGAAGCCTGTCGAGAAGCCCAAGCCACCGCAGCCCAAGCCCAAAGCCGTCGCGGCCGCGCCGCAGGCGGCGCCCGACCAGACCGAGCGTGCCGCAGCACCGGCGCCCGGCGCCACGCCGGAGCCGCCGTCGGCCTCGCTGCCGACCTGGAAGGGCCTGCTGCTGCGCCATCTCGAGCGCCACAAGCGCTATCCCAGCGAGGCGCAACGCGCCCGCCAGGAGGGCGTGACCTATGTGCGCTTCACCATGAGCCGCGACGGCCGCGTGCTCGCGGCGCGCATCGAGCGCGCCTCGGGCGTGGTCTCGCTCGACCAGGAGGGACTCGAGCTGCTGCAGCGCGCCCAGCCGCTGCCGCCGCTGCCCTCGGACCAGCCCGGCGAAAGCCTGGAACTGCTGGTGCCCATCCAATTCTATCTCAAGCGGTGAGAATGACGTCGCTCGAGGCTCTGTGCGTGCAACGCGGCCTGCGGCTCACCGAGCATCGGCGCATCGTCCTGGAGATTCTGGAAGCGTCGGACGATCATCCCTGCGTGCGCGAAATCCATCGTCGCGCCGCCGACGGCCATCGCATCGGCATCGCCACCGTCTATCGCACCCTCAACACCATGGTCGAGACGGGGATGGTGAAGCGCCAGGTGTTCCCCGACGGCAAGGCGCACTACGAGCGTGCCGGCCGACCGTCGCACCCGCATCTGATCGACGTGGCAACCGGCACCATCGTCGAGATCGACGATGCCGGCCTGGAAGCGCTGCTCGAACAGGAAGCACGAAAGCTCGGCTACCACCTCGTCGACTACAGCCTGAAACTGTTCGCGCGGTCGCGATAGTTGCTCAGCACGAACGAAGCTCATCCGAGCGGCAAGGAATCTCGTTAGCGCCGGCGGCCCAGTCGGCCCAAATAAATCGGCGCTTCGATCGAGGGCGCAGGGAATGGATTTTTCCCTGTGCGCTTCGATCGGAGCAGATCTTGCCAAGACGCTGCGGGCGATCCTTGTGGCGATTGAATCGGCCTCCACATCATGCGACGCAGCTTGCACAGACGTGAGGAAGCGATGCCAGACTCTGTGATCGCCGAGGCGGCGGATTTCGATGTCGGTTCGGTCGTCGCCGGGCTGCGACAGTCGCGCGACGTGCTGCACAACGTGCGCTACCGCGGGCCCGTGCGGCCGCCGCCGTCGCGCGAGGCCATCGTCGAGATGCTGGCCCAGTTCACTATGGCGCTGTTTCCGGCCCACTATGGCAAGCTCGGCGACGGCCGCGACCCGGTGACGCCCGACATGATCGACGACTTCGTCGCCGGCGCCTTGAAGCGGGCGCTGCCCGCCCTGTTCGAGCATCTGCGCGGCACGCTGCCGTTCGCCGCCGAAGGCGTGCCGTCGGACGAGGAGACGTTGCGCGACGCCCGCGCCATGACCGCCGCGCTTGCCGCCGCGTTGCCGGAGATTCGCGGCCTGCTGGTCAGCGACCTGCGCGCGGCCTATGCCGGCGATCCGGCGGCGACCGGGTTTTCCGAGGTCCTGCTCGTCTATCCCGGGATGACCGCGATAATCCACCATCGGCTGGCCCATGTGCTGTACAAGCTCGGCGCGCGCTTCCTCGCGCGCTACGTCAGCGAGATCGCCCACTCGCTCACCGGCATCGACATCCATCCCGGCGCGCAGATCGGCGGCAGCTTCTTCATCGATCACGGCACCGGCGTCGTCGTCGGCGAGACCGCGGTGATCGGCGAGCGCGTGCGGCTTTACCAGCACGTGACCCTGGGCGCGCGCAGCTTCCCGGCCGACGATACCGGCGCCCTGATCAAGGGCCGGCTGCGCCATCCCATCGTCGAGGACGACGTCGTGGTCTATGCCGGCGCCACCATCCTCGGCCGCATCACCGTGGGCCGCGGCTCGACGATCGGCGGCGGCGTGTGGCTGACGCATGGCGTGCCGCCCAACAGCTACATCACTCAGGCGCAGGCGCGCAGCAACGAGCCGGACCGCCAGGGGTGATCTCCGCGCCGATCTCAAATCCAATTGCGAACAATTCGCAATTGCGATACGAAACGGCGTGCCTTCGGATACGACGAGCCTTTTCATCGAGCATCGGCGCTCCCTGGTCGACTATGCGGCCGGCATCCTGGGCTCGCGCGCGCATGCCGAGGACATCGTGCAGGAAGCCTATATCCGCTTCAGCGCCGCCAACGGCCGGGTGTCGGCGGAGCAGGGCCAGGCGATCGTCAATCCGCTGGCCTATCTCTATGCCATCGTCCGCAATCTGGCTCTGACCTGCGCACGGCGTTCGACCTTCGAGACGGCGGTGCCGCCCGGCAGCGAGGAGATCGCCTCGGTGGCGAGCGACCAGCCGTCGGTCGAGACGGTCCTGGTCGACCGCGAGGAACTGCGCACCCTGGCCGCGGCCCTGGCCGAGCTTCCGGAGCGAACGCGCCTTGCCTTCAACCTGCATCGCCTCGAGGGCAGGCCCCTGCGCGAGGTGGCCGACCGCCTGGACATCTCCATCACGCGCGCCCAGCAGCTCGTGAAGGCAGCCATGATCCACGGCGCCAGGCGGCTGCGCGAGCGCTCACACTGACGTGAGCCGCTTCTTCTCGCCCGCCCTTGAAATCGCTTCCCTTGAATCGTCCTACTTGATGAGACGGCCACCCGTGCGGCCGCGCGCATGATGGCTTGGTGGCGATGATCTCTTGGCGATGACTGGCGACCCGACCGACGACGATCTGCTGGCTGAGGCCGTCGATTGGCGCATGCGCGTCGATGCGGCGCCCGGCGACGACGACTTGCGGTCGGCGCTCGAGGCCTGGCTGGCCAAAAGCCCGGCGCACCGCTCGGCCTGGCGCGATGTCGAGCGCCTCACGCGGGTTGCCGACGCCCTGCCGGCCGACTATGCCGAGCCGCGGCGAAAGGCGAAGCCGCGCCGGCGACGGGTGGCCTTCGCCGCGCTGGCGCTGGCCGCCTGCCTCGCCTTCGTCTTCCTGCCAACGCTGCAACTCTGGCTGGCGGCAGACCACAGCACCGCAACGGCCGAGCTGCGTGCGGTCACGCTGGAGGACGGCAGCGTCGTCTCGCTCGATGCCGCGAGCGCCATCGCCGTGCGCTATAGCGCGGCGCGCCGCGAGGTGGCGCTGCTGTCGGGCCGGGCCTTCTTCCAGGTCGTGCCGGCCGCCGACCGGCCGTTCGTGGTGCTGGTCGACGATGCGACCGTGACCGTCACGGGCACGGCCTTCGACGTGCGCTCCTCGGCGCAGACGACGTCGGTCGCCGTGCAGTCCGGTACCGTCGAGGTGGCGCTCGATCATGGCCGGCGTCCGGCGGCGGTGCTGGCGCGCGGGCAGCGTCTCGATATCGATCGCAAGTCCGACCGCGTCGCCAAGGTCGATGTTCCTTCCGAAGACGTGGCGTCATGGCGCAATCGTCGCCTCGTCGTCGATCGCGCCACCGTGGCCGAGGTCGTGGAGGAGCTGGGCCGGCATTATCCCGGCGTCATGCTGATGCGCGATCGTGCGCTCGGCGACCGGCTGGTGTCCGGTGTCTTCGATCTCGGCCATCCGATCGAGGCGCTGCAGGCCGCGGTGCGCACGCACGACGGTTCGGTCACGCGCATCACGCCCTACGTCGTGGTGATCTCGGGCCCGTAGTTCTTCCGGGCCGCCGAAAAAATTCACGGCAGCCCTTGAATCCCCGCAGCGTCGCGAGTCTCTCCCATGTGCGCGGCCGCCGCTCGAGGCGCACGATCTGTGGGGAGTTGGCTGTGACCTCGATCGTTGCCAGGCCGCTCGTCGCCGTTGCGCTGGTTGGCGCTGTGGCGGCAGTCGCGCCCGTGTTGCCTGCCGCGGCGCAGGATAGGATGACATCCGAAACCGCGCCGTTGCTCGAAGCGCAACGCGACCAGGCGACGGCCTTCGACATTCCGGCGCAGCCTCTGGCGCAGGCGCTGACGACGTTCGGCCGCCAGTCCGGCCTGCAGGTCGCCTTCGATCCCGGCGCGGCCGCGGGCAAGGCCAGCACGGCGGTGAGCGGCTCGATGACGGCCGAGCAGGCGCTGCGCCAGCTGCTGGGCGGCAGCGGTCTTTCCTACCAGTTCACCTCGGCGCGCGCGGTGACGGTGTCCGGCGTCGCCGGCAACACCGGCGCCGTGCAGCTCGACCCCGTGCAGGTGCAGGGCATGTACCCCGTGCCCTCGCAGGCCACCATCGACAACCTGCCGCCGCCCTATGCCGGCGGCCAGGTCGCGACCGGCGGCCAGCTCGGCATCCTGGGCGACCGCAACTTCATGGACACGCCGTTCAACCAGAGCAACTACACGTCGGAGCTCATCAGGAACCAGCAGGCGCGCAGCATCATGGACGTGCTGGCCAACGATCCGTCGGTGCGCAACACCCTGTCGTCGGCCAACTACGTCGCCGTGCCGTTCGTGCGCGGCTTCACCCTCAGCAACCAGGACTACGCGTTCAACGGCATGTACTCGGTGGCGCCGCAGATGGTGGTGTCGCCCGAATATCTCGAGCGCGTCGAGCTCCTGAAAGGGCCGGGCGTGTTGCTGAACGGCATGCCGCCCTTCGGCAGCATCGGCGGCATGCTCAACCTGATCCCCAAGCGCGCCGGCGAAGAGCCGTTGAACAGCGTGACCGCGACCTTCGCGTCAGGCGCGCAGGCCGGCGGCGCCGTCGACTTCGGCCGCCGCTTCGGCGACGACAAGCAGTTCGGCGTGCGCTTCAACGGCGTCTACCGCAACGGCAACACGCCGGTCGACCGCCAGTCGCAGGAGATCGCCGCCGCCGTCGTGGGCATGGATTTCCGCGGCGAGCGCCTGCGCGTGTCGCTCGACTACGGCTACCAGAAGCAGCGCTACAATAATCCGCTCGGCTTCACCTATGTCGCGGCCGGCGTGGCGGTGCCGATGGCGCCGGGTGGGCACAGCAACTGGTTCCAGCCCTGGACCTACATGGATGCCGCCGACGTCTTCGGCGTCGCCCGCGCCGAGTACGACATAGCGCCCGACTGGACGGTCTACGGCGCCGCCGGCGGGCGCAACACGCGCCTGGAAAGCGTGCGCGGCGGCGTCGCCACCATCATCGATTCGGCGGCGAACCTGACCGAGACGGCGTTGTATCGGCCGTCCTACACCTCGGCGAACACCGAGGAGGTGGGCGTGCGCGGCAAGGCCCAGACCGGACCGGTCGACCATCTGCTGTCGCTCAGCGCCACGCGCATCTTCGTCGAGCTGGGGCAGAGCGACTCGGCCGTCCTCGCCAGCGTGCGCTCCAACCTCTACCAGCCGACCTTCGTCGCCCAGCCCACCGTCAACTACCGCAGTCCGGCCAAGGTCAGCGCCACCGAGCTCTCGAGCCTCGCCCTGGCCGACGTGCTGTCGGCTTTCGAGAACCGTGCCCAGCTCATCCTCGGCGCGCGCCTGCAGCGCATCCAGGCCACCAACTTCAGCACCGTCACCGGCGCGCCGACCTCGTACTTCGACCAGAGCGCGCTGTCGCCCGCGGTCGGCCTCGTCGTCAAGCCGTGGCAGAACGTGTCGTTCTACGGCAACTACGTGCAGGGCATGCAGCAGGGGCCGACGGCGCCGGCGGCGGCCATCAACGCGGGCCAGGTCTCCCAGCCCGTGATCTCCACGCAGTTCGAACTGGGCGCCAAGGTCGATTTCGGGCAGTTCGCCGCCACCTTGGCGGCCTTCCAGATCGACCAGCCGTTCGGCGTCACCAATGCGACCACGGGCGTGTTCGCCGTCGACGGCATGCAGCGCAACCAGGGTCTGGAGTTCAACGTCTTCGGCGAGCCGTTGCCCGGCTTCCGGCCGCTCGGCGGCATCACCCTGATGAACGGCGTGCAGCTCAGCACCGGCTCCTCGCTGACCACGGGCAGGAAGATGCCGGGCGTGCCCGACGTGCAGCTCAATCTCGGCGCGGAGTGGGACGCCTCGTTCCTGCGCGGGCTCACCTTCGCCGGCCGCCTGATCTACACCAGCCTGCAGTATCTCGACACGGCCAACACCCAGAGCATCCCGTCGTGGACGCGCTTCGATGCCGGCGTGCGCTACAGCTTCGAGCGCAAGGACGGTAAGCCAATCGACATCCGCTTCAATGTCGAGAACCTGTTCGACCTGAACTACTGGGCCTCGGCCTCGACCAACAACGGCCTCGCCATGGGCACGCCGCGCACCTTCCTGCTGTCGGTCGGCACGAAGTTCTGACGAGGGTCGGGCCAACGCAGGGGCAGGGGTCGTCTTGGCCTCGGCTCCCGTATCGTTTATTGCTCCGGCATGACCCTCGCCAACCGCCCGGCTCTGTCCGTGGTGGCCCCTTGCTACAACGAGCAGGACGCTCTGCCTGAATTCCTGCGCCGCGTCGGCGCGGTGCTCGACAGTGTGGGCGGGACCAGCGAGATCGTGCTGGTCGACGACGGATCGCACGACCGCACCTGGGAGGTCATGACCGAGGCGGCTGGCCGCGACCCGCGCCTCGTCGCGGTGCGGCTGATGCGCAACCATGGCCATCAGCTCGCGCTCACCGCCGGGCTCACCGTGTGCCGTGGCGAGCGCATCCTGATCATCGACGCTGACCTGCAGGACCCGCCCGAGCTCCTGCCCGACATGATGGCGCTCATGGACCAGGGAGCCGACGTGGTCTACGGCCAGCGCCGCCAGCGCGACGGCGAGAGCCTGTTCAAGCGCGCCACCGCCGCTGCCTTCTATCGCCTGATCGGGCGCATGACCGACGTCGAGATCCCGCTCGATGCCGGCGATTTCCGCCTGATCACGCGCCGCGTGCTCGATCTGCTGACCGCCATGCCCGAGCGCCATCGCTTCGTGCGCGGCATGGTCGCCTGGATCGGCGGCAAGCAGGTGCCGCTGCCCTATGACCGCAAGGCGCGGGTGGCGGGCGAGAGCAAGTATCCTCTGTCCAAGATGGTGCGCTTCGCCGCCGACGCCATCACCGCCTTCTCGGTCGTGCCGCTGATGGCCTCGATGACCATCGGCTGGGTGATGGCTGCGGTCGGTTTTGCCTTCTTCGTCTATTCCATCGTCGGCTGGGCGTTCGGCCACACGCTGCCCGGCTGGACGTCGCTGATGGCCGCCGTCGGCCTTCTGGGCGGCATGCAGTTCCTGATGCTGGGCATCATCGGCGCCTATCTCGGCCGGCTCTACGACCAGAGCAAGGGCCGGCCGCTGTTCATGATCCGCGACATCGTCGGCGGGCCCAAATGACTCCCGCGGAATTCGATCGCTACGCCGGCACCTACGACGGCGGCCTCGACAATCCCATCAAGCGCATGATGGGCGACCAGGCCGACCAGTTCATCGCCGTGAAGACGCGCTGGCTGCTGCGCCGCGAGCCCACGCTGAAGAGCAGCGGGCTGGCCGTGCTCGACTACGGCTGCGGCGCCGGTGACCTCATGCGGGTGCTGGCGGAGCAGGGAGCGCGGGCCGACTTCACCGGCTGTGACGTATCGGGCGGCATGCTGGCCGAGGTCGGCAAGCGCTGGCCGGCATCGCTCGGCCCGGCGCCGGTGCTGGCGACGCAGGAGGGGGCCAGGACGCCGTTCGCCGACCGGCAGTTCGACATCGTCACCATCAGCGCCGTGCTGCACCACGTGCCGGTCGAGGAGCGTCAGGCGGTCTATCGCGAGCTCGGCCGCGTGCTGAAGCCCGGCGGTCGGATCTACGTCTTCGAGCACAATCCGCGCAATCCGCTGGTGCGCTACGTCATCGCCCGCACGCCGATCGACGAGAACGCCATCCTGCTCGATGCCCGCGAGGTCCGCCACGGGCTGCTCGACACGGCGCGCTACGACCTCGAGACCGACTACCTGATGTTCATGCCGCCGGGCCTCGCCTTCCTGGCGCCCCTCGACCGGACGCTGGCGTGGCTGCCCCTGGGGGCGCAATATGTCGTGGCGGCGCGAAAAGCCGCCTGAGGGAGAACCGGGATGGACCGACAGACCTTCGAGACCGAGCTCAAGCGCGACGGCTATGACATGCTGACCAGCACGACGGCAGGCGCCAAGGTCAATCCGGAGCACAGCCACCCCTTCCATGTCCGCGCGATGGTGATCGAGGGCGCGCTGACGCTCACGACCGGCGGCACGACCCGCACCTACAAGCCGGGCGAGATCTTCACGATGGAGAAGGGCTGCCTGCACTACGAGAGCTACGGGCCCGAGGGCGCGGTGACCCTGGTCGGGCGGAAGATGTCCTGAACGAAGAGAACAATGCGCGGGGCTGGCACCTGCTGCTGGCCTTTGCGCTCAGCCTCGTGGCGCTCTGCGGCCTGATCGCCTGGCTGCAGAACGTCCACATCATCACCGCCAACGGCATGTACAAGAGCATCCAGGCCGAGCCCTGGATCGCCGATCCCGCGCGCGCGCGGCTCGATCCGTCGAACTATCTCTATTTCCCGCTCTACGGCGCGCTCTGCCGGCTGCTCGATTGGATCGGCATCGACCGCGGCGTGCCGTGGCTGCAGTTCGCCTGGCTCAACGCGTTCTTCGCAAGCATCGCCACGACCATCGTCTACGCCTTCGTCCATCGCCTGACCGGCAGCGTCCGCGCGGCCGTGCTGTCCGCCTGGTTCCACTTCGGCTGCGGCTTCGTCCTGCTGCTCGCGGTGATCAGCGAGGACATCATGCCGGGCTACACGCTGGTCCTGGGGGCGATGGCGCTGGCCGCGCTGTGGTTCGACCGGCCGACGCATCTGCGCGTGGCGCTGGTCGGCGCGCTGTTCACGGCGGGCTGGCTGATCGAATGGCGACTGATATTCCCGCTGCTGCCGGCGCTCGTCGTTGCGCTGGCCCTGGCGCCGGAACGGCTGCCGCGGCGTGTGGCGCTGATCGGCACGCTCATCGTTGCCATCGTGGCCGTGGCCGGCATCGTCCAGCTCTGGTCGGAGCGGTATCCCGGCGCGGTCGGGCTGCACGACATCCTGTGGACCGGCAAGGGCGTCGCCACCGGCTGGGCCGGCCTGTCGTGGGACAAGGCCTGGATGATGCTGTCGGGCGTCGGCAACTACTTCCTGATCGTCGGCGGCTGGGTCGATCCGCTCTCGGCCAGGCGCGCGGCGCTGCCGCTGCTGGTTTCGGTGGCGCTGCAGGCCGCGATCTTCCTCGCCGCGGTCCTGGCGCTGTGGCCGCGGCGACACGAGCCGCGCATACGCGCGGTCGCGATCGTGTTCCTGGGGACCTTGGGGGCGGGGCAGGTGATGAACCTCTACTCGCAGCCGCAGGATCCGCAGATGCAGATCAACGTCATGCCCTGGCTGACGGTGGCGTGGGCCCTCCTGCTGGGCGCGCTGTCGCTGCGTTCGCGCGGCATCGTGGTCGCGCTCGCGGTGCTGTCGCTGCTGCCGCTGGCCTGGAACGTCGGCGCCCTTGCCCGTTTCCGCGGCGGCGACGCGGCGGCGCTCAAGGCCATGGCCGCGCTCGAGCAGCGTTTTCCGCCGGCCTCGACGGTCTTCGTCTACTGGGGCTTCGAGCCCATCACCATGTGGCAGTACGCGCTGTGGAGCCGCACCTGGGACTGGGACGGCAAGCCGTCCGACGCGAAGTTCAAATGGATCGCCGTCGATGCCGGCGCCATCCGCCATCCCGACTGGACGGCGGAGCACAATGCCGAGGTCCTGAAGCGCGACATCGACCACGCCTTCGACCGCGGCCACCGCGTCGTCATCTCCGACGTCTGGGCCTGGAGCGAGGCCGAGCTCACCGGCCAGCTCGGCGCGCTGTCGGCGGCCAACCGCGCCTCGGCCATCTGGCGGATGCTGCACGACAATTACCGGGCCGAGCCCGCTTTCAGCGATCCGGTAGCCGGCAACTACTACGAGCTGCAAAGGAAACCATGACCACCATGCGCGACGTCCTGAAGCGCGAGATCAAAGCGCTGGCGTTCGACCAGTACGGCACGATCGTCGACATGCAGAAGGGCCTCGTCGAGGCGGCGACGCCTTTCCTCAAGACGAAGGGCTGGGACGGCAAGCCCAACAGCTTCGTCACCTGGTGGCGGGGCACCCATTACGAGAACTCGATGATCGATGCGCTGTGCGACCGCGGCCACACTCCCTATCGGCAGATCGGTCATCGCGCCGTCTCTTTCGTCATGGATCGCTGTGGCATCACCTATACGCAGGAAGAAGTGCAGGCGCTGGTCGGCGAGATCGAAAGGCTGAAACCGTTTCCCGACGTGGTCGCGGCTCTCGGCAAGCTGCGTTCCGCCGGTTACAAGCTCGCCATCCTGTCGAACGGCGATCGCGACATGCTGCAGGCGGCGGGGCCGCATATCGGCTTCCCCTTCGACCATGTGATCTCGGTGCAGGAGGCGGGCACCTTCAAGCCGCACTGGAAGACCTACGCCAAGGCCGAGGAGATCATCGGCGAGGACCGCTCGGGCATCCTGTTCGTCGCCAATCACGCCTTCGACTGCATCGGCGCGAAATCCTACGGCATGCGCACGGCCTTCATCGACCGGCGCAAGCGCCCGTTCGGCGAGACGCCGCACCAGCCCGACCTCATCCTGACCGACTTCGCCGAGCTTGCCGATGCGTTGACCTGACACGCACGCCTGTCACCCCGAGCGCTGCGAGGGGCCTTTGGGCCGCAGGAAAGGTCCCTCCCTTCGGCGCTGCTGAGGGCAAGCGCTACACTCGGGGTGATAGGGCGGCCGTATCAGACACCTTGTCGCTCTTGTCAGACGCCTCGGCCGCGGCTATCACGGCGCCGGGCCACGCTCCCCCACCGGAGTGCAGCTCTTCTGTAAGGGAGAGGTTTGATGAAGCCGAACATGCGTCCGGCGCGTCCCGACTTTTCGTCCGGACCTTGCGCCAAGCGTCCGGGATGGACGCCCGAAGTCCTCAAAGATGCCGCCGTCGGGCGGTCCCACCGATCCAAGCTCGGCAAGAAGAAGATCGTCGAGGCGGTCGACCGCACGCGCGCTCTGCTGGGCATTCCGGCCGACTATCGCGTCGGCATCGTGCCGGCCTCGGATACCGGCGCCGTCGAGATGGCGCTGTGGTCTCTGCTCGGCGCCCGGCCGGTCGACATGCTGACCTGGGAAAGCTTCGGCGAAGGCTGGGTCACCGATGTCGCCAAGCAGCTCAAGCTCAAGGATGCGCGCGTCCTCAAGGCGCCGTACGGCCAGATCGCCGACCTCAAGGCCGTGGACTGGACGCACGACGTCGTCTTCACCTGGAACGGCACGACCTCGGGCGTGAAGGTGCCGAACGGCGACTGGATCGCCGACGACCGCGAAGGGCTGGCGATCTGCGACGCCACCTCGGCTGTGTTCGCCATGGACCTGCCGTGGCCCAAGCTCGATGTCGTGACCTGGTCCTGGCAGAAGGTGATGGGCGGGGAGGGCGCGCATGGCGTGCTCGTGCTGTCGCCGCGCGCCGTGCAGCGGCTGGAAAGCTATTCGCCGCCGTGGCCGATGCCGAAGCTCTTCCGCCTGACCTCGGGCGGAAAATTCTCCGAGGCGATCTTCAAGGGCGACACCATCAACACCCCGTCGCTGCTCTGCGTCGAAGACGCGATCGACGGGCTGCGCTGGGGCGAGAGCCTGGGTGGGCTGAAGGCGCTGATGGCGCGCTCCGAGGCCAATCTCGGCGTGCTGGAGAAGTTCGTGGCCGAGCGCCAGTGGATCGGCTTCCTGGCCGGCGACAAGGCGATCCGCTCGAACACCTCGGTGTGCCTCAACATCACCGCGCCGTGGTTCACCGCGCTCGCGGCCGACAAGCAGGCCGCGGCGGCCAAGAAGATGGCCGACCTGCTCGAGAGCGAGAAGGCGGGCTACGACGTCGGTGGGTACCGCGACGCCCCGCCGGGCCTGCGCATCTGGTGCGGCGCGACGGTCGAGCAGTCCGACCTTTTAGCCCTGCTGCCGTGGCTCGACTGGGCCTACGGCGAGATCGAACGCGAATTCAGTTCATAGCTGGGAGCGCGCCACTCCAGTGGCGCATCATGATCATGAGATGAGCGCCACTGGAGTGGCGCGCTCCCAGCAAAGAGGAATTCAGCCATGGCAAAGCCCAAGGTTCTCATCTCCGACGAGCTGTCCCCGCGCGCGGTGGAGATCTTCTCCGAGCGCGGCTGCGACGTCGATTTCAAGCCCGGCCTGAAGCCCGCCGAGCTGCGCGCCATCGTCGGCAACTACGAGGGCCTGGCGATCCGCTCGGCGACCAAAGTCACGGCCGAGGTGCTGGCCGAGGCCAAGAAGCTCAGGGTCGTCGGCCGCGCCGGCATCGGCGTCGACAATGTCGACATCAAGTCGGCCACCGCGCACGGCGTCGTGGTCATGAACACGCCCTACGGCAATGCCATCACTACGGCCGAGCACGCCATCGCCCTGATGTTCGCGGTGGCCCGCCAAATCCCCGACGCCAACGCCTCGACCCAGGCGGGCAAGTGGGAGAAGAACCGCTTCATGGGCACCGAGCTCAGCTTCAAGACGCTGGGCCTGATCGGCTGCGGCAACATCGGCTCGATCGTCGCCGAGCGCGCCAT
>JAIEOV010000135.1 GCA_019750135.1 Reyranella sp. | reverse complement strand
AGGGAGACATCGCTATAGGTCATTCATTCCTCCTTAACTTCCGCGATAGGTCGAGTAGCTCCAGGGCGTGCAGAGCAATGGGACGTGATAATGCCCCTCCGGCTCGGCGATGGAAAAGCGCAAAGGCACGATGTCGAGGAACGGCGGATCGCCCGTCGCAATACCCCTGCTGCGAAAGTGGTCGCCGACGGCGAAGCGCAGTTCGTAGCGCCCGATCGGCAATGGCCGACCGCCGATCAACGGCTGGTCGGTGCGGCCGTCGGCGTTCGTTATAGCCGACTGAATATAGTGGGCTTTTTCGCCCGCGAACTCGTAGAGCTCGATCGCGACGCCGACAGCCGGACGGCCGACATGGGTATCGAGCACATGGGTGCTGAGCCGGCCGTTGACCATCGGCATGCCCTCGCCCGTCACCTTGCCTGCGATCCTAAGTCGCGTGATGAAGAACACTTCATGCAGGGCCGCGGCGAACTCCGTCGCCCGGTCGTGCGCCAGCCGGCGCTCGAACTGCGCCAGGATCGAATCGCGGGTATGGCGGCGCACACAGACGATGAAGGGAAAGCCGAACTTCGCCTTGTAGGCGTCATTCAGCCGATGGAAGCGCCCGAATTCCTCTTCGCTCAGGCTGTCCAGGCCGACGCTCGCCTGCTCGCGCTTGGAATCGTCGGTGACGGCGCCGGCGCGGGCGGCCTTGCCGGCGAGATCTGGATGGCCGCGCAGGAACTCGGCCTGACGCTCGCTCGGTGCCGCCCGCACCGTGCCGATCATGGCCTGGTGCAGGCCGGTTACCGTCGGGAAAGGACGCCGCGCCGCCGCGCTTTCGGCCACCCACGGCGCCAGCTCGAAAGTGTCGCCGATGGCGGCGGCAAAATCCGCGGGGTTCATCCGGTTGAGTGCGTCGAGGGTAAGCGTCATGCCGCCACCTAGCATGGCCCGGCGGCCGTCTCTATAGTCCGGCCATGAAATAAGGGAGGGCTTCATGACAAGCCGCAACAACTTCACCCGCCGCCACTTCGGGCAGGCTGCATTGGCCGGCGCCACCCTGATCGGCGCGCCCTTGCCGCTTCGCTACGCCGCCGCGCAGGCGCCGGCCAACCTCAAGGTCGCCCTGCTGCTGCCGACCTCCGGCATCCAGGCGCAGATCGGCCAGGCCTGCCGGCGCGGCGCCGACATCGCCAACGACGTCTTCGCCGACATGAAGCTGCCGGTGAAGCTCGAGGTCGTGAACTACGACACCGAGTCCAAGCCCGACATCGCACGCACCCAGGCCGAGAAGGCGATCGACGCCGGCTGCCAGATGCTGGTCGGCGCCTTCGACTCCGGCCAGACCATCGCCATCGCCCAGGTCGCCGAGCAGCGCGGCATCCCGTTGGTGGTGAACATCGCGGCGGCGCCGCAGATCACTGAGCAGGGCTACAAGTTCGTCGTGCGCAACTTCCCGACGGCGCCGATGCTGATCACCGGAGCGCTGGCCCTGCACAAGGAGATCTTCAAGGTCTCGGGCAAGACGCCCAAGACCGCGGTGCTGATGGGCGTCAACGACACGTTCGGCACCTCGATGGTGAACGGCATCAAGGCGCTCTTCCCCAAGCTCGACATGCCCTACGAGATCGTCGACACGATCACCTACGATCCCGCGGCCAAGGATCTTTCGGTCGAGGTCGGCCGCGCCAAGGCGACCAAGGCCGAGCTGCTGCTGCCGGTCAACCGCCTCAACGACGCCAAGCTGATGATCCAGGAGATGGTGAAGCAGCGCTGGGAGCCGATGGGCGTGATGAACCCGGGTGCGCCCGGCCTCTACGAGCAGGACTTCTTCAAGACCATGGGCAAGTACAGCGACTTCCTCATCTCGAACGTGCCGTGGCTCGATCCGAAGTCGGCGATGACCCAGTCGCTGGAGAAGCGCCACGCCGCGAAGTTCCCCAACGACCAGCTCGACATCAATGCCGGCTTCACCTTCGAGGGCCTGCTGGTCGCCGCGCAAGCCTGGCTCAGCGCCAAGTCGACCAAGGCCGACGCCCTGATGGACGCGCTGCGCAAGACCAAGATCGACCAGCACGTCATCATCGGCGGGCCGATCCAGTTCGACGCCAAGGGCCAGAACGTCAACATCAAGGCCGCCGCCGTCGAGAACCTCAAGCGCAAGCCGACCGTGGTGATGCCGGTCGAATCGGCGGCCGCCCCGCTGGTCTTCCCGATGCCGGGCTGGAACGACAAGCGGCGGACGTGATCTCGTCTTCGCTGGGGGCGCGCCACTCCAGTGGCGCGATCTTCGTCGTGATCGGCAAAGACGCGCGACTAGAGTCGCGCGCCCCCAGCTTCCAATGACCGCCGACTTCCTCCTCAGTCTCGCCCAGGCGATCGTCAACGGCCTGCTCACCGGCATGGTCTACGGGCTGATGGCGCTCGGCCTGTCGGTGATCTTCGGCGTCATGCGCATCGTCAATTTCGCGCACGGCGAGATGATGGTGGTCGGCATGTACCTCGCCTGGATGGGCTTCGAGTACCTGCAGGTCTCGCCCATGCTCAGCCTGCCGGTGATCGCCGCAATCTTCTTCGCCGCGGGCTACGTCCTGCAGCGCGGCCTGATCTCGCCCTTCATCGGCCGGCCCGAGCACCAGCAGTTCCTGCTGCTGCTGGCCGTCGCCATCCTGCTGGTCAATGCGTCGCTCGCCATCGCCGGTCCCGATGCGCGCGGCGTCCAGATGGAATCGCAGTTCGATTCCTACGAGCTCGGCCCCCTGGTGTTCGACGCCGTGCGCCTGCACGCCGCCCTGGCCGCCGTCGCCATCGCCCTGCTGCTGTGGCTCTTCTTCACCCGCACGCGCACCGGCAAGTCGATCCGCGCCGCCGCCGACAACAACCTCGCGGCCCTGGTGGTCGGCCTCGATGTGCGTCGCCTCTACGCCTTCACCTTCGGCATCGGCGCTGCCTGCGTGGGTGCGGCCGGCGCGCTCATGATCACCATCATCCCGGTCTCACCCTTCCTCGCCGTCGAATACACCCTGCTCGCCTTCGTCATCGTGATCGTGGGCGGCCTCGGTAGCATGACCGGCGCGCTTCTGGGCGGCCTGCTGATCGGCGTCAGCGAAGCGGTGGCGGGCCTGCTGCTGCAGCCGTCGCTGAAGAGCATGTTCAGCTTCGGGCTCCTCATCCTGGTCCTGCTGCTGCGTCCGCAGGGTCTTTTGGGCAAGGGCCCGCAGTGAGCTTCATCCGCCGCCTCGCCGGCAACGCGCCGCCGCGCATCCTGTGGAGCCTCGGGATCCTGCTGGTGCTGCTGCTCCTGGCCCCGGCGCTGCTCGGCAAGTACTGGCTCTCGGTCCTGATCCTGATCCTCTACTTCGCCTTTGTCGGCCAGGCCTGGAACATCATGATGGGCTTCGCGGGCCAGCTCTCGCTCGGCCACGCGCTCTATGCCGGGCTGGGCGGCTACATCGCTGCCGGCCTCTACTTCCACTACGGCATCGGCCCGTGGGCCGGACTCTTTGCTGCGGTCGCCGTCGCCGGCGTGGCCGGCGCGATCGTCGGCTATCTCGGCTTCCGCTTCTCGCTCGCCGGCGTCTACTTCGCCCTGCTGACCATCGCCTTCGCCGAGTTCACGCGCCTCGCCTTCGACCATTGGGAATGGGCCGGCGGCTCGGGCGGCCTGTTCCTCAAGGTCGAGCACGCGACCGACATCGTGAACCTGCGCGGCGGACCGATTCTCTTCTATTACGTGATCCTGGCGCTGGCCGCCGGCGCCTTCATCCTCTGCCGTGCCCTGCTGCAGAGCCGTCTCGGCCAGTACTGGCTCGCCATCCGCGAGGATGCCGAGGCGGCGCAGGCGGTGGGCGTTCCCGTCCTGCGCTGCAAGATGATCGCGATCGTGATCTCGGCAGCGCTGACGGCGCTGGCCGGCGTATGGAACGCTTTCTACTACAACAACCTCTTCCCCGAGACGGCCTTCGCCATGGGCCGCTCGATCGAGATCACCTTGGCCCCCATCATCGGCGGCCTTGGCACGCTGTTCGGCCCGATCGTCGGCGCCGTGGTCCTCACGGGCCTGGGCGAGGCCTTCACCGACCTGGGCGACGCGCTGCGCATTCCCGGCATCAAGCAGATCTTCTATGGCCTGGCGCTCCTGGTGATCGTGATGTACCGCCCGGCCGGCGTCTGGCCGTGGCTGGCCGCCAAGATCGGCCTCAAGGAGCGCCAGCCATGAGCGGCGCGCGCCTCGATCTCGAGGGCGTGGGCAAGCACTTCCGCGGGCTGCGCGCGGTGCACGACGTCAGCTTCACCGTGCCCGCGGGCGCCATCCATGCGCTGATCGGTCCCAACGGCGCGGGCAAGACCACGATCTTCAACATGATCGCCGGCGTGTTCGCGCCCAATTCCGGCGCCGTCCGCCTCGACGGTGCCGTGATCTCGGGCCTGCGGCCCGACCGCATCTGCGGCGCCGGCGTCGGCCGCACCTTCCAGCTCGTCAAGCCGTTCAAGGGACTGAGCGTGCTGGAGAACGTCACCGTCGGCGCCCTGCATCGCAAGCCACGCCTCGCCGAGGCGCAGGAGAGCGCGGCCGCGATCCTGTCGCGCCTCGGCCTCTACGACCGGCGTCATCAGCTTGCCGAGAGCCTCACCCTGCCCGACCGCAAGCGCCTCGAAGTGGCGCGCGCGCTCGCCACCGAGCCCAAGTTGCTGCTGCTCGACGAGGTGATGGCGGGGCTGCGACCGACCGAGGTCGACGTCATGGTGGGTTTCCTGCGCGAGCTCAACCAGCGCAGCGGTCTCACCATCCTGCTGATCGAGCATGTCATGCGCGCGGTAATGGCGCTCGCGGCCGAGGTCGTGGTGGTGAGCTACGGCGAGAAGATCGCCGAGGGCACGCCGCAGGAGATCACCCGCCACCAGGCCGTGCTCGACGTCTATCTCGGCGAGCAGGAGGAGGAGCTGTGAGCGCGCTCCTCGACGTCGACAAGGTCGACCTCTTCTATGGCGACGCCCAGGCGCTCGACGGCGTGTCGCTGGAGATCGCCACGGGCGAGATCGTGGCCATCGTCGGCGCCAACGGCGCGGGCAAGAGCTCGCTGATCCGCACCATTCACGGCATCGAGAAGCCGGCGCGCGGCAGCGTCCGCTTCGACGGCACCGACATCGCCGGCTGGCCGTCGTTCCGCGTCTGCGAGGCGGGCATCGGTCACGTCGCCGAAGGCCGCCAGGTCTTCCCCAATCTCTCGGTGCTGGAGAACCTGGAAATGGGCGCCACGCCCAAACGGGCGCGGGCGCTCGAGAAGCAGACGCTGGAGCGCGTGTTCGCCCTCTTCCCGCGCCTCTCCGAACGGCGCCGCCAGGCGGCCGGCACCCTGTCGGGCGGCGAGCAGCAGATGCTGGCGATCGGCCGCTGCCTGATGGGCCAGCCGCGCCTGATCATGTTCGACGAGCCATCGCTCGGCCTGGCGCCCGCCATCGTGCAGGAGGTCTTCCGCATCGTGCGCCGCCTGAACGAGGAAGGCCTGACCATCCTGTTGGTCGAGCAGAACGTCATGGCCTCGCTGAAGATCGCCCATCGCGGCTACGTGCTGGAGAACGGGCGCGTCGAGCTTTCGGGCTCCGGTCACGATCTCTTGAACGACGACCGCGTCAGGCAGGCCTACCTCGGCCTTTAGCCGGGAGCATTGACGGCCGCCACGCCGCCCTGCAATCCTCCGCCCATCCGAGACAGACCGCTGTCGCGTGCGATGCGGACGGTTCGGGATGGCTGGGACAATCCCGTCGACGGGCTCCCACCCTTCCCACCAGCTTCAGCATTGGGGAAGGGAACTCAAATGAATCGTCGTGACATCCTGAAAGCCGGCGTCGCTGCTGGAGCGTTTGGTCTCGCACCGCGCCTCGCTTCGGCGCAGGCGACCTACACGCCCACGCCGAAAGGCTGGCGTACCTATGCGCTCGTCGCGCGGATCGAGCCCGCGGCCGGCGCCACCAAGGCATGGATTCCCCTACCGACCTTCGAGGCCACCGACTGGCAGCGCGCCGGCAACGTCACCTGGACCGGCAATGCCAAGCTCGCCGAGCGCGTGAAGGATCCGAAGTACGGCGCCGAGATGCTGCGCGTCGAATGGGCGGCCGACCAGCAGTCGCCGATGATCGAGGTCACCGCCCAGGTCCAGGCGCAGGACCGCGCGCTGGTGCCGGGCCAGGGCAACGCCGCGCCGCTCAGCGACGCCGAGCGCAAGCTCAACCTCGCCGCCACCGAGCTGCTGCCGACCGACGGTCTCGTGAAGGAGACGGCCGAGGACATCGTCAAGGGCAAGAAGGACGACGTCGCCAAGGCGCGCGCGATCTACGAGTGGGTCGTCGAGAACACCTTCCGCAACCCGAAGACCCTGGGCTGCGGCGTCGGCGACATCACCACCATGATCCGGACCGGCAACCTCAACGGCAAGTGCGCCGACCTCAACGCGCTGTTCGTCGGCCTCGCCCGCTCGGTCGGCCTGCCGGCGCGCGACGTCTACGGCATCCGTGTCGTGCCCTCCCAGTTCGGCTTCAAGGCGCTGGGCGCCGGCTCCGAGAACGTCACCAAGGCCCAGCATTGCCGCGCCGAGGTCTGGCTGCCGGGCAGCGGCTGGACGCCGGTCGATCCGGCCGACGTGCGCAAGGTCGTGCTCGAGGAGCCGCCGGGCAACCTCGCCATGGCCGACCCCAAGGTGGCTGCCGCGCGCAAGGCGCTGTTCGGCGCGTGGGAGGGCAACTGGGTCGCCTTCAACACCGCACATGACGTGAAACTGCCGGGCTCGAAGGAAGCGGCCATCCCCTTCCTGATGTACCCGCAAGCCGAGAACAAGGGCGGGTTCCTCGACTCGCTCGATCCCGACAAGTTCAAGTACCGCATCACCGCGCGCGAACTGACGGCGTGAGCCGTTTCGCTTCGCCGCGATCCGCTCTATACCCGCGGGCATGACCGCATCGACCGACGCGGCGCCGGGCACGGCAATCCACGCCGTCATCGGCCGCTACTACCTGGCGATGGCCGTGCCGTTCGCGATCGACGTGATCACGCTGCTCGTCTACGGCGTGATGCACGGGGAGTTCGATCTGCTGCCGCTGAACGTGGCGATGTCCGCGGCGTTCCTGGTGGTCGGCGTCGGCAGCGGCGCCTGGTTCCTGATCCGGCCGGTCAGCCGGTTCATCGCCGGGGAGACCTCGTTCGCCAACATCGAACCCGCGCTGACCAGCCTGCCGCGCCGGTCCGCCATGGTCATGGCGATCTGCTACATGCCGATGGTGATGCTGCGGATGCTGCCGCGGCGATACGGCATCGACATCGATGCCATGCAGGAAGTCCCGAACTGGCCCGACCTGCTCGCCTCGTTCGTGGTCGGCACGGGCGGCAACGTCCTGCTGATCTTCTTCGTCGTCAGCGCCTATCTCGACCAGCTCTGCGAGCATCTGTTCCGCACGCGCAAGGTGAACCTGCACGTCTTCCACGGCCGTTTCCGCCGCAAGGTTTCCGTCGCCCTGCTGTACATGGCCTTTGCCGGCGTGATGCTGCTGTCGGCCGACATTGCGAGCTACTCCGGCCCGCGCCTGATACGCGAGGCGACGATGGACGTCGTCGCCACCATCGTCGGCGCGCTGTTCATGGTGTTCTGGATCAACCATGCACTCAGCCGCCCGGTCGCCCGCCTCGATCACGGCATGCGGCAGGTCGCCAAGGGCGACTACCAGATCCGCCTGCCGGTGACCTCCGACGACGAGATGGGCCACGCCGCCGGCCGCTTCAACGAGATGGTGGAAGGCCTCTCGGAGCGCGAGTACCTGCGCGATACGTTCGGCAAGTATGTCAGCAAGAGCGTGGCCACCGCGATCCTCGACAATCGCGACCGCGCCGGCCGCGTCGTCGACACCACGGCTGAGGCGACGCTAATGTTCACCGACATCGAGGGCTTCACCGGCCTGTCGGAGCGCCTGACGCCGGCCGAGGTCGCGGCCGTGCTGAACGCCTATCTCGGCGCCGTCGTGCCGGTGATCCAGCGCCACGGCGGCGTCGTCAACAGCTTCATCGGCGACGGCCTGTTCGCCACCTTCAACCTCCCGCTGCTGCCCTGCGAGAACCATGCCGCGGCCGCGATCGCCGCGGCGATCGAGATCCAGCAAGCGCTCGACGCGGCGCCGTTCGCCGATCACATCACGCTGCGCACGCGCATCGGGCTCAATACCGGGACCGTGATCGGCGTCACCATCGGCGCCGAGAACCGGCTGAACTATACGGTGCTGGGCGATGCCGTGAACGTCGCCTCGCGCGTCGAGCAGCTCAACAAGCAGTTCGGCACCCGCATCCTGGCGACGGAGAGCACGGTGCGGGCCGCCGGCTCGTCGGACTGCGAGCGGCTGGGCAACGTCGACGTTCGGGGTCATGAGATCGACGTCGTGGTCTATCGGGTCGGGCCGACATGAACCCGATCGCGCCGCCGGGCGAGATCGCTGCAATCCGCCGGCGCTATCTCCTGATGACGGTGTCGGCGGCGGGCGTCGATATCGCCTTCAACCTCGTCTTCGTCGCCCTGCAGGGTGCATGGGCCTTCGCGCCGCGTTCGGTCGGCATCAGCCTCGTCCTGCTGCTCGGCGTGAACTGGTTCGTGGCGACCCGGCTGTTCGCGCCGATCCAGCGCTATCTCGACGGAACGGCGACCTTCGAGCAGGCGCAGCGGCGCCTCACGCAATTGCCGCTGCGGACCGCCCAGGTCGTGGGCGTCCTCTCCCTCCTGGTCACCCTACTCCGCCTCGGTTCGACCTATTTCCTCACCGATCCAGCCATGACCGGCGTGCCGCGGCCGTCCCTTGCCCAGGTCATCACGCTGAGTGTCGTCCTGCCGGTCTTCTTCTTCACTTACGCCTACTTCGTCATCAGCGACTACCTCACCCGGCTCTGCGCCTTCATCTTCCGCCACGACGGCCGCAACCTCACTCTGTATTTCGGCAGCTACACGGCGAAGCTGATCGTCGCTCTGCTGGTGGTCTCGATCGCGCCGCTGGCTTCGATCATCGTCGCGCTATACTCCTACGAAGGCGACCGCCTCAAGGTCGAGGTGACGACCGTGGTCGGCATAACCCTGATCGCCGTGGCGATCTCGACCTATTTCATCGGCAGTTCACTGCTCGGCCCGATCCGCAACCTGTCGCAGGCCATGGACCGGGTCGCCGCCGGCGACCTCAACGAGCGCGTGCCGGTCACCTCCAACGACGAGATCGGCGAGCTGACCGGGCAGTTCAACACCATGGTCGAGGGCCTGCGCGAGCGCGAGCGTTTCCGCGAAACTTTCGGTCGCTATGTCGACGAGAACGTCGCCGCCACCATCCTGCAGCGCGAGGGCGAAGGCGTGCTGGCCGGCGAGATGCGCGAGGCGACCATCCTGTTCACCGACATCGCGGGCTTCACCACCATCACCGAATACCTGGCGCCGCATGAGCTGGTCGCCGCACTCAACGACTATCTCGAGACGGTGCTGGAGCCGATCCGCGCCAATGGTGGCGTGGTCAACACCTTCATCGGCGACGGCCTGTTCGCATCGTTCAACATGCCGCTGGCCTGCGAGAACCATGCCTGCGCGGCGGTGCGCGCCGCCATCGACATCCAGCGCGCTGTCGGCAGCCGCACCTTCGGCGACATGGGCGTGGCGCTCCCCACCCGCATCGGCATCAGCACGGGCCACGTGATCGGCGGATCGGTTGGCGCAAGCCAACGCCTGACCTTCACGTTGCTGGGCGACACGGTCAATCTGGCGGCGCGGCTCGAGCAGTTGAACAAGGACTACAGCACGCGCATTCTCGTCTCGAAGACCACGCGCGAGGCCTGTGGCGACCAGTTCGTCTTCACCGACCTCGGCAGTGTCGCGGTGCGCGGCCGCAGCGATGCCGCTATCGTCTTCAGCGTCGACCACCTTGGCCAGGGATGAAGTGAATGAACGCGTCTGGACTGTCGTCCGATCAACTGAAGCTGCAGGCGCGCGTGCGCGAACTGGCGGCGGGACCGGTGACCAGGCGCGCCGCCGAGGTCGACCGCACCGAGCAGTATCCCTGGGACAATGTCGAGCTGCTGAAGGACGCCAGGCTTCTGGGCATGACCATCCCGCAGCAGTATGGCGGCCAGGGCAAGAACTGGCTCGATGCCGTGCTGGTCATCGAGGCGCTGTCGGCGGCCTGCTCGGTCACCGGCCGCATCGCCGTCGAGACCAACATGGGCGCGATCAGCGCGGTGATGGCCTACGGCTCGGAGGAGCAGAAGAAGCTCGCAGCCGACATGGTGCTGTCAGGCGACAAGCCCGCCATCTGCATCACCGAGCCCGAGGCCGGCTCGGATGCCAACGGCATGACCACGCGCGCCGACAAGAAGGGCAACCGCTACGTCGTCAACGGCCGCAAGCACTGGATCACCGGCGGCGGCGTCTCGCGCCTGCACCTGATCTTCGCCAAGGTCTACGACGAGAAGGGCAACGAGGAGGGCATCGGCGGCTTTCTGGCCATTCGCGACGAGACGGCAGGGCTGAAAATCACCAAGCGCGAGCCGACCATGGGGCTGCGCGGCATCCCCGAGGCGGTGATCGACTTCGAGGAGATGGAGCTGCCGCCCTCGGCGCTGGTGATCCCGCCGCGCGGCCTGAAGAAGGGCTTCGCCGACCTGATGACGGCCTACAACAGCCAGCGTGTCGGCGCCGCCACCGTGGCGCTGGGCATCGCCGAAGGCGCCTATCAGCTGGCCCTCGACTGGTCGGAGGAGCGCCATCAGTTCGGCCGGCCGATCAACGAGTTCCAGGGCCTGCAATGGAAGCTCGCCGACATGTCCATAAAGCTGCGCGCCGCACAGGCCCTGGTCTACGACGCCGCGCGCTCCGGTGAAGGCGGCTTCCCCGACATGCTGCTGGCGGCCCAGGCCAAGGTCTTCACCTCGGAGAACGCCATCCAGATCGTGAACGACGCCCTGCAGTTCTTCGGCGCCCGCGGCTACTCGCGCGAGCTGCCGCTGGAACGCATGGCGCGCGACGTGCGCATGTTCACCATCGGCGGCGGCACGGCGGAGGTGCTGCGCAACGTCGTGGCGGGCGCGCTCTTGAAGAAGAAGCTGCCGCAGACCCGCGACGGCTGGGCGAGAAGCAGCGACTAGCGGCTCTGCCTGCCCTGCCGTCAGGAATTTGCGCATTTTCCGCATTTTGCGCAGCCCCCTCCAGGGTGGACTGCACCCCTTGGGTGAGACAGCGAAACGCCGGGCGGCTGGTCGCCAAAGAGCTGCGCGGACGGGCGCGGCGCCCGACGCAGCTCGTGGTCTCGGATCAACGATGCAAAGAGCGGGAACGCTGGGAGGCAGCGCAACAGCACGACACTATGACCACAGTTTGGTAAAGTCAATAACTTAAGTTGGCGACCGTCCCCTTCCGGACGCTTGATCTGGCGCAAGCGCGAACGGGCGCCTGCCGCCTAGCATTGCGCCATGGTCCGGTCGTTCGAACGCGCCGTGCTGTTGAGCTACGGCTTTCGTCCTTTCTTCCTGGCTGCCGGCCTCTACGCCGCGCTGGCGATGCTGGTCTGGCTGCCGCTGCTGCTCGGCAACCTGTCGCTGCCCAGCGCCATGACGCCGCGCGACTGGCATATCCATGAGATGGTGTACGGCTACGCCGCCGCGGCCATAGCCGGCTTCCTGCTGACGGCGATCCCCAACTGGACCGGGCGGCCGCCGGTGCGCGGCGGGTTGCTCCTCGCGCTGATCCTGGCCTGGACGGCCGGGCGGCTCGCCATGGCGACCTCGGCGGTGATCGGCGAGACGCCAGCCATGGTCGTCGACCTGCTGTTCCTGCCCCTGGTCGCCGCCGTGGCTGCTCGGGAAATCGTAAGCGCGGGCAACCGGCGCAACCTCAAGGTCTTAGGCGTTCTCGGCATATTGATCTCCGGCAACGTCGTCTTTCACGTCGAGGTCCTGACCGAGGGCATGGCGTCATACGGCCAACGCATCGGCCTCGCTGCGGTCGTCGGCCTGATCGTGTTGATCGGCGGCCGCATCGTGCCGGCTTTCACCCGCAATGCGCTGTTGCGCCAGGGACCGGGCCGGCTGCCGCAGCCGTTCGGCCGCTTCGATATCGCAGCCGTTGCGGCAGCGGCATCGGCGCTTGCGGCCTGGACGATCGCGCCGGAAGCCCCGGTAACCGGTGGACTGGCGCTTGTGGCCGGGCTGCTGCAGGCGGCGCGGCTGCTGCGCTGGGCGGGCGACCGCTCGCGCGGCGACTGGCTGGTGCTGGTGCTGCACCTCGGCTACGGCTTCATTCCTGTCGGCTTCCTGCTCCTCGGCGCCGCAGACCTGCTCTCCGAGCCGGCGCTGCGCAGCGCGGCGGTCCATGCCTGGGGCGTCGGCGCCCTCGGTATCATGACGCTGGCGGTCATGAGCCGGGCCACGCTCGGCCATACCGGCCGGCCGCTTGCCGCCTCCCGCGGCACCATCGTGGTATATCTGCTCATCGTGACGGCGGCTTTGGCCCGCATAGGCGCGGCCGCTTTCTCCGACGTCGACATGGTGCTGCTCTACGTCGCCGCGATCACCTGGATCGGAGCATTCAGCGGCTTCGCGCTCCTTTACGGTCCCATGATGCTGCGCTCGAGTCTGCAGGCCGGCCCTCCGGGCTGCTGACCTCTATTTCAGGGCTCGACCGCCGGTGAACTCACGCAGGCGCGCGGCATCGGCGATCGCGACCTCCCGGCCGCTGCCGCTGACGCCGACCTTGCGCAGGGCGGCGAAGGCGCGCGACAGGCTCTGCGGCGTCACGCCCAGCCTTCCCGCGACCAGGCGCCGCCCGCCCGGCAGGACCACCGTCACCGCGCCGTTCTGGCGCGGCGACAGCGCCAGCAGGAACGCCGACAGCCGCTCGATGGCGGACAGGAGCTTCAGATCCTTGATCTGACCGACCAGCGAGCGCCAATAAGCCGACAGCAGCAGGGTCGCGCCGTAGGCGAGCGCGCCGTTGGCGCGCACCTGGGCGCGGAACGCGGGGGCCGGCCAGAGGAGAAGACGGCCCTCCTCCAGCAGGCGCGCCGTCATCAGATAAGGCGCATCGAGCATAACGGCCGGCAGGATGAAGCTGTCGCCGGGCCCGAAGAACTCGACCAGCGTCTCCTCACGCGGCCCTGCGCCGAACAGGCCGACGCCGCCGGACAGCACGATGTGCAGGAACTCCGGCTTCTCGCCCTGGTGACAGGGCACTGCGCCCTTGGGCAGCGTCTGCACGAAGCAGGTGGCCAGCATGGCGGCAAGATCGGTCTCCGAGACCGGCGCGAACAGGCGCGATCGACGGATCAATGGCAGGTCGGTCGGACGCATTCTCGATCCCTTTGATTGAGCGTCGCCCGCGCCGCGCTGGTCGACGTTGATCTGGCTCAAGAGCCTGCCACCCGCCGTTACCAAAAGCGAAGGTCATCCGTTCACATAG
Source organism: Reyranella sp. (assembly GCA_019750135.1). Classification (GTDB taxonomy): domain Bacteria; phylum Pseudomonadota; class Alphaproteobacteria; order Reyranellales; family Reyranellaceae; genus Reyranella. Next base: position 17,836 of record JAIEOV010000135.1, on the reverse strand, counting down.
GTTAACTATTCGACAAAGAATTCGAGCGATCCGGGACAGCTTGATTCATATCAACCGTTGCCTGAAGCTCGTTCGCGATTCTCCCGCCGACAGAGCGGAGATCGACATGCCGGAGCAGAGTTCGACGCAGGTGACGGTCAACGGCAGGACCGCGGCGTTGGGGATGAGCACCCTGGCCTTCACGGTGTGCTTCGCCGTGTGGACGATCTTCTCGATTATCGGCGTGCAGATAAAGAAGGACCTCGGCCTCACCGACACCCAGTTCGGCCTGCTGGTCGGCACGCCCATCCTCACCGGCTCGCTGATCCGTCTCATCCTCGGCATCTGGGCCGATCAGTATGGCGGTCGCCGAGTCTTCGCCGGCGTCATGGTCGCCGCGGCGGTTGCGACCTGGCTGCTGACCTACGCCTATGACTATCCCACGTTCCTGATCGCGGCGCTCGGCGTCGGCATCGCTGGCGGCTCGTTCGCCGTCGGCATCGCCTATGTCTCGCACTGGTACGAGGCCGGTCGCCAGGGCACCGCCCTCGGCATCTTCGGCGCCGGCAATGTCGGCGCCGCCGTCACCAAGTTCCTCGCCCCGTTCGTCATGGTGGCGTGGGGCTGGAAGAGCGTGGCCGAGATCTGGGCCGGCGCGCTCCTCGTCATGGCCGTGGTGTTCTGGGCGACCACCAGGGACGATCCCGAACTCGCCGCGCGGCGCAAGGCCAGCCTCAAGCCCGAGCCGCTGTCGGCCATGATCGAGCCGCTGCGCAACGTCCAGGTCTGGCGCTTCTCGCTCTACTACTTCTTCGTCTTCGGCGGCTTCGTCGCCTTGTCGCTGTGGCTGCCGCGCTACCTGATCGGCGTCTACGGCCTCGACATCACGACGGCCGGCATGATCGCCGCGGCCTACTCGGTGCCGGCCAGCCTGTTCCGCATCTATGGCGGCGTGCTCAGCGACAAGTTCGGCGCGCGGCGCGTCATGTACTGGACGTTCGGCGTCTCGGTCGCGGCCTGCTTCGTGATGTCCTATCCGCCCACCCAGTACATCGTGAAGGGCATCACCGGGCCGATCAGCTTCACCCTGGAGATGGGCCTGGTGCCCTTCACCGTCGCCGCCTTCGTGCTGGGCTTCTTCATGAGCCTGGGCAAGGCCGCGGTCTACAAGCACATCCCGGTCTACTACCCCGGCCATGTCGGCGCGGTCGGCGGCGTCGTCGGCCTGGTCGGCGGCCTGGGCGGCTTCGTGCTGCCGATCGCCTTCGGCGCCATGAACGACCTTACGGGCATCTGGACCAGCTGCTTCATGCTGCTGTTCCTGATCGCTGCCACGTCGCTGGTCTGGATGCACGTCTCGATCCGCGCCATGGAGCGCGACAAGGCTGGCGAAGCGCTGGCGCGGCTGCCCGAGCTGCCCGAGATGCAGCCGATCCACGGCCCCGAGCATGTCGGCAAGCTCTCGGGCAAGGTGCTCGAGGACTGGCGACCCGAGGACAAGGCGTTCTGGGAGCAGACCGGTCGGCGCATCGCGCGGCGCAACCTCGCGATCTCCATCCCCTCGCTGCTGCTGTCCTTCGCGGTGTGGATGGTGTGGTCGGTGGTGGTGGCAAAGCTGCCCGCGATCGGCTTCCGCTATACGACCGACCAGCTCTTCTGGCTGGCCGCCCTGCCCGGCATCACCGGCGCCACGCTGCGCATCTTCTACTCCTTCGTCGTGCCGATCTTCGGCGGCCGGCTGTGGACCACGGTCGCCACCTGGTCGCTGATGATCCCGGCCGTCGGCATCGGCTATGCCGTGCAGAACCCGGCCACACCTTACTGGATCTTCCTGGCGCTGGCGCTGCTGTGCGGCTTCGGCGGCGGCAACTTCGCCTCGTCGATGTCCAACATCTCCTTCTTCTTCCCCAAGGCGGAGAAGGGCAACGCGCTGGCGCTCAACGCCGGGCTCGGCAACCTCGGCGTCAGTGTCGTGCAGTTCGTCGTGCCCATGGTGATCACCATGGGCGTGTTCGGCTGGCTGGGCGGCCCGCCGCAGCCGGCGGTCGCGGCTGCCGCCGGGGGCCAGCTGTGGCTGCAGAATGCCGGCTTCATCTGGGTGCCGTTCATCGCCGCCTCCGCCTTCGCCGCCTGGTTCGGCATGAACGACATCGCCTCGGCGCGCGCCTCGTTCGCCGAGCAGTCGGTGATCTTCCAGCGCCGGCACAACTGGATCATGTGCTGGCTCTACACCGGCACCTTCGGCTCCTTCATCGGCTACTCGGCGGCCTTCCCGCTGCTGAGCAAGACCGTGTTCCCCGAGATCGACGCGCTGCAATACGCCTTCCTCGGGCCGCTGGTCGGCGCGCTGTCGCGGTCGATGACCGGCTGGGTGGCCGATCGCTGGGGCGGCGGACGCGTCACCTTGTCGGTGTTCGTCGTCATGGCGCTGGGCGCGCTGGGCGTCGTGCACTTCCTGGGCGAGCAGAACTTCGCGGGCTTCTTCGCCATGTTCCTGCTGCTGTTCTTCGCCAGCGGCGTCGGCAACGCGTCGACCTTCCAGATGATCCCCGCGATCATGCGCAAGGACATGGACCGGCTGATGCCGCAGGCCAACCCCGAGGCGCGCCGCCTGCAGGCCGAAAAGGAATCCGCGGCGATCATCGGCTTCACCTCGGCGATCGCCGCCTTCGGCGCCTTCTTCATCCCCAAGAGCTTCGGCTCGTCGATCGCGCTCACCGGCAGCGCCGCGCTGGCGCTCTACGGCTTCCTCGCCTTCTACGTGAGCTGCATCGCCATCACGTGGTTCTTCTACACCCGCCGCGGCGGCCTGCTGTTCGATATCGAGCGGCGCGGCCCCGCCATCCCCTCCACCGCTCCAGCCCGCTGACCGCCAGCCATTCGGGAGACAGATCGTGTCGCATTTCCTCGACCGCCTGACCTTCTTCAACAAGGTCAACGAGCCGTTCGCCGACGGCCACGGCATCACCACCAGCGAGGACCGCTCGTGGGAGGACGCCTATCGCAAGCGCTGGCAGCACGACAAGATCGTGCGTTCCACGCACGGCGCCAACTGCACCGGCTCGTGCTCGTGGAAGATCTACGTCAAGGGCGGCATCGTCACCTGGGAGACCCAGCAGACCGACTATCCGCGCACGCGGCCCGACCTGCCCAACCATGAGCCACGCGGCTGCTCGCGCGGCGCCAGCTACAGCTGGTACCTCTATTCCGGCAATCGGGTGAAGTATCCGCTGGCGCGCTCGCGGCTGCTGCGCCTGTGGCGCGAGGCGCGCGCCACGCTCGCGCCCGTCGCCGCCTGGGCCTCGATCGTCGAAGATCCCGCCAAGCGCGCGGCCTACACCAGCAAGCGCGGCCATGGCGGCTTCGTGCGCGTCGGCTGGGACGAGGCGACCGAGATCGTCGCTGCCGCGAATGCCTACACCGCCAAGACCTGGGGACCCGACCGCATCCTCGGCTTCTCGCCGATCCCGGCCATGTCGATGGTCTCCTACGCCGCGGGCTCGCGCTACCTGTCGCTGATCGGCGGCGTCTGCATGTCTTTCTACGACTGGTATTGCGACCTGCCGCCGGCCTCGCCGCAGACCTGGGGCGAGCAGACCGACGTGCCCGAATCGGCCGACTGGTACAATGCAGGCTTCGTCATCCTGTGGGGCTCCAACGTCCCGCAGACTCGCACGCCCGACGCCCACTTCTACACCGAGGCGCGCTACCGCGGGCTGAAGAGCGCGGTGATCTGCCCCGACTACTCGGAAGCCTCCAAGTTCGGCGACATCTGGCTGTCGGTGAAGCAGGGGACCGACTCGGCGCTGGCGATGGCCATGGGCCACGTCATCCTCAAGGAGTATCACGTCGACCGGCAGGTGCCGTACTTCCGCGACTACGTGCGGCGCTACACCGACATGCCGATGCTGGTGCGGCTCAGCAAGCGCGCCGACGGCAGCCATGTGCCGGACCGCTTCGTGCGGGCCTCGGACTTCGATGCCGGGCTAGGCGAGACCAACAATCCCGAATGGAAGACCGTCGCCTACGACGAGACCACCGGCTCGATCGTGGTGCCCAACGGCTCGATCGGCTTCCGCTGGGGCGAAACCGGCAAGTGGAACCTCGAGGAACGCGAGGCCACGGGCAAGGAGACGCGGCTGCGGCTGTCGCTGAACGGCGCCAGCGACGACATCGTCGACGTGAGCTTCCCCTACTTCGGCAACAGTGCCCACGAGCACTTCACCTCGTCAGGCCATGACAACGTGCTGAACCGCCGGGTAGCGGTGAAGCGCCTGAAGCTCGCCGACGGCGAGACGCTGGTCGCCTCGGTGCACGACCTGTTCATGGCCAACTACGGCGTCGACAACGGGCTGGGCGGCCCCAACGTCGCGAAGTCGTTCGACGACGACATGCCCTATACGCCGGCATGGGCCGAGAAGATCACCGGCGTACCGCGCGACAAGATCATCCACGTCGCGCGCGAGTTCGCGACCAACGCCGAGAAGACCAACGGCCGCTCGATGGTGATCATCGGCGCGGCCATGAACCACTGGTACCACGCCGACATGAACTATCGCGGCGTGATCAACGTGCTGGCGATGTGCGGCTGCATCGGCCAGTCGGGCGGCGGCTGGGCGCACTATGTCGGCCAGGAGAAGCTCCGGCCGCAAGCCGGCTGGGCGCCGCTCGCCTTCGCGCTCGACTGGGGCCGCCCGCCACGCCAACAGAACTCGACCTCGGCCTTCTACGCCCACACCGACCAGTGGCGCTATGAGACCATCAATGTCGGCGACATCGTCTCGCCGACCGCGCCGCCCGGCCAGTGGGATGGCGCCATAATCGACTACAACGTGCGCGCTGAGCGCATGGGCTGGCTGCCGTCGGCGCCGCAGCTCGAGACCAATCCCCTCGAGGTCTCTCGTGCCGCGGCCGCCGCTGGCCTGGAGCCCAAGGACTACGTGGCGCAGAAGCTGAAGAGCGGCGAGCTCCGCATGTCCTGCGAGGATCCGGACAACCCGAAGAACTGGCCGCGCAACATGTTCGTGTGGCGCTCCAACCTGCTCGGCTCCTCGGGCAAGGGCCACGAATACTTCCTGAAGCACCTGCTGGGCACGACGCACGGCGTCATGAACAAGGACCTGGGCGAGGAGGGCCGCGCCAAGCCGGCCGAGGTCGTCTGGCACGACGATTCGCCCAAAGGGAAGCTCGACCTGCTGGTGACCCTGGACTTCCGCATGTCCACGACCTGCGTCTACTCCGACATCGTCCTGCCCACGGCCACCTGGTACGAGAAGAACGACCTCAACACCTCCGACATGCATCCCTTCATCCATCCGCTGACCGCGGCGGTGGATCCGTCGTGGGAGGCCAGGAGCGACTGGGAGATCTACAAGGCGATCGCCAAGGCCTTCTCGCGCGTGGCGCCCGAGGTGCTGGGCGTCGAGAAGGACGTCGTGCTGACGCCGATCATGCACGACAGCCCGGGCGAGATCGCCCAGGCAACCGACGTGCGCGAGTGGAAGAAGGGCGAGGTCGAGCCGATCCCCGGCAAGACTATGCCCAACGTCACCGTGGTCGAGCGCGACTATCCCGCGACCTACGCGCGCTTCACCGCGCTGGGGCCGCTCATGGAGAAGATCGGCAACGGCGTGAAGGGCATCGCCTGGCAGACCGGCCGCGAGGTCGAGCACCTGAAACATCTGAACGGCGTCGTCGCCGACGGTCCGGCCAAGGGCCTGGCCCGCATCGATACCGACATCGACGCCACCGAGGTGCTGCTGATGCTGGCGCCGGAGACAAACGGCGAGGTCGCCGTGCGCTCCTGGGAGGCGCTCGGCAAGGCCACCGGCCGCGAGCACGCCCATCTCGCGCTGCCCAAGGAGGACGAGAAGATCCGCTTCCGCGACGTCGTCTCGCAGCCGCGCAAGATCATCTCGGCACCGACCTGGTCGGGGCTGGAGAGCGAGAAGGTCTGCTACAACGCCGGCTACACGAACGTCCACGAGCTGATTCCGTGGCGCACCCTGACCGGCCGCCAGCAGCTCTATCAGGACCATCGCTGGATGCTGGCCTTCGGGGAGGGGCTGTGCGTCTACCGCCCGCCGATCGATCTCCGGGCGACGCGGCCGGTGATCGACAGCCGGCCCAACGGCCACAAGCAGGTGGTGCTGAACTTCATCACGCCGCATCAGAAGTGGGGCATCCACTCCACCTACACCGACAACCTCATGATGCTGACCCTGTCGCGCGGCGGGCCGATCGTGTGGCTGAGCGAGGTCGATGCGGCCAAGGCCGGCATCGTCGATAACGACTGGGTCGAGGCCTACAACGTCAACGGCGCGCTGGTCGCGAGGGCCGTGGTCTCGCAGCGCATGAAGGAGGGAACCCTCTTCATGTACCACGCGCAGGAGAAGATCGTGAACGTGCCGGGCTCGGAGATGACCGGCAAGCGTGGCGGCATCCACAACTCGGTGACGCGCGCGGTGCTGAAGCCCACGCACATGATCGGCGGCTACGCCCAGCTCGCCTACGGCTTCAACTACTACGGCACGATCGGCACCAACCGCGACGAGTTCGTGATCGTCCGCAAGCTCGGCGCGGTCGACTGGCTCGAACGCCCCCATCCCGACGTCCTGAAGGGAGACAAGCCATGAAGATCCGCGCGCAGATCGCGATGGTGCTGAACCTCGACAAGTGCATCGGCTGCCATACCTGCTCGGTCACCTGCAAGAACGTGTGGACCAACCGCGAGGGCATGGAATACGCCTGGTTCAACAACGTCGAGACCAAGCCCGGCGTCGGCTACCCGAAGGAGTGGGAAAACCAGAAGCGCTGGAACGGCGGCTGGGTCCGCAAGAAGAACGGCCGCATACAGCCGCGCATCGGCTCGAAGTGGCGCATCCTCGCCAACATCTTCGCCAATCCGGACCTGCCAGAGATCGACGACTACTACGAGCCCTTCACCTTCGACTACGAGCACCTGCAGAAGGCGCCCGAGCTGGAAGCCTTCCCGACGGCGCGGCCGCGCTCGCTGATCACCGGCGAGCGGATCGATAAGATCGAATGGGGTCCCAACTGGGAGGAGATCCTGGGCGGCGAGTTCGCCAAGCGCTCGGCCGACATCAACTTCGAGGGCGTGCAGAAGGAGATCTACGGCCAGTTCGAGAACACCTTCATGATGTACCTGCCGCGGCTCTGCGAGCACTGCCTCAATCCGGCCTGTGTCGCGGCCTGCCCGTCGGGCGCCATCTACAAGCGCGAGGAGGACGGCATCGTCCTGATCGACCAGGACAAGTGCCGCGGCTGGCGCATGTGCGTCTCGGGCTGCCCCTACAAGAAGATCTATTTCAACTGGTCGTCGGGCAAATCCGAGAAGTGCATCTTCTGCTATCCGCGCATCGAGGCCGGCCAGCCGACTGTGTGCTCGGAGACCTGTGTCGGCCGCATCCGCTACCTCGGCGTCATGCTCTACGACGCCGACCGCATCGAACAGGCGGCGTCGGTCGCCGACGAGAAGCAGCTCTACGACGCCCAGCTCGGCCTCTTCCTCGATCCCAACGACGAGGCGGTGATCGCCCAGGCGCGGCGCGACGGCGTACCCGACGCCTGGCTCGGGGCGGCGCGCCGCTCGCCGGTATGGAAGATGGCGATGGAGTGGAAGGTCGCCTTCCCGCTGCATCCCGAATACCGGACCCTGCCCATGGTCTGGTACGTGCCGCCGCTGTCGCCCATCCAGTCGGCTGCCGAGGCCGGTCGTATGGGCGTCGACGGCGCCATGCCCGACGTGCGCTCGCTGCGCATCCCGCTGCGCTACTTGGCCAACATGCTGACCGCCGGCGACGAGGAGCCGGTGGCGCGCGGCCTGGAGCGCATGCTCGCCATGCGCGGCTACATGCGCGCCAAGACGGTCGACGGCGTTATCGACGGCGCCATCGCCCAGCGCGTCGGCCTGACGCCGCAGCAGATCGAGGACATGTACCACGTGATGGCGATCGCCAATTACGAGGACCGCTTCGTCATCCCGACCGCCCATCGTGAGACCTCCGAAGACGCCTACCAGCTGCGCGGCGCCTGCGGCTTCAGCTTCGGCAACGGCTGCTCGCCCGACGACGGCACCGGCAACCTGTTCGGGGGCGGCAAGCTCAAGCCGCGCGCCAAGAACCCGATGGAGGTCGCGTGATGAAGACCCTGCGCGCACTCGCCGCTCTCCTGAGCTATCCGACCGCGGAGCTGGTCGCCGCGGCCGATGAGATCCGCAGCGTCCTCGATCGCGAAGCGCTGCTGCCCCGCGCCGAGCGGGCCGCGCTCGACAAGGTGATCGGCGAGCTGGCCCAGGGCGACCTCTTCGACCTGCAGGAGCGCTACGGCCTTCTGTTCGATCGCACCCGATCCCTGTCGCTGCACCTCTTCGAGCATGTGCACGGCGAAAGCCGCGATCGCGGCCAGGCCATGGTCGACCTGCTGAAGCTCTACGAGGAAAGCGGCTACACGCCGGTTGCCAGCGAACTGCCGGATTTCCTGCCGCTGTTCCTGGAGTACGCCTCGACGCGCGAGCCGCGCGCAGCCATCGAGCTGATCGGCCAGCCGGCCCACGTGGTGGCGGCCTTGCGCGAGCGCCTCGCCAAGCGCAGCTCGTCCTATGAGGCGGTGATGGCCGCCCTTCTGGTCCTGTCGAAGGCGCGCCTCGACCAGGCCACGCTCGACATCCTGCGGGCCGAGCCCGATCCGGAGCCCGACGACCTCGAGGCCCTCGATGCCGCCTGGGTCGATCAGGAAGTCACCTTCGGGCCCGGCGCATCGAACAGCAGCGGCTGTGCTGTCGACGGCCTGGCCGACCGCCTGCGCGCCGCCTCGCGCCCGGCCGACGGAACCGTTCCCCCGCTCACCCGCGGCCGCACCAACCGCCAGGGAGTCGCGTCATGAAGGACTGGATCTTCCACCTGCTGTTCGTCTGGTATCCCTACATCTGCCTCACGGTCTTCCTGCTGGGCAGCCTGATCCGCTTCGATCGCGAGCCCTACACCTGGCGCGCCGGGTCGAGCCAGATGCTGCGCCGGCGCCAGTTCGCCTGGGGCTCCATCCTGTTCCATCTCGGCATCCTGTTCCTGCTGCTCGGCCACGCGGTCGGGCTGCTGACGCCGACATCGATCTACACGCTGGTGATCACGGTCGAGCAGAAGCAGCTGATCGCCGTCGCCGCCGGCGGCATCGCCGGCGTCGTCTGCTTCATCGGCCTGACGCTTCTGCTGCATCGCCGGCTGTTCGACGTCCGCATCCGCCGCACCAGCTCGGCGATGGACATCGCCATCCTGGCGCTGCTGTGGCTGCAGCTCTGCCTCGGCCTCGCCACCCTGCCCCTTTCGATCGCGCACAGCGACGGCTCGGTGATGCTGGTTTTGTCGCACTGGGCACAGGGCATCGTGACGCTGAATCCCGTCGATGCCGCAACGCTACAGAGCCTCGCCTGGCCTTATCTCACGCACCTGGTGCTGGGCATGACCATCTTCCTGGTGTTCCCGTTCAGCCGCCTGGTCCACATCTGGTCGGCGCCGGTCTGGTATCTCGGCCGCCGTGGCTACCAGGTCGTGCGCACGCGGCGTCCGCGCCCGTCACGGCAGCCCGCGGAGTAGCGCCATGACCGCCACGACCACGCCACATCGCCGCCGCTTCGCCCGTCCGCTGCCCGTCAGCGTCAACGGTGTCGCCATCGCGAGCGCCGACATCGCCCGCGAGACACAGCACCACGCCTCGCCTGATCCCGACGAGGCCTGGGCGCTCGCCGCCCGCGCGCTGGCGATCCGCGAGCTGTTGCGCCAGGAAGCCGATCGTCTGGGCATCGAGGCGGAGCCGATCGAGGACGGGGAAGGCCGCCGCGAGACGCCACAGGAGGCACGCGATCGTGCCCTGGTCGAGCGCGAGGTGGTCGTGCCGCAGGCCGACGACGCAGCGTGCCGGCGCTACTTCGAGCAGAACCGCCGCCGCTTCCGCACGCCCGACCTCTACGAGGTCGCGCACATCCTGCTGTCCGCGGCGCCGGGTGACGCAGCGGCCCGCCAGGCCGCGCGTGATGCAGCCGAGGTCCTGATCGCCGAGCTGCGCGAGCGTCCGGCGGACTTTGCCGCGGCGGCAGCACGGCACTCGGCCTGCCCGTCGTCGGCGCAGGGCGGCAATCTCGGCCAGATCGGGCCGGGCCAGACCGTGGTCGAGTTCGAGACGGCGATGCGCAGCATGCTGCCCGGCGCCATCCATCCGCAGCCGGTCGAGACGCGCTACGGACTGCACGTCGTGCGCCTCGAGCGGCGCATCGACGGCCGCGAACTGCCCTACGAGGCCGTGCGCCAGCGCATCGCCGACTACCTCGACGAGGCCGTCCATCGCCGGGCGCTGCGCCAGTACGTGACCGTGCTGGCCAGCCGCGCCGTCGTGACGGGTGTCGACCTCGGCGGCCCTACCGGGCCGCTGGTTCAATAGGAGGCGGCGATGCTGCTGGGTCAGATGATCGAACGCCTCGCCGACGACGCCTTCGCCGCGGAGGCCTTGCTGTCGCTCGGCGAGCTGCCGCTGCTGGTCGAGGTCGAAGCCGCCAGCCGCGCGTACGGGGAAACCGCCGCGACCTATGCCTCGACAGCCGCACGACACTTTGCAGACCACGCGTCCGACGAGGACTGGCTCGCCCTGATGACGGCGCTGGAGCGCGCCGATGATCCGGGATCGGCCTGCCTGCGCCAGATGCTCGTCTGGTCGCTGCGCAAGGATTCCGCCAGCTGCACCTGCGCTGGCGGCAGTACAGGAGAGTGTCATGACTGAGCTTGCCATCGCCGCCATCGTCTATTCCGACGGCGTCTATCCCGACCGCATCATCGCGCGCGCCATCGAACCGCTGCGCGCGGCGGGCGTGCCGCTGGCCGGCGCGCTGCAGGTCGAGCCGGTGGCGGCCGGTCGCGATCCCTGCGACATGCTGCTGGAAGAGCTGGCCAGCGGCGACGTGCACGCCATCGCCGAGCATCGCGGCAGCGAGGCGCGCGGCTGCCGTCTCGATGTCGGGCTGCTGACGGAGATCGGCGAGGCGGTGCTGCACAGCCTCAACGACGAGCAACCGCGCCTGCTGGTCGTCAACAAGTTCGGCAAGATCGAGGCCGACGGCGGTGGCCTGCGCCAGGCCGTGGCCGAGGCGGTCGATCTCGGCATTCCCGTGCTGGTCGGCGTGCCGGCGCGCAACCTCGACCGCTGGCGCGCCTTCGCCGGATCGCTCGCCATCGAACTGCCGGCCACCGTCGGTGCCATCGCCGACTGGCTCGCCCATCGTGGGCTGCCGTCGGTCACGGCCGACGAGACCTCAGCGCCGGCTCGCGCCGCGTGATGCCATGGACGACGTCACTCTGGCGCGGGCAGTGCACGTGCTGTCGGTGCTGCATTGGTTCGGCGGCGTCGCCTTCGTAACGACGGTTGTGTTGCCGGCGGTCGCTCGGCTGGGCGAGCCGGCCGAGCGCCTCGCGACGTTCGAGGCGATCGAGCGGCGGTTCGCCGGCCAGGTCCGCGTCTCGGTTCCCCTGGCTGGCCTCAGCGGCGCCTGGATGGCCGAGCGGCTGGACGCCTGGCCGCGCTTCATCGAGCCCGCCGGATGGTGGCTCGCCGCCATGGCGCTGGTCTGGCTGCTCTTCATGGCAATCCTGTTCGTCCTCGAGCCGCTGGTGCTGCACGACTGGTTCGCCCGCCAGGCGCTCGCCGATCCCGACGGCACGTTCGCCCTGGTCAGCCGGCTTCACTGGATCCTGCTCGCCGTCGGCACGGTCACCGCCGGCGCCGGCGTGCTCGGCGCCCACGGCGTCCTAAACTGAGCAAGGAGTAATGACGTGCGCGCGATACTGTCGGCCTGCATCGGGGCGGCGCTGCTTGCCGCCTGCACCGCAGCGCCGTCGCCATGGCCGCCGCAGATGGCGCGCTGCGACAAGCTCTACACGACGTGGATGCGCTATGGTCAGCATCCGACCTATCACCACACCGGGCAGCGGGCGCGCGCCGAGATCGCGCTCGAGGATTGTCGCGCGGGCCGCTACGATCAGGGCATGAGCGAACTCGAGGAACTGATGCGCCGCGGCCGCATCCCGATCCCACCGCCGGCCTGAGGCCCTGTCTGTCGTCCTGAGCGCAGCGAAGGACCTCATCGTCGCCTGCAACCGGCATGAGACCCTTCGCTACGCTCAGGGTGACAGAGGCGGGCTTGGAGGTCCGCGTGCTTCAGCTCACCGCCCGAACCGGTTCCAGCTGCCGTTCGTCCCCCGCATCAGCACGAATTCCTTGCCCTTCTTGCCGCCGCTGTCGCGCGGCACGCAGGTAACCGAGATCCACGACTGATGATCCCAGCGCGCCGAGCAGCTTTCGGTGTCGCACGGCAGCTCGAACTCCGCCTCTTTCGCGAGCGCCGGGCCGTCCAGCGCGTGGATGGTGAGCGCGTTGCGCGCCGGCTGCAGCGTGCAGCCGATGGTGAGGAACTTCGACTTCTCCGAGGTCCAGACCGGCGCACCGTAGACAGTGAACAGCTGGCCGGTCGGCATCATCACCAGCGTGTACGAGAAGTCGTCATGCGATGACTTGCGCACGACGTAGAAGCGGCCCGCCTGATCGTAGCGCTCGTAGAGGAAGTGGTAGCCGTCGTCACCGTAAGGGCAGTCGACCAGCTCCACCGACTTGCCGCCGTCCAGCACCAGCCGCAGACGATCGCGCTGGCGCGACACGAGCTCGGCGTTGTTCTTGAAGCGCTGTGCTTCCTGCGGCCATTCGGCGAACGTGTTGTTCTCGTAGTATGGATCGATCGCTCGATCGCCCGGCACGCAACTCGTCTGGGCGCCCGCCGGCAGCGCCAGCAGGCTTGCCACGATTGCTACTAAGGGCACGAGAATGCGCATCACCGCCTCGGCTTCAGCATGGTCTCCAGGCTGATCGACCGCAAGGTCGCTTCGGCAATCTCGTCGACTTCCAGGAGCACGCGCTGCAAGGCCGCACCAATGTCGGTGTCCTCGCCCGGCTCCTTGGCGCGTTGGCCGGGCGCCGGCTCGAACAGGGCGACGATGTCCATCAGGGTCGTGCGGCGGCGATTGCCGGTGAAGCGATAGCCGCCTGCTGCCCCGCGGCCGCCACGAACCAGCCCCGCCGCCGCCAGGGTGCGCAGGACCTTGGCCAGGTGATGGGTCGACACACCGAAGCGTTCGGCCAGGTCGGCGGCCGACAGGGTGCGCTCGGGATCGCGCGCCAGTTCGAGCACGGCGTAGAGACCGAGCCGGGTGCCCGTCTGGAGTTTCAAGCGAGATCCATGTCGAGTTGCAGCGACGGCCCCGCCACCATGCCCTGCGCGCGGAAGAACGACAGGATCAGATGGTCCTTGCGATCGACCAAGGTGCGCACGCGCGTCACGCCCTTCTCGCGGAAGCGCGTCACCAGCGCCTCGAACAGGGCGCTCGCCACGCCGCGCTCGCGCTGCCTGGGCTCGATCTGGATGGCGAACACCCAGCCCGCCGCCGGCTGGCCGAACTCCCAGGCGCGGACCTCGCCCGCGATGAAGCCCAAAAGCTTGCCGGCGTCGCTCTCGGCCACCAGGAGATTGCGCTCGGGCGCCAGCATGTCGCGCCAGTAATCCGGCTTGTCCAAGCCGGTCAGCCGCGCGTCCAGCGCCGAAATCGCAGGAAGATCAGGGACTTGAGCGGGGCGGATCGCGACCATATGGCGGCGAGTAGAATGCGCTTGCAGCAGGAAAAGTAAATAGGTATTTCAGTACCGAATTACGCAAATAGGGAACGCGCCCATGGAAAACGGCAAGCCCGAGACGCCCCCCGATCCGCCGATCGACTTCCGCACCGCGCCCGACCGCTACCGCCATTGGAAGCTCAGCACCGAGAACGGCGTCGCCTACCTCACCATGGACGTGAACGAGGATGGCGGGCTCAAGCCGGGCTACAAGCTGAAGCTCAATTCCTACGATCTCGGCGTCGACATCGAGCTGGCCGACGCCGTGCAGCGCCTGCGCTTCGAGCATCCCGAGGTCGGCGCCGTGGTCATCCGCTCCCTGCGCGACCGCATTTTCTGCTCGGGCGCCAACATCAACATGCTTGGCCTCTCGACCCACGATCACAAGGTGAACTTCTGCAAGTTCACCAACGAGACGCGTATGGCCATCGAGGACGCCAGCGAGCACTCGGGCCAGACCTACATCTGCTCGATCAACGGCATCGCCGCCGGCGGCGGCTACGAGCTGGCGCTGGCCTGCGATCAGATCCTGCTGGCCGACGACGGCTCGAGCGCGGTGTCTCTGCCCGAGCTGCCGTTGCTCGCCGTGCTGCCCGGCACCGGGGGACTGACGCGCCTGGTCGACAAGCGCATGGTGCGCCGCGACCACGCCGACTTCTTCTGCACCACCGCCGAGGGCGTGCGCGGCAAGCGGGCGCGCGACTGGCGCCTGGTCGACAAGCTGATCCCGTCCAGCAAGCTCTTGGACGAGACCCGGAAGATTGCCGAAGAAGTCGCCAGCAAGTCGAGCCGGCCCAAGGACGCCAAGGGCATCGCCCTGCCCAACGTCGAGCGCGCGATCGAGGGCGACACGATCCGCTACGGCCATCTCACGGTCGAGATCGATCGCGAGCGCCGCGCCGCGAAGTTCCGCGTGAGCGGTCCGGCTGCCGCGCCGCCGGCCGATGCCGCCGACGTCCATGCCCAGGGCGCCGCGTTCTGGCCGCTGGCGCTGGCGCGCGATCTCGATGACGCCATGATGCATCTGCGGCTGAATGAGACCGAGATCGGCACCTGGGTCCTGCAGAGCCAGGGTGACGCCGACCTGGTCGAGGCCTACGACGCGCTGCTGGCGAAGGAATCGTCGAACTGGCTGGTGCGCGAGATCGTGCTCTACTGGAAGCGCACCCTGAAGCGGCTCGACGTGAGCTCGCGCAGCCTGATCGCGCTGGTCGAGCCGGGTTCGTGCTTCACCGGCACGCTGTTCGAGATCGTGCTGGCGGCGGACCGCTCCTACATGCTGGACGGCACCTTCGAGGGTTCCAACCAGGAAGCCGCCACGATCCGCCTGACGCCGATGAACTTCGGCCCCTACCCCATGGGCAACGGCCTGACGCGGCTCGCCACGCGCTTCCTGGCCGAGCCCAAGAAGCTCGACGAGCTCAAGGACGAGATCGGCGAGGCGATCGACGCCGAAGCCGCCGACGAGCTCGGCCTGGTCACCTTCACCCCAGACGACATCGACTGGGAGGACGAGGTGCGACTCGCCATCGAGGAACGCGCCGGCTTTTCGCCCGACGGCCTTATCGGCATGGAAGCGAACCTGCGCTTCGCCGGACCGGAGACGATGGAGACCAAGATCTTCGCCCGCCTGTCGGCCTGGCAGAACTGGATCTTCCAGCGCCCCAACGCGACCGGACCGGACGGCGCGCTGAAGCTCTACGGCACGGGCAAGCAATCCAAGTACGACCGCAAGCGCGCCTGAGGGAGGACTCCATGGCCATTGACTACACCCAGCGCATTCCCAACAACGTCGACCTCTCGAGCGACCGCCGCCTGCAGCGCGCGCTGGAGAACTGGCAGCCCCGCTTCCTCGACTGGTGGAAGGACATGGGGCCGGACGGGACGACGAACTACGACGTCTACCTGCGCACCGCCATCTCGGCCGAGGCCAACGGCTGGGCCAACTTCGGTTACGTCAAGATGCCGGAGTACCGCTGGGGCATCTTCCTCGCCGGCCAGGATCCCAACCGCGTGATCGCCTACGGGGACAACAAGGGCAAGCCGGCCTGGCAGGAAGTGCCCGGAGAATTGCGCTCGACCTTGCGCCGCCTCATCGTCACCCAGGGCGACACCGAGCCCGCCTCCGTCGAGCAGCAGCGCCTTCTGGGCAAGACCGCACCTTCGCTCTACGACCTGCGCAACGTCTTCCAGGTCAATGTCGAGGAAGGCCGGCACCTGTGGGCCATGGTCTACCTGCTGCACGCCTATTTCGGCCGCGACGGCCGTGAGGAGGCGGAGATGCTGCTGGAGCGCCATTCGGGCGATCCGGACAAGCCGCGCATCCTGGGCGCCTTCAACGAGAAGACGCCGGACTGGCTCTCCTTCTTCATGTTCACCTACTTCACCGACCGCGACGGCAAGTACCAGCTCGCCTCGCTGGCCGAATCGGGATTCGATCCGCTGGCACGCTCGTGCCGCTTCATGCTGATCGAGGAAGCCCACCACATGTTCGTGGGCGAATCGGGCGTGCAGCGCATCGTCCAGCGCACCTGCGACCTGATGAAGGAACACAAGACCGACGACGTGCGCAGCCTGGGCGCGATCGACCTGCCGACGATCCAGAAGTACCTCAACTTCCACTTCTCGGTGTCGCTCGACCTGTTCGGCCAGGAGGCGTCGACCAACGCCGCCAACTACTACACGATGGGCGTCAAGGGCCGTTACCTCGAGACGCGCATCGAGGACGATCATGTGCTGACCGACTCGACTTTCGACATGGACACGGCCGACGGCGGCCGCATCGTGCGCAAGACCGTGCCGGCGCTGTCGGCGCTGAACGAGCGTCTGCGCAACGACTACATCGAGGATTGCGCCCGCGGCCTGATCCGCTGGAACCGCGTGATCGAGCAGGCCGGCATCGCCTTCGAGCTCAAGCTGCCGCACCGCGCCTTCAACCGCCGCATCGGCGCCTTCAACGAGCTGCACGTCTCGCCCGAAGGACAGGTGATGAGCGCGGCCGAGTGGAAGGCCAACGAGCACAAATGGCTGCCGACCGACGAGGACCGCGCCTACGTCACCTCGCTGATGGGGCCGGCGGTGATCGAGCCCGGCAAGTTCGCCAACTGGATCGCCCCGCCGCAGCGCGGCATCAACAACCAGCCGGCCAATTTCGAGTACGTCAGGTTCAATTGATGTAGTAACTGCGACGGTAAAAGAGCACCAACTAAACCATGAGCGCTAGAGTCGCCTGACAAGCTCAGTGCGGTCGCCGTTGGCTCGTCACCCTGCCAACACCCGCTTCACTACTTCAGGCTCCTTGTCGATTACAGTCAACAAGACACGAGCAGGGCCATCCGGAAATCGGCTTCCCTGTTCCCAGTGCCGAACTGTACCTAAACTAACACCGAACTGAAGCGCGAATGCTTCTTGGGTCAATCCAAGCTTTGCGCGGATCGCGCGAACATCAATTTCGTTAGGGACTCGAACAACATACTCCCTTGCGCCAGCGCTCTGACCTTTGGCATGGGAGACCGCTTGCCTGAGCCCTCTCAGGATCTTGCTCCCGTTAGCCATAGTACGTCACTCCTCTCCAAACCAAGTCGGTTCTCACCTATGCAGGTTTCAACTTTGCAAGCGTGCTTCTCTGAGCGCGCTGACGGTGTTCATGGACCAACTCGTCGACAAGTTGCTTCATATCACGCCGCTCCGCGGCGGTCAGATTTGACTTCTCGCCTTTGCCATAGATAGCGATCATGTAGAGAGGCATGTTCAAATCTCTGAAATAGTAGACAACACGAACGCCACCTCTCTTACCTTTGCCGTCTCTGCCCCAGCGCAATTTCCTCAGGCCGCCCGTGCCTGAGATTAAGTCGCCAGCACTCGGATTGAGCGCGACAAAGTTAATCAAGCGTTCGCGAGCTTCATCTGACAGAAGCCGGCTAACGTCTCGGAAGAACTCCTGCATCTCCGCGACGGAAACCAGGTACTCCGAGACTTTGAGTTCGACAGGCATAACGCCTCCCTAAGCTGGGAAAAAACATGAAGCACCTCTCCTGACGTTGATTTGGGTTTGTTGGTCTTTGGTCTTTGGTCTTTGGTCTTTGGTCTTTGGTCTTTGGTCTTTGGTCTTTGGTCTTTGGTCTTTGGTCTTTGG
>JAIEOV010000074.1 GCA_019750135.1 Reyranella sp. | reverse complement strand
AGACCAAAGACCAAAGACCAAAGACCAAAGACCAAAGACCAAAGACCAAAGACCAAAGACCAAAGACCAAAGACCAACAAACCCAAATCAACGTCAGGAGAGGTGCTTCATGTTTTTTCCCAGCTTAGGGAGGCGTTATGCCTGTCGAACTCAAAGTCTCGGAGTACCTGGTTTCCGTCGCGGAGATGCAGGAGTTCTTCCGAGACGTTAGCCGGCTTCTGTCAGATGAAGCTCGCGAACGCTTGATTAACTTTGTCGCGCTCAATCCGAGTGCTGGCGACTTAATCTCAGGCACGGGCGGCCTGAGGAAATTGCGCTGGGGCAGAGACGGCAAAGGTAAGAGAGGTGGCGTTCGTGTTGTCTACTATTTCAGAGATTTGAACATGCCTCTCTACATGATCGCTATCTATGGCAAAGGCGAGAAGTCAAATCTGACCGCCGCGGAGCGGCGTGATATGAAGCAACTTGTCGACGAGTTGGTCCATGAACACCGTCAGCGCGCTCAGAGAAGCACGCTTGCAAAGTTGAAACCTGCATAGGTGAGAACCGACTTGGTTTGGAGAGGAGTGACGTACTATGGCTAACGGGAGCAAGATCCTGAGAGGGCTCAGGCAAGCGGTCTCCCATGCCAAAGGTCAGAGCGCTGGCGCAAGGGAGTATGTTGTTCGAGTCCCTAACGAAATTGATGTTCGCGCGATCCGCGCAAAGCTTGGATTGACCCAAGAAGCATTCGCGCTTCAGTTCGGTGTTAGTTTAGGTACAGTTCGGCACTGGGAACAGGGAAGCCGATTTCCGGATGGCCCTGCTCGTGTCTTGTTGACTGTAATCGACAAGGAGCCTGAAGTAGTGAAGCGGGTGTTGGCAGGGTGACGAGCCAACGGCGACCGCACTGAGCTTGTCAGGCGACTCTAGCGCTCATGGTTTAGTTGGTGCTCTTTTACCGTCGCAGTTACTACATCAATTGAACCTGACGTACTCGAAATTGGCCGGCTGGTTGTTGATGCCGCGCTGCGGCGGGGCGATCCAGTTGGCGAACTTGCCGGGCTCGATCACCGCCGGCCCCATCAGCGAGGTGACGTAGGCGCGGTCCTCGTCGGTCGGCAGCCATTTGTGCTCGTTGGCCTTCCACTCGGCCGCGCTCATCACCTGTCCTTCGGGCGAGACGTGCAGCTCGTTGAAGGCGCCGATGCGGCGGTTGAAGGCGCGGTGCGGCAGCTTGAGCTCGAAGGCGATGCCGGCCTGCTCGATCACGCGGTTCCAGCGGATCAGGCCGCGGGCGCAATCCTCGATGTAGTCGTTGCGCAGACGCTCGTTCAGCGCCGACAGCGCCGGCACGGTCTTGCGCACGATGCGGCCGCCGTCGGCCGTGTCCATGTCGAAAGTCGAGTCGGTCAGCACATGATCGTCCTCGATGCGCGTCTCGAGGTAACGGCCCTTGACGCCCATCGTGTAGTAGTTGGCGGCGTTGGTCGACGCCTCCTGGCCGAACAGGTCGAGCGACACCGAGAAGTGGAAGTTGAGGTACTTCTGGATCGTCGGCAGGTCGATCGCGCCCAGGCTGCGCACGTCGTCGGTCTTGTGTTCCTTCATCAGGTCGCAGGTGCGCTGGACGATGCGCTGCACGCCCGATTCGCCCACGAACATGTGGTGGGCTTCCTCGATCAGCATGAAGCGGCACGAGCGTGCCAGCGGATCGAATCCCGATTCGGCCAGCGAGGCGAGCTGGTACTTGCCGTCGCGGTCGGTGAAGTAGGTGAACATGAAGAAGGAGAGCCAGTCCGGCGTCTTCTCGTTGAAGGCGCCCAGGATGCGCGGCTTGTCCGGATCGCCCGAATGGCGCTCCAGCAGCATCTCCGCCTCCTCACGGCCGTCGCGGCCGAAATAGGCGTGCAGCAGGTAGACCATGGCCCACAGGTGCCGGCCTTCCTCGACATTGACCTGGAAGACGTTGCGCAGGTCGTAGAGCGAAGGTGCGGTCTTGCCCAGAAGGCGCTGCTGCTCGACGGAGGCGGGCTCGGTGTCGCCCTGGGTGACGATGAGGCGGCGCAAGGTCGAGCGCAATTCTCCGGGCACTTCCTGCCAGGCCGGCTTGCCCTTGTTGTCCCCGTAGGCGATCACGCGGTTGGGATCCTGGCCGGCGAGGAAGATGCCCCAGCGGTACTCCGGCATCTTGACGTAACCGAAGTTGGCCCAGCCGTTGGCCTCGGCCGAGATGGCGGTGCGCAGGTAGACGTCGTAGTTCGTCGTCCCGTCCGGCCCCATGTCCTTCCACCAGTCGAGGAAGCGGGGCTGCCAGTTCTCCAGCGCGCGCTGCAGGCGGCGGTCGCTCGAGAGGTCGACGTTGTTGGGAATGCGCTGGGTGTAGTCAATGGCCATGGAGTCCTCCCTCAGGCGCGCTTGCGGTCGTACTTGGATTGCTTGCCCGTGCCGTAGAGCTTCAGCGCGCCGTCCGGTCCGGTCGCGTTGGGGCGCTGGAAGATCCAGTTCTGCCAGGCCGACAGGCGGGCGAAGATCTTGGTCTCCATCGTCTCCGGTCCGGCGAAGCGCAGGTTCGCTTCCATGCCGATAAGGCCGTCGGGCGAAAAGCCGGCGCGTTCCTCGATGGCGAGTCGCACCTCGTCCTCCCAGTCGATGTCGTCTGGGGTGAAGGTGACCAGGCCGAGCTCGTCGGCGGCTTCGGCGTCGATCGCCTCGCCGATCTCGTCCTTGAGCTCGTCGAGCTTCTTGGGCTCGGCCAGGAAGCGCGTGGCGAGCCGCGTCAGGCCGTTGCCCATGGGGTAGGGGCCGAAGTTCATCGGCGTCAGGCGGATCGTGGCGGCTTCCTGGTTGGAACCCTCGAAGGTGCCGTCCAGCATGTAGGAGCGGTCCGCCGCCAGCACGATCTCGAACAGCGTGCCGGTGAAGCACGAACCCGGCTCGACCAGCGCGATCAGGCTGCGCGAGCTCACGTCGAGCCGCTTCAGGGTGCGCTTCCAGTAGAGCACGATCTCGCGCACCAGCCAGTTCGACGATTCCTTCGCCAGCAGCGCGTCGTAGGCCTCGACCAGGTCGGCGTCACCCTGGCTCTGCAGGACCCAGGTGCCGATCTCGGTCTCATTCAGCCGCAGATGCATCATGGCGTCATCGAGATCGCGCGCCAGCGCCAGCGGCCAGAACGCGGCGCCCTGGGCATGGACGTCGGCGGCATCGGCCGGCGGCGCGGCAGCCGGACCGCTCACGCGGAACTTCGCGGCGCGGCGCTCGCGATCGATCTCGACCGTGAGATGGCCGTAGCGGATCGTGTCGCCCTCGATCGCGCGCTCGACGTTGGGCAGGGCGATGCCCTTGGCGTCCTTGGGCCGGCTCGACTTGCTGGCGACTTCTTCGGCAATCTTCCGGGTCTCGTCCAAGAGCTTGCTGGACGGGATCAGCTTGTCGACCAGGCGCCAGTCGCGCGCCCGCTTGCCGCGCACGCCCTCGGCGGTGGTGCAGAAGAAGTCGGCGTGGTCGCGGCGCACCATGCGCTTGTCGACCAGGCGCGTCAGTCCCCCGGTGCCGGGCAGCACGGCGAGCAACGGCAGCTCGGGCAGAGACACCGCGCTCGAGCCGTCGTCGGCCAGCAGGATCTGATCGCAGGCCAGCGCCAGCTCGTAGCCGCCGCCGGCGGCGATGCCGTTGATCGAGCAGATGTAGGTCTGGCCCGAGTGCTCGCTGGCGTCCTCGATGGCCATACGCGTCTCGTTGGTGAACTTGCAGAAGTTCACCTTGTGATCGTGGGTCGAGAGGCCAAGCATGTTGATGTTGGCGCCCGAGCAGAAAATGCGGTCGCGCAGGGAGCGGATGACCACGGCGCCGACCTCGGGATGCTCGAAGCGCAGGCGCTGCACGGCGTCGGCCAGCTCGATGTCGACGCCGAGATCGTAGGAATTGAGCTTCAGCTTGTAGCCCGGCTTGAGCCCGCCATCCTCGTTCACGTCCATGGTGAGGTAGGCGACGCCGTTCTCGGTGCTGAGCTTCCAATGGCGGTAGCGGTCGGGCGCGGTGCGGAAGTCGATCGGCGGATCGGGGGGCGTCTCGGGCTTGCCGTTTTCCATGGGCGCGTTCCCTATTTGCGTAATTCGGTACTGAAATACCTATTTACTTTTCCTGCTGCAAGCGCATTCTACTCGCCGCCATATGGTCGCGATCCGCCCCGCTCAAGTCCCTGATCTTCCTGCGATTTCGGCGCTGGACGCGCGGCTGACCGGCTTGGACAAGCCGGATTACTGGCGCGACATGCTGGCGCCCGAGCGCAATCTCCTGGTGGCCGAGAGCGACGCCGGCAAGCTTTTGGGCTTCATCGCGGGCGAGGTCCGCGCCTGGGAGTTCGGCCAGCCGGCGGCGGGCTGGGTGTTCGCCATCCAGATCGAGCCCAGGCAGCGCGAGCGCGGCGTGGCGAGCGCCCTGTTCGAGGCGCTGGTGACGCGCTTCCGCGAGAAGGGCGTGACGCGCGTGCGCACCTTGGTCGATCGCAAGGACCATCTGATCCTGTCGTTCTTCCGCGCGCAGGGCATGGTGGCGGGGCCGTCGCTGCAACTCGACATGGATCTCGCTTGAAACTCCAGACGGGCACCCGGCTCGGTCTCTACGCCGTGCTCGAACTGGCGCGCGATCCCGAGCGCACCCTGTCGGCCGCCGACCTGGCCGAACGCTTCGGTGTGTCGACCCATCACCTGGCCAAGGTCCTGCGCACCCTGGCGGCGGCGGGGCTGGTTCGTGGCGGCCGCGGGGCAGCAGGCGGCTATCGCTTCACCGGCAATCGCCGCCGCACGACCCTGATGGACATCGTCGCCCTGTTCGAGCCGGCGCCCGGCCAACGCGCCAAGGAGCCGGGCGAGGACACCGACATTGGTGCGGCCTTGCAGCGCGTGCTCCTGGAAGTCGACGAGATTGCCGAAGCGACCTTGCGGTCGATCAGCCTGGAGACCATGCTGAAGCCGAGGCGGTGATGCGCATTCTCGTGCCCTTAGTAGCAATCGTGGCAAGCCTGCTGGCGCTGCCGGCGGGCGCCCAGACGAGTTGCGTGCCGGGCGATCGAGCGATCGATCCATACTACGAGAACAACACGTTCGCCGAATGGCCGCAGGAAGCACAGCGCTTCAAGAACAACGCCGAGCTCGTGTCGCGCCAGCGCGATCGTCTGCGGCTGGTGCTGGACGGCGGCAAGTCGGTGGAGCTGGTCGACTGCCCTTACGGTGACGACGGCTACCACTTCCTCTACGAGCGCTACGATCAGGCGGGCCGCTTCTACGTCGTGCGCAAGTCATCGCATGACGACTTCTCGTACACGCTGGTGATGATGCCGACCGGCCAGCTGTTCACTGTCTACGGTGCGCCGGTCTGGACCTCGGAGAAGTCGAAGTTCCTCACCATCGGCTGCACGCTGCAGCCGGCGCGCAACGCGCTCACCATCCACGCGCTGGACGGCCCGGCGCTCGCGAAAGAGGCGGAGTTCGAGCTGCCGTGCGACACCGAAAGCTGCTCGGCGCGCTGGGATCATCAGTCGTGGATCTCGGTTACCTGCGTGCCGCGCGACAGCGGCGGCAAGAAGGGCAAGGAATTCGTGCTGATGCGGGGGACGAACGGCAGCTGGAACCGGTTCGGGCGGTGAGCTGAAGCACGCGGACCTCCAAGCCCGCCTCTGTCACCCTGAGCGTAGCGAAGGGTCTCATGCCGGTTGCAGGCGACGATGAGGTCCTTCGCTGCGCTCAGGACGACAGACAGGGCCTCAGGCCGGCGGTGGGATCGGGATGCGGCCGCGGCGCATCAGTTCCTCGAGTTCGCTCATGCCCTGATCGTAGCGGCCCGCGCGACAATCCTCGAGCGCGATCTCGGCGCGCGCCCGCTGCCCGGTGTGGTGATAGGTCGGATGCTGACCATAGCGCATCCACGTCGTGTAGAGCTTGTCGCAGCGCGCCATCTGCGGCGGCCATGGCGACGGCGCTGCGGTGCAGGCGGCAAGCAGCGCCGCCCCGATGCAGGCCGACAGTATCGCGCGCACGTCATTACTCCTTGCTCAGTTTAGGACGCCGTGGGCGCCGAGCACGCCGGCGCCGGCGGTGACCGTGCCGACGGCGAGCAGGATCCAGTGAAGCCGGCTGACCAGGGCGAACGTGCCGTCGGGATCGGCGAGCGCCTGGCGGGCGAACCAGTCGTGCAGCACCAGCGGCTCGAGGACGAACAGGATTGCCATGAAGAGCAGCCAGACCAGCGCCATGGCGGCGAGCCACCATCCGGCGGGCTCGATGAAGCGCGGCCAGGCGTCCAGCCGCTCGGCCATCCAGGCGCCGCTGAGGCCAGCCAGGGGAACCGAGACGCGGACCTGGCCGGCGAACCGCCGCTCGATCGCCTCGAACGTCGCGAGGCGCTCGGCCGGCTCGCCCAGCCGAGCGACCGCCGGCAACACAACCGTCGTTACGAAGGCGACGCCGCCGAACCAATGCAGCACCGACAGCACGTGCACTGCCCGCGCCAGAGTGACGTCGTCCATGGCATCACGCGGCGCGAGCCGGCGCTGAGGTCTCGTCGGCCGTGACCGACGGCAGCCCACGATGGGCGAGCCAGTCGGCGATGGCACCGACGGTGGCCGGCAGTTCGATGGCGAGCGATCCGGCGAAGGCGCGCCAGCGGTCGAGGTTGCGCGCCGGCACGCCGACCAGCACGGGAATGCCGAGATCGACCGCCTCGGCCACGGCCTGGCGCAGGCCACCGCCGTCGGCCTCGATCTTGCCGAACTTGTTGACGACCAGCAGGCGCGGTTGCTCGTCGTTGAGGCTGTGCAGCACCGCCTCGCCGATCTCCGTCAGCAGCCCGACATCGAGACGGCAGCCGCGCGCCTCGCTGCCGCGATGCTCGGCGATGGCGTGCACGTCGCCGCTGGCCAGCTCTTCCAGCAGCATGTCGCAGGGATCGCGACCGGCCGCCACCGGCTCGACCTGCAGCGCGCCGGCCAGCGGCACGCCCGCCGCGCGCAGCGGTTCGATGGCGCGCGCGATGATGCGGTCGGGATAGACGCCGTCGGAATAGACGATGGCGGCGATGGCAAGCTCAGTCATGACACTCTCCTGTACTGCCGCCAGCGCAGGTGCAGCTGGCGGAATCCTTGCGCAGCGACCAGACGAGCATCTGGCGCAGGCAGGCCGATCCCGGATCATCGGCGCGCTCCAGCGCCGTCATCAGGGCGAGCCAGTCCTCGTCGGACGCGTGGTCTGCAAAGTGTCGTGCGGCTGTCGAGGCATAGGTCGCGGCGGTTTCCCCGTACGCGCGGCTGGCGGCTTCGACCTCGACCAGCAGCGGCAGCTCGCCGAGCGACAGCAAGGCCTCCGCGGCGAAGGCGTCGTCGGCGAGGCGTTCGATCATCTGACCCAGCAGCATCGCCGCCTCCTATTGAACCAGCGGCCCGGTAGGGCCGCCGAGGTCGACACCCGTCACGACGGCGCGGCTGGCCAGCACGGTCACGTACTGGCGCAGCGCCCGGCGATGGACGGCCTCGTCGAGGTAGTCGGCGATGCGCTGGCGCACGGCCTCGTAGGGCAGTTCGCGGCCGTCGATGCGCCGCTCGAGGCGCACGACGTGCAGTCCGTAGCGCGTCTCGACCGGCTGCGGATGGATGGCGCCGGGCAGCATGCTGCGCATCGCCGTCTCGAACTCGACCACGGTCTGGCCCGGCCCGATCTGGCCGAGATTGCCGCCCTGCGCCGACGACGGGCAGGCCGAGTGCCGTGCTGCCGCCGCGGCAAAGTCCGCCGGACGCTCGCGCAGCTCGGCGATCAGGACCTCGGCTGCATCACGCGCGGCCTGGCGGGCCGCTGCGTCACCCGGCGCCGCGGACAGCAGGATGTGCGCGACCTCGTAGAGGTCGGGCGTGCGGAAGCGGCGGCGGTTCTGCTCGAAGTAGCGCCGGCACGCTGCGTCGTCGGCCTGCGGCACGACCACCTCGCGCTCGACCAGGGCACGATCGCGTGCCTCCTGTGGCGTCTCGCGGCGGCCTTCCCCGTCCTCGATCGGCTCCGCCTCGATGCCCAGACGATCGGCTTCCTGGCGCAACAGCTCGCGGATCGCCAGCGCGCGGGCGGCGAGCGCCCAGGCCTCGTCGGGATCAGGCGAGGCGTGGTGCTGTGTCTCGCGGGCGATGTCGGCGCTCGCGATGGCGACACCGTTGACGCTGACGGGCAGCGGACGGGCGAAGCGGCGGCGATGTGGCGTGGTCGTGGCGGTCATGGCGCTACTCCGCGGGCTGCCGTGACGGGCGCGGACGCCGCGTGCGCACGACCTGGTAGCCACGGCGGCCGAGATACCAGACCGGCGCCGACCAGATGTGGACCAGGCGGCTGAACGGGAACACCAGGAAGATGGTCATGCCCAGCACCAGGTGCGTGAGATAAGGCCAGGCGAGGCTCTGTAGCGTTGCGGCATCGACGGGATTCAGCGTCACGATGCCCTGTGCCCAGTGCGACAAAACCAGCATCACCGAGCCGTCGCTGTGCGCGATCGAAAGGGGCAGGGTGGCGAGGCCGAGGCAGAGCTGCAGCCACAGCAGCGCCAGGATGGCGATGTCCATCGCCGAGCTGGTGCGGCGGATGCGGACGTCGAACAGCCGGCGATGCAGCAGAAGCGTCAGGCCGATGAAGCAGACGACGCCGGCGATGCCGCCGGCGGCGACGGCGATCAGCTGCTTCTGCTCGACCGTGATCACCAGCGTGTAGATCGATGTCGGCGTCAGCAGCCCGACCGCGTGGCCGAGCAGCAGGAACAGGATGCCGAGATGGAACAGGATGGAGCCCCAGGCGAACTGGCGCCGGCGCAGCATCTGGCTCGACCCGGCGCGCCAGGTGTAGGGCTCGCGATCGAAGCGGATCAGGCTGCCCAGCAGGAAGACCGTGAGGCAGATGTAGGGATACCAGACGAACAGCAGGTGGAAGATCCAGTCCTTCATGACGCGACTCCCTGGCGGTTGGTGCGGCCGCGGGTGAGCGGGGGAACGGTTCCGTCGGCCGGGCGCGAGGCGGCGCGCAGGCGGTCGGCCAGGCCGTCGACAGCACAGCCGCTGCTGTTCGATGCGCCGGGCCCGAAGGTGACTTCCTGATCGACCCAGGCGGCATCGAGGGCCTCGAGGTCGTCGGGCTCCGGATCGGGCTCGGCCCGCAGGATGTCGAGCGTGGCCTGGTCGAGGCGCGCCTTCGACAGGACCAGAAGGGCGGCCATCACCGCCTCATAGGACGAGCTGCGCTTGGCGAGGCGCTCGCGCAAGGCCGCCACCACGTGGGCCGGCTGGCCGATCAGCTCGATGGCTGCGCGCGGCTCGCGCGTCGAGGCGTACTCCAGGAACAGCGGCAGGAAATCCGGCAGTTCGCTGGCAACCGGCGTGTAGCCGCTTTCCTCGTAGAGCTTCAGCAGGTCGACCATGGCCTGGCCGCGATCGCGGCTTTCGCCGTGCACATGCTCGAAGAGGTGCAGCGACAGGGATCGGGTGCGATCGAACAGAAGGCCGTAGCGCTCCTGCAGGTCGAAGAGGTCGCCCTGGGCCAGCTCGCCGATCACCTTGTCGAGCGCGGCCCGCTCGGCGCGGGGCAGCAGCGCTTCGCGATCGAGGACGCTGCGGATCTCATCGGCCGCGGCGACCAGCTCCGCGGTCGGATAGCTCAGGAGAGCGGCGAGTGCGCGCAGGGTCTTCATCACGCGACCTCCATCGGGTTCTTGGCGCGCGGCTTGAGCTTGCCGCCCCCGAACAGGTTGCCGGTGCCGTCGTCGGGCGAGCAGCCGTTGCCGAAGCTGAAGCCGCAGGCGCCGCGCAGCTGGTAGGCGTCTTCGGAGGTCTCACGATGGGCGGTCGGGATGACGAAGCGGTCCTCGTAATTGGCGATCGCCATCACGTGGTACATGTCCTCGATCTGCTGCGGCGTCAGGCCGACGCGCTGGGCGATGGCGCCGTCGATAACGCCGTCGACCGTCTTGGCGCGCATGTAGCCGCGCATGGCGAGCATGCGCTCCAGGCCGCGCGCCACCGGCTCCTCGTCGCCGGCGGTCAGCATGTTGGCCAAGTAGCGCAGCGGGATGCGCAGCGAGCGCACGTCGGGCATGGCGCCGTCGACGCCCATACGACCGGCCTCGGCAGCCGACTGGATGGGCGACAGCGGCGGCACGTACCAGACCATGGGCAGGGTCCGGTATTCGGGATGCAGCGGGAAGGCGACCTTCCACTCCATCGCCATCTTCCATACCGGCGAGCGGCGCGCCGCCCCGAGCCAGGCGTCGGGTACGCCGTCGCGCCGCGCCTGGGCGATCACCGCCTCGTCGTTGGGATCGAGGAAGAGGCCGAGCTGGGCGTCGTAGAGCTGCTTCTCGTCGGCGACCGACGCCGCCTGTTCGATGCGGTCGGCGTCGTAGAGCATGACGCCGAGGTAGCGGATGCGGCCGACACAGGTCTCCGAGCACACAGTCGGCTGGCCGGCCTCGATGCGCGGATAGCAGAAGATGCACTTCTCGGATTTGCCCGACGACCAGTTGAAATAGATCTTCTTGTAGGGGCAGCCCGAGACGCACATGCGCCAGCCGCGGCACTTGTCCTGGTCGATCAGGACGATGCCGTCCTCCTCGCGCTTGTAGATGGCGCCCGACGGGCAGGCCGCGACACAGGCCGGATTGAGGCAGTGCTCGCAGAGCCGCGGCAGGTACATCATGAAGGTGTTCTCGAACTGGCCGTAGATCTCCTTCTGCACGCCCTCGAAGTTGATGTCGGCCGAGCGCTTGGCGAACTCGCCGCCCAGGATCTCCTCCCAGTTGGGACCCCATTCGATCTTATCGATCCGCTCGCCGGTGATCAGCGAGCGCGGCCGCGCCGTCGGGAAGGCTTCCAGCTCGGGCGCCTTCTGCAGGTGCTCGTAGTCGAAGGTGAAGGGCTCGTAGTAGTCGTCGATCTCTGGCAGGTCCGGATTGGCGAAGATGTTGGCGAGGATGCGCCACTTCGAGCCGATGCGCGGCTGTATGCGGCCGTTCTTCTTGCGGACCCAGCCGCCGTTCCAGCGCTTCTGGTTTTCCCACTCCTTCGGGTAGCCGACGCCGGGCTTGGTCTCGACGTTGTTGAACCAGGCGTATTCCATGCCCTCGCGGTTGGTCCACACGTTCTTGCAGGTGACCGAGCAGGTATGGCAGCCGATGCACTTGTCGAGGTTCAGCACCATCGCGATCTGCGCGCGGATCTTCATGGCTTGTCTCCCTTCAGGACGTCGGGATGGGGGCGTTCGAGCCAGTCGACCGCGCCGAGCTTGCGGACGATCACGAACTCGTCGCGGTTGGTGCCGATCGTGCCGTAGTAGTTGAAGCCGTAGGCGAGCTGGGCG
The DNA here is from genome assembly GCA_019750135.1 of Reyranella sp. Classification (GTDB taxonomy): domain Bacteria; phylum Pseudomonadota; class Alphaproteobacteria; order Reyranellales; family Reyranellaceae; genus Reyranella. The sequence goes on along the minus strand of JAIEOV010000074.1, from coordinate 19,917 downwards.
TAGCCGCCGATCATGTGCGTGGGCTTCAGCACCGCGCGCGTCACCGAGTTGTGGATGCCGCCACGCTTGCCGGTCATCTCCGAGCCCGGCACGTTCACGATCTTCTCCTGCGCGTGGTACATGAAGAGGGTTCCCTCCTTCATGCGCTGCGAGACCACGGCCCTCGCGACCAGCGCGCCGTTGACGTTGTAGGCCTCGACCCAGTCGTTATCGACGATGCCGGCCTTGGCCGCATCGACCTCGCTCAGCCACACGATCGGCCCGCCGCGCGACAGGGTCAGCATCATGAGGTTGTCGGTGTAGGTGGAGTGGATGCCCCACTTCTGATGCGGCGTGATGAAGTTCAGCACCACCTGCTTGTGGCCGTTGGGCCGGCTGTCGATCACCGGCCGCGTCGCCCGGAGATCGATCGGCGGGCGGTAGACGCACAGCCCCTCCCCGAAGGCCAGCATCCAGCGATGGTCCTGATAGAGCTGCTGGCGGCCGGTCAGGGTGCGCCACGGAATCAGCTCGTGGACGTTCGTGTAGCCGGCGTTGTAGCAGACCTTCTCGCTCTCCAGCCCCGACCAGGTCGGTGCCGAGATGATCTTGCGCGGCTGCGAGACGACGTCGCGGAAGCGGATCTTCTCGTCCTCCTTGGGCAGCGCGAGATGGGCGTGCTCGCGGCCGGTGGCCTTGCCGAGCGCCTCCCAGGAGCGCACGGCGACCTCGCCGTTTGTCTCCGGCGCCAGCATCAGCAGCACCTCGGTGGCGTCGATGTCGGTATCGATGCGGGCCAGGCCCTTGGCCGGACCGTCGGCGACGACGCCGTTCAGATGTTTCAGGTGCTCGACCTCGCGGCCGGTCTGCCAGGCGATGCCCTTCACGCCGTTGCCGATCTTCTCCATGAGCGGCCCCAGCGCGGTGAAGCGCGCGTAGGTCGCGGGATAGTCGCGCTCGACCACGGTGACGTTGGGCATAGTCTTGCCGGGGATCGGCTCGACCTCGCCCTTCTTCCACTCGCGCACGTCGGTTGCCTGGGCGATCTCGCCCGGGCTGTCGTGCATGATCGGCGTCAGCACGACGTCCTTCTCGACGCCCAGCACCTCGGGCGCCACGCGCGAGAAGGCCTTGGCGATCGCCTTGTAGATCTCCCAGTCGCTCCTGGCCTCCCACGACGGATCCACCGCCGCGGTCAGCGGATGGATGAAGGGATGCATGTCGGAGGTGTTGAGGTCGTTCTTCTCGTACCAGGTGGCCGTGGGCAGGACGATGTCGGAGTAGACGCAGGTCGTGGACATGCGGAAGTCCAGGGTCACCAGCAGGTCGAGCTTCCCTTTGGGCGAATCGTCGTGCCAGACGACCTCGGCCGGCTTGGCGCGGCCCTCCTCGCCCAGGTCCTTGTTCATGACGCCGTGCGTCGTGCCCAGCAGGTGCTTCAGGAAGTATTCGTGGCCCTTGCCCGAGGAGCCGAGCAGGTTGGAGCGCCACACGAACATGTTGCGCGGCCAGTTCTTCGGGTTGTCCGGATCCTCGCAGGACATGCGGAGCTCGCCGCTCTTCAGCTTCTGCGCCACGTAGTCCTTGGGCTCCAGGCCAGCGGCGGCCGCGGCACGAGAGACCTCGAGGGGATTGGTCTCGAGCTGCGGCGCCGACGGCAGCCAGCCCATGCGCTCAGCGCGCACGTTGTAGTCGATTATGGCGCCATCCCACTGGCCGGGCGGCGCGGTCGGCGAGACGATGTCGCCGACATTGATGGTCTCATAGCGCCACTGGTCGGTGTGGGCGTAGAAGGCCGAGGTCGAGTTCTGTTGGCGTGGCGGGCGGCCCCAGTCGAGCGCGAAGGCGAGCGGCGCCCAGCCGGCTTGCGGCCGGAGCTTCTCCTGGCCGACATAGTGCGCCCAGCCGCCGCCCGACTGGCCGATGCAGCCGCACATCGCCAGCACGTTGATCACGCCGCGATAGTTCATGTCGGCGTGGTACCAGTGGTTCATGGCCGCGCCGATGATCACCATCGAGCGGCCGTTGGTCTTCTCGGCGTTGGTCGCGAACTCGCGCGCGACGTGGATGATCTTGTCGCGCGGTACGCCGGTGATCTTCTCGGCCCATGCCGGCGTATAGGGCATGTCGTCGTCGAACGACTTCGCGACGTTGGGGCCGCCCAGCCCGTTGTCGACGCCGTAGTTGGCCATGAACAGGTCGTGCACCGAGGCGACCAGCGTCTCGCCGTCGGCGAGCTTCAGGCGCTTCACCGCTACCCGGCGGTTCAGCACGTTGTCATGGCCTGACGAGGTGAAGTGCTCGTGGGCACTGTTGCCGAAGTAGGGGAAGCTCACGTCGACGATGTCGTCGCTGGCGCCGTTCAGCGACAGCCGCAGCCGCGTCTCCTTGCCCGTGGCCTCGCGTTCCTCGAGGTTCCACTTGCCGGTTTCGCCCCAGCGGAAGCCGATCGAGCCGTTGGGCACCACGATCGAGCCGGTGGTCTCGTCGTAGGCGACGGTCTTCCATTCGGGATTGTTGGTCTCGCCTAGCCCGGCATCGAAGTCCGAGGCCCGCACGAAGCGGTCCGGCACATGGCTGCCGTCGGCGCGCTTGCTGAGCCGCACCAGCATCGGCATGTCGGTGTAGCGCCGCACGTAGTCGCGGAAGTACGGCACCTGCCGGTCGACGTGATACTCCTTGAGGATGACGTGGCCCATGGCCATCGCCAGCGCCGAGTCGGTCCCCTGCTTCACCGACAGCCAGATGTCGCCGAACTTGGAGGCTTCCGAGTAGTCGGGGCAGATCACCGCGCTCTTCAGCCCGCGGTAGCGCGCCTCGGTGTAGAAGTGGGCGTCGGGCGTGCGAGTCTGCGGGACGTTGGAGCCCCACAGGATGACGAAGCCTGCATTGTACCAGTCGGCCGATTCGGGCACGTCGGTCTGCTCGCCCCAGGTCTGCGGCGAGGCCGGCGGCAGGTCGCAATACCAGTCGTAGAAAGACATGCAGACGCCGCCGATCAGCGACAGGTAGCGCGAGCCCGCGGCGTAGGAGACCATCGACATGGCCGGGATCGGCGAGAAGCCGAGGATGCGGTCGGGTCCCCAGGTCTTGGCGGTGTAGGCATTCGCGGCAGCGACGATCTCGGTCGCCTCGTCCCAGCCGACGCGCACGAAGCCGCCATGGCCGCGCTTGCTGGTGTAGGCCGCGCGCTTGGCGGGATCTTCGACGATCGAGGCCCAGGCGGCGACGGGCGCGAGCGTGGCGCGCGCCTCGCGCCACAGGCGCAGCAGCCGCGAGCGCGCCAGCGGATACTTCACCCGATTGCCGGAATAGAGGTACCAGCTGTAGCTGGCGCCGCGCGAGCAGCCGCGTGGCTCATGGTTGGGCAGGTCGGGCCGCGTGCGCGGATAGTCGGTCTGCTGGGTCTCCCAGGTGACGATGCCGCCCTTGACGTAGATCTTCCACGAGCACGAGCCGGTGCAGTTGGCGCCGTGCGTGGAACGCACGATCTTGTCGTGCTGCCAGCGCTTGCGATAGGCGTCCTCCCACGAGCGGTCCTCGCTGGTGGTGATGCCGTGGCCGTCGGCGAACGGCTCGTTGACCTTGTTGAAGAAGGTCAGGCGGTCGAGGAAATGCGACACGATCTGTCTCCCGAATGGCTGGCGGTCAGCGGGCTGGAGCGGTGGAGGGGATGGCGGGGCCGCGCCGCTCGATATCGAACAGCAGGCCGCCGCGGCGGGTGTAGAAGAACCACGTGATGGCGATGCAGCTCACGTAGAAGGCGAGGAAGCCGTAGAGCGCCAGCGCGGCGCTGCCGGTGAGCGCGATCGACGAGCCGAAGCTCTTGGGGATGAAGAAGGCGCCGAAGGCGGCGATCGCCGAGGTGAAGCCGATGATCGCCGCGGATTCCTTTTCGGCCTGCAGGCGGCGCGCCTCGGGGTTGGCCTGCGGCATCAGCCGGTCCATGTCCTTGCGCATGATCGCGGGGATCATCTGGAAGGTCGACGCGTTGCCGACGCCGCTGGCGAAGAACAGCAGCAGGAACATGGCGAAGAAGCCCGCGAAGTTCTGCTCGCCCAGGAAGTGCACGACGCCCAGCGCGCCCAGCGCCATGACGACGAACACCGACAAGGTGACGCGTCCGCCGCCCCAGCGATCGGCCACCCAGCCGGTCATCGACCGCGACAGCGCGCCGACCAGCGGCCCGAGGAAGGCGTATTGCAGCGCGTCGATCTCGGGGAACACGGTCTTGCTCAGCAGCGGGAAGGCCGCCGAGTAGCCGATGAAGGAGCCGAAGGTGCCGGTGTAGAGCCAGCACATGATCCAGTTGTGCCGGCGCTGGAAGATCACCGACTGCTCGGCGAACGAGGCGCGCGCCGAGGCGATGTCGTTCATGCCGAACCAGGCGGCGAAGGCGGAGGCGGCGATGAACGGCACCCAGATGAAGCCGGCATTCTGCAGCCACAGCTGGCCCCCGGCGGCAGCCGCGACCGCCGGCTGCGGCGGGCCGCCCAGCCAGCCGAACACGCCCATGGTGATCACCATGGGCACGACGAACTGCACGACACTGACGCCGAGGTTGCCGAGCCCGGCGTTGAGCGCCAGCGCGTTGCCCTTCTCCGCCTTGGGGAAGAAGAAGGAGATGTTGGACATCGACGAGGCGAAGTTGCCGCCGCCGAAGCCGCACAGCAGCGCCAGCGCCAGGAAGATCCAGTAAGGTGTGGCCGGGTTCTGCACGGCATAGCCGATGCCGACGGCCGGGATCATCAGCGACCAGGTGGCGACCGTGGTCCACAGCCGGCCGCCGAAGATCGGCACGACGAAGGAGTAGAAGATGCGCAGCGTGGCGCCGGTGATGCCGGGCAGGGCGGCCAGCCAGAAGAGCTGGTCGGTCGTATAGCGGAAGCCGATCGCGGGCAGCTTTGCCACCACCACCGACCACACCATCCACACCGCGAAGGACAGCAGCAGCGAGGGGATGGAGATCGCGAGGTTGCGCCGCGCGATGCGCCGACCGGTCTGCTCCCAGAACGCCTTGTCCTCGGGTCGCCAGTCCTCGAGCACCTTGCCCGAGAGCTTGCCGACATGCTCGGGGCCGTGGATCGGCTGCATCTCGGGCAGCTCGGGCAGCCGCGCCAGCGCTTCGCCAGCCTTGTCGCGCTCCATGGCGCGGATCGAGACGTGCATCCAGACCAGCGACGTGGCAGCGATCAGGAACAGCAGCATGAAGCAGCTGGTCCAGATGCCCGTAAGGTCGTTCATGGCGCCGAAGGCGATCGGCAGCACGAAGCCGCCCAGGCCGCCGACCAGGCCGACGACGCCGCCGACCGCGCCGACATGGCCGGGGTAGTAGACCGGGATGTGCTTGTAGACCGCGGCCTTGCCCAGGCTCATGAAGAAGCCCAGCACGAAGGCGGCGACGGTGAAGGGCACCAGGCCCATCTCCAGGGTGAAGCTGATCGGCCCGGTGATGCCCTTCACGATGTACTGGGTGGGCGGATAGGACATCACGAAGCAGGCCGCGACCGAGACGCCGAACGTCCAGTACATGACGCGCCGCGCGCCGAACTTGTCGCTGAGCACGCCGCCATAGATGCGGAACAGGCTGGCCGGCACCGAGTAGGCCGCGGCGATCATGCCGGCCGTCGTGATGTCGAGGCCGTAGACGCCGATCAGGTAGCGCGGCAGCCACAGCGACAAGGCGACGAAGCCGCCGAAGACGAAGAAGTAGTAGAGCGAGAAGCGCCAGACCTGGACGTTGCGCAGCGGCTCGATCATGGCCGACAGCGGCTCGGGCTTGAGGCTGGCCTTGCGCCGCGCGGCGAGTTCGGGATCGTCCCTGGTGGTCGCCCAGAACACCACGGCCATGACGAGGAGCGCGCCGGCCCAGATCTCGGCCACGCTCTTCCAGCCCCACGCCACCATGACGAACGGGGCGAGGAACTTGGTGACGGCGGCGCCGACATTGCCGGCGCCGAAGATGCCGAGGGCGGTGCCCTGGCGACCGGCCTCGTACCAGTGCGAGACATAGGCGATGCCGACGGCGAACGAGCCGCCAGCGATGCCGACGCCGAGCGCCGCGATCAGGAACGTGGGATAGTCATAGGCGTAGGTCAGCAGCCAGGTCGCAACCGCCGCGGCGACCATGACGCCGGCGAAGACTCGGCGACCGCCATACTGATCGGCCCAGATGCCGAGGATGAGACGGATCAGCGAGCCGGTGAGGATGGGCGTGCCGACCAGCAGGCCGAACTGGGTGTCGGTGAGGCCGAGGTCCTTCTTTATCTGCACGCCGATAATCGAGAAGATCGTCCACACGGCGAAGCACACCGTGAAGGCCAGGGTGCTCATCCCCAACGCCGCGGTCCTGCCGTTGACCGTCACCTGCGTCGAACTCTGCTCCGGCATGTCGATCTCCGCTCTGTCGGCGGGAGAATCGCGAACGAGCTTCAGGCAACGGTTGATATGAATCAAGCTGTCCCGGATCGCTCGAATTCTTTGTCGAATAGTTAACCTATGTGAACGGATGACCTTCGCTTTTGGTAACGGCGGGTGGCAGGCTCTTGAGCCAGATCAACGTCGACCAGCGCGGCGCGGGCGACGCTCAATCAAAGGGATCGAGAATGCGTCCGACCGACCTGCCATTGATCCGTCGATCGCGCCTGTTCGCGCCGGTCTCGGAGACCGATCTTGCCGCCATGCTGGCCACCTGCTTCGTGCAGACGCTGCCCAAGGGCGCAGTGCCCTGTCACCAGGGCGAGAAGCCGGAGTTCCTGCACATCGTGCTGTCCGGCGGCGTCGGCCTGTTCGGCGCAGGGCCGCGTGAGGAGACGCTGGTCGAGTTCTTCGGGCCCGGCGACAGCTTCATCCTGCCGGCCGTTATGCTCGATGCGCCTTATCTGATGACGGCGCGCCTGCTGGAGGAGGGCCGTCTTCTCCTCTGGCCGGCCCCCGCGTTCCGCGCCCAGGTGCGCGCCAACGGCGCGCTCGCCTACGGCGCGACCCTGCTGCTGTCGGCTTATTGGCGCTCGCTGGTCGGTCAGATCAAGGATCTGAAGCTCCTGTCCGCCATCGAGCGGCTGTCGGCGTTCCTGCTGGCGCTGTCGCCGCGCCAGAACGGCGCGGTGACGGTGGTCCTGCCGGGCGGGCGGCGCCTGGTCGCGGGAAGGCTGGGCGTGACGCCGCAGAGCCTGTCGCGCGCCTTCGCCGCCCTGCGCAAGGTCGGCGTCAGCGGCAGCGGCCGGGAGGTCGCGATCGCCGATGCCGCGCGCCTGCGTGAGTTCACCGGCGGTCGAGCCCTGAAATAGAGGTCAGCAGCCCGGAGGGCCGGCCTGCAGACTCGAGCGCAGCATCATGGGACCGTAAAGGAGCGCGAAGCCGCTGAATGCTCCGATCCAGGTGATCGCGGCGACGTAGAGCAGCACCATGTCGACGTCGGAGAAAGCGGCCGCGCCTATGCGGGCCAAAGCCGCCGTCACGATGAGCAGATATACCACGATGGTGCCGCGGGAGGCGGCAAGCGGCCGGCCGGTATGGCCGAGCGTGGCCCGGCTCATGACCGCCAGCGTCATGATACCGAGGGCGCCGACGCCCCAGGCATGGACCGCCGCGCTGCGCAGCGCCGGCTCGGAGAGCAGGTCTGCGGCGCCGAGGAGCAGGAAGCCGACAGGAATGAAGCCGTAGCCGAGGTGCAGCACCAGCACCAGCCAGTCGCCGCGCGAGCGGTCGCCCGCCCAGCGCAGCAGCCGCGCCGCCTGCAGCAGCCCGGCCACAAGCGCCAGTCCACCGGTTACCGGGGCTTCCGGCGCGATCGTCCAGGCCGCAAGCGCCGATGCCGCTGCCGCAACGGCTGCGATATCGAAGCGGCCGAACGGCTGCGGCAGCCGGCCCGGTCCCTGGCGCAACAGCGCATTGCGGGTGAAAGCCGGCACGATGCGGCCGCCGATCAACACGATCAGGCCGACGACCGCAGCGAGGCCGATGCGTTGGCCGTATGACGCCATGCCCTCGGTCAGGACCTCGACGTGAAAGACGACGTTGCCGGAGATCAATATGCCGAGAACGCCTAAGACCTTGAGGTTGCGCCGGTTGCCCGCGCTTACGATTTCCCGAGCAGCCACGGCGGCGACCAGGGGCAGGAACAGCAGGTCGACGACCATGGCTGGCGTCTCGCCGATCACCGCCGAGGTCGCCATGGCGAGCCGCCCGGCCGTCCAGGCCAGGATCAGCGCGAGGAGCAACCCGCCGCGCACCGGCGGCCGCCCGGTCCAGTTGGGGATCGCCGTCAGCAGGAAGCCGGCTATGGCCGCGGCGGCGTAGCCGTACACCATCTCATGGATATGCCAGTCGCGCGGCGTCATGGCGCTGGGCAGCGACAGGTTGCCGAGCAGCAGCGGCAGCCAGACCAGCATCGCCAGCGCGGCGTAGAGGCCGGCAGCCAGGAAGAAAGGACGAAAGCCGTAGCTCAACAGCACGGCGCGTTCGAACGACCGGACCATGGCGCAATGCTAGGCGGCAGGCGCCCGTTCGCGCTTGCGCCAGATCAAGCGTCCGGAAGGGGACGGTCGCCAACTTAAGTTATTGACTTTACCAAACTGTGGTCATAGTGTCGTGCTGTTGCGCTGCCTCCCAGCGTTCCCGCTCTTTGCATCGTTGATCCGAGACCACGAGCTGCGTCGGGCGCCGCGCCCGTCCGCGCAGCTCTTTGGCGACCAGCCGCCCGGCGTTTCGCTGTCTCACCCAAGGGGTGCAGTCCACCCTGGAGGGGGCTGCGCAAAATGCGGAAAATGCGCAAATTCCTGACGGCAGGGCAGGCAGAGCCGCTAGTCGCTGCTTCTCGCCCAGCCGTCGCGGGTCTGCGGCAGCTTCTTCTTCAAGAGCGCGCCCGCCACGACGTTGCGCAGCACCTCCGCCGTGCCGCCGCCGATGGTGAACATGCGCACGTCGCGCGCCATGCGTTCCAGCGGCAGCTCGCGCGAGTAGCCGCGGGCGCCGAAGAACTGCAGGGCGTCGTTCACGATCTGGATGGCGTTCTCCGAGGTGAAGACCTTGGCCTGGGCCGCCAGCAGCATGTCGGGGAAGCCGCCTTCACCGGAGCGCGCGGCGTCGTAGACCAGGGCCTGTGCGGCGCGCAGCTTTATGGACATGTCGGCGAGCTTCCATTGCAGGCCCTGGAACTCGTTGATCGGCCGGCCGAACTGATGGCGCTCCTCCGACCAGTCGAGGGCCAGCTGATAGGCGCCTTCGGCGATGCCCAGCGCCACGGTGGCGGCGCCGACACGCTGGCTGTTGTAGGCCGTCATCAGGTCGGCGAAGCCCTTCTTCAGGCCGCGCGGCGGGATCACCAGCGCCGAGGGCGGCAGCTCCATCTCCTCGAAGTCGATCACCGCCTCGGGGATGCCGCGCAGCCCCATGGTCGGCTCGCGCTTGGTGATTTTCAGCCCTGCCGTCTCGTCGCGAATGGCCAGAAAGCCGCCGATGCCCTCCTCGTTGCCCTTCTCGTCGTAGACCTTGGCGAAGATCAGGTGCAGGCGCGAGACGCCGCCGCCGGTGATCCAGTGCTTGCGGCCGTTGACGACGTAGCGGTTGCCCTTCTTGTCGGCGCGCGTGGTCATGCCGTTGGCATCCGAGCCGGCCTCGGGCTCGGTGATGCAGATGGCGGGCTTGTCGCCTGACAGCACCATGTCGGCTGCGAGCTTCTTCTGCTCCTCCGAGCCGTAGGCCATCACCGCGCTGATCGCGCCCATGTTGGTCTCGACGGCGATGCGGCCGGTGACCGAGCAGGCCGCCGACAGCGCCTCGATGACCAGCACGGCATCGAGCCAGTTCTTGCCCTGGCCGCCATACTGCTGCGGGATGGTCATGCCCAGAAGCCTGGCGTCCTTCAGCAGCTCGACATTGTCCCAGGGATACTGCTCGGTGCGGTCGACCTCGGCGGCGCGCCTGGTCACCGGTCCCGCCGCCAGTTCGCGCACGCGCGCCTGCAGCTTCAGTTGATCGGACGACAGTCCAGACGCGTTCATTCACTTCATCCCTGGCCAAGGTGGTCGACGCTGAAGACGATAGCGGCATCGCTGCGGCCGCGCACCGCGACACTGCCGAGGTCGGTGAAGACGAACTGGTCGCCACAGGCCTCGCGCGTGGTCTTCGAGACGAGAATGCGCGTGCTGTAGTCCTTGTTCAACTGCTCGAGCCGCGCCGCCAGATTGACCGTGTCGCCCAGCAACGTGAAGGTCAGGCGTTGGCTTGCGCCAACCGATCCGCCGATCACGTGGCCCGTGCTGATGCCGATGCGGGTGGGGAGCGCCACGCCCATGTCGCCGAAGGTGCGGCTGCCGACAGCGCGCTGGATGTCGATGGCGGCGCGCACCGCCGCGCAGGCATGGTTCTCGCAGGCCAGCGGCATGTTGAACGATGCGAACAGGCCGTCGCCGATGAAGGTGTTGACCACGCCACCATTGGCGCGGATCGGCTCCAGCACCGTCTCGAGATAGTCGTTGAGTGCGGCGACCAGCTCATGCGGCGCCAGGTATTCGGTGATGGTGGTGAAGCCCGCGATGTCGGTGAACAGGATGGTCGCCTCGCGCATCTCGCCGGCCAGCACGCCTTCGCCCTCGCGCTGCAGGATGGTGGCGGCGACGTTCTCGTCGACATAGCGACCGAAAGTTTCGCGGAAACGCTCGCGCTCGCGCAGGCCCTCGACCATGGTGTTGAACTGCCCGGTCAGCTCGCCGATCTCGTCGTTGGAGGTGACCGGCACGCGCTCGTTGAGGTCGCCGGCGGCGACCCGGTCCATGGCCTGCGACAGGTTGCGGATCGGGCCGAGCAGTGAACTGCCGATGAAATAGGTCGAGATCGCCACGGCGATCAGGGTTATGCCGACCACGGTCGTCACCTCGACCTTGAGGCGGTCGCCTTCGTAGGAGTATAGCGCGACGATGATCGAAGCCAGCGGCGCGATCGAGACCACCAGCAGAGCGACGATCAGCTTCGCCGTGTAGCTGCCGAAATACAGAGTGAGGTTGCGGCCGTCGTGGCGGAAGATGAAGGCGCAGAGCCGGGTGAGGTAGTCGCTGATGACGAAGTAGGCGTAAGTGAAGAAGAAGACCGGCAGGACGACACTCAGCGTGATGACCTGGGCAAGGGACGGCCGCGGCACGCCGGTCATGGCTGGATCGGTGAGGAAATAGGTCGAACCGAGGCGGAGTAGGGTGACCAGGAGGGAGAGGACGCCCACGACCTGGGCGGTCCGCAGCGGCAATTGCGTGAGGCGCCGCTGCGCCTGCTCGAAGGTCGCCGTTCCGTCGAGATAGCGCTGGATCGGCGCGAACAGCCGGGTCGCCACGAACCAGTTCACGCCGAGCAGCAGGACGAGGCTGATGCCGACCGAACGCGGCGCGAAGGCCCATGCACCCTGCAGGGCGACGAAGACGAGGTTGAAGGCGATATCGACGCCCGCCGCCGACACCGTCATCAGGAGATAGCGCCGGCGGATTGCAGCGATCTCGCCCGGCGGCGCGATCGGGTTCATGTCGGCCCGACCCGATAGACCACGACGTCGATCTCATGACCCCGAACGTCGACGTTGCCCAGCCGCTCGCAGTCCGACGAGCCGGCGGCCCGCACCGTGCTCTCCGTCGCCAGGATGCGGGTGCCGAACTGCTTGTTGAGCTGCTCGACGCGCGAGGCGACGTTCACGGCATCGCCCAGCACCGTATAGTTCAGCCGGTTCTCGGCGCCGATGGTGACGCCGATCACGGTCCCGGTATTGAGCCCGATGCGCGTGCGCAGCGTGATGTGATCGGCGAACGGCGCCGCGTCGAGCGCTTGCTGGATCTCGATCGCCGCGGCGATCGCGGCCGCGGCATGGTTCTCGCAGGGCAGCAGCGGGAGGTTGAAGGTGGCGAACAGGCCGTCGCCGATGAAGCTGTTGACGACGCCGCCGTGGCGCTGGATCACCGGCACGACGGCGCCGAGATAGGCGTTCAGCACGGCCGCGACCTCGGCCGGCGTCAGGCGCTCCGACAGGCCGGTGAAGCCCTCGATGTCGGTGAACATTAGCGTCGCCTCAGCCGTGGTGTCGACGACGCGGCCGGCGCGGTCGCGATTGTCGAGGATCGCGGTGGCCACGCTCTTGCTGACATACTTGCCGAACGTATCGCGCAGGTACTCGCGCTCCGAGAGGCCTTCCACCATCTCGTTGAAGCGGCCGGCGGCGTGGCCCATCTCGTCGTCGGAGGTCACCGGCAGGCGGATCTGGTAGTCGCCCTTGGCGACCTGCCGCATGCCGTGATCGAGGCGGGCGACCGGGCGGCTGAGTGCATGGTTGATCCAGAACACCATGAACAGCGCGCCGACGATGGTGGCGACGACGTCCATCGTCGCCTCGCGTATCAGGCGCGGGCCGGAGTAGCTCGCAATGTCGGCCGACAGCAGCATCACGCCGGCAAAGGCCATGTACAGCAGGGCGACGGAAACCTTGCGGCGGAAACGGCCGTGGAAGACGTGCAGGTTCACCTTGCGCGTGCGGAACAGATGCTCGCAGAGCTGGTCGAGATAGGCGCTGACGACGAAGAAGATCAGCAGGACGTTGCCGCCCGTGCCGACCACGAACGAGGCGAGCAGGTCGGGCCAGTTCGGGACTTCCTGCATGGCATCGATGTCGATGCCGTATCGCCGCGGCAGCATCCGCAGCATCACCATCGGCATGTAGCAGATCGCCATGACCATGGCGGACCGGCGCGGCAGGCTGGTCAGCGCGGGTTCGATGTTGGCGAACGAGGTCTCCCCGGCGATGAACCGGCTGACCGGCCGGATCAGGAACCAGGCGCCGCTGCCGACGCCGACCACCAGGAACGCCGCGGACATCGCCACGTTCAGCGGCAGCAGATCGAACTCCCCGTGCATCACGCCGTAGACGAGCAGCGTGATCACGTCGATCGCGAACGGCACGGCCATCGCCAGGTAGTAGCGGCCGATGACGGCGTGGATTGCCGTGCCCGGCGCCGCGTCGGTCGATGCGGTCATGCCCGCGGGTATAGAGCGGATCGCGGCGAAGCGAAACGGCTCACGCCGTCAGTTCGCGCGCGGTGATGCGGTACTTGAACTTGTCGGGATCGAGCGAGTCGAGGAACCCGCCCTTGTTCTCGGCTTGCGGGTACATCAGGAAGGGGATGGCCGCTTCCTTCGAGCCCGGCAGTTTCACGTCATGTGCGGTGTTGAAGGCGACCCAGTTGCCCTCCCACGCGCCGAACAGCGCCTTGCGCGCGGCAGCCACCTTGGGGTCGGCCATGGCGAGGTTGCCCGGCGGCTCCTCGAGCACGACCTTGCGCACGTCGGCCGGATCGACCGGCGTCCAGCCGCTGCCCGGCAGCCAGACCTCGGCGCGGCAATGCTGGGCCTTGGTGACGTTCTCGGAGCCGGCGCCCAGCGCCTTGAAGCCGAACTGGGAGGGCACGACACGGATGCCGTAGACGTCGCGCGCCGGCAGGCCGACCGAGCGGGCGAGGCCGACGAACAGCGCGTTGAGGTCGGCGCACTTGCCGTTGAGGTTGCCGGTCCGGATCATGGTGGTGATGTCGCCGACGCCGCAGCCCAGGGTCTTCGGGTTGCGGAAGGTGTTCTCGACGACCCACTCGTAGATCGCGCGCGCCTTGGCGACGTCGTCCTTCTTGCCCTTGACGATGTCCTCGGCCGTCTCCTTCACGAGACCGTCGGTCGGCAGCAGCTCGGTGGCGGCGAGGTTGAGCTTGCGCTCGGCGTCGCTGAGCGGCGCGGCGTTGCCCTGGCCCGGCACCAGCGCGCGGTCCTGCGCCTGGACCTGGGCGGTGACCTCGATCATCGGCGACTGCTGGTCGGCCGCCCATTCGACGCGCAGCATCTCGGCGCCGTACTTCGGATCCTTCACGCGCTCGGCGAGCTTGGCATTGCCGGTCCAGGTGACGTTGCCGGCGCGCTGCCAGTCGGTGGCCTCGAAGGTCGGTAGGGGAATCCATGCCTTGGTGGCGCCGGCCGCGGGCTCGATCCGCGCGACGAGCGCATAGGTACGCCAGCCTTTCGGCGTGGGCGTGTAGGTCGCCTGCGCCGAAGCGAGGCGCGGTGCGAGACCAAACGCTCCAGCAGCGACGCCGGCTTTCAGGATGTCACGACGATTCATTTGAGTTCCCTTCCCCAATGCTGAAGCTGGTGGGAAGGGTGGGAGCCCGTCGACGGGATTGTCCCAGCCATCCCGAACCGTCCGCATCGCACGCGACAGCGGTCTGTCTCGGATGGGCGGAGGATTGCAGGGCGGCGTGGCGGCCGTCAATGCTCCCGGCTAAAGGCCGAGGTAGGCCTGCCTGACGCGGTCGTCGTTCAAGAGATCGTGACCGGAGCCCGAAAGCTCGACGCGCCCGTTCTCCAGCACGTAGCCGCGATGGGCGATCTTCAGCGAGGCCATGACGTTCTGCTCGACCAACAGGATGGTCAGGCCTTCCTCGTTCAGGCGGCGCACGATGCGGAAGACCTCCTGCACGATGGCGGGCGCCAGGCCGAGCGATGGCTCGTCGAACATGATCAGGCGCGGCTGGCCCATCAGGCAGCGGCCGATCGCCAGCATCTGCTGCTCGCCGCCCGACAGGGTGCCGGCCGCCTGGCGGCGCCGTTCGGAGAGGCGCGGGAAGAGGGCGAACACGCGCTCCAGCGTCTGCTTCTCGAGCGCCCGCGCCCGTTTGGGCGTGGCGCCCATTTCCAGGTTCTCCAGCACCGAGAGATTGGGGAAGACCTGGCGGCCTTCGGCGACGTGACCGATGCCCGCCTCGCAGACGCGGAACGACGGCCAGCCGGCGATGTCGGTGCCGTCGAAGCGGACGCTGCCGCGCGCCGGCTTCTCGATGCCGTGAATGGTGCGGATCAGCGAGCTCTTGCCCGCGCCGTTGGCGCCGACGATGGCCACGATCTCGCCCGTGGCGATCTCCAGCGACACGCCGTCGAGCGCCTGGGCGTCGCCATAGAAGAGGTCGACCTTGTCGACGTCGAGGAGCGCGCTCACAGCTCCTCCTCCTGCTCGCCGAGATAGACGTCGAGCACGGCCTGGTGGCGGGTGATCTCCTGCGGCGTGCCCTCGGCGATCTTCTCGCCGTAGCTCACCACCACGACCTCGGCCGCGAGCGCCATTACCGCGCGCATGACATGCTCGATCAGCAGGATGGTGAGACCGCTGCGCTGGTTGAGCTCGCGCAGGAAACCCACCATGACGTCGACCTCGGTCGGTCGCAGCCCCGCCATCACCTCGTCGAGCAGCAGCAACTTGGGCTCGGTGGCGAGCGCGCGCGCCACTTCGAGGCGCTTGCGGTCGGGCAGGGTGAGGCTCTCGGCAAGCTGATGACGCCGGTCGTAGAGGCCGAGGCGCGACAGGATCGCGGCCGCGCTCTCCTGCGCCTCGGCGAGGCGTGGCTTGCGATGCAGGGCGCCGACGGTGACGTTCTCCAGCACGCTCAGTCCCTTGAACGGCTTGACGAGCTGGAAGGTGCGGCCGACGCCGGCGCCGCAGATGCGGTCGGGCCGCAGGCCCGAGATCACGGCACCGTCGAGGCGGACGGCGCCGGAATTGGGCGCGAACACGCCGGCGATCATGTTGAAGATCGTGGTCTTGCCCGCGCCGTTGGGACCGATCAGCGCATGGATGGCGCCCGCGGGCACGGTGAAGCTGACGTCGTGCACCGCGCGCAGCCCGCGGAAGTGCTTGCCCACGCCCTCGAGATCGAGGCGCGCGCCGCTCATGGCTGGCGCTCCTTGAGGCCGATCTTGGCGGCCAGCCACGGCCAGACGCCGGCCGGGCGGTACATCACGATCACCAGGAGCGCCAGGCCATAGAAGATCTGCTTGATGCCGGGAATGCGCAGCGCGTCGCCCAGGTCGGTGAAGGCCTCGCCCAGGCCCGTGAGGACCACGGCGCCGACGATCGGGCCGAACAGCGTGCCAAGGCCGCCGATGATGGGGGCCAAGGTGATCTCGATCGAGCGGCCCATGGCGAAGGCCGTCTCGGGGAAGAGGTTGTTGTAGTAGAAAGCGTTCCATACGCCGGCCAGCGCCGTCAGCGCTGCCGAGATCACGATCGCGATCATCTTGCAGCGCAGGACGGGAACGCCCACCGCCTGCGCCGCCTCGGCATCCTCGCGGATGGCGAGCCAGTACTGGCCGAGACGGCTCTGCAGCAGGGCACGGCAGAGGATGAAGGCGCCGGCGGCCAGCGCCAGGATCACGTAATAGAAGAGAATCGGTCCGCCGCGCAGGTTCACGATGTCGGTCGCGTGCTCGACCTTGAGGAACAGGCCGCCCGAGCCGCCGGCCCATTCCCAATGGTCGAAGGCGAGGCGCGTGAACTCGGCGAAGGCGATGGTCAGCAGGGCGAAGTAGACGCCGGCGAGCGAGAAGCGGAAGCCGAGATAGCCGACGATCGCGCCGGCCACGCCGGCGACGGCGACCGCAGCAAAGAGTCCGGCCCACGGGCCGATGCCGTAGTGGAAGTAGAGGCCGGCAGCGATGTAGCCGCCCAGCCCGGCATAGAGCGCGTGGCCGAGCGAGAGCTGGCCCGCGAAGCCCATCATGATGTTCCAGGCCTGGCCGACAAAGGCGAAGTAGAGGATCAGGATCAGGACCGAGAGCCAGTACTTGCCGAGCAGCGCCGGGGCCAGGAGCAGCAGCACCAGCAGGATCCCGAGGCTCCACAGGATGCGCGGCGGCGCGTTGCCGGCGAGGCGGCGGATGAAGCTCACTGCGGGCCCTTGCCCAAAAGACCCTGCGGACGCAGCAGCAGGACCAGGATGAGGAGCCCGAAGCTGAACATGCTCTTCAGCGACGGCTGCAGCAGCAGGCCCGCCACCGCTTCGCTGACGCCGATCAGCAGGCCGCCCAGAAGCGCGCCGGTCATGCTACCGAGGCCGCCCACGATCACGATGACGAAGGCGAGCAGGGTGTATTCGACGGCGAGGAAGGGTGAGACCGGGATGATGGTGATCATGAGCGCGCCGGCCGCACCCACGCAGGCAGCGCCGATGCCGAAGGTGAAGGCGTAGAGGCGACGCACATCGAGGCCGACCACCAGGGCCGCGAGGTTGTTGTCGGCGGCGGCGCGGATCGACTTGCCGGTGCGCGTGCGGGTGAAGAAGAGCCACAGCAGCAGGGCGATGGCGACGGCGGCCAGGGCGGCGTGCAGGCGCACGGCGTCGAACACCAGGGGGCCGAGCTCGTAGGAATCGAACTGCGATTCCATCTGGACGCCGCGCGCATCGGGACCGGCGATGGCGAGCGACGCATTGACCAGCAGGATGGCGACGGCCAGCAGCAGCAGGAACTGCTGGTGCTCGGGCCGGCCGATGAAGGGCGAGATCAGGCCGCGCTGCAGGACGTAGCCCGCGGCGAAGAAGATTGCGGCGATCACCGGCAGGCTGAGCATGGGCGAGACCTGCAGGTACTCGAAGCCCATCCAGGCGAGGTACATGCCGACCACCATCATCTCGCCGTGCGCGAAATTGACGATGCGCATGACGCCGAAGATCACCGACAGGCCGAGCGCCATCAGCCCGTAGACCATGCCGGTGAGCAGGCCGTTGACGATCGCCTGGGCGAGACTGAGGAGGAAGTCGGCGGTCATTGGAAGCTGGGGGCGCGCGACTCTAGTCGCGCGTCTTTGCCGATCACGACGAAGATCGCGCCACTGGAGTGGCGCGCCCCCAGCGAAGACGAGATCACGTCCGCCGCTTGTCGTTCCAGCCCGGCATCGGGAAGACCAGCGGGGCGGCCGCCGATTCGACCGGCATCACCACGGTCGGCTTGCGCTTGAGGTTCTCGACGGCGGCGGCCTTGATGTTGACGTTCTGGCCCTTGGCGTCGAACTGGATCGGCCCGCCGATGATGACGTGCTGGTCGATCTTGGTCTTGCGCAGCGCGTCCATCAGGGCGTCGGCCTTGGTCGACTTGGCGCTGAGCCAGGCTTGCGCGGCGACCAGCAGGCCCTCGAAGGTGAAGCCGGCATTGATGTCGAGCTGGTCGTTGGGGAACTTCGCGGCGTGGCGCTTCTCCAGCGACTGGGTCATCGCCGACTTCGGATCGAGCCACGGCACGTTCGAGATGAGGAAGTCGCTGTACTTGCCCATGGTCTTGAAGAAGTCCTGCTCGTAGAGGCCGGGCGCACCCGGGTTCATCACGCCCATCGGCTCCCAGCGCTGCTTCACCATCTCCTGGATCATCAGCTTGGCGTCGTTGAGGCGGTTGACCGGCAGCAGCAGCTCGGCCTTGGTCGCCTTGGCGCGGCCGACCTCGACCGAAAGATCCTTGGCCGCGGGATCGTAGGTGATCGTGTCGACGATCTCGTAGGGCATGTCGAGCTTGGGGAAGAGCGCCTTGATGCCGTTCACCATCGAGGTGCCGAACGTGTCGTTGACGCCCATCAGCACCGCGGTCTTGGGCGTCTTGCCCGAGACCTTGAAGATCTCCTTGTGCAGGGCCAGCGCTCCGGTGATCAGCATCGGCGCCGTCGGGAAGTTGCGCACGACGAACTTGTAGCCCTGCTCAGTGATCTGCGGCGCCGCCGCGATGTTCACCACCAACGGGATGCCGCGCTGCTCGGCGACCTGGGCGATGGCGATGGTCTGGCCGGAGTCGAAGGCGCCGACCAGCATCTGGCAGCCGGCGTCGATCGCCTTCTCGGCCTGGGTGCGTGCGATGTCGGGCTTGGACTCGGTGTCGTAGTTCACGACCTCGAGCTTCACCGGCAGCTTCATGTCGGCGAAGACGTCGTTGGCGATGTCGGCGCCGCGCCGGCAGGCCTGGCCGATCTGCGCCTGGATGCCGGAGGTCGGCAGCAGCAGGGCGACCTTGAGGTTGGCCGGCGCCTGCGCGGCGGCGTAGCGAAGCGGCAAGGGCGCGCCGATCAGGGTGGCGCCGGCCAATGCAGCCTGCCCGAAGTGGCGGCGGGTGAAGTTGTTGCGGCTTGTCATGAAGCCCTCCCTTATTTCATGGCCGGACTATAGAGACGGCCGCCGGGCCATGCTAGGTGGCGGCATGACGCTTACCCTCGACGCACTCAACCGGATGAACCCCGCGGATTTTGCCGCCGCCATCGGCGACACTTTCGAGCTGGCGCCGTGGGTGGCCGAAAGCGCGGCGGCGCGGCGTCCTTTCCCGACGGTAACCGGCCTGCACCAGGCCATGATCGGCACGGTGCGGGCGGCACCGAGCGAGCGTCAGGCCGAGTTCCTGCGCGGCCATCCAGATCTCGCCGGCAAGGCCGCCCGCGCCGGCGCCGTCACCGACGATTCCAAGCGCGAGCAGGCGAGCGTCGGCCTGGACAGCCTGAGCGAAGAGGAATTCGGGCGCTTCCATCGGCTGAATGACGCCTACAAGGCGAAGTTCGGCTTTCCCTTCATCGTCTGTGTGCGCCGCCATACCCGCGATTCGATCCTGGCGCAGTTCGAGCGCCGGCTGGCGCACGACCGGGCGACGGAGTTCGCCGCGGCCCTGCATGAAGTGTTCTTCATCACGCGACTTAGGATCGCAGGCAAGGTGACGGGCGAGGGCATGCCGATGGTCAACGGCCGGCTCAGCACCCATGTGCTCGATACCCATGTCGGCCGTCCGGCTGTCGGCGTCGCGATCGAGCTCTACGAGTTCGCGGGCGAAAAAGCCCACTATATTCAGTCGGCTATAACGAACGCCGACGGCCGCACGGACCAGCCGCTGATCGGCGGGCGCCCATTGCCGATCGGTCGTTACGAACTGCGCTTTGCCGTCGGCGACCACTTTCGCAGCAGGGGTATTGTGACGGGCGATCCGCCGTTCCTCGACATCGTGCCTTTGCGCTTTTCCATCGCGGAGCCGGAGGGGCATTATCACGTCCCGCTGCTCTGCACGCCCTGGAGCTACTCGACCTATCGCGGAAGTTAAGGAGGAATGAATGACCTATAGCGATGTCTCCCT
>JAIEOV010000103.1 GCA_019750135.1 Reyranella sp. | reverse complement strand
GCCGAGATCGAGGGCGACGACCTCGTCTACAAGAACTACTACGACATCGGCGTCGCCGTCGGCACGCCGCAGGGCCTCGTGGTTCCGGTGGTGCGCGATGCCGACCAGAAGTCGTTCGGCGATATCGAGAAGACGATCGGCGAGCTGGGCCGCAAGGCGCGCGACGGCAAGCTCTCGATCGCCGAGCTGACCGGCGGCACCTTCACCATCTCCAACGGCGGCGTCTACGGCTCGCTGATGTCGACGCCGATCCTCAACCCGCCGCAGTCGGCGATCCTCGGCATGCACAAGATCCAGCAGCGGCCCATGGTGGTCGGCGGTGAGGTCAAGGTGCGGCCGATGATGTACCTCGCCGTGTCATACGACCATCGCATCATCGACGGCCGCGAGGCCGTGCTGTTCCTGGTGCGGGTGAAGGAATGCATCGAGGATCCGGAACGGCTGTTGCTGGGCGTTTAAGGACGGTACATGGCAAACGAAACCTTCGATCTCGTCGTTATCGGCGCCGGACCGGGTGGCTATGTGGCCGCCATCCGCGCCGCGCAGCTCGGCATGAAGGTCGCCATGGTCGAGAAGCGTGCGACCTTCGGCGGGACTTGCCTCAATGTCGGCTGCATCCCCTCGAAGGCGCTGCTGCAGTCCTCGCACCTGTTCGAGGAAGCGGGCCACGATCTCGCCCAGCACGGCATCCTGCTCGACGCGCCAAGGCTCGACTTCGCCCAGCTGATGAAGCGCAAGGGCGAGGTGGTCGACGCCACCACCAAGGGCGTCGCCTTCCTGTTCCGCAAGAACAAGATCGCCTCGTTCCAGGGCACTGGTCGCATCGACAAGGCCGGCGAGGTGTCGGTGCTGGGCGACGACGGCGCGGTGAAGGACACGCTCGGCGCCAGGAACATCCTGATCGCCTCGGGCTCGGAAGTGACGCCGCTGCCCGGCGTCACCGTCGACGAGAAGAAGATCGTGTCGTCGACCGGCGCACTGGAACTCGCCGAGGTGCCCAAGCAA
The DNA here is from genome assembly GCA_019750135.1 of Reyranella sp. Taxonomy (GTDB): domain Bacteria; phylum Pseudomonadota; class Alphaproteobacteria; order Reyranellales; family Reyranellaceae; genus Reyranella. The sequence goes on along the minus strand of JAIEOV010000103.1, from coordinate 29,062 downwards.
TTGGTCGTGGTCGGCGCCGGCATCATCGGGCTTGAGCTTGGCTCGGTGTGGCGCAGGCTGGGTGCCGACGTGACGGTGATCGAGTTCCTCGACCGCATCACGCCCGGCGTCGACGACGAGATCACCAAGCATTTCCAGCGCGCGCTGGCCAAGCAGGGCCTGAAGTTCAAGCTGGGCTCCAAGGTCACCAAGGCCGACGCCTCGGGGCAGGGCGTGACCCTGATCGTCGAGCCGGCCAAGGGCGGCGCGGCCGAAACCGTGCACGCTGACGTCGTTCTGGTCTGCATCGGCCGGCGGCCGTTCGTCGAAGGGCTCGGTCTCGACAAGGTTGGCGTGAAGCTGACCGAGCGCGGCCGCATCGCCGTCGACGGGCACTTCCAGACCTCGGTGCCGGGCATCTACGCCATCGGCGACGTGATCGACGGGCCGATGCTGGCGCACAAGGCGAGCGAGGACGGCATCGCCTGCGTCGAAACCATCGCCGGCCAGAAGGGCCATGTGAACTGGGATCTCGTGCCCTCGATCATCTACACCCAGCCCGAGGTGGCCTGGGTCGGCAAGACCGAGGAACAACTCAAGGCAGCCGGCGTTGCCTACAAGATCGGCAAGTATCCGTTCACCGCCGATCCGCGCAGCCGCGCCAATGGCGCGACGGAGGGGTTCGTGAAGGTCTTGGCCGACAAGGCGACCGACAAGGTTTTAGGCGTCCACATCATCGGTGCCGAGGCCGGCACGATGATCGCCGAAGCCGGCATCGCCATGGAGTTCTCGGCCTCGGCCGAAGATATCGGCCGGGTCTGCCATGCCCATCCGACCGTCAACGAGGCGATGAAGGAAGCCGCGCTGTCTGCGTGGGACAAGCCGATTCATCTCTAGCCTCCGTCGCGGAGGCAGCGGAGGGGATCCGATGCGCAAGCCTTTGATGGCCGTTGCGATCGCTGCCTGCCTGATCATGTCGGTGGTCGGCGGCCTGGTGCCGATCCTGCAGGGCTGGATCTTCTTCGTGATCGCCCTCTATCTGCTGGCGACCGAATTCGAGACCGGCCGGCGGTGGGTGAAGGCCGCGCGCCGCCGCTGGCCCTCGCTCAATCGCTGGATCGAGCGCGCGCGAGACCATCGCTGGGCCCCAAGCCATCTCAAGGAATTCGAGGACATCACCGATCCGAAGCGGTGATATGGGAGCGCGGGCCAGAGGCCCGCGCTCCCATCAAGGCAGTTCCGCCACCGCCCTGGCCAGAAGCTCGCGGAACCAGGCGCGGCCGCGGCGACCGGTGGTGGCGAGGCTCCAGTAGGCGTCGATGTGGAGCTGCTTGCGCGGATAGGCGATCTCGACGATGCGCAGCCGCTCGGCGCGGGCCAGCGCCCGCGCCACCTTGCGCGGCACCAGGGCGACGCAGTCGGACTGGGCGACGATGGCGCCCAGCACGAGGAAGTTGGGAACGGTGCAGACCGGCGCGACCTCGAGCGGCGAGGTCGGCTGGACCAGGGTCTGCACATCCTGCGACATGCGCAGCCCGCGCCGGAACGCGACGTAGCGCATCGCCTGGAACTGCGCGGGCGTCAGCCGCGCCGGCACCGCGCGATTGGCGGCGGACGCCACGCACACCATCTCGTCGCGCCACAGCGGCAGCGAGCCGATGCGCTTGCCCAAGGTCTGGCCGAAGGCGCGCGGCCCGATCATGAAATCGACGACCGCGAGGTCGTCGGCGTTGCGCGTCGGCAGCCAGGTGAATTCGAGGACGACCTGCGGCGCCTCGCGGGCACAGATGCCGGTCAACACCGGCGCCAGCAGCTGGGCGACATAGTCGGCGGTGTTGATGACGAAATGCACCGCCTCGGTCGCCGGATCGAACGGTCCTGCAGGCGTCAGCAGCAGGTCGAGCTCGCCGAGCGTGCGGGCGAGCGGCCCCGCCAGCGTCTCGGCCCGATCGGTGAGGCGTGCGTTGCGCCCCGAGGACACCAGGATCTGGTCGTCCAGGGCGCCGCGCAGCTGGCGCAGCGCCCGGCTCACCGCGGGCTGCGTCATGTTGAAGGACTGCGCCGTGCGCGTGACGCTCCGGGTGCGTAGCAGCTCGTGCAACACCGGCAGCAGGTCGAGGTTGACCTTGCGCAGTCGCGCCGCGAGCTCACGTTCGCCGGCAATCGGCCCGGCCGATTCAATCATCGTCGCCATCGGCCGCTCCATAACGGCTGGTTATGCCTCCTATGCTCCCTTTGATTGTTTCGTTATGTCAATGGCGGGCATACGCTTTCGTCCGACGCCGAAAGGGAGGCGGGACATGTCGTCGATGCGAACCGGGGCCGACTACCGGGCGAGCCTGCGCGACGGGCGGCGCGTCTTCATCCTGGGCGAGGGCCTGGTCGAGGATGTGACGACCCATCCGGCGACCCGGGCGATGGTCGAGGAGTACGTCGCCTGGTACGATCGCCACTTCGATCCGAAGTGGCAGGACACGTTGTTCACGCCGCCGGACAAGGACGGCCGGTGCGCGCCGGTGGGCTACATGGTACCGCGCAGCCCCGACGATCTCGCGCGCATGGGACGGTGCTTCTCCGCCACCACCTTCCTCAACGCCGGCAACGTCACCCACACGCCGGCCTACGGCCATCTGATCGCGATGGGCGTGCAGACCGTGGTCAACCAGCGCAATGCCTCGCCCGAGCAGCGCATCAATGCCGAGGCCTATCGCGCCCTGATCGCGCGCAGCGGCCGCTTCCTCACTTTCGCCGCCGGCGCCGCGACGATCGGCTATCGCCTGCGCGAGGACCCCGCCGAGCGGGCGGCGCTGAAGATCGTCAAGGAGACCGACAAAGGCCTGGTGCTGCGCGGCAAGATCGGCATGCACACCAGCCCGGCCTACGCCCACGACGTCTATATCGGCGCGCACAACGGCGTCGACTACGGCGGCCATCGCGCCTCCTTCGTCGTCTCCGTGAATGCGCCAGGCGTCACCGTCGTCTGCCGCAAGCCGTCGGCGCGCGACAGCAACCCGTTCTCCGCGCCGCTCAGTGCCCGCTTCGACGAGCTCGACGGCCAGATGTGGCTCGACGACGTGCTGATCCCCTGGGATCGCGTGTTCCTCAGCGAGCCGTCGCCCGATCCGGTGGCGCGCTGGCTGTTCTGGCATCAGCTCTATTGCTGGCTCAGCAAGGCCGAGTTCACCCTGGGCCTGGCGCTCGCCTGCACGCACGCCATGGGGCTCGTTTCACACGACGCCACCGTCGATTATCTGCTCGACCTGATCACCGACGTGCAGACCGTGCGTAGCTGCCAGACGGCCGCCGAGCTCGATCCGGAATTCACGCCCGAGGGCTATTGTGCGCCGAATGCCTGCCACCTCTCGGCCGGCAGCATCGCCATGCTGAAGGCCAGGCCGCGCATGGCCGAGATCCTGCGCACACTGCCCGGCTCGTCGCTGGTGGTGGCGCCGACGGACCGCGATCTCGCTGATCCAGCGCTGGCCCAGGGCCTCGAGGAATCGTTCGCCGGTGGCGGCTATACGGCGCAGCAGCGGTCGGCGTTGCTGCAAATGGCGTGGGATCACGTCGGGTCGGCGCTCGACCATCGCGAATCGGTCTACGAGCTGCATGCCAACGGCGGCATCCCGTCGTGGCGCGGCCGGCTCCGCCGCGGTTTCAACCGCTACGAGGAGCTGGCCAACGGCGTGCTGCAGCATCTCGGCCTGCCGATGCCGAAAGTCGACCTGCAGTCGATCCGCAACGCGCCGCTGGTCGCGCGCCGGCCGGTTGCCCCGACGGCGACGCCGTCGAAGCTCGCGGCGGTGGAACCGGCAAGAAACCCCGTTACGGCCGGGAAAGTGGCCTGATCACGGGGTGTGCCAAGGCATGATTTGAGGGTAGTATTTCATCCTATAAAACCCATCCGGGAGTGGACGAATGGACAAGCCGGTAACACCGCGTGGCGTAAATCACCTCGTGCTCAATGTGCGCGACATCGAGGAGTCGCATCAGTTCTGGACCGAGGTCGTCGGCTTCAAGCAGGTCGGGCAGCTCACGCCGACCAAGGACCGGCCGAACCCGCCCAAGATGCGTTTCTATTCGGGCGTCCGCGAGGACGGCACCAGCCACCATCACGACGTCGCCCTGGTCGAGAACACCGCTCTGCCCAAGCCGCCCGAGAACTGGTCGATGTTCGGCATGCCGTGCGCGGTGAACCACATCGCCATCACCATGCCGAGCCGCGAGGCCTGGCTGCAGCATCTCGAATACCTGCAGAAGAAGGGCGTGAAGTTCGACCGCCGCGTCGAGCACGGCATGACCCACAGCCTCTACATCCACGATCCCAACGGCTACGGCGTCGAGTTCGTCTACGACCTGCCCAAGGAGGTCTGGAAGGACGACATCAACGGCGCGCTGAACTACGTGAAGGTGCTGCCGACCGAAGGCGCCGAGGCGCTCGACGACCGCACCGAAGGCATCCCGCACTTCAAGACGCCGGCGGCCGCGGAGTAGGAGCGGTCTCGACCGACGCTGCGCGTCGACTCAGTTCAACTCACTTTACCACTTGTCGCTCTCCTTCACGTTCTTCTCCCTCATGTTCCTCTCCCCCTTGGGGGAGAGGCTAGGTGAGGGGGTCAACACGAAGGTTATCTCCTGCATCACCCCTCACCCAACCTCTCCCCCAAGGGGGAGAGGAGCTTGATGGTGAGTGGGAAGGGGGCTTGGCGTTGTCGCTAGCACCACTGCTCAAGCATCACCCTTCGCCTAAACATCACCCCTTCGGCGTCAGCCCCTTGTAGATCGCCTCGGCGATCGGCAGCAGCTCCTCGCGGCTCGCCATCGCCGTGACGGCAAAACCGAATCCCTGGTCGATCCAGGCAAAGGTCGCGGCGTCGCCGTCCTTCTGGAAGCGGAAAGCCGTCTCTGTCCCGTCGGCGGCACGCACATAGAGTGTCAGGCGCCGGCCCGTCGAATCCTCGTACATGAGCTGCGCCGCAGCACCGCTGCCGCCCGGCAGCAGCCGCCCGCCGATCAGGCGGTAGCCGAACGGCATCAGGTCCGGCGCCTCGAGCTTGCGGCCGAGCCGCTTGGACAGCCACTGCAGCAGATGCGCTTCCTGCGCCGCGCCGACCTCGACCGGGTGGGCGACCTCGACCACGAAGGTGCGGAAGGCCGCCGTCGCGCCCTGGGCGACGCTGGTGGTCGGTGCCGACATCGCGATGCTCGGCCGCTGCTCCTTGGCCAGCCAGCCGGCGCCCACGCCGACCACGAAGATCGCCAGCGCCGCTGCGGCAAGTCCCAGCCGTCGCGTCAGGCGGGCACGCCGCGCCGCCTGAATGTTGGCAATGCGCAGCCGCGCCGGAACAGGCTCGTCGGCCTTGTCCTGCAGTTGGCTGCGCAAGGAGGCGCGATGGCGGCGGTCGGCCTGGATGCGCTCGCGCAGCTCGGGCGTCCGCGCGAGGTGCGCCTCGACGGCCGCACGCCGCGGCCCGTCGAGGCGTTCGTCGACATAGGCCTGCAACTCGTCTTCCCCGATGGGAACGTTGTCGCTGCTCATTTCACTCTCCGCAGCAAGGTAACGCGATCGCCGTCGACGATCGAGCGCAGTCGCCGGCGCGCTCTCGACAATCGCGACATCACGGTGCCGATCGGCACGTCGAGGACCCTGGCCGCCTCCTCGTAGGAGAAGTCCTCGACGCCGACGAGCAGCAGCAGCGACTTCTGCTCTTCCGGCAACTGGTCGAGCGCAGCCAGCACGTCGCGCGTTTCCAGTACGATGTCCTGGCCGGCAGCCGTTTCGGGAAGCTCGTCCTCGTCGATGTCGACGACGGTGCCGTGGCGCAGGGCCTGGCGGTGCCGACTGACATGCAGGTTGCGCAGGATGGCGAACAGCCAGGCACGCAGGTCGCCTTCGCTCCGGCGCGACGACCAGTGCAGCAGCGCCCGCTCAAGCGTGTCCTGCACGAGATCGTCGGCCGCCGTGTGGTCGCGCACGAGCGCGTAGGCGTAACGACGCAACGCCGGGATCAGCGGTTCGATGAGGGGGCCAGGATCGGCCATGGCGGCAGTCTAGGCGATCGGGGCGCCGGCACGCACCCAGCCGGCGCCCTGTCTCTTCTCGAAAGGATCAGGGCTTGGCGGTGTGCCAGGCGCCGTTCAGGAAGCCGTCGCCGGTCGTGTCGCCGGGCTTGGTGTCCTTGACCCAGCCGTAGACGGGCTTGCCCTTGTAGGCCCACTGCTTCAGGCCGTCGTCGCGCGTGACGATGGTCCAGTCGCCCGCAGCCTTGCCGCCGTCGGCTACGAGCATCGGCGGCCAGTTGGTGGCGCATTGGCCGTTGCATACCGACTTGCCGGCCGTGTCCTTGTCGAAGGTGTAGAGCGTCATGCCCTTGGCGTTGACGAACATGCCGTTCTTGGCGGCGGGCGGCGTGACCGACGAATCGGCGGCGAAGGAAGCGGAGGCCAGCGCCATGGTGGCGATGGTGGAAAACGACAGCAACTTCAGCATGATCTCTCCTCGGCAAACATGGGCTGCAACAGGGAGACGCCGACGGTTCGGCTTTATTCCCGCTACCGCCGAATATTTTTGGAGGCCGTCTGATAGACTGCGCCCATGATCGCGCGCGTCCTCGTTCTGCTTGCCTTTTTCTGTTCCGCGCCTGCATTGGCCCAGCAGAATGTGCGGGTGCCAGTGGAGCAGGGCGGACGGACGGTCCAACTCGCCGCGCAGCTGTTCCGGCCGGCGGGAACAGCTGCGGCTCCGGCCGTCGCGATCTTCCATGGCTGCGGCGGGCCCGGCCAAAACACGGCGCGCATGGCCGGCCTTCTCATGTCGTGGGGCTATGTCGCGCTGGTCATCGACAGTTTCTCCGCGCGCGGCATGAAGGATGTCTGCGGCAAGAACTGGCCGACCCAGGCCGACGCCGAGGCACGCGCGCACGACATCGACGCCGCCCTGGCGTGGCTCCGCAAGCAGAGCTTCGTCGATCCGCGCCGGCTCGTCTTCATGGGCTATTCCTACGGTGGCGGTGTGGCGATGCTGCGGGCCCTGTCGCCGCGCCTCGACGATCGCACTCCCGCGCCGGCGCGTGCGGCGATCCTGCTCTATCCCGACTGTGCGCTGGCCGACGCGCTGGGCCCCAAGCTCGCCGTGCGCCAGCCGACGCTGTTCGCCATGGGTGCGCTCGACGACTGGACGCCGGTGTCGCAATGCCAGGCGGTGATCGACCGGGTCGTGCAGGGCCGCGACCTCGTCGAGACGCGCATCTATGACGGTGCGCATCACAGCTTCGATGCGCTGGGCCTGCCGGTCCGCTATCTGTCGGGTGTCGGCAATCGCAGCAAGCCCGGCGGCTGCTGCGGCGCGCACTACGGCGCCAACGAGACGGCGTGGAGGGCGTTCGTGGCGGATGTGAAGGCGTTCCTGGCCAAGGTGTTTGCGACGTGACCGACCCTGTCTGGCACTGCCACCTCGCGATGTCGCTCGACGGCAAGATCGCGCGGTCCGACGGGTCGTTCGACTGGCTTATGCCCTATTCGCCGCAGGAGTTCGGCATCGACGCCTACCACGCGGCGATCGATGCGGTGGTGATGGGGCGCGACACCTACGAGATCGAGCGCGCCATGCCGGAGTGGCCGCATGCCAAACCTGTGTTCGTGGTGACCAGCCGGCCGATCGCGGCGCCGCCGCCGCTGGTCGAAGCGCGGTCGGGCGATCTTCGCGCCATCGCCGACGAGTTGTCAGCGCGCGGCTATCGCAAGATCGGTGTCGAGGGCGGCGGCCAGCTCATCCGCGGACTGATCTCGATCGGCCGGCTCGACGTCCTGGAGATGGCGATCATTCCGCTGGTGCTGGGCGACGGCATCCCGCTGTTTCCGGCCGGCACACCGGAGCTGTCGCTCGAGCTGGTCAAGTACGAGCCGAAATCCGGTGGCGCGCTGCATGTGGTCTATCGCCGGCAAAGCAGGTAACACTCCTCGCGTCAGTGGTTGCGTAGCAAGGGAGTGAAACATGGCTGAGTTCGAGAAGCGGTTGGCCTGCGTCATCGCAGCGGACGGTTCGATCGCCCGCGGCTACATGATCGAGAGCTGCGAGCTGGTCGGCGCCAACGAGTACGTCATCACCTGGAAGGTGCCGCTGCAGAAGGAAGCGAAGACCAACTTCTCCTGCGTGATCGGCAGCGTCGCCCACGAAGACGTCGAGCCCGGCTTCTGCACTGTCGGCCTGCTGGCCGATCCGCTGAAGATGCGCGTCCGCACGTATGACGTGACCGGCAAGCCGGCAAAGCGGCCGTTCCATCTGGCGGCGTTCCGCGATTAGTCTGGGAGCGCGGGCCTCTGGCCCGCTCATGATTCTTGTCTTTGCTGGGAGCGCGCCACTCTGTGGCGCGTCTTTCGTCGACCACGCAGTCCATGAGCGCCACGGAGTGGCGCGCTCCCAGCAATGAGCGGGCCGGAGGCCCGCGCTCCCGCTACCGTTTCGCCCGCGGATGGGCGGCGCGATAGACGGCCGTCAGGCGGGCGGTGTCGACGTCGGTGTAGCGCTGGGTCGTCGACAGCGAGGCGTGGCCCAAAAGCTCCTGGATGGTTCGGAGATCGCCGCCGGCGCCCAATAGGTGGGTGGCGAAGGAGTGGCGCAGCGCGTGCGGCGTCACGCTCTCGGCGAGGCCGAGGCCGCGACGGATGTCGCGCACGCGCTTCTGCACGATGGCGGGATCGAGCGCGCCGCCGCGGGCGCCGATGAAGAAGGCCTCGTTCGGCCCACGGGCGGCGAGCCACGGACAGGCATCTCGATAGGCGCGCAGCGCGTCGAGCGCCTGCGGCAGCAGGGGCACCAGACGCGTCTTGTTGCCCTTGCCGGTGACCGAGAGCGTGTCGCGGCCGCTTTTGAGCAGCTCCTCGACGACGGCCTTGGTGAGGTCGAGCGCCTCGCCGATGCGCAGGCCCGCGCCGTAAAGCAGCATCAGGACGGCGGCGTCGCGCAGGTCGAGCCAGGTCTCGCGCTCCTGCTCGGCCGGCGCCTCGAGCAAATCCTCCATGTCGCGTTCGGACAGTGCCTTGGGCACAGAGCGCGGCAGCTTGGGCGTCTGGATGGCGCCGATGCTGGCGTTGTGGGCGAGCCCACGCTTGTCGAGGAACTGGAAGAACGAGCGCACGGAGGAGAAGGCGCGGGCCGTCGAGGTGCGGGCCAAGCCCTGGCGGGCGCGCTCGGCCAGCCAGGCGCGGAACTCGGCCGGCTTCAGCTTCGAGAGCGCATCCAGCGTCGGCGGCTTGCCGAGATACGTCGTCATGAAACCGAGAAAGGTGGCGACGTCGTGCTCGTAGGCCACAAGGGTATGGGTTGCGAGCCGGCGCTCGCTCTTCAGCCAGTCGCGCCAGGCGTTGCGCGCGGCGTCGACACTCATTCTGGCAGATCGAGCCAGGCGCGAATGGTGTTCTCCAGCACCTTGGCAAGGAAGAACAGAAGCTCGGTCGCCTGCTCGGGCCCGAACGCCTCGGGATCGCGGCTGCCGAAGCACATCACGCCGTCCGGCGAACCCGACGACACGCTGAGCCGCATCAGCACGTCCGACTTCACGAAACGGGCGATGTCGCCGAAGAAGGCCTCTTCGCCGGCGATGTCGGAGCGCAGCCGGGCATGCTTGTCGGGCCCGATCGCGGCATCGATGGCGCCGGGCGCCAGCACGTAGACGCCGCGCACCGGCACGCGCTTGGGCGCATCAGCATTGGCCTCGATGGCGAGGGTGATGAAGTCGACGTCCAGGAGCTCGGGCAGCTCGTGGGTGACGACATGGATCATCTTCTCGAAGGTCGAGGCCTGGATGATGCTGATGACCGCCGCCTGGATGCGGTTCTGGACGATCTGGTTCTGCTTGGAGTTGGCGATGATCTCGGTGCGCTCGGTCTTGAGCCGCTCGATCTCGCCGCGCAGGCGCTTCAGGATGGCCTGCTGCATGTCGATTACGCCCGGACCCTGCACGCGCGGCACCAGCGCCATCAGCTCGGCGAGTTCCGTGTGCTTCTCGAAGAAGTCGGGATGCGCCTTGAGGTAAGCGACAACGTCGTCGGCGGTGATCACCTTGACCTGTCGGCCCGAACCGTCGGGCGCCGTCACCGTGCCGTCGCTCGCCATATGTCGCTCCGGATCAGAGGGGGGATTGCTTGCAGCACCGACGCAGCAGGCTGGGCGGCAGGTCGAGCAGACCCGAAGCTGCCAAATCCTTGATTTCGGCGACATCGGCGGTATCGGCGAAGAACTTCATATAAACTACCCCAATGGCCAGTGGTTCGGACTCGCCTGCCGCCACAATTTCTAGCGATTCCCCTTCGGAGCTACAAGCCGAGGGGCCGGCGTCGTCGCGTCCGGAATCGGTGGAAAACATCAAGCGCACCGTCCGTGTGCTGCTGCCGCTGCCTCTGGCCGACGCCTACGATTACAGCGTCCCTGAAGGGGTTCAGGTTGCCGCCGGTCACTTCGTCATCGTGCCGCTCGGCAAGCGGCTGACGATCGGCGTGGTGTGGGGCGAAGGCTCGGGCGAGGTCGCGCCCGCGAAGCTTCGTGACATCGAAGAGGTCATGCCGGCTTTGCCGATGGCCGATGCACTGCGCCGTTTCGTCGACTGGGTTTCCGCCTACACGCTTGCACCGCCAGGTGCGGTGTTGCGCATGGCGATGAGCGTGCCGTCGGCACTCGAGGCGCCCAAGACGGAGATCGTCTATCGCGCCGCCGCCGCGAGCGATGACACAGCGCTGAAGCTCACAAACGCACGACGTCGCGTGCTCGAGCAATTGAAGGACGGGCCGGCACTGCCGGCGGCGGAACTCGCGCATATCGCCGGCGTGGGCTCGTCGGTGATCAAGACCATGGCCTCGATCGGCCTGCTCGAACCCGTCGAGCGCACGATGCGGCGTTCGTTCGCGCAGCCCGACGGCCAGCGGCAGGGGCCCGAGCTGTCACCCGAGCAGGCCATCGCGGCGCAAGGCCTGGTCGACAAGGTGCTGGCGCATACTTTTTCGGCGACGTTGCTCGACGGCGTGCCGGGCTCCGGCAAGACCGAGGTCTATTTCGAGGCCATCGCCGCGGCGTTGGCGTCGGGTCGCCAGGTGTTGGTGCTGCTGCCCGAGATCGCGCTCACAGCGCAGTGGCTGAAGCGCTTCGAGGATCGCTTCGGCGCCCTGCCGGCGTCGTGGCATTCCGGCCTCACCAGCCTGGAGCGTCGCGAGTCCTGGCGGGCGATCGCCGAGGGCAGGGTGGGTGTGGTCGTCGGCGCGCGCTCGGCGCTGTTCCTGCCGTTCGCCAATCTCGGCCTGATCGTGGTCGACGAGGAGCATGACGGCTCGTTCAAGCAGGATGACGGCGTCTCCTACAACGCGCGCGACATGGCGGTGGTGCGCGCGCGCCTGGTCTCCGCGCCGGTCGTGCTCGCCTCAGCGACGCCATCGCTGGAAAGCGTCGTCAACGTCTCGACCGGCCGCTACGGCTCGGTGCATCTGCCGGACCGGCATGGCGGGCGCGAACTGGCGACAATGACTGCGATCGACCTCCGACGCCAGCAGCCGGCGCGCGGCCGCTGGCTGTCGCCGCCGGTGGTCGAAGCGATGAAGAAGACCTTCGAGGCCAAGGAACAGACGCTGCTGTTCCTTAATCGCCGCGGCTACGCGCCGATGACCTTGTGCCGCGCCTGCGGCCACGGCATCGAATGCCCGCAATGCTCGGCGTGGCTGGTCGAGCATCGTTTTCGCCGTACGCTGATCTGCCATCACTGCGGCCATGCCGAGCCGCCGGCGCGTGAGTGCAAGAATTGTGGCGCGGTCGACCAGTTCGTCGCCTGCGGTCCCGGCGTCGAGCGGCTGGCCGAGGAGGCGCTGGAGCTTTTTCCCGAGGCGCGGCTGGAACTCTTCACCTCTGACAGCCTGATGAACCGCAGCGAGGCCACCGCCGCGGTCGAGCGCATGATCGCGGGCGAGATCGACATCCTGATCGGCACACAGATGGCGGCGAAGGGCCATCACTTCCCCAATCTAACCCTGGTTGCCGTGGTCGACGCCGATCTCGGCCTGAACGGTGGGGACCTGCGCGCCGCCGAACGCACCTTCCAGCTGCTCTACCAGGTGGCCGGTCGCGCCGGCCGCGAGGACCGGCCGGGGCGGGCGCTGGTCCAGACCCATGTGCCGGAGCATCCCGTCATGCAGGCGCTGGTGTCCGGTGACCGCGACCGGTTCGTGGCGGCGGAGCTGGCCGACCGGCGCGTTGCCGGCATGCCGCCCTACGGCCGGCTGGCGTCGCTCATCATCTCGGGGCCGGACCCGGCCGCCGTCGACAATGTCTGCAGCGCCCTGGCGCGTCGGGCACCGCATCAGGACGGCGTCACCATCCTGGGCCCCTCGACCGCGCCGCTCGCCCTGCTGCGCGGCCGCCATCGCCGGCGGTTCCTGCTGAAAACTTCGCGCGATATCGCTGTGCAACCCCTGCTCAGGACTTGGTTGGAGAAGATCGGACTGCCCGGCTCAGTGCGCCTGCAGATCGATGTCGACCCCTATTCCTTCATGTAGCGGCCGGGACTGCAGACGTGACGAACCGCGCTGAAAAATCGCGGTAATACAGGGCTTTGGCAATCTTGCGCCTCGGAAAACCACATGGTAGCAACGCGCGCTTTTCCGGGATGCTGCAGTCGCGTGCCTAGCGAAAAGCGAGGGGATTCAACCACTTGCCGGACCGCGACGGCGGCTTGGGAGAGGCGTTCGACGTGTCAACTTCCGCCATATCAGGCGTTGCTGGGCGCTATGCCAGCGCTCTTTTCGAGTTGGCCGACACTGCCAAGTCGCTTGATCAGGTGGCGCAGGACCTGACGTCCTTCCGCACCATGGCGAACGAGAGCCCGGAGCTTTCTCGGCTGATGGCCAGCCCCGTGATCGGCCGCGATGCCCAGAGCAAGGCGCTGCTCGCCGTCCTCGATGCCGCCGGCATCAAGGGCCTGACGCGTAGCTTCGTCGGCACGGTGGCTGCAAATGGCCGCGCCCGTGAATTGATCGCCATGGCGACGGCGTTCCTCGCCGAGCTGGCGAGCCGCCGCGGCGAGACGACGGCGTCGGTGACATCCGCCGTTCCGCTGTCGCCGCAACAGCTAGAGCAGCTCAGCACCGCGCTGCGCTCCGTGCTGGGCGGTAGCAAGGTTTCCATCGATGCGCGCGTCGAGCCCGAGATCCTGGGCGGTCTCGTCGTCAAGGTCGGCTCGCGCCTGTTCGATTCGTCCATCCGCAGCAAGCTGCAGCGTCTGCAGCTCGCCATGAAGGGGGTTGCCTAAATGGATATCCGTGCCGCCGAAATCTCGGCCATTCTCAAGCAGCAGATCGCCAACTTCGGCACCGAGGCCGAAGTGGCCGAGGTCGGCCAGGTCCTCTCCGTCGGTGACGGCATTGCGCGCGTCTACGGCCTCGACAGCGTCAAGGCCGGCGAGATGGTCGAGTTCCCGGGCGGCATCAAGGGCATGGCGCTGAACCTCGAGAGCGACAATGTCGGCGTCGTGATCTTCGGCGAGGACCGCACGATCCGCGAAGGCGACACCGTCAAGCGCACCGGCGCCATCGTCGACGTGCCGGTCGGCAAGGGCCTGCTCGGCCGCGTGGTCGACGGTCTCGGCAACCCGATCGACGGCAAGGGCCCGATCCAGTCGACCGAGCGCAAGCTGGTCGAGGTCAAGGCGCCCGGCATCATCCCGCGCAAGTCGGTGACCGAGCCGATGCAGACCGGCCTGAAGGCCCTCGATTCGCTGGTGCCGGTCGGCCGCGGCCAGCGCGAGCTGATCATCGGCGACCGCCAGACCGGCAAGACCGCCGTGGCGATCGACACCTTCCTGAACCAGAAGCCGATCAACAAGGGCACCGACGAGAGCCGCAAGCTCTATTGCATCTACGTCGCGATCGGCCAGAAGCGCTCGACCGTGGCGCAGATCGTCAAGACGCTCGAGGATAACGGCGCGATGGAATACTCCATCGTCGTCGCCGCCACCGCGTCCGACCCGGCGCCGATGCAGTTCCTGGCGCCCTACACCGGCTGCGCCATGGGCGAGTACTTCCGCGACAACGGCATGCACGCCGTGATCGTGTATGACGACCTTTCCAAGCAGGCCGTGTCCTACCGTCAGATGTCGTTGTTGCTGCGCCGCCCGCCGGGCCGCGAAGCGTATCCCGGCGACGTGTTCTATCTCCACTCGCGGCTGCTCGAGCGCGCCGCCAAGCTGAACGAGAAGAACGGCTCGGGCTCGCTGACGGCGCTGCCGGTCATCGAGACGCAGGCCGGCGACGTGTCGGCCTACATCCCGACCAACGTCATCTCGATCACCGACGGGCAGATCTTCCTCGAGGCCGAGCTGTTCTACGCAGGCATCAAGCCCGCCATCAACGTCGGTCTGTCGGTGAGCCGCGTCGGCTCGGCGGCCCAGATCAAGGCGATGAAGCAGGTCGCCGGCACCATGAAGCTCGAGCTCGCGCAGTACCGCGAGATGGCGGCGTTCGCCCAGTTCGCCTCCGACCTCGACGCCTCGACCCAGCGCCTGCTGGCGCGCGGTCAGCGTCTGACCGAGCTCCTGAAGCAGAACCAGTATTCGCCGATGCCGGTCGAGGAGCAGGTCGCCTCGATCTATTCGGGCACCCGCGGCTTCCTCGACAACCTGCCGGTCAATCGCATCGGCGAGTTCGAGCGCCAGATGCTCGATGCGCTGCGCGCCGAGGGCACGATGCTGGCCTCGATCCGCGACAAGCGTGAGATCGTCAAGGAGACGGACGACAAGCTGAAGGCCTTCCTGACCGACTTCACCAAGAAGTTCGCCTAAGGCCGCGGCGTCCGATGCCCAGTCTCAAGACTTTCCGGCTCAGGATCCGAAGCGTCCAGTCGACGCAGAAGATCACGAAGGCCATGAAGATGGTGGCCGCAGCCAAGCTGCGGCGCGCCCAGGAGCAGGCCACCGCGGCCCGCCCCTATGCCGAGGCCATGGATAACCTGATGGCGTCGCTCGGGGCTTCCTTCAAGGGCGGCACCGGGCCCAGGCTGCTGGCCGGCACCGGCTCCGACAAGGTCCATCTGCTGATCGTCGCCACCGCCGACCGCGGCCTGTGCGGCGCCTTCAACAGCTCGATCGTGCGTGAAGCGCGCCGCACCATCCGCGCGCTGATGGCCGAGGGCAAGACGGTCAAGGTGCTGGCGGTCGGCCGCAAGGGCCGCGACCAGCTGCGCCGCGACTTCGCCGGCAACATCGTCGAGACCATCACCGACCTCGGCCGCCCGCGCTTGCGCTACGGCGACGCCCAGAAGGTGGCGGCGCGCGTCATGGAGATGTTCGAGGCCGGCGAGTTCGACGTCGCCTCGGTGATCTTCAACCGCTTCAAGTCGGCGATGACGCAGATCGTCACCCGCCAGCAGCTGATCCCGCCGCCGGCTCCCGAGGCCGGTGCGGCGGCGACGCCGGCGGGCGGCGCGAGCTACGAGTTCGAGCCCGACGAGGGCGAGATCCTGGCCGACCTGCTGCCGCGCAACCTCACCGTCCAGATCTTCCGCGTCCTGCTGGAGAACGCCGCGAGCTTCTACGGCTCGCAGATGACGGCGATGGACAGCGCGACCAAGAACGCCGGCGACATGATCAAGCGGCTGACGCTGCAGATGAATCGCTCGCGCCAGGCTTCGATCACCAAGGAACTCATCGAGATCATCTCGGGCGCCGAGGCCGTCTAGCCCGCGCCGACTGCAATCGAAGGAAGGGAAACCGTCATGGCCACCAACAATATCGGCACGATCACCCAGATCACGGGCGCGGTCGTCGACGTGCGCTTCGACGCCGATCTGCCGAACATCCTGAACGCGCTGCACGTCAATGCCGACGGTCGCAAGCTGGTGCTGGAAGTCGCCCAGCATCTCGGCGAGTCGGAGGTCCGCACCATCGCGATGGACACGACCGACGGCCTGGTGCGCGGCGAG
Source organism: Reyranella sp. (assembly GCA_019750135.1). Classification (GTDB taxonomy): domain Bacteria; phylum Pseudomonadota; class Alphaproteobacteria; order Reyranellales; family Reyranellaceae; genus Reyranella. The sequence goes on along the minus strand of JAIEOV010000103.1, from coordinate 13,131 downwards.
AAGGCTGTCGACACCGGCGGCCCGATCGCCATGCCGGTCGGCCCCGAGACGCTCGGCCGCATCCTGAACGTCATCGGCGAGCCGGTCGACGAGCGCGGCCCGGTCAACAACACGCAGACCCTGCCGATCCATCGCTCGGCGCCCGAGTTCGTCGAGCAGTCGACCGAGGCGCAGATCCTGGTGACGGGCATCAAGGTCATCGACCTGCTGGCGCCCTACGCCAAGGGCGGCAAGATCGGCCTGTTCGGCGGCGCCGGCGTCGGCAAGACCGTGACTATCATGGAGCTGATCAACAACGTCGCGAAGGCGCACGGCGGCGTGTCGGTGTTCGCCGGCGTGGGCGAGCGTACCCGTGAGGGCAACGACCTCTATCACGAGATGATCGAATCGGGCGTCATCAAGCTCGACGGCGCGGGCTCCAAGGTGGCGCTGGTGTACGGCCAGATGAACGAGCCGCCGGGGGCGCGCGCGCGCGTCGGCCTGTCGGGCCTGACGGTCGCCGAGTACTTCCGCGACGCCGAAGGCCAGGACGTGCTGTTCTTCGTCGACAACATCTTCCGCTTCACCCAGGCGGGCTCGGAAGTGTCGGCGCTGCTCGGCCGCATCCCTTCGGCGGTGGGCTATCAGCCGACCCTGTCGACCGACATGGGCGCCCTGCAGGAGCGCATCACCTCGACCAAGAAGGGCTCGATCACCTCGGTGCAGGCCATCTACGTGCCTGCCGACGACTTGACCGACCCGGCGCCGGCGACCTCGTTCGCCCACTTGGACGCCACCACCGTGCTGTCGCGCTCGATCGCCGAGCAGGCGATCTTCCCGGCGGTCGATCCGCTCGACTCGACCTCGCGCATGCTCGATGTGCGCATCGTCGGCGAGGAGCACTACACGGTCGCGCGCGAGGTCCAGCGCGTGCTGCAGCAGTACAAGTCGCTGCAGGACATCATCGCCATCCTGGGCATGGACGAGCTGTCGGAAGAGGACAAGCTGGTCGTGGCCCGCGCCCGCAAGATGCAGCGCTTCCTCAGCCAGCCGTTCCACGTCGCCGAGGTCTTCACCGGCACGCCGGGCGTGTTCGTGAAGCTCGAGGACACGATCAAGGCCTTCAAGGGCATCGTCGCGGGCGACTACGACGACCTGCCGGAGGCGGCGTTCTACATGGTCGGCACGATCGACGAGGCCGTCGCCAAGGCCAAGAAGCTCGCGGCCGAGGCGGCCTAAGCAGATGGCCAAGGTTGCTTTCCGCCTGGTCATGCCGGAGCGCGAGATCCTCGCGACCGAGGCTGACATGGTCGTGGTGCCGGGCAGCGAAGGCGACTTCGGCGTGCTGCACGGCCATGCGCCCCTGATCTCGACCGTCCGTCCGGGCGTGCTCGAGGTCATCCAGGGCAACAAGGTCGAGCAACGCTTCATCGTCGCCGGCGGCTTCGCCGAGGTGACGCCGGAGCGCTGCACGGTGCTGGCCGACGAGGCCACGCCCTTCGAGGAGGTGACGGCCGAGGCGCTCGCCGAGCGCGAGCGCCAGGCCCAGAACGAGGTCACCGACGCGGCCAACGATGCCGAGAAGGCAGGCGCGGAGAAGGCCCTCGCCGTCGCCAAGGACTTGCGCCGGGCCCAGGCCTACTACGCAAATCGCTGAAATCCCGGGCTGATTTCAGCCCGACCGCGAAATTTTCTTTTCAGATGTGCACGGGCCGGCCATTGCAAGCCGGCCCGAGGCTCGCTTTATTATTGGTCCCATGGGTAACTGGACACTCGAATCGATCGCGTGGGATCGCTTCGACGCTTCGAAGGTGGATCCGGAGATCCTGCGCAACATCAAGGCTGCCGCCCTGGTGGAGCGCAATGGCGGCGACTACCGCATCTACCTGAACCGCGTCTTTGCCGACGATCCCGGCTTCATGCAGGCGGTCGACATGTGGGCGAACGAAGAGGTCCAGCACGGGCTGGCGCTGGGCCGCTGGGCGCAGCTTGCCGATCCGGCGTGGGATTTCGAGGCGGCCTTCGCGCGCTTCCGCGCCGGCTACAAGCTGCCGCTCGAGGCCTCGGAATCGGTGCGCGGCAGCCAGGCCGGCGAGATGATGGCGCGCTGCATCGTCGAGACCGGCACCAGCTCCTATTACAGCGCGCTCAAGGACGCGACCGGGGAGCCGGTGCTGAAGCAGATCTGCGCCAACATCGCGGGCGATGAGTTCCGCCACTACAAGCTGTTCTATGACCATCTGCAGCGCTGCCTGGGGCGCGATCGGCTGAGCCGCTGGGGCCGGCTGCGCATCGGCTGGGGCCGCCTGGCCGAGAGCGAGGACGATGAGCTCGCGTACGCCTACTTCGCGGCCAACGAGCCCGAGGGCGCGGTCTACGACCGCAAGCGCAGCATGGAGGCCTATGCAAGGCGCGCCTACCCGCTCTATCGCCGCTTCCACGTCCAGCGCGCCATGGCCATGGTGCTGAAGGCGGTCGGGCTGCATTCGACCGGCCGCCTCAACGGCTGGCTGACCGGGATCGGCCTGTGGTTCCTCCGCCGCCGCGTCGCCAAGCTCGCGTCACAAGGGGCTTAAGGGAGCGCGGGCCTCCGGCCCGCATTCATGAGCGGGCCGGAGGCTCGCGCTCCCTTATCTAACCAGATCGCGGAATTCCTCGACCACCGCCACGTAGGTCGCGCGCTTGAAGGGGATGATGCGCTCCAGCATCTCGCAGGCGCTCATCCACTGCCAAGCGTCGAACTCCTGGTCGTGGGCCGCGATGTCGATGTCGGAATCGCGGCCGGTGAAGGCGAGCGCGAACCAGCGCTGCGCCTGGCCATGCCAGCGGCCCTTCCAGTGGGCCGGCCGCATGCTCTCCGGCACGTCGTAGGTCAGCCACTGCGCGCTCTCGCGCAGCAGCAGGGCATTGCTGGTCCCGACCTCTTCCCACAGCTCGCGGCAGGCCGCCTCGACCGGCGTCTCGCCGTCATCGACGCCGCCCTGCGGCATCTGCCAGGAATCCCGCGGCTTGGTGCGCCGGCCGACGAAGATCCGCCGGTCGGGCGAGATCAGCATGAGGCCGACATTGCGGCGGTAGCGATCGGGAGCTTTCACGCTCGTCTGCCCTCAAAAAAAACCTCCCCCGAAAGACGGGGGAGGTTCATGACGCGGCGTCTGCTCAGTTCGCCTTGCTGCTGTAGAGCGAGATGCCCTTGATCAGGTCTACCGCACGCAGCAGCTGGTAGTCGGCCACCGAGTCCTTCGGCGGCTCGTCGGGATCGCCCGACTGGGCCGGCGGCGTGCCTGGAGCGGCCGTCTTGTCGTCCTTCTTGTCTTCCGGCTTGCCGGCCTCGGGCTTGGCATCGCCCGGCTTGTCGGCGGGCTTGGCAGCATCGCCCGGCTTGGCGTTGGGGTTGGTGATCGAGCGACGCAGGTTCTCCTCGCGGAAGCCGGCGCGCGCCGCCAGGTTCTCGATCTTGGCGGGCTCGACCTCGATGTCGGGCTTGATGCCTTCCTTCTGGATCGAGCGGCCCGACGGCGTGAAGTAGAGCGCCGTGGTGAGACGGATGGCGCCGCCGCCCGTCACCTGCATGATGGTCTGGACCGAGCCCTTGCCGAACGAGCGGGTGCCGAGAATGATCGCCCGCTTGTGGTCCTGCAGGGCGCCGGCGACGATCTCAGAGGCCGAGGCCGAGCCGCCGTTCATCAGCACGACGATCGGCAGGCCGCCGGCCACGTCACCCGGCTTGGCGTTCCAGCGCTGGACGTCCTCGCTCTTGCGCGCCTTGACCGAGACGATCTCGCCCTTGTCGAGGAAGGCGTCGCTGAGCGCGATCGCCTGGTCCAAGAGGCCGCCCGGGTTGTTGCGCAGGTCGAGGATGTAGCCCTTGAGCTTGCCGCCGGACTCCTTCTTGAGCTTCTCGACGGCGTCGAGCACGCCCGAGGTCGTCTGCTCGGTGAAGGAGGTGACGCGGATATAACCGATGTCGCCCGCCTCGAGACGGAAGCGCACCGACTTCACCTTGATCACTTCGCGGGTCAGCGACACGTCGAACGGGTCCTTGCCGGCGCGACGGACGCCGATCTTGATCGGGGTGCCGGGCTTGCCGCGCATCTTCTCGACGGCCTCCTGCAGGGTCAGGCCCTGCACCGGCTCGCCGTCCAGCATGTAGATCAGATCGCCCGATTGCAGGCCGGCCTTGGCCGCCGGCGTATCGTCGATCGGCGACACAACCTTGATCAGGCCGTTGTCCATGGTGACTTCGATGCCCAGCCCGCCGAACTCACCCTTGGTCTGGACCTGCATGTCCTTGTAGGTCTTGGGGTTCATGTAGCTGGAGTGCGGATCGAGCGCGCTCAGCATGCCGTTGATGGCATTCTCGATCAGGGTCTTCTCTTCGACCGGCTCGACATAGTCGCGCCGCACGCGCTCCAGCACGTCGCCGAACAGGTTGAGCTGCTGGTAAAGCTCGCTCTTGTCGCCGCCGGCGGCCTTGGGATCGGCCTTGTCCTGCGACCAGGCGGTGTAGGCCACGGGCACGGCCAGGAAAGCCATGATCGCGGCGGCTGAGGCTAGGCGCAAACGGGTCATATTGGTGCCTTCACAAGAAAATCGCCGGACGTCCCAGTCCGGTCGATGCGGGTTTTCGGCCAGTTGAGCGAGAATACAGGGGCTTCTTTGGCAGTATCAAGGCGAGGCCCCCGGCGCCTTCCTTAAATAAAATCAATCGGAAGCTGCCGCCGTCGCATGGGGTGCGGCAAGAACGACCGGGCGCGCCGTCTCCGACAGCAGCGAATGGCCGGTCATTTCCCGGGGCTGCGGCAGGCCGATCAGGGCCAGCATGGTGGGTGCAACGTCGGCCAGTTTTCCGTCCGACAGGGAGCGCACGTTCGCAGGGGCATTGAACAGCAGCGCCGGCACGCGATTCAACGTGTGCTGGGTGTGCTTCTGGTGCGTCTTCTCGTCGAACATCTGTTCGGCATTGCCGTGGTCGGCCGTGACCAGCATGACGCCGCCCGCCTTCTTCACCGCATCCATCAGCCGGCCGAGGCTGGCGTCGACGGCCTCGATCGCCTTGATGGCGGCATCGAGGTTGCCGGTGTGGCCCACCATGTCGCTGTTGGCGTAGTTGACGACGATCAGGTCGAACTTGCCCGAGCCGATGGCGTCGACGAGCTTGTCGGTCACCTCGGGCGCGCTCATCTCGGGCTTCAGATCGTATGTCGCGACCTTGGGAGAGGGCACCAGGATGCGCTCCTCGCCGTCGAACACGCGCTCCTCGCCGCCGTTGAAGAAGAAGGTGACGTGGGCGTACTTCTCGGTCTCGGCGATGCGCAGCTGCTTGAGGCCGGCCTTCGATACCGTCTCGCCAAGGCCCATCTTGATGACTTCGGGCGGATAGAGCGTCTTCAGGAATGGATTGAGCGCGGCCGAATACTCCACCATGCCGACGGCCATGGCGAACTTCACGACGCGCGAGCGGTTGAAGCCGTCGAAGCGCGGATCGAGCAGCGCCGTCAGGATCTGCCGCGCGCGGTCGGCGCGGAAGTTGAACATCAGGAGGCCGTCGCCGTCCTTCATGCCCGGGAAGCCGTCGATGACGGTGGGCTTCACGAACTCGTCATCCTGGCCGGCGGCGTAGCCCTGATCGACGGCTTCCTTCGGCGTCTTTGCCGTCGCCTCGGCCTTGGCGTCGACGATCGCGTCGTAGCCCAAGGTCACGCGCTCCCAGCGCTTGTCGCGGTCCATCGGGTAGTAGCGGCCGGCGACGGTGGCGAACCTGATGGGCAGGTCCTTCTTGAGGCCGCCCTCGATATGCTCGAGGCACTCCAGCGCACTGCGCGGCGGCATGTCCCGGCCGTCGAGGAAGGCGTGGATCCACACCGGCACGCCCGCGTCGGCGATGTGGTTGGCGAGGAAGACGAGATGGTCCTGGTGCGAATGCACGCCGCCCGGCGAGGCGAGGCCCAGCAGGTGGCAGGCGCCGCCGCTCTTCTTCAGGGTCGCGATCAGCTCGGCCAGGATCGGATGCCGGGCGAACGAGCCGTCCTCGATGGCATTGTCGATGCGCGGCAGCTCGGGCACGGCGACGCGGCCGGCGCCGAGGTTCATGTGGCCGACCTCGGAATTGCCCATCTGGCCCTTGGGCAGGCCGACGAAGGACTCGGACGCGTCGATCAATCCCTGCGGGCAGGTCGCGATCATGCGATCGTAGTTTGGCGTCCGCGCATCGAGGATGGCGTTGTAGGACGGGTCAGGACGATGGCCCCAGCCGTCGAGAATGCAGAGAAGCGCGGGACGCAGACGAGAAGCCATCAGGAGGCCGAACCGGGACGGGCCAAATAGGGATGCAGGGGTGCGCGCTGCACCGCGTTGAACTTGTTGGGGCAGGAGAGGTCGCGCGGATCGGTGTTGAGATCCTGGTTCGGCACCTCGATGGCGCAGAACACGAACTCGCCGCGCGGCTCGCCGTCGATCGTGATGTCGTAGGTGTAGGTGCCCGGCGGATCGCCCGGGATGATGCACCACGAGCGCTGCAGCACGCCGTCCTGCACCGTCTCGAACATGCGCGTGGTGGCGCGGGTCTTGTCGGCGCTGACCTCGGTCTCGGGGCCGGCGATCACTTGCTCGGCCGGCTGGGAGGTGGTCAGGACCTCCTTCAGCGAGACGACGCGGTTGGGGCCGCCGACATACATGCGCCAGCCGAAGCAGGCCTTGTTGAACAGCAGCGGAATGGCATTGGTCTCGTAGTGTCGCTGGCGGCCGTCTTCGCCGGTGATCGATACGTACGGAATGCTCCGCACGGGCTTGACCGCGGGCTTGTCGGCCGGTGTCGGCGCCGGCGTCTGGGCCATGGCGGCCGGAACGCCGGCCAAAGCGATGGCCGTCAGGCCGGCCAGAAATTGGTTGGCAAGGAAGCGCATGGGTCCAATGTAGCCCCGGTTTTTCGTCAGAACAGAGGCAAATTCAACCCGCATTATGCCCGATGATAGGGGTGTCCGGCCAACAACTGCTGGGCCCTGTAGATTTGCTCGGCGAGCATGGCGCGGGCCAGCAGATGCGGCCAGGTCATGGCCCCGAACGACAGGACCAGGCCGGCCTTCTTCAGCAGCGGCTCGGCATGTCCTTCGGCGCCGCCGATCAGGAAGGCCACGTCCGACACGGAATTGTCACGCCAGCGGGCCAGGCGGTCGGCGAAGGCTTGGCTGTCCAGGACCTTGCCGCGACGATCCAGCGCGACCAGCGTGGCGCCGGCCGGGGCCGCCTCGAGCAGCAGCTCGCCCTCGCGCAGCATGAGCTGGCCGGGCGGCAGCTTCTTCTTTTCCTCGAGCTCGCGCAGCGCGAGCGGCCAGCGGATGCGGTTGGCGTAGTGGTCGTAGAGATCGCGCTCGGGGCCGCGGCTGGAGCGGCCGATGCAGGCGATCAGCAGCTTCACGTCGACGTTACGCCGGTTTCTTGACGCGGCGGGCGCGCACCGCCTTGGGCTTGGCGGCGGCCTCGGTCTCCAGCGCCCACATCTTTTCCAGGGCATAGAAGGCGCGCGGCTCAGGTCGGAAGACATGGACCACCACGTCGCCGGCATCGACCAGCACCCAGTCGCCGCCCTGCTTGCCTTCCACCGGCGTGTAGCCGTGGCCGGCCTGCTTCAGCCTGTCGGCGAGATGGTCGGCGATCGCCACCACCTGGCGGTTCGAGCGGCCCGAGGCGATCACCATGTAGTCGGCGAAGGCCGACTTGCCCTTGAGGTCGATGACGACGACGTCCTCGGCCTTGTCGTCGTCCAGCGAACGACGCACCAGCGCAAGCAGCGCCTCGGCGTCTTTGCTCCGGTCAGGAAGCGTACGCCCCCTGTCAGGTGAATTGTCGGGGATGGTCTGTCCTTTCGCTTTGCGTTTGCGTGGCCGCACAGCGCGGATCGCCGTGGCGGAGTGGCTGTCGAGCCGGCTCGGGATGAAGCACCAGGCCGGCGGCTCGCAGGAGGCGAGCATACGGGCGTGGCTCGCGTCCAGTCGGTAACGAGCAAAAGTCCGTGGGGCTGCTGCGCTGAGCGCGGGATAGCTCCAGCCCGGCCGGGCGAAGGCCGCGATCGGTATGGAGTCGAACAACTCGCGCCAGCCGCGCCATTGGGAGAACTGCGGCAGGATGTCGGCGCCGGTCAGCCAGACGAAGCGCGCTTTGGGGTAGGTGCGACGCAGCGCCCGCACCGTGTCGAGCGTGTAGCGCGTGTCCAGCACCAGCTCGGGCGCGTCGACGCGGATGTGTGGATGATGGCCGACGATCTGGCGCGCGCGGGCGACGCGCGTGGCCAGGGGCTCCATGCCGTCGTCGGTCTTGAGCGGGTTCTGCGGCGACACCAGCCACCAGACTTCGTCCAGCCCGAGCCGCTTCAGCGCTTCCAGGCTGATATGGCGATGGCCCTCGTGCGCGGGATTGAACGAGCCGCCCAAAAGGCCGATGCGGCGCGTCGTGTCCCGCGGCACGCCCGGCATCGGATGCAGGGGAGAAGTCACGGGCGCGTGGTGCCCTTGCCGCGCACGACGTTCTTGTAGGTCGTGAGCTCGACCAGGCCGACCGGACCGCGGGCGTGCATGCGGTTGGTCGAGATGCCGATCTCGGCGCCCAGGCCGAACTCGCCGCCGTCGGCGAACTGGGTGCTGGCGTTGTGCATGACGATGGCGCTGTCGACCTCGGCCAGGAAGCGGCGCGCGGTCGCCTCGTTGCCGGTGATGATCGATTCGGTGTGCTGGCTGCCGAAGGTCGCGATGTGCCGGATGGCGCCGTCGACGCCGTCGACCGCGGCGACCGAGATCACCGGCGCGAGGTACTCCGTGCGCCAGTCCTTCTCGGTGGCCGCCGTGGCCTTGGGATCGCGCTTCTGCACTTCGCTGTCGCCGCGCACTTCGCAGCCGAGCTCATGCAGCTTGGCCAGCACCGGCACCAGGTGCGTATCGAGCGCGGCGCGGTCGACCAGCAGCGTCTCGGCGGCGCCGCAGACGCTGACGCGGCGCATCTTGGCGTTGGCGACGACATCCGTCGCCATGGCGATGTCGGCGTCACGGTCGACATAGACATGACAGATGCCGTCGTAGTGACGCAGCACCGGCACGCGGCTTTCCTCGGTGACGCGGTCGATCAGCGAGCGCCCGCCGCGCGGCACGATCAGGTCGAGCCAGCCGGTGGCGCGCAGCATCTCGCCGACGGCGGCACGGTCGGTGGTGGGCACGAGCTGCACGCAATCCTCGGGCAGGCCGGCGCCCTTCAGGGCGCGGCGCAGCAGCTCGACGATGGCGCGCGAGGAATGGAAGCTGTCCGAGCCGCCGCGCAGCACCACGACGTTGCCCGACTTGATGCAGAGCGCGCCGGCATCCGCGGTGACGTTGGGGCGCGCCTCGTAGATCACGCCGATGATGCCAATCGGCACGCGCACGCGGCTGATCGAAAGCCCGTTGGGCCGCGTCCAGTTCTCGATCTCGGCGCCGACCGGATCGGGCAGGGCGACGATGTCGTCGAGCCCCTTGGCCATGCTTTCGACGCGGGCGTCGTTCAGCAGCAGGCGGTCCTGCAAGGCTGCGGTCATGCCGGCAGCCTTGGCGGCCTCGATGTCCTTGGCGTTGGCGGCCAGGATAGCGGCCTTCTCGGTGCGGATGAGGCGCGCGGCATCGGCCAGCGCGCGGTTCTTGGTTTCCGTCGAAGCGTTGCGCAGCGCGACCGCGGCCTCACGCGCGCGCGCACCCAGCTCGGTCACGATGGCCGCGGCGTCTTCGGCGGGCTTTGTTTGAACGTTCATCGGCCGCTCCAGTATAGCCCTATTCGACCACCAGGTCGTCGCGATGGACCATCTCGTCCCGGCCGCGGAAGCCCAGCAGGCGCTCGATCTCCACGCTCTTGCGGCCGGCGATGCGGCGGGCGTCGTCGGCGGCATAGGCCACCAGCCCGCGCGCCAGCAGGCGACCCATCCGGTCCTTCACGTCGACGACGTCGCCGCGGCGGAACTCGCCGTCGACGTTGGTGACGCCGGCCGGCAGCAGGCTCTTGCCCGCCGACAGCGCGCGCACCGCGCCATCGTCGACGGTGAGGGCGCCCGCCGTCTTGAGCGAGCCCCGGATCCACTTCTTGCGGGCCGACAGCGGCGAGGCCTCGGGCAGGAACCAGCTGCAGCGCGCCTTGCCGTCTATCAGGTTGCCCAGCGCACCGACGCCGCGGCCGTCGGCGATCGCCATGCGGCAGCCGGCAGCCATGGCGATGCGGCCGGCTATGAGCTTGGTCACCATGCCGCCGTTGCTGAGCTCGGAGGCGGCGGCGCCGGCCATGGCTTCGATGGCAGGCGTGATCTCGCGGATCTCGGGAATGAGGACGGCCGAGGCGTCGCTGCGTGGATCGCCGGTGTAGAGGCCGTCGATGTCGCTCAGCAGCACCAGTGTGTCGGCCGAGATCATCTCGGCGACGCGTGCGCTCAGGCGATCGTTGTCGCCGAAGCGGATCTCGTCGGTTGCCACCGTGTCGTTCTCGTTGATCACCGGCACGGCCTTCATGCCCAGAAGCGTGCCCATGGTCTGGCGGGCATTGAGGTAGCGGCGGCGCTCCTCGGAATCGTCGAGGGTCAGCAGCACCTGCGCCACGGTGATGCCGTGCCGCGCCAGCGCTTCCTGGTAGGCGTGGGCCAGCTGGATCTGGCCGGTGGCGGCGGCGGCCTGGCTTTCCTCGAGCTTGAGCGGGCCCGCCGGCAGCTTGAACTGCGTGCGGCCGAGGCGAATCGCGCCGGAGGAGACCAGCACGATCTCGCAGCCGCCCTTGTGAAGGCGCGCGACGTCGTCGGTGAGCTTCAGCAGCCAGTCGCGGCGGATCTCGCCCCGCGTCTCGTCGACCAGGATGGAGGAGCCGATCTTGATGACCAGCCGACGGGCTTCCTCCAGGGGAGTCACGCGGCTTCCTTTGCCGTATCGCGCTGCTTCTCCACGAGCTTCATCAGCTCATGCAGCAGGGGCTGCACGCCGTGGCCCGAGACGCCCGAGATCACCTGCACGGTCTTGCGGCTGGCCTTGGCGAGCAGGGCGCGCTTGGCCTCGATGTCCTCCGGCGTCATGGCGTCGGTCTTGTTGAGCGCCACGATCTCCTTCTTGCGCGCGAGGTTGCCGCCATAGGCCTTGAGCTCGGCACGTACCGTCTTGTAGGCGCCGACGATGTCGTCCTGCGTGCCGTCGACCAGGTGCAGCAGCGCCCGGCAGCGCTCGACGTGACCCAGGAAGCGCGTGCCTAGGCCGGCGCCTTCGCTGGCGCCTTCGATCAGGCCGGGAATGTCGGCCATGACGAACTCGCGGTCGCCGACCTTCACCACGCCGAGGCCGGGATGCAGCGTCGTGAAGGGATAGTCGGCGATCTTGGGCCGCGCATTGGAGGTGACCGAGAGGAACGTCGACTTGCCGGCATTGGGCAGGCCGACCAGGCCGACATCGGCGATCAGCTTCAGGCGCAGCCAGACCCACAGCTCTTCGCCCGGCCAGCCCTTGTCGGCGCGGCGCGGCGCGCGGTTGGTCGAACTCTTGTAGTGCAGGTTGCCGTAGCCGCCGTCGCCGCCCTTCAGCAACACGATGCGTTGGCCGATCTGAGTGAGGTCGGCCAGCAGCGTCTCGTTGTCCTCGGCGAACACCTGCGTGCCGCGCGGCAGGCGCAAGGTGATGTCCTTGCCCTTGGCGCCGGTGCGCTGGCTGCCCATGCCGTGCTGGCCGGTCTCGGCCTTGAAATGCTGGGAGTAGCGGTAGTCGATCAGCGTGTTCAGCCCGTCGACGCATTCGAGGATCACGTCGCCGCCGCGGCCGCCGTCACCGCCGTCCGGCCCGCCGAACTCGATGAACTTCTCACGGCGAAAGCCCACGCAGCCGGCGCCGCCGTTGCCGGAGCGGAGGTAGATCTTGGCTTGGTCGAGGAATTTCATGGGTTGGGGTCCGGAAACGAAAAAAGGGGAACGGCGAACCGCTCCCCTTCAAACTCCGATCGATCGGGAACGGCTATTCGGCGGCGAGCGCCGGTGCCGGTCGCACGTTCACCTCGACCTTGCCGCCGCTCCGCTTGCGGAACGACACGACGCCGTCGGCGGTGGCGAACAGGGTGTGGTCGCGGCCGATGCCCACATTGTCGCCGGCGTTCATCTTGGTGCCGCGCTGGCGGACCAGGATGTTGCCCGACACGACCTTCTGCCCGCCGAAGCGCTTCACGCCGAGCCGCTTGCTCTCTGAATCGCGGCCGTTACGCGACGAGCCGCCTGCTTTCTTGTGTGCCATGACGAATTACTCCAGCCGCCCCAAGGGGCAAATACCTTACGCGACGATCTGTTCGATCTTGACCACCGTCAGGTCCTGACGATGGCCGTTCTTGCGCCGCGAGTTCTGGCGGCGCCGCTTCTTGAAGACGATCAGGTGCGGGCCACGCGCCTGCTTGACGATCGAGGCGACGACCTTGGCGCCGGCCACGGTCGGCACGCCGACCTTCTCGCCGACCATCAGCACGTCGTCGAACTCGACCTTGTCGCCGGCCGCGCCTGCGATGCGCTCGACCGTGAGCTCCTGGTCGGCGGCGACCGTGTATTGCTTTCCACCCGTGCGGATAACGGCGATCATGATGACACCCGACTGAGGCCTCCGGTTTCGGACAGACCCACCGGTACCCCTATATCTAGGGGGATTTGGCGGCTCCGTGCCCAAAATGCCGGAAGGCATGAAATAGCACGGCGGGCCTGACCGACCCGCCGGAGGAGGGCGGAATATACGCAGGAAGCCTCCCGAGTCAACGGTAGAAACCTCGGAAAATCAGGCCGTTTGGCCCAAATCCGCCATCCATGACGCCGCGGTTGCCCTCGGGGAATCACCTCCCTATAAGCAGGGCCCCGGAGAGGTGCCAGAGTGGTCGATCGGGACGGTCTCGAAAACCGTTGTGCGTGCAAGCGTACCGTGGGTTCGAATCCCACCCTCTCCGCCATCCTGCCGAGCGCTACGCAGAAGCAGAGTGCCCTCCGCGCGCCGTCTCTCCAGGAGGCGCACCCCAAGATGCAGTCCATCGGGGATTTCCGCAATTATCGCAAATATCGCAACGGGAATCGGTTGGACTGCACCCCTTGGGTGAGACAGCAATAATGCGGACATCTGGTTGATCATTGTCAGAGCCTCGTGGGGCGAC